>NZ_JBHUIO010000026.1:0-18778 GCF_042682745.1 Tumebacillus lipolyticus | reverse complement strand
TGACCCCGGGCATCTACATCGAAGAGCAAGTGCCGACACCGCCCGAGAAGCCAGGCGGCTACACGTCAAATTTGTTGGCGATCATCGGAGTTTTCGAGAAAGGACCGTTGACTGAGCCAGTAATTGTCAACGGGTTGACCGACTTCGTCGAGAAGTGTGGGGATTTCACCGAGAACTACAGTGGGTCGAAGGCCGCCTACGCTGCGCTGCAACGGGGTGTGCAAACGCTGGCGATCATCAACGTTCGCGGCGACATGGCAAAACAAGCCGAGATTACCTTGCTCGATAAGGAAGCCAAGCCAACATTGGCGGTGCGGCATATGCACAAGTGTGAGTTTGGTAACTCCTGCTCCGTCGAAGTGCAAGCCGGCAACAAGCCGGACACATTCCGATTGATTCTCCGCACACCATACGGAAAACCCGAAGTGTATAACGACTTGAGTACGCCTGCGCATGCAGTGGAGAAGGTCGCGGCGCACTCGAAAGACTTCGTTGTGGAGGAGCTGGCGCAAGAGGTACAGCCTGGTAGCAACCCCGATGTATTGGCCGAGACGAAACTAGCAGGGGGATCGGACGGAAAGCCGATCAAGGCGGCGGACTATCTGGGCAAGGACGACCCGGTCACGTACAAGAAGACAGGTCTCAAGCTCCTGAAAACACTGCCGCAGGTCACCGACTTTGTTGCAGACAAATACATCTCTGATCAGTTCTCAGACGCGATGCTGGCGGCTGCACAGGAAATGAATGCCTTCACCTATATCCCTGTGCCAGATACGTCGATCGTAGGGGCCATCTCCATGCGCCAGAACTATGACACCGAATTCGGGCATTTCGTCCTCGGCCAAGCCAAGAGCAAGTCGAGGGGGTGGGTCGTGCCAGCGGCTGTATACGATGCCATTGCGCACGTACTGTGTCCGGTTCAGGACGGCACAGCTGGCTTTTGGTTTGGCGACATCGAATCGACCGACATTCCGCTCACGGCCGCCGACATCGAAAATCTGACGACGAATCAAGTCGTTTGTTTGTCGTGGATTGTGAATGAAAAGCGAGAAAATGCGATGGCCTTGCAATCCGACTTCACACTCGCAGCGGATGCCCGTTTGCGACAGACATACCGTCGGCGAGTCAACTCGCTGATCGTCCGAGATCTTGAGATGGTGACGACGCCGTATCGCTCCAAACACCTCTCCGATGGTTGGTTTGCACAGTATGAAATCGCCATCCGGCACTATCTCGACAAGCTGAAAGGCCGATCGGATGACCTGAACAGCGAAGTCATCCAAGATTACAAAATTTCTTTCCGTCGGCCGGATGAGATCGGGAATGTGGATGAAGCGATTGAAGAGCTCAGGATCAAGCTGTTCAACATCGCGGACAAGATCACCATTCGCTTGATGTCTGCAGCGGATTTGACGGCGTAGAAAGGGGAGAATCCTATGGCAAAAGACGGATTGTTGGGGAAAGACCTGATCGTCACCTATGTTCGAGACGGCGCTGCTCCGTTCAAGCTGGAGACCGAGAAATTCAACTACAAACGTATTGAAGAGGAACAGAAAAAACATCCAATCGGAGAGCCCTCAGAGCACGTTCGCGTCATTCTCAAGGGCTGGGAGCTGGATGTCGAAGGCGAAGTCGTTGATCCGTTTATCGACGATCTCATGCACGAAATGGAAGAAAATCATCGGAAAAACCGCCCAATGCCGACCATCGAAGTCCGAGTCGATGAGGTGTATGACAACGGTGATGTGCGAAAGTGGGTCTTCCGCTCGGATGGCGGCGTTCGGATCTCCGGCTTCGAGAAAACGGGAGATGGCGGCGACAAGGCAATCAAATACAAGTTCAAAATCCACGCTCAGAAAAGGGAGAAGGTTGCGTAATGAAAACGACTGAGATCACACTGTCCACCGGGAAAAAGGTAAAAACAAAGGAAGGGTCGGGCTTTTCGCGCTACAAAATGACGGAGTTTCTGACCGCGCCTATGACGGATGCGAACGGGCGGATGACGGCAGGCTACTTCGAACAACTGGCATTCCTGAAAGCGATCTTTGCCGTGTCAGAGGTAAATGGAGAAGCGGTGAAGCAGCCGAAAGACCAGGCTTCGTTCGTCAAAGCTCTGTCTACTTTCACGGACGAGGAGTTGGAGGAGTTCGTGAATCGCTATTCCGATCTGTCTGAAGAGGATGAAGAGGGAAACGATCCCGAATCGACAACTGGAAACGCCAACAGTGGGTCAACGAGTGCATCGGAATCGGATTGATGAGCAAGGGCGGCGTGTCATGGACTGAGGCATTAGAAATGCCTGATAGCCTTCGCACCGCTGTCTATGAGTTGTTGTCGGATGCATACCAAACTTGAGGGCAGGTCAAAGCGACCTGCCTATTTCTGCCGATGAGGAGGTGTAGGCATTGGCAAAAGGCGTAGTCTTTCGAGCGAGCGTCGGGATCTCACTGACCGACAGAGCGTCACGTGGCTTATTCAACATCGGCAAAATCGTCCAGCAAGTCTCCAAGAATGCGGGCGCGATGCAAAAGGAGACCGACAAGGCATCGAAAGCCACCCGTCTGCTCGGTGATGCATCTGATGGATCGACCCGAAAGATAGACAAGATGCAAAAGATGGTCAGTGCTGCAAACCGACTACTGGCGAAATTCCGAAGTGACTCAACTCAAGCGGGCTCCGCGGCTGATCGAGCTGGCAACAGCGCGAAAAACGCAGGGGGCGGCTTTAAAAAGATGGGCGAGGACGCAAAGCGCGCAACACGTGACTTGATAGAGCTCCAGACGCAAATGGAAGGCTTGGAAGCCACAATGCATGCGGGGCAACAGTTGCAGCAGTTCGGTCGTGGGCTAATGAGCCAGGTTAGTGGCATTGCGAAAGAAGCGGGCGATCTCCAAATGCAGGCGATCGGCCTAAGTAGCGTGTACGGTGTGGCTCCTGATGACTCGCGAATCAAGGAGATCGAGAGACGCGCGCTTGAACTCTCGCAAAACACTCTGTTTTCACAAAAAGAAGTCGGGTCAATCAACCTAGAGCTCGCGCACGCGGGTATCTCGGACAAAGTTTTGAGCAACGTGTCACAAGAAGCCACTTACCTAGCCGAAATTGAGATCGGCATGAAGAAATCTTCCTCCGCTGAGCGATCAGCGTACAACTTTGCTCGGATGGCGGAGGATGCCGGAATCACGAATGACCTGGAACGAATGCAAAAGTTCGCTGACGGGATGTCCCGCGTGGTAAACGTCACGCACGCGAGCTCAGAGTCGCTTGGCGAAGCTTTCAAGTATTCGATGCCTGTGGTCAAGCATCTTGGCTGGACGGAGCAAGATAACCTGCTCGCAACTGCAATGGCTGAGCGAGCGGGTGTTTCCGGTTCGATGGCAGGGACACACATCAAGGACTTCGCCGAGCGAATCAACCCGTTCAAGTATCTCAACACCAAAGGCGGGCAAAAACAGCTCAAGGCGATGGCGGAAGCGGGGCTGCTCGAAGGGATTCAAACCGTAACGAAAAAGGGCGGGACGGTGGAGATTGTCGGTTTCGACAATGCTGCTCTCCTCAAAGACAAGGACAGCCTAAAGAGCTATGCAGAGATGGTAGACATACTGTCCGCGAAGCACAAGGAATTCGTCTCCCGGGCTTCGTCCGAAGACTGGACAAAAGAGATGTCGGAAGAGGACTTGGAGCTCATTCAGTCGCGTGCGAAGGCGATGACCGGCTCTGAGTTCTCTGGTGGCGATCTGCAGTGGGCCGCTCTCATGAATCACATGTTCGGCGAGCAAGGACAGGATTTTGCGATCATCACTTCTCACAAAGAGATGTTTGATCGTCTGTCGTCGCAATTGAAGATCCAGAAGTCTTTGCACAAGCAGATCGATGCGATCCGTGACAGTTACAACGGACAGATGCATATCGTATCCGGCCAGGTACAAACCCTTGGCATGCAGATCGGTAAGCCGCTTATGGAAATGGCCGTTCCCGCGCTGATGAAGGTTACTGGATGGCTATCAAAGATGATCAAATTCTTTGATGACCATCCCAAAATAGCTAAGTGGATTGTTGTCATAGCTGCAGGAGTGGCCGCTCTGGCGCTCGTGTCTGGTGGTTTGATGGTCGCGACGTCCGCTTTCGGCCTATTCAGGCTTGGACTCAAGGCGGCGGACGCCACTTTACTTGGCTCCATGCGGACGATGGGCAAGGTGACCGGAGTAGTCGGCCTGCTCGCGCTCGCCGGCCTTTTTCTTTATAAGCACTGGGATAAGATCGGACCTTATGCTCAGGCTGTGTGGTCAAAGGTGCTGCTCTACGGACAGCAAACTGTGGATTGGTACGAAAAAAATCTCGCTCCGGCATTTAGCGCTGTAGGCAGAACGATAGGGAACACCTTCAGTTGGCTTGGTGACCAAATTGAAAAGTCGTGGCCTTCGATCTCGAAGTTTTTAGGTTTCACGGAACGGTTCGACGATCTCTCGAATCAGAAGATTATCGATTGGGAGATGCCAGACTGGGCAAAATTCTTGGCGGGTGCGTTCGCCGCGGTCGCAGCTGTAAAGCTGATAAAAGCCGCAGCAACAGGGATCGCAAAGCCCTTCCAAGTTGCAGGTTCGTTGCTGCAGAAATTCAAGAACCGTAAAAACAACAACTTGCCAACGTCGGGTGATGCGACTCAAAGGAACAATCGCACGTCCGTAGCTACAATGCGAGTCAATGCGAAAATCGTTTATCTGAATGGATCTGTCCAAAACGGAGGTCGGAATAAGCGAAGTCGAAAAGGGAATCGCAATGGCAACCGCAATCAGAACGGACGGAACGGCCAGCGACAAGGCGGGGGGCAGCAGAACGGCCAAAGGCGGAATCAGCCTGGTCAGAATCGAACAGGAGGACCTACTCCGAATGGCCAGGGAGGCGGCCCGATCCCAAACGGCCAGAATCGACAAGGTCCACATCCGAATCCCAACGGACCAAACAGTCAAGGCCAGTCCTCAAAATGGCAAAGTGCAAAAAGTTTTATGGGCAAAATTGGCTCATCCAAAGTGGGATCAGCTGTCGGTAAAATCGGGGTGGCGGGCACGGCTGTTTCCGCGATCGGCGCGGGCGTTGGCATGTACAACACGGCTCAGGATGTTGGTTGGAAGGAAGCCGTTTCTCAGGATGGTGGGAAAACAGTCGGTTCTCTAGTCGGCGGCGTAGCGGGCGGTGCTCTTATGTCGTGGGCAGGTCCATTAGGAATTGCGGTTGGATCTTGGGCCGGCTCTTGGCTGGGTGAAAAGCTCGGCACATGGGCAGACGAGAGTGGGGTAACGCGCAAGGTTACCAATTGGGCTGGCGACATGTTCAACCAGGTCCAGAAAACCTTCGGTATGGATGAGAAAGACAAAGAAAGCGAAGCGAAAAAGGAGAAAATTACTGCTCAAGCAAGTGAGCTGCAAAGCCGCGTCGAAGCCGTGAAAAAAGCCACTGATGAGAGCGGGGACAAGATCACATCGACGATGACTGGTCTTAACGAGGATAGCAGAAAATGGGGCGAAAACCTCATGGGCTCGTATATTTCGGGCATCTCATCCAAACAGGGCGATCTGGTCAACACGATGCAAGGTTTTTCCTCGACGATCAGCGACTATGTTGGTGTGCATTCACCGACGAAAGAGGGGCCGTTGCGGACGAACCACAAGTGGGGCGGCAATCTCGTCCAATCTTTCGCGGATGGGATACGGGGACGAAAAGGCGCTCTACAGAGCGCGGTGGCAGATGCGGCCAGTATTGCCACTTTGCCGACCAATCTCGGAGATGTGGGGAGTGGGAGTGGGCATTCTCCATCCGGACGTGCAGCGCTGCGTCCGGCATCGCAAAGTTCCGAACCTCCCATCTCTGTCTCTTTGCACGTCGCCGAGGGTGCCATTGTGGTGCATGCTTCAGATGGCGATGTGCAGCAACAGATTCGCGATGCTCTGACTGCTTTCACAAAAAGCGATCTGCCTCGAATTGTGCGAGACATCGGCGCTCGCGATCAGCGAAACGCGGCAAGGATCAAGCCGGGGGTGAATCTATGATTGTGATCGCTGGAGTTGCCTTCTCTGGTCTTGCAGCCCCCGATACCTTCGGACTCGGCGGCGAACAGAAAACAGTGGTGACCGAGTTGCCAGGCGGGAGCATTGTTTATCAGCCCCGCGGGTACTTCATCCGCCACGAAAACACTTGGGAGGGGTCATTTTACCGGCTCGACGCGCTGGAAATTTGCATGAAGTTTGACCGGATCTGTGCTACCAACCAGACCGTATTGGTCGAGTTCGGGTCGTACTCCTACTGGTGCAAGGTTGTTCTCTGGGAGTGGAATTGGCAACGGGATAAGCTGATCGAATTTAAGATCACTTTGCACCGTGATTTTACCTACTCCCCTGCGACAGCTGCGAAGGCAGACCCTGTCGCCCGTTTTGATTCATCCGCTGGAAAGCAGACTGCCGCTACATCGCAGAAGGTCCATACCGTTGTGAGCGGCGACACGCTGTCGCACATCGCGCTGAAATATTTTGGCAAGGCGAGTGAGTACCCCCGAATCTACGCTGCCAACAAAACGGTAATCGGGACGAATCCAAACCTACTGAAAGTGGGGATGAAGTTGGTGATCCCATCATGATCTTCCAAGATCCCGAGCACAGACTAGAAAATCACTTTGGACGTGTCTCGGTGGATGGTCAACGGATTCCATACATCGAATGGTCCGTATCGCTGCCCGCTTACGACGAAGCGGATCACCTCACCATAAAGGCACCTTGGACCATCGGAGGCGATGGTCTTTTGGCGTCCAACAACAAGCAAACGACGCGTCTGCTGACTGGTAAGGACATACCTCTTTCGATCGCGATCGCCGAACGACAGCTAATCGCTGGAATCATGGATGAGATCGAGTATGAGGCAACGATGTCGGGGGAGTTTGTGAGGATCGGGGGGAGAGGCAAGATCGGCCGGATGGTGGAACGCAAAGAGATTCGAGACCTGAAAAACAGGACTGCATCCTCTGTTGCGCAAGAAATCTTCAAGTATCACGGAATTACGAATGCCGTGGTTGAAGGAACATCATCGCTGATCGGCACTTACTCGGAGGGCGGACATGGCACACATTCCGCAACGTCGAACGACCTCGACGATTGGGAGCTGCTCAACTGGCTTGCGGAGTGGGAAGGATTCGTCGTGCGCGTGACCGGGACAAAGGGCTACTTTGGGCCGCATGAAAACGTCCCTGAAATGAAACTTCCGCCGATCAGCTTACTTTACGGTCGCGACTGCGAAATCAAAGGGTGGAAACGATCTTTGTCCGGCGCGCGCGACATCATAGTCGAGGGGAGAGGATACAAGTCGACAGGCAGCGGAAAATCGAGCAGCACCACGGAGTACAGCGCCTATTATCCAAGGGAACCGCAGAAAGATGACGAGACTGCAATCATCCACAAGCGGACAATGCCAGGTCATACCCCGGAGCAGCTGAAGCGCAAGGTACGATCGGTTTATGAGGAATTGACCAAGCAGGATATCACGGTGGATGTCTTCGTTCCGAGATATTTGGAGTTGTGGCCCGACCGCCGAGTGGCGTTGCAAGGGGTTGGCTATGGGCTTTCTCAAGTCTTCTATGCAACCCAAGTGATCTACAGCGAGTCGATGGACGGGGTAACGACCGAAATCACTCTTTCAAACAAGATCCAGAGGTGAGGTGAGAGGATGCAAACGATGAAAGGCATTGTCGTGAATGTGGATGCGACAACACGCAGGGGGATTGCACGGATCGTGCCGACCGGTCAAGAAACGGGATGGCTGGCACTTTCCAAAGATGCGCACGGAGGTCAAAACTGCGTCATCTTGCCTGTCTACGACTCCTTGGCCGACGCCCTGATCATTCCTCTCGGCGGAGGCGATTCGGCGGTCATTGGGCATCTCTTAGAGGTACAAGGCAACCGTGCGGCCGTGCGGGTTGAGGGCGAACGCATCGACGGTTGTCGAACTACTGTTCACCTTGCTCCGGAGGAAGTCGGTCGGGAGCTTCTTCTGTCGATGACTGATCAAGGCATCGTGGTGACAGGGGTAATTCGATGAGTGCCGGCACAGACATTTTCTATGACCCGACTGCTAAAGATGTCCAATGGCTGGGATTGGATCTGATGACGATCTCCGGAGTGGAAAACTACCGCCAGCAGATGATCTTACGCTTGCTGACCGATCGGGGGGAGCTGATCCATTACCCGGATTATGGCACTTCTCTGTACCGCCTTGCTCGGCTCTCGATGTCTCCTGCGCGCGTGGAGGAGCTGCAACGAGAGCTCGTACAGACCTGTCAACAAGATCCGCGCACACAGCAGGTCGATCAAGTGGAAATCGTGCAAGACAATGGGAGCTTACGTATCTCTGCCCGTCTGCAGGCGCTGGAGAGAGAGTTTCGCCTTGAGGCTGTCATTGGTGATCAGGTGGAGGTGAACATGCAGTGAGCATCAAGTTTCCATCCTCCGACGAGATCACTCGTCGACTTGTGGAAGCGGTCGCGGGCCCTGACAAAACTCTGCAAGACTTACCGAATCAAGCACTTGCAAAAACTCTGTTGCTTGCGATTCGGGACGTCACCCAAAACACCGTTTTGGCGGCGGAGGCGGTGTACGATGCTCGATCGATCTTCAGCGCGGTCGGAGCGGACTTAGATTCACTTTGCAGAGAGCGATCTGCGACGGTGAGACGTAGGGTCGCGACAAGAGCTCGTCTACTTGTCCGATTGCAAAAAAGCATGGCGTTGCCATTCGAAACTCCCATTCCTGCTGGATCGTTGCTCTCCATCGCGATAGCTGGCTCTCAGCCCGTGGAATATCGCACGCTTGCGGATGTCGCTGTCCCAAACGGAGAAAAGGAAGTGGAATGTGCTGCAGAGTGTATGGAATCGGGGAGCATCGGGAATTTGCCACCAGCTGTCAAGTTGTTGCCTGGCATGGCTGGCATTGACACAGCTGACGTGATCGAGTTGTACGCAGAGGGGGTAGATGAGGAGTCAGATGATTCGTTACGCTCCCGCCTTCTCGACGAGGTACGAAACATGGAAAAGGGTGGGACGATCTACGATTACGAGATGTGGGCAAAGCGGATCAGTGGGGTGGTCAGTGCGATGGTTCTCCCTCTCGCCAGAGGCCCAGGGTCGCTGGACGTCATCATCACGGGCTCCAACGGCATGCCGTCCGACGAATTGATCACCGAAGTGCAGGCGTATCTGATCAGGAAGTCGCATGCTGCTTTTGACAATGTCCTTGTCAGACCACCATCTCCGAAAAAGATCGATGTGCGCGTGGTTGTCCAACTTGAGAGTGGCTATTCGGCGGGAGAAGTTCTTCCTCGCGTTCGAGCTGCGGTCGGAGAAACGATCCAATCTGAAAATGAGGTCGGGGTAGTGAGGCTGACCAAAATCGCCAACGCGGTCAATGATACGCTTGGCATTTTTAATTTCTCTCTGACTGCTCCGGCACAAGATATCACACTCTCGACTGGTGATCTTGCGGTGCCAGGCGAGATCGAGGTGACAGAAGCGTGACGGGACACGAATTGGATCTGCTGAGGAAGTTTTTCCCCCGAAAATGGTTTGAAGATGGCGCGTCAGGAATCGATCAGCTCTTGAGAATGGTCGCAGTTGCTATGCATGTGTCGCAGTCGGTCGTTGAGAAAGTGTACGCGGAGCTGTCCGCCGAGTTGGCAGTGATGACGCTGCCCGATTGGGAGCGGCTGCTCGGACTTTCGAGCGGACAGAATCTCGATCTTGAGCCTCGACGTAAGCGCATCATATCTCGCCAATGGCAGCGGGGCGGGCCGACCAACACGGTGGACTTCGAAGCAGCCCTCTCTTTGATCTTCGGGGTAGATGTGAGGGTCGTGTCCGATTCCGCCAATTACCGGATGGTCATCGAGTGGGACGAAGGGGAGCGCGCGGTTGTGGTCGATCTGGCCGAAGAGTACATCAAGCGTAACAAGCTGGCCTTCCTTGCCCATACGTATCAGCCGAAGATCGAGACTGAGACCATTTTTGTCAGGGCAAAAGCCTACTCATGGGAAGAGGACCTGCCAATCTGCGGTGAGTTCTATTGTGACGATGGCGGCGAAGGACGGTTGTACGATGAGTCGATAACGATTCAGGAGTCTGGCAGGCATTTTGTAACACCCGAACCACCCTTTTGTGGGGTACTCATCGCAGGAGAGGAGGATTAGAGTGGCGATCGTTCAACAGAAAACGCTGAGTTTACTCGCCGGTGATCTGAGCGGGCATGTGGATCATGCGCTTGTAGTCATCAATGGTCAGGTCAAGACGTACCCGATCTATCGGCGATTACAAGACGGGAACAAGGTCACGATCTATGTTTACCTCAACGACGAGGGCGACGCAGGTTTGATACAGACGGCGACGCTGGTCGATTCAACTGGAGAAGCCTTGGCAATCAAGCCGACCGCGATCACCAAAGGAGCAGCGGGAGTGATGATTGCTTTCGCCTTCACCATCACGATTCAGGGAGGTGCACAATGACCTATCAAAAACAAACGTGGCAAAATCGGATCGTCGATCCTGTATCGGGGGCTGTTATCCAAGAAGGGACCAGAATTACCGAAACGCGGATGAACCATATCGAGGAAGGCATCTTTGACGCACACACTCTTGCTGAGAGCATTGTTGGCGAAGTCAATAATGGCTTCGTTTTGACAAGTGGCGGATCGATGGGACTGGGGTTCACAGCATCGGGACTTACGGCGAGTTGGACTACAGGCATCGGATTTGTCAAAGGTGTCCGACTCGATGTATCTGTGGGGTCCATCCCTCTCCATCCGACGCAAGGGCAGTACCTGTACCTAGACTCGGATGGTGCGGTCAAAATCACCACATCCTCGTCGGTCGCAGACGCGAAATGTCCGCTCTGGTACTTTGCAACGGATGCAAGCAAAGTGCTCACCTCGACCGATCGTCGCAGATCGATCGGCATTGCCAAACAATCTGACCTGAAAGCTCATTTGGATGATAAGTCCAACCCGCACGGCGTCACCACAGCCCAGATCGGCGCGGAAACGCCTGCCGCTGCACAAGCAAAGGTGGACGCGCACGCCAACAAGGCAACTGGCGCTCACACGGCCAGCGCGATCAGCATTGCGGACGTAGGCGGGAACTTCGCGGCAACTGATGTGGAGGGGGCGCTGAATGAATTAAACGCCACCGCGACCGCAGCCCAAACGGGAGCCATCGCTAAAGGGATCAACAACACCTCGGTGAGCACGTACACGGCATTATTGCAACCGATCGACACGCGGTCGACAGCGATGACATACACAGGCGGATTGCTGACAAAGGTTGAGGTAAAGGATGGCAGCTTAGTCGTCAAGACTACTGAGCTCTCGTACACAACCGGCAAGCTGTCTTCTGTTAAAGAGACTGCAGGCGGCAAGACGATCACCAAAACACTTTCCTACAATCCAGATGGTACGCTCGCAGGTGTCACAAAGGCGGTGTCGTGATGGATGCTGTCGCTTATGCACTGGCATCCCAACTCAAAGTAAAAGGTCGAGGCGGCTGGTATCCTCGTACAGGCACTGGGTCGATACCAAACACGATTTACTACCACGATCAAGGTGTCGGATTTGCAATTAATGGAAGAGGGTACGTTGCTGGGGGGTACGATGGAAGCAACACGTCGACATCTGTTAAGACGGAGCAGTACGATCAGATTTCAAATTCTTGGTCTGAAAAAGCGAATTTCCCGTCTTTCGTCAAACGTGCCGCTGCATTTGTCCTAAACGGGAAAGCGTATATTTCTGGTGGACAATACGATCTATTGAGTGAATCTCAATCCACAAGGGTTTACTGTTACGATCCGGTGACGAATACCTACGCACAAAAAGCCAATATGACACTCGCCCGCCGAGAACACATGACATGGTCGGTAAACGGCAAGGGCTATGTTTACGGCGGTGTGACACTTGCAAGTGATGGATACCAGCAAATAGAAAGGTACGATGATGTGACGAATACGTGGACTAAACTACCAAATGCCTCATATCCACGTTATGGAGCGGCCAGTGCTGTGCTGGAAGGGAAAGCGTATATTTTTGGAGGGTCCATTAGTGGATCTGGTCTGACAGCATCATTACTATGTTTTGATCCCGCCACGGAGACGTTTTCGACGCGGGCGTATGGACTATGGTATAGACATGCTCATGTGATGGAAGCTGTTGGTGGGAAATTATACACCACTTACGGGAGAGACGATGATGGAAATCATTTATTGACCACAGACATTTACGATCCTGTGAGTAACACATGGGATCCAGCTCGCGGGCAAGATGTATTTTCTTCTCGTGCTTACGCGTCATCTTTTGTGATTGGGCACTCTTTTTATGTTTGTGGTGGTGGCTACAACGCAACTCCATATAACACTGCAGCAAGGTTTGAGGCGGCATATTTGTCTGGTTCAGAGGAGCTGCTGACTTGGCTGGCGGCAAACTAAAAATAGGAGGAATGAAATATGTTGAACGCTTTGGAAGTTCTTCGCGAAGCTCGCAATCTTGGTAGCTCGGCAACATTGGCGCAGGTAGATGAGGAGATCACCAAACACGATTACGCCGCCCTGAGAGCTAGTGAAAAAGTTCGGTATGCCTGGGACGTGTGGGATAAGGTATCGCCTATCAACGGCATCGCTCCAAACTTGATCTTGGCAGATGCCCCGCAGGATGGGGAAATTTATACAGTCGCTGTCGACGGTCGGACGGTCATCCTGCAAAAGCATGACCCCGAGCAACTCGGTTTTTCGCCGATGACCCGAGAACAGGCGCTCGGACATGCTGAGAAGCAGGTAGATAGCATGGTGGAACAAGTTGTAGACGCACTAGTAAAGGATCAGGTACTGCGAGCACTGCTGTAGGCCCATCTCCAAAGGAGTGGGCTATTTATTTTGCTGAGGAAGGGTGATTTTATTGTTGAAAACACTGAGCTTTGGGAATTTGTTGACCATGGATAAGGGGATTGCGGCGGCGGCCGGTGCGGCTGTCGGGTCGATCGTGGACTTGCTTTACGGGCCGGAACGTTTATATCTCGTGCTCCTCTTCTGGGCGATGATCGCCTTCGATTGGATCGCAGGCATCAGGGCGGCGAAAAAAGACAAGACCTATGCGAGCGCATACGGCATCGACGGGGCGTTTCGCACGCTCGTCGTGATGGCGCTGCCCGCACTGGGGAATCTGATCGACCACGCCTTTGGTTCGCCGGGCGTGGTTTTTTATGGATTGATCATCGCCCTCTCCTACCACACGTGGCAGAGCTTCACTGCCAACTCGATTCGCGCCGGGTGGGAGCGATGGATTCCGACATGGGCGCTCGGCTTAGTCGAAAGCGAGCTGAAGGCGAAGATGGCGCGCGCAGCTCAGCGGCAACAGGCCGTGTCGCTGGATAAACCGGACGAGAAGGGCGGTGCTGAACAATGAGCAAACTGATCGTCATCGACCCTGGGCATGGCGGAACCGACCCGGGCGCTGTTGGCAATGGGCAAAAGGAGAAGGACGCGACGCTCGCCTTCTCCCGGATGGTCGGCGCTCACCTCGCGCGCTCCGGACTGCGGGTGGAATACACACGCACCACAGACACGTTCGTCGGGCTGAGCGAGCGGGCAGCGTTTGCCAACCGTCTGAGGGCGGACTACTTCACGTCATTCCACCTCAACTCGAACTCGGGTGCGCCGGGGACAGGTTTTGAGTCCTACGTCCAGATCGGATGCACAGGCGGGGAGACTGACCGCAAGCGGAAGATCGTACATCGCCAGATGGCGGAGGTCGCCGCAAGGTATGGGCTCCACGATCGCGGGTGCAAGTCGGGCGATCTGGCGGTGACGCGGGAGACGGTGATGGATGCGGCGCTGTTCGAGCTGTTGTTCATCAACCATCCTGCAGACGCCCTGTTGCTCGCCAACAAATCGTTCATGGCGGAGATGAGCGAGTCGTCCGCGCGCGGCATCTGCGAGGCGCTGGGCGTGCTGTACAAGCCGCCAACCTCGACGCTTGATCCAGTGTCAGCAAAACTCGCCATCGCCCTCTACGGCTCGATCACCCAGACGTCCAGCGACGAGATCACCGTCGCCTGCAACTACGCGGCCAATGCGCTGCGGCGGGAAGTGGGGCTGCCGATCACAACAGACCTCGGCAAGCCTACATCCAAAGCAGCCGACATCATCATCCGCGCCACTGGCACGATGTGGGAGGGAGCGCGAACTGCGGAGGTCGGGGAGTGCTTTCACTTTGCGGCGGAGGCGTTGCGCGCTGAGAAATGACAAAAGACCTTCGCCGTTGAGCGAAGGTCTTTTTCTATTTTATTGAACACGATTGTAACTGATCAAACTTTTACTTTATGTAAATAACATACATCAAAAGAATGTCTGTTCTCTAGTTTAAAAATAAGACAGGTGTTATACTGGTTCCTATCATTGCTTATGAGGTGAAAGAATGTTAGTAGTCACTTTTCCCTATCGGTTAAAAAGAGACACCATGTATGATTTGTTGAACCAAGTGATCAATGCTGATAACTATCCGAGAGACTATGAGATTCATTTTGATTTTACACGATTAGGATTCATTGAGCCGGTAGGGGTTACCGTTTTAGCCAATCTAGTTGAGTGGCTGATGAAACTTGGTGTCCAAGTTGTATTTAAACATAATATTTTTAGAGACTCTAACAAATACCTTGATGATTCCTTGTTCTTTGAGAAGTACCTTCTCCAGAAGTTACACCACACATCCACCCCTCGCGCAACAACGATCCCACTGCAAGCTGTTACATATCAAAGTAGTTATCAGTGGCTTGACTGGTTTATTCAGTGGCTTTCCCAACGACTAAGCATGAATATGGCTTCACTTTTGAATATCAGAACATGCATGGAGGAAATTTTCAACAACATCAAAGATCATTCAAAAGAAAACTTGGGGTGCGTTTTTGCGCAACACTTTCCACAAAAAGAAAGTGGAATTGTGTCAATTGCGATTTCAGATTTCGGTGTTGGGATCCCAGTGACAATGGCTCAGCGTTATTATGGATTGACCGACAGTCAGGCTATTTCACAAGCCACAATGCTTGGTGTCAGCTCCCAAACTACTCCTCAAAATCGAGGCGCAGGATTAGGCGTATTGATCAACAATGTTGTGCTCAATAACCGTGGGAATGTTTACATTCACTCTAATCATGGTATACTTAATTGTAAGTACAATTCAGGTGGCGTCGATCGTATTACTCAAAATACCTCTGGATATTATCCGGGTACTTTGATCGAAATCGAAATGAGGACTGACACGATCGAATACGTCCATGATGATGGGGAGGAGTTTGAATGGTGATCCGCGTGCTTGACCACGTAGAACGCTGTTACTCCAACGATGATGGGCAAATGATTTATGAGCTCATCCGACCACACCTAGCTAATGGCAACCGAGTGACAGTATCGTTCTTAGGAGTTGACAGTGTACCATCTTCTTTCGTGAACTCTGCCTTCATTGAGTTGCTCAGTGAGTTTGAGTTCGACACGATCAAAAAGCTCTTGCAATTTGCTGATTCGACAAAGCAGATCAATAGTATGATCAAAAGTAGGTTTGACTTCGAAGTAAACGAAAGAAAAAACTTAGTGCTCGTCTAAGGGAAGATGGATTGTCTTAGACGAGCACTAAGCGGACTCTCAAGGGAAATTGAAGAGTCTCAACGCATGGCCCCGCCATTCAGCGGGGCTTTTTTCTTTTACGTGAAGCATTAGATGCTGAATTGACGTATGATGACTATGTATAGTAAATTTTAGACATGATGAACTATTGATATGAATATACCCTCGACAACAAACATCGAGGGTATATCTTGGGCGCTAAGTTCAAACTACTTGAATGACCACATCGACATGAATGCCGATCTCTTGTGCCACGACGAGAGCTATCTTAATTACCAAAAGTAATTGTGTTAGCTTCCCAACCAAATCATTTTTGGATGGTTGCTCTTTTTGAATCTTTTTTCGGGATGACAATCAGGTAACCTCCTTTTCTTTACTTGAAGCGCAGCTGCAACTGCGCTTCTTTTTAAATCCTACCAAAAAGATTCCATTGGTTCTATACAAAAATTAGGACGAGTTTTGACCTCGATCTCATGACCGGGGTCTTTTTGCTGTCACAAATCCCCTTTGCATAATCTCCGGTCTCGGGAGTATACTACTATTTACAGAACATATGTTCGATATTGATCGGAGTGTGCGATATGAAAATGATCTACGGCCTAATTGACATGCAAAGCTTCTACGCTTCTTGTGAGGTTGCGGCTCGGCCAGAGTATGCGTGCTGGCGAACCGAAGAGGACAGCATGAGCGATCCACCGCTCGTGGTGGCAGGAGATCCTGAGCGGCGATCGGGGATCGTCTTGGCTGCGACGCCTACCGCCAAAGCAAAGGGAGTCGCAAACGCCATGACGCTCGGCGAGGCGCTCGGGATGGCCGACAACCTAATTGTGGTCAAGCCGAGGATGGAACTGTATATAGAAACGAGCGTGCGCATCCAGCAGGTTGTCCAGACGATGTTTCCTCTTTATGAGCAGTTCTCAGTCGACGAGGCCTTTTTTTCCTTCCCCTCTCCTTCGCATCTGTTCCCCGATCCCGTGGAGGCAGCGCAGGAGCTGAAAGGGACGATCTGGGATCTGTTTCGGATCAGGTGCCGCATTGGTCTGGCGCCCAACAAGTGGCTGGCAAAGATGACGAACAAGCTGGCCAAGAAAGACCCGTCTGGCGTGGTCTGGTGGACAGAGGAAGACATCGAGACAAAGCTTCACCCGCTCTCCGTCTTCGAGATGTGGGGGCTCAAAAAGCGGGCGCAGGTGCTTCATGACTTTTTTGGGGCGAGGACGATCGGGGACGTCGCGCAGATTCCGCTCTATGACCTGCAGCACAAGTTTGGCGTGTGGGGGATCGTGATCCATCGCTGGAGCCATGGGGAGGATCACTCGCTGATCAACCCTGATTCGTACGATGCGCCGCACAAGGGGATCTCGCACCGGACGACCTTGCCGCGAGATTTTTACAAGCGCGACGAGGTGGCGGTCGTGATCCGCGAGCTGCTGGATGAAGTCTGCCGGCGGACGCGAGTACAGGGGCAGAAGGGGCGGCGCGTAGGGCTGAGCCTGACCTACGCAAATCTGAAGGGCGGCTTTTCCAAAGCTCGAACTCTGACTACTATGTCCGATCAGTCTAAGGAGCTGTATCCACATCTAATGGCGCTGCTCGACCGGTGGTGGGACAAGAGTGGCGTGAGGGCCGTCTCGGTGTCACTCGACCAGTTGGAGGCGTCCAGCACTCTTCAGCTCGACCTGTTCGAGGATAGAACGAAGCTGAGGGAGCTGACGCGGACAGTGGATGAGATCAAATCACGTTTCGGCGAGACGAGCATCATGCGTGCGGCCAGCTTGAAGCAGGCAGGGCAACTGCTCGCGCGGAGCAAAAAGATTGGGGGGCACTTTAGATGAGGATTGCGGATGGCAACATATTCGAAGCGATGCGCCTGGTGCTGCCCGAGCACCGTGAGGCGATGAAGCGCGCGGCAGTGGAGGCGAAGAAGCGATCGAAGCCCACGCTAGATGAAGACGCTTGGCAGGAGATCCAGTACACTCTGCAAGAGGCGATGGAGCGCCAACTGCCGGTCGCCGTGACCCTGTTCCGCCCGTTGGAAGACGAGGTGCTGATCGGTGCGCCGATGATGCGTAGCGGGTCGCTCTGGTTGCACACGGAGGACGGGGCGCTGCCGATCGACATGAGACGGGTACTAAAGATTGCGTTTGCAGACTGATCCAGCAGGAGAAACATGAGACATGAAAGAATTAGTCTGCATTGAAAATGTGGAGGTGAAAAGAGATGGAGATGAATTATGACATCGGTCCGGTGCCGCATGGTCAGCGTAAAGCGTGGGAAGGTCCGGTGCCACATGGTCAGCTCAATTCGTGGGAAGGTCCCGGTCCTCACAGAATGTACGACGAAGGCGCAGGTCCGTGGAGGTGAACGAGATGAGAAACTCCAATGAGGTTCCACCGATTCCGTTTCGAGTGATAGATCCCGACCCGATCGGCAAAGCCAACAACGTACCGCCGCAGCCGACTGGACGAGGCTATGATGTCACATCTCAACCGCAGAGCAGCGTGATTCCTCCATATCCAGATTACCACCTGAGCGATGTGCCACCCGACCCGTGGTCGAGCATGGGCGAGTCCCTGCCGCCTGGGCCCTATCTGGAGCAAATGCCGACAGGATTCGGATTCAAGGGAGAGTGGTTGCCACCTAATCCACATCGGGCTGCCAACGTCCCGCCAGACCCGTTCCGCGCAGCTTACGATCCTGAGCCTTGGCCGACCTACGAGACGTCCGATCCGTGGCCGCCGGGCGCGCGCGGAATTGCTAGTGAGCAGGATACGCCAGACCCACTAACATTGGCTGGCGACCCGCCGATCGTGCTGTATACGCGAGGTGCAGATGTGCCGCCAATTCCGCACAAGCTGGAGCAGTCCCCACCTGGGCCGTTAGGTGTGGCAGAGCAGTCCCCACCAGATCCATTTATTGCTGCATAAAAAAGACCCCGTTCGATTGAGCGGGGTCTTTTACTCTCACCAATCATGCATATTGCATATGATGTCATCGCTAACACCATTGCTAACAAAACCGCTAACATAATGGGCAACACGCCACTCCAGAGGATGATAATGGTACCTTTATTCGTCCCAGTCGGGTGAGAC
>NZ_JBHUIO010000025.1:0-20830 GCF_042682745.1 Tumebacillus lipolyticus | reverse complement strand
TCTTGCTAACATTTTGCTAACATTCGACTCTAAACCGATGCGTTTCTTAGAATCTCGCCCCATTTGTCACTCGCTACTTTTGACCGATCTTGCAGAAAGTGAGTGTAGGTGCTGAGGGTTATCGCAGGGTTAGCATGACCTAGTCTTGCTGCTACGTCGGTGATTGGTAAGCCGGCCATGATCAGTAAAGAGGCGTGAGTATGTCTGGTGTCATGCAGCGAAAAATCCGGTCGTTCGAAAGCTACGAAGGTCTTTCGGAACCGGAGCGACACAACAGATGGCCTCATTGGGCGACCGTCTGGCGTTGCAAATACCAGGCCATTATCATTGTAGCGAGCGCCAAGTTTTATTTTTTGCTTGTTCCGTAACATGATTTGCCGTTTCAGCACACGCATCTCATTTTCATGGATCGTGATTGTTCGCCTGCTCGAATCGCTCTTTAGTGATTCCTGAATGAAGGGCCGACCTTTGAAGCCTCGGACAACCGATTGTCGGAAAGTAAGAGTGCCTGACTGAAAATCAATGTCATCATCGCAAATCCCTAAAAGCTCTCCACGGCGTGCTCCGGTACCAAAGAATAGAGTTGCCAAGTTCAGGTACACCTCGGAAGCATCAGCCTTTTTCTTGATTTTTTTCTCAATAGCGGAGATGTCATCAGGCATTGATCCGATACCATGAAGCCTGTATTTGCTCCATAGGTCTTTGACGTCTTTCTCGTGATACCCAAGATCTTTTACGAAACTATTCCATATCCCCTCGAAAGAGAGGGATTTCAAGTAAGACAGCATCTCTTCTGGAGACATGATCACGACTTCCTTTTTAGTGCTTCGAGGAAGCTCTACAAGATCGCACGGATTTTCCGCTATTAACTTTTGTCTCACAGCCTTTCTGAGAGATCTGGAGAGCAACCTCAGATAAAGTCTGGCCGACGAAACACCCAACCCATTCCGTATCACTTCAATCATTGCCTGCTCGATGTGATGAGCATTGAGTTTCGCAATTTGAATATTTGCAATCGCGGAGTTTGAAAAAAACTTGAGAGCACAGCTGTAGTTATACTTTGTGCTCACTTTTATATAAGGGGATCGACTCTCTATATATTCAGTAAGGAATTCAATTACCGTCATTTTACAGGGCTCGATGAATCTGCCGTTTTGCACTTCTGCGATCCGGCGCGCGCGCTCGCTGGCTGCCTTGGCAGCGGTGTTGAACTTTTCGGGGTCGAGAACTTCTGTGATCTGATTCCGTTTGCCACTGGTTCGTGGACCGTCGAAAACGATCTCGTATCCGCCAGCTTCGTTACGTGCGCTATAAACGCCTGGATACTTTGTCTTTCTCGATGCCTTAGAACTGCCTTTTGGTTGTTTTGACAATTCATTCACTCCTCTCGATTTAGCATGATTGGTATTATCATTTTATCATTTGGTTGAGGGTATGGTAGAATGGTTTTACATCACTCTTTGAATGAGTGCATGATTGGTGAGAGAAGACTGTCGGCATTTGCCGATGGTCTTTTTTCGGGTGGTCATTTCTGCTGTAAGGGAAAATTATTGAAGGACAAAATAAAAAAACCCATCCCGAAGAGGGAGTGGGTTGGAGTTACTAACTGACCTACTTCATTAACCTAATTAATCCAGCGATTGCGCCACACAGTCCAATAGCTGTTAGGATGTACCACTTAATAGCTGCGTTGTTGCTTTGGCTTATTTTCTTATCAATAATATCTTCGACTTGGTCTTTTTTGGGCAATGAGCTGACATGCTGGGTACGTTCATTAATTATTCCAATTTTGTGATGAGAATCATCGACGATTTTGTCCATATCTTTGACTCGTTCTTCGATATTATTGAGCTTCTCTGTGAATTTCTTGTCGAGATCCTCAAGTTGCTTGGTGTGCTTCGCATCAATCTCATTCAATTTTTGGAGAATCTTATCAACGTCCATGCTGTCACCTCCCTGTGGCAATAATTGATTGCCAGCGGAAACTTGTAAAGAACTATCAAATAATTCCTGAATTGCTACTTGTTTCGCTAATTGTTCTTTTGAATTTGCCCTTGATTGTTTTCGGAATCCACCTACAAGTGTATTTCCTCTTTCTTTTTGGACAAAAGGCAAAACCCTGCACTGGCCAGGGTCCAATAACACTCCATTTTTTGTATACCCCTCTAGCAATGGATTATTCTTTTCCTTGTTCATTATTGTTCGCCATCCTTATAGATAATTCCTTGCTTGGTATGACAAACAACTTTGCCGTTCGCACAATCTCTCCGTCAATTTTCACTCTGAATATGTAATAGCCGAGTTGGTCGCACGGCCACTCTTTTTCTCCCAGCACAATTTCCGTCCGAGAAGCTTTAAACTCTTTTTTTGGCCATGCTCCAACAGAAATCCCTTCACTACCATAGAGCGCGTCAACTTCCAAAGTGAAAGAGCCGTCTTTACTTTCGGAGTTTGTGTGATCGAATGATATGTAAACATAGAGAGGGAAGGTAGTGGGGACTTCATCTACTATAAAAGCATCGGATACCCCCAAGAGGTTCAAATCTTCATTTTCATTCAATGAAACGCTATGACAAAAGAGGACATTGTTAACCGAAGTCATTTTGGTCACCTCCAAAAGGGAGAATTAATATTATGTACTTTTACAAATATAGCATAAAAGTGCATTATGTATTACATTTCTTAGTTCTTTTTTAGATAAATTATGTGAGGAAAATATGGCAAGTGAAGTCTGCATCGGATGTTGATCGCTACTTTCACGACTCGCCCTCCTAAAGATTCGAATTGGAACGTATATTTTATCACTGAATTCTTATGGTACGATAGAATCGTCTTATTATTTGATGGGTATCTTGAATGTAAATAGATAGAGGGGTAGAATTTATATAGATCAATTGAGCGAGATGCAGCGGGGGTGTTTGCATGGAAGCGGCTAGCATAGAACGGAAGCGGCGAGTCAAAAAAGATGCTATAGAGATCGAACGCTACAACTCAGTTATCGCTCGGAATGTCCTGTTTTTTCGTACGGAGCGTGGATGGAGTCAGGATGATCTGGAATCTTTGTCTGGACTGGATAAATCGATCATCTCGCGGATCGAAAATGCCAAGTACGGGCGAAGAGTGAACGATGATTTTGTAGAGATCCTCGCACGGACTTTTAAAGTCAAGTCAGACGCGATCACGGAGACGAATGGAGAGATCGATGCGAAGTTGAAACGTCTTGCAGACGTATCCAACCGTTGGCCTATCAGCGATCAAACCATCGAGCTGGCTGAAGAGATGTTGGAATTGACTCGCGACCGAGGGCCAAAAGAGAGGGCAGTAGCTTTTATGAATAGAGCCCACATTGAGTATCGGTTCTGGAGGATATCTCGTTCATTAGATTTTTACGAGGAAGCATACCGCTTGGCGTTAGCCGCAGATGATACATTGTTGGTAATCAAGTCAAAGCTTAATCTATCGTTAGCCCTTATCGCATGCGGTAGGTTCGATAAAGCAAAAGATCTACTTTCCAAAGCGAGGAAAACGACAAACGATCAGGAAGCTCAAGCGAGGATTTTGCAAGCATTCGGATCACTCTATATTAAAGTTGGTCATTATGATAAAGCAGAGGCAGCTCTGAAAAGCGCGATTTCGATTATGCCAAACATAGCCGCAAAAGCGCACTTTCATGCAAAGTGTCTTCAAGTCCTCAGTCACACTTACACCAAGTTAGAAATGTATGACGAGGCAATCAAAACAGCAAATGATGCCATAAACATTGCGACCGACAATGGTGATTTGTTGACACTAATACATGGATTGAAAAACAAAAGCGATGTTTTGTGGGAGCAAAACGACATACAACACTCTCTTGAAATCCTAAATGATGCAGAAATCGAAGCTGAGAAATTCGGGCGGAAATACGAGAAGTTAATGGTGCAATTTCACAGTGCATTTAGAAAGGGAGATTACAGTAAACTTCGATATGTGATGGGGGGACTCACCACAGAGGAACTCCCTCCAGATGAACAAATTGATCAATTTGAGAAAGCTTCTGCTTTGGCTCAAACGGTCGGGGAATTAGAAGATGCAATTTTGTACTTGAATCGAGCCAACAAAATGCTTAAAAATATATAGTAGTAGGGGGTGAGTAGAATGAAGAAACGATTTGGATTCTTACTACTTGTGGCGATGTTAGCATCTGGGGCTTTGTTCAGTTTGGGTACAACTGACAAGCCAACTTCTTTTAGCCAAACTTACGCATCAAACGTTCCACCAGATCCTTGGTCTAAGTCAATAGTATTAAAAAGTTGACCCGAAAGGGTCATTTTTATTTTGTTTACGTGATACTTTGTTTCTAATTTCGAAATTAATATTCCTCACCTTAAAAACATTAGTTAGAATGGTGGTGATCAATCAATATATAATTGGGAGTTGTTTGATATATGTTACATCAAGAGACATGGGAGGAGTACGCAAAGAAGCTCGATGATGATGCCTTGGCGCCAGAGGATAGGTCGTTGCTTTCGAAAATTTTTGCCGAGTCGTCAAAAGTTAGGAAGGAGGTTATCGCGTGATGGAGCTCAAGCAAACGGTTGATGTGCTGTCCAGCCTTCTCGCTCGCCATGCAGAATCAGGCGGCCAGATCGATGTGAACGTCGCGTGTGTAGCGTCGGCGACGGCACAGCTGGCGCAGATCGCCGTGCAGCAGGGGAAAGTATGCTCGTGTCATGTCAATGCAGGAAGTGACAAAAAAGAAACCGCCGGTGGCTCGGCGGTTTCTTGAAATCGTTGATTTTAACTTCCCCTTTTGGCAATACTTGAATACAATAAGTGTAGAAGGTGGTGACTTTGATGCTAAAGCGTAAGATTGAAAAGATTTTGGCGGAATCTCTTTCTAAATTCAGCGACGATGTTGAGAAGTTTGACCAAGACTACCAAAAGAGTGAGAAGGAGATCGAAGATTGCAAAAAAGAAATGAAGGAATGGAAATCAAAGAGAAGGCTTATTCGAAATAAATAGCGATGGGCGAAACGATGTAATTACCTTCCTCAAGTATCTCTAATCCTGTCCACATTCCCTCGATTGCTTCGAAAAATTCCGCTAATCCTTTCATTACCCCATTTGCCTTGAAATGATCCGTAAACAATCCTTCGTATTTCCTCGTAATTTTTCCTAGTAGTACGATTTCCAGTTCTTGCTTTCCCATCCCGTATTTAAAGATTAATTCTTGCGTTTTCTCTCTAAGAAACGTTGATTTTAAAGGGACTACAAAATTTTCCACTCTCATCATAGCTTCAGTTGGTAAAGCTTTAGAAGCGAATTCCAATAGTCGAACCATTTTCCCGAACTCTTGCCTTTGATTCTCAAGAGCTGATTCGAACGACTGGAGTAATTGTTTTTTCCGTTCTTTGAATTGCTTAGATGGCAGGTTTTGTTGTTCGAGAATCTCAATTTCTTGTTGAATAACTGAAGATATTTCCGACATATCAACAACTAAATCCACAAAATCTCCATTGACCATGTCCTTGAAATACCCCAGGTCAATAATACTGAATGAAGCTTTGATCTGAACATAAGTACCGGGATCGATCTCTAAATTGGGGTCGATCGAGGTAAGGAGAAGATCAGATTCATGTAGATAGCTTTCGAACTCTTGAAGTGCATTATCGTGCAATTGTTTTGAAATGATTTCTTTACCTGCCTCTAACTGACTCAGCGTGAATCCGCTTGTTTGGGTGCGCTTTTGACCAAATTTGTATGTTCCTTTGAGACTAGGAGTCTTCATGAATCCAATATCCAGTTGCCCAAGTGATCCCTCGGTTGATATTTCGTGATTTCGATCAGCGCCAGTAGTGGTGCTATTGGTCTTTGTTTCTTGTTCATGCATTTCGAGATTAGTTGATGTTGGTAGGCCACTTTTCATTTGGGCGATAAAAGAGTGAAGAAACGACGTATCAAGATAGACCAGTTCTTTCATTTTCATCCTCCTAAGTTTTGTTCTTCTTTTCTTTCAATACATAACCACCTTTTTTCAGCATCACCCCCTTTCAGGGGGCTCTAGTTGTCTGACCCGGTGCGCCCCGCCCCTCGATCTGAGGGGCTATTCTTTTGTCGCCAGCCTCTTTAAAAGCCTAATATCAGTCTCGTTTTCCTCGATGCGCTGCACCATCTCACCGATCTGCTCCGAGTTGACTGCGCGCAGCTCTGCGATCTCTCCGGCCAGCTTGTCCAGTTTCGCCTCAATGCCCGCCAGAGCCGCTAGGACGCGGTCGTCATTCGAGGGGGTACGAGAGGCAACTACCGTCCCAGTGCGCTCGCCTGTGCGGCCGAGGAGGTAGTCGGTGGAGACACCGAAGAGATCGGCAAGTCGGAGTAAATTATCATAAGTCGGCTCATTGCCTGTTGTTTCGTATCTTGAGTATCCTGCTCGTGTAACACCATCAAGATGAGAAGATACATCCTCTTGCGAATATCCGCGATCTTTCCTCAACTCTTTCAATCTCTTTCTAAAACTCAAAACTGACCCTCCTCATAAGAAAACCCCCTGTGATGGGGGTTATTGATTCGTCAGCAGTTTCTTGATGAGTCTTACGTCAGTGTCGAGCTCTTCGACCTTCGCGATCAGTTCCGTATTCTGCTCGACTTGAGCGGCGATCGTATCAAGTTTGCTGTTGATGGACGAGAGCTCCGATTTGATTTCAGACTCGATGGTCTTGAGCTTGTCAAGAATTTGAAGGAGCAGTGTCGGAGACAGATGATCTGATCGATCCTTTGCACCATCAGAAAGCTCATCGCCATTCACGTCAAGAACGAGATCGTTAACAATCTCGTTACGAATTTCAGCAACTGTTCGAGATTGAGCAGAGCTTAGCAGCGTGTCTAATGTCACGTTGAATATCCGCGCAATGGCTTGGAGAGTTTCATAGTTAGGCTTCCTAGAACCGCTCTCATAGGCGGTATAGGCAGGTCGCGTGATGCCAAGCGACTCTGCAAGATAGTTTTGTGTCCATCCACGAGCCATCCTAAGAGCTCGAAGACGCTCAGCTAGAACAACCTCAATTTGATCGTTTATTGGGGCATCCTCAACTTCTACATCCAATGAGTCAGAACGTCCGACCAAATAATCGGGAAGGCATTCAAGAATATCAGCAAGCCTATATAATGTTTCAACATCAGGAGTTCGATAGCCTTCTTGCTCATATCCAGCGTAAGTTGTTCGTCCTATTCCTAACCTCGCTGCAAGATCTTCTTGAGTCCAACCACGTTTTTTTCGCAGCTTTTTAAGGCGATCTCCGATAATCATGACAGGTCTGTCACTTTCCCATTTCTCTCATCTTGATAAGGGCGTCAATTTGCATGAGAGCAAGCTGTTTGCCCTCTGGGCTAAATGGAGTGCCATCTACATCGAGTATTTTATCTTCTTCGAGATCTCGTCGAACGTCTTTTATTGTGCGTAATTTTTTTGCCTCAGCTGCTGACAAGTGTGGAATATCAGATCTGCCGAGTAAGTAGTCAACTGAGCAATCAAATAGATCAGCTAAAATGTCCAACGATTCTTTCGGTGGATCGTTCCTACCTTGTTCGTAAAATCCATAACCACTTTCGGTAATCTCTAATTTTTCTGCTACCTGTTTTTGGGTGAGCTTTTTAGCTTTTCTCATTTTCTTTAGTCTTTCGTTCAACATGTACGCCCACGCCTTTCGATCAATCTATATTGATTATACAACTATCAGTTGGGTGAAAACACCCAAACCCATCAAAAACAAGAAAATGTATAGATATGGGTTGACGCACAACAAATAGATGGGTTATTATGAAAACAACAAATAGATGGGTGGTGATTGTGTGAGTAGAGAGCGACTTGTTGCCGCTCGTAAAGAAAAGGGCTGGACTCAAAAACAAGTGATTGAGAATCTGAAAGCCTCTTTCGGGATCGAGATTACGCAAAGTTATTATGGAATGATTGAGAATGGCAGAACACCAGCTTTAAGAGTGGCTATTGCCATTTGTAGCTTACTCGATCTAGCAGTGAACGAAATTTTTTTCGAATCCAACCCTACAAATTCTTGGGTTTGTTGTTCGGAAGAGGCAACCGCCTAAACTAGAAACCTTGTTTCTAGTTTAGCAAAATCTGCTAGATAAGAGAACGGAACGAATGTTCGGGAGGTGAGCAACTTGGCAAAAAACTGTATCTACAAATCACCTGCAGAGCTGCCGTCTGAGATGACCATGAAACACTTCGAAAACGCACTTGGCGTATCTCGGTCGACAGCGTACAGGTTCGTTCGCGAAACAGATGAGATCACGTATCGCGTAGGTTTCGGGGAGACAGGTATCCGCATCCGCAAGCAATCCTTCCTCAAACTAATCGGATACGTTCCACTCGATCTTGACGAGGAGCTGGCATCCACGCCACTCATCTGGACGATCGAGGACATCGCTCGCTACAGAGGGAAAGCGCCTGCCACCATCTACGAAGAGGCACGGCGAGACGACTTTCCTAGAATACCGGGAACTGGAAAGCGAATCGTGGTCTGCCGAGAAGCATGGCTGGTTTACATGGGCTACCAGACACCAAGTAAGCCTCAGCCATTAGCGCACAGTATGTCACCGATCACTCGGGCGCTCATGCCAATCGCAGTGACGGCTTAACTGAAGGGAGGTGAACCACATGGCAAAAGTAAACGGCGGATTGATCCGCGAGAGCCGGAAGCGAGCTTGCCTGACGCAAACGGAGTTGGCAAAAGGCATCTGTACCCCAAGCATGATCTCGCAAATCGAGAACGGGAAGGCGATTCCATCAGAAGAGCTGCTGAGCAAACTGGCAGATCGGATGGGGGTGCCAATCGCGGCGCTTTTTGAGGAAATCAACTAAGGAGGGAAGAGCGATGACCGAAGAACAATTGCGCAAAGCGCTGTCCGATTCGATCGACACAAATCTCCGCCTCACTCATGCACTTGCCATTGCGATCGAGTTTGCACCGGTACACGTCCAACAAAAGATCGCGGACGCGCTTGGAGGAGCCAGTCAGGAGGGTGCGGCATGAAAAAACAAACCAGCGTCGAGTTGAAAACTCTCAATGATGCGACCCGCATCCGAATCCAAGCGCAAAAGGCGCAACGTGAATACAACCAGCGCCGCGGCATTATTGAAATGATCATGACCCAAAACAAGTGCGATGTACTTCGCGCGATCGAGGTCTACTCATCTCGAAAAGGCGTTAGCCTGACAGACGCAGAGCGATGTGATCTGCAAGAGATCCGAGAGGAGCTGAGTGGCGATGCAACTGTATAACGTGATCGGTCTCACCAAAACGATCGCTGCTGATCTGGCCGACAAGTCTCTCGTGCTGCACCTCAAGATGTGCGACGCGCTCGAAACACACTCCATCTCAACATGTGACATCGACAAGATCGATGCCGAGCTGTCCGCCATGATGGAGACCTCGAAGCGCTTGCGTGATGTTGCAACGGTCGGTGAAGTGCCTGGCGTAACCATCATGCAAAAAATCCATGAAGTCACAGTCTGCCCAGTGATCAGTTTGCCTTGGGCGAGAGATCGGGTGATTGCGGATGAATAGCGCTGAGGAAGTTGAGTTCCGTAAAACCGAGATCGCGAAAGCCGCCACGATCGTGAAACACAAGCTCGACCTTGACTGCGACGGGTGTGGCGCGTATCTCAACTTCGACACCTTGAAAACCAAGTGCGCCATCTGTCCGGTCGAACGCAAACGCCAACGAACAGCGCGTCGGTATTCGAAACTGATCAACTCTTTGGAGGTGAAAACATGTTTGTAAGCCCTAGGTTTATCGCCAAAGCAAAGTCGTTGGGCTTGCTTGATCAAACTGGAGCATTGGCAACAAATACGCCCGCACCAAAGCGCCAGGCGCTGCCTTGGGAAGATCCGAACCATTTGGGGTATCTGAAAGTGAAAGAAGGGGAAGTTGTCTATTTCCGCCGCGGGAGAACGCCCTATCAAGGCGAGGTCAAAAGCATCATCCCTGCCGGAGACTCGGCAGAAAATCATCGTCCGGAAGGAGTACCAAAAAGCCGATTCAAGTACACGACGGCGATGGGGAAGAACGGGAAGATCGAGTCTTTCAGGAACACCCGGCGAGCATTGATTGAGGTCGAAGGCAAGGGGAAGCAACCTGAGTACCATGTGGTGACCCTGCTTGAAAACCATCGATTCAGCACAGGTTTCATGGTCCTTCCATCTCCGGAGAAGGGAGGCGAGGATGATGGAGAGAGCCGCGTTGCTCTGTAAACTCGACAAGTTGTCCGAGCGCTGCGGCACATGCGATCTTCCGCCCTTTTCGCGGGGGCATTGCAACCGTAACGCTTGGTGCAAACGGAACTGCTACCACACCAAAAGACTCATGGTCATCGGCAAGAAGTTGAACAAGCTCGAAAAACAAGCTCGACAAAAGAAAAACGGCCCGACGCGCCAACGTCAGACCGCTTAGGTGATGCACTTGGAAAAACCGATTATCCAAAGTGTATCTCCTCGGGCGTAAAAACGCAAATGGAGGAGAGTGATTTTGTGCAACGTGACATTTCGGAACTTGCCCACGATCTGAAAGAGTTGAGACAGAAAGCGGTGGGCTTCCCGGAGATCGAAGAGACCCTTGATGCTCTGATTGACCGAGCTGAGAAAGAACTGAATGGGGGTGTGAGTCAGTGGCATTCGAACCCGCAACACGCGGGCCAATCTTTGGCCGCATTGCCTTACTTGGCGTAAAAGGAGCGATGAACACATACGCCGCGCTGGTGTTCGGTTCATTCCTTGCTCGGATGATGGGGAAAAGTCTGGCGGTGATTGATAGCGGAAGCGGAAGATACACCGACAAGTACACAGACCTCTTCAGCTTCGATCGTGAACTTCTGGGTGACCACAGCCCTGAGGGATTCATCAAGGCGATCGGCGAGGCGAACCGGAGCGGTAAATACGGCTGCCTGGTGATCGCCAATGTATCGGACGAGTGGGGCTTCATAACGCAAGAGAAGAGCAAGTTCGGCGATTGGAAAACACTCACACCACGCCACGAGAAATTTATGGACTCGATCTTCAACTGCAGCATGCACGTAATTGTCGTCGCAGATGCTCGCACAAAGCATGATCAGCGACCGATGATGAAAGACGGGAAACCCGTCATGGAAAACGGTAGACCTAAGCAAGAAGTGATCAACCTTGGTGTGCAAGCGATTCAGCGCGTGGGCACAGAATCACGCTTCGACCTTACGGGCTTAATGGATGCATATCACAACCTGAGCATCCGAAAAACGGAGTGTCAGGCGCTACCTACGGGAACGGTTTTCAAGGAGCCCGGGGATGAAGTGTCGCGCCTCCTCCATGATTTCTTCACCTTCGGCTCTCGGCCCGATGACATCACCAAGAAGAGGATGCGCCAGTTTTACATGCTGATGGAGTACGCCGAAGACCATGGCGTTTACGGCGATAGGCTACGCCAGCTCGGGCAACAGGTCTGTGGCAAACCAGATCCTCGCTTCTGGACGATTCCTGATATCGCGCTTGTGAAAGAAGGCATTGATCGATTGACCAATCCGCAAGCGGCGCAGGACGTTCAGAAAGACGCTGCTAAAGGCTCGTGACGATGTTTAGCTTGCAACCGGTGCCGAAACCAACTCCAGAGGAAAAGGCGGAAAACAGAGGACTTCGACGCTCTGGCTTTAAACCGAAGTCGCCTGGCGGCATGAAGGAAAAGACCCCCAAGAAAAAACGCGAGAAGAATCCGCTCAAAGACCTGAGTCACCACAAGCGCGGCAAACCAAAGCGAATCGATCTGACGGCGATCACACCGTGGGTGGCCGAAGAAGTCATCCAGCGGGCGAACGGACAGTGTGAGATGTGCGGAAGAACGGAGCCGAGCGATCGAGTTTGGAACCTGCAACTGGCACATCTCACGGGGCGAGCGCAACTTGGGCGAGGCGACCAACCGTGGAACATTGCCGCCTTGTGTGGCCCGAGCGTGAACACTGGGACGTGTCACAACCTCCTCGACTATAATCGTAAGTCGTATCGAGATTGGGCAGCGGAAAAGATCGAGAAGTTGAAAGAGCTCTACAACCCGGCAGACTGGCCGGCATGATATATAACTCGGGCGGGCGGTCAGCCGCCGCCCGCCCTCCTCAAAGGAGGAAGGCTCGTGAAAACTTGGATCGTTGGGATCATCAAGAACGGAAACAGAAGAATCGTATACGAAAACGCCACGGCACGTGTAGCAAAGGTCAAGTAGAAGGGGAGATCGGGATATGACAGCAACAGTGATTCACGCGACATCGGAGAAAGGCGGAGCTACCAAAACGACCACATCGGTCAACGGCGCGGCTGCTCTGGGGCTTATGGGGAAACGAGTGCTGCTGGTTGATTTCGATCCGCAGTTCAACGCCACGACGGCTTGTGGTGTTGATCCAGCTGAGGTGCCAGCGACTATCTATGAAGCTCTGCATCACAAAGTCAAAATCAACGAAGCGATCGTGAAAACACCGCACGGGTTCGACTTGGTCCCTGCATCTCGTGATCTTACTGGCTTCAGCGATGAGGTGGATCGTGAAGCGGACTCTCGATACGACCACCTGAAATTTGCGCTTTTGCCTGTCGTTGAGGATTACGACTTCATCGTCATCGACGCGCCGCCGACTTTAGAGATCTTCACATTGAACGCGCTGGCAGCTGCAACAGACATTCTGATTCCTGTCCAACCAGCTGGGTTTGCACTGGGAGGGATGACGGAGATGGTCAACACATTTGCATCTTTGGTGTCGAGTGGAATCAATCCTAACCTCCGAATTGCGGCCGTTGTCATGACAATGTGGGACGGTCGATACAAGGCGGACAATGAAGAGTTCGCGGCGATCGCCAAGGAGTTCTGCGAACAGCGTTACGTTCCATACCTGGACACTCATGTCCGATTAAGTCGTCACTTTAAAGATGCAGAGGATGCCGGAGTGCCCGCGGTACTGCATCACCAGAAGAACAAACGCTCACCGGTGCATGCCTACACTAAAATCTTCGCGCAGGTGTTCGGTGATGAGCGGGCTTAAACCGCCCGGCGGGCGAGATAGATTCGTAAGACGACAAGCACCGGTCGCACCGCCATCGCAAGCTCCTGAGCAAGCGATCGTGGCAGTCACAGAAACAGTCGAGTTGGAAACCAAGGACACCGTACACATAGACCTCATGAGGGAGCTGACAGCCTTCGCTGATTGGCTCCCGTCCCACCACCTTGAATCGACCGCGCAAGCCCTTTGGATGCACCTCATGGACTTGTGGTGTAGGGCAGGGAACCCCGAGTGGTTCGAGGTGCGCATGACGGTGCTCCTCGCTCGGTTGGGGATCACGGATAAGCCATTCAAAGCACACAGGGATAAGCTCATCGCGTCCGGTCGGATCAAGTACGACGGCAAGGAGCGATCGAAGGTCGGCAGATACAAGATGATTCCGTTTCATCCGCTCCCACGAGGCGGAAAATCTGACGGAGAAAATACGGCAGTTCATCCGACAGATAGTCCGGCAGAAGAAACTGCCGGAAATACTCCGTCAGAAAATACGTCACATTCTCCGAGAAGTGAACATTCTGACGGGAAAACTGACGGAGAAAGTCCGACAGTTGTAGCTCTTATAAGTAATAAAAAGATAGATAGACAGATAGATGGATTGACAGATGACGGAGGTGCGCGCATGAGCGATGAAAAGCTCTTCTGGATCGAATTCGAGCAGAAATGGCAGGAGCTTTACGGCAAACCGATGACCCAGTCCCATTACCAGATGCTGACCCTTTACCTCGAAGACGGGCTGACGATCGAAGTCATGCTGCTCGCGATCAGTGACGCTGAGACTTACGGAGCTCAGACGCAAAAGTACCTCTGGAAGGTTTTCGGGACCATGCTCGACAACGGAGTCAAGACGACTCGCGACTATGTGAACTTCTTGCGAAGCTACGAGGAAGCGGGTCAACAGAAAATGGCCGCTGCGGCCGGGGGAGGAAGCAAACGTGGAAAACGTCAAGGCACTGCTGGAACGGGAAATGGCAGCAAGGTCGTCGACATCACTGGCGGGAAGACCGGGTGGATCAGCCGCTAAGCAATACGAATGCGAAACATGCAAGGACGAGACTGGTTATTTCGTGGACGGAATCGACTCCTATGGCAAGTCAGTGTTCGTCTGGCGGGAATGCAGTTGCGCGCAGTGGAGGATCGCGCGTCGCCTGTTGAAATCGTCGCACATGAGCGAAGAACTGCAACAACTTGCCTTTGCGAACTTCGTGAAAGATGGACGCCCGGAAGCTGTGGTCGGTGCGTATGAATGCGCCTTCGATTACTACCGCACGTTCGACCAGCGGCGTAGCAATCGCCAGAACGGCATCGCGATGCTCGGCGTGCCGGGCGTCGGCAAAACTCACCTCTTGGCCGCCATCGCCAACAGCCTGGTCAAGAAGAAAGGCATCCACGTCCATTACTTCCCGCACGTCGAGGGCTTTGAGGACATTCGCTCGGATCTCGACAAGGCGGAGGAGAAAATGAGGATCATGAAGCAAGCGGATGTCCTCTGGTGGGATGACTTGTTCAAGGGCCGCGAGACACCGACGCCGTACCAGCTGGATTGCATCTTCAACGTCCTTAACCATCGATACCTTCACAATCTGCCGATTATGGTCAGTTCGGAACGCGACATCGACACGATCTGCTCAATGGACATGGGGATCGGGAGCCGCATTTACGAGATGACACGCGATCACATCGCGATCCTGATGCCGACTGACAAAGTAGGGGTCAAAGAGCTCAATTACAGGTTGAGGGGAGCGTGATCGCATGTACCGCAAAATGCCTGAGTCGAGCAAACCTAATCCGATGCGATCGGCGTTATTCGGACAGCTGATGGTGCAATTCGGAATCCTGAAAGTACCGTATCGCGACCAGATCGGGATTATCAAGCAAGCGACAGGGAAACAGGTCGGCACGATCTCCGAATGTAGCGTGGAGGACTTGCGGACGGTGCTGGCGCACATGGGGGTGGCATCATGATGCACCCGTTGATCGGCACCGGCATCATCATTACGAAAGACCTTGACGCCAATTACAGGTCAGGCGACCGGGCGGTGATCAAGGAAGTGGATCACTGGCATTCAAAGCCGAGTGATAGCCACTTGGACTACAGAGTCGAACGGAACGGCATCAGCAAGTGGATCGCGAGAAAGCACTTTGACTTCGCGGTCGAGTCGGAAGAAGCGCCAGCCGCTCTGCCCGTTGCGGCGTTGGAAGAGATCGACAGACCATTCGGGCAACTCAGCCTGTTTGGAGAGGAGGCAACAGTATCATGACACAGCAAGAGAATCGCAACGCCATCATCGGCGAAGAGTGGTCGAAGTTCTGCGCCGTGTTTGAAAGCGCAGGCTACACCGTACTGTGGAACGTGTTCAACATCGACATTCTGGATGGTAGCGAACGTGTTGTGGAAGTGAATCTCTACCCGTGCCTCGGGAAGCGAGTCAAGTTGGAGCAGAAGGACGCAGTAGATTACAAAACCCCGCAGGAAGCCCGCAAAGCAGCGTACCAGTGGCTGTTGAGCCGCCACTGTGTGATCGGAATGGCGGTGATCGCATGACAGCACCAATCAAACTCTGCCACATCTACGCGCAAGAGCAACCACATGGAGAGGCTCGCATCGTGCTCAACCGAGCAGCACTTGCTAATCTCAAGAAAGCTCTCAACAACCTCACTGAGGTAGCCGACAGAGGTGATGATCCAAACAGGATGTACAGAGCAAAGATTGATCTGCTTACCTCTGATGGCGAAGGATACGAGCTCATGGTCATCCTGGATGATCGTGATTGGCAGTCAGAGGCATGGCAATCGAGGTATCTGCCTTACACCGATCCTGTGGCGTGGCGGTGTGCCAATCTAGGCAAGATCAAGCCAGAGGGAGGGGATGAGCGGTGAGCAAGCAACCGAGCCTCAACCTCGACATCATGGACACGGGAGTGTCGGTCGAGCCGAACGAGATGGTGCGGGCTTACGGAGCTGGACCGACCGGAGCTCGCTGCAAAACCTGTCGGTATCTTCTGGTCAAGCATTTTTCCGGTAAGTATTTCAAGTGCGCTTTCCGAAAGTTGACGAACGGACCAGGCACCGACCACCGCGCCAACTGGCGGGCATGTAGCAAGTATGAGAGGGAGGAATGAGCGTGACGAAAGAACGGAAAACGCGCTTGCAACAAATTCGCAAGCAACTTCAGGTGAGACCGAAGGATCTGGCGCCGGCAGTAGGAGTAAGTAGGCAAGCGCTCCACAACATCGAGCGCGGACTGAGCACACCGAGACCGCACGTTGAAAAGGCGCTTGCCAAGTGCTTGAGAGCAGAGCGTGACGCACAAATCTCACTCTTGAAAGAGCGGTTGGCCGTTCTGCAAGCCATGCAATTTGACGAAACGTTGTTTGAGGAAATTGAACTGTGAGCAGCACCACCGCCACCGCTCAACAGACGATCAAAGCGGCGCGCGGCTGGCACGAAACACTGCCGCTGCCAAAACGCGAGCAAGCAGACCTGTACCGCCGAGTGCTGAACGGTCTCGGTTACATGACAAGATCACCGCAGGAGCGAGAGAGCGGGTATGTGATTCGATATAGACGTCGCCCGTCTGGGCGCTGAGAGGAGGGACGACATGACAAAGCAATACGACAAGGGCTATTTGGACGGTCAACTGGACGCAGCAGAAAACGAGCTTGAGACGCTGCGCCGCATCCGCTGGGAGATGCAAGGACAGCACCGTGAAGATGACATGATCAATACCAGAATCATGGACACGGAAGAGTACCTGCGCGAGAACGGGAGGGAAGTTGAGCCCGATGAGTATGAATAGACGCCCGTCTGGTGGGCGCTGAGAGGAGGGGGAGAGAGTGGCAACAGCCATACAACTGGAGTTGTTCGAGGAGCCGATCGTGGAGGGACCGACGCTGGAGGAAGAGGTGCGAGCGATCATCGACGAGATCAAGGATCTGTATCTTGACCGGTCAGAGGCGGGGCCGTGGGCGATAGCCTGCTCGTTTGGTAAGGATAGCACGACCGTCCTGAGCCTTGTAGCGCGGGCACTTCAGGAGATGGATGCGGCAGATCGGTGGCGACAGGTGTACGTGGTCACCAGCGACACGCGGATCGAGAATCCAGAGATGGCCGACTACGCCCACTCGCAATCCGAACAAGTCAACGAGTGGGCGAAGCAGTCGGGTATCCCGATCCGCTCGCACATCGTCTGGCGTGAGTTGAAGAGGTCGTTTTGGGTGCAACATTTGGGCAAGGGATACCCGCTGCCGGGGAACGGACGGGATCGCACCTGCACACACTCGCTCAAAATTGAGCCGCAAAACAAGTTTCTCCAAGAGTTGAAACCGTCGCTCCTGCTGCTCGGGACACGGACGGATGAGTCGAGCCGACGGGCCCGCACGATCGAGAAGTACCGTGAAGCCCGCGAGAGCCGCTTCGGGTACTCACCGTACCAGAAAGACATCAAGTTCTACATGCCGATCGTCGACTTGACGACGGAGGACATCTGGGAGTTCCTGCAGAGCCCTTTGCCTTGGGGCAGCAGCATTGAAATACGCCGCCTGTACCGGGAAGCTACCGGAGAATGCGGGCTCCTCAGTCCGCGCAAGGCCACCAAAGGTCGCCACGCATGCGGAGCCAGGTTCGGTTGCTGGGTCTGCCCGCCTGTCCAGCGGGACAAGAGCACGGAGAACATGGCTCTCGTCCACGAATGGCTCTTGCCGCTCACCGAGTACCGTAAGGAGCTGAAAGAGGTGTGGGACGGCAAGAAGCATCCCGAGAACCGCTCAGGCAAGATGCGAAAAGGCAAGGTGCTGAAAGAGGGACAAGGTTGCATTCGCGTCCCGGTGCGCAAACAGATGCTAGGTCGCCTGTTAGAGACGGAGCAAGAAGCAAACGCCATCCGATTGGAAGACGGCCTGCTGCCGTTGAAGCTGATCAGCGACGAAGAGTTGGCGACGATCCGAGCACAATGGGAGGAAGACGAAGCCGAGAGGCCTTGGCTGCTCTGAGAGGAGGGGGAGCATGCAAGAGCAACGGATAGTGACCATCACGATACCAGGGGCATTACCGACGATGAACGAAATTATCGACGCCGCCAAGACCGAGCCATACGTCTACAGCAAATACAAGAAGAGGTATACGGAGCTCGTGCACTGGTGCGCCAAGGGAAAAGGACGCTTCGAGCGGGTAGACGTAGTGATCACCTGGTACTGCCGAAACCGCAAGAAGGACAAAGACAACATCATGGCCGGACAGAAGTTCATCTTCGATGGATTGCAGGCGGCGGGCGTGATTGCGAACGATGGGTGGAAGCAGATCGGCGACGTGGTGCACCGGTTCGAGACGGACAAGGCGAATCCTCGGGTGGTCGTGGAGTTGACCGAGGTAACAGATGGGAGCGGGGCGGCATGACCGCCCTGACACACCAAAGGGGAGAGTGAGAGACAATGAGAGCGAATTGGGCTTACTGGTGGCACGTCGACCGAGGTAAACGTCGCAAGGACACCATCGGAGTAGCAAACGCACCAAACACACGGAACAGCCGTTCCAAGCGCCGCAAACGACAACTGGTCGGCGGCAAGCGATAAGGGAGGGTGAGAGACATGGAAGCAAAGCAGATGACCGCTGAACGATTAGCTGAGATCAAAATCATGGCAGCCCCAACTTCGGTGACTGCAGAACTCCTCGGTCACATCGCATGGCTGGGGCAAGAAAACGCCAAGCAAGCAGTACGGATCGAGGAGGAGGAAAAATATCGAAAGTTGTACGAATGCCTTCACAAACGGCTGAACATCGCAACAAAGATGCTCAACACACAAAAAGAGAATGCGGATGTTGATGCAAAACACAATCCGGAGCACGCAAAGCATTACATCACTCTTGGTTTTGGTGTATCGCAAGGGCTCGGAGCCATTGAAACTGCAATCAGGGAGCATGATGTGCTCAAGAGATTGCTCGGGCTGGCGGAAGGCGGTGAACAGGGATGAGATACAGCCCGGCAAGCAAACCAAGACACCCGATCACATCAAGCCAGCGTGAGGGAGGAGAGCCTAGGGCATCTGAGACTGTGACCTACAAGCGCCCGCTTGAGGAGTTGGAGGTGGAGTTGAGCGAGCGCTACGGTGGCAAGTTGAGAACGCCAATGGCGAAAAGGGGGAGGAAAGAGGCATGAGCTACTTGGAGCAAGCAAGACGGATCAACAAGATCGGCCTTGAAACGATAAAAGCGATAGACGAGGCAAAGGAAGCACACAAAGCGACTGCTACACCGGAACACATCGCGAAGTTGGAAATCTCGTCGCTGGAGAAGCGTATGAAGGAGTTGATGGAAGAGTACGAGGTAGTGTCCCAAGCGGCACTCCACCAATGGGGTGCAGAGCATGGTCTTGATGACCTTCAATGCAAAATTCTCGGCCTCCATTATCTCCACTCAGGCTTCGGCAGGAAGAAAATCGCCCAACAGTTGGGCATCTCTGCTTACGCGGTCACCAAGAACACGAAGGTGATAGCAGAGGCGCTTGGAGTGAGAGACGTAATCGGCGTGGCATATAAGTGCAGTCACTACATCAACCCGTGCGAAGCCACAGAAAAGCTGGTCGAATATAAATCGGTCGGAGAAGAGACGCGGTATCCGGCCGGATTCGATACTGAGCGGAGGGAGGGAGAAAAGGGATGAAGAAATACGACCTGCAGTTGTTGGACGGGAAATTGGTGATGAACCTCGGGACGGAGGAAAACGACGTCATGGTGACGCTCGGCTATGACGGACTGCCGAACAAGTACGACACATGCGCAATCGGTCCCGCGCTGGTGGTCGGCACGGTGGAGCTGACAGAGCACCAACTAGCAGTGATCCACGCGGAGTACCGGAACGGTGGTCAATGCGGATGGTGCGACGAGGTTGTATCGAAGCTTCGCGATCCGCACATGTTCGATCCAGCGCCCGGAAAGATGTGCAAGCATTGCTGGAACCACGACCGGCAGATGTATCTTGGCTCCAATGGCGTAGACATCGGGCCGTTCGACGAAGAAGACAAATCGGAGTCGTGTACAAGTTGCGGCGAGTACGTGGCAGATGAGCAGGCGAAGCACCACACCAAATCAAGGGAGAGATAAGAGATGAGCGAGCAAACAAACACACAGGTAACGGAGACATGGGCACGCAAGATGTTGATGGAGTGTGGCTATCCGGAGGAAACGTTGTCCGATATGAGCGATGAGGACTGCGAAGTAGAGGTCAGCTATCTTGAGGACTGAGGAGGAGAAGACGATGAGCGAGGAAAGACAACATGGTCCCGTCGTGTTGATGCAACGAGACGACGGGACACTGCAGCTGAGAGACAACCTAACGAGACTGTGGTGTGCATGTGGCGCGCCGGCGGTGTACCACATCAAGGAGGACGAGGGCACAATCCATGAGTTCCATTGTGTCAGATGCTTCCGGTCTCATAGCACATTTCACTTACTCAAGATCTGGCCGGAGCATTACCGTGCTGTTACGCATCTTGATCCAAACCAAAGGAAAACGGTGGAGATTCGCAAGGCTGATAGAGGCTTCGAGGTTGGCGATCTGTTACAGCTGCGAGAGTGGGACCCCGAGACAGAGAGCTACACGGGCCAGCAAACTTTTCGTCGGGTAACACACATTCTGAGCGGGGAGCCTTGGGTACCGAACGGTTACGTGGCGCTATCGATCCGCGAGGTACTTTGAGGGGAGGGATACCATGAGCGAGCAAAAGAAACGCTGGACGGGTGTACTGATTGGCGAGACGATCAGCGCCGA
>NZ_JBHUIO010000024.1:0-16140 GCF_042682745.1 Tumebacillus lipolyticus | reverse complement strand
ACCAATGTACCTGCAATCGCCAGAAGAACTGCCCGGTTTGCGCATAACAGCACCACCGCCATGAGAGGAGGTGATCCCATGAAAGCACGAGTAGAAATTGTCGTCGAAGTTGAAGTAGATGTACCGAATGGAGCAACTGACGAACAACGCGATGAACTTGCGACAAAAGAGGCTATCAACATCATCAACGCTGGTGGAGCCTATAACGTGTACATTGACGAATAAGTCCGCGTCGATCTGAGAGCCTATAGCGCTCTCTTTCGGCGTTTACAAATCATGCTCCACCATCGTATGGCGAATACACGTTGGGCATCGATCTCCATCGCAGCGTGGAGCACTAAGCACGCCCCAGCCAGTATAGGCATTGGGCAAAAGGAGATGCCAGGTATCATCGATAGACTTTCCGCACACGGTTTTGCCGGCTTGCTGGTCATAGACGTGGTGACGCTTGTGGTTTGGGTGTTTGAGGAAAACATAGCGACCACCATCGATCATCGTGGTGTATGGCTGAGATGATGGGGGCACACGGAGAGCTGCCAATTCTCGCTCCAACTCCGCAACACGCTTCAGGAGAGCTTCGTTCTCCGTTTGCAAGCGATGAATCTCATGGTTCGACGAAGAGGACCGTTGCTGAATGAACGCATCTAAATCGGCAGGATCGACTTGATAGCCTGCTTTACGGTTTGCTGAGCGTGCGCCTTTGAGTTCGCCGGATCTGATCCAACGGCGGACCATCTGCTCAGAATTCGTAATCCCTTTATCCGATAGAGCCTGCAACACTGCTTTTACATCCATCGATGAGCACCACCTGTCAAAGTAATGTTACCTAACGTAATGTTACTGAGATAATATTACCATGTGAATAACGTTACTTGCAAGTAACAATAAAACATGAGAGGGAGAGATGAACATGCAACTGACCTTTGACCTGCCAAGAGTAGATGAACGAGCCACGCGGGCGGCCGTGAAGAAGGCATTTGAGCAGTACCACGATTACCGGAAGACGCTTGATTGCTCAGCAGCACCTCTGCACCTCGTAAAAGGGATCAAGGGACCGAGTGCAAACACGACAGTAGCTCGACCGGACACGGATGCCGACCTGATCCGATCGTCGCACCAACGCACCGCCTACGCGGACATGGTAGAGGTAGCGGAGCGCCTGCAACAACACCAAGCGCGCACAATCGCGATGATGGACTACGTCGATGCAGTTGAGCAAGCTGTAGCAAACCTGCCGGAGTACGAGCAAAAGGTCATGAGATCAACGCTCATGGTGGAGAAGCGGAAAAGGAGAAAGGACACCGTTATCTGGCCAGAATTGGGGCTGTGCAAGAACGACTACTACGAATGCAAGGAAAAAGCCGTGCTCCGAATTGCATTTGCGCTGCGGATCGAAGTCTATGAGTCCAAAGGGGACGACGCGGCGTGAGCGATGAGAAAATGCGGACTTTTGGGGGAGTTTTCGGGGAGAAAGTCAGGGAAAAAAATCGTGTCAACCCGTTGTATGATGATAGTGTGAGGTGCTTAGGACAACCGAGCCGAGCTCCTGACGATGGATAGACCGCTTGCGAGAGGACAGGGAGCCCGGTCGCGCAGGCGGTCTATCTTTTTATCATGTAACATTACTCGGTGCAATCAAAGACGGCTGCAACGTAGTCTTTGTACTTCATCCCAAATCCAGACGCGTGGCCCCATGCAAAGGCGAAGTGCCTGAGAAAATCTCGATCAGCATCGGTAAGGCGTTCGTGGTCGGGCATGGTTTTGATGATGCGAGAGTCAATGTACGGACGACGTGTGTCCTTAGCGAGGAGCACGATGTCTCGCATGTCCGAGAGTAAGTCGGGTGTCACTTGCGGCCAAGAGCAAGGTAACTCGATCCGTCCATATACAGGCGGTAGTTTCACAGCCATTATCTGGTCGGCGAGAGATTTTGCAGGTTCGGTAGGTTGCTGCTCGACGCTAGCAGGAGACAGCTTGCTTCGCAGCTCGCTGTTTTCCGCCTCCAGCTTGGCGACAAGCGCACTCAGGCGCTCGATTTCGGCACGCAATGCCAAATCGGGTCTTTTGGTATGGATAAAAGCTGTTAGATCCTCATCAGTGATCTCGTAGCCGGACTTGCGCTTGGTGATGGTGCCTTTGAGTTCCCCAGACCTGAGCCATCGGCGGACGGTCTGCTCAGAGTCGGTGATGCCATGCTGAGCCAAGATCGCGAGTGCTTCGGATACATTCATGGTGATCCTCCTTCGTTTTGTGAAGTAACATTATATGGAGTAATGTTACGTCGTGTTATGTTACACATTGTAACGTAAGATAGATAATGTTGCAACGTATATTATTTCATAATGTAATGTTACGACGTGTAACGAGGCGTATCATTGTATGATCTAATGTTACTTAATGTAATGCCATATTTGTAGGTGAGGTGGGGCGAATGTACAGACCGCTTGCAGATCATGACGATCAGAGCAGGCGGTCTATCTATTTATGCGGGCCTATAGCTCAGATGGTTAGAGCAGACAATTTATAATTGTCAGGTCGCGGGTTCAATCCCCGCTAGGCCTACCAGAAAACAAACAAACAATGCCGCAGAGCTTGCCTGAGCCTTCCTGAGCCGTTTTTCGATCTGTAGAGGGGAACAGTTAGGGTAGGGAAGTGAAGTGCTCTGACGGCGAAAGAGAGGACGAGAATGATTCAGAAATTCCGCAAGAAACCAGTTGAGATTGAAGCGATCCAATATGATGGTGGCAACGCAGATGAAATCGCCGCTTTTGTCGGTGACGCATCGCCGAAATTGAACATTGATGACCAATACGCAATCGCTACTCTTGAAGGCGTTATGCTGGCAAATGTAGGCGACTGGATCATCAAAGGCGTGCAAGGGGAGTTCTATCCGTGCAAGCCCGACGTTTTCGCTGCGACATATGATCACTCCTAGAGCACATTCGAGAGAGGGGTGAGTCCGATGCAGATGACATCCGCCGCATAGGAGGCAAGGGAGGATTGCAAACGCCTTGTCGTGATCATGCGGCAACAGGTACCTACAAATACCGCCGACAAGCACTATAGATGTTCGATGTGCACAATCAGACATCTGCGTTACCAAAGCTCATCACGCGCTGCTTCTGCGTCGTCTGGTGGGCTTCTTTGATTGCAGATAAAGCGAGAGGAGACTATGAGATGGAGCAGCAGGTATGGAAGCCAACCACAAGGCTACAGAAACGAATCGCTAAGGCCTTGGAAGCTAAGGGGTATATCTGTGTGGAGGCATTCTGGACACCCATTGCTCCGGGCGGAGAAATGCAAGGCTTAGAAGGCGGTTGGGAAGTATCGTGGGCGACAAAAGCTGATGATTTCGGCGACATCTTTGGATACAACATCGATGAGGTAATGGCAGAGATCATTTCTTTGCCAGTGATCACGCCATGACAGCAGCCGAGACGCGCAAACTCAACAAAATGGCAGAGGAGATCCGCCAGACTGCCGCCACGCCAAAGTGCCAACTCGGGCAGCGGTGTGAGTGGTTGGTGCCGTCCAGCGCGGGAAAGGCGTTGTGCGGGCGTGTGGTGGGGTGTGTGAAGGTGTAGAGGAATCCTCTAAAGTTTGGAGAATACAGCCTTTGGAGGTGTTATGTGAAATGACGGAAAAATCATTAAGCGAACAACTTTTTGAAGAAGAGTACGTACGCGCTATTGATCAACAACTAAAAGAATTTGTCCTTGAAAACAAGGATGTATTTCAGGCTGCCTTCATCAAAGATAGAGAAAAAGCGATTCCTCATACTCAGGTGTTGGATAAGATGTATTCGTTTATCTTGTTGTGTTTCACAGAGAATCTTTTCGAAACGAGTCATGAGGCAGAGAAATTATTCCTTGCCAAAATTGTGTCTAACATCCATGGTGTCAGGATGCTTCTTGACTCAGGGTGCCCAAGTGAAGCGTTGATGGTTACTCGGGGGCTATTAGAGTGCTATATTCTTTTGAAATATATGAACACGAAGTTTGACAAGTATGCTGATTTATACGTGAACCACAGTCTTTATGAGAGGTATTTTAGAGCTAGAAATAACGCGCATGATTATACAACAGAACATTTAGTAGAGTTTCGTCGGGATTACGATAAGGTGAAGGATCATTATGTTGAAAAGAAACCTTGGTACTACAAGGTGTTGCAACGAGACCTTCTCGAAAAATATGGGAGAAATCGCTCGAATAAACCGAAAAAAAAGCCATCGCTTATGAATATGGCTGAACTTGTTGGGCTTATCGAGAGCTACAAAATCGACTACAACATCTATTCGGTACCTGTTCATGCTTCATCATCGATGCAATTCCTCCATGTGAGGGAGGGAGACTACTGGCTTGCGCCAAATTTTGATGAGAGAATCATAGATAGTATTGTGTACTCGACGTTTAACTACGCGTATAAATCTTTAGATTTGGTACTCAAAAGAGAGGTAAAAGGGAAAACAGAGTTATATCGGACGTATTTATCATATTTGTGGGCAAAGGTAACAGAGAATGTAAAACCCAATTATGTGGAATAGCACCCAACCCGGGTGCTTTTTATTTTGCAATTACACGTGGAGGTGGTGAGATGGTGTAATGGCCAAGCAGAGATACACCGATGAGCAGAAGTCCGAAGCGATCCGCATCGCCCAGGAGTCTACGGCTGTGGAAGCCGAGCGAATCACCGGCATCAAGGCGACCACGATCAGGAGCTGGCTGTCACGCGGCTCTATACCCGTTGCAACGAAGAGAAGCAAATGGAGCTAGCGGCTAGCGTTCATTAAGCAGAAGATCCGTTAGACAGTCTGGTGTGTAGCAGATGTTCTGGCGAGAGACGTAACTTTGTGAATTGTAACGAAGGATTTAAACCTGCCGTGTAGAAGCAATTATAAAAAATAGGGCAGGAGATTAATACCATGAGTAAATCAAGAGAACAAAAAATGATTCCAAGAAGAGATTTTATTTGGATGTGTGTTGTCTTCTCACTCGTACTTGCTTCGGTATTAATTTGGACGATGGGAGACAGCGATAATGCTGGTAAGTACTTGAGCTTTGCAGCTACTGTTGTCTCGATAGTGCTAGCGGTGATAGCAATCATTATGCCGCTCATTGATAGTGCAGGTCAGAAGCAAAATATCTCTCAGATGAGAGATACAGTTGAAGATCTTGAAAAGTTTGCTGCAGGGCTACAGTCAACGTTAGAACAATCTGCCACATTGCTAGCATCTGTATCGAACTTGAGAATAGAATTGCAGGAGAAGATGGATGAGCACTCAGATTCACTGCAATTAATAGCTGAAAAGATTGACAGGGGATTAAGTGCATCCGAGGATAAGGAAAAGGCTAAAGTGCTTGAGGAAATAAAGCAAGATGTTGAAAACGTTCAAAGGCACACAATAATGTTGCATGATAGGAAGTTGGGGTCATTGAGGTGGGAAGTGGCGAATTACGTAAAAAAGCGGGAAGAAGGCGAAGAGTTTACCATACACGATGTGTTTAATGATTTAGCCCGACGCTTACCTGTTTTTAGGCTACCTAATTTAAACGATCTCTATGAATGGCTAGATACATTTGTGAAGCAGGGGTATCTTGAGGTTTTTGTGGGGCACGAAGGACTGAAGTACAGGAAAAGACCACCAAGCAAGTAGCATCCTTCATTTTAAGTCGCCTAATGGGCAGCTTTCACTGTGCCTGCAAAACAAACTCAAAACAGGAGAGAGCGCAGATGGTCATATTGATCATCGCCGTTGCCTCGCTCGGTGCAGTTTGCCTTGCTTCTGACCTTCGAGGGGAGAGAGGGGTGTTATTATGAATTTCGCAGAGATCACGAAAGAGGAAGCGATCGAGAAGCTGAGTGGGTACAAAAAAACAAGTAATGAAATTTTTGAGTTGCTGAAACAGTACGGTGAAGCCAAGGGTCATAAGCGTAGTGAACTCAAATCAAAAATTGAAGAATTGTATTCATCTGTGAAGCAGGAAGCGAAAGAGTACTACAAGCAGCTATCCAAAGTGTCGACCGCAAAGAACTACATCACCAAGGCGTTGTTTGGGCCGGCGATAGATGATATCTATGTCCACATATCCAGTGTAGCGAAAAACAGAGTGGGCAGCAGAGACTTTGAGTCTGCGGTATACAACATAGGGAGTTATGCTGGGCATTGGTTGGGATTTCTCCGCAATTCAAAGAGTGAGTGAACATCAAGAAAAGCACCCGAGTTTCGGGTGCTTTTCTTGATGTCGCATAGAGAATGCAAAAATCTGCATTTTACATAATGGATGTTGTCGGACTCACATTATAGTTGTAGTAAAAAATTCAGAGAAGTCAAGGTTTCGTGCAGTTTCCGCAGGTTCGAGCTTGACGGAATACGCGGTAAGTTTTATGCATCCACTGTGCGCGCACAAAGTCCAACAAAAGATAGTGAAATGACCGCTCAAACAGGTCGATTCGCTGCATAAAACTATGCATATACGCCTGCACTTGATGGCGTTTTTATTATGCTTTGGAGGTGGTGATATGTAGTGCCGAGAGCAAGAAATCCCAACCGCGACAAAGCCTATGAGATCTGGCTGGAGCATGGCAGCGAGATCACCAACCGGAAGATCGCGGAAATGCTCGGCGAGGACGAAAAGGTAGTCGCGGTGTGGAAGCAGAGGGACAAATGGAAAGTTGTACAACAATCATTTGAAAGTTGTACAACAAACGATGATGTGCCGCGAACGCGATCTGGTCAGCCCGCCAAGCGTCCGCACATGATTGGCAATCAGCGGGCGAAGGGCGGTCGGGGTAATCCGAATCCGCGACCGAATTGCGGCAACAAAGGTGGAGCGGCGCCAAAAGGCAACAGTAACGCAGTAACCCACGGCTTCTTTCGCAGGTACTTTCCTGATGATGACGAGGTGCAAGAATTGCTTGAGGAGATCGATGGTTTCAGCACGCTGGATATGCTGTGGATCAGCATCAAGACCAAGTTTGCAGCCATCATCCGCGCCCAGAAGCTGATGTTCGTTATCGACCAGGAAGATATGACAAAAGAGGTGGGGAAGTCCAAGCGTGTCCTTGGCGATTTGGAGATCGAAGAGACAGAGTATGTGATCCAATTCGCGTGGGATAAGCATGCCACATACCTGAACGCGCAGGCTCGCGCGATGTCAGAGTTACGATCGTTGATCAAAGACTTCGAAGCGCATGCCGACGCGACCGACACGCGGTTGCTGGAGCTAAAGCAGATGCGTTTGAACATCACGAAGACGGAAGCGGAGATCGAAAAGCTCAAAGGCGGCTCTGGTGGAGAAGACGACAAGGCGAAAGCGTGGGTCGAGGCGACGAAACGCATGGCTGAGCGTCGCAAAAAGCGTGGTGGTGAGTCGAAATGACAAACCAACCGTATGCTGCTGTTGTTGACCTTGAAGCTGTGATTGACCTCTACTACGACTATCCAGTGGATTTCGCAGAGGACATTCTTGGCGTGGAGCTGGATGGCTGGCAACAGCGAGTTCTAAGCGATCTGGCAGGACACCGTTTCGTAAGTGTCCGTTCTGGGCAAGGTGTCGGCAAAACCGCGCTAGAAGCCATTGCGGTGTGCTGGTACATCTGCACCCGACCGTTCCCGAAAATCGTGTGCACCGCACCAACAAGACAGCAGTTGATGGACGTTCTCTGGGCTGAGATTGCGAAGTGGATCGACGGCACGATCCTTTCAGATCTGCTTGAATGGACGAAGACGCGAATCTACATGAAAGGCTACGCGGATCGTTGGTTTGCGACAGCTCGGACCGCTACGAAGCCAGAGAACATGCAGGGATTCCACGAAGATCACATGTTATTCATTGCAGACGAAGCATCCGGTATCGAAGACAAGATCATGGAAGCGATTCTTGGCACCCTTTCCGGACCAGAAAACAAACTTCTGATGTGCGGGAACCCGACCCGCACAAGCGGCGTTTTTTACGAGTCACACCACAAGGACCGGTCCAACTACAAGACACATCGTGTTTCTTCACTCGACAGCCCTCGTACCAGCAAAGAGAACATCGAAATGCTGAAGCGGAAGTACGGCGAGGACAGCGACGTGTACCGTATTCGAGTCATTGGAGAGTTTCCGCGGTCGGAGCCCAACGTCCTGATCGCCTTGGAGTTGGCAGAGCTTGCGACCGAGTGCCGGGTGGTCCCGACCGAGACAACGCTGCACCTCGGGGTCGACGTGGCTCGCTTTGGTGATGACGAAACGGTGATTGCTCCGCGGATCGGAGGCAAAGTCTTCCCCTTGCACTGCTACAGCAAGCGGGACACGATGGAGACGGCAGGAAATGTTATCTATATCGCAAAAACGATGATGGCGGCAGAGAGCCGCTTGCAACGAGTAAAAATCAAGGTGGACGACACTGGTGTTGGCGGCGGGGTAACGGACCGCCTCAACGAACTGGTGAGGGAAGAGGGATTGCCCTACGAGGTCTACCCCGTCAACAACGGAAGTGTGGCGGACGACACCGAGTTCTATGACAACAAGGCGTCAGAAAGTTGGGCAGTCATCAAAGAAGCGTTGCAGGAGAATTTCACGGATCACGTGCAGGGCAAGCTGCCGACTGTCGAGTTGCCGGATGATGGCAAGTTGATCACCCAACTCACCACAAGGAAGTACCGTATGACATCAAAAGGCAGACTGCAGGTCGAACGAAAGGAGGATATGAAAAAACGTGGACTGCAATCCCCTGACCGGGCGGAGGCGGTCATTTTGTCGTTCGTCGAGCCGCCTGAGCCAGTGCCAGTTGTTGTGAAAACCGACCGTATCGACATTTCTGATCTTGCAAACGCCTATTGAGAGGAGGGAGCATATGGGGCTTCTTGAAAAGATCACGAGCTTTTGGCGCCGCGGGTCGCCGGAGCGCACCGAAGAGCAACGCCAGGCGGTTTCCACGCCTGAAGCTCATAACACCGAAGATGTGAACGAGACAGATCACCTGTACCAAGTCCTTCAAGTGGAGAGCGGGCGGCGTGCCGTGCTTCGCGATGTCGAAAGGATGTTGGAAGATGACCCGCTGGTCGATGAGACAAACGTCCGTGTCGCCCGAAAAGCTACTCGTGGCGGCATTTTCGTGACAGTCAGCGGATCAGGCAAACACCAGCAGAGTAAAGCGGCTCGTACAAGAAAAAAAGCTGGTCGCGGGGCTAAGGTTGCGAACCAGGCGCAGGCGATAATCGATGCGTTCCTCAAGAGGTGCAAAATCGATGGCAAGCTGCCGATGTGGGCGGGGCGACTCATTTCAGATGGCGATCTGTTTCTAAACGTGGTGATCGAAGAACAGCTCGGTCAGCCAATGATCTCGGCAATCAAATGGACGCCGCCTGCGATCGTCAAGCGTAACGAGGACAACTTCGGGAACTTTCCCGACCCTTCCCGAGCATTTTCAGAGATCGATCCAAAGCGCGGGGCGTATTTTCTGACCTTGATTCCAGAGGATGCGGTGCAACATTTCCCTCTGTGGTCAATGAACCACATCAGGTGGAAGTGGCGCGGTGGGATGTATGGTCGGAGTCAGTACGCGGCGATCCGGAAGCTGTCAAAACAAAACGCCACGGCTGATGATGACATGGTCGTGCGTCGAAAGACGCGCGCGCCGCAACGCCGTGTGCATTCGATCGGCAGCAAAGATAATCCTGGCGACGAGAAAGTGGTCCAGAAATATCGTTCAGAACATCGGGACACCATCGAGAACGGTCGGTACAAAGCGACCACGGATTACTATCACAACGGGCAAGGCGATGTGAAGAATCTCGATGGAGATGGCAACCTCGATAAAATCAAGGACGTGACCTATCTGTTCGACAAGCAAAACGCCGCCACGATGGTACCAAAAGGTCTGCTCGGCTTCGCTGAAGACATCAACCGCGACGTGCTCGATGAGCAGAAAGAGGAGTTTTACGATGCGATCGGGGACATCCGGCAGCTCTTGGAGTACGGTGACGGCGGTGAATTCTCCGGTCTGCGCGCGCTGATCGAGTTTGAGCTCCTGCTACACGGCATCGACGCGGAAGCAGTTGATCTTGTGTTCGATATCATCTGGCAACCTCTCCGCGACGAACCTGACGATAAGGTGATCGAGCGCACTAAAATGGCGTTAGATGCCGGCTTGATTGACAAGAGAACAGCAATCAACAACACCGCGCATATCTTCGGCGTAGAAAATCCCGAATTTGTCATAATGGCGTTGAAAGAGGAGGCGCAAGCGCGGGGTATGGCAGCAAAGAAGCCTTCTGCTGTCGATGAAAGGGATGATCCGGACGCGGTGACAGATTCGCAGGAAGAGGATGACGCGCACCTAGCGGGAATGGATGAGATAGAATCCGAAGCAAAGCTGATTTGGCAAAAGCGTTTCCGCCGCCTGCGAAAGCAAGCTTCGAAGATCAGTATTCCTCTGGATGACATCGTGCTCGACTCGAAATCAGAAGAAGATGAGGTCTATCTTAGCGAGGATGCTATTGAACAGTTCATCAATGCCGTTGCCTCGGTGCATGCTGATGACCGCGAGGTATACAGTGCGCATTTGGCATACGTCTACACGCACTCCGCAGTGATCGGAGGAACGCTGGCCGCAACAAACGTAGGCCTCAATTTCAAGCTCTTCCGAGAGGACATCTTCGAAGATTTGCTTGAGAAGAGTGCTAAGCGAGTGGTTGGCATCGACGCTACGACCGAGAGACAGCTACGTGAGGCTCTTGCAGCAGGCTTCCTCACCGGCAGCAAACGTGAACTGACAAAGATGGTTCGCGAAGCGATTGGTGAAGTCTACGCCAACGCTTACAAGAACCGATCTGAAGCGATTGCTCGGACAGAAAGCATGTGGGCGTACAACCGGTCGGCTTTGAGGATGTATGCAGAGGCGGGAGTTGATATATCAAAAGCACCTTCCTTACCCGCTCATATCCGTTGTCGTTGCACATACAGCGTCGAGGATGGAAAGGTCATCATAATAGTTACAAGCGACGAACGAACATGTCCAACATGTAAGGGGTTCATCGGAAAGGAGTGGTAAAGGAGTGGTAAAAGAAATGCCGGTTGAAACGCAAATACTGATTCCTTTTCTGGACAGTCAGAGTCCAGGTGGTGTTGATGTCGTGGTCGAGCCTTATCTGGATGCGACCAATGGGCCAGTAGAGATCGTTGACCAAAGCAATGGTCAGATCGGCTTCAAGGCGGGTCCAAAGTTCTACAAGATGCTTGGGACACGTGCAGATGTGGTGAACGGCAACAATCGGGTGTACCCGCGCGCTGTTCTGTCATCGATGGTCAGCGAGTGGAAAGCAAACAACCCTCGCGGGGCGATCGGTGAGGAAGGTCACCCTGACTCCTACAAAAGAGCCGACGGTAAGCTAGGATGGAAGTCCAAAACCGAAAACAAGTGCATCAAAGTTGTAGACGTTCTGGAGCCAGATCAGGCCGGAAACGTCTATTTTATTTTCCATACGATCGACACGCAACGTGGACGCGACCTACAAGCGGTGCTTGATGCTGGTGGTAGAATCGGTTGCTCGATGCGCGCTAGCGGGGCGGGGAAACGGGGGCGGTTGAACGGGAAGGAGGTCACGGTTGCCACCCGTTTGGAACTGGCCGTCTTCGACGTGCTTGACGATCCAGCTCTGACTGACACGCTCGGGTCGGCTGTACCGATCACGGATGGTCAGATCGATGAGATTCTCTCCGAGGATCAGGGTGGTCAGCGGGAGTTTTCTGACGCGGTTGATCCGTTCATCAAGCAGGTGAAAACGGCTGAGAAACTTTCCGATCTCACACGACTCAAAAATAGGGTCGAGCAAGAGGAACTGGATGCGATCGACCGCGCCGCTTTCGATACTGCCTGGTATAAGCGATGGTGGCAAATCAGAGAGCTGATCGAGGCGGAGGAGATGGACAAACGCGCCAATCGGATCGGCTTCTCCGATCACCAAGAATATCCCAATGGGGAAGAGGGGGACGAAAACTTGAAGTACAATTTCCAACAACTCATGGCAATGACAGATTCCGAGCTGCAACGAATTCGCACCGAAGAGGCAGATTGCGCGCCGATGTGCGACGCGATCCTCGGCCAGCGTGAGGCTGAGAAGCAGAAGAACGAACTTGATACCTTGCGCCAAGCGGATGAGCAGCGCAAGAACCGCGAAGCGGCTCAGACGTACATCGATAGCCAGGAAGTGCAAGACAAAATCGCCAAACTTGCGCCGCATGTCCAAAAAGTCGTAACCGACAAAATTGACCTGACCAGCAAGGACGTAGCAGAGAAGACATTCAACGATGCTTTCGACTTCGCTGTGCAGCTTTCTGCTGACAATAAGCTGAAAAACCTCGGCTTCGACCGGAATAACCCGATCGCGGATGCTCAGGCTCGCGTGAACAGTGGCGTGGAGCGCGTTGGCGAGGAAAACGGTTGGATGGAAGTGGCCGACAAACTGCGAGAAGCTGTCGAAGACGTGCAGTCCGTTGTTGACAGCGTGGACGAAAACACCAAGAAGCTGAACAAGCATGTCGTGAAAGAAGTTCTCGACGCGTTCGATGCAGCAAATGGCGATCGACTTTCTTTGTTCGCTGACTCCTTCGATACATCGACTACGACCACGAGCGTGATGAATGGCGTCATCTTCGAGCGACAGATCATCGAGCAGGTCTTTCAGACCATGATCGCACTCCACTTCGTGGAAACAGGCACGTTTAAGGGTCAATTCGCTAAGATTCCGCGTGAGACTTACGCTCGATCCAACAGCCGTCCGACCCGAAACGGTGAATTGAAGCCGATGGCGAAGGGGAAGTTGAGCCTCGACTTCTTGCAGATCGTGGCACGCACCCGGAAATTGGCCGCCGAAATCTCCCTCGAAACTATGACTTTTCTCAAGTCTGGCCCGCTGAACTACAACGCGCTGGCTCGACTGGTTTACCATATTGCCGAAGATCTGAAGCGTGAAACGTCTCTGGACTTGCACGAAGAGATGCTTTTGTCGGCTGATGAGCACGGCGCGATTCGTGTGAACGGCGAAACACCGAAGATCAGCTCTGACCGCGCCACGATCACGCTGTTGCGCGGTGGGACTCTGACAGAACCGAATCGCTACGTCCCGATCGTCCGCGAGCGCTTATCGAATGTGCTCACGGAGAGCGGCGTACAAAATCAGGTGCTTAACAAGATCGTGGTCAAAGTGGACGGAGTAGAAGTCGATCTGTCGACAGCCGAAATTGACTACGACAACGGCACCATCACCTTCGATGACGCACTGTTGGACGGCGCAGTCACCGTCGACTACAGCTATGTCACCAACATCCAACTGTTCAATCTGACGCCAGCCGCGGGCGTGGAGTACGAAAAGCACCTGAACAAGCTCTTGCATCTGATCGGTGCGCAAAAGGCTGCAATGGGCTCCGCGCCGAATTTCTATCGTCCGAATTTCGGCCTGATGTCAGAAGTCCTCTCCAACGAGATCTCGCAGGCTGAGCTCTTTAAGACGTGGAGCAAGATGAACGGATCTGACCTCAACCCGACCGGGTGGGTGGCGCAGATCAAGGGCATCAACATGGTCGAGCACAACGAGCCGTGGAGCGCCGGTGATTCGCGTCTCCTGCTTGGACAGCGTGGTGCAACTAAATACGCGATTGAAACTGGAATGACCATGAAAGGCCCGTTCGAGACACGTACCGATGATGGAGAGCTGAATGGCGGCGAAGAGATCTACCTGTTCTGCAATGACGCGATCAAGACACCGATTCAGCAAAAGCTTCGTACGATCAAGTTTTATCGTTCCGAGCAATAATCGGAGGTGATGGCACATGAACCAGAAATTCCACCCGCCTGGGTCTGACCCGATCATCGTTAACGGACGGATCGTGCAACCTGGGTCATTTTATGCCCCGCCAAAAGGTCATGTCGAATTCATTACAACCAATGATCCAGCGAAGGAGCAAACCATTCGGAACCCGTTCCTTGCTCCACTCGCTGGCCTTACTTCGGTCGGCGGGGGAAGCGATAATCCTTCGACGATCGAGCTGCCCTCCTATGACAGCATCACGGTCAACGAAATGAAGACCCAATTGGAAGACTGGGGCGTCGACTATTCTGGTCACGACAAGGATAAGTCGACGCTCTACGCTTTCTTTGTAGAGGAGGCGAGGCGGCATGCCGAAGCTAACGGAGCTGATCAGCAAGGTTCGTAGCCAGATCAGCGACACAAAAGGCGTAGTCTTCGCTCCGGAGAGACAAGAAGAGGGGGAAACGATTCAAGATGAGCTGAAGTCGATCGTCCTCGACGCGGTGAGCGATTACAGTCGCTGGAACCCGGCGCAGAACCGACGCGGTCGCATCGATGTGGTGATCGACCAGTCAGACTACGAGCTGCCGCCAGACTTCGTGGGAATGGAAGTGGAGCCTTCGCTAAGCTTCCTACTTTCCGAAAAAGTGCTGATAATGAAGGAGTCTCCGACACAGGCAGGCTCCTTCTCGTTTTTCTACAAGGGCATGCGGACGCCGGAATCGGTTCCAGAGTACGATGTCCCCGCTGTCGTGTGGCTCGCGTCAGCCAATGCGTTGCGTGCTGTGCTCGCCGATCAGGAGCGGCTGCAGCGCTACATCAACTACAAAATTCCGAATGCATCGGAGATCGATGCTCATCCGGCATCGCGTGTGGTCGAACAGATCAACAAGGCGGCACAGGATCTGGAGCGGCAATACAACAAGAGGATGGAGCCCTATCAAAAGGCGCAGCTCGAAGTGGTCGCTCGGGGTCCCTACATGACTTTCGGATGAGCAAGTTGCTGGACTATATTCGTGCGGACACAGGTCGGCGCTTCGCGGAGCAAGGAGTTACGATCATTCTACTCGACCGAACAGTCACAGAAAAAAACGCGCTGGATGAGCCTGTAAGGGTGAGCGTGGTCGAGCGACCGCAGGTCGTCATCATACAGGCTCAACCCAACGTGGTGGTTAACGAGAGTGGAGTTGACCTATACAGAGGCGATCTCAACTTCTTGGCTCCGCTGGACACGGAGATCAAGAAAGGGTCGGCACTGAAACACGACGGGAAGCTGTTTTCGGTAAGCGAGATGGAGGTTGCTCCCCCTTTCTTTGGAGAGTCGTTTTACTACATTTGCACAGCGGAAAGGAGCCACGTGAATGGATCTGAATGATCTTGCGAAGCAGCTCTACATGATGGCGGACGATCTGCATGCAGGTTTGGCGGATGGCTTAATTATCACGGCGACCAAAACCGCTTCAAACGCAAAGAAGCGCCTCGGCCATTATCAAGAATTCTGGCCAAAGCTAAAGGAAACAACGATCCGTAGGAAGTTCGGTAAAAACAAGACCGCTTCAAAAATTCGCATGAAACGGGGAGGTTCAGGTTCCGAATCCCCACTCGTCGACACAGGGATCATGCGCGCCAGTATCACGAGCAAAGTAGATCGCGGTTCTTTGCAAGCAGAGGTGGGGACTCCTGCAATTCAGGCAGCGACTCATGAATTCGGGGACGAATCAAGAGGCATCCCAGCGCGGCCATATCTGCGACCAGCATTGCATGAGGAGATGGAACACATCGAGGACAGCCTGGCAACGGGCATCGCGAAACGGGTGAGAGCCAAATGATCCGAAATGAAATCGAAATCGTTTATGCTACGCTCGGCTCTTTGGTGAAATCGTATCCTGAGTTGTCGAGCCCGCCGCGAATGGTGTACGACTACACGCCAGAGCGAATTATGGGAGATGCGTTCCCTGCGGTCGGCATCCAAAGATTGAGCAACCCACAGCACAAGCTCATCGACAAGCACGATGACTATGCTCGATCGACGCACAACGACGTGGAGTATGTTTGGAAAGAGGCTGGTCGATTCGATGTGGCTTGTCAGGTAGCTCTATTTGTCAGTGCAAGCGAGACGATCGCCAACCCGACAGCCTTCCTGCGCGGTTGGGTGCACCACATCGAAAAGCGGATCATTGACGAGGTTCGTTTCTCCACGATTGGCGATCCGGTGGCAGGCGAAATGCTACGACTACGTAGCCTTTCCGAGCCGTTCCACCAAGAGGCTAAGCTGCTCGTCTCCGCGAAGCTCACTCTCCATGCCGAAGGGAAGTATCTCAGTGCTCAAAAAACGATCTTCGAAGAGCC
>NZ_JBHUIO010000023.1:0-63835 GCF_042682745.1 Tumebacillus lipolyticus | reverse complement strand
CTCAGTTGGTAGAGCAACTGACTTGTAATCAGTAGGTCGAGGGTTCGACTCCTTTCGCCGGCACCATACTTGCAAGAATGAAAAACCCACTCCTGATGGAGTGGGTTTTTTCGTTTACTTTTTGATTCCGTCAAAAAACAGATCTGCATAGATGTCGGCGATCGCCTGCGAGCGGAGCGTTCCATCCTCTTGATACCAGCGGAACACCCAGTTGCACGCTCCCAAGATCGCAAGCGCTGTCATCCGCGGATTGCCAGGCCGGAACTCGCCCGCCTCAATCCCCTCAGCGAGCAAACGCGTCCACAGGTCGAGATACAGATCGGTCGCCTCTTTGACCACCTGCTGCGGCCGCTCCCCGAGCGCCACCGATTCGCGCAGCAACACGGTCGAGAGCTGGACGTCGTGCGTGATCAGCTCCAGATGCATCGAAAGCGCTTCCTTCATCTTGTCCTGTGCAGAGCGTTCGGAAGACAGGATCCGCTCCATGCGCTGATTGAATTCGGTGATCGCACGCTGCGCCAAGCCGAGCAGAAGATCCTCTTTCCCCGAGATGTAGTGATACAGCGAACCTTTCTGCAACCCCACCGCATCGGCGATGTCTTGCACCGAAGTCGCGTGGTACCCCTTTTTCTCAAAAAGCTCGACCGCCGCTTGGACGATCTCCTCATATTTATTCGATGCCATCGAGGCTCTCTTCCCCTCTTTCTTCGGTAAACGACCCAAGGCATAAGCCAGAAAGGGTGTGACACCCTATAATAAGCAAAATCATACTCGCTCTGCCACTTCCAAGTCAACAAATAGCAGACCTGCTACATAAAAAGAATGGAGGCGAAACTCATGCGCACCATCGTGTATGAAGCGCTGATCTTCGATATTGACGGCACGCTCTACCAGACGGAAAAAGTGGCGCTTCCCGCCTTTCACTCCCTCTTCGAAGAGCTGAAGAGACAAGGGATCTTTCGCGGAGAATCGCCGACCGAGGAAAAGATCGTCGCTTGCTTCGGCATGACGATCCCCGAGCTGTGGGAAACGCTGTTGCCCGACGCGACGATGGAGGAGCGCGATCGCGCGAACGAACAGCTCGCACAGGCGGAGCTCGACTTGATGAAGCGAGGTCGCGGACAGCTGTACCCCGGTGTGCAAGCGACTCTGCGACAGCTTCACGAACAGGGGGTCAAGCTGTACACCGCATCGAACGGTGAACAGCGCTATGTCGAGACGGTGGTGGAGACGACAGGCATCGCCCCTTACTTCACCAAGCTGTTCAGCGCGGGCGAATACAAGACGAAGAAAAAAGAGGAGCTGGTCGAACGGGTGCTCGATCATGCGGGCACGAGGAGCATCGTCATGGTCGGGGATCGTCGCTCAGATATCACGGCTGGCAAGGCGAACAATCTTTTAACGGTCGGGTGTGATTTCGGATTTGCCGGGCAAAATGAATTAGGGGATGCCGATCTGATCATCGAACAGTTTGTCGACCTTTTCCCTGCACTGCAAAAGCTCGCACAGCAAAAGGTCAAATAAGGTCAAGAAAATCGAAGAGAGACGATCCAATCCTTTCGCTAATCGACCAAAATTCCCGCAATTCACCGTAAAAACCTTAAAAATGCGCTTGGGTATTTAGGGCGTCCTGCATATAATAAATACAAATGGTCAACATTAGTCAAAGTCAAAGAAAATGTATAGAGGAGGGGGGGATCTGGCACCATGCGCAACATATCAGACATCATCGAACAGCATATCAAGAAGATCATGACCAGCTCAGATGGCGGAATCGCAGAGATAAAACGCGGCGAGCTGGCCGACATGTTCAATTGTGTGCCCTCCCAAATCAACTACGTGATCTCCACACGCTTCACCATAGAAAAGGGTTATGTTGTCGAATCGAAACGAGGAGGAGGCGGCTTCATCCGGATCACCAAAGTCGGACTTGAGCTGAAGCCCACTTTGCACCGCGCCATCCTCGACTTGATGGGCAGCTCGCTGACCGCCAAGGAAGCGGAGGGCCTGATCCATCGCCTGCATGAAGAGAGCGTGCTCACGGCCCGCGAAGCGAGAATGATGCGCTCCGTCGTGTGCATCGACATCTTAGGTCTCACCCCGGCTACCAGAGATCAGATCCGCGCCAACTACCTGTCGGCGATGCTGGTCGCCTTGCTCAAAGGATAAGTGCAGAAGGAGGAAACTGTATGCTCTGTCAGCGTTGTCAACAGCGAGATTCTACCGTCCATTTTACAAAGATTCTCAATGGAAACAAAAGTGAGATCCATCTTTGCGAAACGTGCGCCCGTGAAAATGGCGAGTTGATGATGAAGACTGGTGAACACTTTTCCTTTCAAAATCTGCTCAGCGGGCTGCTCGGTTTTGAACAGCTGGGCAGCCAGAGTCAAGCGGTCGGCGGCGGGCGATCCGCTTCGAGCCGTTGCACCACCTGCGGTCTCAGCTATCAAGAGTTTGCCGACCATGGACGGTTCGGCTGTGCCGACTGCTATCGAAGCTTCGGCACGCGGCTAGAGCCGCTGCTTCGCCGCATTCATGGCGGCGCCACCACACACACCGGGAAAGTGCCGCACCGCACCGGGGGAATCATCAGACAGCGCAAGGAGATCGAATCGCTTCGCCAAGAGCTCCAACAGATGATTCAACTCGAACATTTTGAGGAGGCGGCACTGCTTCGCGACCGCATTCGCGAGCTGGAACAAAAGACTGGCGCCGGAGGGATGTGAGCATGTCGATCAAAGATTATGTGCAAGACAACAGCTGCTGGATGAGCGACGAAGGCCCGCACTCCGACATCGTCATCTCGACGCGCATCCGCTTGGCGCGAAACTTGGTCGATCATCCGTTTCCGATGCTGGCGAGCGATCAAGAGGCGGAAGAGATCGTGCAGAAAGTCGGCGCCGCCCTCGCAGCCGAGCCTTTCGGGAAGCAAGAGGGCGACCGCTTCGAACTGATCGAGCTTGACACGATCACTCAGCTCGACCTGCAGACGTTAGAAGAGAAATACCTGATCTCCAGCACCTTGGTCGAGCAGGCGGACAAAGGAGCTGTGGCGATTCGAGCGGATGAGCTCGTCTCGATCATGATCAACGAGGAAGATCACCTGCGCTTGCAGGTGCTGATGCCGGGGCTACAGCTCTCCGAGGCGTGGGAGATGGCGACGCGCATCGACGACCAGCTCGAAGCGAGCTTAAACTATGCGTTCGATGAGCGCTTCGGCTATCTGACCGCCTGTCCGACCAACGTAGGCACCGGCATCCGCGCTTCGGTGATGCTGCATCTGCCCGCGCTGGTCGCCACCGGGCAGATCAACCGCGTGCTCTCCGCGCTCGGGCAAGTGGGGTTGGTGGTGCGCGGGGTGCATGGCGAAGGAACGGAAGCGATCGGCAACCTGTTTCAGCTCTCCAACCAGATCACCCTCGGCCAATCGGAGGAAGAGGTGATCTACTCCTTGGAGACGGTCGCCCAGAAAATGATCGAACACGAGACGCAAGCAAGGCAATATCTGCTGCAGGAGAGCCGCGAGGACATCGAAGATCGCATCGCGCGCTCCTTTGGCATCCTCGCCTATGCGCGGCGGCTCTCCGCGAAGGAGACGATGCAGCGCCTGTCTGACATTCGCCTCGGCATCGACCTCGGCGTGATCAAAGGCATCTCCAAGAACATCCTGAAAGAGCTGATGGTCACGACCCAGCCCGCTTTTTTACAAAAAAAATCGGGTGTCGCACTGGCTCCGGGCGAGCAAGACTGGCGGCGCGCCGAACTGGTCCGCGAGCGGTTGCGCAGCGGAGCAGGTCATATCTGATCTGACGAAACGAATACACTCAACTACCGCTTGGAGGTGGATTTCCATGATGTTTGGACGTTTTACGGAGCGAGCACAAAAAGTTCTCGCACTCGCACAGGAAGAAGCTAGCCGTCTCGGACACTCCGGGGTCGGCACCGAACATATTTTGCTCGGTCTGGTTCGCGAAGGGGAGGGCATCGCCGCCAAAGCGCTCGTGTCGCTCGGCCTGTCCAGCGATAAGATTCAAAAGGAAGTCGAGAAGATCATCGGCCGCGGGCCGGGTCAGTCGGCAGGCATGGCCTACACGCCTCGCGCCAAAAAGGTGATCGAGCTTTCGATCGATGAGGCGCGCAAGCTGGGCCACAACTATGTCGGCACCGAGCACATCCTGCTCGGCCTGATCCGCGAAGGCGAAGGGGTGGCAGCGCGCGTGCTCGCCAACTTGGGCGTCTCGCTGAACAAGGCGCGCCAGCAGGTGTTGCAACTGCTCGGCGGCGATGCGCATGAAGGTCATCAGGAAAACCAGCAGTCGGCCAACACGCCGACCCTCGATTCTCTGGCCCGCGACCTGACGCAGATGGCGCGCGACCAGAAGCTCGACCCGGTCATCGGCCGCTCCAACGAGATCGAGCGGGTGATCCAAGTGCTCTCCCGCCGCACCAAGAACAACCCGGTGCTGATCGGGGAGCCGGGCGTCGGGAAGACGGCGATCGCAGAGGGGTTGGCACAGCGCATCGTCGACAACGAAATTCCAGAGACGCTGCGCAACAAGCGAGTGATGGTGCTCGATATGGGCACGGTCGTCGCCGGCACCAAGTACCGCGGGGAGTTTGAAGACCGCTTGAAAAAAATCATGGATGAGATCCGCGCGGCGGGCAACATCATCCTGTTCATCGATGAGCTGCACACGCTGATCGGCGCAGGCGGTGCGGAGGGGGCGATCGACGCATCGAACATCCTCAAGCCTGCGCTCGCACGCGGCGAGCTGCAATGCATCGGCGCGACGACGCTCGACGAATACCGCAAGCACATCGAAAAGGATGCGGCGCTCGAACGCCGCTTCCAACCGATCGTCGTCGATCAGCCGTCGAAAGAAGAGGCGATCCAGATTCTGCTCGGGCTGCGCGACCGCTATGAAGCGCATCACCGCGTCAAGATTCTCGACGAGTCGATCGAAGCGGCCGTCAAGCTGTCGGATCGCTACATCACCGACCGCTTCCTGCCAGACAAAGCGATCGACCTGATCGACGAGGCGGCCTCTCGCGTCCGCCTGCGCAGCTACACCCAGCCGCCAAACTTAAAAGAGCTGGAAGAGAAGCTGGAAGACATCCGCTCGGAAAAAGAGTCGGCGGTGCAGTCGCAGGAGTTTGAAAAAGCGGCCTCGCTGCGGGATACGGAGCAGAAGATTCGCGAAGAGCTGGAAAACCGCAAGCAGGAATGGCAGCAGAACCAAGTCAAGAAAGATTCGGAAGTCACCGCAGACGACATCGCCGACATCGTCGCATCTTGGACCGGCATTCCGGTGAAAAAGCTGGAAGGCGAAGAGTCGGAGCGCCTGCTCAGGATGGAGGAAATCCTGCATCAGCGCGTCATCGGTCAAGATGAGGCGGTCAAGTCGATCTCTCGCTCGATCCGCCGCGCGCGCGCAGGTCTGAAAGATCCGAAGCGCCCGATCGGCTCCTTCATCTTCCTCGGCCCGACGGGCGTCGGGAAGACGGAGGTGGCAAAAGCGCTGGCTGAGGTGATGTTCGGAGATGAGGGCGCGATCGTGCGCATCGACATGTCCGAATATGGCGAGCGACACTCCACCGCTCGGCTGGTCGGAGCACCTCCTGGGTATGTCGGGTATGAGGAGGGTGGTCAGCTCACCGAGAAGATCCGGCGCAAACCATACTCGGTCGTGCTGTTCGACGAGATCGAAAAAGCGCATCCGGAAGTGTTCAACGTGCTGCTGCAGGTGCTCGATGATGGTCGCTTGACCGACTCGAAAGGCAGAACGGTCGATTTCCGCAACACGGTGATCATCATGACGTCGAACGTCGGCGCTGCGGCGATCAAAAAAGGCGGTGCGCTCGGCTTTACCGCCAACCGCGAAGCGAACTATATCGACATGAAAGATCGCGTGATGGAAGAGCTGAAGAAGCAATTCCGCCCCGAGTTCTTAAACCGCATCGACGACACGGTCGTCTTCCATCAGCTCGATGAGTCGCACATCAAGGAGATCGTCACGCTGATGAGCGACGAGCTGCGCCGCCGCCTGCGCGAGAACGATATCCATTTCGACCTCACCGAAGAGGCCAAGGCGTTTTTGGCAAAAGAAGGGTACGATCCGCAGTACGGCGCCCGCCCGCTCAAGCGAGCGATTCAGCGCCACATCGAAGACCAGCTGTCAGAAGCGCTGCTCTCCGGCACGGTCAAAAAGGGTGACAGCGTGCTGATCGACGCGGTAGAAGGTCGTCTCGAAGTGAAAAAACTAGGAACCGCCTCGACCAACGTGTGAGGTGACGTTTCGCAAGCGAAGGTCCGGCGCAACTGCAGCCGGGCCTTTTTTTTCCAAAAGCCACCCTTGTTGATTCGAGCGCTTTCGTTTATGATGAAGATTGGAACCTTTTTGTAGGATCTCTCAGAATGGGGACAATTATGGCAAAGTATAAATCAAAATTCGTGTGCCAAGACTGTGGATATGAAAGTCCGAAGTGGATGGGCAAATGTCCAGGATGCGGCCAGTGGAATACGATGGCGGAAGAGGTTGTCAGCAAGGGGGCACCGGCGCACATCGGCTCGCAGGCAGGCGTGCAAGCGGAGCCGGCAAAAGCGCACAAGATCACCGAGATCGACACGGTGGATGAAGCGCGGACGCACAGCGGAATGGTCGAGTTCGACCGCGTGCTCGGCGGCGGTGTCGTCAAAGGGTCTTTGGTGCTGGTCGGCGGCGACCCTGGCATCGGCAAATCGACGCTGCTCCTGCAGACATCCAACTCGATCGCCAAGCTCGGTCACAAAGTGCTGTACGTGTCGGGCGAGGAGTCGGCGAAACAGATCAAGCTCCGAGCGGACCGCTTGGAGGCGCTGTCCGACCATCTTTTCATCCTACCGGAAACAGATCTTGAGCGGGTGGAGCAGCACATCAAGCTGATCAACCCTGATTTTTTGATTGTCGATTCCATTCAGACGGTGTACCGTCCAGGCTTGCAATCTGCGCCGGGCAGTGTGGGGCAGGTGCGCGAATGCACCGCGTTTTTGCTTCGCATCGCCAAATCGCTCGACATCGCGACGTTTATCGTCGGCCATGTGACGAAGGAAGGCGCGATCGCAGGCCCGCGAATGCTTGAGCATATGGTGGATGCGGTTCTGTATTTCGAAGGAGAGCGCCACCACACCTATCGAATCCTGCGCGCGGTGAAAAACCGCTTCGGCTCGACCAACGAGATCGGAATCTTTGAGATGCGGGAGAAAGGGTTGGAGGAAGTGCACAACCCGTCTGAGCTGTTTCTCTCCGAGCGTCCGCACGGCGTCGCCGGCTCCTGCGTCATTGCCAGCATGGAGGGCACGCGCCCGGTGTTGGTCGAGATTCAGGCGCTCGTCACGCCTTCGAGCTACGGCAATCCACGGCGCATGGCGACCGGGCTTGACCACAATCGGGTCAGCCTGATCATGGCGGTGCTCGAAAAGCGGATGGGGCTCTATCTGCAGTCGCAGGATGCATATGTGAACGTCGCAGGTGGCGTGCGCCTCGATGAGCCGGCGGTCGATCTGGGCATCGCGCTCGCGCTCGGGTCGTCGTTTCGGGAGAAGGCGATGCAGCCGACCGACTGCTACATCGGAGAAGTCGGGCTGACCGGCGAAGTGCGCGGCGTCTCGCGCATCGAGCAGCGCGTGCGGGAGGCGATGAAGCTCGGGTTCACCCGGGTGATCGTGCCGACGAAAAACCTGCGCGGTTGGCAGCCCCCATCAGACATTCAGGTGATCGGTGTCGAGACGGTACAGGAGGCGTTCCAAGTAGCTTTAGGGGGATGACAGGATGAGAGACGATATTAAAAAAGAAAACCTGATCAACAAAATCCTCCGCTTCATCGCACCGGGCACCCCGCTGCGGGACGGCTTGGAAAACGTGTTGCGAGCGAAGACGGGGGCTTTGATCGTGATCGGCAACTCCCCGCAGGTGATGGAGCTCATCGACGGTGGATTTTCGATCGACTGCGAGTTTACGGCGGCAGGCCTGTATGAGCTCGCCAAGATGGACGGTGCGATCATCCTCTCGGATGACGGCAAGCGAATCTTGTACGCGAACACGCAGCTGAACCCAGACCCATCAATCCCATCCTTTGAGACGGGGACGCGCCATCGCACAGCGGAGCGCGTGGCGAAGCAGTCGGGCCATCTTGTCGTCTGCATCTCGCAGCGCCGCGATGTGATCACGCTGTACCAATCCAATTTTCGCTACACGCTCAAAGATATCGGTGTGATCTTGACCAAAGCAAACCAAGCGATCAACACGCTTGAGAAATACAAATCGGTGCTCGACCAAGCGATGACCAACCTCTCGGCGCTCGAATTTGAGGAGCTGGTCACCCTAAACGAGGTGGCGCTCGTCATCCAGCGCATCGAGATGGTCTTGCGCATCAAGGCGGAGATCCGCCGCTACATCACCGAGCTCGGCACCGAGGGGCGCCTGATCTCCATGCAGCTCGAAGAGCTGGTCTCGAAGGTGGATGAGGAAGCCTACCTGCTGGTGAAAGACTATTGTCGTGACCCGGATGTCACCCCGCACCACATCTTGCAAGAACTGCATGCGCTCAACTCGGACGATCTGCTGGAGGGCAACATGCTGGTGAGAGTTTTGGGGTACTCGGGGAACATTAATATTACCGAGGAGCCCGTCTCCTCGCGTGGCTATCGGATTTTGAACAAGATTCCGCGCCTTCCGCAGCCGGTCATCGAAAACTTGGTGGAAACTTTTTGCTCGCTACCACGTATTTTAACTGCAAGCATCGAAGAGTTGGACGACGTGGAAGGGATTGGGGAAGTTCGGGCCCGCGCGATCAAAGAGGGGCTCAAACGCATTTCCGAACAGGTGTTTATCGACCGGCACATTTAACCTGTCGGAGAGGGAGGTACTGGATCGAAAATGATAGTACGTCGCGCTTTACCAAGCGTTTTTACTGTTGGGAACTTATTCTTAGGTATCATATCTATCATCGTTGCGTTTCAAGGCAATTTTGATTGGGCAGCGCTGTTGGTGATCATCGGCATGCTGCTCGACGGGCTCGATGGCCGCGTTGCGCGCATGCTGAATGCGCAGAGCGAATTTGGCAAGGAGCTCGATTCGCTGTCAGACGTGATCTCCTTCGGGGTGGCGCCCGCCTTTATCATGTATGGCGTGGTGCTGAACAAACTGGGCTGGATCGGCATGGTGATCACGGCGATCTTCCCGATCTGCGGTGCGCTGCGGTTGGCTCGCTTCAACGTTGCGACCGGGTCGCCCAACTACTTTGTCGGCTTGCCGATCACGGCGGCTGGCGGCGTGTTGGCGACGCTCGCCCTCTATCATGATCTGCTGCCGTCGCCGAACATCACGCTGCCGCTGCTCATGGTCTTTCTCGCCTATCTGATGGTGTCGAACGTCAAATACCCGAACTTCAAGAAGGTCGGGATTCCGAAAGCTACCTATTACATCGTGCCGGTGATTCTGCTGATCGTGCTCGGCACGTTCTTCTTCTGGCCGCAATATGTGAATCGACTGATCTTCCTGCCGCTCGCCTGCTACGCGCTGTACGGCGTTTTAAAAAAAAACGGAAAAAAGAAGCGCCGCAAAAAGAAAGCAGTAGATGATTCTTTCAATTCGTTCGTAAAATGATCTATCGCCCAAGAAAAGCCACAGGGATACGAAACCCTTGTGGCTTTTTTGCGTATGTATCAGTATGCCCCATCTGTCATCTGTGCACTTCGACAAAATGTGACTAGTTGTTGACGGATTGCATATTGCTGTGGTAGTATATATGATTCGAAATTGACTGTGCAGTCGATTTGTGGTATGCTAGTGTTCGAACTCATAAAGACGTCAAGGGACGTCTTTCTTTCTTAAAAGTGATGTTAAAGGGTCTGCCTACGTTTTGATGACCGTTTCCTTGTCTATAATGCTTGATATGGAGGTGACATTCCTGTGCTAAAACGCATTGTGCATCTGTTTTTTGCCGTGATCGGGATCGTGTTGGGCTACAAGTTTGCCCCCGGGCTGTTCAGCTTGATCAAGCTGGATATCAACCCGTTTGTACACCCGATCTTCGGTGCGGTGTTGGGCGGCTCGCTCTTTATTCTGGCGACGAGCTGGATCGTAGATTATACGGTGAGCTTGATCAAGTGGTTTGAAGAGAAGATGATCAAAACCCCGTTCCCCGACGTTGTTGCCGGAGCTTTCGGGATGGTTCTCGGTCTTATCATCGCGTACCTGATGGCACCGGCCATCGCGCTGATTCCGGTCGTCGGTCAGGTCGTTCAATTCTTTGCGAGCGTGCTGCTCGCCTACATGGGGTATCGCTTCTTCTTCACCAAGCGGGAAGATCTGATGAGCTTCTTCCCGGCTCGCCTGGGCGGCAAGGAGAAGGGGAAGGCGGAGGGAGCGCTCCGTCCGGGAGAGGCGAAGATCCTGGATACGAGCGTGATCATCGACGGACGGATCGCCGACATCGTCAAGACGGAGTTTCTCGATGGCGTGCTGATCATTCCATCGTTCGTGCTGGAGGAGCTCCAGCACATCGCCGACTCCTCCGACGTGCTCAAGCGCAACCGTGGACGCCGCGGGTTGGACATCCTGAACAAGATCCAAAAGGAACTGAAGATCAAAGTGCAGGTGATGGAGATCGACTTCGAAGAGATTCAAGAGGTCGATTCGAAGCTGGTGCGCCTCGCCAAGCAGATCAACGGGAAGGTCGTCACCAACGACTTCAACCTGAACAAAGTGTGTGAGCTGCAGGGAGTCGGCGTGCTGAACATCAACGATCTCGCCAACGCGGTCAAGCCGGTCGTCCTGCCTGGCGAGGAGATTTTCGTGCAGGTGATCAAAGATGGCAAGGAGCACAATCAAGGGGTCGGTTACTTGGACGACGGCACGATGATCGTCGTCGAAGGTGGACGCGACTTTATCGGCACTCGCTTAGAGGTGTTGGTGACCTCGGTGCTTCAGACTTCGGCCGGACGGATGATCTTTGCCAAGCCGAAGATGCTGGAGCGAGCTCTTTGATTCACATCGCGCGTAGTAGGTGCCGTACCCCTGTGGTGCGGCCCTTTTTTGCTTGCAACCCCAAGTTGGTTGGTGTATAGATAAAACGAGACGTCAACGCGTGGAGGAGATTCCCGATGCATACGGAAGTGATCGTTGTCGCAGCAGGCAGCGGCACGCGGATGGGCAGCAGGATCAAAAAGCAGTATCTGCCGCTTGCCGGCGTGCCCGTGCTGGTGCGAACGCTACAGGTGTTGGCAAGTTGCCCGTCGGTCGACCGGATGGTTCTGGTCGTCTCTGCCGATGATAGGGAATATGTAGATAAGCATGTGAAAGACCATCAGATCAGCAAGGTGGGCGCGATCGTCGAGGGCGGTCGCGAGCGTCAAGACTCGGTGCGGCGCGGACTGGGCGCACTGCTCGAACGAACGGCGCTGGTGGCCGTTCACGACGCGGCCCGGCCGCTGGTCACGGTGGCAGAGGTGGAGGCGGTGCTGCGAGCGGCGGAGCGCGAGGGCGCAGCGACGCTCGGCGTGGCGGTCAAGGACACGATCAAGCGGGTGGTGAACGAGCAGGTCACCGAGACGCTCGATCGCCGCGAGCTGTTTGCTGTGCATACCCCGCAAGCATTTACGCGCCCGCTCTTGGAGCGCGCACATCGAGCGGCGCAGCAGCAGGGCGGCATCAGCACGGATGATGCGTCGCTCGTCGAGTGGGTGGGCCATCCGGTGCGGATGGTAGAAGGGCTGTATTCGAACATCAAGATCACGACGCCAGACGATCTGCTGATCGCCGAGGCGCTGTGGAAGAGGAGAGGGGAAGAGGGACGATGATGCGAGTGGGCATGGGTTATGATGTGCATCAGCTGGTCGAAGGGCGCGACCTGATCTTGGGCGGTGTGCTGATCCCGCACGACAAGGGGTTGCTCGGACATTCGGATGCGGACGTGCTGCTGCATGCGATCAAGGACGCGCTGCTCGGAGCGATCGGGGAGGGTGACATCGGCAGGCATTTTCCTGACACAGATCCGCAGTTTGCCGGTGCGGATTCCCTGAAGCTGTTGACGCATGTGTGGAGCATGGTCACCGATCGCGGCTATGCGCTCGGCAACCTCGACTGCGTGGTCATGGCGCAGAAGCCGAAGTTGGCCCCTTATATCGAAGAGATGCGCGGGGTGATCGCGCGCGAGCTTCAGGCGGAGCTCAGCCAGGTCAACGTCAAAGCGACGACGACCGAAAAGCTCGGCTTTGTCGGCCGCGAAGAGGGCATGGCTGCCCAAGCGGTCGTGCTTCTCGTCAAAAAAAGCTAAACCTGTTACAATGAAGTGATGTTTATCTGCAAGGAACTCATTTTGATGGAGGTTATTCACGATGACGGTACGCTTGCGTTATGCACCAAGTCCGACCGGACATTTACATATCGGCGGCGCGAGAACTGCGCTGTTCAACTACCTGTTTGCGAGAAAGCACGGAGGCACCTACATCCTGCGGATCGAGGATACAGACCTTGCGCGCAACAAGGAAAATGCGGAGCAAGGTTTCATGAAGGGCTTTCGCTGGCTCGGCCTGAACTGGGACGAAGGTCCAGAGGTGGGCGGCGAATACGGTCCGTACTCCTGCATGGAGCGCTTGGACATCTACCAAGCGCATATCGATCGACTGCTGGCAGACGGGCTTGCCTACCCCTGCTACTGCACCGAAGAGGAGCTGGAAGCGGAGCGCGAATCGCTGATGGCGCAAGGGCAGATGCCGCGCTACATGGGCAAATGTCGCCACCTGACCGCAGAGCAGCGCGCCGAGTTTGAGCGCGAAGGCCGCAAGAAGACGATCCGTTTCAAAGTGCCGGCAGACAAGGTCTATAAGTTTCACGATCTGATCCGCGGCGATGTGGAGTTTGAGTCGAACGGGATCGGCGATTTTGTCATCGTCAAAAGCGATGGCGTTCCGACCTACAACTTCGCGGTCACCGTCGACGATGCGCTGATGAAGATCTCCCATGTCGCGCGCGGGGAAGAGCATCTGTCCAACACGCCGCGCCAACTGATGCTCTATGAAGCGTTCGGCTGGCAAGCGCCCGAGTTTGCCCATCTCCCGCTGATCCTGAACGAGACTGGGAAAAAGCTCTCCAAGCGCGATGAGTCGATCATTCAGTTTATCGAGCAGTATGAGGAGCTCGGCTATCTGCCAGAAGCGATCAACAACTTCTTGGCTCTGCTCGGTTGGTCGCCCGTCGGGGAGCAGGAGATCTTCTCGCTGGACGAGCTGGTCGAACAGTTCTCCTTCGACAGGGTTTCCAAGTCGGGCGCGATCTTCGACAAGGACAAGCTCGCCTGGATGAACGGACAATACATCAAGGCGGCAGATCTCGACCGCATCGTCGAGCTGACGATTCCCTTCTTGCAGGACGCAGGTCGCATCGGAGCTGATTTTGACCGCGAGTGGGTGACCCAGCTGATCTCGCTGTACAAAGACGGCATGACATCGCTGTCGGAGATCGTGGAGCTGTCGGCGATGTTCTTCACGACAGAAGTTGCATATGATGATGAGGCGAAGGCGGTTTTGGCGGAAGAGTCGGTGCCGGTCGTGCTGCAGGCGTTCCGCGACAAGCTGATCGCGCTGGATGACTACACGGCTGACAACATCAAGGCGGCGCTCAAAGAGGTGCAAAAGGAGACGGGCTTCAAAGGGAAGCAGCTGTTCATGCCGTCCCGCGTGGCAGCAACCGGCCAGACGCACGGCCCAGATCTCAACCTGTCGCTGTTCCTGCTTGGAAAAGAGACGGTGGTCGCTCGCCTCGGCAAGTTGATCGCAGGGTAGGGATTTGTTACCATAGAAGAGAACAGAACGGAAAGATCAAGCGCAAGGAAGAAGTAGAGGAGCACAGCCTGCCAGAGAGCACCGCCCGGAGCGAACCGTATCGATCGCCCCGGAGCTGAGAGCGGTCGCGAGGAATTGACTCTTTGAATGCGCCTTGCGGTTCGCGGGAGGAAATGCCCGACGGGTCACCGCCGTTATCCGGTGCAGAAGCGGGTGCTTTTTCGTTTAGATCATGTTGCGAATCGGCACCAAGCAGAGTGGAACCACGGCATAAGACCGTCTCTGTCTGATCGGGCAGAGGCGGTTTTTATTTAGGTGAGGGAGTGGACTCATATGTTCGAACGGATGCGTGAAGACATTCAAGTCATTTTTAACCGTGACCCGGCGGCGCGCTCCACGCTGGAGGTGGTGCTCACCTACTCCGGCCTGCACGCCCTGTGGTTGTACCGCGTTGCCAACTGGTTGTGGAGAAAGAAGCTGCGCACAGTTGCTCGCCTGGTCTCGCAGTTTTCGCGCTGGGTGACGGGGATTGAGATACATCCGGGGGCGACGATCGGTCGCCGTCTGTTTATCGACCACGGGATGGGTGTGGTGATCGGGGAGACGGCGGAGATCGGCAACGATTGTACGCTGTATCAAGGCGTGACGCTCGGCGGTACGGGCAAGGAGCGAGGCAAGCGACACCCGACCCTCGGCGACAACGTGCTGGTCGCCTCGGGGGCGAAAGTGCTCGGCTCGTTCACGATCGGCTCCGGGTCGAAGATCGGCGCGGGATCGGTCGTGCTGCGCGAAGTGCCGCCCAACTCGACGGTGGTCGGCATCCCGGGCAAAGTGGTGATCCAAAACGGTCGTCGGGTGGACGATATGGAGCAGTGCAACCTGCCCGACCCGGTCGCTGAGCAGATCAAGCAGTTGCAAGGTCAGATCGACGAGTTGAAAGAGGAGCTAAAACGACTACAAAAAAGCGAAGGAGAGGCTGTTGATGGCACTTCACGTGTATAACTCGTTAACACGGCAAAAAGAGAAGTTTGAGAGCATCGAGCCCGGGAAGGTCAAGATGTACATCTGCGGACCGACCGTCTACAATTATTTTCACATCGGCAATGCGCGTCCGTTCATCGTGTTCGACATGATGCGCCGCTATCTCGAATCGATCGGCTATGAAGTGAACTATGTCCAAAATTTTACCGATGTTGACGATAAGATCATCAAGCGCGGCCAGGAGGAAAACCTGACCCCGCAGCAGGTGGCAGACAAGTATATCGAGAGCTATTTTGCAGATGCGGATGCGCTGCACATCCGCCGTGCCACCGCGCACCCGCGGGTGACCGAGGAGATGCCGGAGATCATCGCCTACATCGAAAGGCTGATCGAGCTCGGCCATGCGTACGAGTCGGAGGGCGACGTTTATTTTGACACGACCTCGTTCGAAGGCTATGGCAAGCTGTCCGGGCAGACGCTCGACAACCTGATCGTCGGTGCCCGCGTGGAAGTGAGCCATCTGAAAAAGCACCCGACCGACTTTGCGCTTTGGAAAGCGGCCAAAGAGGGCGAGATCGCGTGGGATTCGCCGTGGGGGAAAGGGCGTCCGGGCTGGCACATCGAATGCTCGGCGATGAACCTCAAGTATCTGGGCGAGCAGATCGACATTCACGGCGGCGGGGTCGACCTGACCTTCCCGCACCATGAGAACGAGCTGGCGCAGACGGAGGCGTGCACGCACAAGCCGTTCGCAAAATATTGGCTGCACAACGCGTTCGTCAACCTCGGCGACGAGAAGATGTCCAAGTCGACCGGCAACTTTTTGACGACTCGCGATCTGCTGCAAAACTATTCGGGCGAAGTGCTGCGCTTCTTGCTCCTGTCGGCGCACTATCGGAACCCGGTCAACTTCTCCCTTGAGCTGGCAGAAAATGCGAAGGCGGGCTATGAGCGGATCACGACGGCGATCACCAACCTGTCGCACCGAGTAGAGAGCGCGTCAGAAGGTCATGCTGATAGTGTGGACGCAGACCGCTATCGCCGCGCGTTTCAAGCGGCGATGGATGAGGATTTCAACACGGCCGATGCGATCACGGTGATCTTCGACCTCGTGTCGGATGCCAACCTCTACCTGCGCGGAGAGCGGGTGGAGAAGCAGGCGCTGACCGCCTACCTGCAACTGCTGGAGGAGTTCCTCGACATCTTGGCGCTGACCCCGGCCGAGGAGGAAGCCGCGCTGGACGCGCAGGTCGAATCGCTGATCGAGGAGCGCAACCTGGCGCGGAAAGAGAAAAATTGGAAGCGTGCCGATGAGATTCGCGACGAGTTGACCGCGATGGGCATCGTGCTGGAAGACACGCCGCAGGGCATACGCTGGAGACGGAAGTGAATCGATGACAGAGGAACATGCTGGAATCAGGCAGCTTTTGAACAGACAGACCAAGCCGGTGAAAAAGCCGCAGGAGATGACCGGGCTCGCGCTCGCCTACATCGGCGATGCGATCTGGGAGATCTTCATTCGCGAGCATCTCGTGCAGAGCGGCGAGATGAAGCCTGACCGCCTGCACAAGTTTGCCACCAAATATGTGAAGGCGAAGGCGCAATCGGACGTCTTGCACATGCTGATGCAGACGTTGAGCGAAGCGGAGCAGACGATCGTCAAGCGCGGTCGCAATGCGAAGTCGGGCTCCACACCGAAAAACGGCAGCCTGATCGACTACCGCCATGCCACCGGGTTTGAGAGCTTGATCGGATATCTGTATCTGCAAGGGGAATTTGACCGCTTGCAGGAGCTTGCGAGCATCGCGATCGCTTGGCTTGAGCGAGCGGAGAGCCAACCTGACGAGACTATGACGAAAAAGGATGAATGCAGATGAGAAGAAGCAAGGAGAAAGAGCGAGCACCGCGCAAAGGAAAAGGTTTTGGGACGGAGCGCAGAAGCGCAGGAGCGGAGCGCCGAGGACCGGCGGCGGAGCGCAGGGAGCGTCCGGCTCCAGAGCGAGAGCGGGTCGAACGCGCAGTCAAGGGCGAGCCTGCAGTCGCAGCGAGCAACAATGAGCAGGTCGAAGGGCGCCATCCGGTGATGGAAGCGCTGAAGTCGGGGCGCGAGATCAACAAGATCCTCGTGGCAGAAGGTGCGGCCGGCTCGATCACCGAGCTGATGGCAAAGGCGCGCGCGAAGAACATCATCGTGCAGAGCGTGCCGCGGTCGAAGCTCGACCTGATCGCCGAAGGGCGCAACCACCAGGGGATCATCGCCTACATCGCAGCAAAAGAATATGTGGAACTCGACGTGATTCTCCAAGCGGCGAACAACTCGCCGCGCCCGGGGCTGATCATCGTGCTCGACGAGATCGAAGACCCGCACAACTTGGGCTCGATCCTGCGCTCGGCGGACGGCGTCGGCGCGCACGGCGTGATCATTCCGAAGCGCCGTGCGGTGCCGTTGACCGCGACGGTGGCAAAAGCGTCGGCAGGGGCGATCGAACATGTGCCGGTCGCGCGCGTCCCCAACATCTCGCAGACGGTCGAGCAGTTGAAGAAAGAAGGGTACTGGGTGGTCGGCACCGATGTGGACGGGGAGCAGATGTATCATCAGGTCGACATGGCGGGACCGACGGTGCTGGTGATCGGCAACGAGGGCAAAGGGCTCGGCGAGGTGATCAAAAAGCGTTGCGACTACCTGGTGCGGCTGCCGATGATCGGCAAGGTGCAATCGCTCAACGCGGGCGTGGCCACTGGGATTCTGCTGTACGAAGTGCTCCGTCAGCGCGGCGAAAAGAAATAGCCTTGTGTGAAGTCTGATGCGTGAAGTCCTGATTGTTGACGGGTACAACATCATCGGCGACTGGCCGGAGCTGCGCGCTCTGAAGCGCGAAAGTTTGGAGGCGGCCCGCGATGGGCTGCTCGACGGGCTGAAAGAGTACAAGGCGTTCACCGGGCGCGAGGTGATCGTCGTCTTCGACGCGCATCTCGCGCTGGGTGGACAAGCGCTTGAAGTGCACTCGGGGATCGAAGTCTACTACAGCGATCAGGAAGAGACGGCAGATGAACTGATCGAGCGGTTGGTGTACGATTTCCTGCGGGAAAAGACCAGGATGCACATCTATGTTGCGACGAGCGATTTTGTGGAGCAGCAGGTCACCTTTGGCGGCGGTGCGCTGCGCATCTCAGCGCGCGAGCTGCGAACGGACGTGCAGACGGCAAAACGACAGATACGCGAACAGGTAGATCGGCAAAACGGCGCCCGCAATGTGATCGACGACCATCTCTCGCCACAGGTGCGGGAGATGTTTGAGAAGTGGCGCCGCGGTTAGGCTGCCAGCCAGGTCGGCTGGCAGCCGTTTGTTCATAAAATGTTCAAATTTTAAAGAAGGAAATGACGGAAGTTAGCAATTGACCCTGCTAGATTACATAAAGTATAATGGGGTCATCTTGGCGCAACGCCTTTTAGTCGGAGGGATGAGAAGTGATAAGCATTCCTACAGGTCAAGTGCAGCACGATCTTGAAGCGATGTCTGATGAAGACTTGGTCGAACTTGTGCGACAGGGCGATGACGAAGCGCTTGAACATCTGATTCACAAATACAAGAACTTCGTTCGAGCCAAGGCACGCTCCTATTTTCTGATCGGGGCGGATCGCGAGGATATCGTGCAAGAGGGAATGATCGGCTTGTACAAGTCCATTCGCGACTTTCGAGATGACAAGTTAGCATCCTTCAAGGCTTTTGCTGAACTTTGCATCACCAGACAAATCATCACTGCGATCAAGACGGCGACGCGTCAGAAGCACATTCCCTTGAATTCTTACGTTTCCTTGGACAAGCCGATCTACGACGAAGACTCAGATCGGACGCTGCTCGATGTGATCTGCGGCTCCCGCGTCACAGACCCGGAGGAGCTGATCATCAACCAGGAAGAGTTTGATGACATCGAGGTGCGAATGGGAGAGATTTTGAGCGACTTGGAACGCAAGGTGCTGATGCTCTATCTGGACGGGCGATCCTATCAGGAGATCGCCGTTGACTTAAAACGTCACGTCAAGTCGATCGACAACGCTCTGCAGCGGGTGAAACGCAAGTTGGAACGCTATTTGGAAATTCGAGATGTCAACTGACAGAAGAGGTAGGTCATCGAGAGAAGCCTACCTTTTTTTGATGTCTCCTGCCGTTTATTTGCTAAGCGGGATGTCAATCCTAGTATCAAGGGAGTTCGGTTGACATCAAGTAGCCGTTGTGCTAAATTTATATGGGTATCCATGAGAATGGACGAGTTTTGATATTTGAGCATCCAGCTAGGAGGTGTCATAGATGCGAGTTAACGTGACCCTGGCTTGCACCGATTGCAAGCAGCGCAACTACATCACCAAAAAGAATAAGAAGAACAACCCCGACCGCATCGAGATGAAGAAGTATTGCAAGTTCTGCAACACTCATACTGCGCACCGTGAAACTCGCTAATGGTGCCCTGTTTTAAGGGGGAAAACACTCATGGCTAGTTCTGTTGCAGGTGAACAGAAGCAAGCGCGTCCCGGATTTTTCAAGCGTTCGATTCAGTTTTTCAAGGACGCTTGGGGCGAACTTAAGCGCGTTCGCTGGCCCAATCGCAAAGAGCTCGTGAGCTACACGATGGTGGTCATGGGAACGTGTATTTTCATCATCCTGCTGATCTTCGGTTTCGACCTTGGGATCAGCTACTTGCTCAAGCTGATCGGGCTTGGTGCATAGTAGACGGCGCAAAGTAGACACAGTAACTTTTCACCAAACTAAGGGGGGAAGGGCATCCTGCCCTCGCGGACATGGAACAATTAGAGAAACGCTGGTATGTCGTCCATACCTACTCCGGTTACGAAAACAAGGTGAAGACCAACCTTGAAAAGCGTGTGCACTCGATGGAGATGGAAGACAAGATCTTCCGCGTCCTCGTCCCGGTGGAAGAGGAGACGGAGATCAAAAACGGCAAGAAGAAATCGGTGATGCGCAAAGTCTTCCCGGGCTACGTGCTCGTGGAGATGATCATGACCGATGACTCTTGGTATGTCGTTCGCAACACACCAGGTGTAACAGGCTTTGTCGGATCTGCTGGGGCTGGTTCCAAGCCGACTCCTCTGTTGCCGTCTGAAGTCAAAGCCATCCTCAGGTCGATGGGTGTGGATGAGACTCGCAAAAAGGTGGATTATACCCTCAAAGAAGCCGTTCGCATCGTCGAAGGGCCATTTGCAAACTTTGTGGGTTCGATCGAGGAGATCCAAGAGGACAAGCAAAAGCTCAAAGTTCTGGTCTCTATGTTCGGACGCGAAACCCCACTTGAGCTTGACTTCGAACAGGTGGAGAAGTTATAATCTTGTCTGGTATTGCGTTGGTCTGTGATCTCACCCATCATAGGCCACTTTTAGTGGGAGGGCTAGTCCCGTTGACCACATCTTGTGAAGAAGGAGGTGGACGTAGTGGCGAAAAAAGTTACCAAGATCGTAAAGCTGCAAATTCCGGCAGCAAAGGCCACCCCTGCTCCGCCGGTAGGTCCGGCACTCGGTCAAGCTGGGGTAAACATCATGGGCTTCTGCAAGGAGTTCAACGCTCGTACTGCTGAGCAAGCAGGCCTGATTATCCCGGTTGTCATCACGGTTTACGAAGATCGTTCCTTTACCTTCGAAACCAAGACCCCGCCGGCAGCTGTTCTGCTGAAAAAAGCAGCAGGCATCGAATCCGGTTCCGGCGAGCCGAACAAGAAGAAAGTTGCAACTGTTAAGCGTGATAAGGTTCGCGAAATCGCAGAATCGAAAATGGTAGACCTGAACGCAGCTTCCGTTGAGGCAGCTATGCGCATGGTCGAAGGCACCGCACGCTCTATGGGCATCGTAATCGAAGACTAATTCGAGAGATTAGCTTCGTTTCTTCGTCGGGTTGGTGGGTCCCCTGCCAACCCTTATTCGTGGGAGGTTACTCTGTACCGTCACTACCACATAAGGAGGAAAGAACATGGCAAAAGCAGGCAAGAAGTATCTGGAAGCTGCAAAGCTGGTCGACCGCGACACTCAGTATGAGCCGTCCGAAGCGATCGAGCTGGTGAAAAAGACCGCTACAGCGAAGTTTGACGAAACTGTAGAAGTTGCTTTCCGTCTGGGCATCGACCCGAAGAAAGCGGATCAAGCGATCCGCGGTGCGGTCGTTCTGCCGCACGGCACCGGTAAAGTATTGCGCGTTCTTGTGTTCGCGAAAGGTGACAAAGCAAAAGAAGCTGAGGCTGCTGGTGCAGACTTCGTCGGCGATGAAGATATGATCAACAAGATCAACCAAGGCTGGTTCGATTTCGACTCCGTAGTCGCAACTCCGGACATGATGGCTTCGGTTGGTAAACTCGGCCGCGTGCTCGGTCCGAAAGGTCTCATGCCGAACCCGAAGACCGGTACCGTTACGTTTGACGTGACGAAGGCTGTAAACGAGATCAAAGCGGGTAAGATCGAATACCGCGTTGACCGCGTTGGTAACATCCATGCTCCGATCGGCAAAGTTTCCTTCGACAACGAAAAGCTGATCGAGAACTTCAACGTGCTCGTTGACACCATCCAAAAAGCGAAACCGGCTGCTGCAAAAGGCCAGTACATGCGCAGTGTCACCCTGTCCTCCACCATGGGGCCGGGCGTGAAAGTCAACTTGCAAAAAGTAACACAGTAATCGGAAGTAATAAGCTTTGACTTTCGTAGTCAAGCGTGATAATATAGCTTCTGTTGCGAAGTGAATAACAACGAACCGCAGACAGCAGGTGTCAGCATGCGCTGACTTAATAGCCTGCCGAGGATCAAGAAGTTAAGCCGTTTGGCTTTCACCTTTTAGGTAACTTATGCCCTCGTAGCTTGTCTGCGGGGGTTTTCTTCTTGATCAAGAAGCACACAGGAGGTGTAACGATGGGAATCCGTGAGGAAAAAGTGGCTCTCGTGAGCGAGATCGCTGAGAAGCTTCAGAACTCCAAGTCTACGATCATCGCAGACTACCGCGGTCTGACTGTAGGCCAGGTAACCGAACTCCGCAAACGTCTGCGTGAAGCAGGTATCGAGTTCCGAGTTCTGAAAAACACCATGACCCGTCGTGCTGCTGAACAGGTCAACCTGGGCGAAGTCAACCAATACCTGACTGGCCCGAACGCAATCGCGTTCTCCAATGACGATGTTGTAGCACCGGCGAAAATCCTGAACAGCTTTGCGAAAGAGCACAAAGCTCTTGAGCTGAAAGCAGGGATCGTTGAGGGCAAGGTAATCAACGTTGAAGAAGTGACCGCTCTGGCTGAACTGCCGAACCGCGAAGGCTTGCTCTCCATGCTGCTTAGCGTGCTGCAAGCTCCGATGCGCAACCTGGCATACGCTGTTTCGCAAGTGGCTGAGCAAAAAGAACAGGCGTAACCATTACGTTCTGTCACCAAAATCGACACCATTTTTAGGAGGGTACTCTAATGTCTAAAGAGCAAATCATCGAAGCCATTAAAGGCATGTCCGTTCTCGATCTGAACGATCTGGTTAAAGCAATCGAAGAAGAATTCGGCGTAACTGCTGCAGCTCCGGTCGTTATGGCTGGCGGCGCTGCTGGCGGCGCAGCTGTTGAAGAACAATCCGAGTTCGACGTAATCCTGACCTCTGCTGGCGCTTCCAAGATCAACGTTATCAAAGTTGTTCGTGAGCTGACCGGTCTCGGCCTGAAAGAAGCGAAAGAGATCGTTGACAACGCTCCGAAAGCTCTGAAAGAAAAGATCTCCAAAGACGAAGCAGAATCCATCAAAGCGAAGCTCGAAGAAGCTGGCGCATCCGTCGAAGTGAAGTAATTGCCCTTTCGGCGAAACGAAGCACCTTGCCATGTGGCAGGGTGCTTTTTCTTTCACTGTGGAGCGTTGTTGTTAAAAAGGAAAGAAATGGGCAACGTATACTTTGGGAGGTGTGTTCGTGGCCGATCACTATTTTACCAACCAGCCGAACGTGGAGCATGAGCTTCGCACCATCCGCGTCACCTTGCGCGGTTTCGATCTCACGTTTTGGACAGATGCAGGCGTATTCTCCAAGGGAGGTGTCGATTTCGGAAGTCAGCTCCTGATCGAGACGATGGACATTCCGAAAGGTGCCAAAGTGCTCGATGTGGGATGTGGGTATGGACCGATTGGAATCACAGCTGCTCGACTTGCGGAAGATGGGGATGTGACGATGGTCGATGTGAACGAGCGAGCGGTAGAGCTTGCGCGCAGAAACATCGAGCAGAACGGGGCGCGCGGGGCGAAGGCGATCGTCAGCGATCGGTTTGAACAGCTCGCGGCCACTCGATATGATCGCATTTTGACCAATCCGCCGATCCGCGCCGGAAAAGCGGTGGTGCATTCGATCTTCGAAGGAGCGGTCGATCATCTGGCCGAAACGGGAGAGCTCTGGGTGGTCATTCAAAAAAAGCAAGGCGCTCCCTCTGCAAAGAAAAAGTTGGAAGAGCTGTTTGAAAGCGTTGAAGATGTGGCGCGCGACGCCGGGTATCGCATTTTCCGCTGTCAAGGTGTGCTGAGAAAGTAAGATACTTGTAGGTTGACACCGTTTTTCCATTGTAGTATAGTTATTAAATGCAAAATGCCAAAGTGCCCCCATGTGCATTTTTCCTGAAGATCGGCTCATCAGAGCGCTTCTGAATAAATCGTGGGCATTCTGGTAACGACTAAATATTACGTGGTTTTTTGAAATGTGTTTACATAACGTATCGCATTTTATTTTTTTGGTGCGAGCGAGTGTGTGGATCAAAGGTATGAGGGGTGACAGATTTGAAGGGACAACTCGTGCAATACGGCAAAAGGCAGCGTAGAACCTATGCGCGTCTGGAAGAAGTATTGGAACTGCCGAATCTGATCGAGATTCAGCAAAAGTCCTACCAGAACTTCCTCGATGAGGGACTGCGGGAAATGTTCCAAGACATCTCGCCGATCTCTGACTTTACGGGGAACCTCTTGCTGGAGTTTGTAGACTACAGCTTGGGCGACCCGAAGTATTCGGTCGACGAATCGAAGGAGCGCGATGTAACATACGCTGCACCGCTGCGTGTGAAGGTACGTCTCATCAACCGCGAAACTGGAGAAGTCAAAGAGCAGGAAGTCTTCATGGGCGATTTCCCGCTGATGACCGATACCGGCACGTTTATTATCAACGGCGCCGAGCGCGTCATCGTTTCGCAGTTGGTGCGTTCCCCAAGCGTCTACTTCAATACCAAGATTGATAAAAACGGGAAGAAGGCGTTTACAGCAACTGTCATCCCGAACCGCGGTGCTTGGTTGGAGTTAGAGACCGATGCGAAAGACATCATCTACGTGCGCATCGACCGGACACGGAAAATTCCTGTGACGGTGCTTTTGCGTGCGCTTGGTTTCTCCACCGACGCTGAGATCTTGAATCTGCTTGGCGAAGATGAGTATCTCCGCAACTCGCTTGACAAGGACAACACGGAGAACTCCGAAAAGGCTTTGCTCGAAATCTACGAGCGTCTCCGTCCGGGTGAACCCCCGACGCTTGAGAACGCCCGCAACCTTTTAATCTCTCGCTTCTTCGATCCGAAGCGCTACGACCTGGCGAACGTCGGCCGCTACAAGATCAACAAGAAGCTTCATATTAAAAACCGTTTGCTCGGGCAGCGACTCGCCGAGACGCTGGTTGATCAAAGCACGGGTGAGATCATCGCCGAAGCGGGTCAAGTGCTCGACCGTCGCCTGCTCGACAAGGTGTTGCCGTGGCTGGAAGGGGACATCAACCATGTGGAGTACAAGTCCACCTCTGGCGTTGTCACCGAAGAGCTGATCAACGTGCAGGAGATCAAGATTTTCTCCCCGCGCGAAGACGGCAAGGTGATCAAGGTGATCGGCAATGCGAACATCGACAAGAACGTCAAGCATGTCACGCCGGCCGACATCTTGGCTTCGATCTCCTATTTTATCAACCTGTTGCATGGCGTCGGTTCGACCGATGACATCGACCACTTGGGGAACCGCCGTCTGCGCTCTGTAGGTGAGTTGCTCACCAACCAGTTCCGCATCGGTCTCTCCCGGATGGAGCGCGTCGTTCGCGAGCGGATGTCGATCCAGGATGCGAATGCGATCACGCCGCAGGCGCTGATCAACATCCGTCCGGTCATCGCTGCGATCAAGGAGTTCTTCGGCTCCTCGCAGCTGTCCCAGTTCATGGATCAGACCAACCCGCTGGCAGAGCTCACGCACAAGCGTCGTCTGTCTGCGCTCGGCCCGGGCGGTCTGACCCGTGAGCGCGCAGGTTTCGAAGTTCGTGACGTCCATCACTCTCACTATGGGCGCATGTGCCCGATCGAGACGCCGGAAGGTCCGAACATCGGTTTGATCAACTATCTCTCCACCTATGCGCGCATCAACGAGTACGGCTTCATCGAGACTCCGTACCGCCGGGTGAACCCGGAGACGCTCCAAGCGACCGAGCAGATCGACTATCTGACCGCCGATGAAGAGGATAACTACGTTATCGCCCAGGCGAACGCGAACCTCGACGAGACGGGCAAGATGATCGATGAGCAGGTGATCGTCCGCTTCAAAGAGGAGACGCTGTTGCTCGCACCGGAGCGCGTCGACTATATGGACGTCTCGCCGAAGCAGGTCGTATCTGTCGCGACCGCCTGCATCCCGTTCTTGGAGAACGACGATGCCAACCGCGCGCTGATGGGATCGAACATGCAACGTCAGGCAGTTCCGCTGCTGAAACCGCAAGCTCCGTTTGTCGGCACCGGCATGGAGCACAAGGCGGCGAAAGACTCCGGTTCCACCGTCGTCTCCAAGCACACCGGCCTCGTCGAGCGGGTCACCGCCAAGGAAGTGTGGGTTCGTGAGCAGTCGGAGGTCGATGGCAGACTGGTCAACGGCGATCTGCACAAATATAAACTGCTAAAATTCACTCGCTCCAACCAAGGGACCTGCATCAACCAGCGCCCGATTCTTCAAGCTGGTGAGAAGGTCAAGCGCGGGGACATCATCGCAGACGGTCCGGCGACCGACTCTGGTGAATTGGCGCTCGGCAAGAACGTCATCGTCGCGTTTATGACTTGGGAAGGGTACAACTACGAGGATGCGATCCTGCTCTCCGAGAAGCTGGTCAAAGAGGATGTGTACACCTCTTTACACATCGAGGAGTATGAGGCGGAAGCGCGCGACACGAAGCTCGGGCCGGAAGAGATCACCCGCGATATCCCGAACGTTGGCGATGAAGCGCTGAAGAACCTCGATGAGCGCGGCATCATCCGCGTAGGTGCGGAGATCGAAGCTGGCGATATCCTCGTCGGCAAAGTGACGCCTAAAGGCGTGACCGAACTGACGGCAGAAGAGCGCCTCCTGCACGCGATCTTCGGCGAAAAAGCGCGCGAAGTCCGCGATACGTCCCTTCGCGTTCCGCACGGTGGCGCCGGCATCGTCGTCGATGTCAAAGTGTTCACCCGCGACAACGGCGATGAGCTGCCGCCGGGCGTCAACCAGCTCGTGCGCGTCTACATCGCGCAGAAGCGCAAGATCTCCGAAGGTGACAAGATGGCAGGCCGCCACGGGAACAAAGGTGTTGTCGCCCGCATCATGGCGGAGGAAGACATGCCGTTCCTCTCGGACGGAACTCCAGTTCAAGTCGTGCTCAACCCGCTCGGCGTACCGTCGCGGATGAACATCGGTCAGGTTCTGGAAACGCACTTGGGCATGGCTGCTCGTGCGCTGGGCATCTCCGTCGCTACCCCGGTGTTTGACGGCGCTCGGGAAACCGATGTGTTCGATACGCTGGAAGAGGCAGGCTTGCCGCGCGATGGCAAACAGGTGCTCTACGATGGTCGTACCGGTGAGCCGTTCGAGAACCGCGTCACCGTCGGCTGTGTGTACATGCTGAAGCTTCACCATCTGGTCGATGATAAAATCCACGCACGCTCCACCGGGCCGTACTCGCTCGTTACGCAGCAGCCGCTCGGCGGTAAAGCTCAGTTTGGTGGTCAGCGCTTCGGGGAGATGGAGGTATGGGCGCTCGAAGCATACGGCGCAGCATACACCCTCCAAGAGATCCTCACCGTCAAATCGGACGACGTGGTCGGTCGCGTGAAGACGTATGAAGCGATCGTCAAGGGCGAGAACGTTCCGGAGCCAGGTGTTCCAGAATCGTTCAAAGTCTTGATCAAGGAACTCCAATCCCTCGGGATGGACGTGAAAATCCTGACGGAAGATGAGCAAGAGATCGTGATGCGTGAAAGCGACGAGGATGACGATTCGGGAGAGAAGCTCAACTTGAATCTCTCCGCTCGTGAAGTCGCTGACGAGTAAGAACGGAAAGGGAGGTAGGCCCCTTGTTGGACGTCAACAACTTTGAGTACATGAAGATCGGTTTGGCATCACCTGAAAAGATCCGCTCGTGGTCGCACGGGGAAGTTAAGAAGCCAGAGACGATCAACTACCGGACCCTCAAGCCTGAAAAAGAAGGTCTGTTCTGCGAAAAAATCTTCGGGCCCCAGCGCGACTGGGAATGTCATTGCGGGAAGTACAAGCGCGTTCGTTATAAAGGTGTCGTCTGCGATCGTTGCGGCGTCGAGGTAACGCGTGCAAAAGTTCGTCGGGAGAGAATGGGGCACATCGAGTTGGCTGCCCCCGTCTCCCACATCTGGTACTTCAAGGGCATTCCGAGCCGCATGGGTCTCGTTCTCGACATGAGCCCGCGCTCGCTGGAGGAAGTGATCTATTTCGCTTCCTACGTGGTGACCAACGCGGGTGATACACCGCTCGAATACAAGCAGTTGCTGTCTGAGAAAGAGTACCGTTCGTACCGCGAGAAATACGGCTACGCTTTCGAAGCGGGCATGGGTGCGGAAGCGATCAAAAAGCTTTTGCTCCAAGTCGAAGTGGTGAAAGAGGTCGAGCAGTTAAAAGAGGAGCTGAAGACCGCGCAAGGTCAGCGCCGCAACCGTGCGATCAAGCGATTGGAAGTCATGGAAGCGTTCCGCACATCGACCAACGCGCCGTCCTGGATGATCCTCGACGTGCTGCCGGTCATCCCGCCTGAGCTGCGCCCGATGGTTCAGCTCGACGGCGGCCGCTTTGCAACGTCCGACCTGAACGACCTGTACCGCCGCGTGATCAACCGGAACAACCGCCTCAAGCGCCTGCTCGATCTCGGCGCTCCTGACATCATCGTGCAAAACGAAAAGCGGATGCTGCAAGAAGCGGTCGATGCGCTGATCGACAACGGTCGCCGCGGCCGTCCGGTCACAGGACCGGGCAACCGTCCGCTCAAGTCGCTCTCGCACATGCTCAAAGGGAAGCAAGGCCGTTTCCGTCAAAACCTGCTCGGGAAGCGCGTCGACTATTCGGGTCGTTCCGTTATCGTCGTCGGTCCGCACCTGCGCATGTACCAGTGCGGTCTGCCGAAGGAGATGGCGCTTGAGCTGTTCAAGCCGTTCGTCATGAAGGAATTGGTGGCGAAGGGCCTTGCGCACAACATCAAGAGCGCGAAGCGCAAAGTGGAGCGCGTGTCGGCTGAGGTATGGGATGTGCTCGAAGAGGTGATCAAGGAACACCCGGTGTTGCTCAACCGCGCACCTACCTTGCACCGCTTGGGGATTCAGGCGTTCGAACCGACGCTGGTCGAAGGCCGTGCGATCAAGCTGCATCCGCTCGTCTGTACGGCGTACAACGCCGACTTTGACGGTGACCAAATGGCTGTTCACGTGCCGCTCTCCGCAGAGGCACAGGCGGAAGCTCGCCTGCTGATGCTGGCGGCGCACAACATCTTGAACCCGAAAGACGGCAAGCCGGTCGTCACCCCGACGCAGGACATGGTGCTCGGATCGTACTACCTGACCATGGATCGCATCGGCGAGCAGGGCGAAGGTCGCGTGTTCCACTCGTCGACCGAAGCGCTGATGGCGTATGATACCGGTCAGATGTCGCTGCACACCCGGATCATCATTCCGGCGAAAGTGCTCGGCAAAACTTCGTTCACCGAAGCGCAGGAAAATGCCTACCTGATCACCACGCCAGGCAAGATCATCTTCAACGAGATCTTCCCCGCCGACTTCCCGTTCATCAACTCGGCGAAGCAGGAAAACTTGCTAAAAGGGACGCCTGACGAGTTCTTCATCTTTGACAAGTCGTCCGACTTCCGCGCGGCAGCAGCAGCTGTCGAGGCGCAGTCGGCAGTCGTAAAAGGGTACCTCGGTCAGATCATCGCCGAGTGCTTCCGCCGCTATGGTACGACGATCACGTCGGAGACGCTCGACAAGATCAAGGCGCTGGCGTTCAAATATTCGACCCGCGCTGGGATCACGATCTCCGTCGCCGACATCATCGTTCCACAGGCGAAGTATGACATCCTTGAAAAAGCGGAAGAAAAGGTCGCCTCGGTCACCAAGCAGTTCCGCCGTGGCCTGATCACCGACGATGAGCGCTATGACCGCGTCATCTCCGTCTGGTCGAAAGCGAAAGACGAGATCACCACCGTGTTGATGGGCTCGCTCGACCGCTTCAACCCGATCTACATGATGGCGCACTCCGGTGCGCGCGGTAACGTATCGCAGATCACTCAGCTCGCCGGGATGCGCGGTCTGATGGCCAACCCGTCCGGTCGGATCATCGAGTTGCCGATCAAGTCGAACTTCCGCGAGGGGCTGACCGTATCCGAGTACTTCATCTCGACGCACGGTGCTCGTAAAGGTCTTGCCGATACGGCGCTTCGTACGGCCGACTCCGGCTACCTGACGCGTCGTCTGGTCGACGTTGCGCAAGACGTCATCGTCCGCCAGCACGACTGCGGAACTGACAAAGGCGTCTGGGCAGAGGAGATCCGCGATGGCAAAGAGGTCATCGAGGAACTGATCGACCGCATCGTCGGGCGCATGGCGTTCCAGACGGTCAAACACCCGGAGACGGGCGAAGTGATCGTCGATGTCAACGAGCTGATCGACGAAGAAAAAGGTCGGACGATCATCGCGGCGAACATCGAGCGCGTCAACATTCGTTCTGTCACCACCTGCCGCACCCAACACGGCGTTTGCATCAACTGCTACGGCCGCAACCTGGCGACGGGCAACATGGTGGAGATCGGCGAAGCTGTCGGCATCATCGCAGCGCAGTCGATCGGTGAGCCGGGCACGCAGCTGACCATGCGTACCTTCCACACCGGCGGCGTTGCAGGGGATGACATCACGCAAGGTCTTCCGCGGATTCAGGAGCTGTTCGAAGCGCGCAATCCGAAAGGTCAAGCGATCATCACCGAGATCGACGGCGCGGTGTCAGACATCCGTGAAGTCAAGGACAAGCGCGAGATCGAAGTCAGCGGCAACGCGGAGGTCAAAGTGTACCCGGTTCCGTATGGTTCCCGCATCCGCGTGACCAAGGGGCAAGTCATCGAAGCGGGCGACGAGCTGACCGAAGGTTCGATCGACCCGAAAGACATGCTGAAAGTAAAAGGCATCCACGGCGTGCAGATGTATCTCTTGCGCGAAGTGCAGCGCGTATATCGCCTGCAAGGCGTTGAGATCAACGATAAGCACGTCGAGGTCATGGTTCGCCAGATGCTGCGCAAAGTTCGCATCATCGACGCGGGCGATACCAGCCTGTTGCCGGGCACCTATGTGGACATCTATGAGTTTGAGAAGGCGAATCTGCCTGTGCTCGTAGGCGGCACTGGCGATCCTGCAGTCGCGCGCCCTGCGCTGCTCGGGATCACCAAAGCATCGCTTGAGACAGATTCCTTCCTCTCGGCAGCTTCCTTCCAAGAGACGACACGCGTCCTGACCGAAGCTGCGATCAAAGGGAAGGTGGACCGTCTCCTCGGGCTGAAGGAGAACGTCATCATCGGGAAGCTGGTTCCGGCCGGCACCGGGATGTCCCGCTATCGCAACATCAAGATCGAAGACGGTACCGAAACAGAAGAAGAATCGCTGCTTGCTGAAGGCGAATTCCACGACGGAGTCGAGGGAACTGAGCTGGAAGCTGCCGAAACGGTCGCTGAATGATCATAGCCACAGGGAGGCGCTCCTGAAACACGGGCGCCTTCCGTCTGGCTATTTGATTTCATCATAAAAAACATTGTATCGCTTTTGGCAAAGCGGTTGACTTCGCCCTAACAAGGTGTTACAATCTCGTAGTGTGCCTGAAGTCAATCAAGACAAGCAGTCATGGTGCTGCATGGCTGTCGCACATCGTTTGTCATTAGGTATATTGGCTGGCTGATTGAAGTTTGCCATTTGCCTTTTTCATTTGCCTAAGCATGAGCCACTAGGCTCTGTGGACTTGAAACTTTGGAAGGAGGTGCAGCAGCATGCCGACAATTAACCAATTGGTACGCAAAGGCCGTAAGAGCATCGAGAAAAAATCGAACTCCCCGGCGCTGCAAAAAGGTTACAACAGCTTCGTCAAGGAGCAAACCGATCTGCCGTCCCCGCAGAAACGTGGGGTTTGCACTCGTGTAGGTACCATGACACCGAAAAAACCGAACTCTGCATTGCGTAAATACGCGCGTGTTCGTTTGACAAACGGTATCGAGGTTACCGCGTACATCCCGGGTATCGGCCATAACTTGCAAGAGCATAGCGTTGTTCTTGTTCGTGGCGGTCGTGTAAAAGACCTTCCGGGTGTTCGTTATCACATCGTTCGTGGAGCACTGGACACTGCAGGCGTGAAAGACCGCATGCAAGCCCGTTCGAAATACGGTGCGAAGCGTCCGAAGAAGAAGTAATGAGAGAAGCGATCTTGATCGCAGAAATCTTGAAAGGAGGCGAATTGCATGCCGCGTAAAGGTCCCGTGCCGCGCCGTGACGTGCTGCCCGATCCGGTTTACGGATCGAAGCTGGTTACCCGTCTGGCAAACAAGTTGATGTATGATGGTAAGAAAAGCACCGCGCAAGGAGCAGTTTACGAAGCGTTCGACAAAATCCGTGTGAAGACTGGTAACGATCCGCTCGAAGTCTTCGAAACGGCGATGAAGAACGTCATGCCGGTTCTTGAAGTTAAAGCTCGCCGCGTAGGGGGCGCAAACTACCAAGTTCCGATCGAAGTCCGTCCGGAGCGCCGAGTTACACTCGCGATCCGTTGGATCGTCGACTACTCCCGCAAGCGCAACGAGAAGTCGATCGTCGACAAGCTCGCAAACGAGCTCATGGATGCTGCCAATAGCACTGGTGGTTCTGTGAAACGTCGTGAAGACATGCACAAGATGGCGGAAGCGAACAAAGCGTTTGCTCACTACCGCTGGTAGGATATAAAAAGGCGTTCGGATAGGTTCAACTCGGATCTGTCCGATCACCTGTATACTTAGCTGAGAAAGGAGGATGTGTCGTATGTCACGTAAGTTCCCTCTTGAGAGAACGAGAAACATCGGTATCATGGCTCACATCGATGCTGGTAAGACGACCACAACGGAGCGTGTCCTGTTCTACACCGGCCGTGTTCACAAAATCGGCGAAACGCACGAAGGTGCTGCGACGATGGACTGGATGGTTCAGGAGCAAGAGCGTGGTATCACGATCACTTCCGCTGCGACCACCGCAGAGTGGAAGGATCACCGCATCAACATCATCGACACACCAGGTCACGTGGACTTCACGGTTGAAGTTGAGCGTTCCCTGCGCGTCCTCGATGGTTCGGTTGGTGTATTCTGTGCAAAGGGTGGCGTTGAACCGCAATCCGAGACCGTATGGCGTCAAGCGGACAAGTACAGCGTTCCGCGTATCGCTTACGTAAACAAAATGGACATCACCGGCGCAGACTTTTTCCGTTGCGTCGACATGATGCGCGATCGCCTGAAGGCGAACGCTGTGCCGGTTCATCTGCCAATCGGTGCAGAGGATACTTTCAAAGGTATGGTCGATCTGATCACCATGAAAGCGATCATCTACACTGACGACCTCGGCAAGACTTCTGAAGAAGCTGAAATCCCGGCTGAACTGCAAGACAAGGCTGCTGAACTGCATCAAGGCCTCGTCGAAGCTGTTGCAGAACTGGACGAAGAGCTGATGATGAAGTACCTCGAAGGTGAAGAGATCACCGTCGAGGAGATCAAATCTGCTCTGCGCAAAGGTGTTTGTAACGTGCAGATCATCCCGGTTCTTTGCGGATCTTCTTACAAAAACAAAGGCGTACAGCAAATGCTGGATGCAGTTGTTGAGTACATGCCTGCACCGACCGACGTTCCGGCGATCAAAGGTATGACTGAAGATGGTGAAGAGACGGAGCGTCCGTCGACCGACAACGGTCCGTTCGCAGCTCTGGCGTTCAAGATCATGACCGACCCGTACGTTGGTAAGCTGGCGTTCTTCCGCGTCTACTCCGGCGTGCTGAACTCCGGTTCTTACGTTTTGAACTCCACCAAAGGCAAGCGTGAGCGGATCGGTCGTATCCTGCAAATGCATGCCAACCACCGCGAAGAGATCTCGACCGTTTACTCGGGCGATATCGCAGCGGCTGTAGGTCTGAAAGATACCACGACCGGTGACACCCTGTGCGACGAGAAGAACGTTGTTATCCTCGAATCGATGGAGTTCCCGGAGCCGGTTATCAGCCTTTCGCTCGAACCGAAGTCGAAAGCGGACCAAGACAAACTTGGTATCGCTCTCTCCAAGCTCGCAGAGGAAGACCCGACCTTCAGAACTTATACCGACCAAGAGACCGGTCAAACGATCATCTCCGGTATGGGTGAGCTGCATCTTGAGATCATCGTAGACCGCCTCCAACGCGAGTTCAAAGTTGAAACCAACGTTGGTAAGCCGCAGGTTGCGTACAAAGAGACCATCACTTCCAAAGTGAAGATCGAAGGTAAATTTGTCCGTCAGTCCGGTGGTAAAGGTCAATACGGTCACGTATGGCTGGAGCTGGAACCGCTTGAGCGCGGCGTAGGCTACATCTTTGAAAACAAGATCGTCGGCGGCGTTGTTCCACGCGAATACGTCCCGGCTGTCGATAACGGCGTCAAAGAAGCGATGGGCAACGGTATCCTCGCAGGTTACCCGCTCATCGACATGAAAGCTACGATCGTCGATGGTTCTTACCATGATGTCGACTCCTCGGAGATGGCGTTTAAGATCGCGGGCTCCATGGCACTGAAAGCGGGCGCTCTCAAGGCGAACCCGGTGATTCTTGAGCCGATCATGAAGGTTGAAGTTATCGTTCCGGAAGAATACATGGGCGATATCATGGGCGACGTCAACTCTCGTCGCGGTCGTATCGAGGGTATGGACAGCCGTGCAGGTGCACAAGTCATCCGCGCGTTCGTTCCGCTCTCCGAGATGTTCGGTTATGCAACTTCCTTGCGTTCCCGTACTCAAGGCCGTGGCCAGTATGCGATGGAGTTCCATTCCTTCGAAGAAACACCGAAATCGATCACGCAAGAAATCATCGCCAAAAACAAAGGCGAGTAATTAATAAGAGGAGTTGACCAAAATGGCAAAAGCTAAATTTGAGCGTAACAAGCCGCACGTTAACATTGGTACCATCGGTCACGTTGACCATGGTAAAACCACTCTGACCGCAGCGATCACCACCTACCTCGCGAAGCGCGGTGGCGCACAAGCGATGGCATACGATTCGATCGACAAAGCTCCGGAAGAGCGCGAGCGCGGTATCACCATCAACACTTCCCACGTTGAGTACGAAACTGAGAACCGTCACTATGCACACGTTGACTGCCCGGGCCATGCCGACTATGTTAAGAACATGATCACCGGTGCTGCTCAAATGGACGGCGCGATCCTGGTTTGCTCCGCAGCTGACGGCCCGATGCCGCAAACTCGCGAGCACATCCTGCTCTCCCGCCAAGTAGGCGTTCCTTACATCGTCGTATTCATGAACAAATGCGACATGGTTGACGATGAAGAGCTCCTCGAACTGGTTGAAATGGAAATCCGCGACCTGCTGACCGAGTATGAATTCCCGGGCGATGACATTCCGGTTGTTAAAGGTTCCGCTCTGAAAGCTCTGGAAGGCGACGCTGCTTGGGAAGGTCGTATCGACGAGCTGATGGCTGCTGTTGACTCCTACATCCCGGAGCCGACTCGTGAAACTGACAAGCCGTTCCTGATGCCGGTCGAGGACGTATTCACCATCACCGGTCGTGGTACCGTTGCGACTGGCCGCGTTGAGCGCGGTGCTCTCAAAGTTGGTGACAACGTTGAGATCGTAGGTCTGGTTGAAGAAACTCGCTCCACCGTTGCTACCGGTATCGAGATGTTCCGCAAACTGCTCGACTCCGCTCAAGCGGGCGACAACATCGGCGCACTGCTCCGCGGTGTTGACCGTAAAGACATCGAGCGCGGCCAAGTTATCTGTAAGCCGGGTTCCATCAAGCCGCACACCACCTTCAACGCAGAGCTCTATGTTCTGACCAAAGAAGAGGGTGGCCGTCACACTCCGTTCTTCCAAGGCTACCGTCCGCAGTTCTACGTTCGTACAACTGACGTAACTGGTATCGTTAAGCTGCCGGAAGGCACTGAGATGGTAATGCCGGGCGACAACATCTCCGTTGAAGTTGAGCTGATCTCCCCGATCGCTCTCGAAGATGGTACTCGCTTCGCAATCCGCGAAGGCGGCCGTACTGTTGGCGCTGGCGTTGTAGCTTCCATCATCAAGTAAGCTTCGAAACGCCAAAAGAGGATGAATCTTTCGAGATTCATCCTCTTTTTGTTTTTCAGCATTTTCCTGCTGGTTTGCCTTTGACAATTTTCCGTTCTTCCTTTAATATAGGAGAAGTGTGCTACAGAAACGAAGACAACACGCTCGTGTGTTTCATTTTTCTGCTGATGGTTGAAAAAATATTGAAGCGCTCGAATAAAATTCTTGTCTTTTCGCTTTCTAAATAGTATACTCTTATATTGTTGGTCTTGACTGCGATGATGCGAAAGGTTGCTGAGGCGCCGAGAGTTTCACGCCATGTGCGGCGCGGATCAGGTAAATTTTCGCGGAGTATGTCCAATTCAAATGGGCGAAAAGGAGGGAACACATATGGCGAAACAGAAAATCCGTATCCGTCTGAAGGCTTACGATCACAAGATTCTCGACACTTCTGCTGAGAAGATTGTTGAAACGGCTAAGCGTTCCGGTGCATCCGTGTCGGGTCCGATCCCGCTTCCGACTGAGAAGTCGATCTTCACGATCCTGCGTGCACCGCACAAATACAAGGATGCGCGTGAGCAGTTTGAAATGCGTACGCATAAACGTCTGATCGACATCGTCAATCCGACGCCGCAAACTGTTGATGCTCTGATGCGACTTGATCTGCCATCTGGCGTTGATATTGAGATCAAGCTCTAAAACCCATTTTTAAATTGAGGAGGTGTCAAACATGAAAGGTATCTTGGGACGTAAACTCGGTATGACTCAGGTGTTTACCGAAGACGGCAACGTCGTTCCGGTAACTGTAATCGAAGCAGGCCCGAACGTAGTTCTTCAAAAGAAAGACCTGGCGAACGACGGCTACGAAGCTGTTCAGCTCGGTTTTGCTGACAAGAAGAACGTGAACAAGCCGGCACAAGGCCATGCGGCAAAGGCGAACACCACCCCCAAGCGCTACGTTCGTGAAATGCGCGGAGTTGATCTGGCTGCATACGAAGTAGGTCAAGTGTTGAACGCTGACGTGTTTGCAGCTGGTGAAGTCGTGGATGTTGTAGGTGTATCGAAGGGTAAAGGGTTTGCTGGTGCGATCAAGCGCCACAATCAATCCCGCGGTCCGATGGCTCACGGTTCTCGTTACCATCGTGGTCCTGGTTCCCTCGGCTCCATCAACCCAGGTCGCGTATTTAAAGGACAAACCCTCCCAGGTCGTATGGGTGGCGAGCGCGTAACGGTTCAAAACCTCGAAGTTGTTAAAGTTGACGTTGAGCGCAACTTGCTTCTGATCAAAGGTTCTGTTCCGGGTCCGAAAAACTCGTTCGTAACAGTCAAAGCGGCTGTTAAGTCGGGGAAATAAATCATTCTTTAGGAAAGGAGGAGACCCTACATGCCGAAAGTGCCTGTATATAACATGAGTGGCTCCCAAGTTGGAGAGATCGAACTCTCCGAAACCATCTTCGGTATCACGCCGAACCAGCACGTCCTGCACGAAGCAGTTGTCATGCAACGCGCGTCGCTGCGCCGTGGTACTCACGATGTGAAAAACCGTTCTGAAGTTCGTGGCGGCGGTCGCAAGCCGTGGCGTCAAAAGGGTACCGGTCGTGCGCGCCAAGGTTCCATCCGCTCCCCGCAATGGGTTGGTGGTGGTACCGTATTCGGTCCGACACCGCGTTCCTACGCTTACAAGCTTCCGAAGAAAGTTCGCCGTCTCGCATTGAAATCTGCGCTCTCTTCCAAAGTGAACGCAAACGAGATCTTCGTACTGGATGCGCTGTCCTTCGACGCGCCGAAGACGAAAGATATGGTGAAGCTCCTGTCCAACCTGAAAGTCGGCAAAGCTCTGCTCGTTGCAGCTGACCAAGATGCGAACGTCGCACTGTCTGCACGCAACATCCCGGGCGTGAAGTTTGTTGACGCAACTGGTATCAACGTACTGGATCTTCTCCATCACGATGCACTCGTCATCACCAAAGACGCTGTGGCTAAAGTCGAGGAGGTGTTCGCATAATGAAGAACGCACGCGACATCATCAAGCGTCCGGTCATCACCGAGCGCTCCACTGACATGATGGAAGAAAACAAGTTCGTTTTTGAAGTAGAACTCAAAGCGAACAAGACCGAAATCAAAGCAGCTCTCGAAGAGATCTTCGGCGTAACGGTTGCAAAGGTTAACACCTTGCGCGTTCCGTCCAAGCAAAAGCGCGTAGGCCGCCACGTTGGCCGCACGTCCGAATGGAAAAAGGCGATCGTGACCTTGTCCCCGGACTCCAAGCCGCTTAACTTCTTCGAAGGTGCATAATCACCACTAAGAAGGAGGGACTCCTATGGGTATCAAGAAGTATAAACCGACCTCGCCGGGTCGTCGTTTCATGTCCGTTCTGACCTATGAAGAGCTGACCACCGACAAACCCGAAAAATCCCTTCTCCTGCCGCTGCACAACAAGGGTGGCCGGAACAACACAGGGAGAACTACCGTTCGTCATCAAGGTGGCGGGCACAAGCGTCAATACCGCATCATCGACTTCAAACGCAACAAAGATGGCATTCCGGGCCGCGTTGCTACGATCGAATACGATCCGAACCGCACATCTTTTATCGCTCTCATCAACTACGCTGATGGCGAAAAGCGTTACATCCTCGCTCCGGTAGGCCTGAAAGTGGGCGATGTGATCCAGTCTGGCACAGATGTCGATATCAAAGTCGGCAACGCACTGCCGCTCGCAAACATCCCGGTGGGTACTGTGATCCACAACATCGAGATGAAAGCTGGCAAAGGCGGCCAGATCGCTCGTGCAGCAGGCGCTGAAGCGCAACTGCTGGCGAAAGAAGGCGAGTACTGCCACGTACGTCTCGCTTCTGGCGAAGTTCGCTTGATCCGCTCCGAGTGCCGCGCGACCATCGGTCAAGTGGGCAACCTCGACCATGAGCTTGTTAACATCGGTAAAGCTGGCCGCAACCGTCACAAAGGCATCCGCCCGACCGTCCGCGGTGTGGTAATGAACCCGAACGATCACCCGCATGGTGGTGGTGAAGGTCGTGCTCCGATCGGCCGTAAGTCTCCGATGTCCCCGTGGGGCAAACCGACCCTCGGCAAAAAGACGCGCAAGAAGAACAAGCAGTCTAACAAGTACATTGTTCGTTCGCGCAAGAAGTAATCTAACCGCCTAACGAAGGGAGGTACTAAAATGGGTCGCTCTCTTAAGAAAGGACCGTTTGTTGACGATCATCTGATGAAGAAGGTCGATGACATGAACGCTGCTGGCGACAAAAAGGTGATCAAGACCTGGTCGCGCCGTTCGACGATCTTCCCGCAGTTCATCGGCCACACCTTCGCGGTATATGATGGCCGCAAGCATGTGCCGGTATATGTGACCGAAGACATGGTAGGTCACAAGCTGGGTGAATTTGCTCCGACTCGTTCCTACAAAGGTCACGGAGCTAACGAGAAAACATCTCGCCGCTAACATTTTTAGGATCGGTAGAGAGGAGGGAATACTATGCAAACTGCGAAGGCAGTCGCTCGTACCGTGCGTATCGCACCGCGCAAAGTCCGCCTTGTTGTGGATTTGATCCGTGGCAAAAAAGCTTCGGAAGCGATCGCGATTCTCAAGTACACTCCGAAAGCTGCATCTCCAGTTGTTGAGAAGGTTCTGAACTCCGCTTTGGCGAACGCAGACCACAACTACAACATGGATTTGGATAACCTCTACGTGAAAGAGGTATTCGTGGATCAAGGACCGACCCTGAAGCGCTTCCGTCCACGCGCTCAAGGCCGTGCATTCCGTATTCACAAACGCACCAGCCACATCACAGTGGTACTGGGTGAAAAGTAGTCAAGAAGGAGGGATAACGGATGGGACAAAAGGTTAACCCCGTAGGCCTTCGCGTTGGCATCATTCGCGACTGGGAGTCGAAATGGTTCGCTAACAAGAAGGAATACACCGAACTGCTTCACGAAGACATCAAAGTTCGTGAGTATATCGAGAATCGCCTGAAAGACGCATCTGTTGCTACGGTAGAAATCGAACGGGCTGCAAACCGTATCAACGTGACCATTCACACCGCGAAGCCGGGTATGGTAATCGGTAAAGGCGGCGCTGAGGTTGATGCGTTGCGCACCGCTCTTTCCAACATGACTGGCAAGCGCGTGCACATCAACATCGCTGAAATCAAGCATCCGGACATGAACGCTCATCTGGTTGCTGTCAACATCGCGCAACAGCTCGAACGCCGTATCGCGTTCCGCCGTGCGATGAAGCAATCGATCCAGCGCACGATGCGCACTGGTGCAAAAGGTATCAAAGTACAAGTGTCCGGTCGTCTTGGCGGCGCTGAGATCGCACGTACTGAAGGGTACTCGGAAGGCACTGTACCGCTCCACACCCTGCGTGCTGATATCGACTACGCTCACTACGAAGCACACACCACTTACGGCCGCATCGGCGTAAAAGTGTGGATCTATCGTGGCGAAGTACTGCCGACCCGCGGCGCTAAGAAAGAAGCTGCCGAAGAAGGGGGTAAGTAAGACATGTTGTTGCCAAAGCGCGTAAAGCATCGTAAAGAACATCGCGGTCGCATGAAAGGTCGCACCAAAGGCGGCGAACATGTAACTTTCGGTGAATACGGTCTGCAAGCTCTGGAACCGGCTTGGATCACCAACCGCCAGATCGAAGCAGCTCGTATCGCGATGACCCGTTACATCCGCCGTGGCGGTAAAGTATGGATCAAAATTTTCCCGAGCAAACCGGTTACTGCGAAGCCGGCTGAAACCCGGATGGGTGCAGGTAAAGGTTCGCCGGAAAAATGGGTTGCAGTTGTTAAACCGGGTCGCGTTCTCTTTGAACTCGCTGGCGTTCCGGAAGAGATCGCACGCGAAGCAATGCGTCTCGCAATGCACAAACTGCCGATCAAGTGCAAGTTTGTAAAACGTGAAGAAGTGGGTGGTGAGGCAGATGAAAGTTAAAGACATCCGTAACTTGTCCACCGTTGAGATTGAAACGAAAATCAGCGATCTGAAAGACGAGCTGTTCAACCTGCGTTTCCAACTGGCAACCGGTCAGCTCGACAACCCGATGCGTATCCGCGAAGTTCGCAAGGATATCGCACGTGCCAAAACGATCCTCAGAGAGCGCGAACTGGGTATCGGCTAATCTCCGCTAGGAAGGAGGAAATAGGATGAGCGAGCGTAACTATCGCAAAGTTCGAACCGGCAAAGTCGTATCCGACAAAATGGATAAGACGATCGTTGTCGCTGTTGAAGAGCAGAAGAAGCATCCGCTGTACGGCAAGCTTGTTCTGGTCACGACAAAGTTCAAAGCACACGATGAAAACAACACTGCAAAAGTTGGCGACATCGTGAAAATTATGGAAACCCGTCCGCTGTCGAAAGACAAGCGCTGGCGTTTGGTCGAAGTTGTAGAGGAAGCTATCATCCTCTAATCGGAACCTAGAGTCCTCGTGACTCATATGGAAGGAGGTCCCAGGCATGATTCAAGAACAAACTCGTCTGGTTGTTGCAGACAACTCTGGTGCGAAAGAAATCATGTGCTTCCGCGTGTTGGGTGGTTCGAACCGTAAATCGGCTAACATCGGTGACATTATCGTCGCTTCGGTGAAAAGTGCAACACCCGGTGGCGTTGTCAAGAAGGGTGACGTTGTAAAAGCGGTTATCGTTCGTTCGAAGACTGGTGCTCGCCGCAAAGATGGCACGTACATCAAGTTCGGAGAAAACGCAGCTGTCATCATCAAAGAAGACAAGTCGCCGCGCGGCACTCGTATCTTCGGTCCGGTTGCTCGCGAACTGCGCGACAAAGACTTCATGAAGATCATCTCTCTGGCACCTGAAGTGCTGTAATCGATAAAGTTTCAGGTAGTAACACCTGAGGAGGTGTAACACAAGTGGCTAAAGCGAAACTTCATGTGAAGAAGGGCGATCAAGTTGTCGTTCTCACTGGTAAGGATAAAGGCAAGAAGGGTCGCATCTTGGAAGCATACCCGTCCGAGCAGCGCGTTCTGATCGAAGGCGTGAACGTTGTAAAGCGTCACACCCGCCCGAACGCGACCAACCAGCAAGGCGGTATCATCGAAAAAGAAGCGCCGATCCATGTTTCGAACGTGGCGATCGTAGACCCGAAAACCGGTGGCGCTACTCGTATCGGTAAAAAGATTCTGAGCGACGGCACCAAAGTTCGTTACGCAAAAAAATCTGGCGAAACGCTCGACAAGTAACCAGGTCGTAGAAAGGAGGTAACCAAGTGGCTCGTTTGCAAGAGTTCTATCAACAAGAAGTGCTTCCTGCGCTGATGCAGAAGTTTGAATACAAGTCTGTAATGCAAGTGCCGAAGCTCGACAAGATCGTGATCAACATGGGTCTTGGCGAAGCGGTAGCGAACGCTAAAGTTTTGGACTCCGCTGTAGCGGACCTCGAACTGATCTCCGGTCAAAAGCCGGTCATCACCAAGGCGAAGAAGTCGATCGCAGGCTTCAAGATCCGTGAAGGCATGCCGATCGGTGCAAAAGTTACCCTGCGCGGTGAGCGCATGTACCACTTCCTCGACAAGCTGTTCAACGTGGCACTGCCGCGTGTGCGCGACTTCCGCGGGATCTCCCCGAAAGGGTTCGATGGTCGTGGCAACTACACGCTCGGTCTGAAAGAGCAGCTCCTGTTCCCGGAGATCGAGTACGAAAAGGTCGACAAAATGCTGGGTATGGACATCGTGTTCGTAACCACCGCAACGACCGATGAAGAAGGTCGTGAATTCCTGCGCCTGATGGGCGCGCCGTTCCGTCAAGCATAAAATTCCGCAAATTATAGGAGGGATGGACAGTGGCACGTAAGGCTATGATCGTGAAACAGCAACGTTCGCCGAAGTTCAGCACCCGCGCGTACACTCGCTGCCGCGTGTGCGGACGTCCGCACTCGGTATTGCGGAAGTTCGGCATCTGCCGTATTTGCTTCCGCGAACTGGCTTACAAAGGTCAACTTCCTGGCGTGAAGAAAGCCAGCTGGTAATAGATAGAGCGATTAGGGAAGGAGGTTTTTACACATGGTGATGACTGATCCGATCGCCGATATGCTGACTCGAATCCGGAACGCGAACTTGGTTGGTCACGAGAAAGTTGAAATCCCGGGCTCCAACCTGAAGAAGGCAGTCGCCGAAATCCTCAAAAGCGAAGGATTTATCCGTGACGCTGAATTCATTCCGGACAACAAGCAAGGCGTAATCCGCGTATTCCTCAAGTACGGTGCGAACAATGAACGTGTTATCACGGGTCTGAAACGCATCTCGAAGCCGGGCCTGCGCGTTTACGCGAAGTCGAACGAAATCCCGCGCGTTTTGGGTGGTCTGGGTATCGCAATCCTGTCCACTTCTAACGGCATCATGACCGACAAAGAGGCTCGCCGCAACCAAGTCGGTGGCGAAGTGCTCTGCTACGTTTGGTAATAAAAGCTTCTTACGATTGGAGGTGTAACTTGTGTCTCGTATCGGTAGAAAAGTAATCGAGTTGCCTGCTGGTGTTGAGCTGACTCAAAACGGCGCTGTCGTGACTGTAAAAGGTCCGAAAGGCACTCTGACTCGTGAATTCCACAAGGACATGGTCATCAAGGTTGAAGGCAGCCAAGTCGTTGTCGAACGTCCGTCCGACAACAAGCTGCACCGCTCCCTGCACGGCACCACTCGCTCTGTCCTCAACAACATGGTAGAGGGCGTTTCGAAGGGCTTCGAGAAAAACCTCGAGCTCGTGGGCGTTGGTTACCGTGCTGCGAAAGCGGGCAACAAAGTAACCCTGTCCCTCGGTTTCTCCCACCCGGTAGAAATCGTTCCGGAAGATGGCATCGAGATCGATGTTCCGGCAGCTACTAAGCTGACCATCAAAGGGATCAACAAGGAGCGTGTCGGCCAGGTGGCTGCACAGATCCGTTCCCTGCGTGAGCCGGAGCCTTACAAAGGCAAAGGGATCAAGTACGAAAACGAAGTCATCCGCCGCAAGGTTGGTAAGACTGGTAAGAAATAATAGCATGAATCATGCAAACGCAGCATGAAGGGAGTGAAACTCGATGATCACCAAAGGTGACAAGAATAAAGCTCGTAAGCGCCGTCACTTCCGCGTACGTCGCAAGGTTGCAGGTACGGCTCTGCGCCCGCGTCTGAACGTATTCCGTTCTTCGAAGCACATCTACGCACAAGTTATCGATGATAACACCGGCGTGACGCTCGTTTCGGCTTCTACCGTCGATCCGTCTTTGAAAGGTTCGATCGGTCATGGCGGCAACATTGACGCTGCTACGAAAGTCGGCGAACTGGTTGCGAAGCGCGCTCTTGAAAAAGGAATCTCCAATGTCGTGTTCGACCGTGGCGGTTACCTCTATCATGGCCGTGTTGCAGCTCTGGCTGCAGCTGCTCGTGAAGCAGGCCTCGAATTCTAATCATCTTGTTAAAAAGGAGGGAAACCTTACATGCGTATCGATCCGAACCAACTCGAACTGTCTGAAAAAGTCGTCGCAATCAACCGTGTTGCGAAGGTGGTAAAAGGCGGTCGTCGTTTTAGCTTCTCCGCGCTCGTAATCGTAGGCGATGGCAACGGACACGTAGGCGCAGGTCTCGGCAAAGCTGCTGAGGTGCCGGACGCGATCCGTAAAGGCATCGACGATGCGAAGAAAAACTTGGTTTACGTACCGCTCGTAGGCACTACCGTACCGCATGATATCCTCGGTCGTTTCGGCGCTGGTAAAGTTCTGATCAAACCGGCGAAGGAAGGTACTGGTGTTATCGCAGGCGGCCCGGCTCGTGCAGTTCTCGAACTGGCTGGCGTAAAAGATATCGTTACCAAATCTCTCGGTTCTTCCAACTCCATGAACATGGTCCATGCAACTCTCGACGGTCTGAAGCGCCTGAAGCGCCCAGAAGAAGTTGCGAAGCTGCGTGGTAAGTCTCTGGAAGAAATTCAGGGTTAAGGAGGGGAAATCACAATGGCAAAGTTGGAAATCACCCTCAAGAAGAGCCCGATCGGCCGTCCTGAAGACCAGAAAGTAACCGTGACGACCCTGGGCCTGCGCAAGCTGAACCAGACTGTTGTCCACAACGATACGCCGCAAATCCGCGGCATGATCAAAAAGGTCTCGCACCTTGTAGAGTACAACGTCATCGACTAATCAAGCATCAAAGTATAGAGGAGGTGCATCGGGATGAAATTGCACGAGCTCAAACCGGCTGAAGGTTCTAAGTTCACCCGCAAGCGTGTAGGCCGTGGGATCGGTACCGGCAATGGCAAAACTGCTGGCCGCGGTCACAAGGGTCAAAACTCTCGCTCTGGCGGCGGCGTTCGTCTGGGCTTTGAGGGCGGTCAGACTCCTCTGTTCCGCCGTCTGCCGAAACGTGGCTTCAACAACTCGCTCTTCGCTACCGTTTATGCTGAAGTGAACGTTGCGAAGCTGAACAAGTTCGAAGCTGGCACTGTTGTAACCCCGGGTCTGCTTAAAGAAGCGGGCGTCGTCAAGAACTTGCATGACGGCGTTAAGATCCTCGGCAACGGTGAGATCACTGTAGCTCTTACTGTTCAAGCACAGGCTTTCTCCAAGTCTGCAATCGAGAAAATCGAAGCTGCTGGCGGTAAGGCTGAGGTGATCTAATGTTTACGACGATCGCGAACATTTGGAAAGTGTCCGATCTGCGTAATCGTATTTTGTTCACCCTGCTCATGATTCTGGTGTTCAGGATCGGGAGTTTTATCCCGGTCCCGAATGTCAACGCAAAAGCACTCGCAGAGATCGGGGATAACCCGATCTTCGGGATGCTTAACACGTTCTCGGGCGGTGCGCTCCAGAACTTCTCCATCTTCGCGATGTCGATCACCCCGTACATCACGGCGTCGATCATCGTGCAGCTCCTCGGCATGGGCGTGCTCAAAAAGTTTGAGGAGTGGCAAAAAGAGGGAGATTCCGGGCGTAAGAAGTTGGCACAGATTACGCGATACGGTACAATCGTACTGGGGATGATCCAGGCTTTCGGCCTGTCCGTAACCTTTAACAACCAGCTCCCGGGATTGATTACCGACACGAGTTGGACCGGATACGCACTGATCACGCTGACGTTGACAGCGGGTACTGCGTTTCTGATGTGGCTTGGTGAACAGATCACCGAGCGCGGCATCGGGAACGGGATCTCGATCGTCATCTTCGCGGGTATCATCGCAGGCGTTGAGCGCGGTGCGCGCACGATCTACGAGACTTGGTTCTACAACCAAGAGGCTCTCGGCATGAGCTATGTCAAGCTGGCATTGCTTTTGGTCGGCGTCGTGCTGTTGATCGCTGCGATCGTATTCGTACAACAAGGCGTGCGTCGGATTCCGGTACAGTATGCGAAGCGTGTAGTTGGGCGTAAAATGTATGGTGGACAATCCACTCACATCCCGCTCAAGGTGAACGCTGCAGGGGTTATTCCGGTGATCTTTGCATCGTCCTTGCTGATGTTCCCCGTCACGATCGCGCAGTTCCTTCCGGCGAGCGTTGTAACAGACTGGATTAAAGCGCGGCTTGCTTTTGGGCAACCGCTCTACGTGATCTTTGAAGTGATTCTGATCATCTTCTTCACTTACTTCTACACGTTCGTACAGATCAATCCTGTGCAGCTGTCAGACGGCATGAAGAAGAATGGCGGTTTCATCCCAGGCATTCGCCCGGGCAAGCCGACCGAGATGTTCATCACTCGGGTCATGAATCGCATCACCCTTTCCGGCGCACTTTTCTTGGCCGCCATCTCCGCGATGCCGGTCGTATTTATGGGTGCTACGGACTTGAATCTGTATTTCGGCGGCACTGGTCTTCTCATCGTCGTCGGGGTTGCACTTGATACCATGAAACAAGTGGAAAGCCAGCTCCTGCAACGTCACTACAAAGGATTCATCCGCAAGTAGCGAAAGAGAGGGCATGGCCCGAAACCAGAAGTCATTGACAAATGGAGGGATGATGGATGCAAGTCATCTTTATGGGATTGCCCGGTGCAGGTAAAGGTACGCAGGCAGAACGCATCGTCTCCGAGTTCGGGATCCCTCACATCTCTACCGGTGACATGTTCCGTGCGGCGATAGCAGAAGAGACTGCTCTTGGACTTCAGGCGAAGTCGTTTATGGATCAGGGGCTCCTCGTTCCAGACGAAGTCACCATCGGGATTGTGCGTGAACGATTCCAAAAGCCGGACTGCAAAAATGGGTTTCTCCTCGATGGTTTTCCGCGCACGCTGGCTCAATCAGAAGCGCTGGACGCGATGCTTCACGATCTCGGTCGCAAGATCGACGTTGTGATCAACATGTCGGTCGCGCGTGAAAACCTCTTAGCGCGATTAACCGGTCGTCGGATCTGCAAATCCTGCGGCGCAACCTACCATGTCATCTTCAACCCTCCTGCAGAGGAAGGCAAGTGTGACAAGTGCGGTGGCGAGCTCTATCAGCGCTCAGATGACACCGAAGATGTAGTTGCGACTCGCTTGGATGTGAACATCAAGCAATCCGAACCAATTTTGGCTTACTACGAAGCCAAGGGTCTGCTGAAAACCATCGATGGCGAACAGGCGATCGATGAGGTTTACAAGCAAATCTCTTCCATTCTACGAGGTGTGGAATGATCGTCAGTAAGTCCAACGTAGAGCTGGATTTAATGCGTGAGGCAGGACGGATCGTTGCGTTGACACACAAAGAGCTGCAAAAAGCAGTTCTTCCGGGGATTACCACGAAGGAACTTGACCAGATTGCCGATGATTTTATTCGCAAGCAGGGTGCGCTTCCTTCCTTTAAGGGATATCACGGGTATCCAGCTTCTATCTGTGCATCAGTCAATGAGGTCATCGTTCACGGGATCCCGGGCAACCAGGTTCTGCAGGAAGGCGATATCATCTCCATTGACATCGGTGCGAACATCCACGGCTTCCATGGCGACTCCGCCTGGACGTACGCGGTCGGCCAGATCAGCGAGACGGCGCAGCGGTTGCTCGATGTAACCGAAGCAGCTCTGTTCAAAGGCTTGGAACAGGCCAAGGACGGCAACCGTCTTTCCGATATCGGCCACGCGGTACAGAAGTATGTGGAATCGCACGGATTCTCGGTCGTACGTGAATTCGTAGGCCACGGCATTGGGCGACAAATGCATGAAGACCCGTCGATTCCGAACTATGGCCCGCCCGGACGTGGACCACGACTGAAAACCGGCATGGCGCTGGCGATCGAACCGATGGTCAACGTTGGGAGCTTCCACACCAAGACGCTCCAGGACGACTGGACGGTGGTGACGGCTGACGGCTCGCTGGCAGCTCACTTTGAGCACACAGTGGCAGTAACTCCTGATGGTCCAGACATCTTGACGAAAGTGTAAGGCAAAGCACGCTGCACCGCTCTGGAGCAGCTGCGCCTTGGATCGATCATCGAGATGTTGCAACGGAAATCAGGTAGAATACAAAAGGGTCATCGTTGGTATACATGATTTGTTGCGCCGTAGCTTGAATTGTTGCAAACGATCGTTCCTGCACATATATGATGAAGCGAAGAGAGGAAGTGACCTCAGTGGCGAAAGATGATGTCATCGAAGTGGAAGGTAGAGTAATCGAACCCCTTCCGAACGCAATGTTTCGAGTGGAACTGGAAAACGGACACAAAGTGCTCGCACATGTATCTGGCAAGATTCGAATGCACTATATCCGGATTCTACCGGGGGACCGTGTAACCGTCGAATTGTCTCCGTACGATTTGACGCGTGGCCGGATTACCTACCGCTACAAATAAGGACTTACGATTGGAGGTAATCGCAATGAAGGTACGCCCTTCTGTTAAGCCGATTTGCGAAAAGTGCAAGATCATTCGTCGCAAAGGCGCTGTCATGGTCATTTGCGAAAACCCGAAGCACAAGCAAAAACAAGGTTAAGTTTCAGCAGAGCGTAGAGCGGCTGTCCCGTTCCGCTCTGACGGAACAGGGAAACTGCGCGCTGTTGTTTCCTATAAACTGAGCAAGTCATCGAATCACTTGGGAGGTGTACACGCACATGGCACGTATTGCAGGTATCGATATCCCGCGCGACAAGCGTGTGGAGATCAGCTTGACTTACATCTTCGGCATCGGCCGTAAGACTGCGAACAAAGTCCTCGAAGCTACCGGCGTTAACAAGGACACTCGCGTTAAGGACTTGACTGATGATGAAGTTAACAGTCTCCGCGAATATATCGACAAAAACATCAAAGTTGAGGGTGACCTCCGCCGCGACATCGCGCTGAACATCAAGCGCCTCGTCGAGATCGGCTCCTACCGTGGTATCCGTCACCGTCGCGGCCTTCCGGTTCGCGGTCAACGCACGAAGACCAACGCTCGTACCCGTAAAGGTCCTCGCCGCACTGTAGCAGGCAAGAAAAAATAAGAAGGGGGGAAACTGACTCATGGCAAAAGTGAAAGGACGCGGTAAGGGTGTTGCTACCCGCACCAAACGTCGTGACCGTAAAAATGTTGAAGTTGGCGTAGCTCACATCAAGTCGACTTTCAACAATACGATCGTAACCATCACCGACATCCAAGGCAACGCGATCTCTTGGGCTACTGCTGGCGGCCAAGGCTTCAAAGGCTCCCGTAAGTCGACCCCGTTCGCAGCTCAAATGGCAGCAGAGTCTGCTGCTAAAGTTGCGATGGAGCATGGCATGAAGTCTTGCGAAGTGTTCGTAAAGGGTCCGGGCTCTGGTCGTGAAGCTGCGATTCGTTCCCTGCAAGCTGCAGGTCTCGAAGTTTCGATGATCAAAGACGTCACTCCGATCCCGCACAACGGTTGCCGTCCGCCGAAGCGCCGCCGCGTATAACGTTGGCGCTTCTCTTCTGTCTGTGAGAAGAGAGAGGGCAAACTTTGGCAAGAGAGTATGTTTCTAACAGGAGGTGTCAATACTAGAATGGCAAGATACACCGGTTCCGTTTGCCGCCTTTGCCGCCGCGAAGGTCTGAAACTGTATCTGAAAGGCGAACGTTGCTACACCGACAAATGTGCTATCGACCGCCGTGCTTATGCGCCTGGCCAACACGGGCAAGCTCGTAAAAAAGTATCGGAGTACGGTACACAGTTGCGCGAGAAGCAAAAAGCACGTCGCGTATACGGCGTTCTCGAAAAGCAGTTCCGCGCCTACTACGAAGAAGCTAACCGCCGCAAGGGTATCACTGGCGAAACCCTGTTGCAGATTCTGGAAAGCCGACTGGATAACGTCGTGTTCCGCTCCGGTTTTGCAGCTTCCCGTCCGGAAGCTCGCCAGATCGTAAAACACGGCCACATCCTCGTGAACGGCAAGCGTGTCGACATCCCGTCCTATCTGACGCAGGCGGGCGACGTCATCGCTTTTGCTGATAATTCGCAAGAGAATCCTCGCGTGAAGGAACTCTTGGAGTCTGCTGAATCCAAAGCGGTGGTCGCGTGGCTCGAGAGAGACCTGAACACCAAGTCTGCGCGCATCGTTCGCGTTCCGTCTCGTGACGAAATCGACGTTCCAGTTGCAGAACAAATGATCGTCGAACTTTACTCTCGCTAAGATTTGAGTGTACTCGGCAGACTATCACCCTCAGCTGCGCAAGTCTCACCGGAATGTTCGAGTTGTCGAGAAGGAGGGTTACGTGAATGATTGAAATTGAAAAGCCGAGAATCGAGACTGTTGAAGTCAACGAAGCTGGAACGTACGGGAAGTTTGTGGTGGAGCCGCTTGAGCGTGGCTATGGCACCACCCTGGGGAACTCTCTGCGTCGCATCCTGCTCTCTTCTCTGCCTGGCGCTGCTGCGACCAGCGTGAAGATTGAAGGGGTGCTTCACGAGTTCTCCACCATTCCGGGCGTTGTCGAAGATACAACAGAGATCATCTTGAATCTCAAACGGCTTTCGCTCAAAATCCATTCCGACGAGGAGAAAACGCTGACGATCGACGCGGAGGGACCGGGCGCGGTCACCGCCGGCGATATTCGTGTGGATTCGGACGTTGACGTACTCAACCAAGACCTGCACATCGCCAATTTGGCCGAAGGCGGAAAGCTCTTCATGGAGATTACGGCGAACCGTGGACGCGGTTATGTTCCGGCAGACCGTAACAAGAAAGAAGACATGGAGATTGGCGTCATCCCGATCGACTCCATCTACACGCCGATTGAACGCGTGAACTACTCCGTAGAGAACACTCGCGTCGGACAGGTAACCAACTACGACAAGCTGACCCTCGAGGTCTGGACGGACGGAAGCATTCGACCTGACGAAGCGGTGAGTCTGGGTGCGAAGATCCTTACAGAGCACCTGATGTTGTTTGTAGGCCTGACCGATAAAGCTCGCGATACGGAGATCATGATCGAGAAGGAAGATGACAAGAAAGAGAAAGTTCTCGAGATGACGATCGAAGAACTGGAACTTTCGGTTCGCTCCTACAACTGCTTGAAGCGTGCTGGCATCAACACGGTTCAAGAGCTCTGTTCAAAAACAGAAGAAGAGATGATGAAAGTCCGCAACTTGGGACGCAAGTCGCTTGAGGAAGTTCAAGAGAAGCTCGCTGAGCTGAACTTGGGACTCCGCAACGAGGAGTAATCACATCTCTGTAGAGCAACACCTGATATCGTTGAGGAGGAGGGAAACAACGTGGCATACAGAAAGTTGAACCGTCGTTCCGGCAACCGTAAGGCACTGTTCCGGAGCCAGGTAACCGACCTGTTTATCTATGAGCGCATCCAAACGACCGAAGCGAAAGCGAAGGAACTCCGTTCGGTTGCTGAGAAGTTGATCACGCTGGCGAAGCGTGGTGACCTGCACGCTCGTCGTCAAGTCGCATCGTTCGTTCGCCCAGAAATCGCAGATCAAGCTACGAACCAAGATGTGGTTCAAAAGCTGTTCTCCGAGATCGCACCGCGCTTTGCAGATCGTCAAGGCGGCTACACCCGCATCATGAAGATCGGCCCGCGCCGCGGTGACGGTGCACCGATGGTGTACCTCGAACTCGTATAATGTTTTTCACGAGGTTTGCTGACAGTGCAAACCTCGTTTTTGATTACGAACGGTGCGCGCGGAGGGACTATGCGGAATATCAAACTGACGATCTCGTATGATGGAACCGAGTTTCATGGCTTTCAGACTCAGCCGAATCTGCGCACGGTACAAGGTGCGCTACAGGGGCGTCTGGAAGAGGTGGTCGGTCATCCGGTTTCGATCATCGGCTCGGGGCGAACCGATGCGGGGGTACATGCGCGCGGACAGGTGGTCAACTTTCACACCAGCTCGCGAGTGCCGGTGGAGAAATGGCCGATCGTCTGCAATGTCAAATTGCCAAACGATCTGGTCGTGACTGCTGCGGAAGAGGTGCCTGAAGACTGGCATGCTCGCTTTAACGCGCGGGGGAAGGTCTATCGCTATCTGATCGATCGTGGAGCCTATCCTGACGTTTTCTTGCGGATGTACAGCTACCACTATCCGTATCAGATGTGCGTCGAGCGGATGATCGAAGCGGCCGCTCATCTTCCGGGTCGTCATGATTTCACCAGTTTCTGTGCAGCGAATACACCGGTCGAGGATAAAGTGCGGACGCTTACCGCAGTCGATCTGAAAGAGGAAGGACACCTGCTGTCGGTGACCTGCCGTGGGGAAGGATTTCTCTACAACATGGTGCGGATCATCGTCGGGACTTTGCTAGAAGTCGGACGGGGCAAGATCTCTCCCGATCAGATTCCGGCGATCCTGCAAGCTTGTGACCGCAAGCGGGCGGGCGTGACTGCGCCCGCTCACGGCCTCACCATGTGGGAAGTGTTGTATGATTGATTTGTCTTGACATTTTATCCTATCCAAAGTACAATTGACATTGGTATTTTACAGCCCTTGCTAATTCCCACTAGCCCCGGCTATTAAAATACAACAAGTTTCAGGAGGGAATATCCTATGCGTACAACGTACATGGCGAAACCAGGCGCTGTGGAACGCAAATGGTACATCATCGACGCTGAAGGCAAAACTGTCGGTCGTCTTGCAAGTGAAGTTGCTTCTATCCTTCGCGGTAAACATAAACCGGAATTCACCCCGCATATCGACACTGGGGATTTCGTTATCCTCATCAATGCGGAAAAGGTTGTTTTCACCGGTAAAAAACTGCACGCTAAGATCTACCGTCGTCACTCGATGTATCCGGGCGGTCTGAAAGAAACCTCCGCAGCTCAAATGCTGGCTACCAAGCCGGAGCGTGTGCTGACCTACGCGATCAAAGGGATGCTTCCGCATAACTCTTTGGGCGCGAAGCAGCTGACCAAGCTGCGCGTATACGCTGGTTCTGAGCATCCGCATGCTGCACAAAACCCGATTCCGTGGGAATCGAAGTAAGAAGGAGGTTAGCACTCAATGGCACAAGTTCAATACTGGGGCACTGGTCGTCGTAAACACTCTGTAGCTCGCGTACGTCTCGTACCGGGTGAAGGGAACGTTATCATCAACAAACGCACCATGGACGAATACTTCGGTGGTTTGGAAACCCTGAAGTTGATCGTAAAACAGCCGGGCAACCTGACTGAGACGATCGGCAAGTACGATGTACTCTGCAACGTTCAAGGTGGCGGCTTCTCCGGTCAAGCTGGCGCGATCCGTCACGGTATCTCCCGTGCGCTTCTGAAAGCTGATCCGGAACTGCGTGGTTCTCTGAAGAAGGCAGGCTTCCTGACTCGTGACCCGCGTATGAAAGAGCGTAAAAAATACGGTCTCAAAGCTGCTCGTCGCGCTCCGCAATTCTCCAAGCGTTAATTTCGGGCCGAACGGCTTCAAGAAGGGTACCCTTTGGGTATCCTTCTTTTTTTCTGCCTGTCCGCATATCCTTCTGATGGAAGGAGGGATGGCGGGTGCGAAAAATTGGGAAGATGCCAGTGTGGAGGTTTGGCGTCTTGGTCGCTCTTTTCTTGGTCGGCTCGTTCGGACTTTATGTGGGGATCGGTCAATGGTTGACGGAGCCCTCTTCGCTTTCTTGGACCTTGCCGTTGAACGGGCAGGTGATCGTGATCGATGCAGGTCATGGCGGTGTTGATCCGGGAGCGGTCAGCAAGACCGGCGTGTTGGAAAAGGAGATTGCGCTCCAGGTGGCAAAGCGCCTGCGCGATTACTTGCAACAAGGCGGCGCGCATGTGATCATGATTCGAGAAGAGGATCGCGACCTTGCGGAGGAACAGACGAAGGGTTATAGCCGTCGGAAAGGTGAAGACTTAAAAGAGCGGGCTCGCATCATTCGCGAGTCGGATGCGACCCTCTTTATCTCGCTGCATTGCAATGCGTTTTTATCGTCCAAGTCGACAGGTGCGCACACGCTCTATGATTCTGAGTTTCCAGAGAGCAAGCAGCTGGCGGAGCTGATCCAAGCGGCGCTCGGCGAGACGATCGACAACTCGCGGAATGTGAAAAAGCGCGAAGATCTCTACTTGCTCAAACAGGCAAACAAGCCGGGCGTATTGGTCGAGCTTGGGTTTTTGTCCAATCCGGACGAAACGTTGCAGTTGCAGACGACGAGCTATCAACAGAAGTTGGCGCTTGGCGTGTATAAGGGGATTCTCTCCTACTACGCGAACAGGTAGAGCGGGATGTGCAACGCGGGCAGGGGATCTGATAGGAGGCTTATCGAGATGCGGAAGAAACGCAGCAGCGATCATGCAGTGCACAGGTCGAGCACGTTTGAAAGCGGAGGATGGATAAAAAGAGCGCAGGGGATGGGCGGTTGGGTCGCCTGTTTTGTATTGCTGGTCAGCCTGATCGGGTGTTCGCCAGCAGCAGATCAACAGGCGGAGACAAAGCCTGCGCAGGCGGAGTTGGTGCTGATGGAGGAGCAGTCGGTGTATCCCTATCTGGTGTTTGTCAATCGGGGGCAGGCGGATGCACAGGAGGTGCGCGTGTTCAGCACCAAGGGCGGGGAGGAGCTGACCGCAATCGGGCTGTCTCGCGACCAGCAGGTCACGCCCGCACAGAAGCCGATCACCCTAGCTCCAGGCGTCGGCGCTCACTATCAGCTGCTCTCCAAAGAACTGCGAGAGTATACGGTAAAATGGAGCGAGGACGGGCAGGAGCACGAGCAGAAAATGCTGCTCAAAGCGCCTGGGCGGATCGAAACGCACTAGTGCAGGTATGGTATACTAGGTCTTGTGGAAACTGATGGAGGTGGCAATATGCTGACAAAACAGGCGATTCTGGATGCGCTGCGTCCGGTACAAGACCCTGAAGTACATAAAAGCATCGTGGAACTGGGCATGGTTCGCAACGTGGAGATCACCGGCGATCATGCGAAGGTCGAAGTGGTTCTGACGATCGCAGGCTGTCCGCTGCGCAACAAGATCGACGGGGATGTGCGCGAGGCGCTCTCCGGTGTGGAAGGGCTGAAAACGTTCGATTTGACGCTGGGGACGATGACCGATGAGGAGCGCGCCAAGTTTCGCGATGTGCTCCGCGGAGGACGACCGGAACAGGGGACGCCGCCGCTGCTCGATCCGGAAGCGACCACGCAGTTTATCGCCGTCGCTTCGGGCAAAGGCGGAGTCGGCAAATCGACCGTCACCGCCAACTTGGCTGTGGCGCTGGCACGCATGGGCTACCGCGTCGGGATCATCGATGCGGACATCTACGGCTTCTCGATCCCGGGCATCTTTGGGGTGCGCGATCAAAAGCCCACGCTGATCGACAACATGCTGTTGCCCGTCGTGGCAGAAGGCGTGAAGATCATCTCGATGCACTTTTTTGTGCCGGACAATCGCCCGGTGATCTGGCGGGGGCCGATGCTTGGCAAGATGATGCGCAACTTCTTCGCAGAGGTGCATTGGGGCGACATCGACATCATGCTGCTCGATATGCCGCCGGGCACAGGCGACATGGCGCTCGACGTGCATCAGATGTTGCCGAAGAGCAAGGAGATCATCGTCACGACCCCGCAGTTTAACGCGACAGAGGTGGCAGCACGAGTTGGCACGATGGCGATCCAGACTCAGCATGAGATCTTGGGCGTCGTCGAAAACATGTCGTTCTTCGAAACGGCCGGGCAGAAGCATTACATCTTCGGCAAAGGTGGCGGCGAGCGTCTCGCGCTAGAGCTGAAGACGGACGTGCTCGTGCAGATTCCGATCGGGGCGGTCAATGAGACGGGCGACGGTCTCTATCAGGCTGACTCGCCGCAGGGCGAAGCGTATGCGAGGCTGGCGAAGACGATCGGTCGAAAAGTTTTGGATCAAGCGATGACCGAGCCGTACACCAAATAAGCGAGTTGCAGGCGCACAACGGGGAAAAGACCGTGAGCACCCATGAGGGGAAGCCACGGTCTTTTCTGTTGCAGCGCTTGATCAACAGGCTGCGGGCGATCACTCGCTGCTCTGCTCCTTTTCCGAGCTGCCTTCCTGCTCGCCCTGCTTTTCGTCGCCTTCCTTCTTCTCCTTTTCTCCTTCTTTTTTCTTTTTGTCTCCGCCCTCCTCTTGCCCCGCCTTTTTCTTCTCATTCGGTGTGCGCTCAGCGGTGCCTTCGCGGATCGCCTCTTTTAGCAGATCCATAAACAGCAAACGGAATTCTGGATTTTGCAGCGACTGGGTCATGATCGACATCGTCTGCTTGCGATATTCTGGCGTTTTCATCACGTCATAGAGGTTGCGGGCGAACTCGGGGGACTTGAGCAAGGTGAGCATCATCTCCTGATACTCAGGATCTTTCATCAGGTCTTTGAGCACTTTCTCATTGTCCTTTTTGAAAGTCTTGGCGAGAGCAGATGCAAATTTCGGATTGCGCATCTGCTCTTCGAGCGAGGCGTGCGCAGATCCATCGGTGAGCGCCTTTAACATCGCCACCTGCACGTCCGCTTCGTTGATGGCGAGCGAGCGCTTAAACTGGGGGTCCCGAACGATGTCTTTGAGCGTATCCATGCCCTCTTGGGTGTGCAGAATGTCCAACACCATCTGCTTCGTTTCGTTATATTGCGCCTTGGCATCCGTCTCCTGAGAGCCGCGACTCTTTTCAGCTTGCGAGCCACAGCCACCGAGCGTGGCAAAAACGAGAATGATTGCGACCGAGACGGCGCCGATCTTCCAAGGCAGTTTCACCTCGCGTCACGTCCTTTCATGTACTGGATGTGCTTAGTTTGCAGTCTCTCGGACAAACGTATACCAAGGAGAAGTTCGCCAATTTCCACCGCCGAATCGTTATGATATGATAAGGGAAGTTGTTCACAAGCAGGAGGGGCTGTATGAACTTACGCAAGTTTTTTACCTTGTTCTTCATGACCGCTTTGATCGGTGTCCTCCTCGGATTGATCACGACGCTGACCGGATGGTTTGGCGAGATTCGATTGGTCTGGGGAATGATCACAGGAGGGTTTCTCTCTGCGACGACGCTGATGGGCTTTTGGGCGTATTTGACGCTAAACTTTACGATGCGCAATTTTATCTCCTTTCGGATGTGGGTGACCATTCAGGTGTTGCTCATCGCGCTTGTCCTGTTTGACATGGTCTATTTCCGCTATCTGTGGACAGGGGAAGGGGAAGGCAGCATCCTGCCGTTTATCGGATTTGCGCTGTGGCCGCTGGCGGTGGCGATGATCGTCGCTTATATCAAAGGTCGCATCTCCGGCATGCGCTCGTTTATTCCGTCCGTGTTTTTCTTGTACTGCTTCACCACGCTCGAATGGTTTCTCGCGTTAAAGTCTGGAGAGCTCTTGCAGATGACGCAGATCGGCATCATCTTGCTCGGCTGTAACGTGTTCTTGCTCTTGATGTATACGCGGCTGTTAAAACAACCCTCACCGACTCGGTGAGGGCTGTTTTATAGCGGCTATTCTTGCTTGGAGGTGACGCCGGCAGAGGCGATCAACTCGGTGACGGTCATGAACTCATACCCTTTTTGTCGCAGACCGTCGATGATGCGAGGCAGAGCATCGATCGTCTGCAGGGCGGAGTCGCTCGCATGCATCAGGATGATGTCGCCGGGCACCGTTCGTTTCAGCACGCGATCGACGATCTTGTCAGGGCCGGGTCGCATCCAATCGAGCGAATCGGTGTTCCACTGCACCACGGTGTAGCCCATCGAGTTTAAGTGTTGGATCACCCGCTTGTCGAACGCGCCGTTCGGCGTGCGGATCAGGTTGGTTTTGACACCTGTCGCTTCGTGGATCGCCTGTTCCGACTTGGTCACCTGTTCGGTGATCCACTGGTTGTTATATTTGGGGAAATCATCGTGGCGATGCCCATGATTTCCGATCTCGAAGCCGATGCTTTTGATGCGCTTGGCGATCTCCGGATGGGTGGTCGTCCAAGGGCCGGAGAGGAAGAAGGTCGCTTTTTTGACCCCTTTTTTCTCCAAGATGTCGAGGATCGGACCAGGCGCTTTCTCCCCCCATGAAATGTCGAAGGTCAAGGCGACGACCTTTTTGTCCGTCTGAACTTTGTAGATCGCCCCTTTTGGCGGCGGAGCAGGCTTGTCTGCCTGTTTCGGAGCAGGGGTGCTGGTGCCTTGAAAGACCGATTGCGATCCGAGATCAGCTTGACTGTAGAGGGAGATCATGAACAGGAGTACGGCCATGAACAGCACGCCCAACTTTTTCAGTTGGCGAGCCGTTCGATCTTTTCGATTACGCAATGTGTGAACACCTCCATGTCTTGAGCAAAGCTTGCGCGATTATGTCTTTTTTACTCTATGGAAAAGCCAGTCCGATTATGCGGACAGGTCGATGAGAAGAGGAGTGGGTTGAACGTGTGGAGTACGGTAGGAACGAGCGGGGCGGTGCTGAAGCGCAATCTCGGGTATATTGCGGTGGCGGCCGGCCTGTTGGTGATCGGATGTGTGCTCGGGTCGCTGTACAGCGCAGAGCTGCTTGGGGCGATTCAACCGGTCTTGGAGCAGTTTGCCGACCTCGCAGAGAAGTCGAAGGAGCAGGACAGCGCGCTGTACACCGGCATGCTGATCTTTTTTAACAACGCAACCGCCTGTGCGATGATGGTGCTGTTCGGTTGCTTTTTGGCGCTGCCGGCGATGTTCTCCCTGCTGATGAACGGTATGGTGATCGGGGTGCTGTTTTCCCAGATCGCCGCGCAAGGGGTGGCGAGCACCTGGGAGCTGATCGTGTTCGGCCTGTTGCCGCACGGAATCTTCGAATTGCCGGCGGTGATGATCTCAGCTGCCCTCGGCATGAAGCTCGGCATCGTGCTGATCAAACCGCTCAAGGAGAAGACGCGGCTGGAGAGCTTCGGGTTCGTCTGGCTGGAAGTGGTCAAGTCGGCGGGTGTGATCCTCGCGCTGCTCGTGATCGCAGCGCTTGTCGAAGGCGCGGTGACTCCCCTCTTGTTGGAGCGAGTCGTGGCTTAGAACTAAAATCCCCAAATTCGGAAATTTAAATTCTTTGTCAAATAAGGTCGTTTTATGTTAAAGTGGTAATAGAATCGGTTTATTCCACAGGGGGAACGATGGATACCACGATCTATGACCTATTGAGCCAAAACCTTGATTATATCTGTTTTGCGGGAGTCATTTTGTGCTTTGTATCGAGCCTTGAATTTGTGATGCACCGATATTTGGTCTCTGAGAAGTTGCGTGGGAAAAAGGTGGCGGGAAAAAAGTTCTCGATGGGCTTTGCACCGTACCTCGCTGGAACGATCATCTGCACGCTGTTGACCATCGGCTGGTTTGTGGTCGATGATGCGGGAAAGAAAGAGCTGGATCGAAACAAGATGCTCGTCGACGGGATCGCGCCGACGTTCGCTTATGAGCTAGAGAAGCTGGAGCATGAAAACATCAGGCTTGCGACATCGACGCAGGACCCAAAATATCAGGCGGTCAATGTGACGCTGCAAAAATGGTTGGCGATCAATCCGGAGATCTCGTCGATCTATACGCTTCGCCAGCTGAGCGAGACGACCAACGTGTATGTGTTCTCTCCTCCGAGCGATTACAATCACGATGGGGTGATCTCCGGGGAGATGGAACGAGGATTTTCGCTCGGTACGGCCTATTCGTACCCATTGCCCGATCTGAAGGAGACGTCGGGCATGAAGTCGACGTTTCGCGAAGAGCCGATCATGCATGAGTGGGGATCGACGATCTCCGCATTCGTGCCGATCTACGGGAGAGATGGTCGGCAGGATGCGGTGCTCGGGGTCGATTTCGATGCGACAGTTTGGAATTCGAAGGTGGCCAAGGCGCGCTGGAGCGTGATGGCGTTTTTGCTGATCATCTTCATCCCTTTTAATACGACCTATTGGGTGGTCTTTCACACGCGAGTCGAACGGTTTCGGATGCTGTTGCACCAGGAGGAGATCTCCGAGAGCGAAGATCGCTTTCGCAAGCTGTCACAAGCCACGTTTGAAGGCATCGTGCTGACCGACCAGGGTAAAATTTTGGAGATCAACCAGACGCTCTATGCGATGTTCGGTTATGATTCGCAAGAGGAATTGACTGGAAGTTCCGCCATCTCGCTGGCCGCGCCAGAATCTCGTGATAAGTTGATTGAAAATTTGTACTCCATGAACAACTCGATGTTGGAGATCGTCGCGATTCGCAAGGATGGCACCAAGTTTTCGGCAGAGCTTGTCGGGACGAGCTGCATGTACCAAGGCCGCGAGGTTCGCGTGACGGCGATACGGGATATTTCGGAGCGCAAGCGCACACAGGAGATCATCAACCACATGGCGCTGCACGATACGCTGACCGGTCTGCCGAACCGCGTGCTGTTCACCCAGCATTTAAGCGATGTACTGGAACAAGCGAGGTTAAATGGCGAAAAGCTGGCCGTCTTTTTCCTCGATCTGGATCGCTTTAAGATCATCAACGACACGCTCGGCCATGCGCGAGGAGACAAGCTGTTGAAAAGCGTGGCCAATCGCCTGACGCGCTGTGCGGGAGAGTCTGGCGTGGTGGCGAGGTTGAGCGGCGATGAATTTGTGATGCTGACCCAGAAGTTTGATCAGGTCGATGAGATCGTGGCGCTGGCTGAGCAGGTGTTGGCCAAGCTTGAGCAGCCGTACCGAATTCATGATTATGAGCTGCACGCCACCGCTTCGATCGGGATCGCGCTGTTCCCGCAGGATGGGGACGATCCGCAGATGCTGATCAAAAATGCGGAGACCGCTCTGTTTCGCGTGAAGGACAAGGGGAGCAACCAATATTCGCTGTATGCGCCGGCGATGAACATGAAGGGCATCGAACGGCTGCAGCTGGAAAACGGGTTGCGCCATGCGCTGGAGCGGGAGGAGTTTGTGCTCTACTACCAGCCGCGCCTGAACATCGCGACCGGGCAGATCATCGGCATGGAAGCGCTGCTCAGGTGGAATCACCCGGAGCTCGGGCTGGTGTCGCCTGGCGATTTTATCCCGATCGCCGAAGAGACGGGCCTGATCGTGCCGATCGGGGACTGGGTCTTGCGCACAGCGCTGCGGCAGAACAGGCTGTGGCAGGAGGCTGGCTATCCGCAGATGACGGTGGCGGTCAACCTGTCGCCGCGCCAGTTTTCGCGGCAGGGGCTGGTGGAGATGGTCGCCAAGGAGCTCCGCGAGACGGGCACGCATCCGAGCGATCTGGAGCTTGAGATCACGGAGAGCATGACGATGCACGATGTGGAGTACACGATCATGATTCTGGAGCAGCTGAGCAAGATGGGCGTGCAGATCTCAATCGATGATTTTGGCACAGGCTATTCTTCGCTCAACTATCTGAAGCATTTCCCGATCTCGACGCTGAAGATCGACCAATCTTTTGTGCGCGGCTTGGAGAGCGATCCGTACAACGCGGCAATCGTGACGACGGTGATCTATCTCGCGCAAAATCTGCGGGTGAAGGTGATCGCCGAAGGAGTCGAGACGAAGGAGCAGTTTCTCTATCTGCAGAATCACAAGTGCGATGAGATGCAGGGCTACCTGTTCTCCCGCCCGATTCCGGCCGATCAGTTTGAAGAGCTGCTCAAGCAAGGGCGGACGTTTGAGCTGGCGTAGGGATGGACAAAAATACCCTCTGCCCCGTATGGGGAAGAGGGTATTTTCATTGCCCGGGAGAGAGGCTTTGAAAGGAGTGGGTGACCGCAAGCGCCGTCTCTTTGGGGACGAGCTTCGCATCGTTTGATAGCCAGACATTGTAGGCGATTTGGCCGCGCAGGAAGTAGGTGTGGACTTCGAGCATCGATCCGGCGGCCTTGGTTGCTGGATCGCTGCGCTTGAGCAGATATTTGACCGTGTCTTCGCCGCGGTAGGATTCGAGGCCGGCCTGCACCACTTCGCTTTGTGCGGGAAGCTGCACCGCTTTTAACGGGTTGCTCTCGCCCTTTCGCAGCGGTGTCAGCTCGACTCCACCTACCGTCTGTCCTCCTTGCTGAAAGACGAGGCTGCCGTCCTGCTTTTGATTGGGGATCGCCTTCCAAGCGCTGGGCAGGGCGATCTGGTAGTTGCTATGGCTGTACAGCTTGAAGTCAAAAGGGTTGTTTGCCGTGGAGGTCACCGTCCAAACTCCCTGTATCTTTTGCAGCTCGACATATTGCTCGACGCGAAAGGGGCGATCGCCTTTTCCGAAGGAAGAGCTTCGCTTGGGCTGATTTTCCACCCAGAGCGACAGGCGGCCGGTCTGCGTATCCCCTTGGATGCTGTCTCGGGTGTACGTTTCGATGGTGAGCTGTTTGAGCGTGTCGATCTCCACCCGGTTGTTCAGGAAGGAGCGGATGCTCTCCGTCTCCTCGCGGTAGGAGGAGTTGTTGGTCAGGTCGATGACCACCATGCCAGCCTGTTCGGGAAACGCCGTCTGTTTCTGAGCGACCGATTCCGGGGCGGCTGTCGCATCGGCCGCTTTGTCGCTTTCTGCCGACAGCTCCAGCGGCCAGAGATCGGACGATTGCGTCAGCCCGAGCAAGATGGCTGCTGTGATCGTGCTGACGGTGATCCACGATTTTGGAAAGATCCTGCGGCTTCGCTTGCTGTTTTTGATCGCTTCTTCGATCTTTTCTGGGCGAGGAAGCAAAGAGCGCGTCGGAAGCGGGATGTTCGCAGGTTCGATCGCTTCGTTTAGCTTTTGCACGCGCTCGAATTCCTGTTGGCACTGTGCACAGGCTGCAAGATGTGCCTGGATGTCGGCCGTCAGATCGCCGCACCAGATCGCTTCTTGAACGTTTGAGCAATTCATCAACTCCCACCTCCGCATTCTCTCTATTCGGTTGGACGCAGAGTAGCGATAGAATGATTCATCAGCGGGGAGTTTTTGTATTTTTTGCCCGTTTTGTGCGGGCCTCAAGCGCTTGAATCGATGTGAGAAAAACTTTGATTTGAGAAATATTTGTTGATTTCCCCGATTAGGTGTATAATCGAGGAGGTTTGGGTCTATTATAAGATGCAACCTCACACAACCAAACGTACTTGATCGACTCGATGTCGTGAGGTCATCGAGTCGTAACCGTAGGAGGAATGGAAAGAAATGCAAGGTAAAGTGAAATGGTTCAACAGCGAAAAAGGATACGGCTTCATCGAGTATGAAGGCGGCGACGACGTGTTTGTTCACTTCTCCGCAATCACTGGCGAAGGGTTCAAATCTCTCAACGAAGGCGAATCTGTCGAGTTTGACATCGTCGAAGGAAACCGCGGCCAACAAGCTGCAAACGTTGTCAGACTGTAATCGCATAGAACCCCCGGACAACCTGTCCGGGGGTTTCTTTTTTTGTGGATTTCTTGTGAAAATCGGTTTATTTTTCTGCGTTGGATTGTAAAGTTTTGCAGGAGTATGGCGAGGGGAGATGGAATACTATAGCTATAGGAAGGGAGGAGTATACATGAAGATCCAAGTACGTGGTAACCATCTTGAGGTGACTGATGCGCTGCGTCAGTATGTTGAAAAAAAGATCGGGCGTCTGGAAAAGTATTTTCATGCTCCAACCGAATATTCCGTGCAAGTCACTCTGTCCGTGGTGAAAGATTTGCATACGGTAGAAGTGACGATGCCGATCAACGGTTTTGTGATTCGCGCCGAGGAGAAGTCGGGCGATATGTATGCTTCGATCGACACTGTGACCGACAAGCTGGAGAAGCAGATCGAGAAGCATAAGGCGAAGCTGAATAAGCGACTTCGTCAAGAAGGTTTCCATTCTCTCTTTAAGGAGCAGGGCGAAGGCGCTGTTCGAGTGCTGACAGAGGATGAGGAAGAGTTTGGCGATGTGGTTCGTGTGAAAAAGTTCGCGGTGAAACCGATGCCGGTCGATGAGGCGATTATGCAGATGGATCTGCTGGGACACGATTTCTTCGTCTTTAGCAATGCGGATACGGATGAAGTAAATGTGGTGTACAAGCGCCGAGACGGGCAGTATGGGTTGATTGAACCGACGTTTGCGTAGAGTGTTATTAGGTCAGTTCCTTCGGGAGCTGACCTTTTTTGGTTTGGAAGGGGCGTTTTGTTCGAGTGTGTGAGTGTGTGAGTGTGTGAGTGTGTGAGTGTGTGAGTGTGTGAGTGTGTGAGTGTGTGAG
>NZ_JBHUIO010000022.1:0-3327 GCF_042682745.1 Tumebacillus lipolyticus | reverse complement strand
ACTTGGACCGCAGGGTCCTGGGAGAGTAGGTCGCCGCTAGGCGTGATGAGACCCGATCTGAGAGATCTGGGTCTTTTTCTATTTGTATGCGAAAAGGAAATAGAAGAGGTGCCGCGTTCGAAGCGGAGCGGAGAACCACCGAAGCGGAAGCGAAGGTATGGTACTTGGACCGCTTGTATGCGAAAGAAAGTAGAACAGGTGCCGCGCTCGGAAGTGGCGCGAAGAACCACTAGAGTGAAAGTGGAATGATGGTATGTGAGCCGTAGCGCTCTGGAAGAGTAAGACGTTGCGAGGAGAAGAGTAAGTATTTGCTAAGCGAAATGAGGCCCAGATCAAGCGTCTTATGATACGGCAGCTTCGCCAGGCGTGTCCTCTTCTTTAGATACCGCTCGTGTTTCGCCGCTAATTCCTCTTGAAGCAACTTGTCTAGAAACTCTAAATACTTTAGATTGTGTGTGACGGTTTCTTCCGCATGAGCATGGAGGGTTTCAGGAATCCGAACTCATCAAAACTGCTGAAAGGCAGCCTGCAAGCGCTCTTGTATGATCATGAGCTTATCACCCCCTCGTCCATGAGCTGATCATAGACGGCGAGAGAGAGCGCAGCCACTTCCGGTATTGGATTAGACATAAGTTGATGTGATGGTTGGCTGACCGCTCTCGCGACACTGTCTTTTCGAATCCCATCGAAGAGGTTTTATTTTGTACAATTTCTCGGTGCCCCGTAGCCTTCCTGTGCTCCACGATGATCATGCCCTCATGATAGATTCGGTTGCCTCCACGACGGTCATGTTTGATATGTACAAGGTGACCCACAAACTGGATTGGAGGTTTCCCTCGTAGGAAACGAGCGTGTCCGAGGGCACCTTTCGAACCTGATAGTCCACGTAGCAACAGGTCGTTCTTGTGTGGTGCCGCGTAGGCGCACATTAGAAACCGTATTCAGCCGGTGTAGCGCTTGTTCATTGAGATGTTGAAGATCCGTGAATGTCTGAACCCCCTGCCAAAAGTTTTTGTTACATAGTCTACTCCGTTTTCTACCTTTCCTTTCGTTCTAGCACGATAGGGGTGACAGCGACGGAGCAGGAAGTCATAGTGAGAAGCGAACTGGGCGAAAGGTGATTCCAAACAACTTCTCTTTGTTCGTCCGTCAATCCCCGAAACCACAGTTTTCAAGTTATCGTAGAGACACGTTTCAGTGATGCCCCCAAAGTACCGCATGGCTCGTTCGTGACAACCGATAAGAGTCTCCAGACGCTGATCCTCCGTAAATTCCACATACATCATCTGGGAGTAACCCAATACCATAACAAACGCATAAAGGCGTTTTTTCTTTCCGTTCCAATTTGCTTGAGACTCGCCCCAATCCACTTGTGCCTGTCGTCCAGGCGGAGTTTCAAATCGAACCGTTGCTTTGGAAGCGACTAGAGGCCGGAGTGGCCGCTTAAAATCTCGAAGTCTTGTGATGCCACCCGTGTAGCCAGCAGCTCGAATCTCATCCCAAATAACAACTGCGTTCAAACACCCTTCTTCCATCCTCTTGCGAACCTAAGCTTTGAAAGGTGCCAACTTCTCAGGTTTTTCGAATGTGCGTTGGTAAGTCTCTTGAGACTCCTCGCACAACCAACTGCGAATCGTCTTCCGATCGCGCCCAAGCTCTTTTGCAATAGCCGTGATGCTCATTACTCGTTGTTTCATCTCTTTTATCACAAAAAATCCCCCGTTCTTGACCATGATTTCTCTCCTATCCGAGAGATTGTTCGTTGGAAGTGGGGAGTTTTCAGCCGTTTCTCACACAACAAAGAATTTCGAGCAGAACTCTCTTCTCATGTGTCTACTTGAATCTGATCGATCAAATTATTCGCATCGAGAGGATAGAAAGGCGTACATCATTTCGAATCGATAGTGGCAGAATGGATGAACGTGTGAAGCAATGAAATAGATAATAGATCGAGAATGAGCTTTCCTGCGATCTGTCAAATGAAAGAGAGCGGAGTCGAGGCTTACCAAAAAATCGGCGAGCAGAAGTTAGAGCAAGGAGATATATCATACATACGTTTTTCGAGAATCGAGACTGTAGCCGACTTGAAGAAGCTTACAAATGGACGATCGAGGCAAGCAATAGAAATTTGAAAATGGAGCGATCGAAAACTTTGGGCAGTGAAGAACAAGGTCTTTCTAATCAATAGAAGAAGGCACAATAGAAATGCGATCGATGGAGTGTGAAAACAAAGTGATGTGCTGCGACAGGACAGAATGAGCAACACAGGGAAGCAGAAGCTATTGGCAAAGCATCTGGAAATTTAGTACGCATGGAAATGATCAAGTGACAAAACAAAAAGGAACAATCGTTTTAGATAGAGAAGTGATAAAGGTACTGCGGAAAGGGGAATGGCTCATATGGAAAACGAAATGATCATAAGGGATGCTGAGATTGGCGATCTGCCAGAAATCGTACGGATCTATAACACTACGATTTCAAGCAGGATGGTGACGGCAGATACAGAACCGGTCACCGTGCAAAGCAGAGAAGGATGGTATTATGATCACTCCCCTCATTTCCGACCGCTGTGGGTAGTAGAGCATGATGGGAAGATGTGCGCTTGGCTCAGCTTTCAATCCTTTTATGGGAGGCCAGCATATGAGGCCACGGCCGAGCTGAGCATCTATATCGATTCGGACTTTCGTGGCAAGGGACTTGGCAGATATCTATTGGAACAGGCGATCGAGAAAAGTCCTTTGCTCAAGATAAAGACGCTTCTTGGATTCATTTTTGGTCACAATGAGCCGAGTCTAAGACTGTTTGAACGATTTGGATTTGAAAGATGGGGTATGCTGCCTCGTGTTGCCGAACTGGACGGTATGGAACGTGACCTTGTGATTGTCGGCAAAAGAATTGCGATGTCATAAGAAGGGCATGACATCGATTATACGCTCTGGAAGTGGGGAGCCTAGGAATGGCTCAAGTGCGACTGTTGTTTGCGCTGTGGGAGATCTCAATTGATCTCCCATCCCGATTTATACAAAGCCCGATGAACCGATAGCAGATGCAAAGCAAACGTGGTGTTTGATATACAGCTACGACGTCCCGCATGTGAAAACTGAAGATCTATCGCGGACGAAGAGAATGCAAAGCCACGTAATATCTCATACTAAGATTTGGGGAGATCGGGAGTATGCGAGAGGATATAGGCTCATAATGATTGTAGTTGCTTGTATTGTCTAGTTTCCCCGATTGAGATCGAAACGTGAGCGTGATACTATAAGTCCTGTCGCCGCGAGAGACGCGGTGGGAAAACGGAAAGAACTTAGCAAGTGGAGAGATACC
>NZ_JBHUIO010000021.1:0-9393 GCF_042682745.1 Tumebacillus lipolyticus | reverse complement strand
TTAAGCTCCGCAGAGCCGATGGTACTTGGACCGCAGGGTCCTGGGAGAGTAGGTCGCCGCTAGGCGTAATGAGACCCGATCTGAAGGATCCGGGTCTTTTTTTATTTATGTGAAAAGGGAATAGAAGAGGTGCCGCGTTCGAAGCGGAGCGGAGAACCACCGGAGCGAAAGCGAAGGTATGGTACTTGGACCGCAGGGTCCTGGGAGAGTAGGTCGCCGCTAGGCGAGACGAGATCCAGATCTGAGAGATCTGGATCTTTTTTTATTTGTATGCGAAAAGGAAATAGAAGAGGTGCCGCGTTCGAAGCGGAGCGGAGAACCACCGGAGCGAAAGCGAAGGTATGGTACTTGGACCGCAGGGTCCTGGGAGAGTAGGTCGCCGCTAGGCGTGATGAGACCCGATCTGAAGGATCGGGTCTTTTTCTTTTTGTATGCGAAAAGGGAATAGAAGAGGTGCCGCGTTCGAAGCGGAGCGGAGAGCCACCGGAGCGAAAGTGGAGAGGTGGTATTTGAATCGTAGCGTTCTGCAAGAGCAAGCTGCTGCGTGGCGTGAAGAGAGTTGGTCTTTGTAATTTTGTACGCGAAAGGGCGCTAGAAAAGGTGCTGTGTTTGAAATGGAGCGGAGAGCCACCGGGGCGAAAGTGGAGAGATGGTAGGTGAACCGTGGCGTTTTGGAAGAGTAAGACGCTGTGAGGCAAGATGAGGCTCGATCTGAGGGAACTTGGTTTTTTCTTTTGCCTGTGATAAGGACATAGAAGAGGTGCCGCGTTCGAAGCAGAGCGGAGAAGCGCCGGAGTATGGTATTTGGAGCGCAGGGTTCTGAGCGAGTAGGACATCGCTAGGCGTCTCAAACAATTGAATCCGTTCTTCGTATTTGTAGCAGCTTCTGATAAATTGGTTTCTTTGAGGTCGATCGATCTTTACAGCAGGCGTCGTATCATACCCATCCTAATAACAATGCCTGCCGGGTGCTGGCATGATAGTGCTGTACTGTAGGCAATTTACAGTAGCCAAAAGCGTTTCACCAACCTATCTTTCCGAAATTCTGACGAGGCTCGTGAAAGCAGGGATGATAGAGTCAATATCTGGAGCCAATCGATAAGTACAAAAGAAGTTGAGCTTTACATGATATGAAGGTTTATAATGCGGCTAGGGCTCTGTCTTTGAAGCAAAACTTAGATGGAAACGCTAATGAAAGAGGACGTCTGATATATTCAACCCTCCCCTGCACGAACTGAGTTTCCCTCGGGCAACTTATCGCGTAAGTCCCTTTTGATCGGGAAAATGCAAGGGGAAGGGGTGCCATGTAATTGGAGTTTTTTAGCCAACAGTGGCTATAATATATCTTTGAAGTGCGAGATTCTAAATACCTAGAAAAGGAGATGAACACCATGACTCGTCATTGGTCAGAGCAATAAAGACTTCTTGCGCTGATCATCTTCTGGACAACTTGGTGCGCATCTCCCTATATTCAGCATTGTGCTCAAAGATGGGAAACCGATCGAAAAGAATCAGCTATATGCCCAAAGGAGATTTGATCAGATACTTTCGTCCAATTTATAATAACAAAAGCGATTGCAGGGCATGACGGCGGCTGATGGACACCGCCATAGAGGTAGGACCGTAAATAGAACCAAGCACTTGAACTTTGTGCTGATCGAATCAATTTATAGAGAGATAGTGGTGGAACATCGTGCGTATTATCAGCAATGAAAAGGTATCATTATGGTTGGTTTTGTTTAATTTGTTTATTGCTTATGTAGGGATTGGACTTGTCGTTCCGGTCATGCCCTCTTTTGCGAAAGAAATGCATTTAAGTGGGGAAACCGTGGGCCTCTTGATTTCTTCATTTGCTTTTGCACAACTTTTAGCATCTCCGATTACCGGTGTTTGGGTTGATACTGTCGGCAGAAAAAAGATGATCGTACTCGGACTATTTCTGTTTTCATTTTCGGAATTGCTATTTGGTTTCGGAGACCAAGTTTGGGTGCTGTTTCTATCCAGAATCTTAGGGGGGATTAGCGATGCGTTCATTATGCCGGCCGTGATCACCTATATAGCGGATCTAACTTCATTAGAAGACAGAGCAAGAATCATGGGCTATCAGGCTGCTGCCATCAGTGGCGGTTTCATCATTGGCCCCGGTGTAGGTGGATTTATTGCTGAACTAGGCATACGTGCGCCGTTCTTTTTCGCTGCAGGACTCGCTTTCGCAGCAGCTCTTGTATCATTGTTCGTCTTAAAGGAATCTTTATCGAAAGTACAACTTGAGAAAAACAGAGGCGAAAAAAGAAGAGCCAGTCTCATTGAGGAGATAAAAAAGTCATTCCGCTCCGCTTATTTTGTGCTGTTCCTCATTGTTTTTGTGTTCTCTTTTGGGTTGGCAGCCTATGAAATGATCTTCAGCCTCTTTGTTGACTTGAAGTTTGGTTTTACAGTCAGAGATATATCGGTAATTATTACTGTAGGTTCTATTTTCGGAGTGGTTGTACAAATTGCGCTCTTTGAAAAGTTGGTAAACAAGTACGGCGAGAAAAAATTGATTCTTATCTTGTTGCTGATGGCTGCAGCGTTCATTCTTGCTACGGTATTCGTTAGTAACTTCTGGGGCATTATGGTTGTGACGAGCATTGTCTTTTTTTCGATCGACTTACTTCGTCCTGCCGTGACAACGTTACTTTCGAAAATGGCGGGGGAAAATCAGGGATTTGTTGCCGGGATGAATTCCGCATACACAAGCCTGGGCATTATTGTTGGGCCGGCTGTAGGAGGTATCCTATTAGACCTGAATCTTAATCTTCCGTATACATTCGCCGCGATCGTCTTGTGTGTTGCTTTCGTCATGTTTTTCGTATGGCAAGGCCAAAGCAGAAAGTCTGCCTGAGAAGGGCTTAAAAGCTTGCTCGAACGATCTGACGTACTTCGTTCCACAACATGAACCACCGTATATACCGAACGGTGTGTACGGTGGGGTGACAGGTCAGGGCTAGTCGCCACTTTCTACTCGATTGGTCGTACAGCTTCGTTCATACGTGCAAAAAAGCTGGGTATGGGAGTAATCTATACCGCAGCTTTTTTCTTAGATTATCGTAACCTTTTGCGATCAAAACGGCACTTATATACAGAACGCTTGAAAGGAAGAGCAGTATGCAAGAATGGGTCGTGTTGGCGCAAAGAGGAGAGCCTGATGCTTTCGGACAACTTGTACTCCGATTCAAAGATATGGCGTTTGCCGTAGCCTATGAACGATTGTTTGATCCGCATTTGGTCGAGGATGCCGTGCAAGAGGCATTTACCGAAGCATTTTTGCATTTGCCCAAGCTGGGAGAACCGAGTGCCTTTCCCGGCTGGTTGAAGCGAATCGTCATACGTCAATGTAACCGGATCATGCGACGCAAGCGTCATTCTCTCGTTCCGTTTAATTCTTATGCAAATCTGTTATTTTATTTTCATGGCTACTCGCTGGCCGAGATTTCAGCTTACTTGGGAACGCCAGTCTCGGTATTGAAAAAAGGTTGTATGACGCACGGCGTAAATTGAAAGCTTCTCTCCCTGTCGCTGACTTCATCTCTGCGTTCCAAGAACTATATGAAGGAGGAACACGAATGCTGCACATCGTAAACGGCGATATCGTAGCCGAGAAGTTGAAACAAGGTGTTGTTCCGGGGGACGTCCTCGTATGGAGGGAGATTTATTCGGAAGGCCCCGTTTTTCTAGATCCGTCCGATCCTGCTGCTAGGTCTGTCCGAGCTGACTATTTGGAGAAGGCAATGGGTATCCCGCGTAAGGAATACATCGAAGGCTGCGAATCGCAGGAGCAAAAACTGCGTAGGTTCAAGGATTATGATGAAATCGTATTATGGTTTGAACACGACCTGTTTGACCAAACGATGTTATGCTACTTGCTCTATTGGTTTTCAAAACAAAAAATGGGGCAAACGAGGCTAAACTTGCTATGCATCGGAGATTTTACCGGCATCGAACGTTTTCGCGGCTTGGGCCAACTGTCTGTTGAGCAGATGGGAACCTTATCGGGAACGTGGCATCTGGTTAAGCGGAGAGAGTTGGAAGTAGGCCGGGCGTATTGGGAAGCTTTTACCTCGTCCGATCCACGCGGGCTAGCGAAACTGCTGCAGGAGGATAGTTCCGCTTTGCCATTCGTTCGGAATGCCTTTCGCTTTCATTTATCACGCTTTCCCTCGGTGCAAGATGGACTTGGGAAAGTGGAACGGACTACACTGGAGTTTATCGCCCAGGGTCTGAACCAACCGATGGAGCTATTCTGGCAAGTGAGCGATGAGCTTCACGAGTTTGGTATGGGCGACCTTCAATATTGGTGGATTCTCAAACAAATGGCATCAGGAACACAACCGTTGATACGCTTTGATGGCGCGGAAGCTGCTATTCCCAGTTATATCGATCCTTCAGAGGACTTCCGCCATCGTCGCATTCTACTGACAGATACAGGTCGACGTGTTCAAGACGGAAAAGAGGACTGGGTAGTTGTCAACATGATCGACTGCTGGCTTGGCGGGGTTCATCTTCTGGAGAAGGAACGGGTATGGCGTTGGGACGAGCAGGAGGAATCGATCGTTTGAACTGAGTGATGGTATGGAAGAGGAGAACTTCGAAGATGCAGCAACCTAGGTTGTCTAACCTGGGAAATTCCCATATAATAGAGAAAATCAACATCTTTTAGTTCAAAGAAAGGTGGTATCCAGTTCGAACATGCGCAATCTGATTGCTTCCTAATCCCTAACAAAAGGATATGGAATGCGGACGCTGCCTGGTGTACAGGGAGCTCAATAGGGGGTGGTGTGTCCATTCCCGGCAGATCAGATTACTCATGTTGGAGTCACAAGACTGGAAACCACGATGAACTGTGATTTTATTTGTGCGCAAAGTACAAGTTCATCCAAGGCTTTTTTGTTATATGAAGCTGTGGTGTTTTATGGTCGATCCGGCTGTGAGTGCGTCTGCATTCGCAGCCTTTTTTCGTGGAATTTTATGATGATCGATCGGCAAAATACCATGAATTTGAAAAAGTGTTGCCTGTGATTGTTAGACAAATAGGCACAGAGCCATCATAGAAGCCGAGTCTGTAGTTGTAAAAGATGTGGAGCCACATACAATCGTTGGCGGAAACCCAGCTAGGCAAATACGAAAACGTTATTTGCCGGAGATCATTGAAGCGCTGTTGGAAATCGGTTGGTGCAGTTGTAGGCGTGGATATCGACTCGTTCAGCAAAAGGAAAAGTCACGCTAAGATGGGGGAATTAAGATGAGAGAGTATCGGCTGGTCAGTGACTACAGGCAAGTGGAAGTATTAAGAAAGAGCTTTTTTGATCTGGCAAAGCAAACATTTGGGCTGGATTTCAACGAATGGTATGATCGGGGCTTCTGGAACGACAGCTATATCTGTTATTCGTTTGTGGACGGGGAACATATCATTGCAAATGCTTCAGTTAATAAGATGGTTTTGACGTCAGGTGGTAAAGAATATAAAGCGATCCAGATAGGAACGGTAATGACTCATCCCGATTATCGGAATCAAGGTTTGGCAACTAAGCTGATGAAGCATGTCATTGAAAAATACGAGAAGGAATATGAGTTGATCTACTTGTTTGCGAATGAAACTGTGTTGGACTTTTATCCGAAGTTTGGTTTTCAAAAGGTCCTGGAGAGCAGTTACAGTCTGGCAGTATCTGATTTGAAAAAGGAAGTTGCACTGAGATCAGCTCTGCGCAAACTAGATGTTGACAATCTGGCGGACTTTGAGCTGATGAAGGAGTTTGCAACTGAAAGAATTCCCGTATCGTCAACACTTGGGGTGAAGGGCAATGAGCATTTGTTGATGTTCTACTTTATTCTTGTTTTTCGTGATGCCCTTTACTACGATCAAAATGAGGATGTGATACTTCTATTTGAACAAGAAGATCATGTACTGCATGTTTTTGATATCGTAAGCAAGAGGAAAATCGATTTAGAGAAAGTGGTCAGTCGTATCATTTCTGAAAAGACGGAGTTTATCCAGTTTCACTTCGTACCAGACAGTGACAATGAGAACATCCGGTCAACTTTGGTGACAGAAACGGATGATACGTTGTTTGTGCTGCCGTCATGTGCGAATGCAAGAAAGCCTGTTAAATTTCCGCTCACCTCTCATGCATAGTTCTTAGGATGGGAGGAGCTATACATTACTACAAAACAAGCTGGTGGCCGGTCGAGTACGGACACCAGCTTGTTGAGTTTAAATGATTGTTTGTGCAAGGGTACGAGCAAGCAGAGGAAGCGAATGCCCTGCGCGGTGGAAGATCTGCCCCAATTCACGCGTGCTTGCTTTCGGCCCCAATTCGTCTAGTTCAGACCAATGCTTCCATCAGGATGAATAATTTAGGGAAGGCCAAGCGGACGTACCTAGCAATTTCTGAGCGGTCGGTATGAATCATTCTGCGGAGTTTGTTGGGGGAGTGCTTAGGATTGTTTTGACCCAAGCTGCGTTACTTTAGCCAACCATTTGGCTCGCAATGTCTCCGATGACCCCCGGATCGGCCCAATCTCGGTAACACGTACAGGTGCTACTCCGCAAAACTTCAAAATGTTGCGTTTCATCACATTGTATTCTGCATTTTTGTATACCAGCTTGTTGTACCAGGGTGGAGCATCTGTGGTGACGATCAGATGTGCGGATTTGCCGGATAAGAGCTTATCCACTAAGGAAGAATGTTCACGATATTTGAATGCGAAACCGGGCAGAAAGACCCGATCGATAAACCCTTTCAGGATGGCCGGCATCGCCCCCCACCATGTTGGATAGACAAAGACAAGGTGATCCGCCCAGAGGATCAATTTCTGCGCTTCGATCAGATCCTCCTCAAGTTCTGTTCTTTTGCGATAACCAAACTTTAGGTTCGGGTCAAACTCGATCTTGCTTAGATCGATAGAGCGAACTTGCGCATTGCTGGCCAAGGCACCCTCCAGATAAGCTTCGGACAAGGCTGAACAGTAGCTCTGTGGGTCTGGATGTCCGTTAATCACCAGAATGTTCGATTTCATCGTCATTTCCTCCTATTTGGCTCCGATGGTCACTGACCCTCAAGAATGATTGCGATATAATACGTTGTTGTAACACTTGAAACTAAGCATAGAACGAAGTTAAACATAAAAGAATGATCAACAGCGCAATCATCTTGCGGATTCGCGCAAGGAGGAATGGAGACTTGAAGAGCCGAGGAATTGCAATTTCCCTGGTCTATCCGATCATGAAGGCAATTGCTCACAAAGGATATGAGATCGATCAATTTTTCAGCTATGCTTCGTTTGAAAGCAGTCAGTTACAAGATGTGGAGGCCCGCATTAACGAAGAGGAATTGGAGCGATTGATGATCGCAGCTGCAAACTACACGAAAGATGATCATTTTGGCTTGCATCAGGGACAGATTACGGAGCTTGTCGATTTGGGCATTCTCGGGTATGTCATGTTGCATTCCAAAACGATTGTCGATGCGCTGACCGCTTACCAAAGATATAATGTGATTCTGTGCAACGCGTTCAATTTAGAATGGGAAGTGGAAGAAAACGACGTCCTGATTCGACTGTCCATACAACATCTCGGTCAAATGTCTCGTCATTGCATCGAGGATCTGGCGAGCTCTTTGTACCATTTGATCGGCAAACTCAGCAATCAACGCATTTCCTTGCATGAGATTCAATTTGCACATGATGCGCCAACGGATACTCAACCTTACGTGTCGGTGTTTGGGAGAGTCCCCCGGTTTGGTGAGAAAGACAATCTATTGCGAATGAGCAAAGACGTGCTGAAACATCCGGTGATGTACTCCGATTCAAGACTGTTAGGAGTATTTGAGACTCTTGCACAGGAAACAAGGGATGAGTTGACCCATGTGAGTGCGTTTTCAGATCAGGTAGTTCAGTGGATGAAAAAATGTATGCCATCCCATTTCCCGACCTTGCAGCAGACGGCTGAAAACTTCGGAGTGAGTATGCGAACACTTCAAAATAAACTGAAGGCAGAGAACGCTTCCTACAATGAGCTGTCGATCCGAACCCGCAAGGAGATGGCGATGATTTATTTGAAAAAAAGAGAGTATTCGATCGGCGAGATCGCATATTTGCTCCATTTTTCGGAGCCCAGTGCATTTCAAAGCGCATTTAAGAAGTGGACGGGTGTAACACCGGGGCAGTATCGAGCCGACGCGCACCACGATCAGACACTTCGAACCTCTTCCTAAGAAACTCGATGGCTCATTCTTCCCTGATTTACGGAGAGGGACGAATGAGCCAAAGCTGTAAAAAGCGACGTAATTCAGACTCAGGTTGGTATTGGCTTGTGGTGCGAGAAGCGGAACGACTTCAGACGGTCTGCTGGTATGATGTGAGCACATAAGTCTCGACTTCTCGCGGGAGATGAACGATTGGATACTTCGGTCTGTGCGAGGATGCGGCGTAACTTGTACGCTTTTTGGCACGCGATGAGGGATCGTGGGTAAAGGGGAAGTGATTCGTTTGAAAGGCAGATTTTTGCGCAGCTAAAGGGAAAGTGCGGGCTCGGTGAAGTCCTCATTTCTTAAAATGAGCAAAATCGTTTCGTTTTGTTTCACACTTGCTATTGAGCGAATCGAGCAGACGTGATAAGATAAGTCCTGTTGGAAAACGCACAGGGGCATAGTTCAGTTGGTAGAACGTCGGTCTCCAAAACCGAATGTCGTGGGTTCGAGTCCTGCTGCCCCTGCCAAACAACCTTGCAAGAGATGGTGGCCGTGGCGAAGTGGTTAACGCACCAGATTGTGGCTCTGGCACTCGTGGGTTCGATTCCCATCGGTCACCCCATTTTTATCATGATTCGCAGTTTAGCCTCTGACAAGGCGTATCATTATCACGGAATGTAGCGCAGCTTGGTAGCGCGCACGCTTCGGGAGCGTGAGGTCCAGGGTTCGAATCCCTGCATTCCGACCACACATCAACCGCGGTCAGGTTCTTTTTGAAGAGCCTGGCCGCGGTTTTTTTGTATTTTAAGAAGTGAGCCGATCCTGTGAGCGATTCTAAGCAGGCGGGAGAAAAGAGATGATGGAGATCGGGAAGGATGAATTTTGTTTCGGTTTGTTTGGTCTGTGAGATTGAGCGAGGTGTTGGGGCATGATAAGATTGTTCTTGTCGCCGCGAGCGACGAACGATTTGATCGGTGCGGTTTGATACGTGCCAAGCGATCTTTTATCAGGTTTTCACACAGAGAAAAATTACTGTTGACTTCGCTGAATGAGATGTGATACATTATCTCTTGTCGCCGCGAGAGAGCGGTTGATGCAAAAGAGCAAAACGATTGATCCTTGAAAACTAAACGAGTGTTACGAAGAGAGATGCGAGTCAAGATAC
>NZ_JBHUIO010000020.1:0-5401 GCF_042682745.1 Tumebacillus lipolyticus | reverse complement strand
TTAAGCTCCGCAGAGCCGATGGTACTTGGACCGCAGGGTCCTGGGAGAGTAGGTCGCCGCTAGGCGTGTTTTTCCAAATTTCATACGCGGTCATGGCGGAATTGGCAGACGCGCAAGATTCAGGTTCTTGTGGGGGCAACCCTGTGGAGGTTCAAGTCCTCTTGACCGCACCAACCGTCTAGTGATAATGTCGCGGAGGTCACACCTGTTCCCATCTCGAACACAGAAGTTAAGCTCCGCAGAGCCAATGGTACTTGGACCGCAGGGTCCCGGGAGAGTAGGACGTCGCTAGGCAAAAGATAAGACTCGATCTGATGATCGGGTCTTTTTTATTTTTATAAGCGAACAGCTAGAAAAGGTGCCGCGTTCGTTCGAAGCGAGGCGAAGAACCACCGTAGCGAAAGTGAAGGAATGGTACTTAGGGTCTTGGGATAGTAGAATATCGATAGTCAAAAAAGACTCGATCTGATGATCGGGTCTTTTTTGAATGCGAATGGATCAAGATTTTCGCAGAGACTGCAGAGCGCACCAAGATCGAAAGGCAACGATCGGGAGGCTGCTTTTGCATTCGATGTTCAGTTTGTCCAATTTTGCATTCTTTTGACCAGCCTGTTCAGTGCAGCATGCATCTCCGCCTCTGGCATCATGATCCGTTTGCCGTGTCCGGGTAAGAGCCAGGAGAAACGTTCTTCAGCCAACCGTTCCATCGACCTCGTTTGCTCTTCGAAAGAGTACCAGCAATAATCACGGTGTGACGTCAGTTCATTTGGCGATCCGTCCCATGCTAGATGGTCACCAGAAAAGAGAAAGGTCTGTTTGTAGAGGAGCACTGTGTGGCCGATCGTATGTCCAGGCTGTGGAATCAACTTAAAATCGGGGTGCCAGAAAATCGGTTCCGTCCCGGTCAGCAGATGCTCAGCATCAGGTTGGGAGTCGCGTTCCAGTTCGTGAATAATCCGCTCTGCCCGAAAATGTGAGGCATACTTATCCGCATCTGCCACATCATCGCGGTGAGTCAAGAAGAGATATCGAATGCCGCCGAGCGCTTCGATCTTTCGCACGAGTGGCAGATGAAAACGAGGGGAATCGATCAGCCAGTTCCCGTCAGGATGCAGAATGAGGTAGCTGCTGCCCCCGTAGGATTTGCGAGAGGTGAAGCCGCAGTAGTAAATGCCCTCTGTCAGCAGCAATGGGAAATCGGCGCTCGCCAGTTGAAGCTCATCTGTGTGTGCCGTTTGGATCGCGCCTGTCGGACAGGAGAGCAACGCGTGGAATGCACCGCGCTTCTGATCAGCAGTTTGCGGTTGAGCGGTCACGGCTGAGAACTTCCCTACTTCTGAAAAATGATCGGGAGCGAGCTGTCTGCACGTATCGCAATTGATGCAGTTCGTATTGACGAAGAAATCACCAGATACATTTGCTGCGAGCTTGGTTGGAGCCATCACCAAACCTCCCTTATTTTATTTACATACATAATTATATGTTATCAGATAAAAACAAGACCCGATAGTGAATATCGGGTCTTGTTGCAGAAAACATCACTATTCTTCGTCAAAGTACTTGTAAAACAGGTAGCCCTTTGCCCATTTGTCGGCGATCTTTTGCCCTTGGGCCGCTTGGACAAACAGCGAGACCAATTTGTCATCGATATCGTCTTTGCTATAGTTGTGGCGTCTGGTCACTTCACTGTGCAATTTATCCAGTTTGGTGAACATCTGCTCAACAATTTCCTCATCTTCTTCGGCAATTTGATCATATGTATTCTCTAACTCGTAAACCGTTTCACGCTTCAGCATCATCGTTGGTTTCACCTCCTGTCTTAGTATGCCCGAAGTAAGGTGTGCTTGTCGCCTGTTTTTTCACCGATGAGGGTTAAAAGTCTGAAGAGTTGTCTTCATGTATGGACTCGTGACCGGAGTGCAATCTCAAGATCGAAGAGAGGGTGTGTCGAACGATGGAACGAAAAAAGGCGCAGCTGTACGCGATTTTACGCGAGATGGACCGGGTGATCGTTGCATTTTCTGCTGGCATCGACAGCACGTTTGTGCTGAAATGTGCGCAGGAAGTTCTCGGGGGCAATGTGCTAGCGGTCACCGCAGCATCAGAAACTTTTCCCGAGCGTGAATTGCAAGAGGCGATCGATCTTGCCAAGCAGTTTGGCGTGCGCCATGAGGTGGTGCAGATCAAGGAGATGGCAAACCCCGATTTTGTGAGCAACAATCCGGATCGTTGCTACCATTGCAAAGCGGGTTTGTACCATACGCTCACCGCTTTGGCGCAAGAGCGCGGGATCCAGCACATTTTGGATGGGGCGAACATGGATGACCTTGGCGATTACCGCCCAGGGCGGAGAGCGGCTAAAGAGTATGCGATTCGAAGCGTCCTGCAAGAGGCGGAGATCTTTAAAGCGGAACTTCGGGTGATGGCGAGGGAGATGGGGGTGCCCAACTGGGAGAAACCGTCGTTCGCCTGTCTGTCATCGCGCATTCCGTACGGATCGCTGATCACACTTGAGAAAGTTGGCCAGCTGGACCGAGGGGAAGAGAAGCTTCGCAAATTTGGTTTCAAGCAGATCAGAATTCGTCACCATGATCAGATCGCGCGGGTCGAAGTTTTGCCAGAAGAGTTGGGGAAAGCGGTCGAGTTGGCGGAGAAGATTACCGAGATTTTAAAAGGGGAAGGCTTTACGTATGTGACGCTCGACCTGCAAGGATACCGCAGCGGCTCGATGAACGAAGCGCTGAGGGAGAAGTCAAACGCATGAGGCTGCAGGAGATCTTGAGCAAAGTCCAGCGCGGAGAATGGTCGATCGCCCATGCGGAGGCGGTCATCCGCGGATTTGAAGACATCGGATTTGGCAAGGTCGATTACGCGCGGGAGTCGAGAAATGGCTTCCCCGAGGTGATTTTTGGACAGGGAAAATCGTCTGAGCAAGTGGGAGCGATCTTCGAGCGTCTCTATCGGCAACATGGCAAAGCGATGGTCACCCGCGCGGATCAGGCGATGGCAGAATCGGTGCGCGGGGTCGTTCCAGAGGCGGTGTTCGAACCGGTATCGCGGCTTTTGACGGCCGGATGTTGTGACCGTCATTTCGTAGGCAAGGTGGCTGTGCTCTCCGCTGGAACTGCCGATCTTTCGGTGGCGGAGGAAGCGGCGCAGACGGCAGAATGGATGGGGAATGAGGTCGAACGAATCTACGATGTGGGGGTGGCAGGTCTCGACCGGCTGCTCGCACAGCGTGAGCGCATTCGGGAGGCGAGCGTCCTCATCGTTGTGGCGGGAATGGAAGGCGCTTTGGCGAGCGTGATCGGCGGGCTGGTACGCCGCCCAGTGATCGCGGTGCCAACCAGTGTAGGCTATGGGGCACATTTTAGCGGTTTGACACCGTTGCTTTCGATGCTGACCTCTTGTGCCGCAGGAGTGACGGTTGTCAACATCGACAACGGTTTCGGCGCGGCGTATGCGGCATCGATCATCCAACAGGCGATACGCGAGGGGGCAAAATGATGAGAACGCTCTATTTGGATTGTATCTCCGGCATCAGCGGCGACATGCTGTTGGCAGCCCTCGTCGATGCGGGTGCCGATCTTGAGTATATAAAACGAGAGCTGATGAAATTGCCGATCGATGATTTTAAGCTATGGGTGGAAACTGTGGACAAGCAGGGAATCACAGCCAAAAAGCTGCATATTTGTCTCCCCGTAGTGGGGGCGGAGCATCATAGTCATGGACATAGTCACGGACATAGTCACGGACATAGTCACGGACATAGTCATAGTCATAGTCATGGTCATGGTCATGCTGAATGGCATCAGCATGACCATAAGCAAACTAATGAAGAGGGACATCGGCATAGCCCAGGTCAGGCGGTCGCTCACCAGCATAAACATTGCCAAGCTGATGGGGGACATGAACATCACGATGTTCAAACGAGTGTTCGCCCGGGCGGAGAAGGTTACGAAAATAGAGGAAGCGCGCACCAACATCATCATAACTGTAATCAATCGGACTTCCATCAACACGAGCATCAGCGCGGAGAAGAAAATGTGAATCAGTATATAGTTGAGCAAGAGCAAGGGAGAAAGCATCAGCACAGGCTGAGTCATGGTGATCGAAGCGCGCATCAGCATGTACATATTCAAGATCGAGGAGGTATTCATCACCATGCGCATCACAGTGTTCATGGTGATGATGTCGGCGAGCCCTTATCTGTTCACCATCATCATGAGCATCGCAAGGCGGCGACCATCTTAGAGATGATCAGGGAGAGTGAACTCCCGGAGCGAGTAAAGGCGCGCAGTCTGGCGATCTTTGAAGTGATCGCCCAAGCGGAAGGAAAGATTCACGGCATCTCCCCGGCTGAGGTTCATTTTCATGAGGTTGGGGCGATGGACTCGATCATCGATACGATCGGGATCTGCCTCGGGCTGGAGAGCTTAGGTGTGGATCAACTGATCGCATCTCCCGTGCCGACCGGATATGGCAAGCTGCGGATGGCACACGGGCTGTACCCGATCCCAGCTCCGGCGACTGCCGAGCTGTTGCGGGGAATTCCGCTCGCTCGATCCCACTCGGAAGGCGAGCTCACCACCCCGACAGGCGCAGGGGTGCTCAAGGCGCTGGTCGGACAGTTCGGTCCCCTTGAGCACATCATGGTTGAAAAGATCGGTTATGGTGCGGGGACAAAAGATTTTGCTGTGCCGAACGTGATCCGCGTTCTGCTCGGGGAGGCGAAAGCAGAGGAGTCGACGCGTGAGATCGTCCATGTGTTGGAGACTCAACTGGATGACTGTACGGCCGAGTCACTCGGCTATGTGATGGAACGCCTTTTTGCAGGCGGAGCGCTCGACGTGTACTTCACTGGCGTTCAGATGAAAAAGCATCGGCCAGGCACACTGCTCACCGTGCTCTGTCAGCCGGAGTTGACCAGCAGGCTGGAAGAGATCTTGCTTGTAGAGACGACCACATTTGGAGTTCGCCATAGTGTGTGGACAAGGCGGGTGCTCGCCCGAGAGTTTGTCGAGACAGAAACGCCGTTTGGCAAGATTCGATTAAAGGTGGGCAAGTCGGGAGGCGATGTGTTGCAAAGCACGCCCGAGTATGAGGACGTCGCGCGATTGGCGCGAGAAAAAAACGTACCTTTTCATGAAGTATACCGTGCGGCGTTGAACGAGAACAAAACAATGAGCTATTCTAACAAGAATCAGTCTAGTTCCGATTCTTGTTAGAATATCAACCGATATGGGGGAATTGTTAGTTGAGCCAATCATCTGGGCATGATAAGATAGCTCTTGTCGCCGCGAGAGACAAGCGGATGACACAGATGTGAAACGCGATTGATCCTTGAAAACTAAACGAGTGTTATGAAGAGAGATGCGAGTCAAGATACAAACTTTTATTG
>NZ_JBHUIO010000019.1:0-121956 GCF_042682745.1 Tumebacillus lipolyticus | reverse complement strand
GTTAAGCTCCGCAGAGCCGATGGTACTTGGACCGCAGGGTCCTGGGAGAGTAGGTCGCCGCTAGGCGAGATGAGACCCGATCTGGAGATCTGGGTCTTTTTCTATTTGTATGCGGAAAGGAAATAGAAGAGGTGCCATGCTTGAAGACGAGATCCGAACTGAGATCGGGTCTTTTTCTTTTTGTATGTGAAAGGGCACTAGAAAAGGTGCCGTGTTTGAAACGGAGCGGAGAGTCACCGGAGCGAAAGTGGAGAGGTGGTATTTGAATCGTGGCGTTTTGGAGGAGTAAGACGCTGTGAGGCAAGATGAGGCACGATCTGAGAGATCTGGGTATTTTTCTTTTTGTATGCGAAAAGGGAATAGAAAAGGTGCCTTGTCCGAGGCGGGGTGGAGAACCACCGGAGCGAAAGCGAAGATATGGTACTTAGGAGGTGTGGTGTTCTGGGCAGTCGAAGACACTTCGAGGCGTAATGAGACCCGATCTGGAGATCTGGGTCTCTTTTCATTTTGTATGCGAAAGAAAGTAGAACAGGCGCCGCGCTCGGAAGTGGCGCGAAGAACCACTAGAGTGAAAGTGGAATGATGGTATGTGAGCCGTAGCGCTCTGGAAGAGTAAGTCTTTGCTAGGCGAAATGAGGCCCAATCAGAGAGATCTGGGTAGTTTTCATTTTGCATGAAGCTACGAGGTATGATGAGATCCGATCTGATGACCGGGTCACTTACTTTTCGCATGCGAAAAGTAAGTGGAAAAGGTGCCGCGTTCGATGCGGAGCGGAGAAGCACTGGAGCGAAAGCGAAGGTCGGTTACTTGAACCGTGTTTTTGGGGAAGAGTTTGTTGTCGCTAGGCGTGGTGAGACATGATCTAAAGGATCGTGTTTTTCTTTTTCATACAAAAAGGGAATAGAAGGAGTACTGCGTTCGAAGCAGAGTGGAATGGAAAACCACCGAGGAGAAAGTGAAGAGACGGTACGTAAACCGTAGCGTTCTGAAAGAGTAAACGCAATGGGGCGAGAAGTAAGTCGTCGCTAGGCGTGATGAAGGCCGATCTGAGAGGCTCGGTCTTTTTTCATTTTGCATGCGAAAGAAAGTAGAACAGGTGCGTTCGAGGTGGAGCGGAGGGCCGCCGGAGCGAAAGTGGAAAGATGGTATGTGAGCCGTAGCGCTCTGGGAGAGCAAGACGCTGCGAGGCAAAGAGCAGGTCGTCGCTAGGCGTGTGAAGCCGAGTCTGAGAAGTCCGGTCTTTTTCATGCGAAAGGGATAAAGAAAAGGTGCCGCGTTCGAAGCGGAGTGGAAAACCACCGGAGCAAAGTTGGGAGATGGTACCTAAACCGAGCCGTCATAAAAAAGTACAGCCTAAAGAGCAAAACGCTGCGAGGCGAGAAAAGACAGTCTGCCAGATCGAGCCTTTTTCTGTTCTCGGGGAATAAAAGAGAAGCGTTTCAGCGTAGCGCAGCGATCCACAAGGAGCATTTGAAAGACCTGATCATTTCGATCAGGTCTTTTTGTCACCAAAAACACTAGACGAATATACCCTATAGATGTAACGACGTGGAGAACATCGCTTCGAAAAGGAGATGAATCATTTTGTATTACAACTGCTGCGAGGATGAGTATCGCCAGGCACAAGCTCCATACGGGTACCAACCGATCACGATGCCCATGTACCCATCGGGCACACAACAAACACAACCGATGATGCAACAACCAGTTACGCAACAACCGATTGGAGCGGGCATGCCCGGCTTTCAGGTTGGGGCGCAAGCGGTCGTGGAAGAATCGTACATTGAAAATATTCTCCGCTTCAACGAAGGCAAGATCGGTACCTTTTACTATACGGTCGGGGACAGCAAAGAATGGAATTCGATCGTGTTCTGCGGCCGAGTGGAAACGGCGGGCCGAGATCATATCATCCTCAGCGATCCGAAAACTGGGCGCCGCTTCTTGCTCCTGATGATCTACCTAAGCTGGGTGGAATTTGACGAGCCGATCAGATATCCGCACATTCCAGTGCCAGAGCAAGTGAAGGCGACCCTCACCGACGGTGATATGCCCACGTTTCCCGCCCGCGAAGAGAAGTGAACGAAAGTCGATCCGATCCTTTAGAGGGCCCCGCAAGCTACAACTTGGCGGCGGCCCTCTTCTTCGCATCCAGCCTCTCGCGTCGCCCCTTCGTTTCTTTACACGCTATGGCCACAATGATACACTGCATTTGGAGGAAACAATCACCACGCTAGACTGCACGGTCTGAGCACATACTAGCGATAGATGCGTGTGCAGTCTGTGCATTACATAACTGGCTTTAGGAAGGAGTCACTTACATGACTGCAAACATTGAGCAACTTGCGATCAATACGATTCGCACGCTGTCCATCGACATGATCGAGAAGGCAAAATCGGGTCACCCAGGCTTACCGATGGGCGCGGCGCCGATGACTTACGCATTGTGGACGAAACACCTGAAGCACAACCCAGCCAATCCGAACTGGATCGACCGCGACCGCTTCATTCTCTCCGCGGGTCACGGCTCTGCGCTGCTCTACAGCATGCTGCACCTGTTCGGCTATGGGCTTGAGATGGAAGAATTGAAAAACTTCCGCCAATGGGGGAGCAAAACGCCGGGCCACCCTGAGTTTGGTCACACCGCTGGCGTGGAAGCGACCACCGGCCCGCTTGGACAAGGCATTGCGATGTCTGTCGGCATGGCGATGGCAGAAGCACACCTGGCAGCCACCTACAACCGTGACGGTTTTGAAGTGATCGATCATCATACGTTTGCGCTCTGCGGTGATGGAGACTTGATGGAAGGTGTGGCGGCGGAAGCGATCTCGATGGCTGGTCACATGGGTCTGGGCAAGCTGGTCGTCCTGTACGATTCGAACGACATCTCGCTCGACGGGCAGCTTTCGATGGCTTTCACCGAAAATGTGAAACAGCGCTTTGAAGCTTGTGGATGGCAATATCTTCGCGTTGAGGACGGCACAGACATCGCGGCGATCGGCAGCGCGATCTCTGAAGCGAAAGAGGACAAGAATCGCCCGACCTTGATCGAGATTCGCACGATCATCGGACATGGCTCGCCGAACAAAGCCGGTTCGAACAAAGTTCATGGCGCTCCGCTCGGCGAAGAAGAAGCGCGCCTGACCAAAGAGGTCTATGGGTGGGGACATGATCCGTTCGAAGTTCCGGCAGAGGTGCAGAGCCATTTTGCAGACGTGCAAGCGGAGCTCGCGAAGGCTGAAGCGGAGTGGAACGAGCGCTTTGCGAAATATGAGCAAGAGCATGCTGATCTTGCGAAACAGCTTCTCGAAGCGATGAACCATGAACTTCCGGCAGGCTGGGATCAAGACATTCCGGTCTACCAACCGGATGCGCCGCAGATGGCAACCCGTGAAGCGTCAGGCGCGGCTCTCAATGCGATCGCCAAACACCTTCCGTCCCTCTTCGGTGGATCGGCAGACTTGGCTGGCTCGAACAACACGACGCTGAAAAGCGAGAAGGTGTTTGAAAAAGAGAACTATGCAGGTCGCAACGTTTGGTTTGGCGTGCGCGAATTTGCGATGGGAGCGGCGATGAACGGCTTGGCGCTGCACGGTGGCGTGCGTCCATACGGCGGAACGTTCTTCGTCTTCTCCGACTATCTGCGCCCAGCAGTGCGCCTGTCTGCTCTGATGAAGCAGCCTGTAATCTACGTGCTGACTCACGATTCGATCGCAGTTGGCGAAGACGGCCCGACGCATGAGCCGGTCGAACATCTGGCGGCGATGCGCGTCATCCCAGGACTGGTCACACTCCGTCCGGCAGATGCCAACGAGACGATGGAAGCGTATCGCTTCGCCCTCTCGAAAAAAGACACGCCGGTTGCGATGGTGCTCACTCGCCAGAAGCTCCCGGTGCTCCACGGTACTGCAGAAAAAGCGCGTGAAGGACTCACCAAGGGCGCGTATGTCCTCTCCGATGCACCGGAAGGCAACCCGCAGGTCATCCTGATCGCCACCGGCTCTGAAGTGGCGCTGGCGGTCGAAGCGCAGCGCGCGCTCGCAGAAAAAGGGATCGCAGCGCGCGTCGTTTCGATGCCGAGCATGGAGCTGTTTAAAGCGCAATCCAAAGAGTACAAGGATTCTGTCCTGCCGCCGTCTGTCAAAGCGCGCGTGGGGATCGAGATGGGCACATCGTTCGGCTGGGAGCGTTTTGTGGGCGACGAAGGTGTCATGATCGGCATCGATACGTTCGGCGCATCAGCACCAGGCGACCGAGTGATCAAAGAATACGGCTTCACCGTCGAAAACGTGGTCGCACACGCACAAAAAGTGCTCTAATTCATTCTGAGCGATCCTGAAACGAAGAGAAAAGAAAGCCAGCAGTTCACTGCGCTCGATGCGCAAGAACTGCTGGCTTTTTCTATCTTCAAACGCCTGTCAAATTGAGCAGACGAACCGCTGTGATCAATACAAGGAACGCCAGAGATAGAAGGTGGCATATGCTTCCCAGCCCGCCCAGTCTGCGAACAGGGATTTCAGCTCTGGCAATGTCGGCTTGCGGTCAAGCCCGAGGCATTCTTTGACCGCATTGTGCAGCCCGACATCGCCGATCGGGAAGGCGCGCGGGTCGAGCAAGCAGCGCATCCGCACATAGTGAGCGGTCCACGGCCCCACACCGCGAATGCGCAGCAGCTCCTGTTCGGCCGCCTCATGGCTACCGAGCGCCAGAAGACCGGCGCGAGACAGTTCACCGCAGCTCATCAGGCGAGCGATTTCGAGGATCGCCCCCGCTTTCATCTTGGTGAGTTGGAGCCCGCACAGATCTTGCAGGTCTGCACCTGCGATCTTCTCGGGGCGAGGGAACAGTCGGTAGCGCCTGCCGTTCCACTCCAGCGAGTCACCGAAAGCATCGGTCAACCTTTCCTTCAGCTTATAGGCAAAGGGCAGATTGACCTGCTGACCTGCGATCGCCCAACAGAGAGCTTCGAACAGATCGGGAATTCCGATCACGCGCAGACCAGAAAAGCGTCGGGTGAGATCGCAGAGCACCGGATGCTCCTCCGCCATCCGATAAAACGGATCGAGATCCCGATCGAGGTCAAACCAGATGCGGATATAATCGCTCACTTCTGCTTGCGCCTCATCGCTTTCAATCTGCCCGGAGAGCGCTTGCACACGCAACATCCGATCATCTGAACAACAAATTCTGACCAGCGTAGGACTTCCACCGATTTTCAACAGCCTGATGAGCTGGTCGTCGCGCACCTCATACAAGCATTCGTTTGCAGAGCGGGACAGGTAGCTCAGACAGGGTTCAAATCGAAAGTGTTGTGGTACAGCAAGTTCAAAATCCGAATCGAGCGTGTCCAACCGGTTCAACCTGATCCACCCCTTCAAGCTCTAACAGTGCGAGTTTGATGTTCAGGCCCCCGCGGTAACCGGTCAGCTTTCGATCGGCACCGATCACCCGATGGCAGGGGAGCAGCAATGGCAGCGGGTTGGCTCCGTTTGCCGCACCGACAGCCCGCACAGCCTGCGGGCGACCGATCGCCTCCGCCACATCCCGATAGGAACGCGTGGCGCCATAGGGGATGCGGCCGAGCTCCGTCCAGACGTCAATCTGGAACGGAGTTCCCCAGAGATCGATCGGCACCTGATCAAACTCGACAGGCTCTCCTGCAAAATAGGCGGAGAGGAGTGAGAGGATGCCTAGCTGCTCGAAAACGGCAGGATCCTCTTGCAGCCGCACATTTGAAAGGTGGCGATTCAACCAGGGCAGAGCAGATTCTAACGGCTCGTGGGGAAACTGGATGCGGCACATTCCTTTCTCCGTCGCGAACAGAATCCAGTCTTGCTCCAAGATGCGTATCGTCGTGTAAAAAACGGTGTGCTGGCTCATCGGTTACCTCCTTGATTGGCTCTGCTTGATTTTGAATCGAGCGGGTGCTCTCGATGGGACGCGTTCGATTCGCGGTATTCGGAAGGGGTGAGTCCCGTCTCACTTCGAAACCAGACTGCAAAATGAGAAGGGCTTCGAAACCCGACCGCCGACCCGATCTCGGCGATCGAGTTTTTCCCGTCTGCCAGCATCTGCTGAGCAGCTTCGATGCGGGCTCTCTGAAGTTGAACGGCCGGACTATGTCCGACGAGCCGCTTATAGGTTCGCTGTAGATGATAGGGGCTGATGGCGAGAGCGGCAGCCAGCGACTTGAGCGTCACGCGCTCGCTGAGGTGCTCCCCGATCAGCGCGTCCACCTTTGCTGCCAGAGCGGCGTCAGGCCCATGAGGGCCGGGCTCCTCCGGCTTGCAGCGCTTACAAGGTCGAAAGCCAGCGCGTATTGCTCCCTCAAAAGAGTCGTACAACTTAATATTTTCTCGCTTCGGAGTCCGTGCCCGACAGGAAGGACGGCAGACGATTTTCGTCGTCAACACGCCTGTGTAGAACACGCCATCATAGGTGCTCTCCTTCTTCGCGATCGATTCATAGATGCGGTCAAACATTTCAGGGTTCATATCCTCACCTCACACCGTCAGTATAACCTGCCGATCTGCTCGCTTAAAGATTTCGGAGATACGACAGCAACATTTCGACAGTGCATTAAACCAAAGGAGCACCCAGTACCAACCAGCCACCAGCCACCAGCCACCAGCCACCAGCCACCAGCCACCAGTCACCAGTCACCAGTCACCAGCCACCAGCCACCAGCCACCAGCCACCAGCCACCAGCCACCAGCCACCAGCCACCAGTCACCAGTCACCAGTCACCAGTCACCAGCCACCAGCCACCAGCCACCAGCCACCAGCCACCAGTCACCAGCCACCAGCCACCAGTCACCAGCCACCAGCCACCAGCCACCAGCCACCAGCCACCAGCCACCAGTCATCAGTCACCAGTCACCAGTCACCAGTCACCAGCCACCAGCCACCAGCCACCAGCCACCAGCCACCAGCCACCAGTCACCAGTCACCAGCCACCAGTCACCAGCCACCAGCCACCAGCCGCCAGCCACCAGCCACCAACCACCAACCACCAACCACCAACCACCAACCACCAACCACCAACCACCAACCACCAACCAAGCCCAATCTCCTAAAACGAACACCTTCCCCCTGAAAACACCACCCTTACTAAAAAGCGATCTGCCAGATTGACAACCGCAAGAGCGAGCAAGCCGCCTCCGACTCCTCGCGCTCCCTTCACTTAGATGTAAGGGGGAAGTGAAGGCGATGTTTGCAAATAAGCAGCGGGGAACTATTTTTACCTCTCTTGTATATTTGAGTGCAAACTAGACTATCATTGTAAAAGCAAGCTGGAGGGATGCACGTGGCAGAAATGACGTTTGAGCGGAGCAATCGAAGGTCGCGCAATTATGTGATCTTCTTCACAAATCGTTCATTCTTGGTGTGAGAAAGATCATGCCAGCAGACTGCCAAAAGGTGTATGATGAAATTGTAAAAAGGAGGCGTAAGCGAAATGAAAAAAAATCGTTTTGCATTGATCGCTGCGACGGCTGTCGCTTTTGGGATGATTATGACTGGTTGCGGCTCTGATGACAAAAAAGCTGACGACACCAACAACACCAACACTGGACAAACCAACTCTGGTACGACCGATTCCAATACGAACACTGGCAACGAGCAAGTAGTCAACGTTACCGCGAGCAATTGGAAGTGGGAACTGGACAAGACCGAAGTGAAAAAAGGTCAACCGGTCAAGCTGGTTGTTTCCGGCAAAGAAGGTCTGCACGGCCTGAACATCATGGGTTCAGATGCGAAGATCAAAAACATCGCTCCGGGCAAGACCGAGACGGTCACCTTTACACCGAACGAAGCGGGCGAGCTGAAACTGATCTGCTCCGTCGCTTGCGGCACAGGCCACAGCACGATGACCACCACGCTCAAAGTGGTCGACTAATTCTACCATCTCGATTGTATCGAACAACTTAGATCGAACATGCGAAACCATGCGTTTACAAGACAAACGCATGGTTTTTTTCTGTTTTGAAACGTTGACATGCACTCCCACGTCTTTCCATATAGTGATGGAGATGGAGGGGAGCCATGTTGAACGAGATGAAAAAGAGACGGCGGAAAAGGCAAAAAAGGGGGTGGGTGGTGTCTACACTCGCGATCGGTCTCTGTGGCGTGCTGGTGGCGGGCGGCGTGATGTGGAAAGCGGGGAGCTTCGCCAAGTCGGTCGTACAGCCAGCGGAGGCGGCGGCGAACACACCGACCGTGCTTCCGCCCAAGCGGCCGCTCCCGATCGCCGCAGAATATGAGCGGTTCGTGCCGGAGGGCACTGCAGTGGCGAACAGAGATGACAACCTGCCACAGCGCGACCTGAACGCGCAGTACCGATCCTATCTGGACAGTCTGCCAGCACAGCGCGGAGAGGTCATCGCCACCTATAAGACATCGCTTGCCGGCAACGATGCGGAAGGCAGGGTGAAAAACATCCAGCTCGCCAACAGCAAGCTGAACGGCATGCTCCTGCTGCCAGGTGAAGAGCTGTCATTCAACGGTGCGCTGGGCGACTCGAACGATCCGAGTGCAGGCTGGCAGCTGGCCACGGTGATCGTCGGCAAAAAATTTGAACAGGGCTACGGAGGCGGCATCTGCCAAGTGTCGTCCACGCTCTACAATGCGGTCAAACAGGCGGGGCTTGCGATCACCGAGCGGCACACGCACAGCTTGCCCGTCGGCTATGTGCTCCCGGGGAACGATGCGACCGTCTCCTTTCCAGAGCTCGATTTAAAATTTGTGAACTCCCTCGGCGCCCCCGTTCGAGTCGAAGCGAAGATCGCAGGTGGGCAAGTGATCACCAGCCTGCATCGCCTGCCGGAGTTCAACTATGAGCAGAAGTGATCCGCACCGATCGGCCGTCCAGAGCGCTCCGATCGAACTTGAGCATTTTTCCAGCCCACCTTGAAGCGGGCTTCGATGCACCTTTCGAACCAAAAATCGGTAGGGAAGCCCGATTGATATGGCAAGATAACGAAGAAACCCTCATCGCGAACGATGAGGGTTTCTCTTCAGCCGAAACATCGGCAGGCTGCTGACAATTTTTCAATTCAGCCCTGTTTGATAAACACCAGATCAGAAAAGGCGATCTGCATGCCACAGCGGAGCATGTTGCGCTGGCTGGTGCTGGCATATGCCGCTTGGGCGACGACCAGATCGCAGCCGAGGCGGGCAGCATCCCGCATCCGCGCAGAGAGCAACGCCTGCTGCAAACCGCGTCCGCGGTGCTCCTGACAGGTGGCGGCTGCACAGAAAGAGCCCATCCGGTCATGGAGAAACATCATCGCAACGCCAGCATCCTCTCCATCGACCGAGGCGAAATAATAATGATAGTCGGCGTGCGATGCGATCAGGCGTTGGTTATGGGCCACCGATTGGGCACGCTCGGCTGGAAGGTTCATCGCGCGAACATACAGTTCGCCAAACAGGTCAAATTCGTCGCCCTCCATCTTGCGCACGCCGATCCCCTGCGACAGGGGGGGAATCGCTTCGGTCGCCACCCCGTACAGCGTTGTGGTTGAGAAATCCTCGGCGACAAAACCGTGCTGGCGGAGCGCTGCGAGCAACTCCGGCGTGGCGTAGGCGGGATTGGTTTTCACGCGGCAGGGCACACCATACGCCGCATAATGATCTACGATCTCCGGCAAGAGGTGGACATCCGCTTCGGTCAATCCGATCACTTTGTTCATAAACGGCCAGGATGTTTCCAAATTGATCAACGCGGTGCCATCCCCAAAGCGTTTGAGCACCGCTTGGTCATGCCGTTTTTCATCTTGCATCATCGCTTCGAGGCGTTGAACCAAGCCAAGATGTTCTGCCCCTTCGAGCCGTTTGGCCAGCTCGACCGTCACAATCGGCAGTGTGCTGCTCATCGCGTTCGACCCCTTTTCTGAACTACCTGCATTTTCTTTAACGTTACGGTTTGCGAACCGAACTTGTCAATCAAGTCGGAACAAACTATTTTCTCAATCTGCATTGACAATGAGAATCATTATCAGTAAAATGATAGCAGGTTCTAACCCCTTTTCATGGCATAACACCTCTGGGATTCTCTCACGACGGAATCCAAACACCTTCTTTTCCCTTCCAAGATGTTGGAAGGGTTTTTTTATTGCAAGCTTATACATTGGTGTGTATAATAATGCATATTGTGAAATAAAGATTCAAACTGAGGTGAGCATGAGATGAACGTTGCCGTCATTGGGGCGACCGGATATACAGGATTAGAATTGGTGCGCATGTTGTTGCAGCACCCGACGCTGAAGCTGACATACGTCTCGTCCGACTCGCAAGCGGGCGCGATGTTGACCAAAGTCTACCCTCATCTAAAAGGGTTGGTCAGACATACTCTGCAGCGAGCAGAGGCGAAAGAGATCGCGGAAGTGGCCGATCTGGTCTTCACGGCACTGCCGTCCGGGCTGTCGACCGAGATCGTGCCGGAGTTGCTCGATACTGGGTTGAAGGTGATCGATCTGGCCGGCGATCACCGGCTGACGCAAGCAGACTATCGGCAGTGGTACCAGAAAAACCCGCCTGCGCAAGCGACGTTAGCAACAGCAGTCTACGGCCTGCCCGAACTGCAGGCGGACAAAATCGCCCAGGCAGACCTGATCGCCAACCCGGGCTGCTATCCGACAGCGACGCTTCTGTCGCTGCTTCCGTTGGTACAGCAGGGATTGATCGAGACAGACACGCTGATCGTCGATGCGAAGTCGGGCGTTTCGGGCGCTGGCAAAGCGCTGTCAGCAGCCACGCATTATGTCGAAGTGAACGAAAACTTTAAAGCGTACAAAGTTGGCACACACCAGCACATTCCAGAGATCGAGGGCGTGCTCGCACAGGCGGCAGGACACGAGGTGATCCTCTCCTTCACGACACACCTTGTGCCGATGACCCGCGGCATCTTGATCACCGCGTATGCCAAGCTGACCGAGAACAGATCGACAGCAGATCTGCTCGCGCTCTATGAGCAGGCCTATGCGGATCATCCGTTCGTCCGCATCTGCGAAGCGGGGCGCATGCCGGAGACGAAAGAGGTCGCAGGCAGCAATTTCTGCGACATCGGACTGCGCGTCGATCCGCGCACGCAGCGCGTGACGGTAATTGGCGTGATCGACAATCTGGTCAAAGGCGCGGCAGGGCAGGCGATCCAAAATGCGAACCTGATCGCAGGGCTCGACCAGACGACCGGCCTGATCGCGGCGCCGTTCTACTTTTAGCAACCACAAGGGGGAGCAAACTGTGAACATGATGGTGAAATCGACAACTTATACGGTGCTGCCAGACGGGACGATCACCCTCCCGCGCGGCTTTAAAGCGGCAGGTTTGCACGCCGGTATCAAAAAGAAGCGCAAGGATGTCGGACTGCTGGTGAGCGAAGTTCCTGCGGCGGCGGCAGGCGTGTTCACGCTGAACACGGTGCGAGCCGCCTGTGTGACACAGAATGAGCGACAATTGAAGTCCAACCCGCACCTGCAGGCGATCGTCGTCAATTCGGGCAACGCGAACGCATGCACCGGCAGACAGGGGGATGCGGATGCGCTGGAGATGCGAGCTTGCACGGCTGAACTGCTCAACCTGCCTGTGGAGAGCGTCGCGATCGCCTCGACGGGCGTGATCGGCATGCCGATGCCGATGGCTGCGCTCAAACAGGGCATCACATCGGCGAGCGAGTCGCTGAGCGAACAGGGCGGTCTCGACTTTGCTGAAGCGATCCTGACAACAGACACCTGCACCAAGACGGTCGCCGTTCAAGTGGAGATCGACAGCAAGCTGGTGACGCTGTTCGGCGTGGCAAAAGGGTCGGGCATGATCCACCCGAACATGGCGACGATGCTCGCGTTTGTCGCCACCGATGCGAACATCGACCCGAGCGCTCTGCAAAAGCTGTTGGGCAAGACGACAGACCGGACTTACAACTGCATCACCGTCGATGGGGATACCTCGACGAACGACATGGTGCTCGTCATGGCGAACGGCATGGCGGACAACAAGACGCTGACCGAAGATCATCCAGAGTGGGATTCGTTTGCAGAAGCGTTCCACTTTGCATCGGAGCAGCTGGCGAAAGAGATCGCCCGCGATGGTGAAGGGGCGACCAAGCTGGTCGAAGTGTTGGTCAAAGGTGCGGTCAGCGAGCTGAGCGCGACGGGGATCGCCAAGTCGATCGTCGGCTCCTCGCTGGTCAAGACGGCTGTGTTTGGCGCCGATGCGAACTGGGGGCGCATCCTCGCTGCGGTCGGCTACTCGGGCGTACCGTTCGATCCGGAGCGGGTGGACATCTGGCTCGGCTCTGTGCAGGTGGCGGCAGACGGAATGGGCCTCGCGTTTGACGAAGAGGCGGCCAAGTCGCAACTGTTGACCGACACGGTGACGATCACCGTCGATCTGAAGCTGGGCGATGCGGGCGCAACCGCCTACGGGTGCGATCTGACCTATGATTATGTGCGGATCAACGCCAGCTATCGGACGTGAGGAGGGTGTGAGATGATGACCGAAACGCTCTCCCCAGCGGAGAAAGCGCACGTTTTGCTGGAGGCGCTTCCCTATATTCAACGGTTTGCCGGCAAGATCGTCGTGATCAAATATGGCGGTTCGGCGATCGAGCCGGACAGCGGAGCGATCGATCCGGTGATCCTCGACATCATCTGGCTGAAGCAGGTCGGCCTGCTCCCCGTCGTCGTGCACGGCGGAGGCAAAGCGATCACGCGCTTGCTGGATCGCCTCGGCCATCCCGCCCAGTTTGTCGACGGCCTGCGAGTGACCGACCAGACGACGCTCGAAGCGGTCGAGATGGTGTTGGGCGGGCAGGTCAACCAGCAGCTGGTCGCCGCGTTTAACGCCAACGGCTGCAAGGCTGCAGGGTTGACCGGTGTCGATGGCGGACTGCTGGCCGCCCGCAAAAAAGAGCATCCAAGCGGAGATCTGGGCCAGGTGGGCGAAGTGCAGGCGGTCAACACCGACCTGGTGCACGCCTTGCTGCAGAACGATTTTCTGCCGGTGATCGCACCGCTCGGCTGCGACGAGAGCGGCGCGCGCTACAACATCAACGCAGACAGCGCGGCGGGCGCTCTCGCTGCCGCACTCGGGGCGGAAAAGCTGATCCTGTTGACCGATGTGCCGGGCATCATGAAAGACGGGCAAGTGCTCAACGAGGTGACGTCGAGCGAAGTGCAGGAGCTGATCGCGGACGGCACGATCGCAGGCGGGATGGTGCCGAAGGTCGGAGCTTGCCTCGAAGCGCTGCGCGGCGGTGCACAGCTGGTGCACATCCTGAACGGAAAAGAGCAAAATGCGCTTTTGCTGGAGATCTTTACCCAGCGGGGCATTGGAACTTTGGTGCGAGGAGTGTGAAAAAAGCGATGAGCTCTCTGATGAACAACTATGGGCGGTTTCCGGTGGCGTTTGTGCGCGGGCAGGGAAGCAAGCTGTGGGATGAAGCGGGGCGTGAGTATCTCGACTTCACCAGCGGGATTGCGGTGACCAACCTCGGACATGCGCATCCGAAGGTGACAGCGGCGATCCAAGCGCAAGCAGAAACGCTTCTGCACACGTCCAACCTGTACCGCATCCCCTTGCAGGAACAGGTGGCGACAAAGCTCGCCGAGCTGTCCGGGCTGTCCAAAGCGTTCTTTTGCAACTCGGGGGCGGAGGCGAACGAGGCAGCGATCAAGCTGGCTCGGAAGCACAGCCAAGCGAAGCACGGGGCGCACAAACATGAGATCTTAACCCTGCACGACAGCTTTCATGGGCGGACGCTGGCGACGGTGACCGCAACGTGCAAGCCGAAGTTTCAAGAGGGATTCGCACCGCTGATGCCAGGCTTTCGCTATGTGGAAAAGGAGCTGGCGGCGATCGAGCAGGCGATCGGGGACGCGACCTGCGCCGTGCTGGTCGAGCCGATTCAGGGCGAAGGGGGCGTGCATCCGCTCGGCGCCGAATTTTTGCAAGGGCTGCGGAAGCTGTGTGACCAGAACGGCCTGTTGCTGATCTTCGACGAGGTGCAGACCGGAATCGGGCGGACGGGCCACATGTTTGCGTTCGAAGCGGCAGGCGTGTTGCCAGACATCGTGACGCTGGCCAAAGGGCTCGGCAACGGGGTGCCAGTCGGCGCGATGCTCGCGAAGGAAGAGGTGGCGTCCGCTTTCGGGCCAGGAACGCACGGCTCGACGTTTGGCGGCAATCCGCTGGCGATGGCTGCTGCGCTCGCCGTGCTGACCGCGATCGAGGAAGAGGGTCTGGTACAGCGAGCGCGAGCGATCGGTGAGGAGTTTGAGCAGAAGCTCGCCCAACTGGTGGACAAATTCTCCTGTCTCACAGGCGTCCGCGGGCAGGGACTGCTGCGCGGGTTGGCGCTCAATCGCCCAGCTGCCCCGCTCGTCACCAAGTGTCTTGAACGCGGACTGCTGGTGCTGACAGCAGGTGAGAACACGCTGCGACTGCTGCCGCCGCTCAACCTGTCCGCCGAAGAGCTCGACCTCGGGATGGGCTTGCTGGAGCAGGCACTGTCCGATTTGGCAGACTGATCAGATCAAAAAACGAGCGCCTATGCGCTCGTTTTTTGATGTAAAATCGGTGCGCCCAGAAGCGCAAACAGTTAGCCTTGCTTGATGATGCCCGCCCACGGATCGATCGGATAGAGCTCAGCCACGACAGGTGTCGACGAGCTTTGTCCATTGGTGAGCGCGTCACCAGCAACGGTTGAGTCAGAAGTTGCAAATGATGCGGAGCCTGTTTGCAGTGCGAGAGCAGCGATTGCGCCAAGGGCAATAGAGAGCCAGTACTTTTTCATAGGAACGCCTCCAATAGTCTGATAGTTAAGAATAGACAGTGCATAAACATTTATACCAGTACAAAAACAATTTTTCAATAGATATATATTCAATTCAATTAAAAATAGGACAATTGTTATATTTTTTGTCATAGTTGGCAGCTCCATTCATATACATCACAAGAGCGCAAGAGCGGAGATACCTAGGAAAGGAGTCCGAACATGCGTCGAAAAGGGAGCCTCTTTTACCTGTTTTTTGTCTTGATCCTGTTCAATCTCATCTTCAGCCAACTTGGAATGAACTGGGGGATGCGGCTGCTGTTCAGCACGCTGCTCTTGGCGTTGCTCAGCTCAGTCGTCTCGCTCAGAGTGCGAAAAAGGCGAGCCAAAGCGCAAGACAGTTTGAGCTGACCGCATCGGGCCCAAGCGTTTTGTAATCGAATCTACATATTTGCCAACGAAAAACTCTTGTAACGATCCCTCTTGTACATTATGTTAAGGAGAGAGTTTCTGTTTCGTAGAAAGAGGGATTCGAGAAGATGAGCAAGAGCAAGCGTTGGTTAATCGGATTGGCCTATGTCGCGACGATCGTCATGTTTCTGGTGATGATCGCAGGTTCCTTGGTCACCAAGACCGAGTCGGGCATGGGATGCGGCAATTCATGGCCGCTGTGCAATGGCAAGTGGGTACCTGAGTATACGATCTCCTCGATGATCGAATATATGCACCGCATGATCACAGGTGTTGCTGGCATCGTCGTGGCGGCGTTCTCGCTGCTGGCATGGTGGAGCAACAGAGGGAATCGAGAAGTCAAGGCGATCGCCTTGTTCGGCATGTTTTTTATCGTGGTGGAATCGGCGCTCGGAGCGGCCGCGGTGATCAAGCCGCAGTCATCGCCTGTGTTGGCGTTGCACTTCGGGTTTTCGCTGTTGGCGTTTACCGGGGTACTGCTTTTGACGATCTACATCTTGCAACAGAAGAAGGCGAACTCATTCGTTCGAGCGGCAGTTGCAATAGGGTATCGCTACTACGCGTGGTTTGTGGCGTTTGCCGCATATGGCGTGGTTTACCTGGGCGCATATGTGCGCCACACTGGAGCGAGCGTCGCTTGCCCAGACTGGCCGCTTTGCCAAAACGGTGTGCTGATCCCTGAGCTTGAGGGATTGGTGGCGGTTCATTTCATCCACCGACTAGGCGCCCTGATTCTGTTCGTGCTGGTGACCGCGCTGATGGTGCTGACGGTCAAGCGTTACAAAAACACGCGTCGCGATCTGTATGTGGCGAGCATCCTCGCCTTCGTGCTGATCACCGCACAGGTGATCTCAGGCGGTTTTGTCGTGTTGCAGCAGTTGCATCTGTATGCGACGCTGACGCACTCGGCGATCATCACCTGCCTGTTCGGAACGCTTTGTTACATCTGCGTGCAGACATTGAAAGCTCCACGCGTCAAACAAAAGTAAGACGCAAGAACGCGTAAGGGAGGCTGTCTTGTGACGGCTTCTTTTTTTATGAAGGATGTTGCGCTCTGCTGTTGAAATTGACTTACAGGAAAAAGGAGGGGGCAACATTGCTAGAAGACCTGCAAGCGAACGGGCTGATTTTGAGCGATCAGAATGGAACGAGGCGACGCCCGAGCCGAGATGAGATGGTCAACATGCTCGTCGACACGATCAGCGAGACGGCGATGAAGTCAGAACGGGTCATCGCGAAACACAGCCAACTGGAAAATGTGGCGATCTACGTCGACTATGACAACGTGTATTGGACGCTAAAAAATAGCTATCTGCACGATCCTGACGATACGAATCTGGAGCGCAACCTGTTCGCTCAGCTGTGGAACACGTATGACCGAGACAATGTGCGCGTGTTCAAGGCGTTCGGCGATTTTGAGCAGATCGCTTGCGACATGACCTCTCTGCAGAAAAAGCGGATTCAGCTTCGCCACGTCTACGCCAATGGCAAAAAGGATGAGCATCGCAAGAACGCGTCAGACATCGAGCTCTGCCTCGATGCGATCGAGACGACCTATACCGATCCGAACATCTCCTGCTATGTGTTTGTCACAGCAGATAGTGACATGATTCCGATCATGAGCCGCCTGATGTACAAAGGGAAGCATGTCGAGCTGTACTATGTGCCGAGCGCAGCCTCCAAGCAGTTTGACATCACCTCATACGCGCACCGCGCGGTCGATCTGCTCGAATTTTTGAACATTCAGGTCAAAGAGTACAAGATTGAGAACTATGTCATCGGCGCGCTTGAGTTTATCGAAAACTGGGAGCGCAAGTTCCAAGAGAATCCGGAAGTATTCCTCGGTCGATCCTGGCTGTTCATGAAGCTGCGCGAAGTGTTGGCGATCCCGGAGAGTGCGGGGAGTCAGCTGTTGGAGTTCTTGGAGACGAACGAATATATCTTCCTCGACAACAAAAAGTATTACGACAAGGGCAGAGATGAACACACGATGAAAAAAAGTTATCGATTGGCGGCAAAAGGCATTCGCTGCTTGAAAGAGTATGCGAAAGAAGCGGCAGCGTCGAAAGAGTCGTAAGCGAAAGTTTTGAGATATTTTGTCGAAACACGTTTGACAATACTCTCTCTCAACAGTAATATATAGACATAGAGATCAACCTATTCGCTTACTATATCAATTCGCTACGCATTGTCGATACGCTATAATGATTCGCTATTTATGCAAAGACAGGAGCCAGATGGCTCCTGTCTTTTTTGTGCGCATATTGTCATAATCTTTTGATCGGAGATTCAATTTTGATATGGTAAAATATATAAAAATAGGAGATAGGATGGAGGAGGGTTGCCGATGAAACGTTGGGGAATTAGTCTGCTCGCCGCAGTGTCGATGCTCGTAAGCGGCGGAATCGCAGATCGCGCCAACGCGCTCGAAGTCGCGATGGCCGATGTGCAAGCGCCTTCCGTCTTGCTGGACGGCTATCCGTTGGCGACCAGCCCGAAGCCGATCAACGTGGACGGGACTGTGATGGTGCCGTTTCGCCCAATCGGCGAAGCGCTGGGCATCGAGATGGAGTGGGTACAGGCGACTTCGACGGTGATCGCGAACGATGGCAAGCAGGAGTTGCGGATGCAGATCGGCAACCGGACCGCATGGGTCGGGGGCAAGCCGGTGCAGTTGAGGGAGGCTCCGATGCTTAAAGAAGGTCGCACGCTGATTCCGCTGCGCTTTTTCAGCGAATCGGTCGGGGCGGAAGTGGACTGGATTCAAGCGACTCAGACGGCGACCATCGAGTCGCAGGAGAGCGACCTGCACGCGATGGTGTTCTATGGGCTCGGTTCCTATGGGCAGAAAGGTTATTTGCCCTACTTCGATGAAGCGTCGTTCACGTGGAGCCGCCTCGATCCGAACGGTGTGCTGACCACCGATCAGAGCGAATACGCTTGGCCGGTGCAAGGTGCGGAAGAGCTGCTGACAGAGGTGAAGGGTGCGGGCGTTGACACGTCCTTGATGGTCTTCTCGGTCGATGAGCACGGCGAGCTGACCAAGCTGTTGCGCGACGTGTCCCTGCAGGAGAAGTTTGCCTACGACCTTGTCGAGCTGTTGGAGAGACGGGGGATCGGCGGCGCCTATCTCGATTTTGAGACGCTCGCTCCGACCGGTGCGGGGAATATCCAAGAGGTGCGGGCACAGTATGCGGCGCTCGTCAAGCGCGTGGCAGACGTGCTGCACAGCAGAGGCAAGAAGCTGACGGTGGTGATGGCGCCGCTGCAGAACGGATGGTATCGCGGATATGATTATCAGGAGATCGCCAAACATGCGGATCACCTGTTTCTGATGGCCTACTCCTATGTGGATGACAGGCTGCCGCAGCCGATGAGCCGAATCGATGAGGACATTCGAGCGGCACTTCAAGTGGTCGAGCCGAAGAAGCTGATCCTCGGCATCAACGCATACAGCGAGACGCCAGCAGGCGTGCAAGAGAAGATCGGCTTGGCGAAGCGGTACAACTTGCACGGGGTGGGTTTTTGGATCTTGCGCGTGTTTGACGACCGGCTGATGGAGGGCATCGACAAACAGCTGTTGCTCCGACCGGAGCGCAACTTGAAATAGCGCAACTTGAGATAGCGCAACTTGAGATAGCGCAACTTGAGATAGCGCAACTTGAGATAGCGCAACTTGCGCGAAGAAAAGGGGCAGACCTGCACATGCAGGTCTGCCCCTTTTCAGGTTACTCGATTTCATAGCCAAGCGCTTCGATGATTGAAATGGTCGCGCGATGTGCGAAGTAGAACAGCGTTTTTGAGACGATGCCGACGACGACAAATTGTTTTTCTTCGTGGTCGATCATCTGCCAATCAGCAAAACTGCGCTGGTTATAGGAGTAGCGGCAGTAAATCGTGTAGTCCATTTCGTTGGAGGTAAGAAGGCGTGCCTGCAGGCGGATCGTATCGAGTTCAAACTCGATCGACTCCAGGCGAAAGCGATGATCAACTTGGTTGACGGGCAAGATTTTCGATTCAACTGTATTAAGTGTGTCTCGGAGTGATTTCATGTCAACTTCACTGCTCTCTTTCATTTCATTAACACTAGGTATAGTCTATTGTAGCAAACTTTCAGCAAATAGGGTATGGCAATTTGAGTTGTATTGGCGAAAAGTATTAATTTTTTCAGCAGGTCGCAAAAAAACACCCTTTCTCATCGAGCGAGAAAGGGTGTTGATCTGTCTGCTACGCACCTTTAACCGTTTGAACCTCAGTCGGGGTGCCCTGTTTAGAATTGAACAGCTTGCCCGAGGCGAGCACGCCGATCGCGGCGGCGATCATCAGACCGCTGATGATGTAGAGCGACCCGGTGGCGCCTGTGTAGGCGATCGTCTGGGTGAACAGGGCGAGCAGCGAGACGCGAAGCGCCATCCCAAACGCGTTGAAGAAGGAGCTGACCCGCCCGATCAGATGGTTGGGCACGATCTCCATCGTGACCGTATTGCGCGCCACGCGAATGCCCGCGTTGCCCCAGCCGAGGAAAAACTCCATCGCCAAGAAGACGAGCGCTGCTGGAAACAGGGCGGTGATCGTGATCGCGATCGCATAGACGATACCTGTCATGACCGACGTTTTGTACGGGTTGAATCGGTTCATCAAAAAGGGGATGGTCAGCCCGGCGGTGATCGCGCCGATCGCGTAAATCGTATTGCTCAAGCCGAGCACCGTCGCGCTTTCCTGCAAGGTGTCGGTCACATAGATCGGAAACAGATAGTTGCCCATCATCACCCCGATAAACGGCATCAGGGCGGAGATCAGATAGAGGTTTAAGAGCGGTTTCGATTTCAGATAGAGAAAGCCTTCTTTGATGTTCGCAAACAGCGAGACGGCAGGCCCGTTCTTCTCGCCTTTCTTTGCCTGATAGGGCACGAGGATGATCAGCACCATCCCGATCAGATAGGTGAGCGCATCGAGCACCAGCATGTGCGAGAGGAATACTTTTTCGATGAACAGCGAGGCGAGACCGCCTGAGATCATCGTGGCAAACTGGTTCTGCACTTCGATCATCGAGTTGAGCGAGCGGTAATGCTCCGGATCGAACAGCTCCTGGATGAAGGCAAACTTCGTAGGAAAGTAGATGGAGTAGTAGAGCGAACCGCCAAAGTGAATGCCGATCAACTGCCAAGTTTCAAACTGTCCGGTCAGATAGCCCCACAGCGCGAAGATGAGAACGGTGGAAAACCCGAGGATCTCCGCGAAGATCAGCGTTTTCTTCCGCGAGATGCGGTCGATCAGCACGCCGATATAAGGGGAGGCGAAAAATAGGATCAATGTCGAAAACAGCGTGGCATATCCGAAGATCTGATCGCCTCCCTCGCGGTTGACCAGCAACCACGGTACAGCGATCATCGTGATGCCCGATCCGATCGAAGAGAAAATGTTGGCCGTCAATAAATATAAAATTCTTCTGTCTTTTAAGATGCGAAACATATCCGTCCACCCCTTTGCTGGGAATCTATGCCCATTGTACACCCAGAAACCAACTTTGTATATAATTATGTATAAAAAATAGATTGGTGAATTTTCTGTAAATAAATATGAATGGGTGCTGCCCAACTCTGATTGTCGACTGGTGGGCAAGAGATGAGCGGGCAAGAGGTGAGAAGTGAGAGGTGAGAGGTGAGAGGTGAGAAGTGAGAAGTGAGAGGTGAGAGGTGAGAGGTGAGAGGTGAGAGGTGAGAGGTGAGAGGTGAGAGGTGAGAGGTGAGAGGTGAGAGGTGAGAGGTGAGAGGTGAGAGGTGAGAGGTGAGAGGTGAGAGGTGAGAGGTGAGAGATGAGAGATGAGAGATGAGAGATGAGTGCAGAGTACAGAGTACAGAGTACAGAGTACAGAGTACAGAGTGCAGAGTGCAGATAAGCAAAGAGGCACCCCGCTCCGCGAACAGGAAGGACACGCTACAAAGAATCTAAACGCGTACCGTTCATCCAAGATTAAAACCCCCAGACGCCATAAGATCCATAGCGTCTGGGGGTGATGAAGCGGCAAAAACTGAAGCTAAGCGTAACTAATTGCTTTCAGCGCATACGACCGAACCTTTTCGTGCAGCCAAACTACAGTGAAACGCTACCTCGGTTCGCTTTCAAGCGCAGGTTGCCGAGGGCGAGCAGCAAGGCGAGGATGATCGAGCCGTGGAAGATGGTCACCATGATCGGCAGAGTGAACGCCTCCAGCACATGTGGAGCGACCAGAAAGCCGATGGCGAATCCGGAGCGGTTGAGAAAGCCGGACACGCCGAAGATCCGTCCGCGGATCTCGTTGTCGCTCTGCTGCATCAGCGTATGATAGGTGGTGACAGACACCGCATCGAACACGCCGGTCACAAAGGCGAAGAACAGAATCCACGGCACCGAAGTGGAGGAAAGGAACAGAATGAAGCCGAGCGACATCCCGATCGTCGCCAAAAAGTAAGTGTAGACGAGACTTTTGCGCAGGATGGGGAGTCGCGGGATCAGGATCGATGAGATCACATTGCCAGCGCCCCACAGCGACCAGAACAGCCCGTAAAACAGCGCCTGACGCTCCGCACCGACCCCTTCTGCCAACAGCGGAATCCCGAGGTTGTGCGAGGCGGAGCCGAACGTGTCCACCACATAGACGAAAAAGACGGTGAACAGCACCGGATGCAGTTTGAGATACCCGACCACATCGCGCACATCTTGGCGCAGCGAGAGACGCGCTGTCTGCGATCGGCTCGCCCTGGATCGCGTCGGCCACTTGACGCGCAACAGGAAGAAGAACGAAAGCAAAAAGGAGAGCGCATCAAATGTGAAAACAGCCTTGTAGCCGAGCAGTTCGTAGAGGAATCCGCCGCCGAGAAACCCGATCACCATCGCGATCGAGCTCAGGCGAGACACGAACGCGTTGATGTTGAGCATGTTCTCTTTGCCATAGATCTCGGGCAGTTCGGCCCGAAAGGAAACTTCGAAAAACGAGGAGCACATCCCGATTGAAAAGCGCACGAGCAGGATCAGCCACGGCTCGGGAAAGAAGATCAGCACCGCGATCAGCCCTGCGCGCAACAGGTCGCTGATGATCATGATCTTGCGCCGCTCATAGCGGTCGGCGACAATTCCGGAGACGAGGCTGGACAGCAGTCCGCCCAGCACGCCGGCGAGCAGCAGCCCCGATAGCCACAGCGCGCTCCCGCCGGTGGCGAGCAAGATCAATGCCCCCATCGCGATCAGATCCATCCGCATGCCAAGCTCAGATAAGGCGTTCACATAGAGGTACGATTTGCTAATCGATCTGTTCATCCTTACACCTACCTCGAAAATTAAAAAGTGAATTCGTTTTAAAGATAATGGTGTAATCATACAGAAAAAATGGCGAGCAGTCTATACATATGAAAAAACAGGCGAACTTCGGCATGCTCCGAAGTTCGCCTGTCTCCTGTTGATCGATCTTGTTACTCACCTGCCGCTTCCAGATCGGCCCATTCCTCCATCAACGATTCCAACTCCGATCTCGCCGCTTCCAACTGCTCGTTTTTTGCGGCGGCGAGAAGGTGATCGTTGAACACTTCGGGGAGGCAGAGATCCGCTTCGAGCGTCTGGATCAGCTCCTCCAACTCCTCGATCCGGCTCTCCACCTTTGCCAGTCGCTCCACGCGCTTTTTCTCAAGGCGCTTCTGCTCTTTCTCCTGCTGACGGCGCAGCTGATAGTCGTCTGCCGGAACGTCCTGCTTTTTCGCCGTGGATGCGAGCGCTTCTTCTCGCTCCTTGCGCTCCGCTTCCAGCTCAGCTTTTTTCTCCACGTAGTCGTCATAATTGCCCAGATAGGAGGTGATCCCATCTGCGGAGAGCTCGACCACCCGCGTCGCCAAGCGGTTGACAAAATAGCGGTCATGGGAGATGAACAGCAGGGTGCCCGGATAGTCGTCCAGCGCGTTTTCCAGCACCTCTTTGCTCAGCAGGTCGAGATGGTTGGTCGGCTCGTCAAGAATCAGGAAGTTGGCGTTTAACAGCATCAGCTTGGCCAGCGCCACGCGGCTTTTCTCGCCGCCAGAGAGCGCGCCGATCGGCTTGGTCACCTCATCGCCGGAGAAGAGGAAATTCCCGAGCACCGTGCGCACGCGGGTCTGCTCCAAGTTGCGATACGCATCCCACACTTCGTTCAGCACGCTTTTGCTCGGCGTCAGATCTTCCTGCTCTTGCGCATAGTAGCCGAGCGAGACGTTCGTGCCGAGCTTGACTCGACCCTGCAGCGGCTGCAAGCGGTTGTTGATCGCCTTGAGCAGCGTCGTCTTGCCGATGCCGTTCGGGCCGATCAGCGCGATGCGCTCCCCGCGGTAGACGCTCAGGTTGAGGTTGGCAGACAGCACTTTGTCCGCATAGCCGAGGGCGACACCTTCGACGACGAGCACCTCGTTGCCGCTCTGCTTGTCGATGTTGAAGGAAAAGGACGCCTGCTCCTGCGTCAGCGCCGGGCGGTCGAGGCGATCGATCCGCTCCAGCATCTTGCGCCTGCTCTGCGCGCGCTTGGTCGTCGTGGCGCGGGCGATGTTGCGGCGCACAAAGTCTTCCAGCTTGGCGATCTCCGACTGCTGTTGGTCATAGCGCTTCTGCTGCTGTTCGAGATCGGCCGCCTTCTGCTCCAGATAGTCCGAATAGTTGCCTTTCCAGCGTCTGGTGCGTCCGCGCTCCATCTCGTAGATCACGTTGATCAGCGAGTCGAGAAAATAGCGGTCATGGGAGACCATCAGCAGTGCGCCAGGGTAGGATTTTAGATAGTCTTCCAGCCAGGTCAGCGTCTTGATGTCCAAATAGTTGGTCGGCTCGTCCAAGATCAGCAGATCAGGCTGAGTGATCAGCAGCTTGCCGAGCTGCAGGCGGGTCTTCTGACCGCCAGACAGCGAGTTGACGAGGCGGCTGTGCATCGCTTCTGGAAAATCGAGCCCATGCAGGATCGAGCGCACCTTCGCCTCGACCGCATAGCCGTTCTGGTCGGTAAACTCCTGTTGCAGTCGCGCATACTCGTCGGTCAGCTGGTTGTACTTCGCCTCCTGCTCATAGACGGCAGGATCTGCCATCATCCGCTCCAGATCGCGCATTTTCGCTTCGATGCGGTAGACGTCAGCGAAGACGGTGATCATCTCGTTCCAGATCGTCTGCTCCGAATCGATTCGCGAGGTCTGCGCCAGATAGCCGACCGTCGTCTCCTTGGAGATGTGAATCGTCCCCGAGTCGGCCGAGTTTTCGCCGGCGATGATCTTCAAAAAGGTCGATTTGCCCGCCCCGTTCGGCCCGATCAGCCCGACTCGCTCGCGATCTTGCACGACGATCGAGACGCCGTCGAGAATCACGTCCGTTCCGTAAGACTTGCGTATGTCATTCGCTTGCACGAGAATCATCTTTATCACCTAAAATCTGTAGGAATATCCTCTAAGTGTACCCCAGCCCTGCCGATCTGAAAAGGATTTCTGAACTCGTCCCAGCAGACATATACATCTTTCATCAAGGTCGGCCGGGAGGAGGTACAAGATGCAAAAGGATATTTTGCTCTGGATGCAGAGCTTTGCAAAGCCGTGGTTGGACAGCGTGATGATCTTCTTCTCCTTCATCGGGGACGAGGAGTTCTACGTGGCGACAGTGCCGCTGATCTACTGTTTGATCTCCAAGCGGGTGGCGATCAGGCTGGCGATCGTGCTGTCCCTCTCCACCTTCTTCAACTACGCGCTGAAAATATTTTTCAACTCGCCGCGCCCGATCGGGGTGGAGGGAATTCGCAGCCTCTACATCGAGTCTGCGCCGAGCATGTCGTTTCCCAGCGGTCACAGCCAGGGGTCGGCCACCTATTGGGGGTACTTGGCCTCACAGGTCAGAAAGGGCTGGTTTTACGGGTTTGCGATCCTGCTGGTGCTGACGATCATGTGCTCGCGACTCTATCTCGGCGTGCATTGGCCGATCGATGTCGTGGGCGGGCTGATCCTCGGACTGCTGTTCGTATCGGGGATCGTCTTTGTGGACAGCTGGCTGGCAGATCGACCGCTGTCATTTGGCATCAAGCTGTCGTTCGCCATCCTTCTGCCCCTGTTGCTCCTGCTGCTCTATCATCAGGCGGACGGAAGAAAGATGGTCGGCTTTTTGCTCGGATGCAGCACCGGCTATGTGCTGGAAGCGCAGATGATCAGGATGGCGCTGCCCCGATCGATCTGGAGGCGACTCCTGCCGACCGCAGTCGGGATCGCGCTCGTCTTCGGCCTGCGCGCGCTGTCCAAAGAGATGATGCCGCTCGGCGCGCCGTGGGATCTCGGCCGCTATCTGCTGCTCGGGCTGTTTGGGACATTTGCCGTCCCTTGGCTGTTGGTCAAGCTCGGCTGGTATCCGCGAGAAAGCACGTGATGCTTGGTCAAAAGCGCTGATCTGTACAACCGAATCGGGGGGATGGAAAGCGGTAGCGGATGAGGGAACTGATGGGGGAGCTGATCGTCATGCTCGAAATGAGGGCGTTTGAAAATGTCGACATCCGGTCAGCGCATGCGAACCGCGTGCCTGTAACGGAGGGAGATGGGAAAATGATGAACTCCGGTCGAACTGATCGGAGTTTTTTTGTGCAATGATTTTGTGCTACGATCAGGTACGATCAAAAGCTCGGGCAGCGCTTTGACGCGCGAAAAGGCAAAACTGCAGTTGAAATGAAAGGACATGAGCAAAGCGGCGCGAAAAAGAGCGTAATGAATCTTAAAGGTTTCGAAAAAAATAGGGTAGGCAATCATCGAATCGTCCGAAGGGCAGGAGGCCATCGATCATGAACAAAAAAGAGTTGCGCAAACAGCTGCTCGCCGAGCGGCAACAGCTGACGCGGGAGCAGCGAGCCCCATGGGATGCGGCGATCTTTAAGCGCTTGTCGGAGATGGAAGAGGTGCAGCAGGCATCGACGATCATGCTCTATCTCGACTTTCGCGGCGAAGTGGAGTCGGAGGAGATGATCCGCTACGGCCTTGCCGCCGGCAAGCGGGTGTGCGCTCCGGTGACCTTCAAGGAAGAGCGGCGGATGGTTCCGGTGCTGATCAGCTCGCTCGACCAGCTGCGCGAAGGCGCATACGGCATTCGCGAGCCACTGCACCTGCCGGAGCGAGAGGTGAGGGTGGAGGAGATCGACCTCGTCGTGCTGCCAGGTGTCGGGTTTGACCGCCAAGGCGGGCGGCTCGGCTACGGAGGGGGCTACTATGATCGCTTCCTGCCCAAGCTGCGCTCCGATGCGCGCAAGATCGCGGTCGCCTATGAGCTGCAGGTGGTGGCAGAGGTGCCGATGGAGGAGCATGACACACCGCTCGATGCGCTGGTGACCGAAGCGGGCGTCTGGCGCCGCACCTGATCGGGCTCGTGAGGGCAGAGAGGCAGAGAGGCAGAGAGGCAGAGAGGCAGAGAGGCAGAGAGGCAGAGAGGCAGAGAGGCAGAGAGGCAGAGAGGCAGAGAGGCAGAGAGGCAGAGAGGCAGAGAGGCAGAGAGGCAGAGAGGCAGAGAGGCATCGAACGGCGATGCCAGCGGAGTTACCGGAACGTGTCATCGCCAGCTGTCTGCTCGATCTGTCGAGCAGGCAGGGTTTTTTCAAGGGAGCGACTCGACATAATATTCACTCCTCTCGATTTAGCATGATATCTGTCGAGCAAAAAGGGCTTTTCAAGTGGGCGAGGCTGGCAACACTGGGGATGAGACCCTCGCACACCGAGAATTTTGTATGGACAATCGAGAAGTGAGCATAGAAAAAAGAGGGGCGTACCCCTCTTCTTTCTTTCGGCGATTTCACCCGGCCGTATGATTTTCTTCGAGCGTCAGGTTGTAGCGACAGGTCCGATTCTTCCCGGACGTCTTGGCGACATACATCGCTTTGTCCGCACAGTCGATCAGATGCTGGTGGTTGTGGCTCGTCTCCGGGAAGGAGGAGACGCCAACCGATGTTGTGATGCGCAGAAATTCACCGTTCGCCAGCGGGATCTTCACCTTGCTGATCTCGATGCGCAAAAACTCGGCCATCGCGTACGCATCTTCCAAGCTGGCGTCTGGCATGATCACCGCCAACTCCTCACCGCCTGAGCGACAAGGCGTATAGTAGGTGCCCTGCAGCAGGTCCTTCATGCGCTTGGCGATGATGCGCAACGCTTCATCGCCGACCAGATGACCAAACGTATCGTTGACTCGCTTGAAGTTGTCGATGTCGAACATCACCAAGGACAGCGGCTCTTCGTTCTGCTTCGCCTTCTCGATCTCGATGACCAGCTGGGAGTGCAGATAGGAGTGATTGTGCAGGTGTGTCAACTGATCGAGCACCGCTTTGTTGTGCAGGTCGAACGTGTACTCGGCCACCTGCCGCGAGATCGATTCCATCTCCATCACCAACTGCTCATTCTCATGCACCAGCTTCATCGATTCGGAGCTCGATTCCAAATGGCGGGTCTCCATCAGCGAGAGCATGAGGAAGACGAGCGACAGGAGCGAGAAGAAGACCATGCGCACCGCCACATCGCCGATCGACACAGCGCTTGGTGCGAGGAGCAGCACCGTCAGATAGCTCGCGTTGACCGCCAGCGTGTACCAGATGGCGGCACGGCACTTGTACAAAAAGGAAACCATCGCGAGCAACGCGAAGTAGGCGTAGTAGAGATCGCTCTGCAGACCGCCTTGATCGTAGACCATCACCGAGACGACTGCGAGGTCTGCCAGAGGCAGCAACTGCCACAGTTTCCAGCGATGCTTTCCTTTTCCATAGATGAAAAACATCGCGCCTGTCGTGAACAGATAATAGCCGAATGCGGACAGCATGATGGGATCGAACGAATCCGTATATGGTTGCCATGCGAACGGCAAGAGGATGAACGTGATGATGGTTCGCAAGGTGATCAACAGCGCTTTATGGTTCATAAGGAATCGAAAAAAGATTGCCATGTGACACGACTCCTTTCCAAGAGCTTGCATGAGCGGTGTCGCTAACATGAAAAATCATACATATTCCCCGTATGACCGTAGTGTAACATATGATTGAACTGTGCAACAGTAGTTGAGCTTATATTTATTCATTAGGAACATAAATAAAAATTTCATTAAGGGTGTAAACGCCATGAGAGGAATCCTGTTGTGCGGTGGGCAGTCCAGACGGATGGGGCAGAAGAAGCAATGGTTGCCGTTCGGTGATCGCCCCTTGCTGTTGCACACGCTCGACCAGCTGTACAAAACATGCGGCGATGTTGTGGTCGTCGCAAGCGATGAGGAGGAGCGCGAGCGGCTGGCTCGCTTACATGTGAATGCGATCCTCGACCAGTATCCGGGACAAGGCCCGCTCGCTGGCCTGCATGCGGGGCTGAGCGGACTACAAGGCGAGGAATGGGCGTGCCTCGTCGCCTGTGACCTCCCTTTTTTCCGCGGGGAGATCTTGCAGGATCTCGCCATGCTCGCGGAGGAAGATCGAGCGGCGCAAGCGGTGGTGCCTTGCGACGGGGAGCAACTCTTTCCCGTATGTGCGCTGTATCGTGGACAAGCGCGGCAAATTGCGGCATCCTGTTTAGAGGATGGGCAACGCGCCCTGCGCCAGTTTTTGCAACGCCTGCAAGTGCGCTATGTGCCGGCGGAGCGCTACGCGTCCTATCGACCGTTCCCTTTTCACAATATGAACACTATCGAGGAGTATGAGTTCGCTCGTGCTCTATGGAAGAAAGAAGGTTGGTCATGATGGAAGATCGTTACTTTCTTGCGCTCGGCTATGGCGGTGATCGAGGTGCCAGCGCGTGGTTCGAATGGAATTTCCGCTGTCTGATCGGTCAGGAGAACAAGGCTGACTTCAAAGCGCGGGACAAGTTCATTCAAGATTTTATCAATGCGACGGAGAACGGGCAAGAGTATGTGATCGGCGCTCCCGATCCGAGCGCACCCTATGTGCGCACGTTTGCTGAGTTTGCCAAGCGAGCGCTGGCGGAGCGGGACGATCTGTTCGTATTTTACATTCTCGAAGATGCGGCAGCTGAGCAGAACCGATTTCGGATCTATTTGAAAAAGGATGATCTGGAGGCGGAGCTGGCCGATCATCAGGTATACTGCGACGGCTTCGATCTGCCGCGCGATGCGCTGCTCTGGATGCAGGAGCAGGTCGGGTGCAGATTTTACATCACGGAGGATCGCTCCGAGATGATGATCGAGTTTCCGTATCAAGGGCCGGAGGAGCTGCCGGTCATCCAGTAGGAGGCGATGTTCGATGAAAAAGGAAGTCAGAGTCGAAGATGCGATCGGGATGCGCCTCGCGCACGACTTGACCCGCATCGTTCCGGGGGAGTTTAAAGGGCGTGCCTTTCGCAAAGGGCATGTGATCCGCGAGGAAGACATTCCAGCGCTCCTGAACATCGGCAAAGAGCACATCTACATCTTGGAGCTTTCGGCAGGAGAGCTGCACGAAGATGAGGCGGCCATGCGCATGGGCCGCGCGCTGTGCAGCGATCAGATGCGCTTTGAGGAACCGCACGAGGGCAAAGTGGTGCTGCAAGCGGAGCGGCCAGGGCTGTTGAAGGTGGATGAAGAGCGGCTGTTTGCGATCAACATGATCGACGAGATCGCCGTCGTCTCCCGCAAGACGGACACGCCGCTGCAAGCGGGCGACAAGATCGCCGGTCTGCGGGCGATCCCGCTGACGATCGCCGAAGCGAAGGTGGCAGAGGTGGAGCGGATCGCTTCTGAGGGCGATCTGTTTGCGATCAAGCCGTTTCGGCGCTTGCAGGTCGGGGTGGTCACCACCGGATCGGAAGTGCTGACCGGGCGCATCGAGGACAAGTTCGGCCCGCGGGTGCGAGAAAAGCTGGAGCGCTTCGGCTCGCAGGTGATCGGACAGCAGATCGTCGGCGACCGGGTGGAGGACATCGAGAATGCGATCATCTCGTTTCAGGAGAGCGGCGCGGACATGGTGCTCTGCACGGGCGGCATGTCGGTCGACCCGGACGATCGGACGCCGGGGGCGATCAGAAGAGCGGCGACCGAGGTGGTATCGTACGGCATGCCCGTCCTGCCCGGATCGATGATGATGCTCGCCTATCGCGGAGAGATGCCGATCTTCGGTCTGCCCGGCTGCGTGATCTTCGATGAGTTCACCTCGTTTGACATCCTGCTGCCGCGCGTGCTGGCAGGGGAGCGGGTGACGCGCAGCGAGGTGGCGCGGCTCGGACACGGGGGCCTCTTGTAATGGAGATGTTGTTGCGTCTGGAACAGGCGTGGCAACTGTCGCTCGATCGGGTGAGCGCCTGCGGGGTTGAGCGGGTGCCGCTCGGAGCATCGCAGGGGCGGGTGCTGGCGGAGCATGTGGTGGCGAAGTCGCCGCTGCCGCCGTTCGATCGGTCGGCGCTCGACGGCTATGCGGTGCGGGCTGCCGATCTGGTCGGGACGACAGCAGAGCGGCCGATCGAACTGCAAGTGGTGGAGGAAGTTCCCGCCGGAACGGTCGCAACGCATGCGGTCGCAAGCGGACAGGCGGTGCGCATCATGACGGGCGCCCCGATCCCGAGCGGCGCGGACGCGATCGTCCGCAAAGAGGCGGCCGAAGAGGTGGATGGAACGGTGCGCATCCTGTTGGAAGTGCCGCGCGGAGAGGCGATCTCTCGGCAGGGGGAAGACGCGCCGGCGGGGGCGGAGCTGCTCCGCGCGGGTCGGCAGATCGGCGCGGCGGAGATCGCCCTGCTCGCCACCGAGGGTGCGGAGACGGTGCTCGTCTACCGCAGACCACGGGTCGGCATCCTCGTCTCCGGCCGGGAGGTGCGCCCGCTCGCCGACCGGCTGTTGCCTGGCCAGATCAGAGATAGCAACGGCCCGATGATCGCAGCGATGGTGCGCGACATGGGCGCAGAGCCGATGCTGTACGGGCAGGTGGGCGATGAGCTGGCGGAGATCGTCCCGCTGCTGAACAAGGCGGTGGCAGAATGCGATCTCGTCCTGACCACCGGTGGCGTTTCGGTCGGCGATCACGACCTGATGCGCGAGGCGTTCGTGCAGGCGGGCGGGCGGCTGCTCTTTTGGAAAGTGCTGATGCGACCGGGCACGCCGGTCGCGTTTGCGGAGATCGAACAGACGCCTGTGTACGGTCTGTCGGGCAATCCGGCGGCCGCCTTTATCAACTATGCGCTGCTCGTCCAGCCGCTGCTGCGCAAGCTGGCCGGATGGGAGCATGTTCTGCACCGACCGGTGAAAGCCTATCTGGAGTGCGAGACAACTTCCGGCGTGATCGGGATGGATCGCTTCTTGCGGGCGCAGTTGGTCTCGCAGGAAGGCCGGCTGGTCGCGCGCGTCGGCAAGGGGCAAAAGGCGGCGATCCTCACCTCGCTCGCAGGCATTCAGGGGCTGGTGCGCATTCCGGCGCGCTCTGAGATGCGAAGCGGCGAGCTGGTCGAGGTGTACCTGCTGCGAGAAGGAGCGATCGGCAGATGAAGGCGGTGGCGGTGGTCGGCTACAAAAACACCGGCAAGACGACGCTCGTCTCCCGCCTTGTCGCCGCCTTCCGAGCGGAAGGCTACAAGGTCGGCACTTGCAAGCACGATGGCGGACACGATCTGGAGCTGGACACGCCGCAGACCGACACGTGGAAGCATCGCCAGGCGGGGGCGAGCGCGACGCTGATCGCATCGAGGTCCCAGGCGGCGCTGTACATGTACGAGCAGGAACCGCCGCTCGCCGACCTTTTGCACAGGTTGTCCAGCGCAGTTCCCGATCTCGATCTGGTGATCGTCGAAGGGTGGAAAGGGTCAGATCTGCCGAAGATCGTCATGGTGGGCGAAGATAAAATTGAACGATTGGCGAACGTTATCGGATATGCGGCGAATTGTAAAGAGTCGTCAATTGCAGTGGGTCAGGAGCAGGTGTATGATAGAGAGGATATTGATGCACTCGTCCGCTTGATCAAACATCGTGTTTTACACGAATAATGCACACAAGAACGATTCTAAACCTGGAGGGTTCTGCTATGTTTCAAAACATTGGTGTTCCGGGACTGATCCTGATTCTGGTCATCGCCCTGATCGTATTTGGCCCGAGCAAACTGCCGGAGATCGGCCGCGCATTTGGCCGCACGCTCAAAGAGTTCAAATCGGCGACAAAAGGCATCAGCAGCGACGATGACGATAAGAAAGATGACAAGCAGCCGGTTCTGGCGAGCAAAGAAGGCGAAAAAGGTCTGCAGACCAAGTAATGCTGTTCGAGGCGACAGGGAAGGTGTGAGCTTGTGAGCATTGAGCCAGAAACTCTGGTCGATCATATCGCCGAACTTCGCAAGCGGCTGATCTGGGTCTTGGTCATCTTTTTGATCAACTTGGTGATCTCATTCGTGTTTGTCGATCCGATCTACTACACCTTGGTCAACGATGCCAGCCGCTTGTTTCCTGGGATGGGCGAGATCGAGTTGACCGTCCTCGGACCGGGTGAGATTCTCAAAGTCTATTTTACCGTGGCGGGGTTGGCAGCGCTTGGGCTGACGATTCCGTTTTTGCTCTACCACATCTGGAAGTTCATCAAGCCCGCTCTGGAAGAACGCGAGGCGAAGCTCGCCTACAAGTTCATTCCGCTCGTCGGAGGGATGTTCTTCTTCGGTGTCCTATTCGGTTACTATTTCGTCTTTCCGCTACTGTACAAGTTCCTCTACCAGCTGGGGATGGAACGGTTTAACATCATGTATACGGCAGCCAACTATTTTGGCTTCATGACGAACATCGTCCTTCCGTTCGGCTTTATCTTCGAGATGCCGGTGGCCGTCCTGTTCCTCTCGCGGATCGGCATCTTGGCGCCGCACACGCTGATCAAGGTGCGCAAATATGCCTACCTGGTCCTGGTGATCGTCGCCTCGATGATCTCGCCGCCAGAGCTGATCTCCCACATCTCCGTCGCGGCGCCGATGATCCTGCTCTACGAGCTGTCGATCCTGATCGCCAAGTGGTCGTGGAAGAAGCGCGAACAGGCGATGCTGGAGGCGGAAGCGCGGTTGGCACAAGAAGAAGCATAGCGAGTTGAGCAACCATGCGCAGCCTTTTTCCCGATGGGGGAAGAGGCTGTTCGTTTCAAGTCATATTTCTGAAGATTGTCAACTATTCATAGAGAGAGGAGGCTGCTTGTGAGCGATCAAAAGAAGCCGTCTATCGAAGAGTTGGAAGAAGTGGTGAGACAGTTGAAACAGGCACAGGATCAATCGTCGGCCACCATCACGGCAGACAGCCTGCCACTGCTGCCTGATCGCGGAATCAAAAAGGCGAGATTTGTCAGCTTGCGAAGATGGTTTGGCAGAAAGCGTCTGCTGTTGCTCCTGGTGTTGGCAGCGCTGATGGCCGGCTTTGCAGGCGCGTGGTCGATCTTGAGCGTGAAGGAGAAGCCGAGCACGGCGGTGTTCGTCTCCGGCGTGCGCGAGCTGTCGGCGCTGGCAACAGCAGAAGCGTACGTGATGACGACGATCGAAGGGGCGGACAACCGGATCTTCGGTTTCGACATCGATGTCGATGTGCCCGGCACGAAGCGCAGCTATCTGTTCGTCGTGCCCGCCAAGATGCTGGCAGGCGTCGACCTGAAAAGCTTGCGGGCGGACGATGTGCGCATCGATCATGGCGCCAAGACGATCGAGATCGCGCTGCCGCACGCGACGTTTCTCGAAGAGGCGGTCCAGATGGATCAGATCAAAGTGTTCACCAACGAAGGGCTGTTCCGCGGCTCGACCGACATCAAGGAAGGGCTGAAGCTGATGTCCGAACAGCAGGTGTTGGGCAAGCTGCGCGACGAGGCGAGCGCGACCGGCATTTTGCAGTTGGCGGAGCGCAATGCAGAAAAGGCGCTGCAAGAGTTGTACGGGAAGACGGGGTACCGGCTGTCGGTGAGCTTTAAATAGGGAAAAGCCGGGTCACCCCCGGCTTTTCCGCTTCCATTCGAGCCGATTCGCGAAAACTTCCTATGGTGTTTCCCGCGGGCGATTCTGTATAATGTTGCCTGCAGACGGGCATGCTAGGCAGTTGTGTAGGTGCTTGAAAAAAATGCAAAGAAATTTACGCATCCCTCTTGCAAACAGAGTAGCAAATGACTATCATAAGAATTGGAATTAGCACTCGGTGATGGTGAGTGCTAACAAGAAGGATCAACTCATCAAAATCTGAGGAGGGTTTTGCATGATTAAACCGATTGGCGACCGCGTCGTCATCAAAGTTGTGGAACGTGAAGAGAAAACTGCAAGCGGGCTGTTCCTGCCGGACACCGCGAAAGAAAAGCCGCAAGAGGGCGAAGTGGTGGCAGTTGGCACCGGTAAAGTGGTTGGCAACGCGATCGTCGCACTCGACGTGAACGCGGGCGACCGCATCATCTTCTCCAAGTATGCAGGTACCGAAGTGAAATACGACGGTGTTGAATACCTGATCCTGCGCGAGTCTGATATCCTCGCGATCGTGGAGAAGTAGGAACGAACCGTTCCAACACATAGATCAAACGAACAGGTTTCAACACATACGTAAAACCGACAATACAGGAGGTTGTACGAACCATGGCTAAAGAGATTCGCTTTCAAGAAGACGCTCGCCGCTCGATGCTGCGCGGTGTGGACATCCTGGCTGACGCTGTCAAGGTGACCCTTGGCCCGCGCGGTCGCAACGTAGTGCTGGAGAAGAAGTTCGGCTCCCCGCTGATCACCAACGACGGTGTGACGATCGCGAAGGAGATCGAGCTGGAAGATGCATTTGAAAACATGGGTGCGCAGCTGGTCAAAGAAGTTGCGACCAAGACGAACGACATCGCAGGTGACGGCACGACCACCGCGACCGTTCTGGCGCAAGCGCTGATCCGCGAAGGTCTGAAAAACGTGACTGCTGGTGCGAACCCGATCGGTCTGCGCCGCGGTATCGAAAAAGCGACCCGCGTTGTTGTCGAAGAGATCGGACGCATCTCGACTCCGGTTCAAGGCAAAGAGGGCATCGCAAACGTCGCTTCGATCTCCGCAGGCGATGAGGAGGTCGGCGCTCAAATCGCAGAAGCGATGGAAAAAGTGGGCGAAGACGGCGTGATCACCGTCGAGGAGTCCAAAGGTTTCACCACCGAGGTGGAAGTGGTTGAAGGGATGCAATTTGACCGCGGCTACATCTCCCCGTACATGGTGACCGACTCCGACAAGATGGAAGCGGTTCTCGACGAGCCGTACATCCTGATCACCGACAAGAAGATCAGCAACATCCAAGAGATCCTGCCGGTGCTGGAGCGCGTGGTTCAATCGAGCCGTCCGCTGCTGATCATCGCAGAAGATCTCGAAGGCGAAGCGCAAGCGACGCTGATCGTCAACAAGCTGCGCGGCACGTTCACCGCAGTTGCGGTCAAAGCGCCAGGCTTTGGCGATCGCCGCAAAGCGATGCTGCAAGACATCGCCGCTCTGACCGGCGGTCAAGTGATCTCTGAAGAAGTCGGCCTTGAGCTGAAAAACACGCTGATCACCCAATTGGGTCGCGCACGCCAAGTTCGCGTTTCCAAGGAAAACACGATCATCGTCGACGGTTCTGGCGACAAGTCGGAAATCCAAGCGCGCGTCAACCAAATCAGAGTACAGCTGGAAGAGACCACTTCCGAGTTCGATAAAGAGAAGCTCCAAGAGCGTCTCGCGAAGCTCGCAGGCGGCGTTGCGGTGATCAAAGTCGGCGCAGCGACCGAAACGGAGCTGAAAGAGAAGAAACTCCGCATCGAAGATGCGCTGAACGCAACCCGTGCAGCGGTTGAAGAAGGCATCGTTCCTGGCGGCGGCACGGCGCTTGTCAACGTGATCCGCGCGCTGGATGCTGTCTCCCTCGAAGGGGACGAAGCGACCGGCCTGCAGATCGTGCGCGCAGCGCTCGAAGCACCGGTTCGTCAGATCGCGGCTAACGGCGGTCTGGAAGGCGCAGTCATCGTCGAGCGCCTGAAGAAAGAGGAAGTCGGCATCGGCTTCAACGCTGCGAACGGCGAATGGGTCAACATGCTCGAAGCTGGTATCGTCGACCCGGCGAAAGTTACCCGTTCCGCACTGCAAAACGCAGCATCTGTTGCGGCTCTGTTCCTGACCACCGAAGCGGTGATCGCTGACAAGCCGGAACCGAAAGGCGCAGCTCCGGCTATGCCAGACATGGGCGGCATGGGCATGATGTAAGCAAATCGTCTGTTCAAAGCTTCCCGCGAAGTTGCGAACAGGCACCGCATCCACCGAGGATGCATTCGAGAGACCACTCTCCCTTGTGAGGGTGGTCTCTTTTTCTGTTGACAACAATTTCCGAAACTTGGCGAATAAATGACAGAATGGTTACAACTTGCGCAAACTCCTTGTCCAGTCGTACCAAGAAACGGTACGATAAAGACTCGAAAAGGAGTGAAAGCGGGGATGAGTCAGAAGGGGAAACAGTTCACGGCATGCTTATTGGCCGGTTTGCTCTTGATTGCCACGCTGCCAGATGGCGCGTTGGCTGCCGAGCAAAAGGGCGAGCAAGCAGAAACGATCGAGCAAGAGATGAAGCAAGTAGACCGGGAACTCCACGATACATTAGACAGGATGAAAGCGTTAGAAGCTGAGCTCACAGAAGGCATGAAGGAAAACGAACGGCTCAAAGGCGAGATCGCAACACTGGAAAAGCGGATCGCCGAGCAAAAGGCCAAGCTGAACGAGCGGATGAAAGTGATCTATGAGAAAGGTGAGGTATCGTTTTGGGAAGTGCTGTTCCAAGCGACCGACTTTTCCGATTTTTTGGACCGAGTGTCACTGCTCTCGATGATCGTCAAGCAGGATCAGGAGCTGATCGACAGCTTGCGATCCGACCAAGAGCAACTGAAGGTGACAAAAGAGAACCTCGAACAGCAACAGCAGGCGCGCAAACAGAAGCAGGAAGAGATGCGCCAAGCGGAACAGGAGCTGCAAGCGCGTGCCAAATCGCTCAAGAGCGACTTGGCGGAAGCGATCGCAGCCAAGGCGGCCGAGCAGGCGGCGATCGAGGAGGCGCAACAGAAATATCAAGGCCCGCAGTTTATTGAGAGCGCGGGCGGCGGGGCGCTTGGCTGGCCTGTGCCCTCCTCGTTCCTGATCACTTCGGGCTACGGGTTTCGCGGTTCCGAATTTCACAAAGGCATCGACATCGGTGCTGCGATCGGCACCCCGTTTGTCGCCGCAGCTGACGGCGTGGTGATTCAGGCGGGGGCGGCGAGCGGCTTTGGCCACTGGATCGTCGTCGACCACGGCAACGGAGTGACCTCGATCTATGGCCACATGTATGCGAACGGCGTTTTCGTCCACGCAGGGCAGGCGGTCAAACAGGGTCAGGTGATCGGGTCGGTCGGCAACGACGGCGTTTCGACAGGGCCGCACTTGCATTTTGGGGTCCAACAGGGTGGAAGCTACGTCAACCCGATGTCTTATCTGCAATAAAAATCTCCGGGAGCAGATCCCGGAGATTTTTTTGTAGATACAAATGTGAATTTTCATATATATTAGGAGGTAGTGCTAGACGCATCCATGATTTCGGCAGGGCAATGGAAGTTCCGATCTGTTATGCTGGAAAGGGGTCTTCTTACTGGTTACTAACAATTGGAAGGACTTTTTACCAGGCTGCGAGAAGTATAGAGGGCTGGCAATCTTTTGAAACGGGGGAGCAGAAAATGCAATATACAGATGAGAAGCAGATTGTAAACCGCGAGTTTGATAACCCGCACGATGTGCTAAGCGATGTGGTGAACAATATTGAGCAGGTGATCATCGGCAAATCGAGGGCGGTCCAGCTCTGTCTGGTCGCGATCCTCTGCGATGGGCACGTGCTGCTCGAAGACGTTCCGGGCGTGGGGAAGACGATGCTCGTCCGCTCGCTGGCCAAATCGCTCGGCTGTTCGTTTAAACGCATTCAGTTCACACCTGACTTGTTGCCTTCTGATGTGACAGGTGTTTCGATCTATAACCAGAAGACCAATGAATTCGAATTCCGCCCAGGTCCGATCATGGGCAACATCATCCTCGCCGATGAGATCAACCGGACCTCGCCGAAGACGCAGTCGGCACTGCTTGAGGCGATGGAAGAGCAGAGCGTCACCGTCGATGGGGTCACCCACAAGCTGGCCTCCCCGTTTTTGGTGATGGCGACGCAAAACCCGATCGAATATGAGGGCACGTTCCCGCTGCCCGAAGCGCAGCTCGACCGCTTTCTGATGAAGTTGAGCCTCGGCTATCCAGAGCCAGAGCATGAGGTCGATCTGCTCGGCCGCCAGCAGCTCGTGCATCCGATCGAACAGTTGGAGCAGGTCACCGACCAGTCGATCTTGCAGGCGATGCAAGAGAAGGTGCGCCAAGTCTATGTGGAGCAGTCGATCCGCGAGTACATTGTCAACATCGCGACGGAGACCCGCAAGCATCAGGCGGTCTACCTCGGCGCATCCCCCCGCGGCTCGCTCTCGCTGTTTAAGGCGGCACAGGCGATGGCCTATGTGCTCGGTCGCGACTATGTGGTTCCAGACGATGTGAAGCAGTTGGCGACTGTGACGCTCGCCCACCGTCTGATTCTGAAGCCGGAAGCGCGCCTTGGCGGCACCACCGTTGAGAAAGTGCTGCATGACATCATGCGAGCAGTCCCGGTGCCTGTCGTCCAAGCGGTCACCCCTGAGAACACCCGCGAAAGGGTGAAGTGATGTGAAGCGATTCGGACGCATCTTGCTGTGGCTGATCCTGTTGGTCGGCACATTTGCATACGGAAAGTTTCAAGGCGGATTTGTCTCCTGGTTTACGTTTTATGCGTCAGTTCTCTTGGCCGCGTATGAACTGTTGACCGCTCGTCACGCGCTGCGAAATGCGACGTCGGAGCGCGTTTTGTCCTCGCTGAAGATCAATGCCGGACAGACGTTAGAGGTGGACATCTTGGTCGAGGTCGAGGGCAAGTGGCCGCTGCCGTGGCTGGTGCTGGAGGACACGCTGCCGACCCGGCTGTTGCTGCAGAGCGGTTCGAACCGCGAGCTGCATTTTCCCGGCAGCAACCGCAAGCTGCGCCTCAGCTACTCGCTGCCGAACATGCCGCGGGGCAAATATGTCCTCGGCGATACGCGCTTGGTGACAGGCGACATCTTCGGGCTGACCAAAAAGGTGATCGTCCACAAGCGACAAGACGAAGTGACCGTCTATCCGAAGATCATTCCGATTCCTTATTGGCATACGATCAATAAATTTAATATCGGTCATACGAACGCGCAGAACCGAATGGCGGAAGACTCCTCAAACGTCATCGGCGTGCGCGATTATGCACAGGGCGATCGGCTGTCGCGCATCCACTGGCGCGCGTCTGCCCGCACAGGTTCGCTGAAGACGAAAGAGTTTGAACTGCATGTGACAAACGACATGATGTTCTTCCTCAACCGTTCGGAAGAGGCGTATCGGAGCGGTTCCAACCAGCTGTTCGAGCTGGCGGTGACCACCTGCGCCTCGCTGTTGAAACATGCGGTGAGCAAAAAATATTCGGTCGGTTTGACCTCTTACGGAAAGGACCGCCTGACGATCGCCCAGAGCCGTAGCTTTGAGCAGTACATTCGCATCATCGAGCACTTAGCGATCGTGCAGGCGGATGGCGGCGATGAGTACAACGATGCGATCTTGCGCGAGGTGAACTATCTGCAGCGCGGCTCGACGATCGTGCTGGTCACGCCGGTGCTCGACCAACCGCTGGTGCAGCTGATCGGCTTTTTAGAATATCGCAAGGTCAAGACGGAGCTTTTCTTTATCGTCGGCGGCCGCCAGTTGACCGATGTGGAGGTGGTGCACATGGGGAAACTGGAAACGCTCGGCGTCCACACCTATGTGGTGCGCGACGAGAACGAACTGGAAGAAGTGGTGAGGGGGCCGATTTCCTATGCTTCAAACAGCTAGATGGATCACGGGCAGTCCCCTGCGGGACATCGTGTTGTACGCGCTGGTCTGGATATGGCTCTCCCAGCTGCTCGTCCCGATCAGCAAGGCGACCAACTTCCAGTCGATCGGATTTATACTGATCTTTCTGCTGCTGTTGTTCACGATCGATCTGCTGCTCGGCAAGTGGATCTTGCGCTTTTTGCTGAAGCTTGCGATGTTTGTGGGCTTCATGTACTTCTATCATTACAGCGAGCTCTACTCGGTTTATAACGTGATCGATTGGGTACCCCATTGGTTCCGCGATCTGGACGCATCGTTAGGCGCGTTGCAGGCGGGCAAGTACGGTGCGGTGCTGATGGCGGGCAAGACGACGGCGACGCTCCTCGGGCTGTGGCTGCTGCAAGCGTTGATCCGCTTGAGCATGCGCGTGAGGGCATGGATGTTCGTCTTCCTGCTGCTCGGCATGATAGGGCTCGGCGTGATCGACACGTTTTATGTGCGGGAGATCGAAGGGCACCTGGTGCTGTTCCTGCTGCTCGGGCTGGTCATCCTCGCCTTTCGTCAGCTGCCAGCTGTCGAGCGCTTGGCGCGCATGCCGCGCCATCTGAAAGGGTGGCCGGGCCACTGGCTGGTCTGGACGCTGATCCTCTCGCTGATCGTCACCGGCGTCGGCCTCGTCGTTCCGAAGGCGGAAGAGCCGGCATGGCCCGATCCGGTCGCCTTCCTGAAGGGGATCAAAGACGGGGGTAAGCTAGTTCAGAAGATCGGCTACGGCAACAACGACGATCAGCTCGGCGGGCCGTTCGAGATGGACGATACGGTCGTCTTCACCGTCACGTCGACAGTCGAAGGCTACTACCGCGGGGAGACGAAAGCGACCTACACGGGGAAAGGCTGGCTGTCGGTCGCATCAGCTTCGCAGCTGACCAACCCGGCAGACATTCGTCAGCAGCAGTTCCTAGAGGACACTACGCTGGAGACGAAGCAGGTGGAGCAGACGGTCACCATCCAAGACAACATCGTTCCGCTCCTGTTCGGCCATTCGCGCGTCACCGGGGTGGCAGGCGCGAACATCAACCGAACGACTGTCAAATACTCGCCGTTCGATACCCGCTTGGAGATCGATCAGCTGGAGCCGGGGGACACTTACACCGTCTATTCGCAAGTGCCGTATCATGATGAGGTGGCGCTGCGGAACGCGCAGATTTCAACAGCTGTCAGCTCGAAAGCGGATTTCCTCAAGCCGTACTTGTCGCTTCCGTCCAATCTGCCAGCGCGGGTCAAGAATTTAGCGTGGCAGATCGCCTCTGCCTCTCCTGCGCCCTACGAGCAGGCGAAGGCGCTGGAAGACTATCTGCGGCGAACCTACCGCTATGAGACGAAGAACGTCCCGATCCCCGATGAGGATCAAGACTTTGTCGATCAGTTCCTGTTCGAATCGAAGCGCGGCTATTGTGACCACTTCTCGACCGCCTTTGTCGTGATGGCTCGCTCGATCGGGCTGCCTGCGCGCTGGGTCAAAGGGTTCACGCGCGGCGATGTCGATCTGACCTATAAGGGCGAGACGGATGAAGAGTACCTCTACGTGGTCAAAAACAAAAACGCTCACTCGTGGGCGGAAGTCTATTTTGATGGGATCGGCTGGGTAGCATTTGAGCCGACCAGCTCGTTCCAGATGCGCCCGATCTTCAAGCCGAGCGAGCAGCAACCGGTGATCACGCCGCCTGTCGACAACAAGAAGGGGGAGGAAAAAGAGCAAGAGGAAGAGACGACCAAGTCGGCCTTCTCCTTCGACCTGAACATCGACTGGAAACAGGTCGGCATCTATGCAGGGATCGCGTTCTTCCTCCTGCTGGTCATCGCCTTCTTCAACCGCCGCCGACTGCTGATCGCCTACTATTTGCGCCGTGCCTACAAGGGGGATGGCGATGTGATCACCAACGCGGTGCTGCGCCTGATGCTGATCATGGGGCGCTTCGGCTGGAAGCGGCAGACCGATATGAGCTTGCGCGAGTACGCGCTGTACCTCTCCGACAATCCAGATCTGCGCGGTCGCGAGATGATTCCGCTCGCCCGGATCTTCGAGCGAGTCCGCTATGGGAAGCGGGACGTATCGGAAGGGGAAAAATCGCAGATCCACGATCTGTGGTCGCGGATCGTGCGCAAGGTCGGCCGTTTGAAAAAACGCCGTTAACGCGAACGATAGTCGATTTCTAGTTGACGAATGTTCGTCTTTTAAGTAAAATGATGTCGAATAGAAGATTTGTCTCGTATAATGCTGGGGATATGGCCTGGCAGTCTCTACCAGTTCCCGGAAAGAACTGTCTACGAGGATTCGACATCGTGTAGTATATTGGCTGATCTGAGTCAGTGATGCACTCTGTTCTCCTCGTATGCCTTTGGGATGGATTTTCCATACTAAAGGTGATTGTGGAAAACAGGGTGCTTTTTTTCATGATGACCTATGCGTGTATCTTTACAACCTAGAGGGACGGGAGCGTAATCGATGGAGAACAAAGAGATCGTCGTCGTACTTGATTTTGGGGGTCAATACAATCAGTTGATCACCCGTCGCATCCGCGAACTGAGCGTCTATTCGGAGCTGATGCCGTTTCAGACGACAGCAGAAGAGCTGAAAAAATTGAACCTAAAAGGGATCGTCTTCTCCGGGGGGCCGAACTCTGTGTATGCGGAGGGAGCACCGAAGGTCGATCCGGCTATCTTCGACCTCGGCGTGCCGATCCTCGGCATCTGCTACGGCATGCAGCTGATGGCACACCATTTTGACGCGAAGGTGGAGCGCGCAGATGTGCGCGAGTATGGCAAATCGATGATCGAGGTGCAGAGCGACAACGTGATGTTCACCGATCAGCCGAAGTCGCAGCAAGTGTGGATGAGCCACTCGGACAAAGTGATGGGCGTGCCGGCCGGCTTCCGCGTCGACGCGACGACCACGACCTGCCCGGTGGCGGCGATGAGCGATGTGTCGCGCAACCTGTATGCGGTGCAATATCACCTTGAGGTCAACCACAGCGAGCACGGCCAGGATCAGTTGAAGCACTTCCTCTATGAGGTCTGCAAAGCGAGCGGCACTTGGACGTCCGCTTCCTTCGTCGAAGAGGCGATCGAGAAGATCAAGGGCGAAGTCGGCGATAAAAAAGTGCTCTGCGCACTGTCTGGCGGTGTGGACTCTTCGGTGGCTGCTGTGCTCGTCCACCGCGCGATCGGCGACAACCTGACCTGCATGTTTGTCGATCACGGGCTGCTTCGCAAAAACGAAGCGGAACAGGTGATGGAGATGTTCGCTGGCGAGTTCAAGATGAACGTGATCAAGATCGATGCTCGCGAGCGCTTCCTCAGCCGCCTGGCCGGTGTGAGCGATCCGGAGACCAAGCGCAAGATCATCGGTGAAGAATTTATCCGCGTCTTTGAAGAGGAATCGGCCAAGCTCGGCCACTTCGACTATTTGGCGCAGGGCACCCTCTACACCGACATCATCGAATCGGGCACGGCGACCGCTGCGACGATCAAGTCGCACCACAACGTGGGCGGCTTGCCAGAAGATATGCAGTTTGCGCTGATCGAGCCGCTGAACGCGCTGTTCAAAGACGAAGTGCGCGCTGCCGGCACAGAGCTCGGGATCAAAGAAGAGATCGTCTGGCGCCAACCGTTCCCAGGTCCTGGCCTTGCGATCCGCATCATCGGCGATGTGACGGAAGACAAGCTCAACATTTTGAAAGATGCAGATTATGTAGTTCGCGATGAGATTCGCAGATCCGGTCTCGACCGGGAGATCTGGCAGTACTTCGCGGTACTACCTGATATTCGTTCGGTCGGCGTCATGGGCGATGAGCGCACCTACGCGTATACGATCGCCATCCGCGCTGTCACTTCTAGCGACGGCATGACGGCCGACTGGGCGCGCATTCCGCACGACGCGCTGGAGCGCCTGTCGGTGCGCTTGGTCAACGAGGTGAAAGATGTGAACCGCGTGGTGTATGACATCACCTCCAAGCCGCCAGCTACGATCGAGTGGGAATAAACAGAGAGAGATAGGAAAGAGTGGAGCGAGAAGGGGAAAAGGGGGAATATCAAGATGTTGGAGCGTTTGTTTAAACTTGGCGAATTTGGCACCAACCCGCGCACTGAGATCATCGCCGGGATCACCACGTTCGTCACCATGGCGTACATCCTGTTCTTGAATCCGGTGATCTTAAAAGGGACCGGCATGTCCGAAGGGGCGGTCTTCTTCGCGACCGCCGTGGGTGCTGGTCTGGTCACCTTGATGATGGGTCTGTTTGTCAACTTCCCGGTCGGCCTTGCGCCAGGCATGGGTCTCAACGCGTATTTTGCGGTCGTCGCTGCGGCGAACGGCGGCACGATGACGTGGCAAGTGGCGCTCGGCGCCGTGTTCGTATCCGGTCTGATCTTTATTCTGCTGACGGTGACAGGCTTCCGTCAGATGTTGGTCAAAGCGTTGCCCGATTCGCTCAAGTATGCGATCACAGTCGGGATCGGTCTGTTCATCACGCTGATCGGTTTGAAGCTCGGCCAGGTGAGCTCCGTGTCCTGGGTCGGCGGCCCGTCTGCCGAGGCGATCAAAAATGGTGCTGCTAGCGTCAACCTGCTGTTCTTCGAATGGAACATCGGCCTGACCGACTTCATGGCGAACAAAGGGGCGATGCTGACCCTGATCGGTCTGCTCATCGCAGGTGTTCTGACCACGCTTCGCATTCGCGGAGCGCTGCTGATCACGATCATCCTCACCACCTTGATCGGGATTCCGCTCGGCGTCACCAATACGGAAGCGCTCAGCAACCCGACCTTCTTGCCCGATTTCTCCAATCTTTCTGTGTTCCAACTCGATTTCTCGATGCTCGGAAGCGCGATCTTCTGGGAAGTTGTCATCATCTTCGTCTTCGTAGAACTGTTTGACTCGTTTGGCACTCTGGTCGGCACGGCGAACCGCGCCGGTCTGCTCAATCGCCCTGATGGCGAAAAGCGTCTGGGCCGCGCGATGTTCGTCGATGGCTCCGGCGTTTCGATCGGCGCTCTGCTCGGCGTCACCCCGATGACCGCCTATGTTGAATCGGCGGCGGGCATCGAGTCTGGCGGCCGCACCGGTTTGACCGCTGTGACCACCGGCATCCTGTTCCTGCTCTCCGTCTTCGCGCTGGCGCCGTTCGTAGCGGTGATCCCCGACTCGGCGACCGCACCTGCGCTGATCGTGGTCGGCGTGCTGATGATGAGCTCCGTCCGCCACATCGAGTGGGACGACTTCGGCATTGCGATGCCTGCGTTCTTGACCATCGCGCTGATGCCGTTCACCTACTCGATCGCAAACGGCATCTCGATCGGGATCATCTTCTTCGTCTTCCTCAACGTGGTGCGCAACCTGTTCACCAAAGAGCAGGACAAGAAGGTCAACATCCATTGGCTGATCTGGGTGATCGCGATCCTCGCCTTGGCGCGCTACATCTTCCTCGCCGGCGAGTAGAGATCTCACAGTCGCATCGGACGCACGATCGCAGCGAGGAGTCAGGTTGCACGTACGCTCCCGTTCGACAGCTGCGGCGATGCACCGCTCCTCTGAGGTTTTGAAAAAAAGTAGCAGCCACCTGGGCGAAGTTGCTCAGGTGGCTGCTTTTTTGTTCGTCATCAAGACGCTCTTGAATTGCGATGCGGTGGTTCGGGGGAAGCTGCAAGGCATGCCGTCCCTTTTTTCGGAGCGGCGCTCGCCGCTTCACACCGGATCTCGCTGCTACACCGGAGCGATGCCATCTTCATCGCCCTGCCGCTTGGCACTGAGCAGGTCGCCGATGCTCGGCAAGCGCTCCAACAGCTTGTAGCGGACATCGTCCGGCAGCTGATAGCGGTTGTGGTCGCGATACAAGATCACCAGCCCGAGAGCTGACATCTCCTCAAGAAAAGCGTCGATCTGACAGCGCTCCTGCAAGGCCAGCCGGATCATCGCGCGGCGCTCCGTCGGCGACAGCGCGGCGATCAGCTCCTCCCAATGCGCGGGGTTGTCCCAAAACGATTCGATCTGCTGACAGAGCTCCGCCTCCGTCAAGAGCGGCATTTGTTCCGGATGGTAGAGCGTCCGATAGAGTTCGCGCAGCTGATCGAGCGACATCTGCCGCAGAGCATCGCGAAGGATCATGACACTTCCCTCCTCTGTTCCGCCTGTTGATCGGGCCGCTTGTCGGTCAAGGGAATCGCGTGGCGGCGGGCGAACTGTTCCAGGGCGGTCACCGCCTCGCGGTAATCGGAGGCGAGCAAGCGAATCATTCGGTTTTGTTCGCCGATGCGAAACTGCATGCCTTGATGTTTGACCAGACAGATCTCCGCGATGTCCGCAGGGGAGAGAACCTGTTGCCATCTCCCGCTGTCGATGCGAATCTCCGCCTCTAAAATCTCCAGATCGCGCAGGCGAAACAACATCCAAAACGTATAGCCCACATACAGCGCGACGCCCGCGAGGACAAGCGGTGCCCACTTCGGGAGCAACCATTCGATCAGCAGTGGGACGAGAGGAAACAGCAGCAAAAGAAAGATGAAGCGCTGCGTGTCGCGAAACCGGTAGATGCGCATCATGTCCAATCACTCCATACAATCGCATTCCTACTAAAGTCTATGGCTTCCTGAGAAAATCATGCCTGAAAGCGAAAACCTCACTAAAATTCGAACGATCAAAAAAAGTTCACGTCGAATGTTCGGTTTTTGATTGACGCGCCACAACCAGTTTTGGTATGCTTGCAGTAGACAAGATGGTTACTGATACTAGCTCGTATATCCTCGGGAATTGGCCCGAGAGTCTCTACCCGGCGACCGGAATCGCCGGACTACGAACGAAAGTGAATCTAGGGTTCCGCTCCGCATGAGTTGGTCCGAGCGATTCACATGTCCACTGTAGGTGGACATGACACCGAAGGGATAAAAGCCCAGGCGGGTAGGTTTCGGTCGGCAGCACGCGGTGCGACGACGAATTCTACCCACCTGGGTTTTTTGATGAAATTGTGCAAGCGCTGTGTTTGATAATGGGCAGAATAGCAAAAACTAACGCTGGTTTGGACAAATGGAGGGAATCGATCATGGCGAAAAAAGTGCTGATTTTGATGGGAAGCGACTCCGATCTGAAAGTGATGAACGAGGCGGCAAAGGCGTTGCATGCGTTGGAAGTGGAGACGGAGATTCGAGTCTCCTCGGCGCATCGCGTGCCTGACAAGACGATGAAGCTCGCGCGCGAAGCTCGCGCGAACGGCTTTGGCGCGATCATCGCAGGTGCGGGCTTGGCCGCTCACCTGCCGGGCGTGGTCGCAGCATGCACCACCCTGCCTGTGATCGGTGTTCCGATCCAAGGCGGCGCGATCCAAGGTCTTGATGCGCTGTACGCGATCGTGCAGATGCCAAAGGGCATTCCGGTCGCAACGGTCGCTGTGAACGGCGCATATAACGCCGGCCTGCTCGCCGCACAGATGCTGGCAGGCGCTGACGAGGCGCTGGCGAAGCGACTGGACGACTACCGTGGACAACTGGCTGCCGAAGTGGAAGCGAAAGATGACAAGCTGCAATCTATCGGCGTGGAAGCATATCTCAACAAGTAAATTTAGGACGAGCACCCTTGAGGGAATGAGGAGGAACCTACTGTGATCGATCGCTATACATTACCGGAGATGGGCAAGATCTGGGAACTGCACAACCGCTTTGCCAACTGGCTCGAAGTGGAAATTCTCGCTTGTGAAGCGTGGGCGGAGCTCGGCGTCATCCCGAAAGAGGACGTCAAACTGATCCGCGAGAAAGCGACCTTCACGGTCGATCGCATCTTGGAGATCGAAGAATCGACTCGTCATGACGTCGTCGCGTTCACCCGCTGCGTTTCCGAATCGCTCGGCGAAGAGTCGAAGTGGGTGCATTACGGCCTGACCTCGACAGACGTCGTCGACACGGCGCTGTCCAGCCAGATCCGTCAGGCGAACCAGATCATCCGCCGCGACATCGTCGAGTTTATCGAAGTGCTCGGCGCCAAGGCGAAAGAGCACAAGCACACGGTGATGATGGGCCGCACGCACGGCGTCCACGCGGAGCCGACCACCTTCGGTCTGAAGGTGGGCCTCTGGTTTGAAGAGATGAAGCGCAACTTGGAGCGCTTCGACAGCGCGACCGAGACGATCGAATATGGCAAGATGTCGGGCGCTGTCGGCACCTATGCGAACATCGACCCGTTCGTCGAGAAGTTCGTCTGCGAGAAGCTCGGCCTGAAAGCGTCGCCGATCTCCACCCAAACGCTGCAGCGCGACCGCCATGCGCACTACATGAGCACGCTGGCGATCATCGGCTGCACGCTCGACAAGATCGCAACTGAGATCCGCGCCCTGCAAAAGACGGAGTTCCGCGAGGCGGAAGAGCCGTTTTACAAAGGGCAAAAGGGCTCCTCGGCGATGCCGCACAAGCGCAACCCGGTCTCCTGCGAGCAGGTGTCCGGCCTCGCGCGCATCCTGCGCGGCAACTCGCTGGCCGCCTATGAAAACGTGCCGCTCTGGCATGAGCGCGACATTTCGCACTCCTCTGTCGAGCGCGTGATCATCCCGGACAGCACGATCTTGGTCAACTACATGCTGCGCAAGATGATTCGCATCATCAAAGACCTGACCGTGTTCCCGGAGAACATGCAGCGCAACATGCAGCGCACGTTCGGCCTGATCTACTCGCAGCGCGTGCTGCTCGCCCTGATCGACAAAGGCCTCACCCGCGAGAAAGCGTACGATGCGGTGCAAGCGCGCGCGATGCAATCGTGGGAAGAGCAGCGCTCCTTCCGCGAGATCGTCGAGAGCGACGAGCTGATCACGTCCAACCTGTCGAAGGAAGAGCTGGATGACTGCTTCGATTACAACTGGCATCTCAAGCACGTCGATACGATCTTCGAACGTCTCGGTCTCTAATACAACCAAAACACATCCGGGGCTTTACTGCCGGACCGCTTCTCTCCCTTGACCGCGAGGAGGCGGGGAGTGGGTCCCGGTGTTTTTTAAAAGGGAGGATCTCTCATGATTACCAAAGGCGAAATGCTCTACGAAGGCAAAGCGAAGAAAGTTTATCTTACGGACAATTCCGATCTGTACATCGTTGAATACAAAGATGATGCCACCGCGTTTAACGGGGAGAAAAAAGGCACCATCACCGGCAAAGGCCAACTGAACAATGCGATCTCCACCATCTTCATGGAGATGCTCAACGCGCAAGGCATCCCGACTCACTTCGTCGAGAAGATGAACGACAACGAGCAACTGGTGAAAAAAGTCGAAATTGTACTGCTGGAAGTGGTTGTGCGCAACATCGCGGCTGGCTCCCTCGCCAAGCGTCTGGGCCTGGCGGAAGGAACTGTCCTGCCGAAAGCTGTCGTCGAGTTCTATTATAAAGACGACGACCTGGGCGACCCGCTGATCAACGATTCGCACATCGAAGTGCTGGAACTCGCAACTCCGGAGATCGTTGCCAAGATGGCCGAGTACGGCCGCAAGATCAACGAGATCCTCGTCGACTATCTGAAAGCGCGCAAAGTGACGCTCGTCGACTTCAAGCTCGAATTTGGCATCACTCCGCAAGGCGAGCTGATTCTGGCAGATGAGATCTCGCCAGACACCTGCCGCTTCTGGGATGCGGATACGAACGAAAAGCTGGACAAAGACCGCTTCCGCCGCGATATGGGCAATGTGGAAGAAGCATATCAAGAGATGCTGCGCCGTTTGGGAGGAGTAGAAGCATGATCATCGCTCGCATTCATGTCACCTTAAAACAGTCCGTTCTTGACCCGCAAGGCACCGCCGTCACCAAATCGCTGCACGCGCTCGGCTACCAAGAGGTGAGCGATGTGCGGATCGGCAAGTTTTTGGAAGTGAAAGTGGACACGACCGACAAGGCGCAAGCGAACGAGCGCATCACCGAGATGTGCGAAAAGCTGTTGGCGAACACGGTCATCGAAACGTACGAATTTGAACTGGTGGAGGCGTAAACGATGAAGTTTGCCGTCCTGGTATTCCCGGGTTCCAACTGTGACATCGACGCGGTGAAAGCGGTGGAAGACGTGCTGGGCGAAACGGTTGAGCCAGTCTGGCATACGACCACCGACCTTTCCGAATATGACGCCATCATCGTGCCGGGTGGCTTTTCCTATGGCGACTACCTGCGCTGCGGTGCGATCGCCAACTTCTCGCCGGTGATGGAAGCGGTGAAGAAAGAGGCAGCAGCGGGCAAATTTGTCATCGGCATCTGCAACGGCTTCCAGATCCTCACCGAATCGGGTCTGCTGCCGGGCGCGCTGCGCCACAACGATCACCTGCAGTTCCGCTGTGCGATCTCGCCGCTCGTCGTGGAAAACAGCAGCACGCCGTTTACTTCCGACTATGCGCAAGGGCAAGTGATTCAGATCCCGATCGCGCACGGCGAAGGCAACTACTATGTGGATGAGGACACGCTGTCCAAGATGAAGGCGAACAACCAGATCGTCTTCCGCTATCATGAGCACAACCCGAACGGTTCGCTGGAGCGCATCGCCGGGGTCTGCAACGAAGCGGGCAACGTGCTCGGCATGATGCCGCATCCGGAGCGCGCCGTGCACGATCTGCTCGGCTCCTCCGATGGCAAAGCGTTGTTCACATCGATTCTGAAAGCATGGAGGGAGAAGCACGGTGCGTAACGAACCTACTCCGCAGCAAATTGCCGAAGAGAAAATCTATGAGACGTTCGGGTTGACCGAGGAGGAGTACGGTCGCATCGTCTCCTTGATGGGCCGTCAGCCGAACTACACCGAGACGGGCATCTACTCGGTTATGTGGTCTGAACACTGCTCCTATAAATCGTCCCGTCCTGTCTTGAAAAAGTTCCCGACTTCCGGCCCGCACGTTCTGCAAGGCCCGGGTGAAAATGCGGGGATCATCGATATCGGCGACAACCTCGCCGTCTCCTTCAAGATCGAATCGCACAACCATCCGTCCGCCATCGAGCCCTACCAAGGGGCGGCGACCGGGGTTGGCGGCATCATCCGCGACGTCTTCACGATGGGCGCGCGTCCGATCGCGCTGCTCAACTCCTTGCGCTTTGGCGAATTGCACGGGGAAGAAAATGTGCGCAACCGCTACCTCTTCTCCAACGTCGTCGCAGGCATCGCCGGCTACGGCAACTGCATCGGCATCCCGACGGTCGGCGGCGAAGTGGTGTTTGATGAGCGCTACCGCCACAACCCGCTGGTCAACGCGATGTGCGTCGGCATCATGACGCACGATGAGATCGCCAAAGGCACCGCCAAAGGCGTCGGCAACCCGGTTCTCGCCGTCGGCGCACGCACCGGACGCGATGGCATCCACGGCGCGACGTTCGCTTCGACCGAAGATCCGCACAGCAAAGAGCGCTCCGCCGTGCAGGTGGGCGACCCGTTCATGGAAAAACTGCTGCTCGAAGCCTGCTTGGAGCTGATCGCGACCGGAGCGGTCATCGGCATTCAGGACATGGGTGCGGCAGGTCTTACCTCCTCCTCGTCGGAGATGGCAGCTCGCGCAGGGTCGGGCATCGAGCTCGACATGACGAAAGTGCCGTGCCGCGAAGAGGGCATGACTCCCTACGAGATGATGCTCTCCGAGTCGCAAGAGCGGATGCTCGTCGTCATGGAAAATGGCCAAGAGCACATCGCCGAAGAGATCTTCAACAAATGGGGTCTGGAGGCGGTTGTCATCGGTCGCGTGACGGACGACAGCATGCTGCGCCTGAAGTGGGGCGAAGAGACGGTCGCCGAGATCAAAGTCAGCACGCTGGTCGACGATGCGCCAGTCTATCACCGTCCGTCTGCGCGCCCGGCCTACCTCGACACCACCTTGTCCTTCGATGTGACGAGCGTGGACGTTCCGGAACAGCTGACCGACACGCTGCACGAACTGCTGCGCACGCCGACCATCGCGTCGAAAGAGTATGTCTATCAGCAGTACGATTCGATGGTGCGCACCTCCACCGCTGTGCGCCCCGGCTCCGATGCGGCTGTCGTCACCATTCGCGGCACCAAAAAGGCGCTGGCGATGTGCACAGACGGCAACGGTCGCTACGTGTACCTCAACCCGTATACGGGCGGCGCGCACACGGTGGCAGAATCGGCGCGCAACCTCGTCTGCTCCGGTGCAAAACCGATGGCGGTCACCGACTGCCTCAACTATTCGTCGCCCGAAAAGCCGGAGATCTTCTATCAGTTTGAAGAGAGCTGTGCGGGCATCTCCGATGCGTGCCGCGAACTCGACACCCCGGTGATCTCCGGCAACGTATCGCTGTACAACCAGACCAACGATGTGGACATCTACCCGACGCCGATCATCGGCATGGTCGGTCTGATCGAAGACACGGCGCACATCACGACTCAGTCGTTCAAAGCGGCTGGCAACAAAGTCTATCTGGTCGGCCCGGCAGAAGCTGGTCAGATCGGCGGTTCCGAGTACCTGCGCGTCGTGCACGGCACGGTGGCAGGCGATGCGCCTCCGCTCGACCTGCAGGTGGAAAAAGCGGTGCAGGGCGGAACGCTGGCAGCGATTCGCGCAGGGCTGGTCGAAGCGGCGCACGATCTGGCGGAAGGCGGTCTGGCGGTCGCGCTGGCCGAGTCGGCGATCGGTGGCAACATCGGGGCGACGATCGAGATCAGCTCCGACAAACGGCTGGACGAAGTGCTGTTCGGCGAGGCGGGCTCCCGCATCCTGATCGAAGTGAAGCAAGCGGATGAAGCGGCGTTCGAAGCGCTGATGGGCGAGCATGATGTAGCCGTTCTTGCGCTGGGCATTCTCGGCGGCGACACCCTGACGATTCGCATCAACGACAGCGCGGTCGTCGAGGACAAGGTGGCGCATCTCGAAGCAACTTGGAGAGGAGCAATCCCATGTCTCATGAACTGAGTGCAGACCTGCTGGACGACGAGATGTTTGACAAATGGCATGAAGAGTGCGGCGTCTTTGCAATCTTTGGGCATGAGAACGCGGCGGAGCTGACCTGTTTTGCGCTGGTCGCTCTCCAGCATCGCGGTCAGGAGTCTGCCGGGATCGCTACGGTTGACGGAGTCAAGCTGTATCATCAAAAAGGCATGGGTCTCGTTGCGGATGCAATTCCGAACGAGGCCATGCCTCGTCTTTCCAAAGGCCATTCGGCAGTCGGCCATGTGCGCTATTCCACGACGGGCGTCTCGCAGCTGATCAACGCGCAGCCGCTCGTGTTCAACTTCCAGCGCGGCAACATGGCGCTGGCGCACAACGGCAACCTGGTCAACGCGCACCAGCTGCACTCGTTTCTCGAACATCGTGGCGCGATCTTCCAATCGACCTCCGACACCGAGGTGGTCGCCCATCTGATCGCCCGCGCCGGCAACAGCGACGTGGCGGACAACATCCGCGAAGCGCTGTCGATCGTCAAAGGCGCCTATGCGTTTTGCATCCTGACAGACGACAAGCTGTATGCGATGCGCGATGCGAACGGACTGCGCCCGATGGTGCTCGGCAAGATCGGCGACGCGTACTGCGTCGCATCCGAATCCTGCGCGTTCGACACGATCGGCGCGGAGATCGTCCGCGACATCGAGCCTGGCGAGATGCTGATCATCTCCAAAGACGGCGTGGAATCGACTCGCTTTGCTGGCAAGGCGAAGCGCGCGCTCTGCACGTTTGAGTACATCTATTTTGCCCGTCCCGACTCGGACATCGACGGCTTCAACGTGCACGCGGTGCGCAAAGATTTTGGCCGCATTCTCTACCAAGAGCATCCGGTCGAGGCGGACGTCGTCATCGGCGTGCCCGACTCGTCGATCTCGTCGGCGATCGGCTATGCGGAAGAGTCGGGCATCCCCTATGAGATCGGCCTGATCAAAAACCGCTACATCGGCCGCACGTTCATCCAGCCGAGCCAAGAGCTGCGCGCGCGCGGCGTCAAGCTCAAGCTGAACGCGGTGCGCAAGATCGTCGAGGGCAAGCGCGTCGTGATGATCGACGACTCGATCGTGCGCGGCACGACCTCCGGGCGCATCGTCAACATGCTCCGCGAGGCGGGTGCGACAGAAGTACACGTTCGCATCGCGTCACCGCCCGTCACGCACTCCTGCTTCTACGGCATCGACACCTCTGCAAGAGATGAGCTGATCGCCGCGAGAAAATCGGTCGAGGAGATCCGCGAGTACATCGGCGCAGATACGCTCGCCTTCCTGTCGGAGCCTGCGATGATGCGAGCGTTTGGCATCACCGATGGCAGCGATCACGGCCATTGCAACGCCTGCTTCACCGGGAAGTACCCGACCGAAATCTACGAAGACCTGACCAAATCGATCATGGATCGCTAGGAGGATACAAGATGAGCGAACTGTACAAAGCGGCGGGCGTCGACATCGACGCGGGCAATGAGGCGGTCAACCGCATGAAATCCCACGTGGCGCGCACGATGCGCCCTGAGGTGGCGACGATGCTCGGCGGATTTGGCGGCGGGTTCAAGCTCGACGTATCCAAATACAAAAACCCGATGCTCGTCTCCGGCACAGACGGTGTCGGCACCAAGCTGAAGCTCGCGTTCGCCCTCGACAAGCATGACACGATCGGCATCGACGCGGTGGCGATGTGCGTCAACGACATCGTGGTCATGGGGGCGGAACCGCTCTTCTTCCTCGACTATCTGGCGACCGGCAAAGTGGTTCCGGAGACGATCGAGAGCATCGTCAAAGGGATCGCAGACGGTTGCGAACAGTCTGGATGCGCCCTGATCGGCGGCGAGACGGCGGAGATGCCGGGCATGTACCAAGATGGCGAGTATGACATCGCCGGCTTTACGGTCGGCGTCGTCGACCAGGACAAGCTGATCGACATCAGCCGCGTGCAAGCGGGCGATCTGATCGTCGGCCTCTCGTCGAGCGGCATTCACTCCAACGGCTACTCCTTGGTGCGCAAGCTGTTTTTCGGGGACAACGAGTATTCGCTCGACCATGTGTTCCCAGAGATCGGTCAACCGCTCGGGGAAGTGTTGCTCACCCCGACCAAAATTTACGTCAAGTCGGTGCTCGAACTGCTGGAGCGCTTTGACATCCATGCGCTGGCGCACATCACCGGGGGCGGTTTCTTGGAAAACATCCCGCGCGCGCTGCCAGAAGGGCTGTCGGCGGAGATCGAAGTCGGCTCCTGGCCGATTCAGCCGATCTTCGACACGATGCGCCGCCTCGGCAGCATCTCAAGCTTCGACCTGTTCCGCACGTTCAACATGGGCATCGGCATGATTCTGATCGTGCCGGCAGAGCAGGCGAAAGAGGTGGCGGCAGCAGCAGAAGCGTTGGGCGAGCAGGCGAACATCATCGGCAAGATCATCGAAGGCCCGCACGACGTACAACTGAAGGGGATTTAAGCACATGGCGACATTTGCAATCATGGCATCAGGATCTGGGTCGAACGCCCAGATCCTGATCAATTGGGTACAGGCGGGCAAGATTCAAGGCGATCTGGCCTGTGTGGTCTGTGACAAGCCGGGCGCGAAGGTGATCGAACGAGCAGAGGAAGCAGGGGTGCCTGTGCTCGTTTATTCACCAAAAGAGTTTGCGGACAAAGCGGCCTATGAAGCGCAGCTCGTCTCCGATCTGCACGCTCGCGGGGTCGAGTATGTGGTCTTGGCGGGCTATATGCGCATCTGCGGGCCGACCTTTTTGGCCGCCTATGCGGGCAAGGCGATCAACTTGCATCCGTCGCTTTTGCCGATGTTTCCGGGCAAAGATGCGATCGGCGATGCGCATGCGGCGGGCGTGAAGTACACGGGGGTCACCGTCCACTTTATCGATGAGGGCGTCGACACCGGGCCGATCATCCGTCAGGAGACGGTCTGGATCGCGCCAGAGGACACGCGGGAGACGCTGGCGGAGAAGATTCATGCGGTCGAGCACCGACTGCTTCCCGAAGTGACGGCAGCGCTTTTGAACGGAACGATCAAACACGAGAAAAACTAGAGCAAGAGAACGGAGGAACCAAGAAATGAAACGCGCACTCATCTCAGTATCGGACAAGACGGGCATCGTCGAGCTGGCGCAGGCGCTCGTGCGCCACGACATCGAGGTCGTCTCCACCGGCGGCACGCACAAGCTGTTGCAAGAGGCGGGCGTTCCGGTGACCAACATCTCCGACATCACCGGCTTTCCGGAGATCATGGACGGTCGCGTCAAGACCTTGCATCCGAACATCCACGGCGGTCTGCTGGCGATTCGCGCCAACGAGTCGCACATGTCGGCGATCGAAGGCTTAGGCATCAAGCCGATCGACTATGTGATCGTCAACCTCTATCCGTTCCAAGCGACGATCGAAAAAGAGAACGTGACGTTCGAAGATGCGATCGAAAACATCGATATCGGCGGCCCGTCGATGCTTCGCGCAGCGGCGAAAAACTATCAGGACGTCGCCGTGGTGGTCGACAGCTCCGACTATGCGCGCATCATCGATGCGCTGGACAACAACAACCCGCTGACTCGCGAAGAGAAGCTCACCTTGGCGACCAAAGTGTTCCGCCACACGGCTGCGTATGACGCGCTGATCTCGCAATACCTGTCCAAAGTCACCGGCGACGAGTTCCCGGAACGGCTGACTTTGACCTATGAGAAAGTCCAAGATCTGCGCTACGGGGAGAACCCGCACCAGCAGGCAGCTTTCTACGCAGAGCCGGGCGCTGCGCTCCACACGATCGCAGGTGCGGTGCAACTGCACGGCAAAGAGCTGTCCTACAACAACATCAACGACGCCAACGCGGCGCTCTCCATCGTGCAGGAGTTCACCGAGCCTGCGGTGGTGGCGATCAAGCACACCAACCCCTGTGGCGTCGGCATCTCCGAGACGATCTATCAGGCGTACATGAAGGCGTATGAGGCAGACCCGGTCTCGATCTTCGGCGGCATCGTCGCGCTCAACCGCGAAGTGGATGCGGACACCGCGCAGAAGATGAGCGAGCTGTTCCTGGAGATCATCCTCGCACCTTCCTACAGCGCAGAGGCGCTGGAGATTTTGCAGCAGAAGAAAAACCTGCGCGTGATGACGGTGGCGATGACTCCGCAAGGTGGGATCGCAGCGCTCGGCACCCCGCGCACCACGCTGAAAGTGCAAGGCGGTCTGCTGATCCAAGATCTCGATGCGAAAACGGTCACCGAGGAAGAGGTCAAAGTGGTCACCAAGCGCCAGCCGACGCCAGAAGAGATGAAGCAACTGCTGTTCGCTTGGAAAGTGGTCAAACATGTCAAGTCGAACGCGATCGTCCTCGCGCGCGAAGACCGCACGGTCGGCGTGGGAGCGGGACAGATGAACCGCGTCGGCGCGGCGAAGATCGCCATCGAGCAAGCGGGTGAGCTCGCACAAGGATCGGTGCTCGCATCGGATGCGTTCTTCCCGATGGCAGACACGGTGCAAGCGGCGGTGGCTGCCGGCGTGACGGCGATCGTCCAGCCGGGCGGCTCGATCAAAGATGCAGATTCGATCGCAGCAGCCGATGAGGCGGGCATCGCGATGATCTTCACCTCTGTTCGCCACTTCAAACATTAAGAGGGAGGGGAAACCATGAAAGTTCTCGTCGTGGGCGGCGGTGGTCGCGAGCATGCGATCATCTGGAAGCTCGCCCAATCCCCGCAACAACCACAGCTGTATTGCGCGCCGGGCAACCCGGGCATCGCCGAGCTTGCCACCTGCATCGACATCGGGGTGGAAGAGGTGCAGGCGCTGGCCGATTTTGCTGAGCGCGAAGGGATCGATCTGACGGTGGTCGGCCCGGAAGCGGCGCTGCTGGTCGGGATCGTCGATCATTTCGAACAGCGGGGCTTGCGCATCTTCGGACCGAAAAAGGCGGCCGCGCTGATCGAAGGTTCGAAAGCGTTCGCCAAAGAAGTGATGGTGGCACAGGGCGTTCCGACCGCAGCATCCGCCTATTTTGGCAGCCTGGAAGCGGCAAAAGAGTATGTCCGCGCACAGGGCGCGCCGATCGTCATCAAAGCGGACGGGCTGGCGGCAGGCAAAGGCGTGGTCGTCGCGATGACGCTGGAAGAGGCGGAAGCGGCGCTCGACATGATGATGAAAGACAAAGCGTTCGGTGAGTCGGGCGCACAGGTGGTGGTCGAAGAGTTTTTGACCGGGCAAGAAGCGACGATCATGGCGTTCGTCTCTGGCGATCAGGTACACCTGATGGTTCCTTCGCAAGACCACAAGCCGGCCTACGATGGCGATCAGGGCCCGAACACCGGAGGCATGGGCACTTACTCGCCCGTTCCGGTGGTCGATCAGGCGCTGCTGAAGCAAGTGGAGGAGACGATCATCCGCCCGGTGATCCATTTCCTCGCTGGAAATGGCAGCCCGTTCAAGGGCATTCTGTACACCGGGTTGATGCTGACCGCAGACGGCCCGAAGGTGATCGAGTTTAACGCGCGCTTTGGCGATCCGGAGACGCAGGTCGTCCTGCCGCGCTTGGAGACAGACGTGCTCGACATCTTCAACGCTGTGGTCGACGGGACGCTTGACCAGCTGAACATCGCGTGGTCAGACCGCGCGGCCGTCTGCGTGATCTTGGCGGCAGAAGGCTATCCGGCTTCCTACCGCAAAGGCGACCTGATCGCCGGATTGGATCAGGTGGGCGATCAGGCGGTGATCTTCCATGCGGGCACCAAGCGCACCGGCGAGGGCATCGTCACGAACGGCGGGCGCGTGCTCGGCGTCACCGGATTTGGCGCCGACCTGAAAGCGGCGCAGGCGGAGGCGTACCGCTTGGTGGAGCGCGTGACGTTCGAAGGCGTGCACTATCGCAAAGACATCGCAGAAAAAGCGTTTCGCAGCTAGTCAGTTCCAACTGTTCGATCATCCTCGCCGGCATATGCCGTGCGAGGATTTTTTGTGTGCGAGGCAACCACTTTCACATGCGGGCTTGGGCTTGGTATAATTTGTGCAACAGAACGAGCAGGATCGCTTCGCGATCAGGACAGGAGGAAGACAGGATGAGGAAACGGGTCGCCATCGGCACGATCAACCACGAGTCGAACAGCTTTTCCCCCGTACTGACGCCGCTCTCCCAGTGGGAGCGGTGGGGGCTGAGCAGAGGGGAGGAGATCCTCGCCGAGTGGCGGGGGAGCCACACCGCGGTCGGAGCCTTTTTGGAGTATGCGGAGCGCGCTGATTGGGAGGTGATCCCGACGCTCGCCGCGCAGACGCTGCCGTCCCAACCGATCACGGCCGACCTCTATCGATGGTTGAAAGAGCAGCTGCTCGCGCCGATCGAACGAGAACGGCCAGACGGCGTCCTGCTGTTCATGCACGGCGCGATGATGGCGGAAGGCGTGGGCGATGTGGAAGGCGATGTCTGTCGGGCGGTGAAGGCGATCATCGGCGACCGCCCACTCGTCTTGGCGATGGATCTGCACGGCAACATCACGCCGGAGATGTGCGCGCACTGCGACGGGGTGTTCGCGTTCGACACCAACCCGCACATCGACCTGATCGAACGAGCGCTGGAGGCGGCAGCCTGTCTGGAGCGGGCGCTCAACGGTGAGATTCGCCCGCTGGTCAGCATGGCACACCCTCCGCACAGAATGATGCCGCCGACGATCAACATGCGGACGGCAGAAGGGCCGATGGCGGAGCTGTTTTCGCTGGCACGGCGCTGGGAGGAACAGCTGGGGATTTTGAACGTCTCCATCTTCGGCGGATTCCCTTACTGCGACTTTGCGGGCGTCGGGCTTTCGGTCGTCACCACCGCCGACGGAGACCGAGCGCTCGCTGACGCCTGTTCGTCCGCCATCGCAGCGCGGGCGTGGGAGATTCGCGAACAGTTTTTAAAAGACGTCCCGACCTGCGAAGAAGCGATCGACCGAACGCTCGAACTGCTCAGCTCGGGTCGTGAGCTCGCCGGCCCGATCGTGCTCGCCGATGTGGCGGACAACCCGACTGGGGGAGGCTCGGGCGACACCACGGTGCTGCTGCAGGAGCTGCTGCGCCGCGGGGTGGAAAAGGTGGCGGTCGCCTGCATTCACGACCCGGAGAGCGTTCAGCAGGCGAAGCGCATCGGCGTCGGCAACAGCGGCTCCTTTGTGATCGGTGGAAAAGGGCCGATCGAATATGGCGCACCGCTGCAAGTCGAGGGCACCGTCTGCGCGCTGACAGACGGGCGCTTCGTCTCCCAAAGCCAGGTCAGTCGAGGGAGCCAGAGCATGGGCGAGACGGCCGTCATCGAAACGGGCGGCCTCAAGCTGGTGATCACGACCGATCGGCACGCCTGCATCGACCCGGAGGTCTTTCAAAGCGTCGGGATCGATCCGCTGGAGCAAGCGGTGATCGTCGTCAAATCGAGAGGGCATTTCCGCGCCGCCTTCGAGCCGATCGCAAGCACAATCCTCGAAGTGGGCGCACCGGGCGCGACGAGCACCAACTTGCACCACTTCCCCTATCGCAACATTCCGCGCCCGATCTGGCCGCTGGATGATCCAGATGGTGAGCGGAAGGGAGCGCAGTGAAGGTGAGGCGAGCGATCACGCACAAAAAGCCGACGAAGCTGCTCAACCCGGCCAGCGGTTTCCTCGGCGGCTACAGCCATACGCTCAACCCGTATGTGGGCTGTTCCTACGCCTGTTCCTACTGCTATGTGCGCCAGATGCCGGTGGCGCTGTTTCGCGGGCAGGAGTGGGGGACGTGGATCGATGTGAAGATCGAGGCGGGGGAGAAGCTGCAGCGCGAGTTGCGCACCGCCAAGAAAAAAGGTCCGGTCACCCTCTTCATGTCCTCCAGCACCGATCCGTACCAGCCGATCGAAAAGCAGGAGCGGGTCACCCGATCGCTGCTGGAGGCGATGGTGGAGGAAAAGCCCGACTTTCTCTTCGTGCAGACGAGAAGCCCGCTGGTCACCCGCGACCTCGATCTGTTTGAACAGTTGCAAGACCGCATTCGCATCTCGATCACCGTGGAGACGGACCGCGATGACATCCGCAAGCTCTTCACCCCGCAGGCGCCGCCGATCGAAGCGCGCTTGCAGGCGATCGAGGCGGTGCGCGCAGCCGGGCTTCCCGTTCAGGCGACGATCGCACCCGCCCTGCCGAGCAGCGAGCAATTTGCCAAGCGGCTGGCGGGCCTCGTCGATCGCGTCTGCCTCGACGATTACTTCATGGGCGATGGCAGCGGTGGCAAGCGCACCGAGCGCTTGCAGATCGCCGAGCTGTATCGGAGCGCGGGGCTGGAAGACTGGTATGACCGCGATGCCTATCTGCGCGTGCTTCGCAACTTGCAGGAACAGTTTCCGCCCGAACAGGTGCTGATCAGCCAGCAAGGGTTTTTGCCGGGCTGAGGAAAACCTCGAAAAACACCCTGCAGAACTAGGTGATACCGCTCTACAGGGTGTTCTCGTAACAAGTCACTTTACAGATGTGAGACTTCCGATTTCTATGGGGCGACCTACGAGTCGGTGCGATGCAACAAGTGATGATCATGGATCGTCCTCTCGTTTCCGACACTTCGGGTAAGGGAGCCTAGCAAATCGATGTTCAGCGATTCGTTCCATGCTTGAAGATCGCAGCTGGGAGGAAGCATAAGCGTCTGGACAACTCGATCGAGCACAGGTTTACCCGCATCTAAAATCGACTTGGAAAGGTTCCATGCGGCCACGCTGCCGCAAATGTATCTCTGCCCGACTTCCGCTTCCTGCCAGACCAAGCGACTCCCGCACCAGGAAAGGTTCGTTCCTCGTTCGAACTCTAGATGGCGACCAAAGATCATCTCGATCAGATCGTCCCAGATGCACTGTATTTCTTCGAGAGTTTGGACTCGCTTCTCATGAATCTGATATTTGAATTCGACCTTTAGAAATTGGAAGAGCGTAAATGAAAGAATCCTTTGCAAATAGCTGATGCGACCTTCCCATTTATGAAGGGCGACCAATTCGATCGTCATCGGGAAGATCTCAACCACCGACACATCTGGCAAGAGATAGTTCTTCTCTTGATCGCGGTATGCCCAAAAATGGAGTCCATGTGACAATTCGTGCAAAAGACCTAGCGCGCCTTCCTTGCCTCGAACGCTGTGCAGATAGCAGAGAGGCTCGTGATGAAAAGCGACAGGCATCGCAAAGCCGCTCTGCAATTTGTGGGGAGCTTCGCTTGTCTCCAGGCATCCGTTAACGAGCAAGTGGGAGAGCGTTTCCCCAAAGAATGAATGAAGATCGCCCATCAACGATCGGGTCTGTTCGAGCGAATAGGTAGAGTCCCAATCATTCATTTCACTCTCGAACAGAAACGAGAGGTCTGTCCAGTGAATTTTGGTCTTCCCGCTCGCCTGCACCAGTTCGCCGAGGTATGTTTGCAGCAAGGGCAATGCATCGAGCATCTGCTGGCGTGCCTTTAGGTAATGTGGGTCGGTTGGGAATTTATCGTGGCAGATTTGAATCAGAAGCTCGGCGAAGCGCTCCTTTTTGGCTGCATACTGCTGGGTGAGATACTCTCTCGCCTCTCGTCGGATCTCAGAGTGGGGAGAAGTTGATGCCTGAAAGACTGTCAACCCAGAAAATCGGATCTTATAAATTTCTTGAATCATCTCAGCTTGACGCTGAATCGCATCCTCTACCTTTTGGTCAGACTCTTCCTCAGCTTGAACGGTGATTTTTTCCTCGATCTCCTCGACCTCGTTCAATCGATGCTTCCAAAGCTTATCTTTCGTGTTCAGACAATATCGCGCATATGCATAAGTCCACAGAAAGGACAGGAGCTCTTCAGCCTGCTCAAACTCTCCCTGCACAACGAAGCTGATTGCGCGCTCTTTGTCTTGTCGCCATTCTCGATCGGCTACTGCCTGCGGATAGAAGCGATCTAGGTTCCATCTCATCAATTTTGCCTCCGTCTGCAAGATGATTTGATCACCGCGTTGAGCATGAAAATCCACAGACAAAGAAACAAAGCGCCGACGAGGTAGCAGGCGGTCGCATACTGTGTGAGTACCCCTTGCGTTTGTTGAATCGCAAGCCCCGCGGGGAACGCGGTCATAAAGTATGCGGGATAGAAGGTCATCAGGAAGGTCAAGCTGACACTGCCGCTGACAAACAGGTGCATCGGCTTGGTGTAAAACCGAGTCGAAGGGCTGCCCAAAGCGATGGGCATCGTCGGATCGAAATAGGCTTGGATGATATGAAAAGCGCTGGTGAGCACCACGTGGGTAAACGTGCCGAAGAGCAGTGCGAGCGCGATCAAGATCGGGTTGGTCGCATAGAACATCCAACTGAGCAGAATCGCGCCGAGCCCGCAGATTGCCCCGAGCCCCAACATGGGCAGATCCCAGCGCAGAAAGATCACTTTGAAGAGCGGCATGCCTGGGGAGAGCAGGTAATACATGGTCTGCCCCCGCCGAAGCGAAGCGCAATATTCGCCGATCCCTTTGAAGATCAGCGCATCCCCCAACGAATCTACAGCGTACATCACCAGCAAAAAGATCACCAAGTCGCGCATGGGAATGGTCTGATCTCGAATCACGCTGAACATGAGCAGCACGATGATCGACATGGCGAGATAATAGAGCAGCTGAGGAATCAACTCTAAGAGGCCAAAGCGCAGGCGATTCGCGACGCCCGCCTTGCTCATTTTCCAAACGGCAGATATTAGGATGAAACTGCCGATTACCGATCGATTAATAGCACTTTTCACGTCGGCTCCTTTCCGCATACATCGCGATCGCCCCAAACAGGAACATCCAGAGAATGCAACCAGCAAACGTGTACAATTGCAGGTCGAGCTTGCTCAATGCGCCGGGGAATCGCTCTTCCTGCAGGAGGTTCAGAGGTGTTGACACAGCTGCTGAAAAAGGATTTAACAGGTAAAACCAAGGGGAAGTGCTGAGCATGCCAAGAGGAAATACTGCACCGGACAAGATCCAAGTGGTGTTGTGAAAAATTGAACCGACCAGCCCCGAGTACCCTTTTGGCGAATAGAAGCGGAAAATGATGCCTCCCAAGACCAGATTGATCGATCCGATCACGATGTTTCCGACCGCCAACCCGATCTCTAACGGCCCGTTCTGATGATAGATCGCCAAGCTTAAAAATGCGATTGCCCACACGTACAGCGCTTTGGTCTTCAGCACTTTTCCGACATGATGACCGAGGAAGATCGCGGTTGGACCGCCAGGCAGCAGATCGACCGCATGCCACTTGGCCTGCTCCATCAGATCGCTCTGTTGACGACCGATGCCTTTGAGTCCGATCAGCATCCAGAGCGGATAGGACAGCAAGGAGTAGACGACGAGCGTTTTCCACTGATAGCCGGCGAGGGAGCCGGAGGAGTACCACAGAAAGCAGTCGGTGACTAAGACGAGAGCCAAATAGTAGAGCAGCAGGCTCCATCCGATATCAAAAGGGGTAGCTCCGCGCGCCACGAGGTACACGCTCCGCAAGCGCAACGCGAGGGAGTATCGCGTCTGCAAAAGCTTCTCAGCCACTTCCGTACACCTCCCGGAAGCGATCTTCGAGAAGTTCTGAGTTCACATTCTGACTTGTGAAGAAATCGGAGACGATTCCCTGCTGCAAGAATCCTCCCCGCTCACAGATCTCCGTGATATCCTTCAGGTTGTGCGAGGTCAGGATTCCGCATCCCCCTTTAGCCTTTAAGTAGGCCTTGATGGCGTTGCGGACAAGCGAGATAGCCATCGGGTCCAAGCCGACGGTTGGCTCGTCTAAGATCAGCACTTCTGGGCAACAAGCCAGCGTCAGCGCAAGTTCGAATTTGGTGCGCTCACCAAAGGAGATCATGGTGGGGCGCTTGTGCAGCTTATCCTGAATTTGAAACTCTTCCAACTGCCGTTCAAACCAGACAGAATCAAAAGTGCGATACAGGTTTTTATAGAGCACGATGTGTTCGTGCAGATCCACCGTGGCGAACAGACGCGTCGCCGCGCCGGAGACCAGGCCGATTTTTTCCGACCAGTTGCCGTTGCTCAGGTTGGGGCGACTGTTCTGATACAGGACCTCACCGCGATCTGGTGGATAGACTCCGATGATCAGCTTGGTCAAGGTCGTCTTGCCAGAACCGTTGGGCCCCACCAGTCCGAACATTTCCCCCGCCTCGATCTGCAGATTTACCCCGTGCAAGACGGGCGTGACCGTTTCCTCCCGCCTGAACCAACGCTTTCGAGCGCGATAGGAGTAGTGCACATCCTGTAGGACTATCACTTTGTTTCCTCCACACTTTTTTTATAAGAATAATTCACGAACTTTATGAGGGACTCCTTCTTGGAGCAGGTAAACAGCCACATAGGGAGCACGACCACCGACGAGAAGCAAAGATTCACCCGTTTCCGCCTTTCGGGCTGCTATCCCTTTTGGAAAGTCGTGCGTCGAAAGCTGCACGTCGAAACCGTCTGTGCTCTCGTAATCGTAGCTGCAAATCATCAGATTATAACTGACCGTGTAAACGTTCTGCTCAAAGACGATCGCATTTTCTACAGTGGTCGTCACCCAATCGGTCCAGCGCTTGACCACTTCCTTCGTCGAGGTGTCAATTTCACAAACTCCCTCTGGGCCATTCATCAGAATGTTGCCGTTTTCCAATCGGCGGAAGCGCTTCACGTTGTCGCGGGGATAGATCTCGCTGACCGAATCAAAATCATCTTTATCAAGGATGAGGATTTTCTGATTCCGACAACCGATGTAGCGATTTCCTTGGTGGTCATAGGTGACCGCCCATACGGGCAGGTCGCACTTCAGCTCTTGGAGGAGCTCACCCGTTTCGACATCGAGCTCGGCCGCGTACTGCGCTTCTGTGCCGATCAACGCCTTAGTAAAATCGACGTTTAGGTCGACATCGCGCACGATGCCTGGCACTTGGCGACGCCAGCGGATGGTTCCCTCACCAGAAGCGAGAAACACCGTTCCACTGGTCGTGACCGCCAGATAGGAACCGTCTGGCAACGGGCGCGCCCGACGGACTCGACCGAATGCATATCGATGCCGCGTGACCTCGGAGAGTTCCACGGTCTGATAGCTCCCGATTCCATAGCGAACGATCGAAACGCTTCCATCTTCCAAAGCGCAGTACACGAGGCTGTCATCTTCAGGATGGGCGTCAACGCCCCACACGCAATTCCCCTCGAACGAAGTTTTCTCCAACTGGTTGCCATATTGGTCGATCTGATAGATCTCGCCAGACTCTAGCAAGATGTAGATCTGATGGTCTGACACATAGAGCACCTGTTTCAACTGGAACTTGAAAGGGCCGATCACCCGTTTTAACTCCGCTTGCTCGTTTTCGTTCGAATACACATAGAGGTGATGATCAAAGCAGGCGATGTACGCGGACGAATGCGATTCATCAAACGTGATCCATTCCACGTCGTCCAACGTCATTTTGTAATGCTGTTTCTCCTTGCCGTCAGCCGACACGATCGAAAAGCCGTAGGAGTTGTCGGTCGATGCCCAGTAGCGGTCATGGCGCTTGTCATACCGAACGCAATGGACAGGTCCGCGATCGACCCGAATGCGCTTTTCAAACTCCCCGGTTGAAAGATTGCCGAAGTAAAGCCAGCCTGAAAAGTCGGACAACACATGCGTATCGGGGCGCGACACTTCAATCGTTTCGATGAACGACGCTTTGTTCGGGTCGAGCACGCGCAGCAGTCGGCAGGTGTTCGGATCGATTTCCAACAGTTGCCCAAAGCCATTCAGGGCATAGACCTTACTGTCGAACAGGGTGAGCGCATGGTTGATGCTCGGCGTGATGGAGTCGTCCTCATCGAGCATAGCACGATCGGCATAAGCGCCCTCATACAGGATATCGATCGGACGGAGCGTATATAAGTCCCAGCGAACGATCTGACCGAAATTGCTTCGGGTGAAGATGTATCGATCGGTCGCAACCATCGCCGAGATCGGCCTGATGTTGTCAGTCTTCATCGAAGCTTGTACGCAGTTCAAATTTTGGTCGAGAAAATAGATGCCACCTTTCCTGCCCGAAACGAGCAACCCGTTCCGCTCTTTGGAGTACAGCATGTACTGAAAACGTTCTTGGACCATAATCAAGCCTCCTGAAAAGTATAGAATTGAAGCGATGGTTAGAATCTGGATTCGAAAATGAGTGAAAGGAGCTTGCTCCTTTCACTCATTTTCGAATTTCTTAGTCAGGGGTGACTTCACCTTTGCCAGCGATGCGCTTCGGCTGTTTTTTCATCGATCTCGACCTCCTTTCCACGCGGAATTCGAATTTCTTAGTTATCGGTAGGTTCACCTTTGCCAGCAACGCGTTTCGGTTGTTTTCTCATCGACCGACACCTCCTTCTGATTATTCTGAACTACGAAAATAGTCCGCAAATAAATATTATCCTTCCGTAAATATGGATTCAAACTGGGTGTTGATGACTCCTGATTCCTCCGTTAGTTTCGGGTACAGGAAAACCCTCTCATCGCAAGAAAGGACAAGGTCGGGAGTATGACTCACTATTTTTCTGAAAATACAGAATATTAACCATGAACAGAAATCCAAGCGGGATCTCCAAGCTTAGGAACCGGATGGCTCTCCCTACTGCGGTGGAGTGATCAAAAATATTGAGAGCTGTGAAACAAATCTTGGTGGTCAAATTGTGGGGACTCGACAGCTATTTTCGAAAACGTCGCATCTTTTTCTTGGCAATCCATCGCGAGATAGCAGTTGGAGATCAGGTGATGCGAAAGAGACGCTTTTTCTACATTGCCTGTAAACGTGTGGTAGGCGACCGCTTTTTCATAGTAGGGGATCGCTTGATCATAGATGTTCATCTTTTCGTAGCAGGCCGCAATCAAGGCACTGATCTCACCGTACATAAACATCGAGTTGTTCTTTAACAGTTGATCCAAACGAGTTATTAAGATGCGAACCACCTGGTGGAACTTGCCTTGACCATACAATGCTCGACCGAGACCGTAATAGATTTTTGTATGGGTGGAAAGAGGTAGCTCTTTGGGAATCGAGGAGAGCAATTTTTTGTATATCGCTTCCGATTTCTCGTATTTCCCAATCAAGTTCTTTAAGGCACCTAAGGAGATGTTTACCTCGGCTAAGATTTGCTGGTCGCGGCATTCTTCCGCATATTCGTGCGCTTTGCGCAAGTGGGCTTCGGCGCGTTCGTATTGCTCTTTCAACGCTTCAAGAATTCCAGCGTAACGAAAGAGGACCGCCATTTTACTTGGGGACTCCACGATGTCAGGGTGGCGCAGATGCTTGCGTATGAGCACCGAGCCATCGTAATATTGGCAATCATGGATCAGCGCCGCGATATGTTCAATCAGCAGGTCGAAAGAGAAAGAAGCCTCGCGGGACGGTGGAGTTACCTCTTGCAGAAGGTCGGGAAGCGCAAGCTGCAGCCTGGCTGCAATCTTTTCTAACAGGAGAATCGAGGGGGTGCACTTTCCAGCTTCGATCATGCTGATGTGGCTGCGATCACAAATTCCTTTGGCAAGTTGTACCTGTGTTAATCCTTGACGCATACGAAGTTTTAAAATCTTCGCACCGATAGGCTCTTTCATCAAAAAACTCTCCTTTCTGATCGGATGGAGCACGAAAGAATCGCTTTTTCATAAAATATTTTTGAGTGTTTTAAAAATCTGTTTAATTTATCGACAGAATATCAACATAAATCACGTTTGTCAATAATATTCTGTAAATTATGATCATATTTTCCTGATGTGAAAAAATTTGTATGGGGATTTGGGGTGATTTGAACGTGAATCGGATCACGTTTTTTATTTTGCGAAGACGTGATATCTCACATAGACATCAAGAAACCTAGAAGCGTCGTTATATGACGAATCCAGGTTTCGTTGTAGCTGCCGATCGCACAGAGAGATCGATGAAGTTGTCGAGATCGAGCTGTCCGTTTAACGATTTTCTGCGGGCTGTAGGAGCAAGGATTGCTGCTCTTCATTCATCTGGTGACCAGATTTCTTGATTTTAGTTTTGATGTAGTTCTGGTTATACTGCGTGACATCGCCCCACAGGCTAACCATCTTTGTTTCCTGTAGGCCTGCGTTGCGTAATGCGTTCAGCTTATTGGGGTTGTTGGTCAAGAGTGTCACCTGACCTTTTCGCAAATGCTGTAAAACGGTCAGCGCTTCCTCGTAGGTGCGAGCATCCTCTGGGAATCCGAGTGCAAGATTTGCCTCGACAGTATCGAGACCTTGCTCTTGGAGCAAATAGGTGAATGCTTTGCTAAAAAGTCCGATGCCTCGACCTTCATGATTGGCCAGATAGAAGAGCGCCCCTGAGCCAAACTCGATGATCTGTTGCAGCGATTTGCTCAGTTGTGATCCGCAGTCGCAGCGTTTGCTGCCAAAGATATCACCCGTATGGCAGATGCTGTGCATGCGGATCACAGCATTACTGCTCGACTTGAAATTTCCATATACAAGTACAGACGATTGCTGGAAGTTCTCCAATTGTAGTGATGGCAAGCGCTTCAGTAGAGTGCCGCAATCTTCTGGCAAATTCTCGCCTGACAACCAGGAATACCATTGAAAGGTTACCGTCTCTCCCTCTAGGGTGATCGGCAATTGAACCGGCCCAACTAGAAAGAGTTTCGTTCTCCCGCATTCCAGTTGCTGTACATGATCTTTCAGCAATTGAGAAAAATGATTGATTTGGTTCGCCATTCTGATCACCACCTCTTCCTTTTGCTCATCCATTCTTGTTCCTATACTACTACAGGAGCAAATCTGACAATGTTAACCTGTTACGCTCCGATCAGCTATGGAGTTGCAGTATTGACAACGATCAATCCATCTCTGCTGAAGGAGAGGGATGTGTAAAGGATTCACATATATTTTGAATTTTCAATTATATAGTGAGTTCCTTCCACACTTCTATCCAAGTATGGAGATCCTTTCGCCCAAGACGCACAACGACTCTTCAGATAATCGCATATGATCCTTCTGGGAAACGGCTGGGAATCAATCTTCCTATACTAAAGGATATTAAGTGGCAGAAGGGAGGGACATTATGGTTGAGAGGCATTCCCACCATGATGTTGAGCGGTATAAAACGGTGATAAAAGAAGCGTTCACCAAGCATTACGAAGAAGGGAGCGATGTCTGGTCGAACGATGCGTCGTTGGTGGATGCAACCAAGATCGCATTTGATACAGCCTTCAAGCGATTGAATCGTCGCCTTCATCTGTTGGACATCGGTTGCGGAAATGGACGACATCTGATGTCGCTGCCAAATCTGGCTTCCTATACAGGTATTGACCTGTTTCACCATGAAAATTGGGAATCTTATGATGGAACGAAACCATTTGAAGTGAAATTCATTCAAGATGATTTTCTAGCATGGGCCATGCGGCAGACTCAAAAATTCGATCTGATCGTCGACAATGGCTGTTTTCATCATCAACATCCGGATGAACATTTTGATTATCTGCAACAAATTTCCGAGTGTTTGCAGTCAGATGGACTGTTCAGTGTCGTGGTATGGGGCGAAGTTTTTCGAGAGGGAAACATTGACGATTATGGGCGCTATCACTGCTATTTCTCTCCTGAATCGATCGTTCAATTGATTGAAAGCACTCCGCTTGAAGTATTGCGAGTCATCGAATCGAAGGCGTTGATCGGCAAGAGTCAACTGCAGGTGATCGCGCTTAAGAAGTAAGCGTGATCGTTCATCAGCGATTCGGTCAAAAGCTAGATGATAAATTTTCTGAAAAATGAATCGAATTCGTCATGTTTATGTGCAATCCTATAATCTTTCAGTTCGAGAGAGGGGTATTATGCGCAAAGTCACAATAACTCACTTGGAGTGGATACGGATTCCGGCAGGACGAGCGAGAATCGGTAGCACTTTAGCAGAAATTGATCGTGCAAATGAAGAATGGAAGTCTCGCTTGCTTGAACCCCGATATGTCGAAGTGTTCAGAGACTGGTTGCTGAAAGAATACCCACAGCACGAGGTATGGTTGGGCAGTTTTGAGATTTCTGACATTCTCGTGACCAACCGCATGTATCGCGAGTATTCGGAGGCGACAGGAAACAGGTTGCCCGAAAGCATCTGGAGCCCCGAACTTGCAGGAATGGATGATCATCCGGTCTGGGGCGTGACTTTTGAAGAGGCGAAACAATATTGCGTGTGGTTGAGCGAGCAACTTGGATACGAGGTACGCCTTCCGAGCGAAGCAGAATGGGAATACGCAGCGCGTGGCGGAACTGATCGTGAATATCCTTGGGGCTCAGGGTTTGATCCGGCGCTTTGCAACACTCATGAAGCGGGAGTCGGCAAGACGACTTCGGTGCGCCATTATTCGGAAGGTCGATCCTTGTTTGGTTTGTACGACATGGGAGGCAACGTGGAAGAATGGGTCGACGACCTGTACGCGCCTTACCGAGGAGGCGATCTGGTCGTAGATGATCTGGTCGAAGCGCTTGGCATGAAGTACCCGGTGCTCAAAGGAGGCTCATTCGCGCGAGGAGGCGATTTGGCCCGGGTCGCACGGCGTCATGGAGGGTTTCCCGATCCTGTTTTCCGCTTTACCGGTTTCCGCTTGGTGCGCGATGCGCAAGGGGAGGGCAACTGAATTCTTAAAGTTGAAGGAGGAGATGAACTTGCATACTGGACCGATTACTGCCGTATTGGCGAGCAAGGATGGAAAAGAAGTCTACACAGCCGGATATGGTAAAGAGATCTATGTGTGGAACCGTCAAACTGGTCAATGCGAATTGCTTGGCAAGCACGAACATCTGATCAACTCTCTCGCTCTATCCGAAAGTGGAGAGCTGTTGGCGAGCGCATCGTCAGACTATACGATCAACGTTTATGATTTGAAGTCGCGCGCTTTGATCCGAACTCTGTTCGGACATGCTGACGATGTGGAAGCGCTCGCTTTTGCCGAGCACGATACTCTGCTGGTCTCAACTTCACGCGACAGACGGGCTATGGTGTTCAACCTCACGACTGGAGCGATTCAGACCGTATTTCAAGGTCACAGCAAAGATGTGCTCTCGTTGTGGGTCAATCAGGGACGTGCTTTTACAACAGGTGACGACGGACGAGCTTTGATCTGGGATCTTGCAACAGGTGCGGAACTAGGGGAAATCGGACCGTTTGACTGTGAGTTGGATGCTGTTTCGGGAAACGAATCGATCGACGCTTTTGCGATCGGGGCGGACGATGGACGTGTGATGATCTACAATGCGTCCTCTCTCCAATTGCAATCGACCTTGCCAGCGCATGATTTCGGCGTGAAAAAAGTGGTCTTCTCACCGACTGGACGCTTGTTGCTGACCGCGGGCTATGACCATCTGATCAAAATATGGTCTACTGCAACGGGCGAGTTGGTGAAAGAGCTTTCGACCTATAAATACCAATGGGAGCGCGCGCTGGCCTGGACGACAGATGAGCGGTCGATCCTCGGTGCGAGCTTCGGTGTGCGTTACTGTGAATGGTCTTTGGCGACTGGAGAACTGATTAGCCCGAAATGGGAATTGGCAACTCCTTCGATCAACGACCTCGCGATCTCCGAGAAATTTGAGTTCGCTACCGCTTCTGATGATGGTCGATTCCGCATCGACGGAAAAGATCTTGGAAGAGTACATGGCACGCTGACAAACGGTGTAGGCATTTCAGACGATGGACAGTATGTCGTGTGGGGCGATCACGCGAGCGAAGCGCACATCATGGATCGTACACACGAAGCACAGATTCGAACGATTCGCCTTGGCAGCGGCCCTGTCAACAGCGTCTTCTTCTGTTCAGAGGATCAAAAGTTCTATGTCGGGACGTATGGCGGTCATGTGCATGTGATCGACCCTGTCCGCGCTGAAGAAGTCGTCTCTTGGAAAGCGCATGGCGGTGCTGTAAAAGCGGTTCAGGCTGATGGACAATATGTGCTGACCTGCTCGTCCGACAACTCGATTCATCTATTCCAGAAAGGTGATCTGAAGAAGGCAACACGCGAATTTTTCGGCCCTACTGCCATCGTCAATGACATTTTTTTGGACAGTGTGAACGGTCGAGTGATCTCCGTTTCCCGTGATAAGGTTGTCCGCATCTACGATCTTGATTCTGCTAGGATTATCGCTCAACACGACGTACATCGCTATTCGATCAAGTCGGTGACGGTCACTGAAGATGGTCACATCGTATCGGCCGACTACTGGGGCTATGTTGTCATCTGGAATCCTCGGACAGGGATCTTGACGTCTGCCATTCGCGTGGCGGAGAACGGGATTAGCGCTCTTCGACGAAAGGGGAACTCCGTGTACGCATCCTCTTATGATGGAGGTATTTATATGATCAGTACGGATGGAACCACAAAGGAAGAATTGCGTTTGTTTCAGCAAGGCGATCCCAGCTCCTTGCCGAACACCCCGAACCTTCAAGCGATATAGCTGGTCGTTACACGATCCGCGACAATTGAAGAGCTTGTTGTCGCAGCGCCGAATCGAAACAAACACCCTGCAGTACCGTGAACGGATCTGCAGGGTGTTTTGTATTCTTCCCAGCTGTTTGATACGGGAAGGCATCTCGTTGGAAGGACGATTAAAAAGAGGTAGTAGCGACGTAGATGGTCACTGCCGGGTTGTTGCCCTCGAAATTCCCGATGAACGCTCGATAGTAACCGCTTCCGTCGCTAGGCGTAAACAGGGTCGCTGAGTCGCTGCCATTAAAAATGTTTGTTTGCGCGACGTATTCAAGATTGCTCGAGTCCATAAGACCCACTTGTAAGGTGGCTGTAGCAGGAGTCCACGAGGCGGTGAAGGTGACGGGAGAACCTGCTGGCAGATTCATCGGCCTGCCCATTTTTAAATAACCGTATGGAAGGTTCACGATGGTGCCGTAGAGAAGGTCTTCGGTTCCGAACATGGAAGCATCACGACCGCTGTTCTGATACAGATACGAGCTCCACGGTGCTTTCGTTTGTACGGCAGAAATTTGCAGGGGAGCGTCGATTGCTGCCAGCGAAGTTCCCGGTGCAAGTCCTGCCGCTAAAGCTGCTGCGATTGCAAAACATGTTAGCTTTCTCACAAGATCATCTCCTTTGCGATTGTGAGGTAGGTCGTCTTTGATCTATTTTATCATTTAAATAAAAAATAACAAGATGAAATATTGCGAGATTATTTGCTGAGAGAGTCTCAGTCGGCAGGCGGACTTTATGATATGCATAGAAGAATACATTTGAATGTATTGCGACGAGCAGGGGACGCGAGAGGATCATAATAAACCGACGCGGATGTCTATCGGAAAATCAAGAAATATCTGAATAGAGTAGAATGATATAAAAATATTAAGGAGTTGATGAAGATGAAGAAATTTGCAATTCTACTCACTGCACTGTCTCTTTCCGCGTTGATCGCGCCCACAGCATCGGCGCAAGTTGGTACGATGGACATCAAGATGGAGATTGAAAATAACAATAGTATGACGTATGCGACCAAGTGTCCATTCAAGTGTATCGGCACAATTTCCACGATTGACGATGTCGACTGGTATTCAGTCCAAATCGGATCCTTGTCAACAGCGACTTCGTTCACCTTCACATTGACTGACGTCCCGACTGGTAAGGATTACGATCTGTTCGTCTACAATGAAACGGGTCAATTGCTAGGCAAGTCCACCAATATGGGTTCTGCTTCCGAAATGGTCACGTTTCCAATCACTGCGGGGAAGAGTTACTACGCAAAGGTCTTTTCCGTTAGCGGATACAGTACGAGCGCCTTCTACATGCTCTCGGCAGATTTCTAAGCGTGACGCGACTCCACGAAAGCACCCGTAACGGGTGCTTTTTCGATTGCGACTTGTTCACTGGACGAAGTCTTTTTGCTGTATGAAATCGCCTTTCCATTGGCCAACCTCGATCGATTAATAGACTTTAGGCGATATGACGAGCATCGTGTACTGCTCAGAACAAAGAGATTGGGCGAAGTCGAGCAAAAAATTGATCGAAGGGGCATCTGTGATGCGGCTGGGCCAGCCGCATTGGACGGTCAACAAAAGCAGACATCGCCGATTGATAAATCCCAAATGACCGCTCCGAATGTTTCCGCCGAGCCAGAGCCGCATCTTTTGCTGTCGGCTCTTCTTTTTTTCTTCCGTCGCCATATCCATTGTAGAGATGGCTGACAAGCAGGAAGGTGGAGGAAGAGATGCTCGCCGATTCGTTTGTAACCGATTTGCTCAAACTGATCTTGATCAACGTCGTCCTGAGCTGTGACAACGCCCTGTTGATCGCCTTGGTCTGCCGCAACTTGCCCCCGCAGGTGCAGAAAAAGGCGTACTGGTGGGGCAGCATCGGGACGGTGGTGCTGAAGGTGGGGCTGACGTTTGTGGCAGCAAAACTGCTGCTGATTCCCTATCTGCAGGCGGCAGGCGGGCTGATGCTCGGCTACATCGCAGTCGGCCTGCTGCGTCAAGGCGAGGATCGGCCTGTGATGCAGCAACAATCCCACCTGTGGAAGGCAGTCCAAACGATCATGATCGCCGACCTTGTGATGAGCATCGACAACACGGTCGCCGTGGCGGCGATCGCGGGTGGCGATCTGTTGCTGATCAGCATCGGCTTTGTCATATCGGTGCCGCTGATCCTGTTCGGAGCGGATGTGGTGACCAAGCTGATGGAGCGCATTCCTTCGCTGATCTCGCTCTCCGCCGCCTTCTTGGGATATGCCGCCTGGGAGATGGTGCGGAAGGATCGCGCGGTCGGGCCGATGCTGACCGAACATCTCGCGACGCTTGAAGTGCTGATCCCCTGGTTGATCGTCGCCTCCCTCCTCCTGTACGGACGAAAGCAGGCTGCTCGCGTCGTCACCGTCCCCTTTTTCAAGAGCGGACATCACCGAAAGCGACACGTGCGGCCTGATCGGGAACGATAAGCGTGCGATGCGAAAATGAATCGGATCGAGATCGGCAGGACTTCGCGATCGAGCGAGCGTCGAGCGCAACCTTTGTGCGGGGTCACTCGATTGAAAGACGCTCCGAAATGCGATAGGCTGAGAGCACAGCAAGAGATGCAGGTGAGTTTGAGGTGATCGAGGTGGTGGCAGTTCCTGATGCTGATGAGCGTGAAAAGCAGGTCCGTTTTTGGAAGAAGCGGCTCCGCATCTCACCAGTCTACCTCGATCCGCCCAACTGTGAGATGACCGTCCTCGAAAATGAGGCTTGCACGGTCGATCTGAGATCGCCGTGTACGATCTAAAGGAGGAATCTTTACGATGACCAACCAATGGCATGAGCGCTTCAGCGCAGAAGAGTACGTCTACGGAAAAGAGCCGAACGCGTTCCTCGCGTCGATCGCACACCGCCTGCCTCCCGCGAGCAACCTGCTCGCCATCGCCGAAGGGGAAGGGCGCAACGCCGTCTTTCTCGCCGAGCAAGGGCACGCGGTCACCACGTGGGACTATGCGGAGTCCGGCCTGGCGAAAACAAAACGCCTCGCCGCCGAGCGAGGTGTCGAGGTGACCACCGAGCTGGTCGACCTGAACGATGCGCCGTGGCAGGCGGAAAAGTGGGACGGGATCGTCTGCTTCTTCGGCCATCTGCCCACTCCGCTTCGCCACCGCACCTTGTCGCAGGTGCAAGCGGCAGTCAAGCCGGGCGGCTACTATCTGACCGAAGTCTATTCGAAAGATCAGCTGCCCTACAAGAGCGGTGGGCCGAAAGATTTCGATCTCCTCTACCACCCAGAAGAGTTTTTACAGACGTTTTCCGACTGGAAGATCCTGCACTTTTTTGTGGGAGAAGTGATGCGTCACGAGGGGGACTCGCACCACGGGCTGTCGCATGTCATCCAGTTCTTCGGTCAAAAGCGATGAGCGGGCGGCTAAAAGGATAGCGGACAACCTTCGCAGGCTAAAGAAGCGACCTGCCGACACGCGAATCGCGAAATGCAAGTGAACAGACTGGCCCTTGCGCGAATGGAATGGCAAGCGGTTGATCAGGATGAGGAGAGCAGCAAGAGTGTCATCGCTTGCAAAGTTCAGCCAAGTGCAAACAATGGAGAAAAGCGTCAGGCAGGAAGAGCCTGGCGCTTTTTGCTGTGCTTCGCGGTTTTCGTTCATAAAAAAAGTAAAGTATTTATATGGATGATAAGGAGTGTTACATTTTCAATTTCCGAAGATTATCTTCAATTGAGATCATCAAAGTATAGATTTTTCATTAATTCATATTATAATAAAAATACAGAACTGATTTTAGTAGATCTACCACAGCGTAATTTGGTAACGGATCAATTATTTGACTTCTGGCATAGAAATTTATAATCAAAGAGAGGTAGTTCTATATTTAGTTTGCTAGATAACGGTGATCGAAACATCATTGTGATCTGTCCGCGGTGGTTCACAGAAGGACAGGCCGATTGATGCGAAGAGATAATTGAATGTTTTAAGAATTATAACGGGAGGTTTGGGGCGTGGCGAATTTGGTGCATAGATGTTGCACACTACCTGAATTATTGAGTTGGCGGGCGTCGGTGCAGACAGATCGACGAGCATTCACCTTTCTGACGGAGAGCGGGGAAGAGCACGCGATCACATATGGGGAGCTCGATCGGCAGGCACGGTCTTTCGCCGCGCGTTTACAAGATCGGAACGCGCATGGAGAGCGAGCTTTGTTGTTGTATCAGCCCGGATTGGAGTATGTCGGCGCCTTTTTTGGCTGCCTCTATGCGGGCGTTGTCCCAGTGCCCGCATATCCTCCGCGAATGAATGGAAACTTGGGCCGCTTGCAGTCTGTCGCGCAAGATGCGGGTGCCAAATTTGCGCTGACCAGCGCAGCGATCCATCAGGGAATCGAGCGGCGTTTTGCAGAGGCTGCGTGGCTTCAGGAACTGAGTTGGCTGGTGATGGAACGTTCGCTTGGCTCAGCGCGGGATGACAGCTGGCAACTGCCAGAGCTGAAGGGGGATCAGTTGGCCTTTTTGCAATATACTTCGGGATCGACCTCGCAACCGAAGGGAGTCATGCTCACACACAACAATCTGTTGAGCAATTTGGAAATGATCGAGCGGTCGTTTGGCACTACCGCCGAGGATCGCGGAGTGGTCTGGTTGCCACCTTATCACGACATGGGGCTGATCGGGGGCATCTTGCAACCGTTATACACGGGATATCAGATGACGTTGATGGCGCCAGTCGATTTCATTCAGAAGCCGCTGCGCTGGTTGGAGACGATCTCGCGACTGCAGGCGACGGTCAGCGGCGGGCCGAACTTCGCCTATGAGCTATGCTTGCGGAAAATCACGCCCGAGCAGCTCGACCGGTTGGACTTGAGCCATTGGAAGATTGCGTTTTCTGGAGCAGAGCCGGTTCGCAGCGAGACGATCAATCAGTTTTCTCATTATTTTGGTAAATCGGGGTTCCGCAGCGAGGCGTTCTACCCGTGTTACGGCTTGGCGGAAGGGACGTTGTTCGTCACCGGAGGAGCGCAGGAAGAAGCGCCGATCGTACAGACGATCCGCGGCGACATGCTGAAGCAAAATCAAGCGGTCACGGCGATTGACGGGCAGGAAGGAAACCGAACATTGGTCAGCAGCGGACGCCCCGCTTTGTCGAATCAGCAAGTTGTGATCGTAGACGCGAAGGAACTGACCGCGTGTGCTGATGATCATGTCGGTGAGATTTGGGTGTCCGGCCCAAGCGTGGCTCACGGTTATTGGGGACGACCTGAGCAGACCGAAGAGACGTTTCGGGCGTATCTGGCCGACAAGGGCGAAGGGCCGTTTTTGCGGACGGGCGATCTTGGGTTTATCCGGGACGGTGAACTGTATGTGACGGGACGCCTAAAGGATCTGATCATCATTCGCGGACGCAATTATTACCCGCAAGACATTGAATTTTGCGTACAGGAATGCCATCCAGCTGTGAAAAACAGCAATGGTGCCGTTTTTGCTGCGGAGGAGGACGGAGAAGAGCGGTTGGTGATCGTTCAAGAAGTTGAGCGCCAATACCGCAAGGGCGATCACGAGGAAGTCGTGCGGAAGATTCGTCAGGCGGTTGCTGAGCAGTTTCAATTGCAGGCATACGTCGTCATTTTGATCAAGCCGGCAAGCATCGCCAAAACGTCGAGCGGCAAGGTTCAGCGACATGCCTGCAAACAGCGCTTCCTGGACGGAACGCTGCAAGCGGTCTATGCGAGCCAGTTGGGCAGTAGTCAAGGATCGAGCTCGACAGGTGAAGCATCGAACAGCGACACAGCGACGGACAAGCTGACACGCGATCAGCTGATGTCGATGTCAGAAGCGGAGCGTTTCGGGGCGCTGCAAGCGCAACTGCTGGGAATAGCAGCGCAGGTGCTCAAGGTGTCACCAGTGCAGATCGAATTTGATCAGCCGATCAATGCGTTTGGCCTCGACTCACTGATGGCGGTGGAGTTGAAAAACGAGATCGAGGAGAACTTCGGCGTAGACTTGTCACCGGTTGATTTTTTGGAAGGAGCCAACTTGGCAACGCTCACAGCGAAGGTCATGGAGCAGATGGGCGAACGTGAAGTCATCGGGGAAATAGAGGCGGGCGAGCTGCTCCCGAGTGTCGCGAAGCAGGAGTTTCCCCTCACACATGGACAGCGTGCGCTGTGGTTTCTTCAGCGATTAGCACCCGATCACACGATGTTTAACCTTTCGCGGGCGGTGGCTCTGGAGGCGGAGCTTGATCTGGCCGCTTTCCGGACAGCGCTTAAAGGGGTGATCGAACGCCATCCGCTGCTTCGGGCGACGATCGTGGAAAAAGAGGGCGAACCTGTGCAGCAGGTGCAAGCGCAGGTGGAGCCGCACCTGCTGGTCGAAAACGCAGGTTCATGGAGTGAAGAGCAACTTCAGGAGCGATTGCAAGCGGAGGCGAACCGTCCGTTCGATTTGCAGCAGGGCCCGCTGCTGCGTGTGCATCTGTTTGTCCGAGCGGATCGAGCGAGCGTGTTGTTGTTGACCATCCACCATCTCGTCATCGACTTCTGGTCGTTCAACGTGATGCTCGATGAAATGTGGAGGGCGTATGCTGATCTAAAACGAGCGAAACTGCCAGTTTTCACAGCGACTCGCGGTTCGTTCGCCGATTATGTAGCGGAGCAGAGTCAGATGCTATCGGCCGCCAAAGGGGAAAAGCTCTGGTCTTACTGGCAACAGCAGCTCGGCGATGCCCAGACTGTGCTGAGCTTGCCGACCGATCGTCCTCGTCCTGCTGTGCAGACCTACAACGGGTCAAGTCACACGTTCCGCTTGTCCGAAGCGTTGACACGGCAGCTTAAATCGTTGGCGAAGGAACAGGGCGTTACGATGTACGTCCTGCTGATGGCAGCTTTCCAAACGCTCCTGCATCGGTATTCCGGCCAGACTGACATCTTGGTGGGCTCCCCAACCGCTTGCCGCCCCTCCGCGCGCTATGCGGAAACGGTCGGCTATTTTGTCAATCCTGTCGCGGTGCGGGGGAACTTTGCAGAGCAACCGACGTTTGGCGAGCTGCTGCATCAGATGCGCCATGCTGTGCTCGGAGCTTTGGAGCATCAGGAGTACCCGCTCTCGCTGTTGGTAGAGCGCTTGCAGCTCCCGCGCAACCCGAGCTACTCCCCCTTGTTTCAAGTGATGTTCACCTTCCAAAAATCGCATGTGCTCGACGAGCAAGGTCTGACTGGCGTGGCGATGGGGGATGCAGGAACTCGCCTGACCGTGGCAGGTCTGGACATGCGGACAGTTCCGCTTGCGCAGCACAGCACGCAGATGGATCTCTGGCTGACGATGGGCGAGGTCGATGGGGAATTGAGCGGTTCGTTCGAGTTCAACACCGATCTGTTCGAGCGTTCGACGATCGAGCGGATGATCGGTCATTTCCAAACTCTGCTCATGTCGGCGAGCCAAGATGTGGATCGCCCGGTCGGTGACTTGCAGCTGATGACCGAAAGCGAGCTTTCGGAGCTTCTGGTCAAGTGGAACGAAACATCGGTCGGTGATGCGGTGGGGTCATGCATTCATCAGCTGTTTGAAGCGCAAGTCGAGCGCACGCCGAATCGGACGGCTGTGGTGTTCGAAGGGCACAGCTTGACCTATTCGGAGCTGAATCGACGGGCCGACCAGTTGGCAGCACTGTTGCGTGAGCGGGGTGTCGGCGCAGAAAAAATGGTCGGGCTGTGCATGGAGCGCTCCCTGGAAATGATCGTTGGACTGCTGGGGATTCTCAAGGCAGGAGGGGCGTATGTTCCGCTCGATCCCACCTATCCGGCAGAGCGGATCTCCTTCATTCTCGACGACGCACAAGTCTCCTTGCTTCTCACGCAACCTCATGTGCTTCCACAGCTCTCCGCACAGCAGGTACAGACGGTGTTGCTGGATCACACATGGGAAGTGTTGGAGAACTACAGCGATGTGACGTTTGCCAGCGGGGTGAAGCCTGAGCATCTGGCTTACATGATCTATACGTCAGGTTCAACAGGTCTCCCGAAAGGCGTCATGATCGAGCATCGCAATGTAGCGAACTTTTTCATCGGCATGGATCAACGCATCGGCTGCTCAGAGGACGATACGATCCTCGCCGTCACTTCGATCTGTTTTGACATCTCGGTGCTGGAACTGTTCTGGACGCTCGTGCGCGGCGCGAAAGTGGTGCTCTTGTCCGAGCGGGAAGCATCGGGCGGACTCGCTCGCATGCAGACGAGGAAGACGGGCAATGGCATGGAATTCAGCCTCTTCTATTTTGCTAGTGACGAACAGGAGGCGAACGACGGGGAGAAATACAGACTGCTGATGGAAGGGGCCAAGTATGCGGATCGAAACGGATTTGCTGCCGTCTGGACACCAGAGCGCCACTTTCACCAATTCGGCGGCCTCTACCCGAATCCAGCGGTGATCTCTTCCGCACTGGCGATGGTGACAGACAACATCGAGCTGCGGGCGGGCAGCGTGGTTCTGCCCTTAAACTCTCCGATCCGCGTCGTCGAGGACTGGTCGGTGGTCGATCATCTGTCACGCGGTCGGGTGGCCCTGTCGTTTGCGTCCGGTTGGCATGCTGATGATTTTGTATTAGCACCGGAGAACTACAAGGATCGCACGAACAGGATGTTTGAAGAGATCCAGACGGTGCAGAAGTTGTGGCAAGGAGAAGCTCTGCCGTTTGTGGGCGGAGTCGGCCAAGAGGTCATGGTGCAGACTTTGCCACGACCGATGCAAAAAACATTGTCTGTCTATGTCACGTCGGGCGGGAATCTGGAGACGTTTCGGCGGGCTGGCGAGATCGGGGCGCACCTGCTGACCCACTTGCTGGGGCAGACGGTGGAAGAGTTGGCAGAGAAGATCTCCGTATATCGTCAGGCGCTGCTCGAAAACGGATATGATCCGCAGTCGCGACGTGTCGCGTTAATGCTGCACACGTTTCTCGGCGAGAGCGTCGAAGAGGTGCGTGAGAAAGTCAGAAAACCGTTTACCGATTATCTGCGCTCTTCCTTCGGTTTGGTTGAAAATCTGGTGCGCAGCGCGCAACTGGATGTAGATCTTAACAACCTGTCTGCAGAAGATCGCGAGGGAATTTTGGGCTTGGCGTTTGAACGCTATTTTGAAACGAGCGGGTTGTTTGGCACACCGGAGACATGCTATGCGGTTGCCGACCGCCTCAAACGGATCGGCGTCGACGAGATTGCCTGCCTGATCGATTTTGGTGTCGATAGCGACCAAGTGCTTGACAGTTTGGACAGGCTGAACGAACTGCGCAAACGGTGCAAGCCGGAGAACCGTCCGGCAGATGAGGAGATCGATTTTGCCAAGGGTGATACTTCGTTAGCCGGACAAGCGGCCGCTCATCGGGCGACGATGATGCAGTGTACGCCTTCGCTGATGAAGATCTTGAGTGCAGATCGGGACAAGATGGCGGCGTTGCGGTCGCTCCGAGCGCTGATGCTCGGCGGCGAAGAAATGCCGGCAAAACTGGCAGAAGAATTGCGCCACCAGCTGCCCGACGTCCGCTTGATCAACATGTACGGCCCAACAGAAGCGACCGTTTGGGCGACGACCTATGAAGTCACCCAAACGGAAACGGTCGATCGCGTGCCGATCGGCCGCCCGTTCGCCAATGTAAAAACGTATGTTCTCGATAGCCGGTTGCGTCCCCTCCCAATCGGGGTGCCGGGAGAACTGCATATCGGCGGTGACAGTTTGGCACGCGGCTATCACAAGCGTCCGGAGCTGACGGCAGAGAAGTTTATCGCCGATCCATTTGTGGAAGATCCGAGCGCACGGATGTACAAGACGGGGGACCTTGTTCAGTATCTCCCTGACGGCAACATCAAGTTCCTGGGGCGGATCGACGATCAGGTGAAAATACGCGGCTTCCGCATCGAGCTCGGCGAGATCGAAAAAGTGCTCGTCCAGCATCGGGCGGTGCGCGAGGCGGCGATCGTCGACCGCGAGGATCTACAAGGAGAGAAATATATCGCCGCCTATGTTGTGTTTGCAGAGCCGTATGCATCACAGCTACCAGAAAGCGGTGAACTGCGTGCGTTTTTGCAGGACAAGCTGCCCGATTATATGATTCCCTCCGTTTTTGTGACGCTCGATTGGTTGCCGCTGACGCCCAATGGCAAGCTGAATCGCAAAGCGCTGCCCGATCCAAAAGAACAGCGGGCGAACAAAGATGTTGCTTATGTGGCGCCTCAAAACGAGATGGAATTAAAGCTTGCGAAGATTTGGCAGGAAGTTTTACTTGTGGAAAAAGTGGGGATTCACGATAACTTTTTTGAGATCGGTGGACATTCGTTGCAGGCTGTTCAAGTTCACAAGAAGTTAACGGAATCGTTTTTCGTCGACATTCCGATCGTACAGCTGTTCCAGTACCCGACGATCAGCGCGCTGACCAAGTTCTTGAGTCAAGGCGAGCAGGGCAAGTCGGTCGCGAAAAAAGGGCGGGAGCGTGCAGCGAGCCGGCGAGAAATCCTGCAGGAGCGCGGACGAATCCGCGACCGGAAGAAACGATAGAGAGGGTGCGCGGTTGATGAGTAACCTTGAGGGGATCGCCATTATCGGCATGTCGGGTCGCTTCCCAGGAGCTGGCAAGGTAGATCAGTTCTGGCAGAACATTCGGGATGGCGTCGAGTCGATCACATTTTTTACGGATGAGGAATTGCGGGACGCAGGGGTGAGCCCTGCGTTGATCGCCAACCCGGACTATGTCAAGGCTGGTGCGGTGATCGAGGGGATTGAAGAATTTGATGCGCTGTTTTTCGGATATTCGCCGCGAGAAGCAGAGACGATAGACCCGCAGCATCGCCTGTTCTTGGAGGTCGCTTGGGAGGCGTTTGAAAATGCGGGGTATCAGGTGGACGAATTCCCCGGATTGGTCAGCGTGTTTGCCGGAGCCGGTCTGAACCGGTACCTTTTGCACAATCTGATGCACAATCAGGAGTTGATCGAGTCGATCGGTCAGCATCAGATGATGATCGGAAACGACAAGGATTTTTTGTCGACGCGGGTTTCCTACAAGCTCAATCTGAAAGGCGCGAGCGTGAATGTGCAGACCGCTTGCTCCACCTCGCTCGTCGCTGTGCATTTGGCGTGCCAAAGCTTGCTGAACGGCGAATGCGACTTGGCGTTGGCAGGAGGCGCATCGATTGAGGTCAAGCAGAAGGCGGGCTATCTGTATCAGGAGGGCGGAGTCGCTTCTTCAGATGGTCATACTCGCGCGTTTGATGCGTCTTCAAACGGAACTGTGTTCGGCAGCGGGGTCGGGGCGGTCGTGTTAAAGCGCCTAGAAGAAGCGGTGGAAGACGGAGATCAGATCTATGCGGTCATCAAAGGGTCGGCGATCAACAACGACGGCGCGACCAAAGTGAGCTATACGGCGCCCAGCGTGAACGGTCAGGAGGGCGTCATCTCCGAAGCGCTGGCGGTCGCCAACATCGATCCGGGCACGATCCGCTATCTGGAAGCGCATGGCACGGGAACGGCGTTCGGAGATCCGATCGAGATCGAAGCACTGACGCGCGCATTCCGTGAATACACAGACAAAACTGGATTTTGCGGCATCGGGTCGGTCAAAACAAACATCGGCCATCTCGATATCGCCGCCGGTGTGACCGGGTTGATCAAAGCCACGATGGCGATCTATCACCAACAGCTCCCACCGAGCCTCCACTTTGAGCAGCCGAATCCGGTCATCGATTTTGCGAACAGTCCTTTTTATATAAATTCTGAGGGGCAAGCGTGGGCGGCGGGAGCAGAGCCGCGCCGAGCTGGCGTCAGTTCATTCGGATTTGGCGGAACCAATGCGCATGCGGTGCTGGAAGAAGCGCCGGCCCTTGCGGAAGCAGATCCGTCCCGAGACTGGAAATTGCTGATCTGGTCAGCCAAGACGGATACCGCGCTGGAGAAAGCGACCGATCAGCTGCTCACACACTTGACGCAGCACGAGGAGCAAGATCTGGGTGATGTAGCCTATACGCTGCAAGTGGGGCGGAAACCGTTCGAACATCGGCGCATGCTGGTATGCCGCGATCGGGAGGACGCGATTCAGGCTTTGCAAGCACGCGATCCGCTGCGCCTGTTAAGCGGCGTTTGTGAACAGGAGATCACCGAGACTCCCGTCGCATTCATGTTCTCTGGCACGGGCAATCAATATGTGGGGATGGGACGAGATCTGTACGAAACGGAGCCGGAGTTTCACGATCAGGTCACCCGGTGTGCAGAGATCCTCGAACCGCTTTTGGGGCTCGACATACGCGATGTGATCTATCCGACAGACGATCAAGAAGAGCAGTATGACATCTATCAGATGAGTCTGGCGCTTCCCGCTCTGTTCGTGGTCGAATACGCCTACAGTCAACTGCTGATCAAGTGGGGTGTCAAACCGCGGGCGATGATCGGTCACAGCCTCGGCGAATATGTGGCCGCCTGCTTGGCGGGGGTGTTTTCACTTGCAGATGCCCTGTCATTGGTGACCAAGCGGGGTCGCATGTTCCAGGAGATGAATGCTGGCGCGATGCTGACGGTCAACTTGTCACCAGACGAGTTGAAACCGCTGCTCGGAACCGATCTGTCGCTGGCGACCGTCAATGCACCGACACAGTGCGCACTCGCAGGCTCGCTCGATGCGATCGATGCGTTCGAGCAGCTCGCGAAGGAACAGGGCATTTCATATTCGCGCCTGCACGTTCCGGCTGCCGCTCATTCGCATCTGGTCGAACCGATGATGGAAGTGTTCGCCAAATATTTGCAATCGTTCGAGCTCAATGCGCCAACGATTCCGTTTATCTCGAATGTTACGGGGACTTGGATTGCGCAGGAGCAGGCGACCGACCCGAACTATTGGGTGCAGCATCTGCGCCAAACGGTGCGTTTCGCAGATGGCATCGGTGAACTGTGTCAAAACCCGAACCTGCTCCTGCTGGAAGTGGGGCCGGGGAAGTCGCTGAGCAGCTTCGCGATGCAGTCCAAGCCACAGGGCGATCTGGGTCGTGTGATCATGACGTCGATGCGCCATATCAACGATGTGCAAGCGGATGATCAGGTGCTGATGAACACGTTGGGAAAATTATGGCTCTCCGGCGTTCGCATCGACTGGGACGCCTGCTACGAGGGGGAGAGGCGCCGGCGCGTCCCGCTTCCCACCTATCCGTTTGAACGTCAGCGCTACTGGATCGAGGCACAGCAAGCGATCTATACCGGGCCTGTTCAACGCATGGAGCGTTCGGTCAGCGATGATCCGTCCGGCTGGTTTTACGCACCGCTCTGGCAGCAATCCTCGCTGAAGCTGTCGGAGCAGAACGTTGCAGAATCGCGTCGCTGGCTGGTGTTTGTTGATGAATGCGGCTTTGCAAACCGGCTGGTGGAGCGCTTGACCGCTCTGGGTCATCAAGTGCTGACTGTCGAAGCGGGTGCGCAGTTTGGGCGTAAGAGCGACAGTTCCTATCTGCTCAACATGCGCCGCAGTCACGAATATGACGAGCTGGTTCGCGATTTGCAGCAGCGTGGACTGGAGCCGGATGCGATCCTTCATGCGTGGAGCGTATATGAAGAAGTGGGGAGTCAAGCGGACGAGGCGATGTTTTTTGAAGCAGCGCAATTTCGCGGCTTCTATTCGCTGATCTTCCTCGCGCGTGCGCTGGGCCGTCTGCTGCGCACCGAACCGCTGTCGATCTGGACGCTCGGCAACGCTCTTCAGCAGATCGAAAGCTCCGATGTCGCTCTGCCCGCCAAGTCCACCCTGCTCGGGGCATGCAAAGTTGTGACACAAGAATATTCGAACCTGATCTGTCGTTCCCTTGACGTCGCGTTGCCGAAAAGCGGAAGTCAGCAAGAGCAACAGCTGCTCGATCGCCTGCTCGCAGAACTTCTGGCGGCCACGCCGGAGCGAGAAATTTCCTATCGCGGTCACGTTCGGTGGGGGCGGAGCTATCAGCCGATCGAGGTGCCGCCACTTCCCGATCGTCCTGCCCGCCTGCGGGATGGTGGCGTCTATCTGATCACCGGAGGTCTCGGAGCGACGGTCGGGCAGTTGATAGGAGCGTATATCGCCAAGCGGGCCGATGCAAAATTGGTGCTCACCACTCGTGCGGGGATGCCAGCGCGTGCGGAGTGGGAAGCATGGCTGTTGCAACATGGGGAAGCGGAACGCACAAGCCAGCGCATCCGATATGTGCAAGAGCTGGAGCAGCTGGGGGCAGAAGTGCTCGTGGTGCAGGCGAATGTGACAGATGCGGAGCAGATGAAGCTTGCGTTTGAAACGGCGGAACATCGGTTTGGTCGTCTGGACGGGGTGATTCACGCTGCCGGCGTGTATGAATCGAGCGCTTTTACGCTGATCTCGGAGACTGGCTATCCAGAATGCGAACATCATTTTGCCACCAAAGTGCATGGAGCGATGGCGCTGCAGCAGGCTCTTGAGGGCAGGGAGCTCGATTTCTGCCTGCTCGTCTCTTCGCTGTCGTCCTTGCTGGGGGGCACAGGGTTTGCTGCCCATGCTGCTGCCCACCAATTTCTTGATGCGTTTGCCGAGCGGTTGAACGCAGCGAGCCAATATCCCTGGATCACGGTCAATTGGGATATCGATGTCCTGCAAGAGCATCCGGAGATCTTCGGCTATGCCTTGCATGTGACAGATCGACTGCCAGCTTTCATCGTGTCGAAACAGGATGTGAAGCTGCTGATCGACCAAATCGTCTCTGTCGATCTGACGGCCGAGACGGGAGGTCAAACTGGCGAGCGTACGTTCAATGCGCATGCGCGCCCGAGCCTGCACACCCCTTATGTGGAACCGGGCAACGAGACGGAAAGATTGATCGCCCAGCAGTTCGAAGAGCTCTTGGGCATTGAGCCGGTCGGCGCTCATGATGCGTTCTTCGATCTGGGCGGCAACTCGCTGTTGAGCACCAAGCTGGTCACCCGCCTGCGAGCCCTTTTTCAGATCGATTTGCCGCTGAGGATCATCTTTGATGCGGGCACGACGGCCGAATTGGCGCTCTATATTGAAGATCTGTTGATCGCTGCCATCGAGAATTTAAGCGAAGACGAATTACGAGCTTTGGAGGTTTAAAGCATGTCAGAGAAAACGGAAATGCTTGAACGCCTGATGCAGCGGAAATCGAGCCTGACGCCTGCACAGATGGCCTTGCTTGCCAAGCGGCTGCGGGGGGAAGAGGTGGGAGGCGGGGTCGATCAGAGGATTCCGAAGCGCCCGATCGACAGTCCGGCCGCCCTGTCGTTTGCTCAACAGCGTCTGTGGTTTTTGGATCAGCTCGAATCGGGAGGCGCCACATATAACATTCCGTCGGTGGTTCGGCTGGCTGGGGTGCTGCTGGTCGATGTGTTGGAGCAGAGCCTGAATGAAGTGGTGCGCCGGCACGAGGTGCTGCGCACTTCGATCGTGGAAGAACAGGGCGAGCCGGTGCAGTGCATCACCGATGGCCTCCGCCTGACGCTTCCTGTCGTCGATCTGCGCCATCTGCCGGAAACTGCGCGAGAGGAAGAGCTGCGGGCTTTGGCACGCCAAGATGCGCAACAAGCATTTGATTTGCACAAAGGCCCGATGATGCGCGCCACCTTGCTGCAGATGGCAGAAGAGGAGCATGTGCTGCTCCTGAGCATCCACCATATCGCTTCAGATGCGTGGGGGCTTGGCGTGCTGATTCAGGAGATGTCGGTGATCTATGCGGCGTATGCGACAGGCAAATCGCCGCAGCTGCCAGCATTGTCTGTGCAGTATGCCGACTTTGCACACTGGCAGCGAAAGCATCTGCAAGGTGAGGTGTTGGAAAAGGAACTCTCCTATTGGCGTGAGCAATTGGGCGACAAGCTGCCGATCCTGCAAGTGCCGACAGATCGACCGCGCTCGGCGGTTCAGACGTTTGCCGGAGCGGTTCACCGTTTCTTGATCGCGGAGGAATGGACAGACAGGCTGCGCGCGCTGAGCAAGAGCGAAGGCACGACGCTGTTCATGACCGTTTTGGCCCTCTTCAACGTCTTGCTGTATCGGTACTCAGGGCAGGAAGATCTGGCAGTCGGCACGCCCGTAGCGAATCGCACCCGCTCAGAGGTGGAGGGTTTGATCGGCTTTTTTGCCAACACGCTGGTGCTGCGCACTCGATTGAGCGGCGAGATGACGTTCCGCGAGCTGCTGTCGCTCGTTCGTCAAGTCACTCTCGACGCGCAGGAGCACCAGGATGTTCCGTTTGAAAAACTGGTCGAGGAGTTGCGACCGGAGCGCAGCAGGAGCCATTCTCCCCTGTTCCAAGTGATGTTTGTTCACTTTGAGGACCCCTTGACGCATTTTGCTCTGCCCAAGCTGACGATGCAGGTATTGGACACGGACAGCGGCACTTCAAAGTTCGACTTGACGCTCGATCTGCTGGAGAAAGAGGAAGAGGTGCTGGGCAAGTTCGAGTACAACACCGATCTGTTTGACGAATGTACGATCGCGCGGATGACTGAGCACTTTCTGAAGCTGATGCACCGCCTGCTTGAAGATCCGGATCAAAAGATCGCCCAGGTGGATCTGATCAGCGCCGAAGAGCGTGAACGCTTGCTTCGCGAATGGAACGAGACGGAGAGCGAGTTGGCAGCAGATCTGGAGATCGTCAAGCTCTTTTCCCAACAGGTGGAGCGCACGCCGGATGCGGTCGCGGTCGAGTTCTCCGGCGAGTCGCTGACCTACCGCGAGCTGAACCTCCGTGCCAACCAACTGGCCCATTATTTGCAAACGTTAGGCGTAGGGCCGGATGTGTGTGTAGGCATTTGCTTAGAGCGCTCCCAGCAGATGATCGTTGGGGTGCTCGGCATCTTGAAAGCAGGCGGCGCCTATGTGGCGCTCGACCCGTCGTATCCTCCAGAGCGGCTCGCCTTTATGCTCGAAGACAGCAGCGTGCCGGTGGTTGTCACCGATCGACGCCTTCGCGGATTGTTGCCGATCGGTCAAGCGACCGCCGTCATGCTCGATGACGATGCGGAGATGATCGCCAGCTATCCGCACACCGAGCCGGAGATAGGCGGGGATGTGGATCGGTTGGTGTATTTGATCTACACCTCGGGCTCCACAGGCCGGCCGAAGGGCGTCGCGATGCCCCAGCGCCCGCTCGTCAACCTGCTCGCTTGGCAGTTCAATCATTTTTCGCTCAACCGGCCTGCTCGCGTGCTGCAGTTCACATCATTGAATTTTGATGTGTCGTTTCAAGAGATTTTGTCTACGCTCTGTGCGGGAGGCACGCTGGTCTTGATTGGGGAGGATGTGCGACGCGATGCGGTGGAGTTGCTGCGCATCGCGGAAAGAGAGCGCGTTGAGCGACTCTTCCTGCCGTTTGTGGCTTTGCAGCAGATGGCGGAGACCGGTCTGGAGAGCAACATCGCGCCCGCATCGCTGCGTGAAATCATGACGGCGGGCGAGCAGTTGCAGATCACGCCAGCGCTTGCCGAGTGGATCGGGCGGCTGCCAGGCTGTGTGCTGCACAATCAATACGGCCCGTCAGAAACGCACGTTGTGACCGCCCTCACGCTGCAAGGCGCTCCAGAAGCGTGGCCAGCTTTACCGCCGATCGGGAAGCCGATCGACAATGTACAAGCGTACATCCTGGACACCAACCGCTGTCCCGTCCCCGTCGGGGTGATCGGGGAGCTGTATTTTGGTGGGGTCGCCTTGGCCCGCGGCTATCTGAACCGTCCTGATCTGACACAAGAGCGATTTATCGCCGATCCTTTTTCTGCGGATGAAGCTGCTCGGTTGTATAAGACGGGCGACCTCGCGCGTTGGCGGTCGGACGGTCAGATCGAATATGCAGGGCGAGCGGACGACCAAGTGAAGATCAATGGCTTTCGCGTGGAGCTCGGCGAGATTGAGAGCGTGCTCAGCCAGCAGGAGCAGGTGCGGGCTTGCGCGGTGACCACATGGGAGGATGCGTCGCGGCAAAAGCGTTTGGTCGCCCATGTGGTGCTGCATGAGCAGGGGGTGGATCACGGGGAACTTCGAAGCTTCCTCAAAGAGCGTCTGCCGCAGTACATGGTTCCGGCTGCGATCATGGTGATCGATCGCTTGCCGCTCACGCCGAGCGGAAAAGTGGATCGCCGTTCGCTGCCAGCCCCAGACCAGCTGCAGACGGAAACAAAATCTTATGTGGCGCCAGAAAGCGAGGCGGAGAAGCAAGTAGCGAAGATTTGGGGAGAGCTGTTGCAGCTTGAGCGAGTCGGACGCAATGACAACTTTTTCGACCTCGGGGGACATTCGCTGTTGGCAACCAAGCTCATCTCGCGGATTCGCACCGCGTTTGGAGTCGAGATGCCAGTCGGTGCGCTGTTTCAATTCCCCACCCTACAAGCTGTCGGCGAATACATCGAACAAGGGATTGCCAATGGGAAAGCTGCTGCCGAACTGCCGATGAAGAGGATTTCCCGCGAACAGCCGCTTCCGCTCTCGTTTGCCCAGCAGCGCCTGTGGCTGCTCGATCGGCTCGCTCCCGGACAAGCGGTGTACAACATGCCGTTTTCGGTGCGCTTTGATGGACAGTTGCACATCGAGGCGCTGGAGCGGAGCCTCAACCAGATCATCTGCCGTCACGAGTCGTTGCGAACTGTGTTCATCGAGCGAGATCATCAGCCGCTGATGCGCATCTGTCCGTTCACCGAGCAGCACATGCAGGTGATCGATCTCTGCGACCTGCCCGCTGGGGAGCGCGAGCGGGAGATGGAGCGCCTGATCTGCCGAGCGGCAGCAGAACCGTTCGATCTGAGCGCAGGTCCGCTGGTGCGCTTCGCTCTGCTAAAGGTGGAGGAACGGGCGCATATCCTGCTGTTAAACCTGCATCACATCGTATTCGATGGCTGGTCGATCGGCGTGTTTACCAAGGAGCTGTCTGCGCTGTATCAACAGCTGGCAGCGGGAGGCGAAGCGGCGCTTCCTGATCTCCCGATTCAATATGCGGACTACGCAGGCTGGCAGCACCAACAGCTCACACCGACCGTGCTGGAAGAGCAGCTCGCCTACTGGAAAGACCAGCTCGGCGGCGATCTTCCGGCGCTCGAACTGCCGACCGATCGCCCGCGCCCACCGGTGCAAACATACCGCGGGGACATCGCGACTTTCGTCTTGCCGCCAGATCTGGTGAGGTCACTCACCGCTCTGTCGCAGAGCGAGGGGGTCACGTTGTTTATGACGCTGCTCGCCGCCTATCAGACGTTGCTCGCCCGCTATAGCGGGCAGATGGATCTCTGCGTCGGGACACCGATCGCGGGACGCAATCGCGAGGAGACGGAGAACCTGATCGGCTGCTTCATCAATATGCTGACTTTGCGAACTCAGCTGGACGGACAACCGACGTTTGCAGAGCTGTTGCAGCGGGTGCGAGCGGTGACGCTCGGCGCTTACGCTCATCAGGACATCCCCTTTGAAAAGCTGGTCGAGGAATTGCAGCCGATGCGCGACCGCAGCCGCTCGCCTTTGTTTCAGACGATGTTCATTTTACAAAACGCTCCGCTCGGGCCGATCGAGCTGCCCGGCGTGCAGATCACGCTGCTCGATCCGCGTTCAGAAGTGGCGAAATACGACCTTTCCTTCTCGCTGTTCGAGAGTTCAGCCGGGTTGACCGGGTCGGTGGAATACAACTGCGACCTGTATGACCAGACGACGATCGAGCGCCTGATCGCTCATTTTTCCAACCTCTTGCAGGCGGTGGCAGCCGATCCGGTCTGCAACGTGTTTGAGCTCAACCTCTTTACGCCGGAGGAGCGAGAGCAACTGCTGTTCGGATGGAACGAGACGCAGGTGGAGTATCAGCTTGCGCCGAGCATCTCGGCACAGTTTGAACGCCAGGCCGCGCGGGTGCCGGAACGACTAGCGGTCGTGGCGGCTGGCGAGGGGCTGACCTACCGCGAGCTGAATGAGCGGGCCAATCGGGTCGCACATCATCTGCGCAGCTGCGGCATCGAACGAGATCAAGTGGTGGCGATCTGCTTGGAGCGCAGCACAGAGATGCTGGTCGCGATCCTCGGCGTGCTGAAAGCGGGTGGAGCCTATCTGCCGCTCGATCCAGACTATCCGCTCGATCGGCTGGTCTACATGTGGGAAGACAGCGGGGCAAGCTGGCTGCTGACGAGGAGCGGCACGGCCAAAGGGATGTCGATCGCCGGAAATGGCGGGGTGATCGATCTGGCAGAACTGCCTGACGGTTTGCCGACGCACAATCCTGAGCTTGTGAACGAGCCGCACGACCTCGCCTACTTGATCTACACATCCGGTTCGACCGGTCGCCCGAAAGGAACGCTACTTGAGCATCGCGGCGTTCTCAACCTGGCGAGTTGGATGGATGCTTCCTATCAATTTACTGATGATGAAGTCTTGGGGCAGTATTTTTCGTTCAGCTTTGACGGGTCGGTGTTCGAAACGTTCAGCGCGCTGCTGAGCGGCGTGTCGCTCTACCTGTTGACAGGAGATGAGCGACAGGACGTGCACAGGTTTGCAGAAGCTGTTGCGCGAGAACGACTCTCCTCCCTGACGCTTCCGACCGCCTTTTTCAATCAGCTCAGCCAATTGCTCACGGCGGAGGATGTGGACAAGCTCGCGAGCGTCAAACGGGTCTGGACGGCTGGCGAGGCTTTGACCGGCGAAGCGGTCGCCGCCTGGCAGAGCCGATTGGGCAGGCGGATCGAGCTGATCAACGCATACGGCCCGACGGAGGCGACCGTCTGTGTCAGCCTGTTTGCGATCGACGAACTGTGGGACGCATCGCGCAGCAGGGTGCCGATCGGGCGCCCGCTCGCCAATGTGCAGATGTACGTGCTCACAGCGGAGCTTGAGCCGTGCCCGATCAACGTGGTGGGCGAGATTTACATCGGCGGGGTCGGACTTGCGCGCGGGTATCTGAACCAGCCGGAGCGGACGAACGAAATGTTCATTCCAGATCCGTTTGCGCAACAGCCGGGAGCGCGCCTGTATCGAACTGGCGATTTTGGCCGCTTTTTACCGGATGGCACGATCGAATATGTCGGCCGCCGCGACAGCCAGGTCAAGATACGCGGGTATCGCATCGATCTTGGCGAGATCAGGGCGGCGCTGCAGGCGCACCCGCAGATTCGCGAGGTGGAGGTGATCGCCCGCGAGATCAGGCCGGGGGATCGGCGAGTGCTCGCCTATTTCCTGGAGCAGTCAACGGAGGGCGTCGATCTCGCCGAACTGCGCCGTTATGCGAAGCGGCGACTGCCGGAGCACATGGTGCCAGCCGCGTTTGTCAGGCTGACCGATCTGCCGATGACGGCGAACGGAAAAGTGGATCATCGGGCGCTCCCGCAGCCGACGATCGAAGATATGAGAGCAAGCCCCTATGTGGCGCCGCGCAACAAATTGGAGGCACAGCTTGCCGCCATCTGGTCAGAGCTGTTACAGGTGGAGCAAGTCGGGATTCACGACAACTTTTTTGACTTAGGTGGGCATTCGCTGCTCGCCACGCAGATCGCCTCGCGCATTCGGCAGGATTTTAGCGTGGAACTGCCGGTCAGCGCCCTGTTTGAAGCGAATACGGTCGCCGAGCTCGCCCTCCTTTTCGAGGAGCGGCAACTGTGGGCGACGACCGCAGATCTGGCGATGACGAGGGCACCTCGTGAAGGGCGCCGCCGCCGATAGGAAACATTTTGAGAGGAAGAAAGGGGAGGGTCTCCCAATGAACGAGAACCGGCTTGAGGGGCAAGAGCTTGAGCAGAGCCAATCGGCAGACGACGCTGAGCAAGAGGAATATGTGTTTCCCGCCTCCCATGCGCAACACCGGATGTGGATGATGGAGCAACTGGTCGCAGAGCGCGGGATGTACACCATTCCGACCGCCGTCGCGCTGAGCGGAGATTTGAACGTCGCCGCCCTCCGGCAGAGCTTGGACGAGATCATCGTGCGCCATGAAACGCTGCGGACGACTTTTGAACTGGAGGAGGGAGAGCTGATCCAAGTGATCACTTCCCCCTTCGCCTTGCGACTGCATCACGAAGATCTGAGCGATCAGTTGGGTGAGCGCCAATCGCAGGCGGTGCGGGAGTGGGCGCTGCAAGAGGCGAGGACGCCGTTCGACTTGGAAAAAGGCCCGCTGTTGCGCGCCGTCTTGCTCCGCCTCGGAGAGCAGGAGCATGTTCTGTTGCTCACGATGCATCACATCGTCTCAGACGGTTGGTCGATGGGCGTGTTGGTGCGCGAGATCGGGGCGCTGTATCCGGCGTTTGCTGCTGGGCAGAGGTCGCCGTTGCCAGAGCTCCCCCTGCAATATGCAGACTTTTCGGAATGGCAGCGCCAATGGTTGCAAGGTGAGGTGTTGGCCAAGGAGTTGCAATATTGGCGGGAGCAGCTCGGTGGCGATCTGCCAGTTCTGCAGCTCCCCGCCGACCGCACGGTCAGCGCCAGAACAGGTGCGGGGGCGAGACAGACCTTTTGGGTGCCACACGCTGTGCAAGAGCGGCTGCGCGAACTCGGTCGCGAACAAGGAGCTTCCCTGTTCATGACCCTGCTGACCGCGTACAAATCATGGCTGGCTCGCTACACCGGGCAAGAGGATCTCGTCGTGGGCACGCCGGTCGCCAACCGCAACCGCGCGGAGATCGAAGGCATGATCGGATTTTTCGTCAACACGCTGGTGATTCGAACGGAAGCGGCTGGCAGCCCTACCTTTCGCGAGCTGCTCGGTCGAGTCAGGAAGGTGACGCTCGAAGCGTATAAACACCAAAACCTGCCGTTTGAAAAGCTGGTCGAGGAGCTTCGCCCCGAGCGTCATCTCAGCCACACCCCGCTGTTTCAGACGATGTTCGCCTTGCAAAATGCGATGAATGAGCCGTTGGAGTTGCCGGGGCTGACGCTGAAGCCGCTCGATTATGGAAGCGAGCATGTGAAGTTTGATCTGCTCGTCACGATGGGAGAATCGCCAAGTGGCCTTAGCGGGGCGTTCGAATACAGCACCGACCTGTTTGATCATCAGACGATCGAGCGCTGGATCGAACATTTTCAAAACCTGCTGGCCGAGCTCGCCTTTCAGCCTGACGTTCCGATCTGTGAGCTGTCGTTTTTGTCAGCAGCGGAGCGGCAACGAATTCTGGTGGATTGGCAGGGGCCGAAGAGCGACTACCCGAGCGAGCGAACAGTTCACGAGCTGTTCGCCGAGCAGGCTCTGCGCACGCCGAACGCGGTGGCGCTCACCTATGAGCAGGAGCGCTTGACCTATCGGGAGCTGGATGCTCGCGCCAACCGTCTGGCTCGCCATTTGCAAAAGCGGGGCGTCGGGGTGGCAGACCATGTCGGTCTGATCATCGAGCGCAACCTCGACATGATCGTGGCGATGCTCGGAATTTTGAAGGCGGGTGCCGTCTATGTGCCGATCGATCCAGCCTATTCGGATGACCGTTTGCAGCATCTGATCGTCGACTCGGAAGTCAAGCTGTTGCTCACCCACAAGAGTTTCGAGCGGCAGTTGTCGCAGCAGGTGCCCACTCTGTACCTCGATTGCGAGCGAGCGGAGATCGACGAGGAAAGCGATCTGCCGTTGGAGCTGGCGATGACGGCAGATCACCTCGCCTACATCAACTACACGTCAGGCTCCACCGGGCTACCGAAAGGCGTCTGCATTCCGCATCGCGCTGTGGTGCGCCTCGTGATGCAGGATGCGTATGTCCGCTTTGCGGAAGACGACGTGTTTTTGCAGTTTGCCTCGATCTCTTTTGATGCTGCGACGTTTGAAATCTGGGGCAGCCTGCTGCATGGGGCGCGTCTGGTGGTGTTTCCAGCAGGGCAGGCATCGCTTGCGGAAATCGGTCGAGTCATCCGCCGAGAAGGTGTGACGACGCTCTGGCTGTCTGCCGGTCTGTTCCATCAGCTGGTGGACGAGCAGCTAGATGACCTGCAGAGTGTACAGCAACTGTTGGCGGGCGGGGATGTGCTCTCGCCACAACATGTGAAAAAAGTGCTCGATCGCTTGCCCAACTGTTGCGTGATCAACGGCTATGGGCCGACCGAAGCGACGACCTTCACCTGCTGCTATCCGATGACCGATGGGAGTGTTCTGGAGCACAGCGTCCCGATCGGGCGTCCGATCGCCAACACGAGCGTGTATGTGCTGGATCGTCACCTGCAACCGGTTCCGGTCGGTGTGCCGGGCGAGCTGTACATCGGCGGCGACGGGTTGGCTGCCGGCTATTGGAAACAGCCGGAGCTGATGGAACGAACCTTCCTCCCCAACCCGTTTGCTGAGCGAGCGGGCGAGCGGATGTATCGCTCCGGCGATTGGGTGCGCTTTCGTGCGGACGGCGTGCTGGAGTTTCTCGGGCGCATCGACAATCAGGTCAAAATCCGCGGATTTCGCGTTGAGCTCGGCGAGATCGAGGCGGCGCTCGGCCGCCAGCGAGCAGTTGCTGACGCGGTCGTGATCGTGCGCGAAGACGTGCCGGGTGACAAGCGACTGGTCGCCTACGTGGTGCCAGCGGAGGGAGCAGAGGGTGAAATCCAGGATCTGCGCCGCGAATTGAGCCGCGTCTTGCCCGATTACATGGTGCCGAATCATCTGCTGATCTTGGACAAGCTGCCCTTGACGGTCAACGGGAAGGTCGATCGGCGCGCGCTGCCAGAGCCGAATGTCGAAAGCGAAGGCGCGGGTCGAGGACAAGGGGAGCTGTCCACGCTGACGATGCGGGGCATCGCCGCCATCTATGCGGATGTGCTCCGCCTGAAACAGGTGGGGCCGGACGATCACTTTTTCGATCTCGGCGGTCACTCGTTGCTCGGCACACAGGTGATCTCGCGACTCCGAGCGGAGTTTCAGGTCGAGCTCCCGCTGCGCGCGCTTTTCGAAGCACCGACGGTGGCCGAATTGAGCGAGCGGGTCGAAGAACTGCTCGCAGAGGAAAGGCCAATCGAAGGAGGGCCGATCGTCGCCGCCGATCATCAGGGACACCCGCCGCTCTCGTTTGCACAGCAGCGCTTGTGGGTGCTCGATCAGCTGATCCCAGGGCTGGCAGCATACAACAGCCCGTTCGCGATGCGGCTGACCGGATCGCTGGATGAAAGGGCGCTCGTGGAGAGCCTCCAGCAGTTGGTTCTGCGCCATGAGATCTTGCGCACCACGTTTGTCGAGCAGGAGGGGAGAGCGGTTCAGAACGTCCAAGCACCTGTGTGCGCACCGCTCGACAAGGTCGACCTGCGACAGCTGGTGCCCGAAGCGCGAGAGGCGGAGCTGGTTTGCGTGATCGAGCGGGAAGCGGCACACCGGTTCGATCTGAGCCGTGGGCCGCTGCTGCGATATTTTCTCGTGCAGTTGAGCGAACAGGAGCATGTTCTAGTCGTGAACATGCATCACATCATCATCGACGGATGGTCGGTCAAATTGTTCATCGAGGAGCTGGGCGCCCTCTATCTCGCCTCTGCTGACGGCCAGCCTTCGCCGCTCGCCCCGCCAGCCTTGCAGTATGCCGATTATGCCGCTTGGCAGCATCGCGAGCTGCAGGGAGAGCGCTGGGAGCGGCAGTTGGATTATTGGCAGCACCAACTTCGCGATGTGCCCGTCTTGCAGTTGCCGACCGACCGACCGAGGCAGCCGGAGCAGACATACGCGGGCGCAGAGGAGCGGTTTACACTGCCCAAAGCGTTGCATCATGCGCTGAGCGAATTGAGTGAACAGCTCGGCGTGACGCTCTTCATGACGCTGATGGGAGCGTTCCAGACGCTGCTCTGCCGGTACAGCGGGCAGGTAGATTTCGCGGTGGGCTCGCCGTTTGCGGGGCGCACTCGACGCGAAATGGAGTCGATGATCGGCTTTTTTGTCAACACGCTGGTGCACCGCGCCGACCTGGCGGGAGAGCTGACGTTTGCTGAAGTGGCGACACGTGTGCGCGACACCGCGCTGTCAGCGTTCGAACATCAGGACATCCCGTTTGACAAATTGGTCGAAGAGGTCAGCTATGAGCGCCATGCAAACTGCTCGCCGCTGTTCCAAACGATCTTCGCGCTGCAAAACAGCCCGGTGGCGGAGATCCAATTGCCAGAATTGCGGCTGCAGACGGTCGAGTTCACCACGCATTTTTCCAAGTATGATCTCTCGCTGTTCATCCATGAGGAAGAAGCGGGCTTGGCGGCTGCGATCATCTACAATACCGATCTGTTCGACCGAGAGACGATCCAGCGCATGAGCCGCCATCTGGAAAACCTGTTGAACAGCATCGTGCAGGAACCACACCGTCCGATCAACGAGCTTCCGCTGCTTTCCGAAGCGGAGCACGAACAGCTGGTGCACGGCTGGAATCGGACAGAGCGAGCGTTTTGCGAAGACAAATGCGTGCATGAGCTGTTCGAAGCGCAGGTGGAGCGCGTGCCGGACGCGATCGCTCTGGTTTATGAGGAGGAGCGGCTGACCTACCGCGAGCTGAACGAGCGCGCCAACAAGCTGGCCCACTACCTGCGATCGCACGGCGTCGGCCCTGAGACGATGGTCGGGATCTATATTGAGCGCTCCGCTGAGATGATCATCGCGCTGATCGGAATCTTAAAGGCGGGCGGTGCCTACGTAGGGATCGATCCGGCCCTGCCTGCTGCGCGCATCCAGATGATGATGGAGGACGCGGGGCTGAAGGTGATCTTGGCGCAGTCGGAGCTGGCAGGCTCACTGCCGCCGCACGATGCGAACGTGCTTTGTCTCGACACCGAGTGGGATCGCATCGAGCAGTTGGACAGCCACAACCCAGTGAGCGGCGCGGGCTTGCACAATCTCGTCTATGTGCTGTTCACATCCGGTTCGACCGGGCGACCGAAAGGCGTCTTGGTCGAGCACCGCAATCTGTTGAACTACCTGTTGGGGATTGGCGAAGTGTTGCAGCTGCCGCCCGGTTCGAGCTATGCGAACGTCTCCACACTCTCCGGCGATGTCGGGCAAACGGCGATCTTCCCGTCTTTGTGCGGCGGAGGGACGCTGCACATCATCGCACAGGAGCGCGTGTCCGATCCGGAAGCGATGGCCGACTATTTTGAACGAAATCCGGTCGACTGCTTGAAGCTCGTCCCCACGCACTTGGCCGCCTTGCTCAGCGGAACCAGACCGACGAGCATTTTGCCGCGGCGGGCGGTCGTCGTGGGTGGGGAGATGTTGCGCTGGGATCTCGTCGAGCGCATCGAGAGCATCGACCCCGAGCTTGCCATCATCAACCACATCGCGCCAACCGAGTGCACATGCGGAGCGATCACCTACAGGGTGGAAAAAGATGCAGCGACTCGCTGCACCACGACGGTGCCGATCGGACTGCCGATCGCCAACATGGAAGCGTACTTGCTGGACAGCCGCTTGCAGCCGGTGCCGATCGGAGTTGCTGGCGAAGTCTACTATGGCGGCAAAGGTGTCACACGGGGCTACCACGGACGCGAGGATCTCACCGCTGAAAAATTTATTCGACATCCGTTTCGCGCCGACCCGCACGCTCGCTTCTACCGCTCGGGCGATCTGGCCCGACGCTTGCCTGACGGTCGCATCGAATTTCTCTCCCGCATCGACACGCTGGTAAAAATTCGCGGGTTCCGCGTCGAACTCGGGGAGATCGAGACGGTGCTCGGGATGCATCCGTCCGTCAATGAAAACATTGTGGTCGCGCGCGAGGACACGCCTTCGGACAAGCGGCTGGTCGCGTACATCGTCTGCAAGAAGGGCGCTTCTGTCACCGTGACCGAATTGCGCGCCCACCTGAAAGCGGAGCTGCCCGAATACATGGTGCCGTCCGCGTTCGTATTTCTTGATGCCCTGCCGTTGACCGCCAACGGCAAAGTGGAGCGGCGAATGCTGCCCGCTCCCGATCCGCTCGCTGTCGAGCTGGTGGAGTATGTCGCGCCGCGCACCGAACTGGAAGCGCAGGTGGCGGAGAGCTTCGCCGAAGTGCTGCGCATCGAGCGGGTCGGGATGAACGACAACTTTTTTGAAATGGGTGGACATTCGCTGCTGGCGACGCAAGTGATGACGAGACTGCACAGCAAACTTGGCCGGCACGTGCCGCTGCGCTTGCTGTTCGAAGCGCCGACCGCTGGCGAGCTGAGCGGAGCGATCGCAGCGAGCATTCGGCAGAAAAAGGGAGAAGATGTGTTACCTCCGCTCGTGCCGATGTCGCGGGAACAGAGCGCACCGCTTTCGTTTGCTCAGCAGCGCCTCTATCTGCTCGAACAGCTCGTGCCGGGCACTGCCGTCTACAACATGCCGTATCTGATGCGCTTGGAAGGCGCGTTACATCGTCAGGCGTTGGAAAAAAGCCTCAACGAGATTCGCCGGCGCCATCAGTCGTTGCGCACCACATATGCGGAGCAGGACGGCCAGCCTGTACAAAACATCGCGCCGTTCGCGTGGGAGCCGCTCATCTGCCAGGATCTGCGCGGGCAAACGGAGGAGCAGGTGCGGGAGCGGGTGCAACTGGAAGCGACACGCCCGTTCCATCTGTTGACAGAGACGCCGTTCCGCTATTCGCTCTGGCAGGTGGACGACGAGGCGCATCTGCTGCTGATCGTTTTGCACCACATCGCTTCTGACGGCTGGTCGCGAATGGTGCTGGCCCGTGAGCTGAGCGTGTTGTACGAAGCGTTCGCCAGTGAAAAGCGGTCTCCGCTGCCGGAGCTGCCGATCCAATATGCAGATTATGCTGCTTGGCAGCGGGCTTGGATGCAGGGGGATGCTCTGGAAGAACAGATGAACTACTGGCGGAACAAGCTGAGCGGGGAGCTTCCGGTCCTGCAACTGCCGACCGATCGACCGCGCCCGCCTGTGCAGACACATCGCGGGGCGGTACAGCAGTTCGAACTTGACGAAGCGCTGACCAAAGCGTTGCAAAACATCAGCAAAGAGTCGGGCGGCACCCTGTTCATGACGCTGTTGGCCGGCTTTCAAACGCTGCTCTTTAGGTACAGCGGTCAGCAAGATCTGCTGATCGGCACGCCGATCGCTGGGCGTCGCCAGGAAGAGGTGGAAGGGCTGATCGGCTTCTTCCTGAACATGCTGGTGCTGCGCGGCGACCTGTCTGGCGATCCGAGCGGCCGCGAACTGCTGCGCCGTGTTCGCGAAACATCGCTCGATGCGTATGCGCACCAAGATGCGCCGTTTGAAAGGCTGGTCGAGGAGCTGCAACCGAAGCGCGACCCGAGCCGCTCCCCGCTCTTTCAGGTGATGTTTGCGCTGCAGAACATGCCGGAGCGAGAAGTTGTCACCACCGATCTGGTGATGCGGCCGGTGGAGACGGTGGTGTCGACAGCCCGCTATGACCTCTCGCTGTCGATCGTCGAGCGCGACAGCACGTTGCTGGGGGCGTTCGAGTACAATACCGACCTGTTTGAGCAGAGCACGATCATGCGCATGATCGACCATTTGAAACGCCTGCTGTTCGGGCTGGCGAGCTGGCCGGATCGACCGCTGTCCAGTTTGACGATCTTGACCGAACAGGAATTGCAACAGTTGCAGCAAGAGTGGGATGGCGATGAGCACCATCCTGAAGCGCTGAGCGTGCCGCGCTGGTTTGAACGCCAAGCGGAGCAGACGCCCGATGCGAGGGCCGTTTCATTTGAGGGGCGGACGGTGACCTACCGCGAGCTGAACGAGCAGGCAAATCGCGTGGCGCATCGGCTCCAGACGCTAGGTGTCCGCGCAGAAGACCGAATCGGTCTCTGCATCGAACCATCGATCGAACGGGTCGCAGGTCTGCTCGGCATCTGGAAGGCGGGAGCGGGGTACGTTCCGATCGACAGCAGTCATCCGGCGGAGCGCATCTCCTTGATTGTCGAAGATGCGAGCCTGTCTGTCTTCGTCACAGAGGAGTCGCAGTTGCACCTGTTGCCGCCAGATGCGCTTCACATCTGTCTTGGCCACCTAAGCGATCAACTGGCCCAAGAGCCTGCTGAAAATATCGACCTTGCGATCTCGCCGCATCACCTGGCCTACATGATCTACACGTCAGGCTCTACCGGACGCCCGAAAGCGGTGATGGTCGAGCATGGCAACCTGTCCAGTGCGCTCTATGCGAGCCAACAGCAGTTTAAGTTCTGCTCAGCTGATGTGATGCCGTGGATCGCATCGGTAGCGTTTGACATCTCCTTGTTCGAATTGCTGAACCCGCTGTTGGCGGGAGGCACCGCCGTCATCCTCACCAAAGAGCATGTGCTCGACCTGCCGTGGTTGATCGGGGAGATGGAGAGCTACACGACCCTCCATGCGGTCCCGAGCCTCTTGCGCCAGATCGTCGAAACGGTCAGAGAGCAAGGTATCCAGCTGGAGCGCTTCGCACGCCTGCGCACCATTTTCACCGGGGGTGACGCAGTGCCGCCCGACCTGTTGCCCGCTGTGCAGGAAGTGTTCCCGGGGGCGGATGTTGTCGTGCTGTACGGGCCGACGGAGAGCACGATGATCTGCGCTCACCATCTCGTGCCGCGCGGGAAGCAGATCGCGGGCTTCCCGATTGGCAGACGAATGCAAAACGCCGCCCTCTGCGTGCGCGATGCGGCCGGACAGATCGTCCCGACTGGCGTGCCCGGCGAGCTGTACATCGGCGGTCATGGCGTCACGCGCGGCTATTATCTGCGAGACGAATTAAATCGAGAGAAATATGTGCAGCGCGACGGAAGGCGATGGTATCGCTCCGGCGACTTGGTGCGCCAACTTCAGGACGGTACGCTCGAATTTTTGGGCAGGATCGACGATCAGGTAAAAATTCGCGGGTTCCGCATCGAGCTAGGGGAGATCGAACAGGCGCTGATGCAGCATGAGAGTGTGCGCGATGCGGCAGTCGTCGTGCAAGAGCCTGTTGCGGGTGACAAGCAGCTGGTCGGCTATGTCGTGCCGCTTCCGGGCAAACTGCTTGATCGCGCCGAACTGCGCAGATCCCTGCAAAAATGTCTGCCTGAGTACATGGTGCCTTCCCATCTGCTCGCGATCGACAAGATCCCGCTCAACGCGAACGGCAAGGTCGATCGCCGCGCCCTGCCCGCGCCGCAGTGGAGCGAAGAGGAGCGCGACTCGCTGTTTGTCGCACCGCGGGATACGCTGGAGCGGGAAATCGTGCGGGTCTGGAGCCGTGTGCTCGGTCGCCCGAACATCGGGATCACCGACAACTTTTTCAATCTGGGAGGTCATTCGTTGCAAGCTGTGCGCTTGATGGCCGAACTGAAAAAGCAGTTCGGCGTCACGCTTCCGCTCTCCGTTCTGTATCAAGAAGGCACGGTGGAAGCGGTCGCCCGATCGTTGCGAGCGGGTGACGCATGGCGCGACTTTGCTTCGCTAGTGCCGCTGTCCCTTCCGATGGGGGTGGATCGACCAGAAGGGGAGCGCCAACTGCCGCTCTTCCTCGTTCATCCAGTCGGTGGAGTCGCGCATGTCTATGCGGAGCTGGCACAGGGGTTGACCCCGCATCCTGTCTACGCACTGCAATCGCGCGGGCTGGCAGGGGATGTGGAAGTCTCCGCAAGCGTCGAGGAGATGGCCGCTCTCTATCTGCGAGAGATGCGAAGCGTGCAGGCGCAAGGGCCGTATCTCTTAGGCGGCTGGTCGTTCGGCGGCGTCGTCGCCTATGAGATCGCCCAGCAGCTGATCGCACAGGGCGAACAGGTCGCGCTGGTAGCGATGATCGACGCGGTGGTGCCAACGCCTGAACAGCAAGGAGTCTCCGGCGGAGCAGAAGGGGAAGCAGCGAGGAGTCACACCGATCAGGAGCAGGAAGAGCGGATGGCACTGTTGGCGTTTGCGCAGGATTTCGCAAGGAGGGGCGGATTGGATATCGAGCCATTCCTCGATCATTTCAACGGGAATGCCACGGCGATCGCTGCAGAAGAGCTTTTCGAGCGGCTGCTATCGACGATGAGGCGAGAGAATGCTGCGCTGACAGCAGATGTCGAACTTGCTCATCTGCTTGACCTATTCGCGATCTTCCAAGCAAATGATCGCGCGTATCGAAGCTACAGCCCGCTACCGTCCACGGTAGAACTCACGCTCTTCCGGGCGGAAGCAGGTGCGGTGCGCCGCCATCCCGATCCGACCTTAGGCTGGGGTTCGCTCGTGCCAAACGTTGAGCTGCGCGATGTGCCGGGCGATCACTATACGGCGTTTCAGATGCCGCATCTCGCCATGTTGACGAAAAGTCTGCAAGACAGGTTGGCAGAGTATGTGGCGGTTCGGACAGATCGATAAAAGCGCGGGACGGGAGAATGCGGGCGATCAAGAGGTCGATCGCCCCCTTTCGACCGACTCGAACTTTCTTTGTGGGCTGGCAGCGCTTTGACGCATGCTGTTCAGCGAGGCGTTTTCGGTTGCACTTCAAATACGAAGCTGACGCAGCGAGCAAAGAGCATCTGGGAGCGGGCAGGCGCCTATGCATGCGGGCGTTTGAGCATCATTTTTCATCAAGGAGGGATGGACATGTTCGGAGAGCGACGATTGTCCAAACAGTTCGGGTATGGCAGGAACAGTTCGGATGAGCCGATCCTTTCAATTACAGAGGAAGAGCGAGCGGCGTTGTATCGGCTGGTTGAAACTTTAGGACCGATTGACAGCCGGAAGTTGAACGGAACATTTTTCACTCAGCTCGAAATGATCGGTCATCAAATTCCCGAGCGGATAAAAGAGGGTTTGATCCATTTCAGAAGGTATCCAAATCGCTTTGGCGCACTGCTGCTGCGCGGCCTTCCGGTAGACTTGAAGCTGCCGCCAACTCCGCAAGATGGCAACCCATCATCCGAAAAAACGTCTTTCGTCAGCGAGTATCTCCTGATGATCTCGATGTTGTTTTTGGGAGAGCCGATCGGGTATTCGGAAGAAAAGCGCGGCCAGTTGATTCATGACATTTGCCCAGTCCAAGGGCAGGAGGACAGACAGGAGAACAGCGGCTCCAGATCGTTGTTCGAGTTTCACACGGAAGACGCGTTCCACCCGCATCGCCCAGACCATCTGGCCTTATTCTGTCTGCGCTCCGATCATGACCAACAGGCGCGCACCGATGTGGCTTCGATCGTCAACGCCATGCAAATGATGCCGAGTGCGGCGATCACGCTGTTGCGGCAGCCGCTGTATCGATTGCGCGCCCCTTCCTCGTTTGGCACTTTGGAGTACGCGACGACAGTTCCTGTCCTGACCGGCAGTTTGCTGCAGCCTGAGCTTTGCATGAATTCGCATACGATGGAAGGGATCAATTCGGAAGCGCAGTGGGCGCTTGATACATTGATTGAAGCGTTCGAAGAGGTGTCGGTCGGATATGTTTTGCTGCCGGGGGACTTGATCATCATCGACAATCGACTCGCAGTCCACGGCCGATCGAGCTTCAGCCCGCGCTATGATGGTGAGGATCGGTGGTTGCAGCGCCTGTTCACGGTGACCGACATTCGCCGCTCCAGCTTCAGCAGAGCTCCCAACCAAAACGTCTGCGTGCCGCTGAATATCGAATTCGCGATGCAAGGCTCGCAGTAACAGCTCTTGCTCGGCGGTGGGAACCTCAAGTTCCCACACGCGCCAAGAGGCTCGATCATCGGGTCGTTTTGTGCAACTGAAGATGATCAAAAAGGGAGGCCGTCTGCTGGCCTCCCTTTTTGATCAGTTCTTCGTCATGTCCAAGATCCGAATCGGGTTGCCCGACTCATCTAGGTAGATCGCATAGCGGCCAGGCGGGATGTCCATCGGGTCGAGCACAAACTTCAACACTTCCCGCTTTTCCTCGTAAAGAGTCGACCGAATCGACGAGAAACACACCGCCGGAGGGCACACCTTCATCCTGATCTTCCAGCATCAGTTGCACCTCGCTGTTGCCCGGAATCTTCATCGCCGCCGTGTGTTCCCCTTCCCGCCACGCTTCCTCAAAACCGTGCGTTTCGCGATAATAGGCGAGCGCCTGTTTCAAGTCTTTCACGTAATGATGCAAGAAAACGAGCTTCATCAAAATCCCTCCATAAACGGTTTATGGAAATAGCATAATCGGTTTACGTTATATTGTCAACGTGTTATGATAGGAGCATGAAAGCGAACATTCCAATCCCAGGTACAGCAAAAGCGCGTTTGTTGGAGCATGCGATCGAAGATTTTGGCACGAAGGGCTATGATGGGGTGAACGTCGTCGAGCTCGCCCAAAAGTCGGGCGTGACCACCGGATCGCTCTACCACCACTTTGGCAACAAGCTGGAATTGTACAAGACGGTGCGTGCGGAGATGGAGCGGAGAGTTCTCGACCGGATGGAAGGCGCGTCAGCAGTCATCGAGCGGTCGACCGCCAAAATTCGCGCCGCGCTGCTGGTCGGTTTCGATGCGGCTGTGAAGTTTGATGCGTGTCGCCTGCTTGGGGAACAGGACCCGAGCGGTCGGTCCGATCAGGTGGCAGAGCTGCTTGCCGTCCTCCGCGAACAGGAGCCAGCAGGTGTTGAGCACCTGCTCGTCGCCCTCTGGCGTGCCGCGCTGCTCGCGGTGGCAGACGGTCAGCCTGCCGATCGAGCGCGGAGCGCACTCGCTTGGGCGTTGCCGTCCGAGTGAGGGCAGATGTGTGATCGCACCAGCGATTCTTTGCACGCTGACCGAAGCGAGCGCAGCGAGAACGCAGTGGATCGAAAAAATGAGAAAGACCCCTTTCGTCGAAAAGGGGTCTTTCTCATTTTGAGCATCAAGCAGCGCCGATTGCAATCGGTTCGATCGGTCGGCTCTCGCAACGATCGCAGGGGATGTTTTCCGGAACAACTGAATTGTCAACAGCCGATCAGGAGGGGGACACAGGTCGCTTCAGCGTCAAAATTCGCATCAGGACGAGCAGTCCGGCCAGAGACATGAACGAGTAGGAAAAGCCGATTCGATCGACGATCGCGCCGAACAGCGGAAAGATCAGCATGATGCCAAAGGAGGTCAGCAGCGAGATCATCGAAAAGAAGGTCGCCCGCACTTGGGAGCTCAGCCTCGCCTGCACAAAGTTGGAGAAGATCGGTTCCAGACCGGTGGAGGTCAACCCCATCCCGTAGAGGAGCAAGACGGCGATCCAACCTTGTCCGGCAGCAAACAGGAGCAAGAGCAACAAAAAGATCAGGTAGATCGATCGGAAGAGCGGAGCAAACTGAAACTTGCGCTCCACCCGGTGAGCAAGCTTGGCTGCCACCGCGCTCAGCAATGCTTCCAACATGAAGATAAATCCGATCTCGCCCGTCGAGAAACCCTGCCGCTTCAGATGTTCTTGAGCGTAGAAGATCACCACCGTCATGATCGTCACCAGCGACACGAACAGCACGACCGGCTTGCGCAGGGAAGGCTCCTTTTTCCAGACGAGAAGCGCATCGACGATCTGCGCTTTCCACAGCCCGATCGTCGATCTTTTCGGTTGGGAGCTGCTCGCATCTGTCAGCTCTGGAAGCGGCGGTGCCGGCTCTTTGATCAACCAGACCAGCAACATGGCGACCAGCTGGGCTACGATGATCGAGGAGTAGACGAGCGTCCAGCTCAGCTCGGCCATCAGCCCGCCCACCCATTGGGCGATCGACAGCGAGACGAGCAACAGCGCGGTCTCATTTCCGGCGATCTTCGTGTAATTGCTCTCCCTGCCGCTCGCCTGAAGCGTTTCATACAACAGCGCCTGTGAGGCGCCCGACTTGAACGTCACCGACAGCCCCATCAGAGCAAACGCGAGCGAAAAGGTGAAAAAATTCCCGCTGATCATCATGAACAGCGCGTAAAAGAGCGAGACGAACGTCCCGATCAGCATGCTCTTTCGCCGCCCGTACAGGTCGGCCACCATTCCGGTCGGAACTTCAAAGAGGAGGATCGCTGCGTGCAACAGCGACTCCAGCAAGCCGACCTGCGCCATGTTCATGCCGCGCTCCACCAAAAACAACACCCAGAGCGCACGGTCAAAAAACAGGCCGGTCGCAAACGTGTACGCATAGATCAACAGGATGTTGTTTTTTACCGACTTCTGGTTCACTTCGCTTCCTCCACTCTCATGCTGTCTGCGAAGTATGGCCACCGCTTGCTACCAATAGGTAGGATCAAGCATTGACGAAGCTCGGGCAGTTCTTTTTCACATACTCTTTCGCATGACAAATAAACTCAGCTCCTGCGGGAGAGATCGTCTGCAGACAGCGCACGCCAAGCCCGATCGTGCGCGTGGTCTCCGGCTGCAAGCGTGAGGTCGCCACATTGGGCAAGCTCGCCGGGATCGCCATCTCCGGCAGCAGGGTGACACCGATTCCCCCCTGTACCAGCGCCATGATCGTCGCCGTATCTCGCACTTCAAACTGCACCTGCGGCACCAACCCTTCTGCCGCAAACAGCTGCCGAATCATCCGATCATAGCCCGCTTTGGGCATGATGAACGGCTCGTTGGCGATCTGCTCGATCCGAATCAGCTCTTCATCGCGGAGCGGGTGGTTGGGCGGCAGGAACACGCGCAGCGAATCTTGCACCAGAGGAACCTCGCGCACCCCTTCGGCGGGCAAGGGCAAAAATCCTACATCGACGACCGAGTGGAGCACCCATTCGGACACCTCGCCCGCGTTTCCTTCAAACAGTGCGATCTCAACGCCGGGAAACTGACTTTTGAACGAGGCGATAATCCCGGGCAGCAGATTGGCAGCCGTGCTCGGGATCGAGCCGATGCGAAGCGTCCCGATCTCCAGCCCGATCGATGCGGACGCTTCCTGTTTCATCAGCGTGGAGCGCCGCAAGATCTCCCGCACATGCTGAAGCATCCGCTCGCCGATGCGAGTCGGTGTGATCCCGTTTCGGCTGCGATGAAGCAGCGTCACACCGAGCGCAGACTCCAGCGACGAAATCGTCTGTGAGACTGCCGACTGGGTCAGTCCCAAATGTTCACTCGCTTTTGTGAAACTTTTCGTCTCGATCACAGTAACATATACCTGAAACTGAAGTAGCGTCAAGTTGCACCTTCCCTCTATTAATACTTGATAACATAATGTATCGTAAATGGTCGTTTTATTTATAGAAAATACGTGTGTTAAGCTTATTATAGCAATCCCTGTAAAAAAGAACAGATCAGAATAGTATAAGTTTTGCATATAAATTGATTTTGGAAGATTTTTATTTGAATCAAGACCCTGCAATTCGAATTTGATGAGGGACGCTTGCAAGGAGTGTGCGGAAGGGTCACATGGCTGAACGTCAGACGAAAAGGAGACCGGAGAGCCAAGCAAAGGGCCAGCCTGAGCATGCAACACGTCGGGGATGCATGTATAAACAACAAAGGTGCCGACCCATCGCGGGTCGGCACCTTCGCCTATAGGAAAAGCGGTTGCTTACAACAGATCTTCTGTGCGCGGTTTATATTTTTTCGACACCATGCTGTAGAGCACCGGCACGAAGAGCAAGGTCAAGAAGGTCGAAGTGGTCAGACCCCCGATGACGGTGAGGGCGAGCCCTTTGGAAATCAGGCCGGCTTCTTCTTGGGACAGGCCGAGCGGCACGAGAGCGAAGATGGTCGCCAGCGCCGTCATCACGATCGGGCGCAGGCGAGTTTTCGCTGCCTCGACCACAGCTTCGGTCAGCTCAAGCCCTCTGTCGCGGTTTTTCTCGACCCGATCGAGCAGGACGACCGCGTTGGTGACGACGATGCCGATCAGCATCAGCAGTCCGATCATCGCGCTCATCGACAGCGATTGCCCGGTGATCAGCAGCGCGCCGAGTGCGCCGATCGGCACAAACAGCAGGGAGGAGAGGATGACCATCGGCGTCTTCAGACCGCCAAAGGTGAAGCTCAGGATCAGGAAGACGAGGAACACGGCGGTCACCATCGCGATGCCCAGCGAGGTGAAACCTTCGGTGATCATCTCCATACCGCCGCCCGTCTCGTAGGTGACGCCATCGGGCAGGCTGATCATCTTCAGATCGTCCAGCACCGAATTGGTGACTTTGGCCGTGTCATCGCTCTTGATCACGGCGGACAGTTGGGCATACGACTTGCCGTTGTAATGCGGGATGACGACCGGAGTCTGCTCCGTCTTGATGTCGGCGATTTCGCCGATCGTTTTTTCGCCAGCAGCCGTATGCAGTTTGACAGCGGCGAGCTGCTCTTTGTCTGCGATCGCTTTGTCATATTTCAAGAACAGATCCCACGACTTGCCGCCGAGCTTGTAGGTTCCGACTTCGACAGGGCGCAGCTGCTCAGAGACGGATGCCATCAGCTGCATCGCGCTCACGCCCGCCTCTTCGCCTTCGCGGTTGAGCGTGACAACCCATTTTGGACGCAGCTCGTTTAAGTTGTTGGTGATGTCTTTCAGATCTGCATTCTGCTTCAGCGCCTCTTCGACTTGAGTCGCCGCCTTGCTGAGCACGGTGAGATCTTCACCGTACAGCTTGATCGTGACGTTGTTGCCAGAAGGCGGGCCGCTCATCTCACCCGCTTTGACATCGATCTCCGCCTTTGGCTCCGCTGTTTGAACCAGTTGGGTCAGTTCTTTTTTCGCGTTTTCCATCCAGCTGTCGACCGAAGTGTCCGCTTGGAGGTTCACGCTAAATTTCGCTTGGTTTTCAGCGCTCTCTCCCTCCATGGCTCCCATCTCATTGCCCATGCCGATCGAGACTTGGGTGGTCTCGACTGCGCTTTGCTCTTTCAGATAGGCCTCCACTTTTTTGGCGACCTCATCTGTCTTTTGCAGGGAAGTGGCGTTCGGAAGTTTGAGGTTGATCTGCGCCTGCTTACCTTCGCCAGACGGGAGGAAGGAGACGCCGAGCACGGGTATCATCGCCAGCGAGCCGATCAACAGCACGATCGTCAAGGTCAGGACGAGGCCCTTTTTGCGCAGGGAAGCGCGGAGCAGGCGTTCGAACGCGCGGGTGATGCGACCCTCTTGATGCTTCAGCTTGATCTTGTTGAAAAACTTGCTGCCGAGCACCGGAATCAGCATCAGCGAGACGAGCAAGGACAGCAGGATCGAGGTGACGACGGCGATGGCAAACGGGCGGAAGAACTCGCCGATGATGCCGCTTACGACCGCCAGCGGCGCGAAGACGACCACCGTGGCGAAGGTGGAGGAGGCGATCGCGGTGGTCACCTCTTTGGTTGCGCGATAGGCGAGCGCTTTTCCGCTCAGCTGCTCGGCGCTTTCCTGTCGCCAGCGATAGATGTTTTCGATGACGACGATCGAGTCGTCGACGATGCGCCCGACGGCGACGGCGAGCCCGCCGAGCGTCATGATGTTCAGCGTGTAGCCGAACTGATTGAGCACGAAGATCGTGCCCATGATCGAGAGCGGCAAGGACAGGATGGAGATCAACGTCGCCCGCACGCTGCGCAGGAAGAGCAGGATGATGATGATGGTGAACAGCGCTCCGAGCAGCCCTTCGCGGACGAGCGCGGAGACCGATTTTTCCACTTCGTTCCCTTGGTCGAACACGACGTGGTAGGTCAGGTCTTTTTCGTTCTGCCATTTTTGCAGGACATCTTTGACGTGGTTGACCACTTCGGCGGTGTTCGCGTCCTGCGTTTTCATCACTTCTAACAGCAGGGAAGGCTGGCCATTGAAGCGGGTGATCGAGTTCTGCGAGGTGACCTCATCGATCTTAGCCACATCTTGCAGCAAAATAGGAGCGGGCTTTTGGCCGCCGGCAGCTGCGCCCTGGGGAGCGCCCGTCATACCTGGAAGCTGAGGAGATGCGCCGAGGGCGGAGGACAGCTTCAGGTTCTTCAGCTCGTCGATCGTGCCGATTCCCCCGATCAGGCGCACAGGGATCGAACTGCTCTCCGTTTTTACCGAGCCGAGCGGCATCGAATACTCTTTCGCTTGAATCGCCTCTCTGATCTGGGCGAGCGAAAGCCCTTTTTCGGCCGCCTTTTTCTGGTCGACGATCACTTGCAGGTCGGTGGTCTGCGTGCCTTTGAGCGTGGCGGAGGCGACGCCTGCCACCTGCTTGAGCTCAGGCAGGACGTTGTCTTCGAGCACTTTTTGCAAGCGGGTGGCATCATTGCTTGCGATCGCCACCTGATAGATCGGGATCGAGCCGCCCGATAAGCGCTGGACGGTCACTTTCACCTTTTCTGGCAGGTTGGTTTTGGCGATCGCCTCTTCCACCTTGCCGGTCATATCCTCCATGTCGGTGCCAAACGGGTAGGTGATAAACGTGCCAGACGCGTTTTCGCTGGCGGTCGACTGGACGCTGTCATACCCTTTTAGGTTCAACAGCGCTTTTTCCAGCGGTATGGTGACTTCCCGCTCGACGTCTGCTGCCGATTCGCCCGGATAGACGCCTTGGACGAGCAGGGCGGGGAAGGAGACGTCGGGGAACGTTTCGATCTTGATCTGGTTAGTCGAGTACAGACCGCCGACGAGCACCAGCACACAGAGGATGATGACGGCGATCGAATGTTTCAAACTTAGCTTCGTAAGTCCGCTCATAAAAAATGCTTACCCCTTTCTGTTCAAATCTCTGGGGTAAGCATAAAGCTTCATTGTGAACTCAGTATGAACGAGGTTCATGGTTTCGGCAGCGTGACTGAGAAGGTGCTCCCTTGTCCCACCGCGCTCTCCAGTGCGATCTCCCCGCCGTGGATCGAGATGATCGTCTTGACGATCGCAAGCCCGAGCCCGTTGCCGCCGACGCTGCGGTCGCGAGCCTTGTCCACTTTGTAGAAGCGCTCGTAGATCTTGTCCAGATCCTCCGCTGGGATGCCGATGCCCGTGTCGCGGATGGAGACGGTGACGCTGTTCTCCGCTTCGGTGAGCGACAGGGAGATGGTGCCGCCCGGTGGCGTGTATTTGATCGCGTTGCCCAGCAGGTTGGTCCAGACTTGGCTGAGCTGGTCAGAGTCGGCGATCAATATGATCGGCCGCAGATCGAGCTCGACCGTCAGCCCTTTTGCTGACCACAGCGGCTCTGCTGCGATCACCGCGTGGCGCAAACCTTCGTCCAGCGCATAGGGAAATGGGCGGAACGGGTGGTGCTTCGCCTCCAGCGAGGCGAGGCGGAGCAGGTTTTCACTGAGGCGGGACAGGCGCTCGCTCTCCTCGTGGATGATCTGCAGGTAGCGCTTGCGGGTGTCGTCAGGCAGTTCGCCTTCATGCAGCGCTTTGGAAAATCCTTTGATCGAGGTCAGCGGCGATTGGATCTCGTGGGAGACGTTGGAGACGAAATCCTGACGCATCTGCTCGATCTCTTGAAGCTTTTGCGCCATATGGTTGAAGCTGTCTGCTAGCGTGCCCAGCTCGTCTTTGCGCGTAAAGCGGATGCGCGCATCAAAATCCCCTTTGGCCAGCCGCTTGGTGGCAGATGTCATCTGGACGAGCGGTTTGACCAGATAGCGGGAGAAGATCAGGATCAGCAGGGAGCCGACGCCGAGGACGATCGAGAGCACGGTGACCAGATAGAAGATCGCCTTTTTTTCATGTTGCTGATTTTCGGGTGCGGGCTGGATGAACAGCGCGTAGCGCTTGCTGTCGATCTGAAGCGGGAGGCCGATCGTCGTCTGCATATACTCGACATTTTCGTCGAGCGGACTGCGATAGACGCCGCCCTGCACGACAGACCGCACCACATCGGGCGAGATCTCTCTTCGCTCTTTGATGTCATGAGGCGCAAACGCTTGGCGGCCTCCCGAATCGTCATAGAGCAAGAACCAATAGCTGTTGAACTTGGCGATGTTGCGGAAATAGACGTCCTTATCGGGGGGAGCTTGCGTTTCATAAAATGAGATCACCTGTTTCCCGACGACCGCCATCTCCTCTTGAAGCAGTTCGGTCATCTCCGTTTCAAACAGCGAGAGGGAGATAAAATACGAGGCGATGATGCTCAAGATCACAACGCCGATAAAGGTGAGGACGGTGCGCAGGTAGAGCGTTTTGATCATGTGCTGACCTCTAAGCGGTAGCCGAGCCCGCGCACGGTGGAGATCTTAAAGCTGCTCACCGGTTGCGTCCGCTCGCGAAGCCGCTTGATGTGCACATCGACCGTCCGATCATCCCCTTCGTAATCGATGCCCCAGATGTCGGTGATCAGCTGCGCGCGGGTGAAGATCTGACCGGGGTAGCTGGCCAGCTTGTACAGCAGTTCAAACTCTTTAGGCGGCAGCGAGAGGCGCAAGGTGGGAGCGATCACCTCAAAGGTGAGGCGGTCGATCTGCACATCGCCGATGACGATCTTCTGCGCGGCGTTGATGCGGTAGCGCTTGAGCAATGCTTTGACCCGCATCACCAGCTCCAGCGGATCGAACGGTTTGACCAGATAGTCGTCCGTTCCCAGCCGAAACCCTTTGATCTTCTGCTCCGATTCCCCTTTGGCGGTGACCATCAGCACGGGCATGTCATACTCCTGTTTGATCTTTTCGCAAAGTTGATAGCCGTCCATCTTCGGCATCATGATGTCGAGCACGATCAGGTCGGGCTGCTCCTGTTCGATCAGCGCGAGCGCCTCCACGCCGTTGCTCGCTTCAAGCGTTGCAAATCCCTCTTTATGCAAGTAGTGATGAATCAGTTCGCGAATGTGTGGATCATCGTCGGTGATGAGGATTTTGATCATCGACCATTCCCCCTTTTCGAGATCATGATAACAAAAAAGAAGCCCGGAGGCTTCTCTTGTTGTCCAGCTGTCAGGCGGTGGGCTGATCGGTTGCAGCCTGTTTTCGCAGCCAGGCGAGCACCATTTCGGTGAGCTCCGCATCGATCGGCAGTTGGGAGAGCCGTTTGTAGGAAGTCTTGAGCGAGAGCAGCGTGGCGCGACCTGGCTCCTTGCGCAAGATGTGAGTCAGATCCTCGATGATGTGCCATTCGGAAGGGCCGGCTGTCGCTTCGGCGATCTGCTGTGCCTGTTCGGGCAACACCTGAATATCTTTTGAGCCGGTGATGGCGATCGTCGGGCAGGTGACCTTGGCCAGCGTGTCGCGCACATCATATTGATAGTGTTCGCGGAACCATTTGGCGTTCACCTTCGCCCCTTTGAGGCGGATGGTGTCGGCGGTGGAGGCGAGGATTTTGGCAAACATCTTCTGGTTGCTCTTCCGCGCCAGTGGGACGACTCGCAACAGGCGGATCAGCAGCCCTTTCAATCCGGTCATCTCCCCGAGCTCCTGGAAGGCGATCTCGTTTTGCCGATCGACAGTCGTCCGCAGCGATTCGGCGATGCCGGCGAGCAGGACGAGGCCGGCGACCGGCTCGCGCTCAAACACCTGCGGAGCGAGGATAGCGCCTTCGCTGTGCCCGACGAGGAAGATGCGGTCTGGGTCGATGTCCGGCTGCGTTTTTAAGAACCGCACCGCTTCGACCGCATCATCGACCAGATCGTACATGCCGGTCGCGTGATAGTCGCCGCCGCTCGCCCCGATCCCGCGCTTGTCATAGCGCAAGGAGGCGAAACCGTTTTTGCCGAACTGTTCCGCCAACAGCTTGAACACGCCAAGCGGCATCCCTTTCGCGTCCGAGTTGCGGTCGATCGGGCCGGAGCCGTGGAGGAAGAGAACGGCTGGGTGCTTGCCCGCACCGGTTGCCGGCAGGGTCAGCGTGCCGAGGAGCGGATAGGTGGAAGCGATCGTTACATCGAGAGTTTTCAAGTGAGGTCACGTCCTTTTCGAAAGATCTTGCGAGCAAAAAACAGGTAGAACAGCGTGGGGAACGGGCATTGAATCAGCCCCCAGATGCCCCAGAACCAACGGTTGTGGCCATGCTTGCGAGCGTTGAGAAACAGCCAGGTGCTCTGTGCCAGCAGGATCGGAATGACCAAAGAGAGCACGAGGATCTCAGTCGGCGTCATCTTGCATCCACCCGCTTTCGAGCGCGCAGGAGCCAGACGGCAGGAACGAGGGTCGCCAGCGCTTGGAGGATCAGGTACAGACTTTTCGACTGCGTGAACAGGGTGAGGGTGACGGTGAAGATGACCGCTGCGACCAGCCAGAAGAGGAGCAGATCTTGGATCAGGCGCCGGCGCAGCTTTTTCTTTTCTGCGAGAATCTGCGCTTGAAACCACTGCAGATCGGGCGTGTAGACCGGATGAAGATCGTCGAGGGAGCGAAGCCCTCGATTCAGTTCGTCAAGCGTGTTTTGTTCGTCGTTAGCGCTCATCGGGGGACAACTCCTTTCGCAAGCTTTTGATGCCGTTGTGAATGCGGGACTTGACCGTCCCGATCGCCAGGTTCAAGATGTTGCCAATCTCTTCATAGGAGTAGCCGTAATAATGCTTGAGGATGATCGGCATGCGAACTTCTTCTGACAGGTGGCCGAGCGCATCGAGCACCAGCGGCCATTCCTCTTGGCTCCGCGCTGCTTGCCAGCGCATTTTCCGAAGCGCCTGCTCCTGCTCTTGCCAGTTGCGCTCGCGCTTCTTTTTGCGCAGGTCGTCGATGTACAGGTTGGTGGCGATGGTGATCAGCCAAGAAGAAAACTTGGAGGTGCTGTTATAGAGATGAATCTTCTCGATGCATCTGATCATCGTCTCTTGCGTCAGGTCTTCAGCAAGCGACGGGTTGAGTGTAACTTTGATCAAGTATTTGACCAGAAAGGAGTAATGTTTTTGCATCAGCAGCGACAAGGCCATCGTGTCGCCTTGCTTCGCTTGCAGGATTAAATCCTGTTCGTCTTTCTCTTCCATCAGAGGGGGCCTCCGTTGTTGATTTCGCAGATAGTACGTTTGAAATGATCTGATCGTTCATTTTACTTTAGCCGATCGAAAGATTTTTTGAAATCATGAAGCGAAGACTCGTTCGAGCGAGGCGTGATGATGGCGGAAGGTGAGTGCCGGCGGGCGGCGACAGTTTTTGCAGAATGGGGTCAGCGGGTGCTGGTGCGGCAGAAGAGGTCGGGATGCGGATCGCGATTTGTGATACAATCAGTAAAAATGGAATGTTTTGGAGAGCGAGGTCAACATCTGATGAGCACGGAAGTCAAAGCGGTTGTCACGTTCCAAGCGGCGAGTGCGGCGGTGCAAGAGTTCGGTGTCTTGCCGCTGTCGAGCTTTATCCCCGATCACCCTTCCTTAGAATCGATCACGACAAAAGAGAGTTGGCACACCGGGCTCGAAACTGATCCCTGGCTTTGGCGAGATCGGTTTGCCGGAGAGGGGGTTGCCGCCTATGGACGGTTTTTTGCGAAAAAACCGATTCTGATCTCAGCGGCGCTCTTTCCTCTGTTCAAGCTCGCGTTTGGCGAGACGCGCTCGGTGGAGGAGCGCTATGCGGCAGGCTTGGTGTCCAAGGCGGTGGTCGAGCTGTATCGGGCGATCGAAGCGAATCCGGGCATCGATGTGAAGTCATTGAAGAAACAGGTCGGGATGCAGGAGAAAGAGCGGAAGAGCGAGTTTGATCGGGCGCTGATCGACTTGCAAGCTTCGTTCGAAGTGGTCATTCTCGGCATTTCGGAGCGCTTGAACGAGTTTGGCAACAAAAACGGCTGGAACAGCACGTGCTATATCATGGCGGATCGCTGGCTGGAACTGCAAGGTCAATCCCTGCCAGAGCTGAGTATGACGGAGGCGCAGGAAGCGCTCTTCGCCCAGCTTGAACAGCAGGTGAGTCCGGGCGCATTCACCTATCTGCAAAAAGTGTTGCGCAAGCGATAGCGCGCGTTTCCGCAGCGAGCCAGATGTGAAAAAAAGCAGGGATAGCGTTGATCGCCGTCAAACAAATTGTTAAAGGAAAGTCGGCGCGAGGGAGTGGGAAGCGTGAATGGCAAGCTGATCATCGTCGGGATGGGCGGACACAGCAAGGTAGTGGCCGATGTGGCGCGAAGATGCGGCTATCAGGTGCTCGGGTTTCTCGACAGCAGGAGACCGGATGCACCGCACGGGCCGTACTTGGGCACGGTGGAGGAGCTTTCGGAGCGGATCATCGCGGACGTTGCCTTTTTTGTAGGGATCGGCAACAACGCGATTCGGCAAAAGGTGGCTGGTCAGCTGCGGGCGAAGGGAGCGCTTCTGGCGACGCTGATCGACCCGTCCGCCATCGTCGGCAGCGGCGTGACGATCGGGGAAGGGACGTTGGTGATGCCCGGTTGCATCATCAATGCGGACAGCGCCGTCGGACGGCAGGTGATCCTCAACACGGCGGCGACTGTCGATCACGACTGCGCGGTCGCAGACGGTGTGCACCTCTCGCCAGGCGTGCATCTCGCTGGGGCGGTGCGGGTGAACGAACTGTCCCATGTCGGGATCGGCGCGTCGGTGATTCAGGGCGTGACGATCGGTGCGCGTTCGGTGATCGGCGCAGGCGCTGCGGTGATCGGCGACATTCCGAGCGATGTGACTGCGGTCGGCGTTCCCGCCAAGGTGATCCGCTCTCACCGCTAAATGGCTGACCGAAGCGCGGGACAAGCTGTCGCTGCCGCGACAGGTTCCGATTTGCCGGAAGCAGGGGATCGGAAGCGTTTATGTGTTGCGCCTTGTGCGTTGGGCGGACAAACGATCTGAAAAGTGAAGCGCGAGGCCGTCTACTCAAGCGGAGTGGCGGTCTTTTTGTTGGCGTTGCTCGCTATATTCGTTCTGAAGGAGTGGACTCGCTGCATGCTCTGCCAGAATCAGTTGCGGGAGCGCGGGTGGAAACTGGGGAATGGTAGAGTGAGAGGAGCAGGAGGACTTTTCGCGCATTTGTTCGAATCTGATCGCTTTATTCTGATCATCAAAGGTCGTGCACGAGCGGATCATTTGGTGTATGATCGAATCTCGATAGGATGTGAAAGTGGAAAGTAGGTGGGGAATACGGATGAGCCGCACAGTGGCGATCTTATTCGTTCTGATCGGCGGGGCGAGTTACGGCTTGATCTCACCGGTGGTGAAACACGCATATTCACTCGGGTATTCTCCGGGCGATGTGACATCTGCACAATATTTTATGGCGACGATCGTGTTGCTATTGATCGCAGCTTTTCAATTCCGGCATTTTAAATCGTTGACGCGTCGCGATGTGTTGCTGTTTTGTTTTCTCGGGGTGCTCTCGACCGGCACCAGCATTTTTTACTATCTGGCTCTCTCTGAGCTCCCAGCTTCCCTGTCGATCGTATTGCTGTTCCAGTTTGCGTGGATTGTGATGCTGATCGATTATCTGGTCAAGCGCAACAAGCCGACGAAGGCGAAATGGGTGGCGCTTGCGCTGATTGTGATCGGAACTCTCTTCGCGGTCGATCTGTTCCATGCTGAGTGGGAAGGGGTTTCGACAAAAGGGCTGGTGCTCGGCCTGCTGGCATCGCTGACGTACAGCACTTTTTTGTATTCGACAAGCTATGTCCGGCAGGGAACGTCGCCGTGGGTGAACAGCGCGATCATTGCGACCGTTTCGATGGTGACAGTCTTCTTCGTCTTCCCACCCACCTTTCTGTTCAACGGCACGATGTGGAGCGGCCTGTGGATCTGGGCGCTGATCATCGGAGGGCTCGGTCAGGTCATCCCGCCGGTGTTTTTCAACATCGGGATTCCGAAAGTCGGCGGGGGATTGGCAGGCGTGCTCACCTCGATCGAACTTCCGGTCGCGGTGGTGGCCGCCTTCTTCCTCCTGCATGAACAGGTGACAGGGGTGCAGTGGGTCGGCATCGTGATGATCTTGCTCGGCATCGCGGCCGCGGAGTTTCGGAGGCGTTCGCGCAAAGGGTTTAAGCAGGTGTAGAGAAAAGGGAACCTCGATCGTTCGAGCTCATGAACGATCAAGGTTCCCTTTTTGTGTCTCCTGCGTGAAATCATCACTTGATCTCAAATTCTAGCTCATCTTTCACATCGTATGGTTGATGGTTATTCGTATGCAAGGTCGCTTCGATCTTATGCTTGCCCTTGCTCAAGCTTTGCAGGACGTAGACGTTCTCCTTGACGCTGATGCGCGAGGGGCTGCCATCGACGAAAAGGTGGATATGGCCTTCGCCGGGGACGTGCATCCCACTGTAATGTTCGGGCGACAGGTGAAAGTTTTCAGTGTGGAAGGTGATGGTCGCCTTGTCGCGGTTCACCTCCACCTTCATCTCCAAACTCGGCTTGTTTTGACCCTGGGGACTGAGGGCGGGTGCGGTGGGCGTGTTCCCTTGCTGCTGCGGCGTGAGCTTCTCCTTGGTGCCGCAGCCGGAGAGCCATGCTGCTGAAAGCAGAGCGGTCGCGAGGAGGATCGTTCTTTTTTGCGTATGCATCGTCAGGACTCCTTTTCAGTTTATTTGATGTTTTGTTGATAGTTGTTGTTTTCAGGATGGACAGCCGAACGAAGAGTTAGACATGCGTTGCCGATTGGATCGGTGTTGATGGGGGAAGAGGAAGAGAGGAAGAGAGGAAGAGAGGAAGAGAGGAAGAGAGGAAGAGAGGAAGAGAGGAAGAGAGGAAGAGAGGAAGAGAGGAAGAGAGGAAGAGAGGAAGAGAGGAAGAGAGGAAGAGAGGAAGAGAGGGGTGCTGTGCGTCTTGAGCTATGAGCAAAGTCGCCTCTGTTATCTGGAGGTTTTTGGCGATCGGTGATTTGTTGAAAAAAGTTGTTGACTTGCGGATACTAGCCGTGATACATTATCTCTTGTCGCCGCGAGAGAGCGGTTGACGCGAAAGAGCAAAACGATTGATCCTTGAAAACTAAACGA
>NZ_JBHUIO010000018.1:0-3449 GCF_042682745.1 Tumebacillus lipolyticus | reverse complement strand
GAAGCGCCGCGAGGCGTGTAGCTGACCAGTACTAATCGGTCGAGGGCTTATCCTAAGTTTTCTTCTTCGACTCACATTCGCATCCAGTTTTCAGGGAATACACCTGTGTCTAGTGGTAATGTCGCGGAGGTCACACCTGTTCCCATCCCGAACACAGAAGTTAAGCTCCGCAGAGCCGATGGTACTTGGACCGCAGGGTCCTGGGAGAGTAGGTCGCCGCTAGGCGAGACAAGACTCGATCTGAAGGATCGGGTCTTTTTCTATTTGTATGTGAAAAGGGAATAGAAGAGGTGCCGCGTTCGAAGCGGAGTGGAGAACCACCGGAGCGAAAGCGAAGGTATGGTACTTGGACCGCAGGGTCCTGGGAGAGTAGGTCGCCGCTAGGCGAGACGAGACTCGATCTGAAGGATCGGGTCTTTTTCTATTTGTATGTGAAAAGGGAATAGAAGAGGTGCCGCGTTCGAAGCGGAGCGGAGAACCACCGGAGCGAAAGCGAAGGTATGGTACTTGGACCGCAGGGTCCTGGGAGAGTAGGTCGCCGCTAGGCGAGACGAGACTCGATCTGAAGGATCGGGCCTTTTTCTATTTGTATGTGAAAAGGGAATAGAAGAGGTGCCGCGTTCGAAGCGGAGCGGAGAACCACCGGAGCGAAAGCGAAGGTATGGTACTTGGACCGCAGGGTCCTGGGAGAGTAGGTCGCCGATAGGCGAGACGAGACTCGATCTGAGAGATCTGGGTCTTTTTCTTTTTGTATGTGAAAAGGGAATAGAAGAAGTGCCGCGTTCGAAGTGGAGTGGAGAACCACCGAGGTGAAAGTGGATAGATGATAAGTGAACGGAGGCGCTTTGGAAGAGTAGGACGGCGGCAGGCGTGATGAGATCCGATCTAAGAGATCGGTTTTTTTATTTGCATGCAAAAGGGGAATAGAAATGGTGCCGCGTTTGAAGTGGAGTGGAGAACCACCGGAGTAAAAGTGAAGGTTTGGTACTGGGAGTATGGCGTTCTGAAAGAGTAAGACGCTTCGAGGCGTGATGAAACCTGATCTGGAGGATCGGGTCTTTTTTACCATAACCACAAAGTCTACAGCGTATATAGGGGTGAGCGTCTTATACTTCGCGAACTAAGACAGGGAATGCATAAATACCAGCCTAGACGACCTTCAGTGCGCACCGTTGATAGGTACCAGGGGATAGGCATCGGAGAGCGAACGAGGCTTCCTGATGGGAAGCAAAGAACGACGGAAGCGAGAAAAAGACGCTGCGCTCGCCTTGCAGGCCTCTGAAGGGTAGTGCGCGAGTCGATGAGCAAAGGCTAGATTCGATACGAATGATCCATGAGAAGCGATCTGGGTGCAATTGCGGCGGAAGCAGGAAGAAATTGATTGAACAAGTGTCTGCCAAAAAAGTGTGCAGCTGCAGCGCTTGCGATCATGGGAGCGTGAATTGGGCATTCTGCAGTCTCGGGGAAGGTGGACAGTTTGCACGCTGGCAATCAGAAACATCGAATCAGGAGTACCTTTCTTAATCGATCGAACGATTTCATCCTGAAGCGTGACGGCATTACTGTTATTTAGCGGTGGTGCTAAGACCGGACTGGATTAGACGTTTCTCCATCTTTCCAACTTGTGAATATTTCTGGTGAAAAGTCGAGCGAGAAAGCGAGGGAATCTGAACTCGACCATTTTATCTTCTACCCGCTTTTTCATTTCACCGACGGTGAGGTCAGGGAGAACAAAGGCACCATTTTCATAACAGTGACTGCAATACATCACGCTTTTTTGACCATCTCGTTCTGTCCCGCCGCCTTTTTCATCTCTTACGAGCGGCATTCCGCAACTTTGACAATTTTTATATGCTTTCATTAGAATCCCTCCGGAAGATTGACTAAAACGATTGTACTATGGAGCATGCAGATCATCAATCAAGGCACCGTACGATCAAAATCTACACCTTTTCGAATTGATTCATGGTTCATGACATCACAGCTCTCTCCGATCGCGTAGGTGCAAAACGCTGTGAGAAGATAAAGGCTAGAGAGCGGATAACTGTACGTGATCGTGAAGGTGCCGAGGTCATAGCTACCAGGTCTTAGAGCGAACAAATCTATTAATCATATAAATGGACATGATATAATCAGTATAAATAAATGGTGCAAAAGAGGTGATCCTCGTTGATTTTGACCGGTGGGAAACGTACAGTGAGGCGGAGTCAGAAAGAGCAGGATCAAGCGCAAAGGCAGCAATTGGTCGCTCAACCTTCCGTTCAACGTGCGATACTGCAGATGCAACAGACGATGGGAAACAGGAGCACCGCTCGATATTTGAGCGCACAATTGAAGAATCGATCGGCAGCCCAAGCAGAATCTGCTCAGGCGGTCGTGCAGCGGATGATTCTCCCCATCAAGGCGAGCTTTCCGGAGATGGACAGGAAGAAGGGAAGCTTATCGGAGGGCGATAAGGTCATATATGATGCGATTAAAAAGAGGTCGGCTGTGACGAATGAAAGCATTGCAGACCCCACAGACGAAGCGAGTTGGATTCCGTGGAACAATGGCGCACTCGCTGCAATCGGAAACGAGGAACTGCGCATCTTTGGTCATGGAGCGAGATTCGCAAACGCAGAAGAGGTAGCGCAGATCGATGGGCATACACCCGAACAGCTAGCAGAAAAACTAATTAATTTAGGACTGCCTAAGAAATATGCGGGGGTCATCTATCTTTCAGGATGTAATACGGCCCGAGGAGAGAAGCACGGATATCTGGGCAAGTTCTATCAGCTGATCAAGAAGCATTGCAAAAATGTACGCGTGCGTGGGAATCTTCATTCGGTCATCACTCGCATGGACGGGGAACAAGCTTATCTTGATCAAACGCGCTTCACGATCAATACGTATCAACAGGACAAGGAAAGTATCGTCTCCGTTGAACGGAAGCGGACGATGGAAGCATATGATCTACTAATACAGGACTACAGAAAAGGAACCATCAATAAAGAAGAGATGGAAAAACAGTCAAAACTTTTGAAGCAGCAGGCGATCTCTGATGTTAACTCTGCAGTTTCCAACCATGAGAACGACGCGTATCGCACAGATGGGTTGGTGGTCGAACTCCCTTAGGTATGTAGAGACATCTTTGAGCCACCAAAGCTTGAAAGGTGCGCATCTTAATCTGGGCAAGTTGAGCGGCTGCTGGGGGATTGAGAGCTGCGTTAGCGGGGGGTGAGGCCGAATCTGAGATCGGGTCGAGAATCGGCGCGCCAAGTACACAAATAATCAAGCAAAATGCGCTCTGAAAGCTTCTGAATGCGTCAGGAGGTGAGAAACGCATTGTTTATAGAAATTTGTCGAAAAAAAGTGATTGTGTTCGGACGCTTGTCCGTGATATTATAAGTCCTGTCGCCGCGAGAGACGCGGTGGGAAAACGGAAAGAACTTAGCAAGTGGAGAGATACC
>NZ_JBHUIO010000017.1:0-1100 GCF_042682745.1 Tumebacillus lipolyticus | reverse complement strand
GAATCCGCTTATCTCCACCAAGATTCCTCGATAGCTCAGTTGGTAGAGCGCCCGACTGTTAATCGGACGGTCACAGGTTCGAGTCCTGTTCGGGGAGCCATTTCGCCTTCATAGCTCAGTAGGTAGAGCGCATCCATGGTAAGGATGAGGTCATCGGTTCGATTCCGGTTGAAGGCACCACGCTTGGCCCGTTGGAGAAGCGGCTTAACTCACCGCCCTTTCAAGGCGGCATTCACGGGTTCGAATCCCGTACGGGTCACCATGTTTTTTAAGGAAGGCTGACAAAAAGCGAGAGGTTCTCTCGCAACGTTAGCACTAGCACTTTGGAGGTTTAGCTCAGCTGGGAGAGCATCTGCCTTACAAGCAGAGGGTCGGCGGTTCGATCCCGTCAACCTCCACCATTTTCATTCGGAGCTGTGGTGTAGAGGCCTAACATGCCTGCCTGTCACGCAGGAGACCGCGGGTTCGAATCCCGTCAGCTCCGCCATTTTGGCTCGGTAGCTCAGTCGGTAGAGCAGAGGACTGAAAATCCTCGTGTCGGCGGTTCGATTCCGTCCCGAGCCACCAATCGAAAGACCTGATCCTTAGGGATCAGGTCTTTTTTGTGTATCCAGCCTGTCTGTTTTGAAGTTTGCGCTCGTAACGTCGTGAGGAAGTTCGATCCCTATCTGCAGCGGACGCAGGGAGTTTGAGAGAAGTTGTCCTTAGTTGATCGGTAGCTGGACTCGGTGGACGCGAACCGTTAGCTCGATAAAAGGTGTGATCTACGCGGAGCTGTTTTTGCAAGCAAGTTGAGCATGCTGCGCATGCAGACATCATCGACGAGTCGAACTCGACCGCGAACAAGAATGGGAGAACGGCTGAGAATCGGCAGCTGGTGAGCGATCTGAATGCCGAATTTGTTTTCTTTTGTTCCGGATGACGAGTGGTCGTGAGGGTCGGGGCATGATAAGATAGGTCTTGTCGCCGCGGGATGATCGGGCGGTGAAAAAAGATTTGAAATACCTGTTGACACAGGTGAGGCAAACGTGATAATCTATGAAACGTCGCCACTGTGGCGAACATGATTGATCCTTGAAAACTAAACGAGTGTTACGAAG
>NZ_JBHUIO010000016.1:0-15001 GCF_042682745.1 Tumebacillus lipolyticus | reverse complement strand
TTAAGCTCCGCAGAGCCGATGGTACTTGGACCGCAGGGTCCTGGGAGAGTAGGTCGCCGCTAGGCGTGTTTTTTCCAAACTTTATACGCGAGCATGGTAGAAATGGTAGACGCGTAAGATTCAGATTCTTGCAGGGGCAACCCTATGTAAGAGAACGATCATAGTCGTGCGGAAGTGGCTCAGGGGTAGAGCATCGCCTTGCCAAGGCGAGGGTCGCGGGTTCGAATCCCGTCTTCCGCTCCAAAATGTAGAAGAGAAGAGGACTTGTTCCCATCGGGAATAAGTCCTCTTCTCTTTTTTTCGCCTACGCGCATTTCGCCTACGCGCATTTCGCCTACGCGCATTTCGCCTACGCGCATTTCGCCTACGCGCATTTCGCCTACGCGCATTTCGCCTACGCGCATTTCGCCTACGCGCATTTCGCCTACGCGCATTTCGCCGCGGAACGGAAAGAGCGTCGATCTGTCGTCCGAAACGCAGTGTTGCTGCAACGGTAAACGAACGTAAAGTGAGGTAGTCCCCAGTGGGAACTACCTCACTTTTGTGTTTAACAAGTGAATTTTTGAAATGTAATTCTGGCTATTGTCCATGCGTGATTCGGGCTATTGTCCATGTTCGAAGCGGATGTACATAACATATAATCGGTAATGAGAATCACTATCAATTAAGCTTCATTTAGCTGGATCTATATTGGTGACACGCCCAACGATTTTATTATTGAGCCACTTGGATAACCAAAAAAGTTGAGAGACTTGAGTGTGTCGAGCCAGAGGAGCGAGTGGAGCCAGAAGAGCTAGAGGAGCCAGAGGAGCCAGAGGAGCCAGAGGAGCCAGAGGAGCCAGTAGAGCTAGTAGAGCTAGTAGAGCTAGTAGAGCTAGTAGAGCTAGTAGAGCTAGTAGAGCTAGTAGAGCTAGTAGAGCTAGTAGAGCTAGTAGAGCTAGTAGAGCTAGAGGAGCCAGAGGAGCTAGTGGAGCCAGAGGAGCTAGTGGAGCTAGAAGAGCCAGTGGAGCTAGAGGAGCCAGTGGAGCCAGTGGAGCTAGAGGAGCCAGAGGAGCTAGAGGAGCCAGAAGAGCTAGAAGAGCTAGAAGAGCTAGAGGAGCTAGAGGAGCTAGAGGAGCGAGAGGAGCTTGTGGAGCTTGTGGAGCCAGTGGAGCCAGTAGAGCCAGTAGAGCCAGTAGAGCCAGTAGAGCCAGTAGAGCCAGTAGAGCCAGTAGAGCCAGTAGAGCCAGTAGAGCCAGACGGGAAAGGAAATGAGGCTATGTCAGATCGCGAGAGAATGGGCAGAGTCGTTCTGGTGACGGGTGCTGCTCAAGGGATTGGGGAGGCAGTCGCACGTGCCTTTGTGAAGCGAGGAGATCTGGTGGCTGCGGTTGATAAAAACGCAGCCGGACTAGACCGACTTCTAGCGGAACTAAACGGTGAGGGGCACCAAGCAGCAGCTTTCCAGACGGATATCAGCGACAGGGAAGCGGTGGATGCGGTCGTGGAGCAGATCGAGCGTGATCTGGGTCCGATCGAGGTGCTGGTCAATGTTGCGGCTCTGCTGCGACTGGGAGCGGTGGAGTCGCTCTGCGATGAGGATTGGGCAGAGACGTTTGCGGTCAACGTCTCGGGCGTCTTCTATGTATCTCGCGCTGTGATCAGGCGAATGGTGCCGCGCAAGTCAGGATCGATTGTGACCGTAGGATCGAATGCTGCAAGCGTGCCGCGCATGCACATGGCTGCCTACGCCTCCTCCAAAGCGGCAGTCACCATGTTCACGAAATGCATGGGGCTGGAGAACGCTCAACACGGCATTCGCTGCAACGTGGTCTCACCCGGTTCAACAGAAACGGAGATGCAGCGTTCGATGTGGAGCGATGCAAACGGTGCGGAAGCTGTCATCGCCGGCTCGTTGGAATCGTTTAAGCTGGGCATCCCGCTTCGGAAATTGGCAACACCATCTGACATTGCAGAGGCGGTGCTCTTCTTAGCTTCCGACCGAGCCAGCCATATCACCATGCATGATCTGCGCGTGGATGGCGGGGCCACCTTGGGAAATTAAATCACTGGGAGGTTTTGTGAAAATGAGAAAATCCAATGTTGCCACGGTCGCACAGGCCGAACAACTTCTGGAAGCGTACCGGGCAGGGGCGTCTTTCTTCTTGTCTTCGCCGCGACGGACGATTCTGGCCGAAGGGGTCAGAGCTTCGCTGCAGAGCGAGACGTCTGGAAGCTTGGTAGAGCGCGTAACCGCTCTGCTGAACGATGCAAAGCGCTCAGAGGATGAGCTGGCGGTCGTCGTCGGCGCTGTTCCGTTCGATCACAGGAAACCGGCGCAGCTGGTCGTGCCGATGTCTGTCCAATGGGCGGGGCCGCTCCAATTCGGCTCCAGCGAACCTGTGACCCAGCCATCCGCTGCGGCCTATGAGATGGAGCCCGTTCCTAAACCTGAGGAGTTTCTGCGCGGGGTTGAAAAAGGATTGGAGCGGCTGGAATCGGGTGAGCTGCTCAAGATCGTGCTTTCGCGAACGCTGCAGATGACCTCGGCGACTCCGGTCGATGTACAGCAGCTGCTGAAAAACTTGGCGTGCAAGAATACGCACGGCTACACGTTCGCTGTCGACCTGCCCAGAACGGGGGACGAAAACGATGCAAAGCTGTTACCGCGCACGCTGGTCGGGGCAAGCCCAGAGCTGCTCGTCTCGCGATCTGGCATGAAGGTGATCGCCAATCCGTTGGCCGGGTCGACGCCGCGCAGCAAAGATCCGGTCGAGGATCGAAGACGCGCAGATGCGCTGCTCGACTCGCCGAAGGATCTGCATGAACATGCGGTCGTGGTCGAGGCTGTTGCGGAAGCGCTGCGACCCTGTTGTCGAACCTTAGAAGTTCCGGAAAAACCGTCGTTGGTGCAAACGGAGACCATGTGGCATCTCTCCACGGTGGTCACAGGCGAGCTGTTCGATCCTGCTGTCTCTTCGCTTGAGCTGGCGGTCGCTCTGCATCCCACTCCGGCCGTCTGCGGCACTCCGACCGATCTGGCCCGAACGGCGATCGGGGAGATCGAGCCGTTCGATCGCGGGTTTTACACCGGGATGATCGGTTGGTGCGATTCGAATGGGGACGGCGATTGGGTGGTGACGATCCGCTGTGCGGAAGTGGAAGATCGCTCGCTTCGCCTGTACGCAGGAGCGGGCGTGGTTCTCGGCTCCAGCGCAGAGGCGGAACTTGCGGAGACATCGGCTAAGTTTCGGACGATGCTTCAAGCGATGGGCTTGAACGGCGAACCGGCCGCTCAAGGATCGGAGGATGGAAAATGCTAGCCGATTGCCCAACTTGGCCAAAGGAGTTTGCTGATCGTTACCGAGCTGCCGGCTTTTGGCGAGGGATCACCTTCGGCGACATGTTGCGGGAGCGGGCGGCCAAGCACAAAGATCGCATCGCGATCACCGACCGTGACACCCACTGGAGCTATGCCGAACTGGACAGACGGGCCGATCGGCTGGCGGCAGGTTTGCAACAGCTTGGGATCAAGCGGATGGATCGCGTCATCGTGCAACTGCCCAACATCGCCGAATTTTTTGAGGTTTGTTTTGCGCTGTTCCGCTTGGGTGCGCTGCCCGTCTTTGCGCTTCCTCTGCATCGCAGCAATGAGATCAGCTATTTTGCCGAGTTTGCGGAAGCGACAGCCTACGTGATTCCAGATGTGAACTCGGGGTTTGATTATCGACAGTTGGCGAGAGAGGTGCAGCGCAAGATACCGACCTTGAAGCATGTGATCGTAGTGGGCGAGGCGGAGGAGTTTGTGGCGTGCGACAGCCTGCAGGCAACTCCCCGCGAACCGTTCCCAGCTGTGAGCGCGAGCGATGTCGCCTTCCTGCAACTGTCGGGCGGCAGCACCGGATTGCCCAAGCTGATCCCGCGCACGCACGACGATTATATGTACAGTTTGGAAGCGAGCGCGGAGATCTGCGGGCTGGATGAGAGCAGCGTGTATCTCGCCGCCCTTCCGGTCGCGCACAACTTCCCGCTCAGCTCGCCCGGCACGCTCGGGACGCTCTATGCGGGAGGAAGAGTCGTCTTGGCACCGCGCCCCAGCCCGGACGATGCGTTTCCCTTGATCGAAAAAGAGGGTGTGACGATCACCGCGCTGGTGCCGCCGCTCGCTCTGATCTGGTTGGAAGCGGCAGGATCGCGAAATTTTGATCTGTCCAGCCTGCAAGTGTTGCAGGTCGGGGGCGCCAAGTTCAGTGCGGAAGCGGCACGCCGCGTTCGACCGGTGCTCGGCTGCACGCTTCAGCAGGTGTTTGGCATGGCGGAAGGTTTGGTCAACTACACGAGATTGGATGATCCGGAGGAGATCATCGTCAACACGCAGGGGCGGCCGATCTCCGCACAAGATGAGATCCGCGTCGTCGATGAGCAGGATCGCGATCTGGCGCCGGGCGAGGTGGGGCAGCTGTTGACCCGCGGCCCTTACACCATCCGCGGCTACTACAAGGCGGAGGCGCACAATGCACAGGCGTTCACAGCTGACGGTTTCTATCGCACCGGAGATGTGGTGAAAGTGACGGGGCAGGGCTATCTGGTCGTCGAAGGGCGGGTCAAGGATCAGATCAACCGAGGTGGGGACAAAGTGGCCGCTGAGGAAGTGGAAAACCACCTGCTCGCACATCCGGCCGTCCATGATGCGGCGGTCGTCTCGATGCCCGACGAGTTTCTCGGCGAGCGCACCTGTGCGTTTATCATCCCACGCGGGCATCGGCCGACCGCAGCAGAGCTGAAAGCGTTTTTAAAAGATCGCGGTCTGGCTCCCTACAAAATACCGGATCGCCTGGAACTGATCGAAGACTTCCCACAGACGGGAGTGGGAAAAGTGAGCAAAAAAGCGCTGCGTGAGGCGATCATTCAAAAGATGCAACCTTTGAACAACAAATAACCGAAAAGAGGGAATCAAATGGGTCTTCCTACCATTTTGCCATATCAAATGCCGGGGGCAGCAGACATGCCCCGCAACAGAGTGTCGTGGACACCAGACTCGAAACGCGCCGTGCTGCTCATCCACGATATGCAGCAGTATTTCCTGAACGCGTTTTCTGCTGGAGAATCACCGGTGGTGGAGCTGTTGGCAAACATTCGCGCTTTGAAGAAACGCTGTGTGGAGCTCGGCATCCCGGTCATCTACACGGCACAGCCGGGCGGTCAGACGCCGGAACAGCGCGGCCTGCAACTCGATTTCTGGGGGCCGGGCATCGACGGCGGGCCTGAGCAAAAGCAAATCGTCGCGGAGCTTGCGCCGACCGCAGAGGACATCCAGCTGACGAAGTGGCGGTACAGCGGATTCCAAAAAACGAATCTCCGCGAGCTGCTGCAGCAACAGGGGCGCGATCAGATGATCATCTGCGGCGTGTACGCACATATCGGCTGCATGCTCACCGCAGGCGAGGCGTTCATGCAGGAAGTCGAGGCTTTTTATGTGGGAGATGCTGTGGCAGACTTCTCGCTCGACTATCACAAGATGGCGCTCAAGTATGTGGCGGAACGCTGCGGGGTTACCATGCTGACACAAGATGTGCTGAACGAGCTGAATCGGGAAACAGGAGATGCGCATCAGGGCGAGCAGGGGCAGTTTTTGACGCCGGAGCTCGTGCGCGAACAGGTCGCCGAGCTGCTTCACGAGTCGCCTGCCGATCTCGCCGATGAGGACGATTTGATCAACAGCAAAGGGCTCGACTCGATTCGGATCATGAGCCTGATCGAAAAATGGCGCCGCAGCGGGGTGGAAGTCTCCTTTGTGGAGCTGGCCGAACAACCGACGCTCAGCGCGTGGTTCAAACTGCTGTTTGCATAGAGTGTTTCGATTGGAAAAGGAGGTAGGAAACCATGCGGAACTCTCCTGATGTTCGGTGGTCCTTGACGGGTGCGCAGTCTGGCATATGGTTTGCGCAAAAGCTGGATGGAGAAAACCCGATCTACAACACCGGCGAATACATAGAGATCCAAGGTTCTGTGAATCGGGAGCTGTTCGAGGTCGCGCTGCGACAAGCTGTGGCGGAGGCGGAGACGTTGCACCTCCGATTTGACGAGGATCATGAAGGGCCGTGGCAGTTCCTCGCCACGGAGCGAGATTGGTCGTTGCACCAGGTGGACGTCAGCGCCGAGTCCGATCCGATGGGTGAAGCGATCGCGTGGATGCGGGCAGACTTGGCTCAGCCTGTCGATCTTCGATACGGCCCGCTTTTTTCGGAAGCGCTGTTGCAAGTGGCGGAAGATCGGTTTCTCTGGTATCAACGCATTCATCACATCGCGATCGACGGTTATGGCGTCTCGCTGCTGGCGCAGCGCGTGGCGAAAATTTACACGGCGCTGATGGCGGGCAAGACGGACGAGAAAGGCGAATTTGGCGCGCTGCGGGCGATCGTCGAGGAAGATCTGAACTATCGTGCGTCCGAACAGTATATGAAAGATCGAGATTTTTGGCTGGAGCGCTTTGCAGACCAACCGGAGGTGGTCAGTCTGGCCGACCGGGCCCCGCAAACGTCCCGGAGCTTTCTGCGGCAGACTGTGCGGATGACCGCTTCTGGCACGGCCCTTCTGAAAGCTAACGCGACCAAAATGATGACAGGCTGGTCAGACCTCGTGCTGGCAGCCGCTGCGATCTACGTGCATCGGCTGACCGGGGCAAGCGAAGTTGTGCTCGGACTGCCGATGATGAGCCGCCTCGGCTCTGTCTCGCTGCGGATTCCCAGCATGGTGATGAACCTGATCCCGCTGAGGGTGTCTGTTGCTCCCGACATGAGCTTGGCCGACTTGGCCGCACAGATCGCGGCGGAGGTGCGCCAAGCTCGCATCCATCAAAAATATCGGCACGAGGAACTGCGTCGCGACTTGAAGCTGCTCGGCGAGAATCGGAGGCTGTTCGGCCCGCAGATCAACATCATGCCTTTCGATTATGCGCTGAACTTTGCTGGGCAGCGGGGAATCATGCACAACCTTTCGGCAGGGCCGGTCGATGACCTGTCGATCAATGTGTATGACCGTTCGGATGGCAGCGGGTTGCACATCAACATGGATGCGAATCCTGCGGTTTATGATGCGCGCGATCTGCACGCGCATCAACAGCGATTGCTTCAGCTTCTGGAACGGGTGGGGGCTGTCGACCCGCAACTGCCGATCGGCAGTTTTGACTTGGTCTTGCCGGAGGAACGCCAACAGGTGTTGATCGATTGGAATGCGACCGCGCATCAGGTCGAGCGGTCGAGTGTGGTTGAGCTGTTCGCAGGGCAAGCGGCGCATCGTCCGCACGCTTCTGCTGTGATCGGTGAGGAGAGCGCTCTGACCTACGCGGAGCTTGCGGCGCGGGCCAATCGACTGGCGCGGCTGCTGATCGCGCAAGGGGTGGGCGCGGAGGGCATCGTCGCCATCGCGCTGCCGAGGACGGTCGATCTGGTCGTCGCGATGCTCGCGGTGCTGAAGGCGGGAGCGGCCTATCTGCCGCTTGACCCCGACTTTCCAGAAGATCGGATCACCTACATGATCGAGGATGCAAAGCCGGTGTGCATGATCACCAACACGGAGGTCGCTTCCAACCTGTCCGATCAAAGCACAGTGACCAAAATCGTGCTCGACGCGCCTGAGACGGAAGCGCGGATCGCGCAGTTCTCCGGCGCTGCACTCCGCGCCGAGGAGCGACATACGAGCTGGTCTCCCGCGCATCCCGCCTATGTGATCTATACGTCCGGCTCGACCGGAAGACCAAAAGGGGTCGTCATCACCCACGCCAACTTGACCAATTTCCTTCTGGCAATGCAGGAGCGCTTCCAACTAGGCGTTCAGGATCGGCTGTTCGCCGTCACGACGGTCGCGTTCGATATCTCGGCGCTCGAAGTGTACCTGCCGCTGGTCAGCGGCGCTTCGGTCGTCCTGGCGCCCAAGATGGTGATTCAAGAGCCGACCGTGCTGGCGAAGCGAATCGCAGCATCGGGCGCCACGATCATGCAGGCCACCCCGACGCTGTGGCAAGCGCTGGTGGCGCACAGCCCCGAGGCGCTCCAGGGCTTTCGCGTGCTGGTGGGCGGCGAGGCGCTTCCCACAGCGCTTCAGTCTGCGATGCAGGGCTTGAATTGTCCGATCACCAACCTCTACGGACCGACAGAGACCACGATCTGGTCGACAGCTGCGTCGATCGAGTCCCGGGCTGAGGGAACTCCGCCGATCGGTCGTCCGATCTGGAACACGCAGGTCTATGTGCTGGACTCCGGCTTACAGCCTGTGCCACAAGGCGTGGTCGGCGATCTCTACATCGCCGGAGATGGGGTGGCGCGCGGGTATCTGCATCGACCTGATCTGACGGCGGAGCGATTTGTCGCCAACCCGTTCGGTGCGCCGGGCAGCCGGATGTATCGCACCGGGGATTTGGTCAAGTGGCGGAAAGACGGCGCTTTAGACTATGTGGGCCGGTCTGACCACCAGATTAAAATCCGTGGGTTCCGCATCGAGACGGGTGAGGTCGAGGCGGTGCTTGCGCGGCAGGCTGGCGTTGAGCGGGTTGCGGTGCTCGTCCGCGAAGACACGCCTGGCGACAAGCGCCTCACCGCCTATGTTGTGACTGGCCGAGAAGTCGATCTCGATCTGGCAGAACTCCGCCAGACGATCGCAGAAAGTCTGCCCGATTACATGGTGCCTTCGGCGATCGTCATGCTCGATCGGTTGCCACAGACCCCGAACGGCAAGATCGACCGCAAGGCGTTGCCAGCGCCCGACTTCAGCCTGATCGTCACCGGGCGGGGCCCGCGGACTCCGCAAGAGGAGATTCTGTGCGATCTGTTTGCTGAGGTGCTCTCCCTGCCGCGGGTGGGGATCGATGATGGATTTTTTGAGCTGGGCGGACATTCTCTGCTCGGCGGACGGCTGATGATCCGCATCCGCGAGGCGTTTGGCGTCGAGCTTTCGATCGGCAATCTGTTTGAAGCGCCGACTGTTGCGAGCCTGATCAAACGGCTCGATCAGGCGCAGAGCGCTCGACCGGTGGTGCGACAGGCGGTGCGGCCTGATGAAATTCCGCTGTCTTTTGCCCAGCGGCGGCTGTGGTTTTTGCACTGTTTGGAGGGGCCGAGCCCGACCTACAACATTCCGCTGGTGGCACGTCTGCGCGGTGATCTGAACCGCGCTGCTCTGCAGGCGGCACTTCGCGATGTGGTGGGAAGGCATGAGACGCTGCGCACGATCTTTCCAGAAGCGATGGGCAGCTCGCAGCAGCTGATCTTGGACCCAGCAGATGCTGAGGTGCCCTTGCTGGTTGTCGAGACATGCGAGGAGGAGTTCTCGCAACTGCTGAGCGAGGCGGCGCGCTACCGGTTTGACCTCGCAGATAAACCGGCGTTTCGCGCGCAGCTGTTCGTGCTCGGGCCGGACGATCATGTGTTGCTGCTGCTGTTGCACCATGTGATCGGCGATGGTTGGTCGCTCCATCCGCTCGCTCGCGATCTTGCGTTCGCCTATGCTGCACGATGCAAAGAGGAACTTCCAGCTTGGAAACCGTTGCCTGTGCAATATGCCGATTATGCGCTCTGGCAAGATCGGCTGCTGGGAAGCGAAAGCGATGAGAACAGCTTGATCGCAACTCAGCTCGACTATTGGACGCAAAAGTTGCAAAATCTGCCCGATCAGCTGGAGCTTCCCACCGACTATCCCCGCCCCGCGAGCGCAAGCTACCTCGGCGAGACGATCGATTTTTGCATCGAGCCGGAGCTGCACAATAACTTACTTTCGCTCGCTCGGGTGAACCGAGCCAGTCTGTTCATGGTGCTGCAGGCCGGTCTTGTCGCCTTGCTCACCCGACTGGGAGCAGGAACGGACATTCCGATCGGGAGTCCGATCGCGGGGCGCAGCGACGATGCGCTCGATGATCTGGTCGGTCTGTTTATCAACACGCTGGTGCTGCGGACAGACACGTCTGGAGACCCGAGCTTCTGCGAGCTGATCGATCGGGTTCGCCTGGTGAATCTGGAAGCGTATGAGCATCAGGATGTGCCGTTTGAGCGCCTTGTCGAAGTGTTAAACCCGGTGCGCTCCCGCTCCAGACATCCGCTGTTTCAACTGATGTTCGTGTTCCAAAATACGCCCGACCCGACGCTCGATCTGCCCGGTCTGCAAACGAGCCTTCAGCTGCATCCGGTCGGGGCTTCGAAATTTGATCTGACGGTGGAACTTCGCGAGCGCCGCGCGGCTGACGGGTCGCCAGATGGGATCGACGGCCTGCTGGAATTCAGCACAGATCTGTTTAAACGGGAGACGGCGGAGGCGATCTCGACCCGTCTGCTGCGCTTGTTGGAAGCTGCTGCGACCGACCCTGACCAGCCGATCGGGCGTCTGCCGATCCTTGCGCCGGACGAGCGGCAGATGATCCTTGAACAGTGGAATGGAGCGCCGCAGGAAGTCCTGCCAGCAACTCTGCCGCAGTTGTTTGAGGCACAGGTGGCTCGCAGTCCAGAGGCGGTGGCGGTAACCTGCGAGGGCGAAGCGCTGAGCTACGCGGAGTTGAACGAGCGCGCCAATCGATTGGCCCATCTGCTGATCGAATACGGCGTGGGCCCGGAGCGGATCGTCGCGCTCGCTTTGCCGCGAGCTGTGGAGATGATCGTCGGGCTGTTGGCTGTGCTCAAAGCTGGCGGAACCTATCTGCCGTTAGACCCGGAATATCCGGCAGAACGGATCTCCTTCATGCTCTCCGACACGCAGCCCGTCTGCTTGATCACAAACTCAACCGTCCATGCCGACCTGCCGGAGATGGGAGACATGAGCAAGATCGTGCTCGATGATCTGGCAACTGTGGAACGATTGCAAAAGAAAGCGACAACCAATCTGGGCGATCTGGATCGAAAATCGAGCCTGTCCCCTTTCCACCCTGCTTACATCATCTATACATCCGGTTCGACAGGTCGACCGAAAGGGGTGGTCATCCCGCATCAAAATGTGGTGCGGCTGTTCGCTTCGACCGAGCATTGGTTCCGGTTTGATTCGGCAGACGTGTGGACGATGTTCCATTCCTACGCGTTCGACTTCTCCGTCTGGGAGATCTGGGGTCCGCTGCTGCACGGCGGCAAGCTCGTCGTGGTGCCACATACGACCAGCCGATCACCGGTGGAGTTTTTACAGCTGCTGGCACGCGAGCGAGTTACGGTGCTCAACCAGACCCCGTCTGCATTCTATCAATTGATGCAGGCAGACAGAGAGCATGCTGATGTCGGAAGGACGCTCGCGCTTCGCTCGATCATTTTCGGCGGTGAAGCGCTCGACCTGAGCCGCCTTGAAGACTGGTATGATCGTCATCCTGACAGTTTCCCGAAGCTGATCAACATGTATGGAATCACGGAGACGACGGTGCATGTCACCTACAATGCGCTCGATCGGGAAGTGGCGGCGCGGAGGGCGAACAGTTTGATCGGGAAAGGCATTGTCGACCTGCGCGTCTATGTGCTGGACGCGGCGCTACAGCCTGTTCCTCCCGGCGTCGTCGGCGAGATGTACGTGGCGGGCGAGGGGCTGGCGCGCGGCTACTTCGGACGTCCGGGGTTGACGGCGGAGCGGTTTGTCGCCGACCCGTTCGGGGTGGCGGGTTCACGCATGTATCGCACGGGCGATCTTGCCCGTTGGCTTCCTGACGGCTCGTTAGATTACTATGGCCGTGCTGATCAGCAGATCAAGATTCGCGGGTTTCGGATCGAATTGGGTGAAATCGAGGCGGCGCTTATCCGGCACGAGAAGATCGTGCAGGTCGCGGTGATTGTTCGTGAAGACCAGCCGGGCGATCAGCGGCTGGTGGCGTATGTGGTGTCCGATGGGCCAGAAAGCCCTGAGCCGATCGAACTGCGGCGATTCGTCTCGGCGAGCCTGCCCGATTACATGGTGCCTTTTGCCTTTGTGTCTGTGGCGGAGTTGCCACTTACCCCCAACGGCAAATTGGATCGCAAAGCGTTGCCAGCACCGGAGATCACCTTGTCGGCGACAGGTCGGGGTCCGCGGACTCCGCAAGAAGAGATTCTCTGCGATCTGTTCGCCGAAGTTCTGTCCTTGCCGCGGGTCAGCATCGATGACGGTTTCTTCGATCTGGGCGGTCATTCTCTGTTGGCAGTTCGTCTGACGAGCCGGATTCGCGAGGATCTCGGCATCGACTTAGGAATTGGCAACCTGTTTGAAGCGCCGACCGTCGCAGCGCTCTCCGAGCTGTTGGAGATGGGAACCAGCCAAAGCGCGCTGGAAGTTTTGCTGCCGCTGCGAACGGGAGGCGACAAGACTCCGCTGTTCTGCGTGCATCCGGCGGGCGGATTGAGCTGGTGCTACGCCGGCCTGATGAAGCACCTGGGAACTGATATTCCGATCTACGGATTGCAGGCGCGAGGCATCTCGGAGCGCACAGGGTTTCCGCAAACGCTCGAAGAGATGGCGATCGATTATCTCGAACAGATTCGCAACGTGCAACCACATGGCCCCTATCATCTGTTAGGGTGGTCGCTCGGCGGCAATGTCATACAAGCGATGGCCGTTCTTTTGCAAGATCAAGGGGAAGAAGTGTCGCTGTTGGTCATGCTCGATTCCTATCCGAGCCACTTCCTGCCGATCGAGAAAGGGCCGAGCGAGGAGGAAGCGTTGATCGCGCTGCTCGCTTTGGGCGGTTACGACCCGGACAGCATGGGGGACAAACCGCTGGATATCGCCAGTGCGGTCGAGATCTTGCAGAGCGATGGCAGCGCGTTGGCAAGCTTGAATGAGGAGACGATTCTCAATCTAAAAGAGACGTACGTAAATTCGGTTCGCATCTTGGGCGAGTACGTGCCGCGAGCGTATGAAGGGGATCTGCTGTTTTTCCGATCGACGGTGATCCCAGACTGGTTTGATCCGATCGAACCGGAAACGTGGATTCCGTATCTAAAGGGCAACATCGAGCAGATCGAGATCGACTGTCGCCATAAAGACCTCTGCCAGCCGGAGCCGCTGGTTGAAATCGGGCAGGTTCTCGCCGCCAAGCTGCGAGATCTGCACGGCGAAACGCCACAAGCAAATGCGAAGGAGATTGTCTATGACCAATCCATTTGAATTGACGAACGGCACCTATTTTGTTTTGAGAAATCAGGAGGGCCAGCACTCGCTCTGGCCTGCCATTTCGCTCGTACCGATCGGTTGGGACGTTGTGTTCGGACAGGAGAGCAGAGCTGCGTGTCTGGAATATATCAACTCGAACTGGAACGATCTGCGACCGAACAGTTTGGGAGGGTCTGGTGCTTCGACAGGTGATGTGCGATGAGCGCTTGGCTCAACCCGAAGCGCACGGTGGCGATCCTCTATGTGGTCGCCATGTTTATGGCGGCTATGGATGGCACGATCGTAAACGTGGCGCTGAAGACGATCAGTGCGGAGTTCCAAGTGCCGCCCTCCGCATCGAGCTTGATCAACGTGGGCTATCTGGTCAGCCTCGCATTGGTGTTGCCCGTCTCCGGGTGGCTGGGGGATCGGTTTGGAACCAAGCGGATCTTTTTGCTCGCCATCGGTCTGTTCACCGTGGCGTCCGCGATGTGCGGTTTTGCGGAAAGCTTGGGCACTTTGACCTTGTTCCGAATTTTTCAAGGGGCGGCGGGCGGGCTGCTCACGCCTGTGGGCATGGCGATGCTCTTTCGCGCGTTTCCACCGCAAGAGCGGGTGAAGCTCTCGCGCTATCTGGTGCTGCCGATTGCGCTGGCGCCTGCGTTCGGCCCGATCATCGGGGGATTGCTCACCGATGAGCTGTCGTGGCGGTGGGGGTTCTATGTCAACATTCCATTCGGTATCTTGGCGGTGGCGTTTGGCGCGTACTTCCTGCGGGAGCATGTGGAGCCTTCGGTCCGAAAACTGGATCTGCCAGGCTTCCTGCTCTCCGCTCCTGGATTTGCGATGCTCGTGTATGCGCTGAGCCAAGGTTCAGCGCGGGGCTGGACAGCTCCTGAAATCATCACCACCGGTCTGCTCGGGATTGTTTTTATCGCGCTGCTGGTCGTTGTGGAATTGCGCGTCAGCCAGCCGATGCTCGATTTGCGCTTGCTCAAAGAGCGGCTGTTTCAGACATCAGGTCTGATCAATCTGTTCATCGCGTCCGGCCTGCTCGGGATGCTGTATGTGTTTCCGCTGATGTATCAGGACGTGCTGCATGCATCCGCCTTGGATGCTGGGCTGGTCACCTTTCCGGAAGCGCTCGGTCTGATGGTCGCTTCCCAACTGGTGCCGCTGATCTATCCGCGATTGGGGCCCAAGCGACAGATCGCCATCGCGCTGTTCTGCGCGGCTGTCGTGTTTGTGCTCTTAAGCTGGGTGGGGACGACGAGCAACCCGTGGGTGTTGCGCGCGCTGATGTTCTCTGCCGGCTTTTTCTTGGGGCAAGCGGTCGGGGCGGTGCAGATCATCTCCTTCACCAAGATTCCAGGAGCTTCGATGGGAAGAGCTTCGACGCTGTTCACGGTGCAAAACAGGCTTGGCTCCGCTTTAGGGCTGGCAGTTTTGGCGACGCTGCTCGCGGTGGTCGGCAACAGTCCGGCCGATCTGTCTGCGCAGGCAGCACCCGATCTGTTCGCCTATCGGGTGGCGATGCTCGGCGCCGCAAGTTTCTTGCTGATCGCTTTGGCATTCGCGCTGCGCATCCGGTCGGCAGACGTGGAAGCGACGATGCAAAAGCGCTCTACAGCAGGAACGGCAGTCGCATCACCAAGCGTGAAAAACTGATCAAAAGCTCGATCTGCTGAGGATCGAGCTTTTGATGCTTTACATCAGGGCGATTTGTTTCAATTTGTTTTTCCGCCATGATTGTGAGGATGAGCGTCGCATGATATGATGGTTCCTGTCGCCGCGAGAAAGCTGGCGGTGAGAGCTTGCGAAAAATTACCTGTTGCAATCGAGTTTGCGATGTGGTACATTATCCAATGTCGCTTCTGGCGAACATGATTGATCCTTGAAAACTAAACGAGTGTTACGAAGAGAGATGCGAGTCAAGATACAA
>NZ_JBHUIO010000015.1:0-1280 GCF_042682745.1 Tumebacillus lipolyticus | reverse complement strand
CTTAACTCACCGCCCTTTCAAGGCGGCATTCACGGGTTCGAATCCCGTACGGGTCACCATGTTTTTTCTAAGGAAGGTTGACAAAAGGCGAGAGGTTCTCTCGCAACGTTGGCACTAGCAATTTGGAGGTTTAGCTCAGCTGGGAGAGCATCTGCCTTACAAGCAGAGGGTCGGCGGTTCGATCCCGTCAACCTCCACCATTTTTAACCTTAATATTGTCGCGGGGTGGAGCAGTTGGCAGCTCGTCGGGCTCATAACCCGAAGGTCGCAGGTTCGAGTCCTGTCCCCGCAACCATGCTGGAGCTGTGGTGTAGAGGCCTAACATGCCTGCCTGTCACGCAGGAGACCGCGGGTTCGAATCCCGTCAGCTCCGCCATTCTTCATATGATTGATTTGGGCCCATAGCTCAGTTGGCTAGAGCGCACGACTGATAATCGTGAGGTCGGAAGTTCGAATCTTCTTGGGCCCACCAGATATGTCTAGTGATAATGTCGTGGAGGTCACACCTGTTCCCATCCCGAACACAGAAGTTAAGCTCCACAGAGCCGATGGTACTTGGACCGCAGGGTCCTGGGAGAGTAGGTCGTCGCTAGGCGGCAAAGACCCGATCGATCCGATCGGGTCTTTGAAAATCTATCTGCCTCAATTTAAATATGTGTGCCCTTAGCTCAGCTGGATAGAGCGTTTGACTACGAATCAAAAGGCCAGGAGTTCGAATCTCTTAGGGCACGCCAGTATTGCGGGTGTAGTTCAATGGTAGAACTCCAGCCTTCCAAGCTGGTCGCGTGGGTTCGATTCCCATCACCCGCTCCAAAATGGAGTTGTAAGACCTGACGGATTTCCGTCAGGTCTTTTTTTGTTGTGGAAAAACGGTTGTGGGGATCGGGTTGAGGGATTGGTTCAACCTCCTGTTCAGCCATCATGCTGCTTCGCATGCGGTAACGAGAAATTGAGAAGACGAGAATCGCATCTGCACCAACAACTAAGAGATTAGAGGAGTTCTCATCGACTGTGGTGAGCAGAATCGAGAATTTGTATCGGTTTGTTTGAAATGTGCGATTGATCCTGACGTGAGGAGGTGATAAGATAGCTCTTGTCGCCGCGAGCGAGATCGTGCGCGATGCTGAAATTCTTGGAGATCTAAATTTGCTTGTTGACAACCTAGTGATTGATATGGTAGTCTAAATGACGTTGAAGCGGTAAAACGCTTTCATGATTGATCCTTGAAAACTAAACGAGTGTTACGAAGAGAGATGCGAGTCAAGATACAAACTTTTATT
>NZ_JBHUIO010000014.1:0-6523 GCF_042682745.1 Tumebacillus lipolyticus | reverse complement strand
TGTGTGAGTGTGTGAGTGTGTGAGTGTGTGAGTGTGTGAGTGTGTGAGTGTGTGAGTGTGTGAGTGTATGAGTGTAGGGAGTGTAGGGAGTGTAGCGGGGTGCGTGGCGTTTTTATGTTGGATGCACTTGGGTGGTGGGAGCGTTTCTTGCGATATGCCACTGTTGGTGAGGCAGGTGCCGGCCTGTTGGGGCGATGAGGAAATCTTTCTCCCGCTCGACTCGCGCAAAATGCACGCGCGAACTCGCTCCTTGAAAGATTTTCCTCACCGCCCCAGACTTTCCCCCTGCGACTTGTGCAACTCTTTTGCCCTCCTGCCCCGACCACCCGGTGGCACCCCCTTCGCTCGCTCAAACATGGCGCGGAAAACCACCGCGCAAACTCGCTCCTCGAAAGGGGTGCCCACCTCTAGGTCGGATACTCCCTCGGTGTAAGGAATGATGGCGTAGGGTGGTACTGACTGGCCGGCGCAGGGTAGTAATTTTCCTCTTGTTCTCGACTCGCGCAAAATGCAAGTGCGAACTCGTATCTTGAAGGATACCTCCCACCGTCTCTCTCATGATTTGTATAACTCCTATGCCTCTTTCCTCGAACATCCTGTGAGCCGCCTTCTCGCTCGCTCAAACATGGCGCGGAAAACCACCGCGCAAACTCACTCCTCGAAAGGGGTGCCCACCTCTAGGCCGGATACTCCCCCGGTGTAAGGAATGGTAGCGTAGGGTGGTACTGGGCGATTGGGGTGGACGAGGAAATTTTTCTCCCGTTCTCGAATTGCGCAGAATGACGCTCGAATTCGATTTTTTTGAGAGGTACTCTCCCGTCTTTAGCGCGTCTCTCGTGATTTGTGTAACTCCTATGCCTCTTCCCTCGAACATTCGGTGAGTCCCCCTCTCGTTGCTCAAACATGGCGCGGTGGTTTTCCGTGCCGAGTGAGGAGGGGGAGCGAGGCGCGCTTTTGGATGAAGGCACGGAATCGTGGTAACTCGTTTTTGGAACTCCTGTGTTGGGGATGATGGTGACACCTCTGATGAGGGTAGAATGGTGTTTGGAGGCGGGAAGGAGGAGCGGTTTGATGTTAACGATTGTGATGGCCGGTGGATATGGTGATGGTGAGTCGGGGATACTACGGGCGATGTTGGAGGTTCGGAGAGCGGCTGCGGTGGATCTGGTCGAAAAGCTGGCTGGGGAATCGTCGTTTCAAGTCGTGGTGGTGTCTGATGATCATCAGGTGCTTGCGGAAGCTCGTAAGTTGCTCTGCAAGGCATGGGATACGTCTGGTGGTGCGTTCCATTGGCTGAACGTGGTGCAGGATGTCGTGCACGCTTATGCCCGTCCAGACGAAGATGTGCTGGTCTTGGGCGGCTGTGCCGCTCCTTTGCTGCAGGCGGGAGCGTTGGCTGAGCTCGCCCAATCGCTTGCGAACGGGGAGGTCTGGCAGAACAATCGGCTTTCCCCCGACATGGTGATGTGGAAACCAGCCTCAGTCGTGTCGGCCGTCGAGTCCTGTCAAAATGATAATGAGTTTGGCTACGCGCTGGAGCGGCAAGCGGGGCTGTCGGTGCGCTTTTTTCCTTCCGATCTGGGCTTTCGCTTCGATCTGGATACGCCTGTCGATGCGCTGCTCGCCGCTGCAAGCTTCACCTGCGGGCCAAGGCTGCGCAAAGCGGTCGTCAACTGGGGGCAGCAGGTGCCGATCGAAAGGGTGCGCGCTGTGTTGCACCGATCCGATTATCCGGATGTGGCGTTGATCGGGCGAGTCAATCCGGTGGAAGCGGAGCGGTTTGGCCAAGGGATCGGCGTGCGCGTGCGGATTTTTTCGGAGGAACGCGGGATGAAGGCGCTCGGCCGCGTGGAGCGCGGCGAGGTGCGGAGCTTGCTTGGCAGCTTGGTGGAAGCGGTCGGCTGGAAGCGCTTTTTTGAGCTGCTTGGCGAGCAAGTGCAATGCGCTTTGTTTGATACGCGGGTGATATTGGAACATTTCGGGGTGCGGGTGAGCGAGGAGGAGCGATTTGCGGCAGATCTGGGGTGGATGGAGCAAGTGCGGAACCCGTTTTTGCGCGAGCTCGCTCAGGCGGCGCTGGATGCTCCGATTCCCGTTTTGATGGGCGGTCAGTCGCTCGTCGGCGGCGGTCTGAGGCTGTGGATGAGCTTGGAGGACGGCGAGGCGTCGTAACGCATTTTGGGCACCTGCCCAAGCATCTCCGCATACGATGTGGTACGGAGGTGACAGCAGGTGAGCGTATGGATGTGGCTGTTGCAAGTGGTGGTGTTTTTTGTGGCGCTGAAGGTGGGGCAAGTGGTGTTCTGGAATCTGCGGAAAGGGTTTTATCTGCACCCGTGGCTGATCGAGCTGCTCGTTGCTGTGCTGGTGGTGATCGGGGTCAGCTCTTTTTATGGCGGGTGGTGGTTCATCATCTTCATCGGACTCCTGTTTGGCTTTTTGCGCGGCGATCAGGAGGAGGAAGTGCGAGCCAATCGGAATCTTTTGTGACTGTTGTGCGGGGGACAGGTGGCCTGTTGTAAGGTCACCTCAAATACATAAAATGTTTGTGAGTGGATTTAACTGTTGTGGGTGCGGGCAAAAGAGTGATACAATTTTATACTAAGACATCGTGTCTTAATTTGGAGAGGAGTGAAACCTTGTATGTTGGGCCTCCTGAAGAAGATTGTTGGGGACAGCAACGAGAGAGAGGTTAAGAAGCTCTCGAAACTGGTACAGCGCATCAATTCGCTTGAGCCGGAGATGGAAAAGCTGAGCGATGATGAGCTGCGTGGAAAGACGTTTGAGTTTAAGGAGCGGTTCACTCAAGGGGAATCGCTTGATGATATGCTGCCCGAGGCTTTTGCGGTCGTTCGGGAAGCTGGCAAGCGCGTGCTTGGCAAGCGACACTACGATGTTCAGCTCATGGGCGGGATCGTCCTGCACCAAGGTCGCATCGCAGAGATGCGCACCGGGGAAGGGAAGACGCTGGTTGCGACTTTGCCGTCTTACCTGAACGCGCTGTCTGGACAAGGTGTCCACGTCATCACGGTCAACGATTATCTTGCTCGTCGGGACTCGGAAGAGATGGGTCAACTGCACAGCTTCCTCGGACTGCAGGTCGGGTTGAACATCAACGGGATGTCCCACGGTCAAAAGCAAACCGCCTACGCGGCCGATATTACATATGGGACCAACAATGAGTTTGGGTTTGACTTCTTGCGCGACAACATGGCTCTGTCGCTCGATCAGATGGTTCAGCGCCCGCTGAACTACTGCATCATCGACGAGGTGGACTCGATCTTGATCGACGAAGCGCGTACGCCGCTGATCATCTCCGGTCAGGCGGAGAAGTCGACCGAGCTGTATTTCCGCGCGAACATCTTTGTGGCGGGTCTGCGCAATGAGGTGGATTACAGCCACGATGAGAAGGCGAAGTCCGTCATTCTCACAGAGACCGGCGCGAAGAAGGCGGAGAAGTATTTCCGCGTTTCCAACCTGTTCGATCAGGAGAACATGCTGGTCAACCATCATATCACGCAGGCGCTGAAGGCGCATGTGACGATGCATCGCGACAAGGATTATGTGGTGCAAGGCGACGAGATCATCATCGTCGATGAGTTCACCGGGCGTCTGATGCAAGGCCGCCGCTATTCGGAAGGTCTGCACCAAGCGATCGAAGCGAAGGAAGGCGTGCGCATTCAAAACGAATCGAAGACGCTGGCGACGATCACTTTGCAAAACTATTTCCGCGGCTACAACAAGCTTTCCGGGATGACCGGTACGGCGAAGACGGAGGAAGAGGAGTTCCGCTCGATCTACGGGATGGATGTCATCACGATTCCGACCAACCGCCCGAGCCAGCGGAACGACATGTCCGATGTGATCTATAAAAACATCCGCGGCAAGTTCAACTCGGTCGTTAATGAGATTGTGGAGCGCAATGAGAAAGGGCAGCCGGTTCTCGTCGGTACGACGTCGATCGAGAAGTCGGAGTACCTGTCCAATCTGCTGAAACAGCGCGGCGTTCCTCATCAGGTGCTCAACGCGAAACAGCATGATCGCGAGGCGGAGATCGTGGCGCGTGCAGGTCAACGCGGCGCTGTGACGATCGCTACGAACATGGCGGGACGCGGGACGGACATCATGCTGGGCGAAGGGGTCGAAGGGATCGGCGGGCTGCACATCATCGGTACGGAGCGACATGAGAGCAGACGGATCGACAACCAGCTGCGCGGGCGTGCAGGTCGTCAGGGCGATCCGGGCTCGACGCAATTTTTCCTGTCGCTCGAAGATGATCTGATGCGTCTGTTCGGCTCGGAGAACATCATGAACATCATGGATCGACTCGGTCTGGAAGAGGATCAGCCGATTCAAGCGGGCATCGTGTCCAAAGCGATCGAGTCGGCGCAGAAGAAGGTCGAGGGGAACAACTTTGACATTCGGAAGCACGTCTTGAAATATGATGATGTCATGAACCAGCAGCGCGTGGTGATGTACAAGCAGCGTCGTGAGATCTTGGACAGCGAGGATTGCTCGCATGTGGTGAAGGATATGCTTCACGAACAGGTGAACGCAGTCATCGAAGCGCACTGCCCGAAAGATATCGTGCCTGAGGATTGGGATCTGAATGGCCTGCTGGAGTATGTGGAAACTCGCATCGCCCGCGAAGGCATGCTCGCGATCGAAGACCTTGAGAAGTTTGCGACGCATGAGGAGCTGGAGGAGTTGCTGCACGATCTGGCTGACAAGGAGTATGAGGCGCGCGAACAGCTGCTCGGCGCTGGGATGCGCGAGTATGAAAAGGTGATCTTGCTTCGTGCGGTCGATACGAAGTGGATCGACCACATCGATGCGATGGATCAGCTGCGCCAAGGGATTCACCTTCGCGCATATGGTCAGCGCGATCCGCTGATGGATTACAAGTTCGAAGGGTTTGACATGTTCGAACAGATGATCCAAAACATTCGCGAAGAGGTCGTCACCTACACGTTCAAGTCGAATGTTGGCGGAATGGTGCAGGCAGCTCCGTCCGATCCGAAGATGGGTCTGCAGATGGTGGAGATCGGTCCGGGAGAAGACGGGCAGGCTAAGCGAAATAAATAGTAAGTAGGAGTGGTTGCAATGGCAGCTCAAACTTTTGGTGAACTGCGTCAAGAGCTTCAAAATACAGCCAAGCGTCTGGCGGACATCGGGAGGTCTCTTTGACCTCCCGAGCAAAAAGAAGCGAATCGCGGAGCTTGAAGAGCTGATGTCGGCGCCCGCCTTTTGGGAAGATCAAGAGGCGGCACAGAAGGTGATCAGCGAGAACAATGCCTTGAAGGGCAGCGTTGACCGCATGGAGAAATTCCAGTCGGAGTTTGATGATCAGGAAGTGATGCTTGAGCTTGCGCAGGAGGAAAAGGATGATGACCTTTTTCTTGAGTGCGACAAAGGCATTGGGGAGCTGAAGGCGGATCTGGAGAAGTTTGAGCTGGAGCTTTTGCTCAGCGAACCGTACGACAAGAGCAACGCGATCTTGGAGCTGCATCCAGGTGCAGGTGGTACGGAGTCGCAGGACTGGGCATCGATGCTGATGCGGATGTACACCCGTTGGGCGGAGGACAAGGGCTTCAAGGTGGACGTTCTCGACTACCTGCCCGGCGATGAAGCGGGGATTAAGAGCGTGACTCTCCTGATCAAAGGCTTCAACGCGTACGGGTATCTGAAGGCGGAGCGCGGGGTGCACCGCTTGGTGCGCATCTCCCCGTTTGACGCATCAGGTCGTCGCCATACTTCGTTCTCTTCTGTCGATCTCGTTCCAGAGTTGGATGACGATGTGGCGGTCGATATCAAAGAGGTGGATCTGAAGATCGATACTTATCGAGCTTCCGGTGCGGGCGGACAGCATATCAACACGACCGATTCGGCCGTCCGGATTACGCACATTCCGACCGGAGTGGTCGTCACCTGTCAGTCGGAGCGCTCGCAGATTAAGAATCGCGCCTCGGCGATGAAGATTCTTGCGGCGAAGCTGTACGAGTTGGAACGTCAAAAGCAGTTGGAGGAGTTGGCCGAACTGCGCGGTGAACAGCGTGAGATCGCGTGGGGCAGCCAGATTCGCTCCTATGTGTTCCATCCCTATTCACTGGTCAAAGATCACCGGACGAACGTCGAGATCGGCAATGTTCACGCGGTGATGGATGGCGAACTTGATCCTTTCATCGATGGCTTTTTGCGCTGGCAGATCGAAAAGCGCGATCGAGGCGAATAGAGAAGGATGTGAAAGCGTCGGGCATCTGTCCGGCGCTTTTCCTTGTCTACCGCATGTTTTGTAATGGTTTGTTCGGTGACGCAAATTGCGATGTGAGCAGGAGTGATGGTAAGATAGGTTCTGTCGCCGCGAGATGCGGTGGTGAAAAAAGTTGAGATGATTGGTTGACTTTCGATTGAGTTCGTGTTAAGGTAGATAACGTTGCCGCTCGACAGTGCGGTAACAAGATGATTGATCCTTGAAAACTAAACGAGTGTTATGAAGAGAGATGCGAGTCAAGATACAAACTTT
>NZ_JBHUIO010000013.1:0-11642 GCF_042682745.1 Tumebacillus lipolyticus | reverse complement strand
GTCGAGGGCTTATCCTAAGTTCTTTTTCTTCGACTCACATTCGCATCCGGTTTTCAGGGAATACACCCGTGTCTAGTGGTAATGTCGCGGAGGTCACACCTGTTCCCATCCCGAACACAGAAGTTAAGCTCCGCAGAGCCGATGGTACTTGGACCGCAGGGTCCTGGGAGAGTAGGTCGCCGCTAGGCGTGATGAGACCCGATCTGAGAGATCGGGTCTTTTTCTATGTATGCGAAAAGAATGGCGAAGTAGAAAAGGTGCCGCGTTCGAAGTGGAGCGGAGAAGCGCCGGAGCGAAAGCGAAGGTCCGGTACTTGGCAACAGGGTCTTGGAAGAGTAGATCTTCGCTAGGCGTGATGAGAGTCGATCTGAGAGATCGAGTCTTTTTTTGTATGCAAAAAGGAAGTGGAAAAGGTGTCGCGTTCGAAGCGGAGAAACACCGGAGCGAAAACGAAGGCTTGGTACTTGGCAGCAGGGTTTTGGGAGAGCAGATCTTCGCTAGGCGTGATGAGAGTCGATCTGAGAGATCGGGTCTTTTTCTTTTTGTATGCAAAAAGGAAGTAGAGAAGGTGTCGCGTTCGAAGCGGAGAACCACCGGAGCGAAAACGAAGGCCTGGTACTTGGCAGCAGGGTCTTGAGAGAGTAGATCACATCTAGGCATGATGAGTATCCGATTCGATGAATCGGTAAGGGAGGAGCAAACTCGACGACAAGAGGCAGGCCTTTAATGCAAAGGTAGGAAAAGATGATGGTAGTTTGGCGAATGAAGAGTCTGCCGATGCAAGATAGTCTGGCAATAAAAGGGTGTCATTCGAACGAGAAAAGTGCGCGTTGCGAATCAAAAGCGAAACTAACATCGAAGCGGTTGTCGAGCTTAGCCAAACTGGCGATCAGAAAAAAACTGCGCCTTCAAATGGGGGAGCCCATAAGAAGTCGCAGTTCGATGAGTAGCCGATTAGGAATACTTGCGGATCAGGAGCAAGCTCCCAGCCATGAGGCAAAGCGCCAACCCGATCCACGGAATCATCGATGGTTCTTCTCCCGTTTGAGGGAGCGATCCACCACCTTGATTTGGACTGCCTGGTGGGTGTTTAATATCACCAGGCTTCGACGGTTTTTGTGGTTGCGTCGGTTTGTTCGGGTCTGTCGGCTGACCAGGTACGGACGGATTTTTCGAAACCAGACCAGCATCGATCGAAAGATTCGTTTCCTCTTCTCCCAATTTGATCAGGTCGGTCCAGCCTTCCGCATTCGGATTGGAATCCAATTGGGGGTCGCCACCCACTTTGGAAGTGGTGAGTACATACCCGTCAGGAGTGATAAATCTCAAGCGATACTCACCCTCTGGCAGGTCGGTAAACAGGTAGTGACCCGCTTTGAATGCGGCGCTTTCTGTCTTCGCCGTAGCGAGCAACTTACCAGCAGCGTCATACAGTTCGACTGTCACGCCGTTCAGGCCTTCTTCACCGATGTCTTGAATGCCGTTTGCATTCTTGTCAAGCCATACGAAGTCGCCGATCTTGCCGAGCGCTTTCGGCTCTTTGATTTCGATCAAACCTGCATCGACCGTCATGTTCTTCTCGCCGATTCCCAGCGAGATCAAGCCGGTATAGCCGGTTGACTGGTCAGCGTCAGAGTCCAGATCCAACGCTCCACCTTGATGAACCTCTGTGAACGTAAAGGAATCGGACGGAAGCAGGAATCGAACTTGATACTTGCCTGCATCGAGCTTATCAAATTGATAGTAGCCTGGTTTTCCGTCAAGATCGGCAGTCACACTCGTTCCGATTCGTTCGTTTTTGTCGTTGTACAGCTCGACGGTCACACCGTTGCGTCCCGTCTCATCAGCATCTTGCACACCGTTTTTGTTCGAGTCGATCCAAACGCGGTCGCCGATGCTGCCTTTCGGAAGTTCGGTCCAAGGTTCTTGGTAGACACCAGCATCGATCGTGTCGTTATGCTCGCCCGGTTGCAGGGTGATCAGATCTGTGCGTCCGGAAGCATTCACGTCAGAGTCGATCGATCGGTCAGCACCAACTTTTGATTTCGTAACCGGATACGGTAATACGAAACGCAGGGAATAGTCGCTCGCCTCCAGATCGTCGAACAGATAGTAGCCAGGTTTGCCGTTGTGGTCGGCGGTGACCGTTTGGCCGATCAGATTATTCTGTTTGTCGTACAGGAGTACCTTGATATTGTTCAAGCCCTTTTCGGTCGGATCTTGAATGCCGTTGCGATTCTCATCCAACCAGACAAAGTCTCCGATCGATCCTAAAGGCAATTTGATGAGACCCGCATCGATCGTCATATTCTCTTCGCCTTGAGCAAGCGTGATCTCATCAGAGTATCCGCTGATCGGATCAACGTTTGAGTCGAGGCTCGAATTTCCACCCTGATTCTTATCGGTAAACCCGTAAGCGGGCGAAGGCAGGGTGAACTTGACTTTGTATTTGCCAGGGCCAAGTTTGTCAAACAGGTAGTAGCCCGCATTGCCACCGTTTGTGCTGGTGGTTGTGGAGGACAACAGCTGAGCGGAGTCGTTGTAAAGTTCGACTTTCACTCCGTTTACGCCCTCTTCACCAGCATCTTGAATACCGTTTTCGTTCTTGTCGATCCAAACATAGTTGCCGAGAGCACCCTTCTTCAAAATCACACCAGCATCTACGGAGTGATTTTTCTCACCGTCCGCAAGTGTGATCACGCTCGTTTTTCCAGTTAGCGGATCGGCATTCGAATCTTTTTCGGGATCTGCTCCTTTTCCTGCTGCGGTCAACCCTTCATAAAGTGTTGGCGAAGGAGTGAAGACGACGCTGTAGTTTCCAGCATCGAGGTTCGGGAACAGATAGTAGCCAGGATTTCCAGTAAAATCGTTCCCGGTGAGCGTTTCGGACAGCTTGTTCCCGCCATCGTCATACAGCTCCACTTTGATTCCGTTTACGCCAGTCTCTGCGACATCTTGAATGCCATCTTCCTTTTGATCGACCCAGACGTAATTCCCGATTTCCGCTTTCGGACTGGCTTGAATCTTGATACCTACTTTGAGTGGTTCGGCTGGGAGAATAAACCCACCGCTCGTTTTGTTCATTTTGTAGCCGAACGAGTTCCAGGCAACTTCTCCGGTCGTCGGAGCGCCCACCGGGGCAACCATCGACCATTGAAGCGTCGTTTTATCGAGCGGGTCGATCACAAAATCGTCATCAAAATCGAACTTGACGGCCGTGACAGACGTCAAATCCTGCGGCGGTTCCAACGTCCAATCGCCAGTATCAACGCCGGTCGTCGGGTTCATCGTAATGCCCGCTTTGGTGGAGTAGTACACGGTCACGTAAGCTGGAACGATAACTTTCCCCGTGAGTAGCGGCCCCCATTGGCTACCTCTGCCTTGGGAGTTGATTACCGAAGAGTCTCCGATGCGTGGGAACTTATTGACGATGACCAGGTTTTTGGTCGGAACGTTCCCGACATTCAGAATATCCAGCTTGTAAGATGCGCTACCACCGGGCGTCGTCGTTCCGCTGTCCGGGTAATGGCTCCAATCGGTATCCAATTCGCCTTTTACCCACATGTCAGCTTGGAGCGAGACCTCTTCGATGATGCGTACAGTCACTTCTTGCTCGATCGAATACTCCGCCCCGTCTGGATGGCAGCCCGGACATTTTTTGTTGCTAAAACGGGTGTCATTCAGGTAATTCGGGGAGGTGATCAACAATTTGTTTTTCAGGTTTTTTTCCTGAACGCCAGGCTTGACTTTCGCGTCAAACTTGATGGTGACAACCTCACCGATGTTCAAGTTCGCCGGATTTGCGTCATCCCAAGACCAAGTCATCTTCGTTGTACCGTCAGGTTGCGGCACTGCAGAAAACTGCGGGTTTGACGTGATGCCAGCCGGCTTGGTGATCGTCCAGCTGCCAGGTGTGTACTCGAGATCGGCAGGCAAGATGTCGATGATCACCGGATTGACCAACTTATCACTGCTGTCTGCCGTGTTGGTCGCTTTAAGTGTATAAGTCATGCTTTCTGTCGGTTTGAGAGAAGTTTTGCTGCTCGACTTCTCAAGTTTGATCAACGGGCGGTTTCCAACAATATCAAAAGTGGAGTTGCTCGTTCTAGTCTTAGTGCTTCCGTTAAATTCGTAGCTAAGATCGACTACGTTCTTCACAGTTTCTGCGCGATCGTCAGGCACTGTGAAGCCAGCAGGAACCTTGTATGTCGTTTCAAAGTTGCTAGACTGGATAAAGTTGATCGGCAGATTGACAAAGCGGAAGCGAATGCCTTTGACTGTGACCGCACCTAAAGATGCGGCATTGAGTGTTTCCGAGGCAGCTGCACTCACAGATTTCCAATGCGTCCAATCTGCTTCGGCAGGATTTTCGACCAGCGTGTAATCGACATCGTAGGACAGGATGCCTGCAAATGTCGCCGTTCTCACGCTCTGAAACTCCAGCGCGATGTCTGTGCCGCTCTCCGTCTTGGTCGGAGTCATATCGACGATGGTGGCAGAGTTGAGCTGGACGTTCGCTCTATTTTCAAACGAGCCGATCTGAAACTTGACATTTTGCCCCGGTGAGATCTCCTTATTGTTCGTATTGGTCGATTTGGAAATCCCAGAGCCGTTATCGACAGGATCTGTTTCAAATCCGTGCTTGACCTCGTGGCTGATGGTCGTCTGAGATTTTCCGATCGGCGTGTAAGACGCTTCCGCTCGATTGGTGACCTCCGACTCGACGATCGAATTCGGGTAATGGACGATGACTGTCAAACGTGTGCTGTCTCTCCGATCATCGCCTAAGTTCCAGACTACTTTGTTGCCCACTGGATCGTAAACCCCGCCAAGACTGGCCGAAACAAAATCAGCACCGTCAGGCAAAATGTCGGTCACGATAAAGTTTTTACTGTCGAGTCTGCCGTACGTTGAAGCTGCGTTTTCTCGCAGCACGATCTCATATTCGACATCGGAGCCTTTAAACGGTTCGGGCAATGGGCGAATCTTCTTCTTTTCGATCACCCATTTTGCTTCTGCACTTACTGTGACTTCTACCTCGTTCGACTCCAGTGAGACAGGTGTACCATCGGCAGTCGCATGAAACGTGCAGGAAGCGGTGGCAGATGTACCGTCTGGTGTCACGTAGTTCTCAAACTTGCCTTTTACAAGCAGCTGACCGGTCGAGCCTGCTGGAAGAACGCCGCCTTTAAAGCTGAACGTCACTTCTTTTCGGCCGGGAAATTGCACGCTGTCGGTCACGGTACTCGTCGTCAAACTGCTGTCCGACTTGTTGGTATAGGTGACACCTGCTGGGAGCGTAAAAGTGATTTTCGGATCTGTGAAGTTTGACACGGTGCTCGAAGCGCTATAGTTGATGATATAGCTGAACTCTTCCCCAGCCTTGACCTCAGTGCTGCTGGCGCTGAAGGTCAGAACCAACCCCTCATCAATTCCGTCAGCGATCACCGCTTTGCCGGGAGCCAGCACTTGGACCAAGAGCATGAAGATCAACGTCCAAAGTGCAAATTGACTCCTCGTCTTCCGTTTCATAATCGTCCCTCCTTACTTGATTCCTGTACCAATGTGGCTTTGACAATTAACCGGTGGGTGGGATTACGAATCGGATGGCAAGTGATAAGCGTCAATTCTGTCTGGTCGGGATGGGAATCTAAGACGCTCAGATCATTCGGCTCCACCAAAAAGGAGCGTTCGACCGAATAGGTAAAAGCTCCGTTGCTAGATTCGATGACGATCTGGTCGCCAAGTTCCAATTCTCCCAAGCGGTTAAAATGTTTTCCCAGCTTTAGACTGCGGTGTCCCGCCAATACCAGATTGTTTGTCGACCCAGGAAAACTGTCTCCTCCCATAACGCCGATGCCGAGATCTAATGACTGGTCGGTCGCGCCTTTTAACAGCGGTTCGCGCAGATCGATTTTGTCCACAGTGATCGTTCCCATCATGGAAATACCGTCGATTTCTTTCCACACGAGAGCTGGACGTGCAGCGGTGTCTTGTGACTGTGTGACAGGTGCATCGCGCGCAACTTGATCGTTCCCTTCGGGCCAATCGGTTAACAATTCGTTCTGTTTTCGCTCTTGGACCCATTGATCGATACGCGGTAGCAGGATCAGCGTGATTCCGACCACCATCAGAATCCACAAGGAGATGTGAATGGTACGGTTGCGTGTCCATGCCAATCTCGGCAAGGGTTTACCTCCTTTCTTTCTCCATCTGTGCTTTTTTTCTATCGAGACAATTATACGAGACTCAACTGTACAAAATTTGAACATTCTGCTTCGAAAGGCTAGTTGCTCGCCTCAAATTAAGTTAATATTGTCTAGGTGAACTGCCGATGTGAAAGATAAGGTAATGGTTTTCCAAGATCGGGGGATCGAGGAGGAAGGGGCGACACGCCTAGAGAGGTGATGAAGATGAGAGTGATGTTGCTGGACGATGAAGGGCTGGCGCTGATGCAAATTCAGCGAATGCTTGAGGGATATAGGGAACTGACAGTTGTCGGCGCGTTTCAAGATCCAGGGCAAGCGATCGACCAAGCGGCCGCATTACAGCCGGATGTGGTGTTCCTCGATATTCATATGCCAGAGATCTCAGGTTTTCAAGCGGCGGAGATGTTGCAGGAGATCTGTCCCGACGCCGATATTGTGTTCATCACGGGGTATGACAAATATGCGTTGAAAGCTTTCGATCTGAATGCGGTCGATTATTTGCTAAAGCCTTTGCAACAGGCTCGTTTGGAGAAGACTGTGACGCGGCTGTTGCGGCGAGCGGTGACACATGTCCCCAAAGAGTCTCCCGCAGATGGCATGACCAGCATTCACTGCTTTCAGTCGATTCGATTTAAGCGGATTGGCATGGCGCCAGAAGTGCCGAAATGGCGAACGGCAAAGGCGCAGGAACTGTTCGCTTTCCTACTTCACCACCGCGGCAAAGTTGTGCGCAAAGGAACGCTGATGGAGCTGCTGTGGCCAGAGCTCGATGAGAAGAAGGCGATCACTCAGCTCTACACGGCGATTTATCAAATTCGCCAATGTCTGAACAAGATGGGGATCGATGTGACGATCCGCAATTCGAGCATTCAGGAAGGGTATGTCTTGGATGCGAGTCTTGTGCTGGTCGATACGGAGGAATGGGAGAGAGCGATCGAAAGGATTGAGAGCAGCTCTCAGACCGATCATCGCGAGCTCGATCAGATTTTGGCGCTATATGAAGGCGATTATTTGCAAGATCATGGGTACGTTTGGGCAGAAAATGAGCGGGAGCGTCTGCGGAGGATCTGGCTGCACCACGCACGTGAACTGGCGGGTAAATATGCGGCGGTAGAAAGCATGCAGGCGGTCGCGATCGATCTCTATGAGCGCATCCAGCATGTCGATCCGTACGATGTGGAAGATGGTCTGGTGCTATTGCGGCTGTACGATCTTTCCGGTCAGAGCGAGAAATTAAACAAGGCCTACGTTAGATTGTCAACACTCTATACGGAGGAGCTCGGCGTGGAAATGCCAGCTACGATCGTCACTTGGTTTCAGGAATGGAAAGAGAAGATGGCGACCAGTGATGAGTGAGCGTCAGATCCTGAGCGTTCGATCGCACAAGCTGCAGCAACAGGTCATGTTCCTTTTGGAAAATTCGGCCCCAATCTCTGCTCCGAACGTGAAATCTGAGTGTGAAATAGGACTTCTCGCAGCGAGGAGCGCGTAAAGCTGGCGAGCGATGCACCTGCGCATTTCGCGGATGAAAGGCATCGCTATCAGTATGTCCTGATTGCCGATCTCATATTGTAGAGCGGACGATAAAGGAGCTCCTCAAAACTGAGCGGACACACTTCAGCGCTGGGCGGTACAACTATATATGAGCGATTTATACGAAGGCCCGATCGAAAACAATCGGGCTTGTTTGTTTTGAACGAGAAGCCTAGAAAATGGGTGTCCATTTAGTAAGGAAACGATGGCGAAAAAGGGGCGAAAATCGGAGTGAGAGCTCGTGAGGAGTTTGGTTCGCACGACAATGCCTGAATTTGTTTTGAATTGTTCCTGAGCTGGAATTGTGCGGGAAGGTCGAACGTGATAAGATAACACTTGTCGCCGCGATGAGGCGTCTTTGAAAACGAAAGAATGCAGAGATATGTGCGGTGATCGCGCTACATCTTTTGATGTGGTGAGGAAAGTCCACGCTCGCCCAAGCTGAGATGCTTGGAGTTCGGATGCCTGCCCAAGACATAAGGCAGGGCAGCCTGTACAGGCTGACGGCGGAGGAAATGCGCTACGTTTGCTCGATGCAAATATGTGCGAGTACTCCTGAAAGTGCCACAGTGACGAAGCTTCTCGGAAACGAGAAGAGTGGAACGTTGGTAAACCCCATCTGCGAGAAACCCAAACTTTGGTCGGGGAACTGCTCGGCGGGAAATGAACCTAAGAGCGGATCGACATCAAGTCGATAGTCAAATGGTTGCCACTCATAGTGCGAGGCTTCATCAGCCGTTTGAAGCACGGAGGAACAGAACGTGGCTTACAACAGTCTCTGCTTTGCTCGTTTCAATGCGTTTGCCGATGTAGCTCAGTTGGTAGAGCAATCGATTCGTAATCGATAGGTAGCAGGTTCGACTCCTGTCATCGGCACCATCTGCTCATGGAGTGATCATCGACATCCGTTCACGGGTTCTGGTACAACATGGGATTTTCGTAAGCAAAAAGAGGTGCATGCCGCGAGCATGCACCTCTTTTTGTCTCATCGGAGTCCGGATCGCTTGGAAAAAGCGATCAAAATCGAGGACGAGCGTCACGAAGTCAGAAGAATCGTCATGGTGCGACTAGGTGAAGTGTCAGCATCATATATACAGACTGAGATCGAAAAGTGGATCAGGGAGCGATTTCCATTATTTACAGTGCGAATCGTAAACATATTGTAACGCTTTTCCTGAGCATTCCAGATAGAATCAACATAGACCGTAACATCGTTCGGTTCTCACTTTTTCAGAAGGGAAAGAGATAGCATGGTTCGCACCCTACATACAGTACAAATTCGATCAATGGAACATCGGAGCAGAATCGAAATGGAATCAAGATTGCACCTAGAGAAAGCGATGCGCAGAGGAGGTCTCAATCATGCCTAAACCTGTTCAAGGAAGCGGGCGTTACATGGCCGGGCTGGACGGGTTGCGGGCGTTGGCGGTGCTCGCTGTGATCGCCTATCACCTCGGTCTGAGCTGGGCGCCGGGCGGCTTTTTGGGTGTGAGTGTATTTTTTGTACTGTCTGGCTATCTCATCACAGATATACTGATCGCGCAGTGGAACGAAACGGGGCGTTTCGATCTAAAAGACTTTTGGCTACGGCGAGCTCGACGCTTGCTGCCAGCGATGTTGATCATGCTCGCCGCGATCATGCTTTGGGTTGCAATCTTTGACGCAACACCACGGCCTTCTATGCACGAAGAAGCGTTGATGTCTGTACTCTATGTAAACAATTGGTGGAATATCTATCACGAAGTCTCCTATTTTGAAAGTTTTGGTCCTCCATCTCCTTTGGGTCATTTCTGGTCGCTAGCAGTCGAGGAACAGTTCTATCTGCTGTGGCCGCTGCTGCTCTTGTTTGGACTTCGCTTTGTACCGCGGCCAGGTAGGTTGGCAGGTCTGATGCTGATCGGCGCAACAGCTTCCGCGCTTGCGATGGCAATCCTTTTTGTTCCAGGAAACGATCCCAGCAGAGTCTACTATGGAACAGATACAAGAGCTTTTGGTCTGCTGTTTGGCGCAGCGCTTGCGGTGGTGTGGCCGAGCAGGAAACTGACATCGAATGTTTCGACGCGTTCAAGAAGGATTTTAGATTTGTTGGGGGGAGCAGGGCTTCTCGTCGTCCTGCTGATGATTTGGAAGACGGACGAGTTCGGAGCGTTTCTGTACCAGGGAGGGTTTGTGCTGCTCTCACTGGCTACGCTGGTCGTCGTCGCTACTTTGGTCCACCCGGCAAGCAAGCTGAACAAATGGCTGGGCTGTAAGCCGCTTCGATGGATTGGGGTGCGGTCATATGGGATCTATCTGTGGCACTATCCGATCATCATCTTGACCACTCCGGCGGTGGATGCTGGTGAGGGTCACGCGTTGCGAGCTTTGCTGCAGGTGATAGCAAGTATCGGGGTAGCCGCGCTCTCCTGGCGCTATCTGGAGGAGCCGATTCGCCGCGGCGCCTTGGGGAACATGTGGAAGCGTGTGCAAAAGCGGCGCAGTGTGCGCGCGGTGGGAACCAAGTGGGTGGCTTGGGGAAGCGTCGTGCTCGTCGTGCTCATTTTTTGCGCCTTTCAATCGCTCCCAGAAACTACGATGACTTCCGGTTCGAGCGCCACCAGTTCACAAGCGACCAAAGTGGAGCAACTCGAACAGAAACTGGATGATGGCCAAATCAAGGATGGAAAAGCGGAGGATGGTCAAAAGGAGGACGGTAAGCAGGAAACCGGCGAGAAGAAGGATGGACAGAAGGAAAGCGGTCAAAGTGAGGGTGGAGGTGGAGATTCCGTGAAAGGAACGGGTACCGCCGATCCGAAGCCGCCTGGAAACTCGGCTGAACCGGAGAAAAAAGAGGAGACCGATCCTGCAAAAGGTGCAGAACGGATGCCTGAGCAGATCACGGCGATCGGCGATTCGATCCTTCTCGACGTTGAACCGTATCTGAAGGACATTTTTCCCAGCCATGTGATCGATGGCAAGATCGGCCGCCAGATGGCCGAAGCACAGGATGTGGTAAACCGGCTGTTAGCAGATGGCAAGCTGGGGGATTATGTGATCATCGAGCTCGGAACAAACGGGATGTTTCCGAAAAAAACGCTGGAGTCGATCTTGAGCTCGATCGGAAGTTCTCGCCACATCTTGTTGGTGAACACTCGCGTTCCTCGCAAGTGGGAAGAGACAGTCAATTCGACTTTAGCTGAAGTTGTCGCCGAACATCCAAACACCAAGCTGATCGATTGGCACAAAGCGAGCGCAGGCAAGGATGGATACTTCTCTGCGGACGGCGTCCATCTCACGCCGCAAGGGGCGCAGGCATTCGCCGCTCTCGTGGTGGATGCGATCAAGTCATCTCGCTGATTGATTGAGGAAGATCGACCTCTTGGAATCGTTTTGACCAGAGTGACCGCAATTGAATATAAATCTTTGGGAGTCATGCCTGTAAATTGCGGCATGACTCTTTTTGTTTGAGAGGTGATAGTTGGGGGGCTAGATGTTGGTTATACTTTATAAATTAATCAATATCGCTCGCGGTGACATCTACGCCAGTTTGTATCGGCAGCAGTTCCTCGGTCAGCAGACGGAACAAACGAAAGAGGGCGTGGAAGCTTGCCTCAGCTGATCGAGGTAGAAGTCCAGTTTTGTTTCGTACGCTGTGGCGTGATTCGTTGTGAATCGCTTCTGCGGATGATAAGCTGTTTCTTGTCGCCGCGAGACAAAGCAAGGCGATCACGCCTCAGTTTTGACTGCTGTAGGCATTGAAATTCTTGTCGATGAACTTCCGAAAATTAGCTGTTGCATTTTGTTTTCTACCATGCTATATTATCAATTGTCGCCGATGCGATTTTTCAAAAATCATTGATCCTTGAAAACTAAACGAGTGTTATGAAGAGAGATGCGAGTCAAGATACAAACTTTTATTGA
>NZ_JBHUIO010000012.1:0-46309 GCF_042682745.1 Tumebacillus lipolyticus | reverse complement strand
AATCGGTCGAGGGCTTATCCTAAGTTCTTTTTCTTCGACTCACATTCGCATCCGGTTTTCAGGGAACATTCCCTATGGAATCGTAGCTCAGAGGGAGAGCACCACCTTGACACGGTGGGGGTCGGAGGTTCGATTCCTCTCGATTCCACCATATTGAAGTCCTATCGACTTCCGCAAAATGCGTTCTTTTTCGAAAAACGAAGAAGAGCGCATTTTTTTGTTGTTGCTTAAATTGGTGCACTTTTGCCTCAAATCGACAATCGGTGCTATGCTAAATGAAGCAGTGAGTACGATAAGACAGCAAAACGATAAGACAAGGTGGGAACTTGATGATCGGCATGGAAATAGAAGAGTTGAAATCGACAGACGAGCACCTTGAGGAACTTTCCGACCTGTTGATTCAAGTGGTGGAAGAGGGGGCTTCGATCGGCTTTTTACCCCCGGTGGAACGTGCGGAGGCGATCTGCTATTGGCGTCATGCTGTACAGTCCGACGTGATGCTATTTGTCGCGAAAATAGACGGTCAGATCGCGGGGAGCATACAGCTACAGCTGTGCAGCAAGCAAAACGGCAACCATCGAGCCGAGATCGCCAAATTGATGACCGATCCTGCCTATCGACGCAAGGGCGTCGGACGTGCGCTTATGCAGCGAGCAGAAGCAAGGGCAAAGCAAGAGGGACGAACGCTGATCGTTCTTGACACCAGAGAGAGCGATCCTTCGAATGATCTCTATCGGTCGATCGGCTACCAACAAGCGGGGAGGATTCCTGGCTATGCGAAATCGTCGTCGGGCGATCTCCAGGCGACGGTGATCTACTATAAAAATCTCCTTGAAGTCTAAGCTTGAACATCTGGATCGTCGAGATCATGACTTCAACCTTTCACAGCAGAGTCGGAAGCCCTGATCCTTACGATCGCGCGACGCCCAAGCCATTCTTTAGATGAAGTCGAAGAAGGGCTTGGCACCGTTTATGGCAGACAGCACATCGCTTTTCCTTTTGCGACAGACGATCATATGATAGAAGATCATTTGCAGAAGGAGGCCGGGGCACATGCAGAAAAAAGGCAGAAAGAGCAGGGAGCGAGCGAAACAGTCAGCGAAAACCACGATGAAAACGATCGCAACGCCGACCGTGAAAGTCAAGGTGAAAGCCGCTCCACCGCTTCGCTACCGACCGCGCGAAGAGCGTGATAACGCTTTTATTTGCCGTGTCACACTGCTCACGATGAAGCGCGTGTTTGAGGAGTCGACCCATTCTCCGTTGAATGAAGAGGTCGTCATGCAGCTGGTCAACAAGTGCGACCATGTGATCATCATCGAGCAGGGCGGCAAACCGATCGGCTACTATTGTTATGAGAAACTAGATTCGGATCGGATCTACTGGGGCTCGTTGATCATCGTGCCAGCCAAGCAGAACGTAGGGATCGGCAAACAGGTTTTCGAGCACTTTGTTGCGAACGCGAAGCGGCAAGGTGTGCGTCTGATCGAAGGCCACGTGCAGATCAAAAACGAAAAGGCGTACCGCTATTGGTTGAACAAAGGTTTTCAGGTCATCGGAGCGCCAGTCGGCGGGTCTGTGCACATTCGATTGCCGCTCGATGAGCGAAAGCAGTAGTTGATCGAAAAATGGTAGGATACGCTATTGTTCTTTTCCTGACCATCCGATAAAATCGTCTATAGGTATAAGGGGGTGGCTTCACATGGCAAACTTCGGGAACCCGAACCCGGTTACGGACAACAACGCTAAGCAACGCGGGCTGATGGACGTTCTTCTCGCTCCGCTGTTCGTCGTCGGCGTCGGCATCGGTCTGATCGCGATCTTCAAGCTTACGATTGGTCACTAAGATAAAATCCCTAGCGGCATGTTGGCATTGAATCTGTCAATCGACCCTAGGGATTTTTGCTTTTAATAGAGTAGACGGTGTAGAATGGGAAGAGTGAGAAGGAGTGTGAAAATCCGTGCAAGAGCAAGAAGTGATCGTACAGGCAGCGACGACAATTTTGGTCCGTGGAAAAGCGCAAGGTGGCTTGGAAACGTATTTGACCAAGAGACCGGACACGATGCGTTTTTTGCCGGGTTTTTATGTGTTTCCAGGTGGCACGATGGATAAAAGCGATCAGGATGCGCGCTTTGCAGCACGTTGTGCTCCGATTCCACTGGAACAAAATCCGACAGGGCTCTCCCTTGATTATTTTATCACCGCGCTCCGTGAGACATTTGAAGAGGTGGGGATACTGCTCGCCCGCGACAGCAGCGGACGTTTGCTCACCACGGAGCAATGTCAAGAACAGCGGAGCCGATTGCTGAACAAAGAGGTGTCTTTTTACGATATCTTAGAGCAGGAAGATCTCCAGTTGGCGACCGACCTCCTGCGCTACTTCGGTCACCGTCTCACCCCGCGCCGTCTTTCGAAGCGGCGGTTTGAGACGCGCTTCTTCCTGCTGGTCTTACCAGAGGGACTAGAGCCGATCCCGCACGCGGGAGAGATCGCAGCAGCCGGATGGGAAGATGCAACTGCGGCGCTCGCCACATGGAGCAACGGGGAATACCAGATGGTGCCGCCTACGGTGAAAGCTTTGGAGACGCTCAGCCGTTATCAAAATCCAGACAGCCTGTGGAAATCGAGCGATGGAGTCGGCACGCCGACCGCACAGGAGTTAGAATAGGGAATCGAATCGATGTCAAAAAGGAACCGTGCAGATGCACGGTTCCTTTTTGATCAGATGGCTAGGTAGCGGTCGCCGTCCAGCTGTTTGACGCGCCCGTCGCCGACCAGTTTGAGCAGGTGACCCTGAATCGTCCGCTCAGCGACCCAGATCACGCTTGGATGCACCGTGTTTTGATAAACGGCGACAACCAGCTCGTCGACCGTCATCCGCTGATGCTGCACCAACTTGTAGATCTGCTCCTCGCGCTCCAGTCGCCTGCCGATGAAAAAGTCGATCTTTTCTTGTACATTGGCGATCATCTCGCCATGTCCGGGGGCGATCATGCTTGCCGAATATGTTTTGAGCCGGCGCAGCGTATGCAAGTAGGCGCGCAAGTCTCCATCTGGGGGACCGATCCAAGTCGTCCCTTCGCCGACGATATTGTCTGCGGTAAACAGCACCCCATCTGCTGGGAGCCAGAAGTTTAAGCAGCCGTGCGTGTGCCCCGGCGCATGAAGGACATGCAGCTCCAAACTGCCGACAGAGACCACATTGCCGTCGAGCAGCGTGTGATCGACCTTGAGCGGCGCAATCTCCTGCTCAAGAAAGGAGATTTCGGCAGGATGCGCATACACGGGGCAGTCGAAATGGGTGCGGAAAAACTTACTCCCAGGCGAATGGTCGCGATGATAATGCGTGATTAAAATCGCCTCGATTTTGGGCGAACCGATCTGCTCTATATAGTCGACCACCGCTTGATGCGCCACCTCATGCTCGTAGCCCGCATCGATCAAAACGGCAGAGTTCCCATCCCGAACCACGTAGACGTTGGTCGTGGTCGCTGGGTAGAGGGTAGGTGTCGTCACTGGCAAGCGATGGACATGTTCGGTCACTTTCATAAAAGCAGCCCCCCTTTTTCATCCCATTATATCGAAACGGCGCGCTTTTCGTATATGATAAAGGAAGATGGAAGGAGAGTGGCAACGATGAAAATCTATACACGTTCTGGCGATAAAGGGGAGACCAGCCTCATCTACGGACACCGCATCCCGAAAGATTCGATTCGGGTGGAGACGTATGGCACGATCGACGAGGCCAATTCGATGATCGGGCTTGGCTTGTCCTATCTGCGCGCAGAAAAATTTGCGACCGAAGATCTGATCGAGCAACTGCTGATCATTCAACGCGAGCTGTTCGACCTGGGCCGCGATTTGGCGACGCCCGTCGAGAAGGTGCAGGAGAAAGGCTACCATGTCAACGCAGACCAGGTTACGCGCCTCGAAGCGTTTATCGACTCCTATGATGGGCAAGTCCCGCCACTGACGAAATTCATCCTGCCAGGCGGTCATACAGCGGCTGCTGCGCTGCAATCGGCGCGCACGATCACCCGTCGTGCGGAGCGGATCGCAGTGTCGCTGGCGAAGGAAGAGCAGGTCAACCCGGAGATCCAGCGCTACCTGAACAGGCTGTCCGACTATCTGTTCATCGCAGGTCGCGCGATCAACCATCGCGCAGGCGTTCAGGAACCGGAGGTCGATTTTTCTTGACCGACACGAGCTGGCTGAAGCGGACGGAAGCTTTTTTACTCGATTTGGATGGCACGCTGTACAGGGGAACTGAGGTGATCCCAGATGCTCCAGACTTTCTGCGCTGGCTCATCGAAACAGATCGAAAATATCTGTTTGTCACCAACAACTCCTCACGCCGTCCCGAGCAGGTGGCCGAACATCTGCGCAGATTTGGCATTCCCGCTGAGGCGGAACACGTGTTGACGCCCAGCATGGTGGCAGCACAATACATCAAAGAGCAAGGCGCGGGAAACAGGGTATATGTCATCGGCGAGGAAGGTCTGCGGAGCGCATTGATCGAAGCGGGCTGCGAGATCACCGATGAGCAGCCCGATTATGTCGTCCAAGGGATCGACCGCCAGTTCACTTATGAAAAATTGATGACAGCGTCGCTCCGCATCCAAAGCGGAGCGATCTACCTGGCGACCAACGTGGACAAAGCGCTGCCGACCGAGAAGGGGCTGATGCCAGGGGCGGGCTCGCTATTGGCCGCTGTGGCGACCGCGTCAGGTTGTCAGCCGATCGTCATGGGCAAGCCAGAAGCGCGAATGATCGACCATGCGCTGGAGATGCTCGGCGTGCCCAAAGAGCGGGCGATCGTCGTCGGCGACAACCTGGAGACGGACATCCTCGCAGGGGTCAACGCGGGCGTTCGAACCGCGCTCGTCCTCTCCGGTTTCTCTAAGCGAGATCATGTGGCAGAGACGGATGGAAAACCGACGATCATCGTGGATTCGCTCAGCGACCTGATCCGGTTGGTCGAGTAGCTTATTTGTAAAAACCGCTTCTTTTCCAGAAGCGGTTTTTTTATTTCGGCTTAGGTCTTTTTTCCTGATTTCGTACAAAGCGCATCTTTCTTATTTCGGGAAAGTGAGGATTGATGCGGGCTCCTCTCCGTCAAACGACTGTACGAACCGTTTGGCACGAGAAACGCCTGTCTAGGCGGTTCTGATGACAATATCTCCAAATTACCACGCGCACAGTCATTATTTCGCATCGTTTGCCTGTCTTGACCAACGCAAAATATAGTGGATATAATGACCATTGTGCACATTGAAGACACTATATATGGTGTCTTGATCGGTTCGAAGGGAGTTGGCTTCACCATGAGATGTCCCTATTGCTTCCATGATAGCACGAGGGTGATCGAATCACGCTCGACAGAAGAGGTGGTACGACGGCGCCGCGAATGTGACAGTTCGGATTGTCAGCGCCGATTTACGACCTATGAAAAAGTGGAGATGGCACCGCTCTTGGTGGTGAAGAAGGACGGGAAGCGGGAAGAGTTCTCGCGGGAGAAACTTCTGCGCGGCATCATTCGCGCGTGTGAAAAACGACCGATCACAGTGGAAGAGATTGAAACGCTCGTCGATGCGGTCGAGCGGGAGGTTCGCCGGGATTATGAAAAAGAGGTTCCGGCCGATATCATCGGCGAGAAGTCGATGGACAAGCTCCGCACGCTCGATGGAGTCGCATATGTGCGATTTGCCAGCGTCTATCGTCAGTTCAAAGATGTGGAAACGTTTGCACAAGAAGTGCTCGGTCTTTTGAATCAGGATAAGGGGGAACGGCAATGACGGCAGAGATCAAAGGTAGCATACTTCCGTTTAACGAAGAGGATTATTTGGCACCGACAGGCGAGCGCATCGTATCGGATCGCTACTTGCTCAAAGACACCAAGAAAGAAACCCTTGCCATTGGCTCACTGGTCGTAGCGGTGGTGGACAAGAAGCGCGCTTATCACGAGCTTGCGCGCGTGATCGAAGTGCAGGAGGCGAACAAGCAGGTCAAAGTGGAACTGCGCGACGGCTTCCAAGTAGAGCTTCCGATCGACCAGGTGGATGTCCTGCAAGAGACCACCCCGCGTCAGATGTGGCAGCGCATCGCGCGTGGAGCTGCAGAGGTGACCAACGATCCTACCCTCTGGGAGCAGCGCTTCTACAGCCTGCAATCCGGTTGGAAGTATGTGCCGGGCGGGCGGATCAACGCTTCGCTGGGTACGGGGGTGCAGACGACCTCCTACAACTGCTTTGTCATCCCGAACGTCGGTCCGACCCCGCGCGATTACGCCAACTCGTTTGGCCAAACCCTGGAGATTCAAGCGCGTTCTGGCGGCGTCGGCATGAACCTGTCGCAGATTCCGCCACAAGGAGCGCTCACGCCTGTGCGCGATGTGCGGAAATCGGATCTGCAACTGGTGCTCGATGTATGGCATGCTGACCTGCTCGACTTCTTGGAAGAGCCATATCCGAACTCCTCAAAAGTGGTTCGCGTATCCCGCGAGTTTTTGCGCGCGGTGGAAGAGGATGCGGACTGGACCTTCTCCTTCCCCGACACGAGCGTAGAAGGATATGATGAGAGCTGGAATGGCAACCTGGACGAATGGCGCGAGCGAGGACATAAGATCGTTGAAGGTGAGACGATCAAAGCTGGAACACTTTATGAGAAAATTCTGGAAAAATCGGTCATCGTCGTACAAGATGTGATCGGGATGACCTTGGTGCCCGGAGATCGCCGCGGTACGATCGCTGGGACGCTCGCTGACATGTGGGAAGCGATGGGGCGCGGCAAGCGCGTATCGGTCATCCTCTCCTCCTTGCGCCCGCGCTACAGCTATGTGCGCGGCGTGAACGGACGATCCTCTGGCGCTTACTCTTGGGGGAACCTGTTCGACAAAGGGAACTACGTGTTCGCACAGGGGTTTGGCCCGGTCGGCGTGGGCGAGATCATGAGCGTCGGTTGCCAACTGACTTTGCAAGGTGGTTCCAGACGCGGTGCGCTGATGCTGATCCTCAACGACCGCCATGCGGACATCCGCAAATTTATCACCTGCAAGCAGGTGGACGGCGTGATCACCGGCGCCAACCTTTCGGTCGGCGTCTCCGAAGAATTTATGGCGGCGAAAGCGAACGGCGAGACCTGGCGAGTGGGCTACCCGCATCTTGATCGGATGCTCGATTTCGATGGCGATTTCCACGCGTGGGAAGCAAAAGGACATGAGATCAACGTCGGCGAGGAGATGCGCGCAGAAGAGCTGTGGGATCAGATGATGGAATCGGCGTGGAAATCTGCAGAGCCGGGCGTTGTGTTCCTCGGCCGCTACAACCAGATGTCCAACTCGAACTATTTCAACCCGATCATCGCAACCAATCCTTGCGGCGAGCAAGGTCTGCCAGCGTACGGGATCTGCAACCTCGGCGCGGTCGTGCTCTCGCGCTTCGCTGTCGGATTTGATGATGCGGAGGAGAAAGTCGAGTTTCAAAATCCGATGCTGGAAGCGCAGATTCGCGATGAGCTGAACAAGCACTTCGCGCAGGAGCAGACCGAGTTCTTGCTCCATCACATCAAATGGGAAGAGCTGGAGATCGCGATCCGCACCGGACTGCGCTTCCAAGATGCGGTGATCGACGCGACCTACTACCCGTTTGAAGAAAACCGCAACAACCAGCTGGGAGAGCGCCGCGTCGGGCTTGGCATCATGGGCCTGCACGACCTGATGATCTTCAGCGGCATCACCTACGGATCGGAAGAGTCGACCAAGTTTATCGACGTGCTGCTCGGCATGGTCGCCGAATGGTGCTACTTGGAATCGGTGGAGCTGGCGAAAGAAAACGGTCCGTTCCCGATGTTCGATGCGGATCTGTACCTCGCGTCCGGCTATATGCAGCAGTTGGCGAAAGAGAAGCCGCACGTGACAGATGCGATCCGCAAGCATGGCGTGCGCAACGTGACGACGATGACGATCGCACCGACCGGGACGACCGGCACGATGGTCGGTTGTGCAACCGGATGTGAGCCTTATTATGCGTGGTCTTACTATCGAAACTCCCGCCTCGGCATGTTCGAAGAGAATGCGAAGATCGTCGATGATTATTACAGCGCGCACGAGGGCCGCGAAGAGCTGCCATCCTATTTTGTCACGGCGATGGATCTGAGCCCAGAGGATCATGTTCGCGTGCAGGCCGCACTGCAAAAGTGGATCGACTCGTCGATCTCCAAGACGTGCAATGCGCCGAACTCCTACACGGTGGAGGACACGAAAAAGCTGTACGACCTCGCCTATGAACTCGGCTGCAAAGGCGTGACCATCTACCGTGACGGTTCTCGCTCGGAGCAGGTGCTCTCGCTGAAAGAGGATGCAGAGGAGTCGAATGATGCGGCAGCGGAAGCGAAGGAAGAGCTGATTCCGGAGGAGCTGCTGGCAAGAGCATCCCAAGTCTACAAGCGCAAACCGCGCCCCGATGTGCTGTACGGAGCGACCTATAAAAAGGACACTCCGCTCGGCTCTGCCTACATCACGATCAACGATGATCCGGACAACGGGTTGGCGCGTGAAGTGTTTGTCAACATCGGCAAAGCGGGCTCCGATGTCTATGCGTCCAATGTGGCGTTGGGTCGCGCGATCACGCTGTATCTGGCCGATTCGCAAAACCCGAACAAAGAGGCAGAGCTGGTCAAAACGTTCTCCGGTATCGGCGGCTCCAGCTCGGTTGGCTTCGGTGAGCGCCGCATCACATCGGTTCCCGATGCGATCGCCAAATCGCTGATCGAGCACTCGGAAGCGTTCCCGCTCCGCCATCTCGACACCTTGGTGGCAGGACATGAGGTCGCTTGCGGCCACGAGGGTCATGGTAACAACGGCACTCGCAAATCGCTGCGTGAGTTTAACGTAGGCAAAGACTACTGCCCGCAGTGCCACCAGCATACCCTGGTGCGTCAAGGCGGCTGCAACGAGTGTGAAGCTTGCGGGTTTAGCAAGTGTTAGGTTGGTAGAGGAAAGAAGCGATCAAACTGTTGAAGCAAGGCAGTATGAATCGTTTAGGGCATATGCGTAGGCATATGCCCTTTTTATATTTTGAGGAATAGGGTTGTTAGATTGAAGAGCGGCCATTCATGACTTGAACTTTGTAGCTCAGATCCGATTGTTTGGTTAAATAGAAGGGATTGGCATACCGAATGTGTAATAGGGCTTTTCGAAGTATATCAATGCCGATTGATACGTTTGTTGACGAGTATGAAGAGAAGTGCTTTGTGAGTTCGAGAGCGGAGCGAGGGCGTCGATCGTTTCAGAATATTTTTGACGTCTGATTTGACAAATGAGTTGATGGAGAAATTGTAGCCATGCGCTCCTATTCGATAAGCAAATTCATTGCAAAATAAAAAATCCTCCGTTCAAAAGATGCAGAACGAGAGGAGAAAATTTGCTTTCCCTAAACGACCAAGTGCATGGTACGTGCCCAGTGATCTTTTCAGTTAAGTGGGTTCGGAAATTATTTCTCCGCGACTGCGAAGTAATTTCCTTCGCTATCAGCAAAGTTAAACACCTTTCGAGGGCCCATCGTTATGATCTCGCCGACCGTAATGTTCTGTTTCGATAACTTACTGTGCAGTTCCTCGATATTTTCCGAGAAAAACAGCAGAGAAGGCGTGCCGAGGTTTAATTCAGGTTGCATTTTGGAGATGATCTCCTTGTTGTGGAGAACAATGCTCGTTTCTGCGTCTTTGGTGGGAGCGATTTCGAACCACTTCATACCATGACCGTTATCTTCTTCAGAAATTAAAACAAATCCTACCTTTTCAGTCCAAAAATTCACAGCTTCTTCTTGGTTACTTACGTATAACATAATCTGACCGACTTTATACATCGTTCAACTCACTCCTTTTCGTTAATCACATTCGCCTTCAGGATAACAATTCCTTCTTACTAGCAGTTACTTTGATCATACCCTTTCTTGAGGAGAATATCCCGATTTCCTTCTAAGAACACCCTATAGAGGCAATTAAAGTTGGATTCACGGTATTAGGCCCTAGCGATGTCGTGGTTGAGATCAATGAGGAATTGTACTGTGGCTTTGTTGGCGACATCTTTTTGATCAATGAAACGAATAAAACAATATTCCGTCTTTATGACGATCGCGGTTTGGATATTGTAGCTGAAAATACAGAGGTATTAAAGACGGTGTATGCTCAGTATAATCATTGGATATTGGATTATGATCGTGACAGAATCGATGAGATATTTTCTTAGACTGCCTTGTGTACCCGACTTCCTCCAAAGCCTTACTCAATCTCTCGACGGTGTGGAATTACCCATCGGTATCGTTTTAGCCAGCGAATTCCTCATCATCCAGGGAACGGATGAGATCTATTAGAACAACGTTGACTACCAAGTCATTGAATCAACCTATAATCGTCCGTTTTGGTGAATGGTAAGGGGGATATGTAAAAGACTTGATGGCCGCTGACTTTCCAGTTCAAGATGAAAGGGGAAATCGAACAATGGATCATGACAACTCTGTAATTTGTACCTCAAACCAAGAGCTGACTGTAAATCATTTATACACAATTGAGGACTATCTCACTTTGAATATCCAAGTCAGATCAGGTGATTTTGCAGGGAGCTCAAACTTTTGTATTTCAAAAGAAAATGCGATATTAATAAGTCGTTCATTATCGGATATGCATAAAAAACTAATGGGGAGTTGTGCAATCGAAGACTATGATTCTGATGCACATCTTCAGATTGAAGTAAATAGCTTTGGACGGGTACTTGTCTATGGACAAATTGGTGGAAGTCATGAAGATCACTATATGAAGTTCAAGTTTATTTCTGACCAAGCAGCTTTAGAATTATTGAGAAGGCTATTCTTGTCGTATATAAAATATTACTAAGGTTAATCTGTGGTTGAGACCGGAAGTCCTATAAGGCCTTTTTCTAGTCCCTATCTAGCGTGACAAAAAGTATCAGTCGAAATCATCAAAATGTTGGAAGAGGAACGATCTCGTGCAACTCATGAAGAGATTGCGATCATCGGGATTTCCGCCAACATGCCACAGTAGAACTTCCATACGTACTTTGTTTCCAATCTTGGAATTTGGACGCATATTAGCTGTAAGTTTACACCAAATGATAAAGGTTACTATGGGACTGCTGGTCAAGGAGGAAGTCACACTAGAAACCTTACTGGTGGAAATACAACTGCTAAGAGTTTCTTTAATGAAAAAATGTGAGAGCTACTAAAATTGAGCAAAAAGGAAATGCAACAATAGCTCATATGCCGGATGGTCAAAGAATAGTTTATAGAAGTACTTCATCATCCGATGGTACTCCGGTTGTCGAGGTTCATGGTAAGGGAGCAATAAAAGAACAAAAAATACATTTTATTGATTAGGTGTGGTGAATGTGGTTCAGATAACTAAAGTGAGTCTCTCTGAAAGCTCCAAAAATTGGCTTAGGAAATTGAAAGGTAAGGTGGTTAGAGGAATTTCAATTACTACCGCAGGTTTACCTGATAAACAACATGAATCTGCACATAATATGGGATTCCTACTTTGGGTCAGTTTGGACGAAGAGAACTATGCTATTTATAGTAACCTTACAGATTCGGGGAAAGGGATTAGTTTCCCTGAACTAGTTGTATCAAGTGGAGACCAATATCCGAATAATGATGGGTATTTGAAGGACAAAGAAGGTATTCAAGATGCACTTGCTTACGCATGGAGTTCAACCAAAGTAGTATCTATTAAAATTGTTCGGGATAAGGTGGCTCTTTCTATTGATGGTGATTTCCATGAATTGGAGGTTGATATCGGTTTAAAGCTAAGGTTTGAGGAAGATGAATTGTTAATAATGGCTAGAAATTCTTCATTGGGCTTAATGGAATTTTGACAGGGTCAATCTCAAGATTGGAGTATTGAGGAAAGAAATTATCAGCAAGCCTACATCTATGAAACAAGCGAGTTAAGCAGAATTGAAAGGATTGAAAGAGAGTTATAGCGGTACATGCAGACCTTGAGGGCAATCCTCAAGGTCTTTTTTTACCCTCCCCAGTGCCGAATGAATTGGGCGGCTTCGTCCAAAAGAACTTAACCCGTATCAGTATAATATTCCTCTAATATGCCTATACGCACATGAAGTGCTTGAATTTTATCACCTGAATAACGCTTTAGCGATACTCGCCGCTCCTCAGCAAATCCCCTCCCTTTCTCCCTTCAAAGTAGCCACCAAACACGGAAAAAACAAACAGACGCCCGTACCCACACGGACGTCTGTTCAAACATTTGTTAACCTTCATACTCTATCTTTCAAACCCAAGTGACCCACACAACACCCTCACCGCACCGAATCCAACTGCTTTTAGAAATAATACGAGCTTCCCAAGATCACTAGTGTGCTGCCGATGATCGGGGTGAGCAGCGAATACAGCTGCCACGAGGAGGTAGAAAGTGCGTATTGACTCTTCAACCCCCAATACGTGCATTGCGCCGAACTCTTACACGGTGGGGATACATGTATGACCTCGCCCATGTTCTCGAAGGGGATGACTATTTGCCTCGGTAGTTCTCGCTCTGCGCAAGTGCTCCCGCGGAAACAGGACGTAGAGGTGTTGAATGATATGGCAGTGAAAGAGATGAAAAGCTAGTTCCGGAGGAGCTGCAGGAAAACGCACCCAACGTCTACGAGTGCAAACGGCGCCCTATTGTACGTGGCAAATTATAAAAGGACACTCTGCTCGGTGCTGTCTATATGACGACCAACGAAACTATCGTTAAAATTTTTTTAATGAAAACACAATTCGATGCAGAGTTGCAACACTATTTACATATGTATTTACCATCATTCATATTTAATGTACAATCCTGATTATATGTGGGTTCTAGAAATCTTGGGAGGAGTTATTTTGCATACAAGATTAATGATTTAATGGTTGTGACTTATAACATTGAAAATCATTTGATCAAATTGGTTTTTTGGAAAATATTAAAAACATACAAGAAGAGGTGATGGAGAAGAAACATCTCGAGTAATAGTATGCAATTCAAGGTTGAAAACCAACGAATGAACCCTAGCTGCTACACATCGAAAGAAACTTCATAGAAACCACATAGGCAACAAATAGGCTCAACAGAAAACAATCGTCCGACTCAGATTCTAAAAGTGTACGATTATCCCAACAGCTTTAGAGCTGGATGGGAAGCCAATTCAAATTTTTAGGAGCGTACAACTCATGAGCAATGGAAGAGTAAAAAAGGTGTCGATCGCAACAGCCATCATGTCGATCGTCTTCACGACGTCTGTGATTGTTTATGCGGAACTTCCCTTAGATATTAACACAGAAAGACAGGATCAAGGTGGCGAGCTCCCATCGACGGAGACGATTGATGAGCAAGAAGCTACGAATGAGAATCCCATCACCGACGAACCGTTGAACGAGGCACCGGCCGAGACGCCGACCGAAACCTCGAAAGATTACCAATATGTATACGATGAAAACAATCGTCTTACTCAGGTTCTCAAAAACGGTACAGTATTGCGAACCTTAACCTACGATGCGAATGGGAATTTGGTAAGCGTAACATCTAATCAACAATAATCTTTGGACTTGCAGTCAACTTTGAATGTAGGAGTGTACAACATATGATGAAGGGCAGATTTAAAAAGCTGTCGATCGTAACGCTCATTCTATCGCTAGCCTTCACTGTATCAGCGCCAGTATATTCAGTAAAGAGTGAAAAGCGCGAGAAAACAGAAAGCAAAATCTCCAATCTTGCCAAAGAGTTTCGGGTGTCGGAAAAGTTTGTTCAAGATGAGCTGAAGAGCGGTTATTCTACAGAGGACATCGGCCACGCTTTGAAACTTTCGAAGTGGACCAAAAAATCTTACAAAGAAATTCTGAAAGACATCAAACCACAGCAGGCAAATAAATCGAAAGAAGCAAAAAGCAAAATCGTTGTTGAACAAGGCCTCCAGTTATCTGATTCGAAAGTGGCGGTACCGACCGCGTTGGCGAGTGAGCCTGACACGACGCCGCCACCAAACTTGGGTGCGTCAATCAGTGAAGCACCTTACAAGGTTGCTATGGGCGATGACAACATTTCGACCCTTTCCGGAGCTCTGTCACTAAATGCGTCAGACATGCTGTTAGTTGGACGAAATGGCCTCGATTTTTCCTTAGATCGAACTTATTCCAGCCAGTCGGCTCAATTGTTCGATATGTCGACCTACTCCACGACTACGACTTATTATGATTACCAAGTAGCATTTGATGTTAAATATCAAAAACAGGCTCAAGGGTACAACGTCACCTGGGTGGAAACGGTTGACTACCAAGAAGATAAAAATGGGGATTATGTCCCAGATTTAAAAGGGGGAATTGTGATCTCCTCCAGCAACAAAACTGGCTCTGCTGTCTATTACACCAATTCCGAATTGAACGCCGCCATGACAGCGCAGAAGAGCAAAGTATCTTACGGACCCTGGAATACGAGCGGCGGCCTTCCCTACTGGCGCTATGTTTATGAAGTAAGCCCGTATTGGGTTTCCAGCACACCAGCATCTTCGACAAAGGCGGTTGGAAGTGCAAGCTATAACACGGTGGTTTCTTCAGCATTTTCAACGCTGAGCGAGGCGAATTCTTATAAATCGAGCATCATCAGCAAAAACGGAAGTGTCATTGACTCCACTTCCTGGTACAGCGACTCAACCTATGTGAGCGTTCGAGATGTGCTTTACTATAGCGACTCCTCCCCAGACATCATTCAAACACCGAGCGGATCGTCTACGCGCTATTACAACGAGACGGTTAAGTCTTACAATGAAACGTTGTACCCGATCGGTACAGGCTGGTCGTGGAAGATCCCGTCTGTCGAATTGAAAGGTGGGAAGAAGTACGTTCATCTGGGAGAGGGCGGCACTTATGAAGTATCAGGATCCTCACTCAAAGGATATCCGTGGAAAAATCTTTCCTTTGCTACTGATACATCCACTGTTGTCAACGGTGTGACCTCCGCCTCTGTTCTTAAGTCTGAAGAGTCGGGCAAGAAGCTATTTTTTGACTCGACGGGTCGATTGATCAAAATAACAGACACATACGGGAACTATGTGCAGTTTCTCTACACTACTCATGCAACCTATGGAAAAGTGTTGTCCCGAATTGAAAATTCGGTGGGGAATGCAATCACGATCACCTATTCACCGCAAGAAGTTCGTCTGACGCAAGGCGATCGAACCGTAGTGTACAACAAACAGGTCTCTTCCGCTGCTAGCAACAAAGAACTGCTGACTTCGGTCACAGATGCGGCGGGGCGGCGCACTACGTATGACTACTCGATCAAAGCTGCAAAATTCAATTTAGTGGGGAGTACACCGAACACGAGCAATCCTTATGCGCTCGTCTCTGCTGTGACCCACCCGACCGGAGCGAAGACGGTTTACCAATATGAACCGAACGTAACAAAACGATACCTCGGTTCATCTGCGGTCAATGAAACGTATCGACTCGCTTCGATGTCTGATCAATTGGTATACAGCAATGGAACGGTTGAAGATAAAAACCAAAAAACGATCACCTACATCGGAGATATGGGCAGCTCCTATTCGACCGATATGAATTTTTCCGTATCGATCGAAAAAGATGGGGTTTTGACCAAATACGATCACAAGAAAGACTATGTCGATTCGACTCTGGGTTCTTTTTACTACAACATCAAAACCACACAGAGTGTAAACGATGAACAACGTGTGGTCACGAAAACGTATGACGAGACGCGAAGACTGCCAGTACCAAATCAAGTCAGCACGCACTATGTAAAAGCTGGTACAGCGTCGGAAACTACGACCACTTCCCAAACGTTCGATGAGTATGGAAATGTGCTCACGGCAACCGATCCGAACGGCATCACCAACACGTTCGTGTACGATTCAGTAACACATCTTTTGAAAAGCGTCTCAGAGCCGTTCACGTCAACCAAGACGAAAAAGACAGAGTTCACATACAACGCGCAGCGAAGCCCGGCACAGGTTCAAATGAAAGAAAACGATCAGCTGCTCAGACAAACGAACTACGAATACGACAGTTATGGGAATGTGATCTCTTCTCGGGAAAAGGGCAACAACGGTGATCTACTTCAACAATTTGAATATGGTGCGCAGTACAAAAACGCTTTTCCGACAAAACTGACAGTTCAATCAAACGATATTGACGGAAATCTTCAAACAAGCACCCAATTGTTTGAGTACGATCTCTCCCTTGGACAGATGACCAAGCGAACGGATGGTAATGGAAACAGCACCGCCTACCAATACGACAAGTTAGGGCGGATGATCCATCAGAACAACCCTGATTCATCGTACCGATCGGTTCACTATCTCGATTCTCAAAATGAGATCGAAGTCATCGATGAGCTTGGATTGAAGAGACACACGAAATTCAACCAATTAGGCTGGCAGACTCACACCGGAGTGACGCTCGGCGGCGTTTATCAGACGAAGTTCCAATATGGGTATGACAACTCAGGCCAACCGATTTGGGAAGAAGATGCGCGGGGAAACCGTACGGCAACGAAGTACGACAAGTGGTCACGAGCGATCGAAATCACAAAGGCAGATCTGACCAAAGCAACTGTGTATTACAACGACATCCAACGTACAATCGAGACCACCGATGCAGATGGCGCTACGAAACGAGAGACCTATGATAAGCTGGGACGTATTGTTCAAAATGAGACAATCGATCCGGTAAACGGAAATCAAATGCAACAAAAGTTGGGTTACGACCTTGTTGGCAATACAATCTATGAAGAGGATGGAATGGGGAACCGCATCGGCTATACGTATAACGCGGCTCAAGAATTGACCAGCGTCACCGACCAAGACGGTTTGGTCACGTCGTACACGTTCGATCTGTTGGGCAATCAGACGAAAGTTTTGTATCCCGATGGCAAGTCTTCAACAAAAACGTATGACGTGTTAGGACGAACCATCCAAAAAGTCGATCCATTAGGACAAGTTGAAAAGTTTTACTATGATGCCGTTGGTAACTTGGTCAAAACGATTGACCGAAAAGGCCAAACGATTATCAATACCTACAGCAGTCGGGGCTTTTTGAAGAGCAAATCCACACCAAATGATTCGGTCACCTATGAGTATGATCTCGCAGGGAAGCGTACCAAGATGATCGATGCGCTCGGTGAATCTGTCTATGCGTACAACGAGCTTGGATATTTGGAGTCTGTTCAGTATCCAGATGGTAGGTCGATCGCATATGAATATGATTTAGCTGGCAATCGAGGGATGATAACAGATCCATTTGGCCGTGAGATATTCTACTATAGTGATAGGAACAATCAGATTCAAACCGTTTCGCTTGGAAGAGATAAAGCAATACCGGAGGCGGAATATACGTACAATGCTGTCGCACAGGTAAAAACAGAATTGCTCCTCAACGGTGTCGCATTGAACAAAACGTACGATGCGAATAAGCGACTCCTGACTCTTACTCAGAAAGACCCAGCTGGTTCTGACATAAACACGTTTGCTTTCGAATATGATGCGGCCGGCAACCAAACGCAGAAGGTGGAAAACGGAGCATTTTTTAACTTCACCTATGACAAACAGCGTCGTATCAAGACCTCAAGCCAGTTCCTAGAAACGTATGACTATGATCTGAGAGGGAATCGCAAGTCCGTGGGCAGTTCCAGTCCTCGAGATCCGGCCATCGTTGGGGACTTTGAATATGACGAGTGGAATCGTCTAATTCACGTTACAACTCCTGAAGGTAATGAGGTAGGCTATCGATATAACGGTGACGGTCTCTTATACGAAAGAACAGCAGATGGTGTTACCACTCGCTACTATTATGATGGTGAGGAGATCATCGCAGAAGCTGAAGTGACGAATGGCGTTGCAACATTGAAAGTTCGTTATCTTCGTGGCAATGGGCTTGTATCGCTGGAAACGGCGGATGGGCAGAAAGGCTACTATCTTCATAACGGGCATGGAGATGTCACAGAAATTCGTGATGAAAACGGAGCACTGCTCAACAAATATTCCTATGATATTTGGGGTAACGTGCTTACCACACAGGAGCAGGTGCATAATTCCTTCCGTTACGCTGGTGAACTGCAAGATCCGACCACATCTCTGATCTATCTTCGTGCTCGTTGGTATGACCCGAGTCAAGGTCGATTTTTGAATGAGGATACGTATGAGGGGCAGACGAACAACCCGCTCAGTCTTAATCTCTATACGTATGTGCAGAATAACCCGCTCAGTTTTGTGGATCCGAGTGGACATAGTTTGATGGATGTTTACATTTATGAACAAACCGGATTCCATAGATATGGAAGTGATGCAGAGTATTTTATAAAGAATATTTGGGATATCGCTGTTTATAAAACGACAGGAGCAGAAAGTGTATTTAATCTCCTGTATTCCAGAGACCCCAAAGTAATTGCAGATTCAATCATGGGATTAGCGATATCGTTTGTACCGTATGGAGCGATAGGGAAAGTTGCTAAAATTGGAAGTAAGATTGATAAGTCAGGGAGAGTAACGAAGTTAGTTCAAAAGGCATGGAGATGTAATTGCTTTGTAGGAGGAACGAGCGTTTTAACAGACGAAGGGGAGAAGGATATTGAAGACATTGAGGTCGGAGATAAGGTTCTCTCGAAGGATGAAGTGACTGGCGAGGTAGCGTATAAAGAGGTTACGGCGACATATAACCATGAAACGGATGAAATATACAGCATCCACGTGGGCGGTCAGACGATTGAGTCGACCTTCAATCATCCATTCTTTGTTAAGGATAAAGGATGGACGTTCGTTAAAAACCTCAAGGTTGGAGACTTGCTTGTTCAGAGCGATGGGAATACACTCAAGATTGAGAGCATCGAACTGGAACAAAAGCACGTCACGGTCTACAACATGACGGTTGATGAGTTCCATACCTATTTCGTTAGTGACCTTGGGATTTGGGTTCATAATACAAATCCATGTTGGGGTAAGATGAGTGCAGGTGATCTAAAGAAGCTGGCACAAGCTGACCAAAAGGATATTAAGGCAATAAAAGGGAATGCAAATGATGCTTTGGGTTTCTTTAAGGCGCAAGTCAGCAGCTACTCAGAAGTTTCACCAGGGGTTTTTGTCGGAAAAGATGCTAATGGGGTTACGTTTACCTATCGAGCGTCTTCCAAATCAGGTCCTCCGACAATCGATGTAAACGGAATTAGTGGAGTTCGGAAAATTAAGTTTTTGGAGGGCTGATATGAAAAAAGTTTCTGGAGATGTAGTCGTAAAAACCCTTGAAGATAATTTTCTAAAGGTATTCAAGAACAAAGATCCTTTTGACAACTGCTTTACTGATAATATTCAAGCGAAGTTACTTTTATTTCCTACTGATGGGTATTATCTGCAACATGAGCACTTTAATGTTCTTTGCCAAGCAATCAGCCAGTTTGGGGAAGAAGACTTCTATTTATCAGAAATTGAAGGTGACTGTTTTTCCGAATCCTCAACGGGTGGATCATACGAACATGGTCACTGGGAGGGTACGAGTTCTTCTACCTTCGAGGATTATACAGACATCCCTGTTGTATTAGAAAACGCAATTTATTCAACGTGCGGCAGTTGGGGAGTAATGATTTCTCACGAAGGACATGCCGTTTTGGGCGGCAGTACAGAACTGATAGAGTTAGTTCGGAGTTTGTACCCCCAGTATGTGACATGCGAACAAAGATTTATCGAGTACTGGGAGTATAATCAAAGAGAGTATAGTTCAAAAATTGACTGGATGACCGCTTTTCTAAAACAATTTTCATAATGAAGTCAGACCTCAAGGATAGCCCCCTTGAGGTCTGATTGTTTCATCCGATGAGTTGCGGTGAAAGCTCGATCAAACGTCCCTCTCAGTTGCTTATGAAAATATATCCATTGCTATTGTACCGAACGACTTGCAACCCTCGCCAAGCCAAGGTAACATCAACAAAACTTTTGCTGGGGGGGGGGGGGTTGTTGATGCCTGCTGTACTTGAGAAAAAATCGTTGTCTACAAGCGGTTCCGCTGTCGCAAGCGCTCGTCCGTTAGCCGGGCTTGAATTGGACGATACGCAAGAGCAGATGCTCTTGTCCATTGCAAGAGAACATTGCAAACTTGTCCTTGAGCATGGAAAAGCGAATGCAAGTGTGCAGCGGCGGCAGCAAATCCGCGAAGAAATTCAGAGTCTACGTTCGATGCGCGATGATCTTTTCGCAGAATGGCGCAGGGATGCCAAAAATGAATTGCGGCTGGTAAGCTTGAGCCAGTAGTGGGCTGGAGCTTTTTATTTGACGGGATGTGGCGGCATCCATGCTGTGAGTGGGGTTTATGTTTAATTGTCGGTCACAAGCGGATCGTACCGATCATTACTCGCGGAAGGTGATGTTTGCATGATCATGAACCACCTGCCATCGTATAGGATGGCGCTGTATGTGCAAGAGGACAGGCACGGTGAAGAACAAGTCGATTCGCTCTTGACGCAGCTTCAGATGCTGCGGACAGAAGCAAAATGCCGGGGTATCATTGCTGGTGTATACGTCGACACCTGTGCAGTCACATCTTCATATCGTGATCGTCCAGGTTTGAGTATGCTCCTTGCAGACATGCGCCGCGAGAGATTTGACGCCATCCTCGTTACTGAAATATGGCGACTCTTTCGCAACGCTGAGGTCGGATATGAAATGGGCGAGTTAATCACGTCGGCAGGGAAGTTTCTGATCTCACTGGATGGATTGGTCGATACGATGAACGGATATTCGGCTTTATTGGATCATTATAAGTGGGTTCACTTCCAGCGGTTTATATCCAAGTCTCAGCAATAATCGGAATCGGGCACTAAACAGACGATGCCGACGTTTTTCTCGCAAGCCCGGTCAGCCTAATGAAACCAAGGAGGGATGCTTGATGAAGCACAGAAAAGAGCGATTTATATATGTCGGGGTCGATTTGCACAAGCGGACGCATACAGCCGTTGTGATCAACTGCTGGAACGAGAAGCTTGCGGTCATCCCATTCGAGAACAAGCCCGCCGCCTTTCCTGCGATGGTGGAGCAAGTCGTCTGCCATGTCGGCGGTCCAAAAGAACTTAACCCGTATCAGTATAATATTCCTCTAATATGCCTATACGCACATGAAAATGCTTGAATTTTATCACCTGAATAACGCTTTAGCGATACTCACCGCTCCTCAGCAAATCCCCTCCCTCTCTCCCTTCACAGCAGCCACCAAACACCGAAAAAACAAACAGACGCCCGTATCCACACGGACGTCTGGTCAAACATCTGTTCACCTTCATACTCTATCTTTCAAACCCAAGAGACCCACACAACACCCTCACCGCACCGAATCCAACTGCTTATAGAAATAATACGAGCTTCCCAAGATCACCAGCGTGCTGCCGATGATCAGGGTGAGCAGCGAGTACAGCTGCCACGAAGAAGGGAGCAGCAGAGACAACAAGAGCAGCAGACCTGTGACGACAAACACACGGCCGGAGAACAGGTGCGTTTTCCGCCACACCTCTTCATTCGCCAGCGTCCACGGGGTTCTGATGCCGACAAAATAGTTGTGTTGAACCCGCGGCATAAAGTTCCCGATCACCAAGAAAATCGCGCCGACGATCACCGGGGCCAGCTTTGACATATCAAATCCGAACCCGAGCCACTCGGAGATGATCAGGCAGTGAATGCCGAGCAGAATCACCATCACCAGCGTATTGATCAGCACGAGCACCTTTTGATTGCGCGGCTGGCTGGCTCGATTCGGATCGATCTTCGGGAGGAAGAGGAGCAGCAGATAGATGAGCAGCATGATGCCTGGCATGATCCAGAGAATGGTGTTCTTGTTCGAATAGCCGTCGATCTCTCCATCCGGCCCCCAGTGAGAGGGCACGATGTCTGGCAACTGCGGATAGGCCCAAAGACCAATTCCAAATGTGGCCAAAATGATCAACAGCGGAAGGAAGTGTTTCTTCATGCGTATCATTCCTTTCCTGATGAGAAATGCAAGACCCATTTCAGCAGGTCTTGAAAAACGGTGGTGTTCAGCGAGTAGATAATGTGTTGTCCCTGTCGGTCATCCCAGACCAACTGCGCCTGCTTGAGCAGGTTGAGATGGTGGGAGATGCTCGGCTTGGTCATCTGGAAGTGGTCGGCAATTTCGCCTGCCGTCAGATCCCGCTCCTTTAATAGATCGAGAATTTTGCGGCGGGTCGGGTCGGATAGCGCTTTGAATGCTTGGTTTAAGGTCAACAGTACCCCTTCCCTTCGATAATTAAAGAAGTATCTAAATGTCTAATTCCATATAATCACATCTGATCCGCGCTGTCAATCGACTTGCAGGGTATCGCCTATTTTTTCGCTTGCGGGACAAGAGCCTTTCCATTTTTGGCCATAGGTGCATTTCATGTAACTGTGGACATCGTCAAAAACTTGGAAAAGGAGCTGTTGTGCAATGTACGGCGTGTTTGGTGGTTACACCCGGTGGGCGGTCGTATTCTTGATCATCTTCGTACTGTTCTTCCTGCTCGTGCCGATCTGCTATCCGGTACAAACGACCACTGTTCGTTGCGACTAATCCTATCCCTTCTCCGACAGGAGTCCTCCATCTGCGAGGACTCCTGACTTTTTCTAAGTGATAAAGATTATCAAATTCATTTAGAAGCCAAAAACGACGATGACAATCATTCTCGATTAAAATACGCCATTTTTCTTCTGTTTTTGTGGATTTTCATCTATTTTCGTGCTATGCTGAATGCAGAAGAAGTCGGAGCAAGGAGGTTGTACTCATCATGCATACACATACTCATGGGCATCATCACGGGCAACAAAATCTGTCTGCAAGATCGGAGAAACTGATTCGCTATGGAATGGTCTTGACCTTTGTCGTCTTTATGATCAAGATCGTCGGAGGATATATGACCGGCTCGCTCGCCTTGATTTCGGACGGTTGGCATCTGGCGGGGGATCTGGTGACATTGGGACTGTCTTGGTGGGGGCTGAAGCAATCGGCGAAACCTGCAACTCGGAAACAGTCGTTTGGCATGTATCGTGCGGAGATCGTCACTTCCTTTATGGCCAACCTGATCTTGGTCGGGGTCGGCATCTACATCGTCTATGAGGCGGTTCATGCGTTCTTTCAACCGGCTGTCGTCGCAGGCGCTTGGGTGTTCTGGCTGACCTTTGTCGGCCTGCTGATCTACACGGCGCTCACCTGGATGCTCAGCAAGGAGAAGGACAACCTGAACGCGAAGTCGGCATGGCTGCACTTTTTAGGCGATGCGCTCGCATCGGTCGCGATCTTAGCGGGAGCGGCGATCATCTACTTTACGAACTGGTATTGGGTGGATGCGGTGCTGGGCGGCTTGGTTGGCGTTGTGATCATCGCAGGCGCAGCCAAGATGGCTTGGGAAGGCGCGCACATTCTGCTCGAATTTGCACCTGGACATCTGGAGCCGGAGGATGTGGAAACGACGCTGTTGTCGATCGAGGATGTGACGGCGGTGACCGATCTGCACATCTGGAGCTTGACGCCGACACAGCATTTTATGAGCGTTCATCTGGCAGTTTCGGTGAAGACGATCGGCGAGGGCGAACGGGTGATTCGAGTGGCGCAGCAGCTGATGTTAGAGCGCTTTGGCATCCATCATCTGACGGTGCAGTTGGAGACTAACTCCTGCTCAACCTGTTTCCACACGGTGGTCGAGATGAACAACCACTGCCAGTCCTGCCCGACGAGCGGGAACACCTGCCAGATCATCACGATCTAACCGAGCATACTCGCAATAAGAACGCAAAAAATATCGAAAGCGCGCAATCATCGGACTTGATGGTTGCGCTTTTTTCATGCGAAGTGGCGACCGCTGCTGCTGACCGATCGGCAAATGGTTCTGCAATGTTTTACGCATGCTGGTGGACGCTCACCACTATATATGGGACTGAAGGTGTGGAACCTGAGAGAAGGGGGCGATAGGATGTCTGAGATCAAGTTTGGCACCGACGGCTGGCGCGGTGTGATCGCCAAGGACTTTACGTTTGCCAACACGGCGATCGTGACACAGGCGATCGCTTGCTATATCAAGTCGCAAGGGCTGCATGATCGGCAGGTGATCGTCGGTTTTGACCAGCGCTTTATCGGTCATCTGTTTGCCGAACGGGCAGCGGAGGTGCTGGTGGGAAACGGCATTCACGTGCTGTTGTGCGACTCTCCTGCGCCGACTCCTGCGGTGGCGGCGATGATCAGGGCGCATCGGCTGGCAGGGGCGGTGATGGTGACAGCCAGTCACAACCCGCCTGAGTATAACGGGATCAAATTTATCCCCGACTACGCCGGGCCTGCGACACCTCCGATCACCGATGCGATCACTCGATCTGTCCGCGAGATCGAGGCGGGCGAGCAGAAGATTTTGGTCACCCCCTACGCGCGGGCGGTGCGTGCCAAGGCGGTCGAACCGATTTCGCCCAGAGAGCGCTATGGCGAGATGCTCAAGCAGGTTGTCGACATCGATTCGATCCGCAGCGCCGGTCTGAAAGTGGTGCTCGATCTGATGCATGGGGCGGGTATCGGATATTTAAAGCCGATCTTGGAGGAGATCGGCGTCGAGGTGATCGCCAGTCTACACGATCGACCCGATCCGCTGTTCGGTGGCGGCTTGCCAGAGCCTTCCGCCGAGCGGCTGGCAGATTTGGCGCAGCTCACCCACGCGCGAGGTGCACACGCAGGGTTGGCGCTTGACGGAGATGCGGATCGGTTCGGCATCATCGACGCAAGCGGTGCCTACGTGACGCCGAACGAAGTGTTCGCCCTGTTGACCGATTCGTTGCTCAAGCGGAAGCAGGGGCTGAAAAAAGTGGCGCGGACGGTGGCGACGACGCACCGGATCGACCGAATTGCAGCTGCGCATGGTGTGCCAGTGGTGGAGACGCCGGTCGGTTTCAAATATATCGGCCAGGAAATCTTAGCCGGCGCGGGAATCGGCGGTGAGGAGAGCGGAGGGCTCTCGGTGGCGGAACACCTGCCGGAGAAGGACGGGTTGCTGGTCGGGCTACTGGTGTTGGAGCTGATCGCGACGAGTGGAACATCACTCCGCCAGCTGTTGACGGAGCTCGCGGCGGAGCATGGAGGCGTTGCCAATCAGCGCGTCGACCTGCGGGTGTCTGAGGAGCAGAAGGGGTTGGTCTTGCAGGTGATGCAAGATTGGACAGCAAAGCGGGTCGGGACGTGGGAGGTCGCCGAAAAAAAGCTGATCGACGGTGTGAAGCTGTGCTTCACTTCGGGGGCATGGGCACTGGTGCGCGCATCGGGAACGGAGCCGATGCTGCGCATCTATTTAGAAGCGAAAGATGAGGCGGAGCTCGCGGGGCTCAAGCGAGCGATGCTCGAATCGCTCGGGCTGTCGCTGTAGGCCAGTCGGTTTGACGTACCTCGTCCACTTCTCTTACAATGCTTCTATCGGTGTTTGGGAGAGGAGGAGACAGATTGGCCGCACTCAGTTTTCGCGATGTGATGGGAGAACTCAAGCGGGGTGTCCTGCACGGGGTCTATCTGCTCTACGGAACAGAAGCGCTTTTGATGGAAGATGTTGTGTATGCGATTCAGCAGCAGGCGTTTCCTCAGGGAGTCGATGATTTTTCTTTTACAAAGATTCACTATGATGAGACGCCGATTCAGCTCGCGGTGCAGGAAGCGGAGACGATTCCGTTTCTGGCAGATCGCAAAGTGGTGTATGTGCAGAACTGCCTCGCGTTCACAGCGAGCAAATCACCGCGCGTCGATCACAACCCTGACGCTTTGCAAGCTTACTTGGAAAATCCAGCTCCCTATACCACGCTGATCTTGACGGTTCAAGCGGAGAAGCTGGATGAGCGCAAGAAGTTGACCAAGGCGGCGCAGAAGAACGCCTGCGTGGTGCAGTTTCAAGCGCTCAAGGAGAACGAGTGCCGCGAGTGGATCTATGCAGAAGTTGGCCGGCAAAACGGGCAGATCACACCGGATGCTACGGCAAGGCTGCTGCTGTCGGTGGGGACGAACTTGCGCCTGTTGCGCAGCGAGATCGAAAAGTTGATCCTCTACGCAGGCGAGGAAGCGACGATCGAGGAAGCGATGGTCGATGCGCTGGCGACGCGGACGATGGAACAGAACATCTTCGTGTTTATCGATGAAGTGGTGCGCGTGCGCATCGAGAAGGCGATGCGCATGATGTACGATCTGTTGAAGAACAAGGAAGAGCCGATCAAGTTGCTGTTCATGATCACGCGGCAGGTGCGGATCATGCATCAGGTAAAAGTGCAGAGCGGACGGGGCTATTCGCTGCAGCAGATCGCCTCGCAGATCGGCGTGCATCCCTATGCGACAAAAGTGGCCAAAGAGCAGGGCAATCGCTTTTCGGTGAAGGCGCTGGAGCGGCTGTTGGCCGATCTGGCGGAGATCGATTACAAGATCAAGACCGGACAGATCCAAGATCGGACTGCGCTGGAGATGTTTTTGCTTTCGCTGCCGCAAAAGGTGAGTGAAGAGGGGCATCCTGGGGGACACTACGCAGGGAGGTGATCCTGATGGCTCGTCGAAAGCGCAGACGGTTGTTGGTGCCAGAAGCTCGCGAAGCGCTCGACCGGATGAAAGCGGATGTGATGAACACGATGACGGGGGATGAGGCGGTCGCCCGCTCCGCACAGCGTCAGGGGATACGGCTGAACCAAGCGGGTGACAACGGGGAGCTGACCGCGCGCGAAGCAGGCAAGGTGGGCGGCCCGATCGGCGGGCAGATGGTCAAGAAGATGATCGCGCTCGCCCAGATGCAGATGATGAATCAGCAGGAACAGAACCGCACTGAACGATAAAAACGACCCTTCCGCGATGGAAAGGGTCGTTTTTGTTAAGTAGAAGCCTCACTGCTTTGGCGCCAAAGCGTTAAAGCCTACTATCTATTGCCTTACGCGATGTTCGTTTTGTTGAACTTCTTGGTCAGGCGGGACTTTTTGCGAGCTGCAGTGTTCTTATGAACCAGGCCTTTGGTAACAGCCTTGTCGAGAGAACGAAGAGCTTGCTTCAAGAAAGCAGCCGTGTTCGCATCGTTGGAAGCCAGTGCCACTTCGAACTTCTTGATGGAAGTGCGGAGAGCAGACTTAGCAGCAGCGTTGCGCAGGGTGCGGGTGTTCGTAGTCTTTACGCGTTTGATCGCGGACTTAATGTTCGGCATCTATTTCACCTCCATATCGAGTGCAATATCCACACAAAAAGGACAATGGATATTCTATCATGGAGCTTGTGAAAAAGCAAGGGATCGCCTTTTTTGCATACTTTCTCGACCAATTTGTAACGCTACTGACAAAGAGTGGCGTTTCGATGAAATGAGGATAAGCGAGGTGGATCAGAGTGGGCAGAGAGCTTCGGTGGAGCGGTCGCCAACAACCAGCAGCGCAGGCGGAGCAGATCGATTGGAATTCGTACAGTGTGAGCACCGATCTGGCGCTCGAAGCGCATCAGATCTTTTCTCCTGAACATGGCGGAGCGATTCCGGGGGTCAAAACGTCCAGCGAGGAGCTGGACGGGATCACCGTCACCCGACTGGTGATCGAAGATGCGGTCGGGTCGAAGATCATGGGCAAGATGGAGGGCAACTATTTGACGTTTGAGGTGCCCGGTTTGCGATATAAAGATCCTGATCTGCAAAAGCGGGTAGCCGAAAAGTTGGCCGAGGAGCTGAAGCGGTTTGTCAGCTTGCCCGAGCAGGCGACCGTGCTGGTGATCGGGCTTGGGAATCGCAAGGTGACGCCCGATTCGCTGGGGCCGTTGGTCTGTGACAACCTGTTTGTGACGCGCCATCTGTTCGATCACATGCCCGAGCTGGTGGAGCAGGGCGGATATCGTCCGGTCGCCGCGGTCGCGCCCGGCGTGCTCGGCATCACAGGCGTCGAGACGAGCGAAATCGTGCACGGGATCGTCAAAAAGATCAAGCCAGACCTTGTCATCGCCGTCGATGCGCTGGCCGCACGGTCGCTGGAGCGGGTGAACACCACCATTCAGGTGGCAGATGTCGGCATTTCACCAGGCGCAGGCGTAGGCAACAAGCGCAAAGGGCTGAACAAAAAGACGCTCGGGGTGCCGGTGGTGGCGATCGGGGTGCCGACGGTGGTCGATGCGGTCACGATCTCGTCAGACGCAATGGATCTGATCGTCCAGCGCTTGGAGCAGGATGTGCCCGGCAACGGGATGACGAAGCTGTTTTCCAGCTTTGATGAAGGGGAGAAGAAGCAGCTGATCTTTGAGCTGTTACAGCCGCTCGGACAGAATTTGATGGTCACGCCCAAAGAGGTGGACACGTTTGTGGAGGATCTGGCGGTCGTGTTGGCAAACGGATTGAACGTGGCGCTGCACGACGCGATCAAGATGGAGGATGCGAGCCTGTTCACCCACTAGGAGCGATCGTTTGAAAAAAGTTGTAACCGTCGCTTTCTGCTGTGCGTCAGATAAGGCAGGAGGTGGAAAGCGATGAGAAAAATGGTGGTGGCGGTAGCATTAGCGGTTGTCTTGAGTGGGTGCTATGACGAAGAGTTAGGCATTCAGCCGCCACAGGAGTCGGTCAGTGACAGCGATATGTGGAAGGAGAGCCCTACCTTTATGGTAGGAGATCATAGAATGCGAGGCGTCGAGGGCAAGGTCGCGTTCCAAGACGCGACGCTTACCTCAGAAGGCCAGAAGTTGATGTGGCATTTTTGGGGCGACGCAAAAGAGTTGCACGGCAAGTTTAAAGTGGTGGCGCTGAAAAAGGAGACGCATGAGCAGTTGAACGTGTTCGAGGGGCCGCTCGGCGGCGAGTTGAACGGTGCGGTCGCACATGCGCCCTCACTGGTCAAACTGCCGGAAAAAGGAATCTGGCGCTTAGACATCTTTGTGGGGGAACAGGCGCAGACGCTGTATGACAGCATTGTGGTACAGGTGTAATTCGACTGTGAATTGCTGAGCCGGTCGACCGATCGGTGTGGCAGATGATTTGAGATCCTATCGTTTGTAAGATCCTATCGTTTGAAAGGGAGTTCCATGTTTCGAACTTGCAGCAGGCTGTGGTCGATCAGCCTCAAGGCAAATCGTTCGATGCATTGGAGCTCTCTTTTTTGTTGTCATATCTAGCAACAGCAGTTCATAGAGTAGGGACAAGAGAGACGGATGGAGGAGGTCGTTCGCAGTGAAACGGGATGAGGAGCGGAAAAAACGGTTTCGCTATTATACGCTAAACTTCACAGGCCAAAAAGCGCGGATGACGATCGTGACGATGACGCTTGCGCTGGCAGCGCTTGCGATCATCTTGGGCATCGTGTCTGTGCAGCTGATCGCAGGCGAAGGTCAAAAGGGGCTGGCCGGACGCATCTTGCACAGCCTGTCTGGACAGTCGCTCGGAACGATGCTCGCACAGGAGATCCCGATGTATGCGGCGCTCGCTCCGGCAGGCAAGACGGCAGAGGTGGGCGGCTATCCGAAAGGGATCGCCAGCATGCTTCTCTATGTGTTTACCGACATCGACACGAGCAACCCGCTGACCTTGCTCGGCTATCAAATTCCGGGCATGGCGGTCGCCGACTTTAAACTGTTGACTCCTGACCCGCAGTACAACACGCCGCCGACCGATCACGATTTTGGCGAGTTGCCGCCCAACCTGAACCCGAAGCCGCGGGAAAAGGTCGAGCCGGTCAAGAGCGACAAACCGCAGGTGTACATTTACCATTCGCACAATCGGGAATCTTTTTTGTCGGAGATCGGGCAAACCGATCCCAACCGCGCTTATGACGCCACTCAAAATATTGAGCAGTCGGGCAAGTGGATCTTAGGCGATCTGAAGCAGTCGGGAATCGCCGGGATGCAGACGACAGAAGACTATTGGCAGTTTCCCTTTGATGACGCCTATGACCATTCGCGGAAGACGGTGGAGAAAGTGTTGGCTGAACAAAAAGAGCTGAAGCTGATCTTCGACATCCACCGCGATTCGGGCGCACGAAATGTGACGACAAGGACGGTACATGGTGAAGAGTATGCGGCTGTCTACTGGATTGTGGGCGGCGGCAACAAGGACCAAGAAAAAAATGGAGCGCTGGCGACGAAGCTGAACGAGCAGATGAACAGCCTGTATCCAGGCCTCTCGCGCGGCGTGTGGTTGCGCCCGTACAATGCGAACTTCGACACGCGCTACAACCAGGATCTCAGCCCGAACATGGTGCTGATCGAGATCGGCGGGCCGTACAACACGCTGGCGGAGGTGGAGCGCACCTCCAAGGCGATCGCCAAAGTGGTCGAAGCGTATTTGAAAGCGGAAGCGAAGTGATCGGTAAAGCGGCCGGACGGCCAAAGCGCAGATCGGTCGAATCAGGTTTAGCGAGGTGTTCGGTGCGGCGATACTGATCACAGGAGGATGGGGGGACGGCTGAGATGAGACGTGCGATCGAAGGAGCGGCGCTGTACGGTGTGCTCTTGGTGCTGCTCGCCACGATGATCCTGTTCGGCATCGTGACGGCAGAAAAAGGCGTGAACTCGCTGGTCGGTGCGGATGACCCGCAAGCGTTGGCGATCCAGAGCACGACGAACGGCGAGGTGGATCTGAAGATCTTGGGCAAGCAGGTCACCGGCACCAAAGTGCCCTGGGGCGATCAGCTGAGCGATGCGTTAGAAGGCGGGGAGAGCGTGGTGGCAGACACGCTCGATCAGGTCTCGCTCACGATCGGCTCTTGGATGCAGACGGGGGCGAAGAGCGTGCTCGGCAAGTTGCAAGAGTGGGTGTTTCCTCAATAGATGGCGAGAAGTCTCGCGCTCAGTGCGAGGCTTTTTCTTTCGTTGCTGTCCGAATCCAGTTGATGGTATAATGATGGGCGATGCTTTACGAACGAAGGAGTGCACTCGATGGACGCTAGAAAACGTCAGGAGAAGATCCGCAATTTCTCGATTATCGCACATATTGACCACGGGAAGTCCACATTGGCTGACCGGATTTTGGAATATACGGGCGCGATCACCTCGCGTGAGAAGCAAGACCAACTGCTCGACAACATGGACATCGAGCGGGAGCGCGGGATCACGATCAAACTGCAGTCGGTTCGCTTAAACTACAAGGCGAACGATGGTGAGGAGTACATCCTGCACCTGATCGACACGCCAGGGCATGTCGACTTCACCTATGAAGTATCCCGCTCGCTCGCCGCTTGCGAAGGCGCGCTGCTCGTCGTCGATGCGGCGCAGGGCATCGAGGCGCAGACGCTGGCGAACGTCTATCTGGCGCTGGACAACGATCTGGAGATCGTGCCTGTCGTCAACAAGATCGATCTGCCCTCTGCTGAGCCGGAGCGCGTGAAGCAGGAGATCGAAGATGTGATCGGGCTGGACGCATCGGACGCGGTGCTCGCCTCCGCCAAGTCGGGCATCGGCATCGGGGAGATCTTGGAGCAGATCGTGCAAAAAGTGCCAGCTCCGACCGGTGACCCGGATCAACCGTTGCAAGCGCTGATCTTCGACTCGCACTTTGACCCATACAAAGGCGTTATCGTGCAGATCAGAATCATGAACGGCACGCTGAAGGCGGGCATGAAAGTTCGCATGATGGCAACTGGCGCCGAGTATGAGATCGTGGAGTGCGGGATGCTCTCGCCCAAAGCCACGCCTGTCGATTCGCTGATGGTCGGCGATGTCGGCTATTTTCACGCGTCGATCAAAAACGTTCGCGACACTCGCGTCGGGGATACGGTGACGCTGGCCGATGCGCCTGCAGCCGAACCGCTGCCAGGCTATCGCGGCATCAACCCGATGGTGTTCTGCGGTCTGTATCCTGTCGATACGGCCGATTATAACGACCTGCGCGATGCGCTGGAGAAGATGGAGCTCAACGATGCTGCCCTCAAGTATGAGCCGGAGACATCGTCTGCGCTCGGCTTCGGATTCCGCTGTGGCTTCTTGGGGCTTTTGCACATGGAGGTCATTCAGGAGCGCTTGGAGCGGGAGTTCGATCTGACGCTGATCACGACCGCGCCCTCTGTCGTCTATCATGTGTACACGACGAGCGGCGAGCGCGTGGAGATCGACAACCCGTCGAAAATGCCTGAGCAGACGAAGATCGAACGGATCGAAGAGCCGTATGTCAAAGCGTCGATCATCGTGCCAAAAGACTTTGTGGGCACGGTGATGGAGCTTTGCCAAGAAAAGCGCGGCGTGTTTAGCGACATGACCTACCTCGATCAGACCCGGGTCACCCTGACCTACGAGATTCCTTTGACGGAGATCGTCTACGATTTCTTCGATCGCTTGAAGTCGAGCACGAAAGGATACGCGTCGTTCGACTATGAGCTGATCGGCTACCGCGCTTCGCAACTGGTCAAGATGGATGTCTTGCTAAACGGCGAAGCGATCGATGCGCTGTCGATCATCGTGCACAAGGACAAAGCGTACGGACGCGGGCGCTCGCTGTGCGAGAAGCTGAAAGAGCTGATCCCCCGCCAGATGTTCGAAGTGCCGATCCAAGCGGCGATCGGCCAGAAGGTGATCTCCCGGGAGACGATCAAGGCGATTCGCAAAAACGTCTTGGCCAAATGTTACGGCGGTGACATCTCGCGGAAGCGGAAGCTGCTGGAGAAGCAGAAAGAAGGGAAGAAGCGCATGAAGCAAGTCGGCTCTGTCGAAGTGCCGCAAGAAGCGTTCATGGCTGTGCTCAAGATCGAATAGCTGAAGTCGTTCCTTCTGCAGGGAACTGCGATCTTTTAACAGAAAAATAAAGACGTCCTTTTGCGGGGCGTCTTTTTTTCATGGTACAATAGCGTTTGACCGGATCGGTCAGGGAAAGGGGATTCTACGATGTCCGAACAGGAAGAGCGTTTGAGAGAACTGCAACAGGTTGATGAGATGTTGCAACACATAGAAGATTTGATGGCGAACGAGGAGTATGACAAAGCGCAAGATCTGCTGAACACCGCACTTCGTTCGCGATTTTTTGATATTCGCATCTATCAGCGCTACGCATTTATTTTGCGGATGCTCGAACTGGACAAGGGTGCTGAAGTGTTCGAGAGCTGTGTGATGAACCCGGGCGACCCGGAAGCGTTTTATCGCGTCGCACATACGCTGATGGGCGAGAAGCTGTTCGGCCCGGCGATCAACCCGCTGTTCCGGGTGATCGAGCTGGTGCCGATGGCGTCCAACGCGGTGTTTGAGCTCGGATACTGCATGATGAAAGAGTTTCATCTCGAAGAGTCGCTCGACCATTTTAAACATGCGCACGAGATGGCACCGTCGCCGAACACCGCGTTTTACGTGGGCTATATCAGCCTGATGCTCAAAGACTTGGAGACGGCGAAGTCGGTCGTTCCGTTTATCGCGCAAGAGTATGAAAAGAGCGAGCAGGAGCCGGTGACGCTGAACATCCTCAAGGCGATGATCGAGCGCTATGAAGCGTTCCCGCCGCGCGACAACAACCTGCGCGACTGGCATTTTGTTCAGTACGGCACGCCGCTGCTTCGCACCTCTACAGAAGATCTGGAGAAGGAGTCGGAGCTGAACGGACGCTATGTGTTCATCAACTACGGGTTTTTGAACCTGGCGATCGTCCTGGAGACGTTCCGCCGCATGGTCGAAGAGGTGCCCGGATTTACCAAGTTCGACTACATCATCCCAACCAGCATCAAGGCGGCTCCGCTCGCTTTTGCGCTGTCGAAGATGATCGACGTACCGCTCGCCAGCCCGCAAGCGATCGAATCTGATTTAAAAGGGCTGATCGTCACCACGTGGAGCAATGAGGTCGACAATTTTGCCAACCGGATCGCCCACAACCCGAACATCACGCTGTTCTCCTTTGCCCTCGGCTTCACCCAACAGGCAGCCCTGTGCCCGGAGATGGTCGGCTATCTCGATCAGGCGAACCGCATGCCGTGGGAAGAGACGGTCCAGGTAACCGAAACTGGAGAGCGACAGCACCGTCCGGCGATGACCGAGACGCCAGAGGAGATCGCGCAGTTGATCCTCGGCCGCTTGGAAGCGGTGAGCCGAGAAGAGGTCGACCGCGTGATCGAATACTATCAGGAACGGGCGCATCTGCTGAAGGTCGGTGACAACATCAACCAGCCGCGCTTAGGCTTCCAGATCGAGTCGCCAGTGCAATCGCTGCGCATGTTCGTGTAGAGGACGGCAGGATGAGTGTTTCTTCCTTGTATGTCCACATTCCGTTTTGTGCGTCAAAATGCTATTATTGCGATTTTAACTCCTACGTGTCGACGTCAGATGTGATGGAGCGCTATCTGAACGGCTTGGATCTTGAGCTGGAGCGGGTGGCGGCCGACTATGATCACGATCTGTTGAAGACGGTGTTCTTTGGCGGCGGCACGCCGACGATGTTTGACAGCCGCCAGACGGAGCGGATGATGGAGATGCTGCATCGCCACTTTCGCATGGCGGACGGTGTGGAGATCTCTGTCGAAGCCAATCCGGGGACGGTCGATCTGGAGAAGCTGCGCGTCTTGAAGGACGGTGGGGCGACCCGGTTGAGCTTTGGGGTTCAGAGCTTTGAGAACGACCTGCTGCAGAAGCTCGGACGGTTGCATGACCGCGACGCCGTCTACCAGTCATGGGAGTTGGCACGTCTGGCTGGGTTTGATTCGATCAACCTCGATCTGATGTTCGGATTGCCTGGACAGTCGCTAGCGGCGTTGCAGCACACGCTGCAGGCGCTGATCGATTTGGGGCCGGAGCATGTGTCCGCCTACTCGCTCAAGGTGGAGGAGGGCACCCCGTTTTATACGTGGCACAACCGGGGACAGCTGATCTTGCCGCCTGAGGAGGACGAGATCCAGATGTACCAGATGGTGATCGACCGACTGAGAGCGGCGGGCTACGAGATGTACGAGATTTCCAACTGGGCCAAGCGCGGGCATCGTTCTCGCCACAATCAGGTGTACTGGCGCAATGAGCCGTATCTGGCGGTCGGCTCCGGTGCGCACGGCTATGTCGATGGGGTGCGTTACATCAATCAGAAAAACGTCCCCGACTATATCGAAACGACCCTGCAGGGAACGCGCCCGGTGGTCGAGCAGGAGCAGATCGAGGTTCGAATGCAGCAGGAGGACACGATGATCTTGGGGCTGCGGCTGATCGAAGGTGTGTCGTTTCAGCGCTTTCGGGAACGCCACGGCGTGGACATGCTCGACGTGTTTGGCGAGATCGTCGCTCGCTTTGAAGCGCTGGGCTTGCTCGCGGTGGACGATGTCGGGGTGCGGCTGACCGCACAAGGCATTTTCTTGGCAAACGAAGTGTACGCTGCGTTTTTAGAATAAAGAGAAGAGCACTTGGCCGATCGGGCGGGTGCTCTTTTTTCAGGAGGGGAAGCGGGTGTCGTTCCATCCTCACCCAGAAAAGTCATGGTCTCATTCGCGCGATCAGTTCTTTCAAGAGTGTCCGCGCAAATATTACTATCAGTATTATGGCTCGCACAACGGCTGGCGGGCAGATGCGCCAGAGCGGGCACAAGCGCTGTACCGGCTCAAGCAATTGCTCAACCTGTACCTGTACTTGGGCGAGACCCTGCACGATGCGGCAGAGATGTACATCAACCGCTGGGAGCAAAAAGGGGTCGGCTTTCTGCGGGATGAGCTGTTCCAGCGCGTTCGCAACCTGCTCAATCAGGCGTATCGCGAATCGCTCGATGCGGACGCGTGGTGGCAGGCGCCCAAGCGGCGGAAGATGCTGGCTGAGCTTTACTATTCTCAAGAGAAGCGCCTAGCCGATCGGGCGGTCGCAGAGATCAAGAGCCGGATGGGAGCCTGTGTGGATCATCTGATCCAGAGTGAGAGCTTGCACGAGGTGATCCGCAATCCGGAGTATCGCTTGGTCGAAGTGGAAAAGCTGAACTCGTTTTACCTGCAGGGGATCAAAGTGTATGTCAAGTTGGATGCGCTGTATCGGCATGAGGCTGGCAAGTATGTGATCATCGATTGGAAGAGCGGGTTGGAAGATGACCGAAATGAGGAGCAGATGCAGCTGTACGCGTACTATCTGCACAACGCGCTGGGCGCTCCGCTCGAAAAGATCGAGATACGCACCGAATATCTGCTAAAAGGGAGCTGTCACAAGGAAGAGATCAGCTTTCAGGGGCTGGAGGCGATCGAGCAGAAGATCCTGGACAGTGCGGCGGAGATGGATCTGATGTTGCTCGATCCAGAGGCGAACAGACCGCGCCCAGAGGAGGAGTTTCGCCCAGCGCTCGATGCGCGCAGCTGCCGCTTCTGCAACTTCCGAGCGATCTGCACGGTTCAGCATCGCTAGCGGAGAGGGGACAAGTCGAAATTAAGGTCAGTTCGACCGATTTCTTGAAGGAATTTTCAAATCTTTATCCTGATTTTGCAAAAAAATAGGCGCTCTCCGTTGACAACGGAAGGGCGTTTTTGCTACATTCATAATAGCAATTAGCACTCAGTCACCCTGAGTGCTAACAACGGAAGGGAATGGGACATCATGTTGACAGATCGCCAAAAGATCATTTTACAAGTTCTCATCGATGATTACATTCTCACGGCTGAACCGGTCGGCTCCCGTGCGATTTCCAAGCGCCCCGACATGTCGATCTCGCCTGCGACGATCCGCAATGAGATGTCAGATCTGGAGGAGCTTGGATATTTGGAACAACCGCACACGTCTGCCGGTCGCGTTCCCTCGCAAAAGGGCTACCGGTTTTATGTGGATCATCTGCTGAATTTGGCTTCGGCGCCCGATGATGATCCGCACGGCCTTCGGGTTGAATTTCTGCAGAGAATCGACCAGATGGAACAGGTCGTGCAACAGGCGGCGACCATCTTGTCATCTCTGACCAACTATACATCGATCGTGCTGGGGCCGAAGGTGTCGACCGCCAAGCTGCGGCAGATTCAACTGGTGCCGCTGCAAGATCGCAAAGCGGTGGCGATCATCGTCATGGATAACGGCCATGTGGAAAATCGCATGGTCACCATTCCAGAAGGCATCGCGGTCGAGTCGGTTCAGCACTACATCGAGCTTTTAAACCGCAAGCTGGTCGGCGTGTCGATGCCCGAGCTGAAAATGCGTCTGCACCGCGAGATCGCCACAGAGCTCAAGCGCTATTCGGAGCAGTTCGAGTCGGCGATGACGCTGTTTGATCAGATGGTCGAAGGTCAGGAAAGCGACCTGTCCAAAGTCTATCTGGGCGGCACGACGAAGATCTTGAACCAACCGGAGTTTCGCAATGTGGAAAAGCTGAAGCCGTTGCTCGATCTGTTCGAACATACGGAAGATCTTGTCCGCTTGGTCGATCCGTTCGGCTTGAAGCCGGGGATCCAGATACGGATCGGGCAGGAAAATGAGCATGAGACCATCCACAACTGCTCGCTGATCACCGCTTCCTACTCGATCGATGGTAAGCCGGTGGGCACGATCGGAGTCTTGGGGCCGACGCGAATGGATTATGGGCGCACGATCGCAGTGATTCGAGGGTTGGCGAACAATCTCTCCTCCCTGCTCACACACCTGAATAAATAGGTGCCGCGCGTCCATACTTGAAACGAGCAGTCTGATGCTAGCAGTTGCAATTCAATAGGGAAGGCGGATCGCTTTCCTTCCTTTACATAGCGAGAAGGAGATGTTCGGATGAGCCAGACCCCAATCGGTTCGAAAGCAAGCGAGCATGACGAGCGATTGTCCGCGCTCTACTCGAACACGACTGCGGTGCGAGCGATCGCCTCTGCAGTCGAGGGCACGATCGGTCCCAAAGGTCTCGATACGATGCTTGTCGATGCGGCGGGCAACGTGATCATCACAAACGATGGTGTGACCATCTTGCATCGGATGGAAGTGGTGCACCCCGCCGCGAAGATGCTGATCAACGTGGCCTCCGCACAGCAGGAGGAGATCGGGGATGGGACGACGACGGCGACGCTGCTTGCGGCCGCACTTTTGCAAGAAGGTGTGGGGCAAGTGGAGCGCGGCGTGCCGGTGACCCGGGTGATCGAAGGCGTTCAGCAGGGTGTGAAATATGCGCTGGAGCGGATCAAGAGCAGAGCCCGTGCGCTGGACGGACTCGATCGCGAGGTGCTGTATCAGGTGGCGATGGTCGCAGGGCGAGAGCACCGTGACATCGCAGAGCTGGTCACCGAGGCTGCACACCTGACCGGAGATGAGAAGCTGAGAAGCCGCGAGTTTCGCCTCGCCGATTGCGTGATGGCGGCGGTCGGAGCGGAGTCGGAAGTGTTTCAAGGCTTGGTGATCGACAAGCAGCGGATGTCGCCGCAGATGCCGATGCGGGTCACCGACGCTCGGGTCTTGATCGTCGATGATGAGCTGGAGGCGGAAGAGCTGGACAGCGAAGCGCTCGGCACCGAGGCGGGCTTCCTGCTCTACCGACAATATAAAGAGCAGTTCCGCGCCAATCTGGAGCGGTTGCTCAGCTCGGGCGTCGCGGCGGTGTTCACCGATCGAGGCGTCTCCCCGGTCGCCGAGGAAGTGCTGGGGGAAGCGGGCGTGCTGATCGTTCAGCGCGTCACTTCCAAAGATTTGCGCAAGATTGCGGAGCACACGGGCGCGCGGCCGATCAAGCGCACCGGACTGACCAAAGGGGCAGAGGAATTACATAAGTTTTTAGGCTTGGCAGAAGTTATCTATGAAGATGAGCGGATGGAGAACATCCGCATCGTAGGAGGGCAAGGGAAGCCGATGGCGACCATCCTGGTCGGCGCCTCGACCGAAGAGGTGGTCGGCGAGCGCTTGCGCATCGCCAAAGATGCGGCTTCCTCTGTGCAGGCGGCGGTGCGCGGCGGCATCGTCCCTGGCGGTGGTGCGATCGAGCTCTGGGCATCGCGCGAGGTGGAAAAGATGCGTGAGACGGTGCGCGGCATGACCGGATTTGGCGTGGAGGCGGTGGCGAGAGCGCTGCGCCGCCCGATGACGCAGATCGTGCAAAACGCCGGCTTCAATCCGCTGGAAAAGGTGGAGGAGGTTAACGTCGCGCAGATCGAACGAGGGTCTGATGCGCTGGCGGTCGACTGTGACGACGGACAGGTTGTGGACATGATGGAGCGCTGCATCTTCGATCCGACGTCTGTCAAACTTCACGCCTTGCAAGCGGCGGGCGAAGTGACAGTTGCGATCATGCGCATCCACACGATCATCCGCATGAAAGAGCTGTCGCCTGACGAAGCATGAGCACCGCGTTTACCACGTGAAGGAGGATGAACATGGAGCAAGAAAATCAAAACCTGCAAGACGATGTGACAGAAACAGCAACCGAAGGGCAAGAGGTGCAAGCTGAAGAGACGACCGATCCGCGCAGCCGCGAGGAACTGCTCGCCGAAATTGAGCGCCTGGCAGCGGAGGCGGAAGATCATAAGACTCGCTATCTGCGCGCCCAGGCTGATTTTGATAACTTCAGACGCAGAAGCCGCCAGGAAAAAGAAGAGTTTGCGGCATACGCGAACGTCTCGCTGATCGAGGAGCTGCTTCCCGTCCTCGACACGTTTGAGATGGCATTGAAAACGAGCGAAGAGAGCGATATCAAAACGCTGCTGTCCGGGGTGGAGATGGTGTTTCGCCAACTGACCACCGCGCTTGAGAAAAACGGTCTGGCACCGATCGAGGCGGTCGGTCAACCGTTCGACCCGAACTTCCATGAAGGCGTCATGCAGGTGCAGTCGGATGAGCATCCATCCAACACGGTGGTCATGGAACTGCGCAAGGGATACAGGGTGAAGGATAAAGTGGTGCGCCCGTCGATGGTGCAGGTCAGCCAGTAATTTTTTGATTCCAACAACAAGCGAACCAATTCAAATTTTCATAAACTAAACCGAACCAACACAGGAGGTCTTCAAACAATGAGCAAAGTAATCGGTATCGACCTTGGAACCACCAACTCTTGCGTTTCCGTGATGGAGGGCGGCGAGCCTGTCGTCATCCCGAACGCAGAAGGCAACCGCACCACCCCGTCCGTTTTGGCGATGAAAAATGGGGAGCGCATGGTCGGCGACGTGGCAAAACGCCAAGCGGTGACCAATCCGGACACCGTCATGTCGATCAAGCGCTACATGGGCACTGGTCACAAGGAGACGGTAGAAGGAACAGAGTACACGCCGCAAGAGATCTCGGCGATGATCTTGCAAAAGCTGAAGGCTGACGCAGAAGCGTATCTCGGCGAAAAGGTTTCCCAAGCGGTCATCACCGTTCCGGCTTACTTCAACGACGCACAGCGCCAAGCGACCAAAGATGCTGGCCGCATCGCCGGTCTCGATGTGCTGCGGATCGTCAACGAGCCGACCGCAGCAGCGCTCGCTTACGGTTTGGATAAGGAAGAAGATCAGACGATCCTGATCTACGACCTCGGCGGCGGTACGTTTGACGTTTCGATCCTCGAACTTGGCGATGGCGTTTTCGAAGTAAAAGCGACCTCTGGCAACAACAAGCTGGGCGGCGATGATTTCGACCAGAAGATCATCGACTTCCTCGTGGATGGTTTCAAAAAGGAAAACGGCATCGATCTCTCGAAAGACAAGATGGCATTGCAACGACTGAAAGATGCGGCTGAAAAGGCGAAGAAAGAGCTGTCTGGCGTCATGCAGACCACGATCTCCCTGCCGTTCCTCACCGCAGATGCGACCGGCCCGAAACACTTGGAGGTCAACCTGACTCGTGCGAAGTTTGATGAGCTGACTGCCGACCTGGTGGAAGCGACGATGGTTCCGACCCGTCAAGCGCTGAAAGATTCCGGCCTGTCTGGCGCACAGATCGACAAGGTGGTGCTCGTCGGCGGTTCGACCCGCATCCCGGCCGTTGTCGAAGCGGTGAAGAAATTTATCGGCAAAGATCCGTCCAAAGGCGTCAACCCGGACGAAGTGGTCGCGATCGGCGCAGCGATCCAAGGCGGCGTCCTGACCGGTGAAGTGAAAGATGTCGTGCTGCTCGACGTCACCCCGCTGTCGCTCGGCATCGAGACACAAGGTGGCATCTGCACGCGCATGATCGAGCGCAACACGACGATCCCGACTTCCAAATCGCAAGTGTTCTCCACGGCGGCAGACAGCCAGACTTCTGTTGAGATTCACGTTCTGCAAGGGGAGCGCGATTTCGCTCGCGACAACAAGACGCTCGGCCGCTTCATCTTAGGCGACATCCCGCCAGCACCGCGCGGCATTCCGCAGATCGAAGTCTCCTTCGACATCGACGCAAACGGCATCGTCAACGTCTCCGCGAAAGATCTCGGCACCGGCAAGAGCCAAAAGATCACGATCACTTCGAACACCGGCCTGTCTGACGATGAGATCGACCGCATGGTGAAAGAGGCGGAAGCGAACGCTGATGAAGACAAGAAGCGTCGTGAAGAGGTGGACATCCGCAACAACGCAGACTCCCTCGTCTACCAGACGGAAAAGACGCTCAAAGATCTGGAAGGCAAAGTGGATCAAGCGGACATCGACAACGCGAACGCGGCGAAAGAAAAGGTCAAATCTGCGCTGGAAGGCACCGACACCGAAGCGATCAAAGCTGCTTCTGAAGAGCTGAGCCAAGTGGTGCAACAGCTGTCTGTCAAGCTGTACGAGCAAGCGGCACAAGCTCAGCAGGCGGCGCAAGCGGGTGAGCAAGGCGGCGAGAAACAGGACGACAACGTGGTAGACGCAGAGTACACTGTCGTTGACGAAGATAAGAAATGAGTGAGTGCTCGTGAGCAAACGAGATTTTTATGAGGTGCTCGGCATCGAGAAGGATGCTGCGCCCGAGTCGATCAAAAAAGCATACCGCAAGCTGGCGCGCCAGTACCATCCTGATGTGAACAAGGAAGACCCCGGCGCGGCAGATAAGTTCAAGGAAGTCACCGAAGCGTATGAAGTGCTTTCAGACAGCGAAAAGCGCGCGCGCTACGACCGGTTCGGGCATCAGGACCCGAACCAGTTCGGTGGCGCCGGCGGTGCGGAAGGTTTCGGCGGATTTGGCGATATTTTCGACATGTTCTTCGGCGGTGGTGGACGTCAGCGCGGCGGCCCGCAGCGGGGAGCAGACTTGCAGTACCAGATGCAGATCGAGTTTAAAGAAGCTGTGTTTGGTGCCGAGAAGGAAGTCGAGATTCCCCGTTGGGAAGAGTGCGACACCTGTCATGGCAGCGGTGCGAAGCCGGGCACAGACGTCTCGACCTGTGCCACCTGTAAAGGGACTGGTCAACAGGAACAAGTGGTCTCCACGCCGCTTGGCAGGATGGTCAACCGGACGACCTGCCGCACTTGTAACGGCTCGGGAAAACGGATCGAGCAGCGCTGTGGCGGCTGCCACGGCGAAGGGAAAGTTCGCAAGCGCCGCACGATCAAAGTCAACATCCCGGCCGGTGTCGACACAGGCAATCGCATTCGCGTCTCCGGCGCGGGCGAGATGGGCACCAAAGGCGGCCCACAGGGCGATCTCTTCATCGTGTTTGTCGTCAAGGAGCATGATTTCTTCGAGCGCGAGCATGAGGATGTGCACTGCCAAGTGCCGCTGACGTTCGTGCAGGCGGCGCTCGGCGATGAGATCGAAGTGCCGACGCTCGATGGCAAGGTGAAGCTGCGCATTCCTGCGGGCACGCAGTCGGGCAAAGTGTTCCGCCTGCGCGGACATGGGATTCCACACCTGAACCGCAGCAGCATGCGCGGGGATCAGCATATCCACGTCGTCGTGGTCACGCCGACCAATCTGACCGAGAAGCAAAAAGATCTGTTGCGCGAGCTTGCCTCCTCGATGGGCGAAGAGACGCACGAGCAGGAACGCTCGATGTTTGAACGTTTGAAATCTGCCTTTTTAGGCGATTGATCGTCGATCCACAGGTGCAGGAATGCTCCCGTTTGGGGCATCCTATCACCTGTGGATTTTGTTTTCGTTCTGTGGTATTTTTTATTTTGTATGTCAAGAGCTACATGAGGAGGAACTAGTATGCAGTGGGCAGAAGTGCAAGTCTTGACCACATCAGAGTCGACGGAAGCCGTTTCGGCGATCCTTGAGCGGTACGGAGCCACAGGTGTCGTGATCGAGGATAGCAACGACTTGACCCGCACGTGGGAAGATCGCTATGGCGAGATCTACGGTCTGAACCCTGCCGATTTCCCTGAATCGGGCGTGCGCGTGAAGGCGTATGTCTCGCTGGAAACGTGGAAGGACGAGATGTGCGAATCGATCAAGGCTGAAGTTGATGGATTGAAAGCGCTAGGGCTCGACCCTGCTCCCGCTGCTGTCAGCGTCCGCATCGCAGATGAGGAAGAGTGGGCGGATGAGTGGAAAAAATATTACCACCCGGTGCGCGTGACCGATCGCTTGACGATCAAGCCGACCTGGGAAGACTATATGCCGGAGCGCCCTGACGAAGTGGTGATCGAGCTCGATCCGGGCATGGCGTTCGGCACGGGCACGCACCCGACGACCGCGCTGTGCATGCGGACGCTTGAGCGAGTGGTCAAGCGGGGAGATCGCGTTGTCGACGTGGGCTGTGGAACGGGTATCCTCTCGATCGCCTGCGCCAAGCTTGGTGCGGAGTCTGTGTTGGCGCTCGACCTCGACCCGGTAGCGGTGCAAGTGGCAACTGAAAACATCGAGCTGAACGGTGAGAGCGAAAAGGTGAGCGTTCGGGCGAACGATTTGCTAAACGGTGTGACCGAGCGATTCGACGTGGTGGTCGCCAACATCTTGGCGGAGATCATCCTGTTGATGATTCCGAGCGCTGCCGGGGTGATGAAGGAGCATGCGACGCTGATCACCTCGGGCATCATCAAAGAGAAGGAAACGCTGGTGCGCACCGCCCTGCTGGAACACGGGTTTCAGATCGTCGATACGCTCATCGAAGAGGATTGGGTGGCGCTCGTGGCCAAACTTGAGAGGAGCTGACGCAGTTTGCAGCGCTATTTTGTCGAACCGGAAGCGATTCAAGGGCAGACGGTGACGATCACAGGCGATGATGTGAAGCATATCGTTCGCGTCTTGCGCATGGAAGCGGGCGAGCGGGTGATCGTCTGCGATGGGATCGGCCACGCATTTTGCGTCGAGCTGACCGACCTCGGTCAAGATCGGGTGCTCGGACAGATCGTCGAACAGCTGACCGATCAGGTGGAAACGGCTGTAAAAATTACCTTGGCCCAAGGGTTGCCCAAAGGTGATAAAATGGACATGATCGTCCAAAAAGGAACGGAGGTCGGGATATCCCGCTTCATTCCGCTTGAGATGGCGCGCTGCATCGTGCAGTACGATCAAAAGAAAGAGCAAAAGCGTCGCGAACGCTGGCAGAAGATCGCCAAAGAGGCGGCAGAACAGGCGCATCGCACGCTTGTCCCCTCCGTTGCAGTCGGGATGACATTCGAGCGGCTGATGAACAGCCTAGACGGTTTTGACCTGGTGATCGTCCCCTATGAGGGAGAAAAGGCGCGAGGGTTGCGCGAGGTGTTGAGCGAGCGGCCTGACGTCGAGCAGATCTGCATGGTGATCGGCCCTGAGGGTGGCATCACCGAAAAAGAGATTGCAACTGCTCTGGCGATGGGCGCGATCCCAGTCACGCTCGGGTCTCGCATCTTGCGAACCGAGACGGCAGGCCTAGTGGCAGCCGCCTGTATCTGCTATCAATTTGGCGAGATGGGAGGATGAGCGATGAGCACAGTTGCTTTTCATACGCTTGGATGCAAAGTAAACTCCTATGATACAGAAGCGATCTGGCATCTGTTTCGGGAAAAAGGATATACGCAAGTAGATTTTGATGATATCGCCGATGTCTATGTGATCAATACCTGTACGGTCACCCACACGGGTGACAAGAAGTCACGCCAGATGATCCGCCGAGCGATCCGGAAAAACACGGAGGCGACCGTCGTGGTCACCGGCTGTTATGCACAGGTGGCACCAGATGAGATCTTGGAGATCCCCGGCGTCGACCTCGTGATCGGGACGCAGGGGCGCGAGCAGATCATCGATTATGTGGAGCGGGCACAGGCGGAGAAAAACCCGTTTAAAGTGGTTGCCTCCGTCCGGAAACAACGCCATTTTGAAGAGCTTGACGTTCCGTCTTTCCATGACCGCACCCGCGCTTCGTTGAAGATTCAGGAGGGTTGCAACAATTTCTGCACCTTCTGCATCATCCCGTATTCGCGGGGGTTCATTCGCTCTCGCCAGCCGGAAAACGTGATCAAACAGGCGAAAAAGCTGGTCGAAGCGGGCTATTATGAGATCGTTCTGACCGGCATTCACACCGGTGGCTACGGGGATGATCTCGATGATTACAACTTGGCTGACCTGTTGGTCGATCTGGAGCGAGAAGTGCCAGAAGTGCGTCGGATTCGCATCTCTTCGATCGAAGCTTCCGAATTGGATGACAAGATGATCGACGTGTTGACGCGTTCGAAAAAGGTGGTGCGACACCTGCATATCCCACTTCAATCGGGCTCCAATCGGGTGCTTGATCGGATGAATCGCAAATATACGGTAGAAGAGTTTGCGGAGCGCCTGCAAGCGGTGCGCCGCGCACTTCCCGATCTTGCGGTCACCTCCGATGTGATCGTCGGCTTCCCCGGTGAGAGCGTAGAGGATTTTGAAGACACCTACCATTTCATCAAAGATCAGCATTTTGCCGATCTTCACGTCTTCCCCTATTCGCAGCGCAACTTTACGCCGGCGGCGAAGTACAAAGATCAGGTGCCGGAGCGCGAGAAAGAGGCGCGGGTAAACCGCTTGATTCAACTGGCCAATTCGCTGCAGGTGCAATACTCGGCCAAGTTTATCGGGCAGTTGCTCGAAGTGATCCCAGAAGAGCGCGATGAAACGGGCCAACTGGTCGGCTATACGGACAACTACATCAAAGTTCAGTTTGACGGCGGCGATGAACTGTTCGGCGAGCTGTGCACGATTCGCCTTGAAGCAGCTGGTCCTGAGCTTTCCCAAGGGTCTTTTGTGGAGCGCTTGACCTTCACCGAGAAGGAAGAGCCAACGAGCGAGTTGCCGCTCGCTCCGTTCGCAGATGCGATCGAGCTAGAGATGATTTAGCAGCATGAGGTCGGGACATCGTCCCGACCTTTTTGTATGATCGAGAATCGAAGCGACAGAGAACAAAAAACGTACGCACAGCGATCTGATCATCGCTAACCGTGAAGTTTGTTCCAATAGCAGGTCAAATGAAGGAAAGACAGGTTGTATCTGCTTCGGATGCATGATAAGATAGCTCTTGTCGCCGCGAGAGAGCGGTCGACGCGAAAGAGCAAAAAGATTGATCCTTGAAAACTAAACGAGTGTTATGAAGAGAGATGCGAGTCAAGATACAAACTTTTATTGA
>NZ_JBHUIO010000011.1:614250-641544 GCF_042682745.1 Tumebacillus lipolyticus | reverse complement strand
GTCGAGGGCTTATCCTAAGTTCTTTTTCTTCGACTCACATTCGCATCCGGTTTTCAGGGAATACACCCATCATGTTCAAACAGACTTGATCTTGTGAGATAGAGCCTTTCATGATAGAATAGTTCATGTCGTGCGGAAGTGGCTCAGGGGTAGAGCATCGCCTTGCCAAGGCGAGGGTCGCGGGTTCGAATCCCGTCTTCCGCTCCATTTCTATATTCGGGCCTATAGCTCAGTTGGTTAGAGCGGCCGGCTCATAACCGGCTGGTCCCAGGTTCGAGTCCTGGTGGGCCCACCATGTAGCGCCCCAAGATTCTTTGATCACGATGTGCCCTTAGCTCAGCTGGATAGAGCGTTTGACTACGAATCAAAAGGCCGGGAGTTCGAATCTCTCAGGGCACGCCATTTTAAAGCAAGAAACCGGAATGTAGCGCAGCTTGGTAGCGCGCTCGCCTTGGGAGCGAGAGGTCCAGAGTTCGAATCTCTGCATTCCGACCACCATTTGAAAGCGCGGTTTGGTCTTCTGAGACCTGACTGCGCTTTTCTGTATAAGGGGGCGTGAATGGGAACTTATGTTGCGTTTGGTCGCGATTTTTATCAGCATTGGTCTTGTCGGCATGACACAAGGGCTCATCGTACCGCTCCTTTCCTTTATCTTGGAAACGCGTCAGGTGAGCGCCGTGTTCAACGGAGTTTCGACGACCGCACTGTTCTTCGGCATCATTGTTGCTTCGCCGTTTATCGAGCTGCTCGTTCGACGGCTCGGTGCGAAGCGCACGATCATCTACAGCATAGGAATCGCCATCGCGATGACGCTGATGTTCCCAATCTGGGACAACCTTTACGCGTGGATCTTGTTCCGCGTCGTGTTCGGCGTTGCCCTCTCTGGTATATTCGTCGCGACAGAAATATGGTTAAACACACTTTTGAACTCAAAAAACCGGGGACGGATGTTCGCATGTTACGGTCTTTCGATCGCGATCGGCCAGATGATCGGCCCGCTCGGCATCAATCTGCTCTCGATCTCCATCTGGATGCCGTTTGTCGTCAGCGCGATCTTCTACTGCATTCCGCTGTTGATCACCATGCGCATCCCAGAAGATGAGAATTGGCTGGGCGAAGCGGAGGAAGAGCAGACGAACGGTGTCAAGCGGTGGTGGCGCATCTTCTGGCTCGCACCGTTTGCGATGTGCGCCTCGCTCGTCTTTGGCTACTTGGATGGCGCGCTGGTCGGACAGTTTCCGATCTACGGTTCCAGGCTCGACTTGGACCGAGCGACCATCTCGATGACGCTCTCCATCTTTTTCTTCGGATCGATCATCTTTCAATTTCCACTCGGATGGCTCTCCGATGTGTGGGGGCGCTTCAAAACGCTGTTTACCGCATCGCTGCTCGGGTTTCTCTGCTTTTTGCTCGTGCCGCTCACCGATCATAACGCGCTGCTCCTGATGGGGATGTTCTTTCTGATCGGAGGGCTGCTCGGTTCGTTCCACTCGCTGGGGATGGCCTATCTAGGGGATCTCTTGCGAGCGAAGGATCTTCCGACAGGCAACGCGCTGTATACGATGCTTTACGGGATCGGCTCGATCATGGGCCCTTCTTTCACCGGTGTCGCGATTCAATTTTTCGGCAAGGAATGGTTTGCCTGGTCGATCGCCGCCATGCTGGTATGCTATGCAGGATTTGGGTTACTTTGTTCACAAAATGTTAAGAAACGACCTTCTGCATTCACAACAAGCGGTCACTGAATCTGAATTTTTGTTCAAAAGTAGGACAAACCTCACTCTGATGTGGTAATATACTTGTGTGGATTCGGTAATTCAATCCGGATGTAACTTAATCCGATTTACAAAGAAAACGACTGTAATACTATATAGCCAGCGAACAGGCTAATTTACGGAAGGGGCTAGGCAGAATGAAAAAGGCGATTGCAGGCGCGGTGATTGGCGCAGCGGTTGTGGGGGGCATTTGGTTTTTCTCCCAAGCTGACGAGACGTTGGCAAGTGTAGGCGACTCGAAGATCACCAAAGATGATTTTGTGGTGAAGATGGAGCAAGCAGGTGGGAAAGACACCTTGAAACGAATGATCGAGGAGCAGGTCATCCTCAATCAGGGCAAGGAGCTGAAGCTGCTCGCAACCGATGCGGAGATCGACAAAGAGATCCAGAAGATCATCGACGAGCGGTTTAACAAAGACAAGGCGCAGTTAGATTCGGCGCTCAAGCAAAACGGCATGACGATGGATGATCTGAGAGCGGAGATGAAGATCTCGGTCACCGCGAAAAAGATCGCAGTCAAGGACATCACCGTCTCCGATGAGGAGATTAATGAATACTACGACAAGAACAAAGAGTCGACCCTCGGGCAGAAAGCGCAGGCAAAAGGGCGCCATATCCTGATCAAGGATGAGGCGAAGGCGAACGAGATCTACAAGCAGCTCCAAGCGAATCCGGGCGACTTTGAGAAATTGGCGAAGGAAAATTCTGAAGATGCGCAAACGAAGGAAAGTGGCGGCGATCTTGGCCAGTTCCCGAAAGGCGGCATGGTCAAGGAATTTGACGAAGTGGCTTTCTCGGCACCGCTGAACGAGATCCAAAAGCCGGTCAAGTCTGAGTTTGGCTATCACATCATCAAGATCGAAGAGCGCACAGATGCGGTCATTCCGAAGCTGGAAGATGTGAAGGAAAAGATCATCGACACCTTGAAGGAACAGAAAGCGAAGCCGTACGCAGATCTGATCACCGAGCTGACCGCGAAGGAAAAGATCACGATCAACAAATCGGAATACAAAGGCATCATGGATCCAGATCCAGCAGCAGGTGAGCAGACCGGTCAAGGTACGCACACCGAGGGCGACGGTCACGACCACTAATCGATTCGATGCAGATGTCATAAGGCTTGGGCGCGACCGCCCAAGCCTTTTTTGTACAGCGGGGATCGCGGATCGATGGGGAGCGAAAGAGATGGGGCAACACTGCCATGCCGCTGGATACCTGTCGCAGCACTTGATACCTGTCTGACCAGCGCACAGGGAACTGCTGGAGAATTGCTTGCATGTTGCATCATCGAGCGTGCTACACTAAATAGAAAGAGGAGGTGCGATGCATGGACAATGTTACGCATGCTCTTCACGGTTTGGCGTTGTACGCAGTGGCGGCAACCGATCCGTCCATTGCAAATGACCCGACGGCGATGAGCGCGGTCCTATGGGCAGCCTCTCTGGGCTCACAGGCGCCCGATTTCGATTTTGTGGTTCGGCTCTTTGGCGGAAATGTTGCCTATTTGAAACATCATCGCGGGATCACGCATTCGCTGCCCGCTTGGCTGTTGTGGCCGACCTGTTTGGCGCTGGCACTATGGTTGTTCTTCCCCGACCATTTCGGATTGCTTTGGTGGTGGAGCTTTCTCGGGGTGGTCGTACACGTCGGGATGGATCTGCTCACCACGTATGGAACGGTGGCGTTTTGGCCAATCTCGAAACGCCGCTATGGGTGGGATATTTTGATGATCGTCGATGTCGTGCTCTGGGCGCTTGGAGCGCTTGGCATCTTTCTGTGGTGGCAAGGTGTTTCACCGGAGCAAGTCTTGCTCGCTACGCTGGTACCGGCTGGGCTATATCTGCTGGTACGTGTGACCGTACAGCTGATGCTGCGTCGCAGAGTGCGACAGTTTTATCGGCAGTCGGGGATCGAGATCGGCCGGATCTCCGTCATCCCGTTTCTCGGGCTGTTCAGATGGAATCTGGTGGCAGAGAGCGAAACAGGCTATGAGACGGGCACAGCCCATCTGAGGAAAGGGATCGCCATCCATCGCAAATATGCAAAAAACAAAGTGGATGCTGCGCGCGAGGAATTGGAACGATCGCAAGTTTACCAAGTGTTCAGCTGGTTTGCTCGCCATCTGTTCGTCGAGGTGAAGCGAGCGGAGGATGGTCAACTGCGAGCGGAGATGGCCGATTTGACGTTCGGCTTTCAGGATCGGCTACCGTTAAGTGCTCAGGTGACGCTGGACGCGGAGGGAAGTGTGATCGAGGAGCGTTTGATGCGCAAGCCGGTGAAGGTCAGAGCGGGCAAACAGAAAGCGCAGAACGGTTCTGCAAACAAAAACCACGACGCCAACTGAATGGTGTCGTGGTTTTTGTTATCGGCTCGTCTCTAAAAACTCGTGCAACGCTTGGATGATCCCGCGCTCTTCTCCTTGCAGTTCATAGAGTCGCTTTGCAAACATGATGTAGGGAACTGAGTCGGCTTGCAACAAGAAGGCTTGTGTGTCGGGAGAGAATCGCGAAAGGATGAGATCCGCTTCGGAGTAGATGTCTTGATCGATCATGTCATCATCGTGCAAGTAATGCACGGGAACTTGCAGCGCATTCGCCAGCTTGCGAACCACTTCCATCGAAGGCTTGGTGCGAGTTCCACGCTCCAGCGAAGAGATGTGGCTGATCGAGAGGCCGGAGCGCTGGGACAGCTCGTTGAGCGTCCATTTCTTGCTCAGGCGCATCTCCCGTAGCTTGGCTCCTAGCGTATAGTTCGAGGATTGTTCCACAGTCAATCCCTCCTCCTAGAATGCCGAACGGTTTTAGTAGTAAGTATAACATACTCACATAGTATTTGTGAACAATATTTAAGAATAGATCGTTTTTCAAGTAAGAATCACTTCTTAACGTTCAGAAGGAAATCAACCGCAATCTGCCATCCCGTTTCATAACTTTTCTTAACTTCAGGATGGTTGAGTAATGATTTCGGGATTTATATTAGGATAACGCGAACTTTACATAGGACAAAAGGAATATAGGATTATGTTCCTTTAGGACATTTTCACTATTTATCAATCTAAATGGTTGTGTGGCTGTAGATTTTTGTAGTAAAGTGTAAATGTCATTATATCAACTATTATTCTTGTTGTTCGGAAGTGGAAACAAGCCAGATTGAAGCGGTGGATTAACAAACTTCTGTTCGAGCACCAGTTCAAGTAAAACAAATTTCACTGACAGTATGATCCAATCGAGGTTGACAGCAGTCAGCTTACATATCAGCACCGTGTTATAACTAAAATGCAGAGCAAGCACTTAATTATTTTCAAAAAAGCTGACAAAAATGTAGTGAATACTACATCATCCAGTTGACAGATTATATATATTTCTTATAATGAAACTAAGTTGAATGAACCGTAAATAACTACTCATCTCGCATATAATGCCATTTTTTGAAAGTAAGTTTTGTGAGAATAACGGAGGAGACAGCGATGAAAGCTACGTTAGGACAGAAAATTCGTGAGTTGAGAATTCGAAAAGGTTTGACGCAAAGCGACCTAAGCTCTGGTTTGGTGACTCCGAGCATGATCTCACAGATCGAATCGGACAAAGCGAATCCGTCGCACAATCTGCTCGCGGCGATCGCAGAGAAACTGGACACTCCGATCGAGTATTTCTTGACCGATACGGAGACACAGATGGAGAAAGTGAGCGTCTACAAGATCGCCAAGGCGCTGATGGCAACGCGCGAGTATGATCGCGCCATCGAGATGTTGATCGATCTGGAGGAGAACCCATCTCCGCACGTTTCCTCGATCGACGTCGCCTACGATCTGGCGGTCTGTTACCTGAGCACCGGAAATGTGGTCGATGCGACCGATCGTTTCGAAGGGGTGTTGGATTCTGCGATCGCGCGCAATGACAACAGCATTCAACTGCTCGTGCTCAACAAGCTGGGTGAGCTTTCCTATATGGAAAAGAATTACCCGATCGCGATTCACTACTGGAAAAAAGCGCATGAGATGATCAAGAAGGGGCATCTTGCTGAGCTGTACCTGCAGGCGAACATCTTGAAAAATCTCGGCACCGTCTATTACAAGTTGGGCGAGTACAACGAGGCGCTCCACTTCTATCAGGAATCGAACGATCTGCTCACCGGCAGCAATCACTTCAAGCAGATCGGTGACATCTATTTGGAGCTGTCCTTCACCTATCGGGAGATGGGCGAGTTCGAAAAGGCGGCCGAGTATTCGCAGTCTGCTCTGTCGATCTTCCAATCGCTCAACAACATGAAGATGACGATCGACGTGAAGGCGAAGTACGGCATCGTCAAAGGGGAGACGGGGGGCATCGAAGAGGCGATCTCGATCCTGACCCAGTGCATGAGCGACTATGCGGACATCGGATGTGAGATCGAAGTCGGTCAGCTGCACAGCGATTTGGCTCGCATCCTGATTCAAGATGCTCGCATCGAGCAGGCGAATGAGCATTGTGCGTCTGCGCTCAAGTTCTTCCCCGAAGAGAATCTCGACCGCGCACATGTCTATCGCATGAGCGGTCAGATCGCCTCGGCGAGCAACCGTGCGGAAGAGGCGGCCGATTTCTTGCGGAAAGCGGTTGTCATCTACCAGGAGCATCAGGCGTTTGGCGAACTGGTCAAAGCGTACTCGATCCTCGGCGACATCTACAAAGCGAAGGGCGACTTCAAAGAAGCGATGGAGTGCTTGGAGAAGATGAACGAGGCGATGGAAGAGAATCTGCGCGAGCGCAAAATTGTGATCTGAACATCGGAAGTAAAAAGGCCGGGCTAGCTGCCCGGCCTTTTTTGCGTTCTGAAAATCGTTCGAAAGAGCACCGCTGTCCAAAAGCCGAGCGAGACGGACAGTACGCCACCGCCAGCAAAGGACAGAGCGGTGACCAGGCGGAAGCTTTCGTCTTCGATGTTGTGCAGATACAGCGTCGTCATCAGAAACAGAGCGCTGAACACGCCGAGGGATAGTTCGTGCCAGCGAAAGCGCGACGCAAAGATCAGCCCGTAACAGACGAGCCAAACGGGTGTGAACAGGATCAGAAATGTCAAAAACCAAAAGTGATAGTAGAGATGGTAGGCGATCATGCCAACCAGCGCGTAGCTCATCAGGACGATCGTACAGAGCAGCCCGGCCCTCGCGCTCTGACGCCAAAGCGGATGTGCGATCCCCATCTTTTTGCGCGGAGGGCGAGGGTTGGAGTTGGACATGTGCGAGTTGGGCGCGTGTGATCCGCCATCGCCAGAGCGGATGGCCGCGGCAAAGGAGGGGGACGTTTGCAGCCATTTTTTAATCGCGTTCATCGTATAGGTCACCTCAAAACATTTGAAAAGCTGTACCGATTCATAGTTTTGGTACAAGTCTGGGCGGGCAGAAGGTTTTTTATACTGCCCTCTTTAGAATTACTCGAAAAATCTTGAAACATGTTACTTCTTTGTCGGCGCCTTGCGAATGGGACGTGCCGGCTGTGCGGCAGATAAAAGTGGAATCTTTTTTCGGCAACTCTATATATTTTAGCGAGAGGCTGTGAGAGATTGATCCGCACAGACGGAGGGGGAGTCACGCATGGTCAAGATGATCGCCTTGTACAAACATCCAGAAGATCTGGAAGCGTTCAACCGGCATTACTTTGGCACGCATCTGGAGCTAAACGGCAAGACGCCTGGACTGGTCAGAAGCGAAGTATCCAAATTTTTCGATCTGCGGGGTGGCCAGCCGGAACACTATCTGATGTGTGCGATGTACTTCGAATCGCTCGACGCGCTAAAAGCTTCGTTTAAAACGCCGGAGAGCAGAGAGGCGGCGGCAGATCTGCAATCGTTTGCGGAGGGGCTGGTCACGTTCGCGTTTGCAGAAGTGTTGGACGAACTGAGGTAGAAAGGAAGTTTCGCTCATGTATGAGACGATCTTGTACAAGTTGCAAGATGGTGTGTTGACGCTCGCATTCCATCGTCCCGATGTTTTGAACGCCTACAACCAGCAGATGGGGGACGAACTGGCAGATGCGCTGCAGAGAGCGGATACGGATGATGCGGTTCGCACCGTCGTGCTCACCGGCACGGGGCGAGCGTTCTGTGTCGGGCAAGATCTTGCGGACCGGGCGGATCTCGGCGCAGGCACCGATCTCTCCGCTTCGGTTCGCGAGCGATACAACCCGTTGATCGTGCGGCTGCAGATGATGCGCAAGCCGATCATCGCTGCTGTCAACGGGGTGGCGGCAGGTGCGGGCATGTCGTTCGCGCTGGCCTGCGACCTGCGCATCGCCTCAGATCGGGCAAAATTTACGCTGGCGTTCAGCAAGATCGGGCTGGTGCCCGACTCGGGAGCGAGCTATTTTTTACCTCGTCTCGTCGGGACGGGAAAGGCGATGGAGTTGGCGTTGACAGGTGAGGTGATCTCCGCGCAGGAAGCGCAGGCGATCGGCATGGTCAACCGGGTGGTGGCAGCGGAAGAGCTGGAAAGTGTGGTCGAGGAGCTGGCGACTCGGCTGGCGAAAGGTCCGACCTTTGCGCTCGGCTTGACGAAGCGCTCGATCTATCACGGGTCGGAGAGCGACCTTTTCAGCGCGTTGGAAACGGAAGCGAAGTATCAAGGATTGGCGGGGCGGAGTGAGGATTTCCACGAAGGGGTGCAAGCGTTCTTTGCAAAGCGCACACCCGAATTTCGCGGGCGCTGAAGCTTTTTGGCATCTCGTTTGCAGGAGGGCCAGCGCGTGCGCTCCGCTCAGCTCGGACAGGGAGGTAGCGTGAAGGATGGGTTTGCTCGAACAGGAAAAAGAGCAGCAGTTGCTCAGAAAGATCGCCGACGGCGAGACGATCGAGTCGGTGGAGGAGATGACAGAGGAGTACAAGGAGAACCTGATCCATCTGATGCTGATGCAGGCAGACTCGGAGGTTGCCGGCGCGTTCGGCTATGTGCCGTGGATCATGAAAGCGCCGACGACTGCGGAGATGCTGTCTGTCGCAACGATCGCCAAAGATGAGGTTCGGCACGGTCGGGTGATGTATAAGCTGTTGCAAGAGCTCGGCGTCGACGTGGATGATCGGGTGAAAGGGTTCGATTTTACCTTGCGCGTCGGCGATGAGGTGGAGCTCGGGGTGACGCGGGCGGCACAGGATGATCGCGTGAACATCTTCTACTATCCGATCAACACGTGGTATGACTTCATCATGTTCAACGTGCTGATGGATCGGGGGGCTGGGCATCAGCTGGAGGATTCGGAGCTTTCGTCTTACGGCCCGTGGCGGCGAGTGATGGAAGGGATCATGAAGGAAGAGCTGATGCATGTGGCACACGGCGATGCTTGGCTGGTTCGCCTGGGGAGAGATCCGGATCATCGCGAAGCGGCACAGGAGGCGCTCGATCGCTGGTTCCCGCGCGTGATGAACATTTTTGGCAAGCCCGATTCGAAGCGCAATCAGATCTACCGCAAACTCGGCTTGAAACGGCGAGACAACCATGAGGTGCGCCTGGCGTTTCAGGAGGATGTGCGCAAGGTGGTCGAGCGCGCAGGACTTGTCATGCCCGATTGGACGCCCGATTGGGAACGATTGCAGGAAGATGCGACGATCAGCGGCTGAGGGCGGTGTGAACGGCCTGCGAGGCGGAGGGGAGATACCGACGATCTGGGTATCTCCTTCTTGCTGGCCGCAGGTAGATGGGAGGTGGAAGGATGATTCATAAAGGGCTGACCGTCGGGGAAGTGGTGCGAACCGTTCCCGAGGCGGTCGAAGTTTTTGAGGAGCATGAGCTGACGTTTTGCGCTGGCTGTTATGTGACGCTCTTTTCCACGCTCGAACGGGCGGCAGGCTATGCGGCGATCAAAGATTTGGATCGGATGATCTTCGATTTGCAAGCGCTCGTCGAGCGCTTGCAGCAGGTGCGCGATCGAGAGGAGGGCGCTCATGAAGGCGTTTGAGCATCCGCTCGGGGTGATCGGTGCAGGGACGATGGGGATCGGGATCGCACAAGCGGCAGCACAGGCCGGCTATGAGGTGCTGCTGTACGATCTGAGCGAGGAGACGCAAAAGCGTGCGCTCGGCAGCCTGCGGGAGCGGTTGGAACGGCAGGAGCAGGCGGGCAAGCGACCAGCGGGCGAGAGCGCGGCTGTGATCAGGCGCATTCGGCCGATCAACGAGCTGGAGCAGCTGGCGCAGGCAGTGCTGGTCATCGAGGCGGTGCCAGAGGAGATGGCGCTCAAACAGGAGCTGTTCGCCCAGGTGGAGCGCGTCGTGTCAGACTCTTGCGTGCTGGCTTCCAACACATCCTCGCTGCCGATCACCGCGCTTGCGGGCAAGTTGGAGCGACCGGAGCGAATGGTCGGACTGCACTTTTTCAATCCGGTGCCTTCGATGCGGCTGGTCGAGGTGATCGAAGGGTTGCGAACGGGGGAGCGAGCGCTGTGGCTGGCAAGCCTGTTTGCCGAGTCGCTGGGGAAGACGACCGTAAGCTGTCAGGACACGCCGGGGTTTTTGGTCAATCGGGTGGCGCGGTCGTTCTATGGGGAAGCGCTGCGGCTGCTGCAAGAGGGCGTTGCTGACGTGGAGACGATCGACCGGCTGGCGATGGAGGAAGGGCGTTTTCGAATGGGGCCGTTTCGGCTGATGGACCTGATCGGGATCGACGTGAATCTGGCGGTCAGCCAAAGCCTCTATGAGGCGACCTTTGGCGAGCCCCGCTATCGCCCCAACCCTGTGCAGGCCCGCTTGGTGCAGGCAGGTGCGCTCGGACGAAAGGCGGGAAGGGGGTTCTACCGCTATGATGACTAGTCGGGTCCTTCTGCTCGGGGACGGTGTGGTGGCGAGGGACTTGGATCGCGAGCTCAGCAGTGCCGACTGTCTGGTGACCTCTTGGGTGACGGACGAGCTGCCCGCAGGCAGAATGGGGAGCGGGCTGTCACAGGTGATCGAGCTGATGCAGACGGTGGAGATGCGGCAGTTCGATGTGGTGATGATCTCCTCGACGTCAGCACGGGAGCTGGTGCGGGAGATCGTGCGCGAGGTGGAGCGGCGAATGGGAGCGGAAGCGCTGTTGCTCGCCTCGGCGATGTCGCTCTCGGCGACGGAGATCGCCTCTTGGTGTGCCCGTCCGGAGCGAGTGGTCTGCTTCGGCTTTGTGCCACCGCTTGACGGCGTGGCGGCGGTGGAGCTCGCGCGAGGTCGGCAGACGGGCGATCTGGCGCTTGGGCGGGCGATGTCGTTTTGGTCATCGACGCTTCGGCGCGAGGCGGTGTGCGTGAAGGACAGCGCAGGGCTGGTGATGCCGAGAGTGGTGGCGATGATCGTCAATGAAGCGGCGTTCGCCCTGATGGAGGGCATCGCGACCAAAGCAGAGATCGACACGGCGATGAAGCTCGGCACGAACTATCCGTTCGGGCCGCTGGAATGGGCCGATCAGATCGGGGTGGGTCAGGTGGTGGCAACCCTGCAGGGCGTGTATGCAGAGCAGGGGGAAGACCGCTACCGACCTGCTCCGCTGCTGTTAAAAATGCGGCTGGCCAACGATCGATTTTATCGGAGCGAGGAGGGAGCGGATGATGCCGATGCGCGAGGCGGTCATTATTGATGCGCTGCGAACGCCGATCGGTCGGTACGGAGGAGCGCTGAAAACGATGCGACCGGACGACTTGGCTGCGCAGGCGATCTCCGCGCTGGTCGAGCGAACAGGAATCGACCGGAGCGAGGTTGACGATGTGATCTTCGGCTGCGCGAATCAGGCGGGTGAGGACAATCGCAATGTGGCGCGGATGGCGTCACTTTTGGCAGGGCTTCCGGTGACGGTACCAGGGATGACGGTGAACCGATTGTGTGCGTCTGGGCTAGAGGCGGTCAACGCGGCGGCGAGGATGATCGTGGCGGGAGAGGCGGAGGCGATCATCGCCGGCGGTGTGGAGTCGATGACCCGAGCGCCTTTTGTCATCGGCAAAGCGGAAGGGTCGTTTGCGCGCGGGATGCAGATGTTCGACTCGACGATCGGCTGGCGATTTATCAACCCGCGCCTCGCGGAGCTCCACCCGCCCTATTCGATGGGAGAGACGGCCGAACATGTGGCGGAGCGCTGGGGGGTGACGCGGGAGGAGCAGGATCGGTTTGCTCTATTGAGCCACCAACGTGCGATCCAGGCGATCGAGGCGGGCGAATTTGCTGATGAGATCATTCGGATGCGCGTTCCCGATCAGCAGGGCAACCTCGCCTGCTTCGAGCGAGACGAGCATCCGCGAGCAGACACGTCGCTCGAAAAGCTGGCCCGTCTGCGCCCCGCCTTTCGGGAGGGCGGCTCGGTGACAGCAGGAAACTCATCCGGCCTAAACGACGGAGCGGCTGCCGTCTTGGTGATGTCGCGGGAGCGAGCGGAGCGGCTGGGAATGAGACCGTTGGCGCGCTATGTGACCTCTGCTGTCAGCGGAGTCGATCCGGCGGTGATGGGGATCGGCCCGGTGATCGCAGTGCGAAAAGCGCTTGCCCGCGCAGGTCTCACCGTGGAGCAGATCGATCTGTTTGAGCTCAACGAGGCGTTTGCGGCACAAGTGTTGGCTTGCGTTCAGGAGCTTGGCATACCGCTTGAAAAAGTGAACCCAAACGGCGGCGGCATCGCGCTTGGACATCCGCTCGGCGCGACAGGTGCGCGGATGGTGGCAACACTGTTGCATCAGATGAAACGAAAGGGCAATCGCTTGGGAGTGGCGACGATGTGCGTCGGCGTTGGTCAGGGCGTGGCGACCGTGTTTGAGCGAGCTTGAGCTGGAAAGCTTGATTTGGAAAGCTCGATCTGGAAAAGGAGAGCGGTGGATGGAGGTCTTTGCACATTCGGATGTTCAAAGGCGGATGAGCGTGAGAGGTTCGACCTCGATGTTAGGCTTAGCCGACCTGAGGATTCAGGAGCGAGCTGATCGCTTCCCGTTCGTGCTGTGCGGCTGGACACCGCGTTGGGCGGGCGAGCTGCGAAGCGATCCACATCATCTGGGCTCGCTGGAACGATCGAGAAAAGGGGGGGGGGGGAGAAGCGGTGAGCATCTTTGCGGAGATGGCCAAGCATGGTCATGAGCAGATTCACTTTTTTCAACATAGGAGCACAGGTCTGAAGGCGATCGTCGCCCTGCATGACACGACGATGGGCCCGGCGCTTGGCGGCTGTCGGATGCGGCCATACGAATCGGAGGAAGAGGCGCTTTTTGACGTCTTGCGGCTGTCCAGAGGGATGACCTATAAATGCGGCGTGGTCGATGTGGACAACGGCGGGGGAAAAGCGGTGCTGATCGGCGATCCTGACACGGCTAAATCACCTGAGCTGTTTCGCGTGTTTGGGCGCTTTGTGGAAGGGCTTGGCGGGCGTTTCTATACGGGGACAGACATGGGGACGACGCCGCAGGACTTTGTGCATTCGCAGCGCGAGTCCTCCCGCTTTGTCGGTCTGCCCGAAGAGTATGGTGGATCGGGAAACACGGCAGTTCCCACCGCGCTCGGCGTGGTCGAAGCGATCAAGGCGACGGCGAAGTGGCTCTTTGGCGATGCGGACTTAGGTGGGAAGCGGTTTGCGGTGCAAGGCGTGGGAAAGGTGGGGGCGCTCGTCGTTCAACATCTGGTCGAGGAAGGCGCAGCGGTGTATGTGAGCGATGTGCACCGGCCGAATGTGGATCGGGTGGCGGAGCGGGTGCCGGCTGAGCAATTTTTAGGAGCGATCGCACCGGAGGAGATCTATGACTTGGAGGTCGACATGTTTGTACCCTGCGCGCTGGGGGCGATCCTCAACGATCGGACGATCGAGCGGTTGCGCTGTCGAGCGGTGGTCGGCTCGGCGAACAACCAACTGCTCGATGTGCAGCGGCATGGCGCGATGCTGCGGGAGCGGGACATTTTGTATGCCCCCGATTATCTGGCCAATGCGGGCGGGCTGATCCAGGTCGCCGATGAGTTGAAAGGCGCGGTGCCGGAGCGCGTTTATGCGAAGACGAAAGGGATATACGGGATGCTGTTGCAGGTGTATGCGCTCGCAGCTGAACAGCAGATCCCGACCAGCATCGCGGCAGATCGTCTGGTGGAAGAGCGGATTGACCGGGTCAAGGAGTTGAAAAACGTACGGGTGTGAACGTGCGATGCGGAAGTGGTAGAACGGAACGTGTAAAAAGCCCCGCTCCTCCCAGCGATCTGTGGAAGAGCAGGGTTTTTCCGTCTGGGAATTAAGGGTGGAAGAGGAAGCTCGCGCATGGGAGCAAGATGGTTCAATTGAGCGTGCGTAGGGGGTTGCGGCGTGCACGGGCGTGCATCCGCTCAGTCGTTGCATGATCTGTCAGGATGATCAGCCCAGCATCAGCTTTTGCTGCTGAAGTTTGAGATGGAAGAGATCCAGCTCCTGCCTGTTGACTTGGCTGTGCAGCCAGTTGAGATCGACCTTATGGTTGGAAAGCTGTTCATTGAAGCGCTGAAGATCTTGTTTTGTCGCCATGTTGTTGCGAATGTCTGAAGTGTCTCGCTTCTGTTTGGCTTGGAGATCTGCGATGTCCGCTTTGAACTCTGTGCGAAGACCTGTGATGTTCGATTTGAGTTCCTTGCGGAGATCGGCGACATCTGCCTTTACTTGTGTGACCTCTGTGCGGAGATCCGCGACTTCAGCTTTTACCTGTGCTACCTCTGTGCGAAGATCGGCGACTTCGGCTTTTACCTGTGCTACCTCTGTGCGGAGATCCGCGACTTCAGCTTTGACCTGTTTGACCTCTGTGCGAAGATCAGCGATCTCTGCTTTTACCTCTGTGCGGAGGTCTGCGATCTCGCCCTTTAGCTCCGCATGAAACTCATGAAGCTTTTTGTCGAGCCCTTTGATCTGTGCGCCTTGAACCTCTGTTCGATCGATCAGAGTGACGAGCATCTGCCGCATCTCCGATAGCATCGACTGTTCAGTCTCTGTAAAAGACAATCGTGTTCACTCTCCTGTTTGATCGTCAGGTGACGTCCCCTGCAACACAAGCCTATCATGTCGCTTACACTGTAAACAACAATAAAAATTCACAAGTGCGAAAGCGGAGTCTTTCTCAAGTTGAGGAGAGATTTTTGCGCGGGGGCGCGCATATATAGGAACGGAGGGGGGACAAGTTGATGAACCGGACAGAATGGAGTCGGGCTGAGCGCATGGCGCTTACGCCTGAACGATTGACCGAGATGTATTCCTGGATGATCACCATCCGTCATTTTGACCGTCGAGCGGTGCAGTTGCAACGCTCCGGTCGGCTGGGCACCTATGCGCCGCTGGAGGGGCAAGAAGCGGCACAGGTCGGGTGCGGAGTGGCGCTTGAAAAAGGGGACTGGCTCTTTCCCACCTATCGCGAACATGGCGTTTCGATGGTGCACGGCCTGCCGCTCGCCACCATCCTGCTCTATTGGAATGGTCGCCCTGAAGGCTGCATTCCACCGCCAAACGTAAACATCTTCCCGATCGCCGTACCGATCGCCACCCAACTGCCGCACGCTGTAGGTGCTGCATGGGCGAGCAAACTGCGTGGGGAAGATGCGGTCACCGTCGGGTTTCTCGGCGACGGCGCGACATCGGAAGGGGATTTTCATGAAGCGATGAACTTTGCCGGGGTGTTCAAACTGCCGGTGATCTTTTTCTGCCAAAACAACGGCTATGCGATCTCCGTCCCGCTTCACAAACAGACTGCGACCGAGACGCTCGCCGAAAAAGCGACCGCCTATGGAATGGAGGGCGTGCGCGTCGATGGGAACGACCTGCTGGCCGTCTATCGAGCGGTGAAGGCGGCGGCAGACAAAGCGCGGAGTGGAAAAGGTCCTACCTTGATCGAGGCGGTCACCTACCGCTATGGCTCGCACACCACCGCGGATGATCACACTCGCTATCGAACGGAGGAAGAGGTGGAAGCGTGGCGAGCGAAAGACCCGATCGAGCGCTTGAAACAAACGTTGCAGGAGCACGGCATCTGGACGGAAGAGCTGGAGGCGGAGCTGTGGAAAAAGGCGGACGAGCAGGTGCAAACTGCGATCGACGAGATGCTCGCAGCGCCGCCTGTCGATCCCGATCGCCTCTTTGACCACGCCTACGCGACGCTGCCCGCGCATCTGCAAGCGCAGCGAGCCGAGATGCGCGCGCTCTACAGAAGCGAAGGTGGTGTGTGAGATGGCAAAGTTCAACTTGATCCAAGCGATTCAGGATGCGCTTCGCGTCGCTCTGCAGGTGGACGAGCGCGTGCTGGTGCTCGGGGAGGATGTTGGCGTGAACGGCGGGGTGTTCCGCGCCACAGAAGGTTTGCAGGCTGAATTTGGCAGCCTGCGCGTCATCGACACCCCGCTTGCTGAAGCGGGGATCGTCGGCGCGTCTGTCGGGCTTGCGGTCAATGGAATGCGCCCGGTGCCAGAGGTGCAGTTTGCAGGCTTTCTCTACCCGGCGGTCGAGCAGATCGTCTGTCATGTCTCGCGGGTTCGGACGCGCTCCCAGGGGAGATTTTCCTGTCCGCTGGTCATCCGCGCTCCCTACGGCGCGGGCATTCGCGCCCCCGAGCTTCACGGGGACAGTCCCGAGGCGTTTTTTGTTCATCAGCCGGGGTTAAAAGTGGTCTGCCCCTCCACGCCATACGATGCAAAAGGGCTGTTGCTCGCGGCGATCGCAGACCCAGATCCGGTGCTTTTCTTTGAGCCGATGCGAATCTATCGGGCGTTTAAAGAGGAGGTGCCGGAGGGGCACTACACGGTGCCGATCGGTCGTGCGAACATCGTGCGCACGGGGAAAGACCTGTCGCTGTTCGCTTGGGGGACGATGCTTCGCGTCTCGCTGGAAGCGGCCGAGCTGGCCAAGCAGCGGGGGTGGGAGGTGGAGGTGGTCGATCTGCGCACCTTGTCGCCGCTCGATCGGGAGACGATCCTCGCCTCCGTACAAAAGACGGGGCGCGCGCTCGTCGTCCACGAAGCGCCGAAGACCGCTGGACTGGGAGCGGAGATCGTCTCGCTGATCAACGAGGGCGCGTTGCTCTCTTTGGAGGCGCCCGTCTTGCGCGTCGGCAGTTACGATGTGCCCCAGCCGCTCTTTTCGCTCGAAGATATTTGCGCGCCCGACGCGCGGCGCATCCTGCACGGCATCGAGCGCGTGATGACCTATTGAGGAGGTGTTCGGATGGCAGTCTCATTTAAACTTCCCGATATCGGCGAGGGCATCCACGAGGCGGAGGTCGTCCGCTGGCTGGTGCAGGAGGGCGATCAGGTGCGGGAGTTCGATCCGCTGGTCGAGGTGCAGACAGACAAAGCGCTGGTCGAGCTGCCCTCCCCGCTGAGCGGACAAGTTCGGGAGATCAAGGCGAAGGCGGGGGAGCTGGCGAGGGTTGGTGAGGTGCTCGTCATCCTCGGCGAAGCGGAGGCTGTGCAGGAGCAGGCCGATCGGGCAGAGGTGATCTCCGCGCCGATCCTGACCGCTGGGCGCGTTCTCGCAACACCTGCCGTTCGACAGCTCGCCCGCGACCTGATGATCGACATCAGACTCGTCAGCGGCAGCGGCGCAGCTGGACGCGTGACAAAAGAGGACCTGCTGGCACATCAGCGCGCACAGCAGGAACAGCGACTGAGCGACGCCGAACGAGCGGAGGAAAGCTGTCGATCAACAGCAGAAGAAAGCGTCAGATCACAAGCGCTGCCGAGCATCGATACGATGACACCGACGACCACCCGCGTCCCGCTGCGCGGGCTGCGCCGCACGATCGCCGAGCGGATGACCAAGGCGGCGTTCACCGCTCCGCACGTCACTTCGATCGACGAGGTGGACATGACCGAACTGGTGTCGCTGCGCAGGCGGATGAACAAACTGCTCGAACCGAGCGGGCAGAAGATCACCTACCTGCCGTTCCTGCTAAAAGCGTTGCTGATCGCGCTGAAAGAGCACCCGTACCTCAACGCCCAGCTGGACGACGAGCGCGGCGAGATCGTCCTGCGCTCCGACTACAACATCGGCATTGCGATCGATACGCCAGACGGTCTGATCGTGCCGGTGCTGAAGGGGGCTGAGCGGAGGTCGCTCCTTGAGCTGGCGACAGAAATCGGGCGGCTGATCGAACTGGCCAAGCGGCGAGCGCTCGCCGTCGAGGAGATGCGCGGAGGAACGATTACGATCTCCAACATGGGGCCGCTCGGCGGGCTTTTTGCCACCCCGATCCTGAACTATCCAGAGGTGGCGATCCTCGGGGTTCATGCCATGCAGGAAAAAGCGGTCGTCTATCAAGGAGAGATCGCGATCCGCACGATGATGTACCTGTCGCTCTCGTTCGATCATCGCGTCATCGACGGTGCGGAAGCGGTTCGCTTTACCAACCGGATCAAGCGACTGCTGGAACATCCAGACCTGCTCGTTTTGGAGATGGGGTAAGGGGGTGCGGAGATGGTCGTAGGAGACATCGCGCAAAACGTGCAAACGGTCATCATCGGCACCGGCCCCGCAGGCTATGTGGCCGCCATCCGCGCCGCCCAGCTCGGCCTTGAGGTCGTGCTCATCGAGCGGGGAGAGGTGGGCGGAATCTGCTTGCATGCAGGGTGCATCTCGTCGAAAGCGCTGATTCAGGCAGCCAATGCGATCGGCACCCTCGCCCAGGCGACTGAGATGGGTGTCGAGCTCGAACGGCACGCGTTCAACATGCAAAAGCACCAAGCGTGGAAAGCGAGCATTCAGCAAAAGCTCACCCGCGGCATCTCCGCGTTGCTCGCCGCAAACGGCGTCACCGTGGTCAAAGGGACAGCGCTGTTCATGTCGGAAGATCGCATCGCCGTCGAGACGGAGCAGGGGATGGAGTATTACCGCTTCGAGGCGGGCATCATCGCCACCGGCTCGCGTCCGCAGCCTCTGCCCAATCTGCCGTTCGATGGTCTGCACATCCTCTCCTCCACCGAAGCGTTGCGGTTGACCGAACTGCCGAAGCGCCTGTTGATCATCGGCGGTGACTGTATCGGGCTTGAGCTCGGCACCGCCTTTGCTAAGCTGGGCACAGAGGTGATCATCGCTTGCTCCGAGTCTGACATCCTCCAAGGCTTCGATCATTCGCTCGTTCAAATCGTGAAAAAAAACATGCGCCGCGCGGGCATCACTTTGCTCACCCAAGCGGAAGTCTGTGGGCACACGATCGAGGAGGGAACTGTCTGTGTGACGTTGCAGCAAGGCGGAGTGGAAAAAAAGATCGCTGCTGACAAGGTGCTCGTCACCGTCGGACGCCGTCCGAATACAGAAGGGCTCGACCTCGACCGCGCCGGGCTCTCGACGGACGAGCACGGTTTTCTGACCACCGACCACCAAGGCCGGACAGCCAACCGGAACCTCTTTGCGATCGGCGATGTCACGCATGGGCCGCTGCTCGCACACCGAGCGAGCAGAGAAGGGATGATCGCGGCAGAAGCGATCGCAGGTCGCAACAGCGCCAAAGACATGGCTTGCATGCCGACCGTGCTGTTCACCGACCCGGAGATCGCGACGGTCGGCCTGACAGAAGCGGAGGCGCACGCGCAGGGAATCGCCGTCACCGTCGGGCAGTTTCCCTTTGCGGCCAGCGGTCGGGCGCTGACCCTCGGGCGGGGAGAGGGATTTTGTCGCATCATCGCGGAGCAGGATAGCAGAGTTGTGCTCGGCGTACACATCGTCGGAGCAGAAGCGTCCTCGCTGGTCGGCGAGGCGGCGCTGGCGATCGAGATGGGAGCGACGCTGGAAGACATCTCGCTCACCTTGCACCCGCATCCGACGCTGACCGAAACGCTGATGGAAGCGGCAGCCGATGCACAGGGAATCGCGATCCATGTCGCCAAGCGCAGGTAGCAAAAAGCATCTGTCTCACGAAGAGGCAGATGCTTTTTGCGTTTTGCTCATTTCCTCGTCACTTTGTTCTTGGCCGGGAACAAAAAGCGGATACAAGCTTCCAAGATAAATGCGCCGACAAAGGCTACCGCGGTCACCATGAGTAGGATGAGTAGAAAGTCAACAGGGTCGGTAGGCAAGATGTTGATCGCGAGCAGCAAAGAAAGCAGAACCCAGATGGCCAAAGGTCTGATCCATGTTCGATTCATCGTTTCTCCTCCGCGATTATTCATCTTTTCGTCAAACGAGGATGCACTATGTATAATACAGGATAGATGGGAGTTGTTGTAAAAATATTTCGAATCAACTTTTTACTTCGAGAGGTCGCTCTTGAAAGAAGAGCAACAGTCTGTATCCTTCAGCGTCTCTCAAATAGTATCGCTCAACATCGGATAAGGGAGAAGGGGTTCAGGAAATTTGCGGAAAACTGCGTGAATCCAAAATAAGGAGCAAAGGTCATACCTTTTCGAAAATAAGCCTTCCACAAGCAAAGCAGAAAAGCATCTCCGCCAAGATAAAAGAGCGCATGAGCCAACTAGCTCATGCGCTCTTTGCTTGCACGAATACGTTTCAGGCGACAAGTGACAAGTGACGAGCAAAAGGCGACAAATGTCACCTCGCCCGCTTACACCACAGACGCCTGCCGCAAGACCTTCCATCTGCTCCAGGCGAGGAGCGGAACCAATGCGACAATCGCTCCGGCCAACGCGTAGACGGAGCGCACGCCGATCCAATCGGTCAGCAAGCTCATCACCAGCACTGACAGCGTGTATCCGGTGTAGAAGACGGTCATCTTCGCGGAGAACACTTTCGGGAGCAGCCGCTCTTCAACTGTGCGCTGAATCAACGTCTGCTGGATCACTTCCTTCATCTGATTGGGCGGTCCCATCAGCAGGCAGAGCAGCACGGCGAGCCAAGCGATGCTCGTATAAGCAAAGAGGAGGTTGAGCGCGGCGAACACGGCGGAGCTGAGCACGAGCAGGGGCGCGAACTTGCGCTCCACCTGTTTCGCCCAGAGCGACACCAAGAGCCCGCCGAGCAACATGCCGCCCATGTACCCGGCGTTCAGGAAGCCGAACCACTGCTCGCCTTCGCCGAGCGCCTCCTGCACAAAGACCATCATCACCGCACCGACCCACACGCCGCCCGACATCACCTCGATCACATCCATGATCAGGATCGTCCGCAAAAGCGGCGTGCGCCAGAGCACCACCCAGCCCTCTTTCATCGAAGAGATCCCTGAGCTTTTCACGACGTGCTCTTCTGACGCTTCAGCCGTCCGCACAGGTTCGCGCACGCCGAACATCAGCAGCGCCGCAACCGCATGGAGCACAAAGCATACCCACATGCTCTCCGTGCCGCCCAGCGCAACGAAGACCACGCCGCCGAGCGCCCAGCCGGCGAGGTTGACCGTCTGGTCGGTCGAAGCGAGCCAGCCGTTCACTTTGACCAGCTCCGCTTTATCCACCAGGCGGGGGACGATCGCATTTCGCGCAGGGTTGGCTGCCGCATCGAGGATGGAGAAGAGCGCCATCAGCACGTACAAGAGAGGCAGCCAGCCTCCGCTGAGCAAACGATCCAAAAAGAGGGTCAGCAGCGCGAACAGCAGCGCTTTGCCCACTTGGGTGCTGACGAGCAGGCGCGACAGGCGAAAGCGATCCAGCACGAGCGGTGCAACCAGACCGCCGATCAGCTGTGCGCCCATCGTCACCATCGGGATCAGCGCGGTCAGCATCGTCGAGCCTGTCGCCTGATAGACCATCGCGATCAGCACCACCACATAGAGGACATCGGCCAGATTGGCCACTATCTGTCCAAACCATAAAAAACGAAAAGATGTTGCGCGTCTCATCATTTCCTCCCTGTCATCAATAGAAAGAGAGGAATGCGCATGCGCCGACCATATTCTGCTTCTGAGGAAAACTGCGCCCGATCTGGCTTCGACTCGCGGAGCATATCCACCTGAAAGCCGGCCTGCTGGACAGCGAGAAAATAATCTTCGATCGAACGATGATATTTCCGCACGCGATCGCCGAACCAGAGAACGTCCCGCGCCCCGGCGACAAAGTAATCATCGACCACCCAACTTCCCGGTTTGGTACCCTGACTTTCTTGACACGATGTGAGCAATGGGTGCTCGACCGAAAAGACCAGCCGTCCGCCGCTGGCTAGGCTCCTGCACACTTTTGTGAGTACGTGAACCAGATCGTCCACATAGTGAAGCGCAAGACGGGAGACGGCCAGGTCAAACTTCCCCGCTGGCAGTTCCATCTCCTCAAACGCTTGGTGCACAACGTGCGCATTCCCTTCCGTCAAGTTCTTTTTTGCCAACGACACCATTCGCATCGATGCATCGATCCCGTAGTAAGAGGCCGCGCCCTGCGCCAACAATTGCTTTCCGTATTGGCCATCGCCACAGCCGAGGTCGAGCACAGCAAGCTGATCGACCGAACCGATCAACGATTCGATGATCGGTTGTTCCAACACCGAGTTGGCGCTTTCCTGTCTGCTGCGAGCGCGCCAATATGCATCGAACACGTCAGGTTGATCAAAAAAGCTTCCACCATCTCTCACACGTTTGAATCCTCCGTATTCTCTGAAAAGTATCCCTATACTATACACGCCGAAAGTGTGTTTGCCAAGCTGACAGCCAAGAGCGCGATTACCAGTTCATTAGAATTATTCCAGCCTGCTTCCTCGCTGCAATCTGTTGTATTAGAAAATGTTGACAAGCAGGAATCGCTTTCGATCTGCCCGTAGTGCGAATGACAGTTTTTGTGCTACACTGGAGAATATGACTTTTCGAGTAAGGAGACTTTAAGATGCCAAAGTTTAAGAACTTCGCAGCCCGCAAAGGGGTTCAAGACCGTGCGAAAAACAACCAGATGGTGAAGATTGCTCGTCAGATCATCGTTGCCGCGAGAAACGGTGGCCCTGATCCAAATGCGAACTTTAAACTGAAAGGCCTGATCGCCAAAGGTCGTGCGATCAACATGCCGATCGACAACATCGAGCGCGCGATCAAAAAAGGCTCCGGCCAGCTCGAAGGCGAGTCCTATGAAGAGATCCGCTACGAAGGGTACGGCCCAGGTGGCGTCGCGGTGCTGGTGCACTGCTTGACCGACAACCGCAACCGCACAGGGGCGGAGGTCAGAGCGGCGTTCAACAAGCGCGGTGGTTCGCTCGGCGAGCCGAACTGCGTGGCGTGGATGTTCGATGAAAAAGGCGTCCTGACGCTCGATCGCACCGAATCTGATCTTGAGGAAGATGCGGTGATGATGGCTGCGCTTGAAGCGGGTGCAGAGGACATGGTCGTCTCGGAGGAGGAGTTTGAAATCTTGACCGCTCCGTCCGACTTTGAAAGTGTGAAAAGCGCTCTGGAAGAGCAAGGTTTTTCCTTCGTCAACGCCGATGTGCAAATGGTGCCCAAGAACACAGTCAACGTCGCCGGCGACGATGCGAAAAACATGCTCAAACTGCTCGAAGTGTTCGAAGACAACGACGATGTGCAAAACGTCTCGACGAACATGGAGATCGACGACGCAGAGATGGAACTCCTGCAGGGCTAGTTGAGTGTAAAAAAGCGGTTTGCCACTGGGCAGACCGCTTTTTTGTGCCTGTCTGGCTGATGAGATGAATCGAAAGCGACCGATCGATGACACATAAAGTGAAATGTGCAAGCGAACTGTAGAGAATCTCTTGATTTTTTCCGCAACTTCCAGTATAGTTTCAACAATATTTGGCAGAAATGAGGAATTGGTATGCAGACATTTCTACCGCAACATTTGACGATGCGCCATCCGGTGCTAAACGATGCGAAGGCGGTGGCCGATCTGCTCATCGCCCACTCGATCGCCGAGTACGGAGAGCCAGAGTACTCCGAAGCGGAAGTGCTCGATGAGTGGAAGCGCAAGGGATTCGATTTGAATCATGATGCATGGATGGTCGAAGATCAAGCGGGTCAGATCATCGCCTACGCCTGCCTCTACAAGGGAATCGGGGATGTGACCATCCTGCCTGAGCACTGGGGACGCGAGCTCGATCAAGCTCTTACCGTGACGGTGGAAAACCGCCTGAGAGAGATGGGCGGGTCGGATCAGCAGCTGCCGATCAAACGCTGGATCAACGGAATGCGCAACGAGCAGGTTTTGCTGATGGAAGAGCTCGGGTATGCGGAAGAGCGTCACTTCTATCGCATGGTGATCGATCTGGCGGAGGCTCCACCGGAGCCTGAGTTGCAGGAAGGGCTCATCCTTCGACCGTTCGTCCTCGGTCGTGATGATCGCCAAGCTTATGAAGTGCGCAAAGCATGTTTTCAGGATAGCTGGGAGTTCAACGACATTCCTTTTGAGGAGTGGATCGAGGCAGCCGTTCAAAAATCCACCTTTGATGCTTCGCTGTGGGTGCTTGCCGAACTGGACGGCAAGCCGGTGGGACATTCGCTCAATGTGGACTATGGGGACACGGGGTGGATTGGGAATCTTGCGGTGCTGCCCGATTTCCGCCGCCAGGGAATTGCCAAAGCGTTGCTTCAGCATAGCTTCGCCGAGTTTTTCCGGCGGGGAAGAACGAAAGTCTCGCTCGGGGTGGATGCTAGCAATGCAACGGGAGCGACTTTGCTCTATGAAGCGGTGGGCATGCGCCAGACCCGCTACTACACCTGCTTCAAAAAAATGCTCTGAGCGCGCGAACTCGATCTGATGGCCACTGCGCAGATTATTGCTCGATCTGGTCATCGCACAATGAGGGAAGCGACAGCCTTGAAACGCGTCGATCTGCTGTGCTAGAATGATCTTACAGAGTATGCGTACAATAAAAAGAGACCCTAGGTGCTAGTAACACCTAAGGTCGTTTGCACAACAGATACCCCAAAAGGGTGTCGGCTCAACGTGTTGACATAGAAGAGACCTCTCCTAGCCGTCGAAGCTCAAGGGAGGTCTACTTCTTTTTTAGTAGGTTGAGTATGGCGACCATTCCCACAGATAATCGATCGAGGAAGAGGTGTTGCGGATGATGAAACTGAGCTTGATGCACCGCGTGGTGGACACGGTGGATGAAAACTGGCAAAGCCCGCTGGCGGAGCAGATCCTAGCGCGTTGGGAACACGATCCTGGCACTGCCCAATATTATCGGGCAAGCGCAAATTTTATCTTCATCTTTAAAAATGCGGGAAAATTGCATTTTCTTCGTTTTAACGAGCGTACGGAGCGAGCGAAAAAGCTGCTCGAAGCGGAGTTAGAACTGCTCCATGCACTCGACGAACGGTCGTTGCGCGTGTCGCGACCTGTAAAATCGCTGCACGGGCGAGAGGTGGAGGAAGTTCAAACGGAGTGGGGAACGTTTTACGCAGTCGTCTTTGAAGCTCTGTCAGGGGAACATCCAGATGCGGAAGAGCTTCGCCCAGAACAGTATGCAGCGTGGGGAAAAGAGCTTGGTAAACTCCATCAGGCGATGAAAGCACTGCCGGAAGAACTTTCTGCGCAGCGACCTTCGTGGCGCGACCATCTGGCGTTTGTGAGCGAGATGATCCCACCTGACGATCAGGCTGCCAGAGAGAAGTTGGGGCAACTCCTGCACTGGGCTTCGACGCTTCCGACGACTAAGGAGAACTTCGGATTGATTCACTATGATTTTGAGCTGGACAACCTTCGCTTTGCGGGAGAGGAGATCGGCATCCTCGACTTTGATGACTGCTCTCGCTACTGGTATGTGGCAGATCTCGCGTATGCGCTTCGCGATCTTTTCGAGGCGGGCGGATTTGATCGGTCGCATCCGCTGTTTCTCGCCTTTCTGTCCGGGTATCGGTCAGCCACGCAGATCGACCCCAACTATGAACAGCAGATCCAGCAGTTTTATGAACTGCACAACTTGGTCATGTACGCCAAGCTATTGCGCGCAGTCGACCTCTCCGATTCGCAAGATCATCCGGAATGGCTTGCCAATCTCAACAAGAAGCTGGTCGCCTATCGCGCGCGCTGCCATGCGAAGTTTGCGAGCAATTCCTAACCAGCACGCCCACAGGTTAAACGTTCACGATCACACAAGCAGAGGTGAGTCAGCATGAAATACGAGATCACAAAAAGCCATCGCAGCAACTATCCCAACCCGATCACCCTTTCCAAAGGTCAGGTCGTCCGCGTCGGTAAACGATATGAGGGGCCTGAGAACTGGCCAGATTGGCTCTATTGCACGACGCTCGATCAGACGCTTAAAGGCTGGGTGCCCGAGCAGATCATTCGACAGGAGCAAGAGGTAGGCGTGATCTTGGAAGCGTACACCGCCAAAGAGCTGGATGTTGAGGTTGGCGAAGCGGTTGTGGGCAGCCAAGAGCTCAACGGCTGGGTATGGTGTCAGAAGCTGAGCGACGGTGAGGAAGGCTGGGTGCCGCAGGAGAATATGAGCCCGCTTGCCGATTCGGAAGACATACAGCATGCGCCTTGCACATAAGTTTTAGTGAGGTGCCTGTCAGCCGCTCTTACCCGTCAGGCTCTCGTCAACCGAATCGAGCGATCAAAGGGGAGTAGCTTGCAGGCAGCCGATCTGCCTGAGACAAAGTCGTCATGACGAGGTGTGAGAATACCTCCGGCTTTGTTAGACCTTGCGTTGAGCGAGACCTTTGCCAAACGGTGGCAGAGGTCTCTTTTCTTTTCTCCCCGGTTGGACATTCTGTAAGGTTGTGAAAGGAGCGATTCTGCCGTGTTCGATTACATCTGGGCACTCTTTTCGATCATCATCATCGATCTGGTCGTATCGGGCGATAACGCGATGGTGATCGCCCTCGCCTCTCGCCGCCTTCCCGAACAGCAGCGCAAGCGAGCGATCTACTGGGGGACGGTCGGCGCGATCGGGCTGCGAGTATCGCTGACGGTCGTCGCCGTCTACCTGTTGCGAGTGCCGCTCCTGCAAGCGATCGGAGGTGCCTTTCTGCTCTGGGTGGCGATCAAACTGCTCGTCGACAATTCGCAAGCAGAAACGCCAGTCAAAGAGGGTACAACGTTTGGAGCGGCGATCCGCACGATCATTCTCGCCGATCTCATCCTGTCGCTCGACAATATCTTTGCGGTGGCGGCGGCGGGAAAAGGGCATCTCTCGCTCGTGCTGATCGGGCTTGGCATCTCCATTCCGATCATCATCTGGGGATCGCAAGCTATTCTCAAGCTGGTCAATCGCTACCCGATCTTGATCTATGTCGGGGCGAGCGTGCTCGGGTGGACGGCGGGCAAGATGCTGGTGGAGGACAAATGGCTCGCTCCGCTGTTCGACGTCGCATTCTTGGAATATTTGATTCCCGTGTTCACGACCCTCTCTGTCGTCCTGATCGGCAGGTGGTGGTCAGCCCATCACAAGCCGATTCAAACTTGACAGCCTGTGCGAATGAAGGTGGAGAAGATCGGCCAGCGATTGCGGATCGCATCTTCGAGCTCTCTGTTTGGGCGCACCGCCCTGTACACGCCCGCATATGCTGGAAGAGCTAGAAGTCGGGCGACAGGAGGGGAAGCGATGTGCAGAGCGGCCGCAAACGGTGTAAGAAAAAGGGCGAGTGTCGCGGCAAACTGTCAGATCACCCGCCCGTCCGTGATGCATTCGAACATCTGCGCGAGCGCAACCGCGCTCTGATCCGTCGGATGATCGACCTTCGCGCCACCCGTCAGGAAAGCGACCCTGTGCCAATGCTTGAGGGGAAATCGGCGA
>NZ_JBHUIO010000011.1:309961-614236 GCF_042682745.1 Tumebacillus lipolyticus | reverse complement strand
TTTTTGACGGTGTGAACCGAACTGAGCAAAGGTCAGACCTTTGCTCAGCTTGTGATCCGATCCAATTTGATCCGAGCTTCGACTCGGCATGCTACCAGCTGTGATCCGCTCGCACAGTTTCGGCGAGGTCGCCCGCAAAAAAGGAGACCAGCTGTCTGGTCAACCACTCTGGATACTCCTCCATCGGCATGTGTCCACAGTTGGGACATGTCAAATAATGTACAACGTTCGGGAGCAGCTCCCGATATTGCTCACCGATGCGCGGAGGGACGATGCGATCCTCCTCCCCCCAGAGCAGGAGGGTTGGAACCTGAATGGTGCTGCACATCTCCGGTCGAATGCCCGCCTCGCGGTCTTTGGCCAGCCGCCGCATCGCGAGGGGGAACTCCGCTCGCCGATAGGGTGCGACATAGTGGGCGATCTCCTCCGCTCCATAGACGGTCGGGTCAGTGACGATCCGCCTGACAAAGCGCCGAAAGCCCTTTTCATCAAACGTTCGCCGCACCACCCAGCCCATCCAAGCGCCGGAGAGCACGCGCCGCTGCCACGGTTTAAACGCGGGGCGAAACCCGTCTGCTGCCACCAGCACCAACTGGGAAAATGGTGTTGCATCGAAGCAGGCGGCCATCGCCGCGATCTCGCCGCCCATCGAATGCCCGACCAGACGCACAGAGGAGAGCCCCAGCTGATCGACGACCTGAAGCACGCGTCGAGCTTGTGCCGACTGCGAATAGTCGATGTCTGGGGGCATGTCGCTCATGCCGAATCCGAGCAGGTCGAGCGAATAGACCGTATAGCGCTTTGCGAGTTGCTCCGCCACGAGGCGCCAGCAGTAGGAGGAAGCGAAGATGCCGTGCACCAAAAGCACCGGTTCACCCTGCCCGCGCACCTCAAGGTGCATGGATCCGCCGTCGACCAACAGGTGCAATGCGCGCGCGCTCATCAGCTCCTAGTGGTCGCCGTGGTTGTTTTTGCTCGGGTTGATGATCTTAAACCCTTCGCTCGGATACAGCAGGTATTTGACGACGAGGCCGTTGAGGAAATCTTTGTTGTCCGGGCCAACCAGCAGTTCCAGCCCTTGTGCGACCACCACTTCGTCTTCCGGCTTTTGCGTGTCGAACGCCAATCCGTAATGCGCATGATCGCCATGCACATGATCCACATAGACGCGGCACTTCAATTCAGGATTGTTCTCATTTGCCAATGCTTCGCGGATCTTTTTCGCCGCGAGCCCATTCATCTCGATCGTTGTCACAGGAAAGCACCTCAGTCTGATAGATTGGAAAAGCGCCAAGAATATCTCCTAGTATAGAACAAGCGGGCAACCGATTTCCAGCGGTCACCCTTCCCGAGCGACAAAAAAGGCGTGCATCAATCTGCTTTGGATCATGGTGTGCAAGATGGCGTTGAGCGGCAACATCAGCGCCATCATCCCGTAGGAGAAAAACTGATTTACCATATAGCCGAGCAGTACGTTGACGACCAGGATGATGAGAAAGAGGGGAAAGGCGACCGACTGCGCGCTTTTGCGGAGTTCAAGCGAGCGGCCAAACGCTTGGCGAAACGCGGTCTGCTCCACGACCAGCACGTACTCAAAAAAGAGAAAATAATAGCGAAAACAGAGCAACAGCAACACCGACAGCGCCCCGCCGACAAATCCGAGCAACCCGATCAGCAGCATCATGATCAAGCTGAGCAGCAACTGCAGGATCATCCATCCCATCATTCTGACCGCGATGCGCGAGGTCTCTTTCACCGAACTGAGCGGCAGGTCGCGCTGACTTTTGGCGAGCGACCGGACATATCCGGTGTTGGCCAGCGCGTAGAGCATCATCGAGACGATCGGGTACAGCATCGTGCTGATCAGGAAGCCCGAGCGTTGCAGTTCGAGCGAGCCGATCTGATGTGACGGGTCGAGCAATTGCCCAAGTGCAGGCAACCCGACGGTGGCGGTCACTTTCAGTGAGAAATTGCCTTCCAATGTGTGCGGTGGCCCGAACAACCACCAGCCAATCAGGCTCACCAACGCCTCATAGCAGATGGCGAACAGGGCAGCGCCCAACCAAGCGCTTCCTCGACCTGTTGTCATTCTATCCCTCCTCGCCTCTTCTTCTTTCATTATAGTGTAAAGATTATTGAAAAAGAAAGAATAATTGCGCAAATGGAAATGTCTCTTGTCAACGGACATGTCCACATGCTACTATACGTAGAACAAGTGGAAGGGCCTCTAGGGAGCCGACGGGAAACCGGATCGAACCGAGCGAGGCCGAGCGCGTATCGAACGCGTTACACCGTGGGGATAAAAGACCTGCGGCAAGTTCCAGCACCAGGGGAACTTGTCGTCAGGTCTTTTCTTTTTTCCGGAGGGGGAGTGAGCAGATGTCCGCAATACGAGTACAAGGTTTGACCAAATCGTTTTCGGTCAAACACAAGCAGGCAGGTCTGATCGGCAGTTTTAAGGGGTTGTTCAAGCCGCAGGTGACGGAGAAGACGGCGGTGAAGCCGATCGACTTTGCGGTGGAGCAGGGCGAAGTGTTAGCTTTTCTCGGCCCGAACGGGGCTGGCAAATCGACGACGATCAAAATGCTGACCGGCATTTTGCACCCGACGGCGGGCGATGCGACCGTCCTCGGTTACTGTCCGTGGACGCAGCGTCAAAAGCTGGCCTTTCATATCGGCTCTGTCTTTGGACAGAAGTCGCAGCTGTGGTATCATCTGCCGCCGCTCGACACGTTTGAGCTGATGGGGCGCATCTATGAAGTCAAGCCGGGCGATTTTAAAAAGCGGCGCGACGATCTGATCGAACGGTTTGAGCTGGGGCCCTATCTGCATACGGCCGTCCGCAAACTGTCGCTCGGAGAGCGGATGCGCTGCGAGATCGCTGCCGCTCTGTTGCATCGGCCGCAGATCGTCTTTCTCGATGAACCGACGATCGGCCTTGACGTCGTCGTCAAGCAGAAGATCCGCGAGCTGATCCGCGAGATGAACCGCGAGGAAGGCACCACTCTCTTTCTCACGTCACACGACGCGGGTGACATCGAGCAGCTCTGTAAGCGAGCGATCGTCATCAATCACGGTCAGATCATCCTCGACGATACGGTCACCAACATGAAGCGTGACTTTCTCACCTATAAAACGGTCAAGTTGAAGTTGGCCGAAACGCCTGAGCAATTCGAACTGCATGGCGTGCAGATCATCAAGCAAAAGGGCAGCGGGCTTCGGCTCTCCGTCGATACGGCGCAGACGACGATCGAGGAGGTGCTCGCCCACATCGTCCACAACTATCGTCTCCTCGATGTGACCATCGAAGATCCGCCGATGGAGGAGATCATCACGCACATCTACGCGCGGACGGGAAATGAGGAGGGAAGCCAGCATGTTGACGTTCACTCGTGAGCCGCGGGTGTCCTCTTTGGCACTCAAGCTGGCCAAATACACGGCGGTCGGCAAGATCTCCGTTCGCAACAACCTCGCCTATCTCTATGACCTGATCATCCGTTCCTTCTTCTTGCTGGTCATCCTCTATGTGTTCGTCCAGCTTTGGAGCGTGACCTATGAGAGCGTCGGGGAAAATCTGATCGCAGGCTATACGTTTGAGCAGATCATCTGGTATCTGATCTTCGCGGAGGCGTTCGTCATGGCCGCTCCCAGACATTCCTTAAAAGTGGAAGAGGAAGTGCTGAAAGGGGATATCGGCTACCAGCTGACTCGACCGATGAGCTATCTGCTCTTTCACTATGCGACCTATATGGGGGAAGGGCTGGTGCGCGTGCTGGTCAACCTGCTGATCGGCGGGGCGCTCGGGGTGTTTCTGTTTGGCATTCCCGATTTCGGGTTTGGCTGGCTCGGATTTTTGATCATGATCCTCGGTTCGTTCACCGTCAACTATCTGCTGACGATGATGGTCGGACTTTGCGCCTTTTGGGTGGAAGAGGTGCGCGGGATCGATTTTGTCTACAATAAGTTGCTCTTCACGATCGGCGGCATGATGATCCCGCTGGAGATGATGCCCGACATGCTGCGGAGCGTCTGCGAGTATCTCCCGTTTCAAGCGATCGTCTATTTTGCAGCCAAGACGGCGGTGCAGTTTGACGGAGTGGCGATGATCAAGATGATCGGCATTCAAGCGCTGTGGGTGTTGTTGATCACAAGCGTCTTGGTGCTGATCTACAAAAGAGGGGTGAAAAAGCTCAATGTCAACGGCGGCTAAGCATCTGCGTTTCATGTATACCTGTTGGAAGTTAAACTTGGCGGGCGCGATGGAGTTTCGAACCTCGTTTTTGTTGCAGGTCGGGATGATGATGCTCAACAACGCGGTGTGGATTTTCTTTTGGGGAGTCTACTTTACTCGCTTTCCGATCATCAACGGCTGGAACTTTCAGGACGTGATGATGATGTGGGCCGTCTCGTCTGCTGGGTATGGGCTGTCTGCCACGCTGTTCGGCAACTCCTATCGGCTGGCAAACATCATCGCGACCGGACAGCTCGATACGTATCTGGCCCAGCCGAAGCCCGTCCTGATGCACGTCCTCGTCTCGCGGATGCAAGTGTCGCCGATCGGCGATATATTGTTCGGGCTGATCCTGTTCTGCATCTGGGGCGACGTTAGCTTGCTCGGCACCGTCAAATTTACAGTGGCGCTGTTCGTGACGATGCTGATCTTCACCTTCTTTATGGTCATCGTGCAATCGCTCGCCTTTTATATCGGCAACGCAGAAGGGCTTGCCCATCAGTTCTTTATCACCTTTATCACGTTTGCTACCTATCCGACAGACATCTTTCGGGGAATTGGCCGGATGATCCTGTTTACGGTGATTCCAGCCGGGTTTATCTCCTATCTGCCCGTCGGGTTCTTGCGCGATATGGAGTGGAGTTTTACGCTGAGCGCGCTAGGCGTTGCGCTGCTTTTGCTGGCGGTTGGAACCTTTATTTTCTACCGAGGGCTCAAACGGTACGGATCGGGAAATATGATGATTGTCAGAATGTGAGAAAAAAATTGAAGGGTTTTGGCAAAAGAATCCGTCTAGGGTACTGACGGGTTCTTTTTTTGAACACACTATCCGTATAGTTTGAGAACCGGAGGGAACACATGGGAACCACATCGGTAGTACAAATTCGCAATTTGACGAAGAGGATTGGGAATAAGACGCTCGTGAGCGGGCTGACATTTGACATCCCGAAAGGCGAAGTATTCGGCTTCCTCGGCCCGAACGGAGCAGGTAAGACGACGACGATTCGAATGATGGTCGGCTTGATGAAGATCACCGAGGGACAGGTGCTGATCAAAGGCAAGGATGTCGAAAAGGATTTTGAAGCGGCGATGACCGAAGTCGGCGCGATCGTCGAGAATCCGGAGATGTACAAATTTATTTCTGGCTATGACAATCTTGTTCATTTTTCGCGCATGCACAAAAATGTGGGCAAAGAGCGGATCGATGAAGTGATTCGGCTGGTCGGCTTGGAAAACCGCATTCATGACAAGGTGAAAACATATTCGCTCGGCATGCGTCAGCGCCTCGGTTTGGCACAGGCGCTGTTGCACAAGCCGTCCGTGTTGATTCTCGATGAACCGACAAACGGGCTGGACCCGGCTGGGATTCGCGAACTGCGCGATCATCTGCGCATGTTGGCGAAGCAGGAAGGGCTTTCGGTCATCGTCTCCTCCCACCTGTTGTCGGAGATGGAGCTGATGTGCGACCGCATCGCCGTCATTCAAAACGGCAAGCTGATCGACGTGAAGCCGGTGCGCGAGATGGTCGGCGAGGAAGATCAGACGGTGGTCAGCTTCGATGTTTCCAACGCGGAAGAGGCGGTCAAGCTGATGCAGCAGATCGTCGATCAGCAGACGGACATCACCGTGCAGGCTGATGTGGTCGAAGTGGCATTGACGCGCGATCAGATCGCCGAGGTCAACCGTCAGCTGGTGCTTGCGGGCATCAACGTATATGGCATTCGCACTGTGACCAAATCGCTCGAAGACCGATTCCTCGAAATGACAGGGAGTGGACAAATTGTTTAATTTAATTCGCAATGAGAACATGAAGATCTACAAGCGTCCGCGCACCTGGATCATGCTCGGTGTGCTGATCATCGTTGTGGCGTTGCAACTCTTTATCACCCATCGCTACATCGCTCAACCGCCAGAGGGCGTGGATTGGAAGCAAGAGATGACGCAGCAGACGCAGATGATGAAGCAGAACCTCGCAGAGAACCCAGATATCGATGAAGACTGGCGCAAGCATCAGGAAGCGCAGATCAAGATGAACGAGTACAACATCGAACACAATATTGCGCCTTTTGATTTTACGGCATGGAAATTTGCAGAAGAGGCATCCGGTCTCGTGTTTCTCGTCACTCTGTTCACCGTCGTTGTCGCAGGCGACAGCGTAGCGACCGAATTTGGCTGGGGAACGATCAAAATGCTGCTGGTTCGTCCGGTCAGCAGAACGAAGATCCTGTACTCTAAGTATGTTTCAACTCTCATCTATGCACTGTTGCTGTTGGTGACCTTGCTGGTCGTCTCCTTTGTGCTCGGCGGTCTGGTCTTCGGCTTCAGCGGTGTCGAGCAGCCGTTCCTCTATGTGGATCAAAGCGGCGATGTGCAACAGATGAACATGGCGAGCAAAGTGTTGATGACGTTCGGTCTGCAAGCGGTGACCTCGCTGATCATCGTGACGATCGCCTTTATGATCTCAGCGTCCTTCCGCTCGTCGTCGCTGGCGATCTCCCTGTCGATCTTCGTCATGTTTGCCGGAACGCTCGTCGTTCAGATCTTGGCTCGGTATGAGTGGGTCAAATATATTCTCTTCGCGAACATCGACCTCTCGATGTACTTCACAGGGATGCCGGTGATCGAAGGGATGACGCTCACCTTCTCGATCATCGTGCTGGCGATCTACTTTGTCGCGATGCACGCGATCGCGTGGCTGATGTTCACCAAGCGCGACGTAGCTGCGTAAACGGAACGATCATTTGAAAACAAGCGCCTTTTACGGCTTGATCTGCACCCCCTCTGGCAGTTGAAACTGCTTGCAGGGGGTGTTTTTTGTGATCAGCAAAGATCAGCAAAGGCCTCGATCGCCAATCGGCAAAAGAGCCCAGCCGTTCGACAAACGAGTTGTTTCGTCGGTCGAACGGCGGGGCTCTCTTGCTAACGCGTGTTCTTTTGTTTCGCAGGCGCGCACGAGCGTCAGGTGCGATCGGTGAGGATAAGAAGCAGGTGGCGAATAGACTTGAAGGGCCCGCGCTTCGGACGCGTCATAGCTTTAACTGGTAGTAGACGAAGGCGAACGAGGCGGAGGCAAGATGCACGAGATAGGCGATCCCGATCGCCGCGGCGGCCGATTCGAGAACGCCGAGGATGACGAGCGCAAACAGCACGATCATCGCCGCAAACGAACATTTCCAGCCCACCGCAAGCGCCCGCTTGCTGATCTCGTCATAGCGCTCATCCAGCCCTCGCTCCTTTCTCGCCTTGTACCTCCCGTAGAAGAGGCCGAACGCACCGCCTGCCAACCCTAACAGCAGACCTAACATTCCGATCACTTGACTGCTCATAGGTTCTCATCCCCCTCAAAGATAAACAGATTTTCGATCGCACAGTCGAACGCTTGCGCCAGCTTGTGCGCGAGAACGAGCGATGCTTTGTACTTTCCTGCTTCGAGCGAGATGATCGTCTGGCGCGAAACTCCGACCCGCTCCGACAGTTCCTCTTGCGTCCACCCGCGTTCTATTCGCATCTCTTTGATCAAGGTTCGCATTTGGAGACTCCCTTCATTGTAAAGCTAACTTTACGTAAAGCATACTTTACAGGAAGATTCTATGTCAAGCCTGCTTTACATCGCGAACAGAAAAAAACCGCTCGCCGTGGCGAAGCGGTCTACTCTGCTTGTTTCGGTGGTGCAAAGATGTCGATGTCGAGGCTTTCCAACACGGAGATCGCCTCGCGAACCGGAAGTTTCGGCAGGCCGAACTCGACGGCGATCACCTCTTCGATCGCTTGTTGATCGGGCAGTTGGGATTTCTGCTCCACACCGTCTTCCGTTCTGATCATCAGCGTGTTGTTGACCAAGGCGATACTGCGTCCGCGGTCAGGCTGCCAGAGCTTGCAGCGCAGCGTGTTCATAAAGAAGGTCTGACCTGGGGTGTTTTGAAACTTGATCTTTTCCGAGAAATCGTCAAAGGTCAGACCTTTTTGCAGGGAAAGCTCCCACTCCAATGTGACCTCACCGTGGGTGATGTGTTGAAAGCGGAGCGCATCTGCCACGTCTTCTTTCGGAAGCAGGCGAATCCCGGTGCCGCAGTAGATCGCCTCACCGCCTGCCGGAATCGCGATCGGTGCAAAGACGGGAGAGCCGACGCCCACATCGACATAATACCACCCTGTCGGCAACTGAACGGAGACGCCAAGATGGTTGCTGTCAAAGCGGACGAGTTCCGCCTGGTAGCCGAGCTGTTGGAGCAGGAGGCAAAAGGTGGAGTTGTTGGTGAAGCAAGTGCCGCCCACATGAAGGTCGTGCAAGTTTGCCACATACGTCTCAATCGGTGGGATATACCAGCCGGTCTGCTCATATTGCTGGAAGTAGCAGAGCTTCGAGATGTTTTCAAACGGCAGCGTGGTCAGATGGGCACGGCAGAGTTTGGCGAGCGCTTCGTAGCTCGGCGCTTCCTTCGGCTGCCCCAGTCGCTCCAAAAATCGTTCGACCCAGTTCAAGCTCGATCACTCCTTTCTTGACGGCATCCGATCAATCGCCGCCACCGCCACCTCCGCCATCTCCACCGCTGTCACCAGAGTCGCTGCCACCGGAGTCAAACCAACCGCCGCGGTGGGTGTTATCATCGCTGCCGACATAAGAGTCCGAATCGGACGAGGAGCGCTGATGTTTCACCGAAGACTTGGCACTGCCGCTAAACGCCTTGCTGATCGCAAAAATGATGATGACTGCGATGATCACGATCACAATAAATTCCATCTGCTCCACTCCTTTTGCATGCTTCAGCTGTCCTTCTAAAGACAGAAAGTTCTAAATTACATTCTATACGAACATTTAGTATTGAACTACAATGAAGAATACGAAATAAGGAACTAAAAGTTCCAACAAAAGGATGTGGCTTCATGAACCAAGATGAGCGCATCAAAAGGTTAGAAGAAGAGGTACGAGAGCAGAAGCGGGAGATCAACCTGTTGCAAAATCAGATCGACCAGCTGCTGCAAAGATTCGAATCGACACAGAACAAAGCGATCGATGCGATATCGCCATCGCTCCTTGAAGGAAATCAGCAAAATCTGCCGGCAGCGCATGCGGAGCCTTCCCTCGATCTGTTGGCTGGGGAGCCTGTCGAGAGCCCGCTCAATCTGTCGGGCATCGAGCAGGAGGGCGCCCCGACAGGCGCGCATCAGGAAGGGGAGGGCGGAGCCGCGCCGACCGATTGGGAGCATCTGATCGGGCGAGTTTGGTTGCCACGCGTGTTTCTGCTCGTGTTGTTGCTCGGTGTGATCTGGGGCTTCCGCGCGGGGATCAACGCTGGCCTGCTCACCGAATCGGTGCGCTGTGTCCTCGGCGGGCTGGCCGGAATTGCCTTTCTCTGGCTCGGTGAGAAACAGGTGCGGGACGGGCGCATCGCGCTCGGGCAGGTATTGCTCGGCGGTGCGGTGACCTTGCTGGTGCTGACCACATTTGCAGCGCATGTGCTGTATGGGTTTATCGGAGTCATCCCGGCGTTCGTCATCCAAGTGCTGATCATCGCAGGCGGCATCTACCTCGCGCTGCGCCACCGCTCGCAAGCGTTGGCGATTCTGGTTGCGATCGGTGGGTTTCTCGTGCCGTTCCTGCTGAAGAGCGAGACGCCAAGCCCGCTGTTTTTCGTCAGCTACGAAGTGATTTCTTCCCTGTCGTTTCTGCTGCTCGCGCTTCGCCAAAATTATCGGGTGCTGTTCACGCTTACCCTGCTGGTCTTCCATCTGGCGTTGGCCGTCTTTCTCGTCGCGACGAGAATTGTTGATGAAAACGCTTTTTGCAGCGCCGTCCTGCTGCACCATCTCGCGCTGCTCGTCGCGATGTTCGCCTTGAAGCGAGGAGAGATCCGCTTTTTGACGCTGTTCACATCGGCAGTCTTTACGATCGGCTGGTGGTATCTCCTGTTTGTCTCCCACGGCGCTCGCGGCGATCTCTATGAGGGGCTGCTGATCGGACTGACCCTGCTCTATGCGGTGCTCGGCGCATCTGGCTACAAGCGCGGCGCTGTTCCCTTTTTCGCCGTCTCGCTCACGATCTGCTCGTTCTCTTTGATGCTGCTGCTCTTGCGCCTCTTTGGCGGCACCGAGGAGGCGATCGCGCTGGTGATCGAAGGCACCGCCCTTTTTGCACTGGCCTTTTATCTGCGGGCGACGGTGCAGTCCTACATGGGAGCTCTGCTCATCTTCTTTGGGCTGATCGAAACGGTTCTCGTCCCGATTCCGAACGTGCTGTCGGAGCAGACGGTTGCTTGGCTGGCGCTGCTCGCCGGAATGCTCTTCCTGATTCTCTTCAGCCGCCGAATCATGCTCGCTCGTTCCACATCAGGTGAGATCATCAAAAGCGGCTGGGCAGTCTTCAACGCGATCGCCATCAGTTTCGCTTTTCTCCTGCTCCTCTTTTTGACCGAGATCACCGATCTGCTCGCCAAACCGCTCACATCAGACTATCAGCATGTGGCAGTCTCTGCCGTCTGGGCGCTGTACGCGGTGGTCGCGATCATCTTTGGCACGGTGCGCTATTCTTCACTCGCTCGCATCGCCGGAATCGCGCTCCTCTTCATCACTCTGCTCAAGCTGATCTTTTTCGATCTGCCGAGCGTCTCGATCCTGATTCGCGCCATCCTCTTTATCGGGCTGGGCGCTGTCGGGATCGCCATCTCGCGACTGTTTTATCAAAAAAGATGACGACCGACTTCCGATCAAGATTCGACAGGAAGGGGCGATTGCGCGAGGCGATAAAATGATTGTCGAACCAAAGCGCATCGCTCCCCGTTTGAAGCACCGATCCGCCACGGTGCTTTTTTCTCGTGTATAGTAGAGACAACACATCCATTCTGAGGAGGTATCTCCAACATGACCGAAAAGACGAAGGACACCGCACATCCGCAAACGCTGATGGACGCGCTTGGCATCGAGCTCACCGAGCTGACCGCAGAGCGGGTGACGGCTATCATGCCGGTACAGCCGGCGACACACCAACCTTTAGGCTATCTGCACGGCGGGGCATCTGTCGCGCTCGCCGAGACGGTTGCAAGCGTCGGCACGTGGAACCTGATCGACCAGAGCTCCCAGATCTGCTTCGGTCTGGAGATCAATGCGAACCACATCCGCCCCAAGCGCGAGGGGATTGTCACCGCGGTCGGAACGCCGCTGCACAGAGGGCGCACCACGATGGTCTGGGAGATCAAGATCACAGATGAGGCGGGCAAGCTGGTCTGCGCTTCCCGGTGCACCGTCGCCGTCGTCCCGAAGCCGGAAGCATGATCGTCGGGACGGGCATCGACATCACGGAGCTCGCGCGGATCGAAGGTTTGCTTGCGCGGCTGGGAGACAAGGCGTGGCGGCGAATTCTGGCGCCGGATGAGCGCCGCTCGTTCAGTTCACCAAAGCGTCAGGTCGAGTATCTTGCTGGGCGCTTTGCCGCCAAAGAGGCGGGGGCAAAAGCGCTCGGCACAGGCCTCGGCAAAGTGGGCCTGCACGATCTGATCATCACCAGCAGCCCGTCTGGTGCGCCGACTTTATCCTTGAGCGGACATGCGGCCGAAGTGGCAGAGGCGCTCGGCGTGACGCAGATTCATCTGTCCATCTCGCACAGCGAGCAATACGCGATCGCACAGGTGATCCTCGAAAAAACTCGTACATAAAGCCAGTCGGACGAGAATAGACATGTACCAGTGCGGAGGGAGCATCGCTCCCTCATGATATTTCCCGGGGAATTGCGACAGGAAATATCCTCCTGTCGAAAATGGTAAGGGGGAGAGAGAATTGAGGATCAAGAATTCTGTGTATCTCGTTCTCGTCACCGTGCTGGTACTCAGTCTCGCTCTGGTCGGTTGCGGGAAGAAGGATCAAGAGACGGTGATGAAAGATCTGACAAGTTTTAAAGAAAGTTTGAAAAGCTATGAGTCGAAAGCGACGATGACCGTCTCGGCGCATAACAGCCAGCAGAAGTACTATATCGAAACTTGGTATATGGCACCGAACTATTACCGCATCGCGCTGGGCAACGACCCGAAAGACATCACCCAGGTGATCGTCAAAAATGATGACGGCATTTTTGTCGTATCGCCACAGCTGAAAAAAAGCTTTCGCTTTAAAGGGGACTGGGCGGAAAACCAGGGCCATATCTACCTTTATCATGCGGCGATCGACCGCATCTTGAAGAGCAAATCGCTCACCTATGATGCGGCAGAAGGGAAGATGTCGTTCAGGATGAAGATGGAGCCGGAAAATCCGCTCGTCGCAACGCAGCAGGTGATCCTGAACGAAAAGAACTTGTATCCGATGCAAGTCGCCCTCTTCGACAAAAACGATAAATCGGTGCTCTCCGTCGATTTTGATTCGTTCACCACTGGGGTAAACTTGAAGAAAGAAAACTTTACTGCCGATGCGGCGATGGCGCTCGCACCGGCCGATGCGAAGCCGGTCATGGCAGGCGCAAAAGATTTTGGCATCATCGAGCCGCGCTATCTTCCGGAAGGCGTGAAGATGCTGGAGACGCAAGAGACGCAAAACAGCGTGATGCTGCGCTTCGCTGGCAACGATCCGTTCACGATCATCGAACAGCGCCCGGCGGCGCAAGACTCGGTGCTGCGCGATGGAGAGATCGTCGACCTCTGGGGAACCACCGCTGTGCTTTCCGAAGTAGAGGGGGGCCAGACGCGTTCGATGCACTGGTTTCACAACAATGTTGAATTTTCTTTGACCGGCAAGCTTCCGGTTGCCGAGATGGTGCGCGTCGCCCAATCGATGATCGGTACGGTAGGAAAATAAACGCAGCATACGAACAAAATGGGGTGTCGCTCCTACACGGCACCCCATTTTTGCAGCAGGTATCCACAACAAACTGTCGAAAACTTACAGATAACATCAAACAGAGTAACAGATCCAAGTAGGACGGTGAATCACGAGTGGAGCAGATGTTTGTACGGCCGACATGGGCGGAAATTGACCTGGACGCGATTGCGGACAACGCGCGGGCGATCAAAGAGATCCTCCCCGCAGGAACCAAGATGATGGCGGTGGTCAAGGCGAATGGCTATGGACACGGCGCGTTGCAGGTGGCGGAGATCGCATTGCAACATGGAGTCGAATACCTAGGAGTAGCGGCGGCCGACGAAGGAATCGAACTTCGTGAAGCGGGCATCACAGCACCGATCCTGATCTTGGGCTACACACCGAACGACTGCGCCGATGCGGTCGTCGCCTACGGGTTGACCCAGACGGTCTTCACCTCCGAGCTGCTCAGCGCGCTCAACGAGGCGGCGCTCAGAAGAGGACGGCGGGCCAAGGTTCATCTGAAGGTCGACACGGGCATGGGGCGTCTCGGGCTTACCGACCTTGACGAAGCGGTAGATTTTGCACAGCGGGCGATGGACATGCCTGGCATCTTGCTCGAAGGGGTGTACACTCACTTCGCTACATCGGATGAATTGGACTCCCCCTATGCGGAAGAGCAGATCGATCGCTTTGCAGAGCTTCAGCAACGTTTGCAGCAAGCGGGTCTGAATATCCCGTATCGGCATATATCAAATAGTGCGGGCATTTTGCAGTATGGCGATGCGCCGGGCAACCTGGTCCGCCTCGGTCTCTCCCTGTACGGCTACTACCCGTCACAGGAGATTCCCAAAGGGGTGGAGCTGAAGCACGTCCTGCGCTTTGTGTCGCAGGTGGTACAGTTGAAAGAGGTGCCAGCGGGCACCAAGATCTCTTATGGCGCTACGTTTGAAACGAAAGTGCCTTCCCTGATCGCCACCGTGCCGGTCGGCTACGCGGATGGCTACTCTCGCCTCCTGTCGAACAGAGGGGAAGCGCTGGTGCGCGGGGTGCGCGTCCCGGTGATCGGACGGGTTTGCATGGATCAGCTGATGCTCGACGTGACAGGTGTCGAGGGGGTTGCGTCTGGCGATGAGGTTGTGCTGTACGGCAAGCAGGGCGATGATGAGATCTCGCTCGATGAGGTGGCGGAGAAGATCGGCACGATCTCCTATGAGGTCTGCTGTGCGCTGGGGCGCAGGGTTCCGCGGCTCTATCAACAGCGCGGCAAGACGATCCAGATCCGCACGATGTGATGTTGCCACCTCTGGTCAATACTGGTATGAAACCTGATCAGCTTTGACATACTGAGGCTAAGATGGGTATAATACGTGGTGGGTGTCTTGAGAAAAGGGACTGTATTGTTGCTTGGAGGTGCCGCGTTTTGTCCAACACCAAACGCATTATGGTTAGTGTACCAAATCATCTGTTGCAGGAAGTGGACGGCATTGTGGAGAAGGAGAACCTGAACCGCAGCGAGTTCATTCGCGAAGCTATGAATTTGTACCTGCAAGAGAGAAAGAAGCGCTATATTCGGGAGTCTTTGCAAAAAGGTTATCTGGAGATGGCGAAGATTAACCTTAACATCGCATCAGAAGCGTTTTTGGCGGAGGAAGAGGCGGAGACAACTCTAGACCGTTTAGTTAGCGGGGTGTAGTCGGTGAATGTGAAGCGCGGCGACATCTATTTTGCTGATTTATCGCCCGTCGTAGGATCGGAGCAGGGCGGGTTTCGACCAGTCCTCATCATACAGAACGACATCGGCAATCGATTTAGCCCCACGGTGATTGTCGCTGCGATTACCGCGCAGATCGAGAAGGCGAAGCTGCCTACCCATGTGGAAATAGACGCCAAAACTTACGGTTTGGATCGCGACTCCGTCATTTTGTTGGAACAGGTCCGCACGATCGATAAACAGCGGTTGACCGATAAGATCACTCATCTTGATGATGAGCTGATGGCAAGAGTGAACGAGTCTCTCATGATCTCTTTGGGGCTCATTGAGTTTTAAGTAAAAGAGCTGATCCTGGGTGCACAGATGTGACCGGACCGGCTCTTTTTTGCTTTTCAAGCGTCAGCGATGCAGCGATGCAGCGATGCGGACAGGACGCGAAAAAACCATCTGACAGGTGTCAGATGGTTTTTGTTTAAAAGTGGGGTTAGGCGCTTGCAGCGTCACCGCGGATGATCACTCTCGGTGCGACCGCTGCTACCAGATCATCACCACGGATGATCACTTCATTTTGAATGCTGTCACCACGGATGATGACATGTTTCGCTGCGACCATGCTGTCACCGCGGATGATGACATAGGGAGTCGCGATCGCTGCCAAAGCGATAGCCAAGCTGAGGATTGCGAGCGTTTTCTTCATGGTTGAATTCCTCCTTGTTGTCCTAGGACAAGAGACGTAGTTAATCACTACTTCAAATCATTGAAATAGAAAAATAACACTGTCATCAACAAGAATATATCATAATTCACAAGCGGTGACAAGGCTAAGAACTAAAAGGGAAGCTAGTTTACTTTAAAAGTGTCTGAATTCTATAACGAAAATAGAGCCAGCGAGTCCCCACCTCTTTTCGTCAACCGCTTGTCCTGCAACGGTTCCTTCCCCGAACATCGGATCGGTAAGAAAGAAATTGATAGATAAAAATGTTACTTATTCTTGTTGGTGTTTATATCATATAATATTCTGAAAAAACTATCATGGTGCAATATGCCCACATTATATAGGACGTATGTTGTGTTGTAAATGTTTCAAAAGGGGGAAAATTTGACTAGGAGGCATGTAATTTTCCCCGATTGGGAAAGATGAACATAAACGGTCAAACGGTCGCTCTTTACGAAATGGCTTCCTGCTTCTATAATAGAGACCGAAGCAAAAAAGCAATCAACGCGAAGAGGAAAGAAAAGTACGGCAAGTTCCGCTGGCAGAGAGAGAATCCCATGGGCTGCGAGGATTCTTCAGTGAGGAGTGCCCGAACGCTGCTTTCTGAGCGCAGGCAAAACCTGCCGGCTTGTGTCCGTTAGCGCACATCTGAGGTGACCGATCATGCTGTTGCGATCGGTAATCAGGGTGGTACCGCGAGAGTGCACAACGCCTTTCGTCCCTGTTTTGGGGATGAAAGGCTTTTTTTATTGCTCTTTACTCTGTCTGTCAACAACACTCTGTCTGTCACCAACTTAGGAGGGAAATCAGAATGAAGTCGTCCGAAATTCGCAAACGCTGGCTCCAATTCTTTGAATCAAAAGGGCATGAGGTCGTGCCGAGCGCTTCGCTGGTGCCGTACAACGACCCGTCTTTGCTCTGGATCAACGCGGGGATGGCGCCGCTGAAAAAGTATTTTGACGGCAGCGAGATTCCGAAAAATCCGCGCCTGACCAACTCGCAAAAGTGCATCCGCACCAACGACATCGAAAATGTGGGCAAGACGGCAAGACATCAGACGATGTTTGAGATGCTCGGCAACTTTTCGATCGGCGACTATTTCAAAAAAGAGGCGATTCACTGGGCATGGGAGTTTGCTACAGAGGCGCTCGGCTTTGACAAAAACCGCATCTATGTGACGGTGCACACCAAAGATGACGAAGCGTTCGGCTATTGGACGAATGAGATCGGCCTGCCTGCTGAGCGCATCGCGCGCACCGAAGAGGACAACTTCTGGGAGATCGGCGAAGGTCCGTGCGGCCCCTGCTCTGAGCTCTTCTATGACCTGAAGCCGGAGATGGGCAAGGATGATGTGTTCCATCCGGACAACCATGATGGCGAGCGCTACCTTGAGTTTTGGAACCTCGTGTTCACACAGTTCAACCACAACGCAGACGGTTCCTACACCGAGCTGCCGAAGAAAAACATCGATACCGGCTCCGGCCTTGAGCGCCTCTGCCTGATCCTGCAAGGGGTGGAGACCAACTTTGACACCGACCTGTTCCAGCCGATCATCCAGGAGACGGCGCGCCTCGCTGGCAAGCCATATCGGGAAAAGGCGGAGTGGGACGTCGCGTTTAAAGTGATCGCCGACCATCTGCGCACGGTGACCTTCTCCATCGGCGATGGCGCGCTGCCGTCCAACGAAGGTCGCGGCTATGTCATCCGCCGCCTGCTGCGCCGCGCGGTTCGCTGCGGCAAAGTGCTCGGGATCGAAAAGCCGTTCATGTACACCCTCGTCTCGCTGGTGGGCGAGATCATGGGCGATCACTATCCGGAAGTGGTGGAGAAGCGCGAGTTTATCGAGCGCGTCGTCAAGGCGGAAGAGGAGCGCTTCCACGTCACGCTCGCAGATGGGGAAAATCTGCTCGCCGATGTCCTCAAGCGCGTGAAGGAGGAAGGCAAGTCGGTCCTGCCGGGCGAAGAGGCGTTCCGCCTGTACGACACATACGGCTTCCCGATCGACCTGACGGAAGATATCTGCGCCGAGCAGGGGATCAGCATCGACCGCGAAGGTTTTGAAAGCGCATTGAACGAACAGCGGGAGCGCGCGCGCGCAGCTCGCAAAGATGTGGCATCGATGGCGGTGCAGACCAGCCTCTATGACGAGCTGAAGATCAGCTCCGACTTTGTCGGCTATCGCGAGACGGCAGCAGGTGCACAGGTGTTGGCGCTGATCAAAGAGGGCAACATCGTCACCGAGGCGCACGAGGGGGACGAGATCGAGCTGTTCCTCGACCAAACGCCGTTTTACGCAGAGTCGGGCGGTCAGGTGGCAGACATCGGGCTGATCACCGTCGGCGAGTCGGCGATCGTGCAAGTCACCGACGTGCAGAAAGCGCCGAACGGATACAACCTGCACAAAGCGAAAGTTATGTCCGGAACGGTGGCTGCGCTTTCGACCGTCGAGGCGTCGATCGACTATGAGCGCCGCGTGAGCATCACCCGCAACCATACGGCGACGCACCTGTTGCACAAGGCGCTGCGCGAAGTGCTCGGCGAGCATGTCGCCCAGGCTGGATCGCTGGTCGGACCGGATCGCCTGCGCTTCGACTTCTCGCACTTGTCGGGGATGACGCCGGAGGAGATGGCTGAGGTGGAGCGCAAAGTCAACGAGCAGATCTGGGCGAACGAAGCGGTCGAGATCAACGAAATGCAGATCGACGATGCGAAAAAGCTGGGTGCGATGGCGCTGTTCGGGGAGAAATATGGCGACATCGTCCGCGTGGTCAAAGCGGGCGATTACTCGGTGGAGCTGTGCGGTGGCTGTCACGTTGCCTCAACCGGCGAGATCGGCCTGTTCAAACTGGTCTCCGAGTCTTCGATCGGGGCGGGCATCCGCCGCGTCGAGGCGGTGACAGGCAAAGGTGCGTATGAGTTTGTCGTCGATCAAGAGCGGTTGCTCCAAGAGGCGGCTGGCAAGCTCCGCGCCAACGTCAACGATCTGCCGAGCCGGATCGACAACCTGCAGGCGAACATCAAAGAGCTGAGCAAAGAGATCGAAAGCCTGAAGGGCAAGCTGGCAGCAGGTGAAGTGTCCAACCTGTTGAACCAACTGACCGAAGTGTCCGGCGTGCCGTTCTTGGCAGTCAAGCTTGACGGTGTGGACATGGACGGCCTGCGCAACATTGCCGACGACATGAAAAACCGCATCGAGTCTGGCGTCATCGTGCTCGGAGCGGCACAAGGGGACAAAGTGTCGTTTGTCGTCGCGGTCACCAAGGATTTGAACGCACGCGGCATTCAGGCGGGCAAGATCGTCAAAGAGGTCGCTGCGATCACCGGCGGTGGCGGCGGCGGTCGCCCGGAGCTGGCACAGGCGGGCGGCAAAGATGTTTCGAAGTTGCAAGAGGCGCTCGATCAAGCATCGGCGATCCTCGCGAAGATGCTGTAAAACGAGATGGTTCACCACCCTGTCCGAGATTCGGGCAGGGTTTTTTTATGGCAGAGCAAAAATACCGCTCGTTATCCTTTTGAGGAATCGGTTATACTCGACGAGATATGTTCGGTGTAGTGAAACTCTGTTTGGGGACGGGAGGAAGTTTGATCGTGGTTCGATCGATTCGATTGGCAGAAGAGCAGGACAGGTCAATTCTGATCCGAGACTATTTACAGCATCTGAGCCCGCACATCGGGGAGGCGGAGCGCTATGCGCTGTTGCACCTGCAGGTGGATCGCGCGCTGTTGATCGAGGAGAGCGGTTTTCTGCTCGGCCTTGCCACATGGGGCCCGCGCGAAGGGATTCGGCTCGGGGTGGCGCAGGTGACGGGCATGCGGATCATCGCCTCGCGCCGACAGCAAGGGCTGGGTTCGGAGCTGTTTCGAGCGCTGTTGTCCGACATGAGCGCGTACTATGCGGAGCGCGATGCGGCGCTGCGCCGCCTGTTTCTCTTTTCGGCAGAGGGAACAGCTCCCTTTTTTGAGCGAATGGGTTTTCAGCAGGTGGCGCAGTTGCCCGCCCTGCTGGGAGCGGGAGCAGGTGAGCGGCTTTATCTTCGCGAGGTGTGAGCGGAGGGGGGGATGATCTTCGCTCGTCTGCTCCCATTGTTCTACCTCCCGCATCGCGTGCAACATGGGTGTACACGTCGAATCGAGAGAGTGGGCAGCGGCGATAGATCAGCACCTGACCCCCCTATCCACCAAGAGCCCCTTGCGAGAGCGCGAGGGGCTCTTCCTTTTGCGAGGAGCTGTGCGGATCGATATACACAGATGCGTAACGAATGATACGGATGCTCTTGCGATCAGCGAGTGAAAACGCCTGTAATAAGGGGCTGATGTGCTGCGCAGTGGGCAGGTAACAACTCTGATCTGAAATAAAAATTGCACAAAATATAGACAAGTGTAGAATTGATGTGTAATATTTTCTCATGTGAAATATTTTCTATTTGTGAATTATGAGGATTCGTATCCGAGTTATTTTAATTTATTTCTCCTCTCGATCAGACGTTTTGTGCGAAACGCGCGAGGAGATGGACAGGATGACCGCAGGCGAGGGACGGGCAACCGATCGCTCCGTTCAAATTTGCTGTGTGCGGCACGGTGTTGTTGATGTTTTTGTACATCCGGCTTAGTGAGAGGAGATGCCCCTGATGACGAAGAACGGTAAGCAACGAGAGGTAATGCGGATTTGGAGGAAGTACCCCGCTTTTAAGCATTTGCAATATTCGACGATCATCACCAGCATGGCCAGCTGGAGTTCGTTCATCGCCATGTTGGTCCTTTTGAACCAGATCACCGACAGCGGCTTCGCTTTGGGAACTTTGTGGGCGGTCAGCGGACTTGCTCCGCTCCTGTTTTCGGTGGTCGTCGGGGTCTGGGTCGATCGCTGGGAGCTGCAAAGGGGTCTGATCGTGGTAGAGGTTCTGCGCGCTGTCACGTTTCTCGGCTTTATCGTCGTGCCCTTCCTGCCGGAGATGTACGCGATCGGCCTGTTCTTGATCCTGCGGTTTGCGACAGGTATTTTTGCGTCTTTTAACGCCTCGGCGAAACAGGCGGTCATCCCAGACTTGGTGGCGAGAGACGATCTTGTCGTCGCCAACTCGCTCAGCTATACGATCACCAGCGTAGTGCGTCTTTTAGGCGCGTCGTTAGGGGGGCTATTGCTCACCATCTTCGGCCAAGAGGTGAACTGGATCTTCGCGTCAGTCGCCTATCTGTTGTCCGCCTGGCTGATCGGCCGGGAGAAGTGGTCGACGAGCAAGCGTGTGCAGGTGAGCAAGAATTTTAAAGAGGAGTTGACGACCGGGCTGAAAGTGGCGTTTGGCAACAGGTGGATTTTGCTCGTCCTGATGTCAGGGCTCTCAGGAGGTCTGGTGATCGGTTCGTACAATCTGATGATCGAGGCATACTCGTCCGGCGTGTACAAGATCGGCAATTGGGGCATGAGCGTTCTGTATGTGGCAGAAGGGGCCGTCTCCGCCTATCTGGGATACTGGATGGCCAACCGCAAGTTTTTCTTCAAGAAGACGAGCCGCTACGGCTACATGTACGCTTTGATCGGTGTCGCCTGGATCTTGTTCGGATTCTCGGGCAACATCTACGAAGGTGTGATCTGCCTCGTGCTGTTTGCTGCCGCCTCCGCATTTACCGCTCCTTATGAGCGCACGACGATGCAAACGGAGATTCCGGAAGAGGCGAGAGGTCGCGTGTTTGGGCTGTGGAACACGATCAGCCTGTCCGCGCTGCAGGTGGGCGCCTTCCTCACCGGGGCGATCATCTCGCTGTTCGGATTGGAATATGTGCCGCTGTTGATCGGAAGCGTGCAGGTGTGCTTCGGATTGACCTTCCTGCTCGTGGTGGTCAACAGGGAGCGACAGCGACGCCAGGTGAGCGGGCAGAGCATGACTTGAGCAAGGGCGGAGGCGTTGTATGCGCGCGATGCGCAAGATGGCAGAAGAGAGAAGGTGCACAGCATGAAAAAACGGAACGTGTGGGTGGTGAGCTTGCTTCTGCTCATCGGAGCGGGCGCGATCTGGTATGTGGACGACCGCAGGCAATCCCAACATGAGGAAGAATACACGAAGCATCTGGCGAACGCGGTCTCCTACTTCGAGACAGCTGAACAGCAGGCAGTGCTTATTCTCGAAGGCTGGGAAAAGAGATCTCCGCAGGATGTGGCCAACGCTCTGCTCGCCATCTCTTCGGCACTCACCAGTGCAAGAATTGAAATAGGAAGTATAGATGGATACTTTCGCTATCACGGTGATCCCGATTTGCGAGGCAGTACCAGCTTTTTCACCAATCTCGTTGACATGTACAAGCTGGAGGTCGACTCCAAACTGCGGGAAACTTGGGTTTTTACGAACTCGCCGGATCGGTCGGAGGACACAGAGGAGTATTGGGATTCTCTGCACCAGAAGATCGGGATTTACAAGCGCGATTTCGGTCGGTTCGCGAAAGTGGACAGAGAAGTTTTTGAGAAGAGGAACTTATCAGACGTAGGTGCGCATTGGTTGAACTGGACAGAAGATCTGGAAAATGAGGAAGTGAAGGATCAATATGCACGGAGGTATGGCGATCATCGCTCAACTTCTGCCGACTGAGTCAGCAGGAACTTTTTGCTGTTCAAAGTAGGGGAAACCAAAGGTCGCCTGATCGGACAACTGATCAGGCGATCTTCGTCCTCTGCACAACTGGCAAATCTTTTGCAAACGGAGCCTCGATTGTTATTAAGCACAGGTCTTTCATAACGTTGCGCGTGCCCCAATGCTCGTTTTCATCACCTTCCCGACCGCCCATTCACCGGCAGCACGCCGGTCAGGCAGGCGCCGCCCGTTTCACGATTGTGAGCGGTGAGATCTCCTCCATGCAGGCGGAAGATCCGCCGCGCGATCGACAGCCCGAGTCCGGCCCCGCCCGTCTCGCGGTTGCGCGAGGGCTCACTTCGGTAGAGCGGCGAGAAGACCTGTTCCCAATCACCCTCCGCAAACCCGGGGCCGCTGTCGGCGATCCAAAACTGCATCTTTCCGTCGGCCAGAACCTCCCAGCCTATCTCGATCAGCCCGCCAGTTGGCGTGTGGCGGATCGCGTTGTCGAGCAGGTTGTCGACCGCCCGCAGCAACAGGTGTCCGTCGCCTGAAAACTCCACGCTCTTCGCAGCGCTTTCGATCGCAAGCGTCACCCCTTTCTCACGCGCCCGCGGTTGAATGCCCGCTACAGCCCCTTCGATCAACCCATTCCATTCGCCCGCTTCATGAGCGATCGGCTGCTCGATCAGGTCGAGCTTGGCAAGCGCAAAGAGATCGGACACCAGCCGGTCGAGCTGATCCGCTTTCTGCCGGCAGACCGCGATGTACTTGGCCCGCTTCTCCGGCGAATCTGCCACGCCGCACTCCAAGCCCTCCAGATGTCCGCGCAACGCGAAGAGGGGCGTCCGCAAATCGTGTGCGATCGCCCCCAATAAAAAGCGGCGCTCCGACTCTAGCTGCGCCTCCCGCTCGGAGGAAGATTTGATGCTGTTCGCCATCAGCTGAAAGGCGGCGCGAACGTCTGCCACCTCTTTGACTGTCGAATCGGGGATGGAGAACTCCAACTCCCCCTGGGCGACCCGATGCGCAGCCGCGCTCAGCGCTTCCAACGGGCGAACGACAGACTTTGTGAGCAGCCAGCCGACGAGGTGCAAGGCGAGCACGAACGCCAGAAAGACGGTCAGCGTCTTCCCGACCAACTCATGCAATGCAAAATAGGCGCCGCCGACGATCAGCAGCCCAAACAGGAGGCCCCAGACCATCCACCACCTGCTCCGCAACCTCTTCATCGGCTCACCCCCTCAAACCGATACCCGACACCCCAAACGTTGCGCAAAAACTGCGGCTTGCTCGGATCAGGTTCAATTTTGTCGCGAATGCGCCCGACATGGACGGTCACCGTGTGTTTATCGCCGACCTGTTGCCAGAACTTCTCCAGCAAGTGCTCATATGTGAACACCTGTCGCGGGTGTTGGGCAAACAAGCTGAGCAGATCGAACTCGCGGGGCGTTAACGTCACCTGTCGCCCCTCCACAAAGAGGTCGCGAGCTTGCAGATCGAGCACGAACCTGCCAAAATCGAGCGCGTTCTCCCGCGCCTCCGCCTGCCGTTCCTGTCGGGCCGATCGGCGCAGGACCGCTTTCACACGGGCGACCACCTCAGCTGGCGACGCCGTTTTGACAATATAATCATCGCCGCCCAAGCCGAGCCCGAGTATTTTATCAGCATCCTCACTGCGCGCGCTGAGGAACAGGATCGGAACATCGCTCACCTTGCGCACCTGTCTGCAAAGGTCGAGCCCGCTCGTCCCCGGCATCATGATGTCGAGCAGCAGGCAGTCCACCTCGACCTGCTCAAGCACCGCGCTGGCCGCGTCTGCGCTTGACACGCCCTCCACATGAAAGCCTTCCAGCTCCAAAAAATCTTTCATCAAATCGACGATCGTGGGGTCGTCGTCCACCACGAGGATCGTTTTCATCACCATCACCTCTGTTAGGGGTAGTGTACCACTTGTGAGCGAACTGTTTGTCGTTGTTGATCGTTTTGTGAGAGTTTTGTCTTACACTGTAAAGCGACAACGAATGAAGGAGTTCGAGATCTCATGCGATCAAAATGGCTGTTGTTTGCGATCTTCCTGTTCTTGCTCTATACGTTTACCGTCAATTTCATCCTCGATCCGGAGGCGACGCAGTTCCTCGCGCACAAAGACAAGCTCCCCAAAAACTCAGACGCGTGGTTGCTCGTCATGCGCATCCATACGATCTTTGCCAGCATCGCCTTGCTCACCGGGGCGCTCAACTTCCTGACACCACATCGAAAGCGGCTCCACAGGTCGCTCGGCCTGCTCTACTGCATCGCCGTTCTCGGCACCGTCGTCACATCTGGCTACATGGCGCCGACCGCAACGGGCGGCAAGGTCACCAGCATGGTGTTCAATCTGCTTGAGCTCGCGTGGCTGGCGAGCACCTTTATGGCAGTTCTTCACATTCTCCGCAAAAATCTGCGCAAACACCGAAACTGGATGATCAGAAGCTTCGTGATCTGTTTCACCAACTTTTTCGTCCATCTGATCGCCTATCTGCTCCATGCGATCTTCGATCTCGACTACCGCGACGCTTACGTCTTCGGCGTGTACGGAAGCATCGTGATCAACCTGTCGCTGGCAGAATATTGGATCTGGCGGAGTGCTCGCCGATGACGATCGCTCTGATGCTGCACATCGCGGGAGCCGTCTTGCTGTCTGTGTATCTCGCATTTCCGCTCTTTCCGCGCCCGCTCCTGCATCGCGTCGGCCATTTCGCGCTCTTGGTCACGCTGATCAGCGGCATCTGGCTCGCGGTGACCACCAGACCGGCAGTTTGGTGGATCGTCGCCGTGCTGGGACTCCTGCTTCTGCTGGGCGCAGTTCTGGGCAAGATGAGCAGCGCGTTGCAAAAGGGACAGAGCGTACAGCGCCTGAAATGGGTGCCTGCGTTCCTCTATCTCGCGCTTCTCTTCCTGATGGTATAGAAATCCTGGGTGGTATAAAAGTTTGCGAACGAGGTGAGTGGTGGTGGAGAATGCAGTGATGTTCACCTGTGATGCGTGCGGTCGGGAGCAAAGCGGGGTTCCGTTTGAGCTTGAGATGGGGAAGAGCGTGTGCAAAGACTGCATGCAGAACTGCTATGTCGTCCATGCAAGGCTGAAGCGGTCGAGCGACTGGCTCGCGTTGGGCGTGACGAAAACAAAAGAGGAGGCGGAAGAGCTCGCACGCGATGTGATGAGCAAAATCCCCTTTTTGGACAGCTATGAGATTGTGGAGACCGCCTACCTCAAGCGGTCGGATCGCCGTGCAGCCGCGGAGGAAAAAGTGCAGGAGATCAGCCCGAAAGAACTGCGCAGAAAAGTAGAGGCGGGCGACCGATCGATTGAACTGCTCGATGTTCGCGAGGAGTGGGAGCTTGAGAAGGGGCGGTTGCCGGGCGCGATCTGGATCGGGATGAAAGACTTGCCCCATCGAATGGGCGAGCTATCGAAAGACCAAGAGTATATCGTCTATTGCACCGCCGGGTATCGAGCTCATTACGCTTGCCTGTTCCTGCAAGAGAACGGGTATCGGGTAAAAAATCTGACAGGCGGCCTGCTCGGGTGGAAGGGGCTCGGCTTGGTCGTCCCCACGCTCGACAAAGCGATGACCCTCACCAAGCTGTTCCGCAAGCGAAAGTGGGAGGGACGCGAACATGATCGATTTTGACAACGCTGCGCGACGCGGCCGGACGATGTGCGAACGTTTTTAGTGATGAAATTTGTTAAATCAGAGGTGAGAGATAGGTGGACCCTCGCGATCGCTCGCGAGGGTCTGGTTGTTTTGAGAAAGGTTTTCGTGTGGGGGGGAGCGGATCAGAATGAGGTATGAGCATTTTGCCCTCTACAACTACGTTTAATCCTTGTCCTCCCTGATCAGATGTCCGTCACGAATGACCAACGTGTAGTTGCAGCGGTTGGCGACTTCGACATCATGAGTCGCGATAATAATCGACAGCCCTTCCTCTTTCAGTTTCGAGAGCAGTTCGAGAATCGAGTCTCTAGTTCCTGTATCGAGGTTTCCAGTTGGTTCATCACATAGGAGAATTTTCGGACGTCCGATTAGTGCACGTGCAATCGCAACCCGTTGTTGTTCGCCACCTGATAATTCGGATGGCAGGTGAGTGAGCCTATGATCGAGACCGACACGCTCAAGCAACTCAGCTGCGCGCACCTCTACATTTGATTGCCTTTCTGGTACCAATGGCAGACAAACATTCTGCAATGCATTAAATTGAGGCAACAAATGAAATTGTTGGAAGATATACCCGATCAGAGATCGGCGTAATTTGTTGCGGTCGAGCTTTTTTCCCGCGATGTCGTATTCGCTCAATCGCAGGTTACCTGTAGTTGGTTCGGTGATCAGCCCAAGTATGTTGAGCAAAGTTGTTTTCCCAGAACCGGAAGGCCCGAGCAAAGCGACCATTGAGCCTTCTTCAATCTCGAAGGAAATGTCTTGGAGGACGGTGATCTCCCGTTCAGCGATTTGATAGGACTTGCTGATCTGCTCTGCATGAATGATCGTTTTTTCCATCGTTCTCCTCCTTGGTGACGATTTAAACTAGTGGAGTTGTTGGGCACGTCTTCTCAGATTTGATAAAGCGACGATCAGTAGCAATAAAACCCCTCCGAGCAATGCCCCTGTTTGCAAAAGGGGTGTAACCGGAAACTTGTCAAACAATATGCGAAATGATCCAAATCCAATGAGGAGTGCCAAAGAACAGCCAATGCCAAAAACGAGAAGCAGTTCATTGACGATCAGCTTGGTAATATGCGAGACGCTCCAACCGATCACGCGCAAGATGTAGATCTCTCGATCTCGCTTGGCGACCAGAGCGCGGCTGGCTTCAAAGAGCCCATACACGACCATCGACATCGAAGCAAAGATGATCAGCCATTGCGACGCATTGCTCGCTGCGTTTACAGCTGAGCCAAGGAAGGTCGTACCAATGTTTTGATTGCTTGCCAGAACTAGATTGAACGTGAAAAGAGCCACCGCCCCTGATATAGCAATCAACAGGATATTCCAAGCATTGTATTTGAATTGCCCTTTAAAATTCCCCCAAGAGATGCCCAAGATCGAGTGAAGTTGAGTCTTATTTTGCTTCCACTCCGCATCCTTTCCAAGTTTTAGTTCACTCTCTTCCATCCGTTTTACTGTGAGGAATACGGTGAGGAGAAGAAGCCCGGCGATCAGGAGCTGTACACCAATGCAGATCAGCCAAAAGGAGGGGAACTCGATAAATGCGCTCAAAATAGCCATCAGCACCAATGAAAGCAAGAAGCCAGCACCGGCCTTTATCACCCACTCAAGCATGAGCATTTTAGAAATATCACGCATGCTCCAGCCGATAGCTTGTAGGATTGTAAACTCTTTTTTTCTCAACAAAAACAGCGTCTGAGTGTGTACGGTCGAGTAGAGAATCGTAATGATGGCCATTGCAACTGTCACCCAAATCGAAAGCTGGTTGACCGCTTCTTTAATCTGAGTTGCAATTCCAAGCGTCGTCCATACTTCTTGAACAACCCCGACTGCGGGACGGTCACCAACTGCTGGAATGGAAACGCGAACGTTTTGCTTGGAAGCACCGGCGATAACATCTGTGTGCAATCCAGTTGTTTTTTGAATTTGTTCAGCGACCTGAAGTATCTTGGCTTCTGCGTGCTCGTCATACTTTTCGATGCCCGAAACGCGCACCCGTATGGCATCGATCGGAGTATCACCTTTTAAATATTCTGCTGCTTCTAGGTTAGTAAGCGCGCTTGCTTGAATCGGCAAAAAAGTGTCCGGAGTGATGTCTTTGGTGAGCAGGTTGTTCACCTGTTCGCCATTCCTGTCGATAATCTGACGGACAGGAGAAAAGGTGTAGATCCCTAACGGACTCGGATTTAACGGGTCATTACCAACCTGTTCTCCTTTGTACTTGCCGACGATACTAAACTTATACAGAGAGATATTCTTTTGTACGTGGTCTTCTGCTAAGCCGTCACGGACAAGTGGACGATAGTAAGTTGTACCGCTTTTTTCGCTGGGGATCAGTTCCAGATCAGACGACAAATCGGTGGAGGGAGCGTAATGCAGTCGATCTGTCTGATAATAAACCGAACTGAGTAACATTGAACTGAGACCACCAGACCCAACACGAACTTTTCCGTCATTTTCGAGTACAAGCTTCTTGACTTGGAAAGGGTCGAGGAATGGGGTGAGATCATAGTGGGTACTCTTATCGGTCGGCGTTTTCAGTGCCTCGGCAAAAAATGGCCCGCCATCCTTTTGTAAATCGTACACTTGCTCTGCCTTTTGCCGCCAAATTTGCGCAGACCCTTGAGGGCTACGCTCTTCTAGGACTACTTTTAGTGGAACTTTGATGTCTTCATTGATCAATAAGGGAATTTGGGTGATATTCTTTGAATCGACTTCTGTTGCTTCACGCGAACCAGAAATGTTTAGCGGTAGACTGGGGAAAATGTTTAACTGTTTCCCCGTGATCAACTCTTCTTGCTCAGGATCGACTGCCACGATGAGGTTATAAATTGCCGGTAATGTAAGGTTAACTTGGTAGTGCTGATCAACGTGTCGAAACTCCAAACTGCGGCTTGGCAAAATCGGAAAGTCCTGAAATGGAAAGCTCATCACATTTGTATCTTGAGCAACGTTGTATTCACTCGCCAAGCCTGTCTCAGCAGAGATGCGAATCGAAGTAGTCTTGACGCCATCAGCAGGCTTGGGGAGATCAACCACAGATCCGCCCGTATCGTTTGTGAAAAAACCTAGAACAGAGACTGGAGCAGCATATTCTACATCAGCTAATACCTTGATCGCATGATATTGTTCGAGAGAGATGCCGCCTTTGCCACCAGTTAGAAAGTTTTCTTCCACAATGTTTTTTGATTTCTCAATCTCGGTTCGAGCAGAGTCGGGGCGAACCAGCAGATCGTAACTTCCTCGGCCAAACTGGGCGATTGACTCATTGGTTGCCAGTTTGGATGATTGCATGCTACTAAGAGCTGAGGGTACGGTTGTAAGTAGCAACGCAAGCAAAAGTACGGAAGTCACGAATAGAGAGGAGGATTTTGCGGTTGCTAAGATATATTTAAACATGTATGTCGCTCCTATCTATTGGTGGAAATAGGTTAACAAGGAGTCAGATAGACTCCTTGTCTTGTAGGAATTTTATTCGTAAACAATCTTTCCGGTTGTCGCAGAATCGCTGAAACCGCCAGAATTAACCACCAATTTAGGATAATATGTACCTGGTGAGTTATAGTAGTAAGACCAATTATCCGAAGTCATGTATCCAACTCTACTCGTGCTATTACCGTCCCAATAGTGCAGTGTGTTTGCATAATAGCCGTTGCCCCCGCCCCAAGAAGCGCTGAAGTTTGCCCCTCTTGCTCCATACTTGCTCACCGTGAATGAAAAGATTCCGACTTCCATTCCGTCTGGTTCTGCCACCGAGACTAGGGTATCATGAGCAGCCATTGTGGGTGTAACTGAGGTTGTCAGTGCAACTGCAAACGCGATTGTTGTTACTATTTTTTTCATTAGGTAACCTCCATACGGTTAATTTTTATTAACTATTTTCTAATGAAAAATATACCACAAAATGATAATTTTGGCAATAGTTGATTCTAAAAAAGATCACCAGCGAGGTCAACACGTCTGGCGATCTTTTTATGTGAAAACTTAACCGCATCTCGCCCCGATCGAGTTCGCTTGCCAAGTGTGTAAGCGAGATCGCTACGCCGTCTTGATCGCCTTTACCTCATACACGCTGCTGTGGGAGCGCAGGATGTACTCGGGACGTCCCTGTTCGCGCGACCGCTTGTGCCCTTGAATGTGCGCGTCGCTCATCTCCCACTCCTTCCAGTGCGCCTTCGATTCCCAGCGGATCAGCACGATCACTTCTTCTTCCCCTTTGCTCGCCTTTTTTACCAGCACGCTCAGATCGAGAAAACCGTTCGATTTTTCTACTGCGCCCTCTTTGCTGAAGCGAGCTACCACTTGATCGGAAAACCCTTCGTTCACCACGATGGTCAATGTCTCAACAAACATCGGTCGATACCTCCAAAAGATTGACTTATGAGGTTCATTTTATTGATAATGATTATCAGTGTCAATTGTTTTGAAACTTGGTCGCTGAGCGCGGCACGCTGCTGCATCCTGCTGGTTGGTTCACTCGACCAGTCAGGGCAGATGGAAAGAAGTGTAGTTGACGTTGATAATCATTATCAACTAGTATGTGCATATCGACCGTACTCGACTGTATGGGAAAAGGGTGAGTTGTAAAATGGTATCGCTTCAGTCGTTCCAAGAGCTTTCACTTCACTACATGGATGCGCAGAAATATAAGCTCGAAAGCCGCCACAGTCTGGAGCTTCCAACTGGCGAGCACTCGATGTTCGGCTTCGTGCTAAAAGGTTCGGTCAAAGTCACGCTGGAAGCGGTGAACGACCGACGGGCAGGGAAGGTGGCGTACGGCGAGGTTTTTCTGATCCCGCCAAACTGTCTGTGCACCCTGCACAATGCGGAAAAACACTCCTCTCGTGTGCTGTTGATCCGCTTTGCCTGGCAGGGGAGACAGCAAGGCCGTTTCAATTGGACAGATGCGGCGCTCGCAGGCGGCAAGGAGCTGCGGCTGTACCATTTCCGCATGCCGCGCGTTCACTACTGGGTGCGCGACTTTTTGAACGATGATTCCCGACAGGAGATCGCACATCACTATCTCGTCCAGTCGCATCTGTATGCGCTGATGGCAGAGTTTGCTGCGTTTCTTGAGCAGCCGCGGAGCGCAGATGACGACCTGATCGAATATGTGGTGCAGGTCAGTCGAAACATGCTGGAGCATTGCGGAGCGGAGATCGACATCGAGGAGATCGCCCGCCTGTCAGGTGCGAGCTCTGCACGCTTCTATCAGGCGTTTAAGCGCTATACCGGGTTGAGCCCGCTCAAGTTTATCACGATGGTGAGGCTGAATGAGTCGCTGCGCACGCTTGCGAACAGCCCGGCTTCGATCAAAGAAGTGGCGCACTCGGTCGGCTACCCGGACGAGCTGTACTTCAGCAGGCTGTTCAAAAAGCATATGGGCCTGTCGCCGACCGACTATGCGGCGAGCGCCAAGGCGCGAGTGGCGATCTTAGGCCCGGTCTTTCGCGGCGATCTATCGGTGCTCGGCATCGCGCCCGTCTTGGAACTGCACCGAGGATGGTATGAAGAGCCAGACCTCGATCAATATGTCAAACAGGTCGAGCAATGTCGGCCCGACCTGATCCTCACACCGCCGGTCTCTGAGGAATTGCACCGGACGCTGTCACAGATCGCGCCCGTCCTGATGATCAGATGGAAAGGGTATCCGTGGAAAGCGCGATTGCTTGAGATCAGCCGCGCGGTTCAGCTGACGAGCGTTGCGGAGCGCTGGCTGGCCAATTTTCAGCTGAAGGTGGAAAACGCGCGCACGCACGTTCGCCAGCTGCTCGGCAGTCTGCCGTTTCTGGTGGTCAGCGTCTTCGAGCCGTTCTTTCGCGTCTACGGCCTCCGCCGGATCAAGGTCAGCGACCTTTTTTATGACGAGCTGTGGGTAACCCCTCCGGCCACCGCTCATGAGATCAGCTTTTTGGATGTTGCGCTGCTGGATGAAGTGGCCGCTTTGGATTGTGAGAACATCCTGTTTCTGGTGCCGGAGTCGCTGTCAGACGAGGAGTGCATCAAGCTGGAGGAGGAGTGGTTGCAGCGAAAGCGCAATCGGCGTGAAAAGCGCTGCATCTTCCTGCGGCATGAAGAGATGCTCCTCTACAACGCCGCGTTTTATGAAGGGCTGGTCGATCAGCTTGTCGATCATCTGATCAGCTACCGGCGGTAAAGGAAAGTCCATATGAAAAAAAGAAACGTCCATTCCTGAAGCGGGCGTTTCATGAAAAAATGGTTGAAGTGATAATGATTCTCATTTTCGATCCGTAACACGCGTCGGCGTGTGCGATCTATACAGGGGGATTTGCAAAATGGAGCTTGCTCAGTTGATCAAAGAAAGACGTTCTGTCCATCTGTTCGAAGACCGTCCTGTCTCGATCGAACTGGTGAAGGAACTGCTCGATACGGCAGTGTGGGTGCCGAATCACAGAATGACGCAACCGTGGCGTTTCGTGCTCGTTCATGGCGAAGGGCGCAAACGGCTGGCAGATGCGGTGCGAACTGGCGCTGAAAGCCGCGAGCGCGACCCGGAGAAAAAACAGGAAGTGGGCGAGCGGCTGTACAACCGCTTCATGTCGATTCCGCTGTTCGTAGCGGTCGTCATGAGTGAGAACCCCAACCCGGCTGTGCGCGAAGAGGATTACGCTTCGACCAGCTGCATCATCCACAACTTCAGCCTGCTCGCTTGGGAGCATCAGATCGGAATGGTCTGGGAGACGTATCCGATGCTCTCCGCACCGGAGTTTCGCGCGGCGCTCGGCGTAGGTCCTGGCGAGCGGATCATCGGCAACCTCCATGTTGGCTATTCGGCAAAAGTGCCGGCGGCGAAGTCGAGAATTCCGGCTGAACAGCTGTTGACCGTCATCGACCAAGCGTAGTTGAGAACATACAGATGAAACTGAGATATTTGGTCATCGCGCTCATCGTACTCTCGATCGCCTCCGTCTTCATCGGGGTTAAGGATATCAGTCCGCTCGATCTGTTCAGCTTGAATGAGGATCAGCTGGAAGTGCTGATGATCAGCCGAATTCCACGTCTGGTCAGCATCATCATCGCCGGCGTCAGCATGGGGATCGTCGGCCTGATCATGCAGCAGCTGAGCAGAAACAAGTTCGTCTCGCCGACGACAGGCGGGACGGACGACTCGGCCAGACTGGGGATTCTCGTCTCGCTGCTCCTGTTCACCAACGCGACTCCGATGCAAAAGATGCTCGTCGCGTTTGTGTTCGCGCTGCTCGGCACGTTCGTTTTTATGAAGATCTTAGACAAGGTGAAGTACAAAGATGCGATCTTCATCCCGCTGGTCGGGTTGATGTTCGGGAACATCATCACATCTTTTTCCACCTTCTATGCGTATAAGTACGACCTGATTCAAAGTCTGTCCGCCTGGTTGCAAGGCAACTTCGCGCTGACGATGAAAGGTCGCTATGAGCTGTTATATGTGAGCATTCCGGCGGTCATCTTGGCTTATCTCTATGCCAACCGCTTTACGATCGCCGGGATGGGCGAAGAGTTTGCGGTCAATCTGGGGCTTAACTACAAGCGGGTTGTCAACCTGGGTCTGGTGATCGTGGCGCTCGTCTCCTCTGTCGTGATGCTGACAGTCGGGACGATCCCCTTCCTGGGGCTGATCATTCCGAACATCGTCACGATGTACCAAGGGGACAACCTGAAGAAAAACCTTCCACACACGGCGGTGCTCGGGGCTGTGTTCGTGCTGGCCTGCGACGTTTTGGGACGGGTGGTCATCTACCCGTATGAAGTGCCGATCGGCCTGACCGTCGGGGTGCTGGGAAGCGGGATTTTCCTTTACTTGCTGATGAGGAGAAGGGCATATGAAGCTTAGAACAAAGATCGTAGTGCTCTCGCTCTTCGCACTGCTGCTGATCCTCCTGTTCCTGTTTATCGGCTTGGGGAGCAACTGGGGATACTCCCTGGAGCGCAGAGCCTGGAAGATAGCGGCGATCGTGCTGACAGGCGTGTGCATCGCCTTCTCGACGGTCATCTTTCAGACGGTTACCAACAACCGCATCTTGACGCCGAACATCATCGGGTTGGACTCGATGTACATGCTGATCCAGACGGCCGTCGTGTATGTCTTCGGATCGACCAACAAACTGCTGGTCGACAGCAACCTGAACTTCATGTTGACGCTCGCGCTGATGATGGTGTTCGCGCTGCTGCTGTACTGGGTGATGTTCCGGCGGGAGGGGAACCACCTCTACTTTCTGCTCTTGGTCGGGATCATCTTGGGCACCCTGCTGGGCAGCATGACCACGTTCTTACAGCTTCTGATCGACCCGAGCGAGTTTCTCGTGCTGCAGGGCAGAATGTTTGCCAGCTTTAACAGCGTGCAAGGGCAGCTGACGGTGATCTGCTACATCGTGGCGATCGCAGTCGGGCTCTACTACATGCGGCTGCACAAGTATATGGACGCGATCTCGCTCGGCAAAGGGCATGCGGTGAACTTGGGCGTTCCGTATGACGCTGTGGTCAAACAGCTGCTGGTGATCATCGCGGCACTGATTTCGGTCGCGACCGCTCTGGTCGGACCGCTGACATTCTTGGGCTTGCTTGTGGCGAACGTGGCGTACCAGTTCATGAAGACGTACCGCCATGCCTACCTGATTCCAGGAGCGATCCTGATCAGCATCATCGCGCTGGTCGGAGGGCAGCTGATCGTGGAGCGCGTCTTCAGCTTCACCACGACGGTGAGCGTGATCATCAATCTTGTCGGCGGTATTTACTTCCTATATCTTCTGCTGAGGGAGAATAAATCATGATCGAAGTCAAGCATCTATCCAAAAAGTACGGCAGCAAAAATGTGATCGAGGATGTGTCGCTTCGCATTGAGAAGGGCAAGATCACATCGTTTATCGGGCCCAACGGAGCTGGCAAGAGCACGCTGCTTTCGATGATCAGCCGACTGCTGAAAAAAGATGCGGGGGAAGTGTTGATCGAGGGCAAGGAGATCAGCACGTGCAAGAGCGAAGACCTCGCCAAGCAGATCTCGATCCTCAAGCAATCGAATCAGATGAGCGTGCGGCTCACCGTCAGAGAGCTCGTCTCTTTCGGGCGGTTCCCCTATTCGCAGGGGAGGTTGACCGCCGAGGATTGGAAGTATGTCGATGAGGCGATCGCCTACATGGAGCTGCAGGAGATGCAGGACAAATATTTGGATCAGCTGAGCGGCGGTCAAAACCAGCGCGCGTACATCGCGATGGTCATCGCCCAAAACACCGAATACGTCCTGCTCGATGAGCCGCTGAACAACTTGGACATGCGGCACTCGGTGCAGATCATGAAAGTGTTGCGCCGCCTGGTCGATGAGTTGGGCAAGACGGTGATCATCGTCATCCATGACATCAACTTCGCCTCCTGCTATTCGGACTATATCGTCGCCTTGAAGGATGGCAAAGTGATCAAAGAAGGCGCGACCGAGCAGATCATCACAACCGAAGTTTTAAAAGAAGTCTACGATATGGACATTCAGATCGAGACGATCAACGGCAACAGAATCTGTGTGTATTTCGATTCATAATTTGGGCGTCCCGCTCTGGCGGATGCTCAAATACCAATAAAAGCAGTTAAAAAAGATGATGGAGTGATTCGAGTGAAGAAGAAATTTAGTTGGGCAGCGCTATTGCTTTGCTTTACCGTTTTCGCAACCGCGTGCGGCACGAACGATGCGAGCAACGCAAATTCGAACAACGGTGGATCGCAAACACAACAAGAGAACAAAGAGTTCACCTTTAAACATAAGCTGGGCGAAACCACGGTGAAGCAAAATCCGCAAAAAGTGGTCGTGTTCGACTTCGGTGCGCTGGACACGCTGGATAAGCTCGGCGTCAACGTGACGGGCGTGGCGCAGAAGAGCGTTCCGAAATACTTGGAAAAGTACAAAGACAGCAAGTATGAAAACATCGGAACCCTGCAAGAGCCAGACTATGAGAAGATCGACCAGCTGAAACCGGATCTGATCCTGATCTCCGGTCGTCAAGAGAAGGCGTATCCGGAGCTGTCGAAGATCGCGCCGACGCTGTATGTCGGGGTGGACACGACGAAATACATGGAATCCTTCAAAGAGAACATGCAGCGCCTGGGACAGATCTTCGGCAAAGAGTCTGAGGTGAACGCGGAGATCGCCAAGCTCGATGCGACGATCAAAAGCGTGAAAGACAAAGCGGATGCGAGCAAGAAAAACGCACTGATCATCTTGGCGAACGAAGGCAAGATCAGCGCATATGGTGAAGGCTCCCGCTTCGGTATCATCCATGACGTGCTGGGCATCCCGGCTGTCGACAAAAACATCAAAGTTTCCACGCACGGCGATGAGATCTCCTTCGAGTACATCACCGAGAAGAACCCTGACTACCTGTTCGTCGTCGACCGCGGCGCTGTCGTAGGCGACTCGGCACAAGCTGGCGCCAAAGCGCTGATCGAAAACGAGCTGGTCAAGAAGACCAACGCCTACAAGAACAACAACATCGTCTACCTCGATCCGGGCTTCTGGTACCTCTCCGGCGGCGGACTGCTCTCCGTCTCCGAGATGATCGACGAAGTGGCAAAAGGCTACAAATAAGCGAAGGTCACAATTGCAAAAAGGCTGTCGACAACCATCTTGTCGACAGCCTTTTTTGCGTTGTCGAAAGGCGATCTCGATCAAAGCGGTAGGTGAAAATTCAGCCAATCGACCGCCTGCGATCATCAGGAGGTCGTAGATGCCCCTCCGCCTGCGGACGGAATGAAAAACGGTCCCGAGGTCGGCGCAGTTGCACTGGATTCTTCTTACAATAAAACCATCAAGTGCAAAGCGCTGGAGGGGGAGACAGATGATGGTGAACAACGTGTATGAGGTCGTCGGGCTGACGAAAGTATACGAGAACAAAAAGGTGGCGAACGAAGAGATCTCGTTCTCGGTCGCACAAGGAGAGGTGGTCGGGGTGCTCGGCCCGAACGGTGCCGGCAAGTCGACGCTGATCAAGCAGATGGTCGGGCATGTCAGCCCAACTGCGGGCGAGATTCGGCTGTTCGGAGTCGATGTGGTGAAGCGGGCAGATCTGATCCCGCAGTATGTCGGCTACTACGCCCAGCGGCCGGCTGCGCTCGATGCGCTGACCGGGTATGAGGCGATCTACTGCACCGGGCGCCTGCGCGGGATGTCGCGGGCGGCTGCCAAGCGGGAGACGGACCGACTGATCGAGCAGCTAGATCTCGGCGAAGTCCGCAAGCGGGAGATTCGCAAAATGTCGGGCGGGCAGCAGCGGATGGTCGGCTTTGCGACCGTATTGATCGGCGAACTGCCCGTGCTGATCCTCGACGAGCCGACCAACGAGCTCGACCCGGAGCGCAGGCGTCAACTGTGGGATCTGTTGGCAGAAAAAAACCGCCGCGAGGGCACGACGATCCTGCTGGTGACGCACAACGTGTTGGAGGCGGAACAGGTGGTGGACAAAGTGGCGGTGATCGATCATGGCAAACTGCTCGCCTATGACACGGTCAGGAAGCTCAAACAGCAGGTGGACAGCCGGTTGCGTCTGGAGTTGACCGTTCAGTCGCACGCGGGCGATCGGCTGGCAGACATGCTCGCCAGCTACGGAACGATCGACCGCCCGGCCGAGCAAAAACTGCGCCTGTTCATGGAGAAGGATCGTGCAGGAGAAGCGTTGCAGACTGTCCTCTCGCAGGCGGGGGAGGCATGTGAAGAATATCGACTCGTGCCGCCGAGCTTAGAGGATGTGTATTTCACGCTGGGTGGAAAGGAAGGTTCGATCTAAGATGAAAGCGACGATGATGGAAGCGATGGAGCAACAAAGGGTACTGCCGCAGTCGGTGATCAAGCGAGAGGGGATTCCCGCTTGGAAGCGCAAGGTGAGCGAAGTGGCAACCATGTGTTGGATGCAGATGTTAGAACTGCGCGAGTCCTGGATGTGGGTGGTGGTGCTGGCCAGCATCTTCCCGCTGACGACGCTGCTCTTTATGAAATTTTTAAATCCGAATCCGACTCCAGAATATATCGTACAAGCGATTGCGGGGAATATGATCTTCGCGGTGATCCTGACCGGGGTGAACGTGATGTCGCAAAACATCGCTTGGCAAAAAGAGCAAGGCCATTTTACCTACTATCTATCACTGCCGATCCACAAGCTATCCTTTATCATCGCCGTCCTGTTCAGAGGATTGCTGAACACGATTCCCTCGGTCGCTGTGATGGCCGTGCTCGGGGCGTTGGTCTATCAGGTCGATTTTCACTACAGTTGGTGGCTGCTGCCGATGTTTCTGCTGGCGATCTACGTCTGTTCCGCGTTCGGCACGATGATCGGCTTCTGGGCGAAAAACCAACAGCTGGCCAACATGATGGGGCAAGTGCTGCTGATGTTTCTCTCCTTCCTGTCCCCGGTGATGGTCACGCTCGACCAGCTGCCCGCTTTTCTGCAGTGGATCTCCTATCTCTTTCCCACCACCTATATCGCAGAAGCGGCGCGCACGCTGTTGCTCAGCGGATATGATGCGTCTGTCGGCTGGAATCTGTTGATCCTGGTCGGATATGCGCTCTGCTTCACCGTCCTGATCACCAAAAAGATCAATTGGCGTACCAAATAGGAAAGGGCGGCTCAAGTTGCGAGCCGCTCTCTCTTCCTATTTAAATTGTCACTTCTCGCACGCGGTGAATGCCCTCGATCGATTCGATCCTCGCGAGCGTGTCCGCGTCGAGAACTTTATCGACCGTCAGGATCATCAGCGCGAGCCCTCCGACTTGACGGCGGGCGACCTGCATCGAAGCGATGTTGACGTTTGCGCCGCCGAGCAGCGTGCCCACCTTTCCGATCATGCCCGGCTGGTCGAGGTGCTCCGTCATCAGCAGTGTGCCTTCAGGGGCGAGATCCACTTTGAAGTCGTCGATCTGCACGATGCGCGGGCCGAGGTCGGCGATCAGCGTTCCGGCGATCGTGACGGAGCTCGTCTCGGTGTGCACGTTCACTTGCAGCAGATCGGCGTAAAGGTCGTGACGAGACGTTTTCGTCTCGGTCAGGCGGATGCGGTGTTGCTCGGCGAGAAACGGCGCGTTGACATAGTTGACCTCTTCGCCGTGATGGTAGCCGAGCAGCCCTTTGAGGATCGAGCGGGTCAAAGGGTCTGTCTGCTTGTCGGCCAGCTTGCCCGCGTAGATCATCTCGATCTTTTGGATCGACCCGGTCGCAAGCGAGGCGGCGAGGCGACCCGCCTTTTCTGCCAGGGTCACATAAGGTGAGATCGTGCGCATCGCTTCATCAGACAGGGACGGCAAGTTGACCGCATTTTTAAACGACTGGTCGCGCAGGATGTGCAGCAGTTCCCGCCCGACGTCGATCGCCACGTTGATCTGCGCCTCTTCGGTCGAAGCGCCGAGATGCGGGGTGATGATCACTTCGTCCAGCTGTACCAGCCGATTGGCGAGCGTCGCCGGCTCCACTTCGAACACGTCGAGCGCAGCGCCCGCCACTTTGCCGCTCTGCACCGCCTCCACCAGCGCCGCTTCGTCGATGATGCCGCCGCGCGCACAGTTGAGCACGCGAACGCCCGGTTTCATCCGCGCGAACTGCTCGCTGGAGAGCAGATGTTTCGTCTCTTTGATCAGCGGGGTGTGCACGGTGATAAAATCGGCACCCTCGACGATCTCCTCGATGCTGGACATGATCACGCCGAGCTTTTCGGCGCGCTCGCGAGTTAAGAACGGGTCGTAGGCCAACACCCGCATGTTGAAGGCGAGCGCCCGTTTGGCCACTTCTGACCCGATGCGCCCAAAGCCTAAGATTCCGAGCGTCTTGCCGTTCAACTCGACGCCGACAAACGATTTTCTGTCCCAATCGCCCGCTTTTAACCGCCCATGCGCTTGCGGGATCTTGCGCGCCAACGAGAGCAGCATCGCAAACGTATGCTCACAGGTGGAGATCGTATTGCCGTCCGGCGCGTTGATCACGATCACGCCGCGCTGTGTGGCGGCCGTGACGTCGATGTTGTCCACGCCGACGCCGGCCCGTCCGATGGCGCGCAGGTTGACGCCCGCCTGAATCACCTCTGCGGTCACCTTCGTCTGCGAGCGCACGAGCAGTGCGTCATAGCTGCCGATCACTTGCAACAGCGTGTCGGGGGTGAGGTCGGTGCGGATGTCGACCGTCACCTCCTCCGCTTCGAGCAGCGAGGCAAGGCCCTGTTCGGAGATCGGATCGCTGACCAGCACGCGAAAGTTAGCCATGATGTACGACCTCCTTTTGTTCCAACCAAACCGCTTGCGCAGCGCGCACGCCTTGTCCGAGCTCGACCTGCACACCGCTTCTGATCAGGCCGATCTCCAGCAGTGCGATCGCTTGCAACAGATCGGCAGGCGAGCAATAGCCCATGTGACCGATGCGAAAGATCTGACCTTTCAGATGCTGTTGCCCGCCGGCGATGGCGAGGTTGCAGTCGTTGCGAAGCGTTTTGCGGAACGCCTCCACATCGAACTCACAAGGTCCGACCGACGTGACGGTTGGCGATGCTGCCGCCTCACTGGTGAACAGCGGCAGCCCGAGCGCACGGATGGCGCTTCGCGTCATCGCCTGCAAGAGCAGGTGGCGGTCATAGATCGCAGTCAGCCCTTCCGCTTCGAACAGCGTCAGCACTTCGGCCAGCGCGAAGATCAAGGTGACCGGGGCGGTGTAGGGCGTGGTGTTCGCCTGCAGCTGCTTGCGGTAGGCGCGAAGATCGAAGTAAAAACGCGGAGCACGACTTTCCTCCACCGCCTGCCACGCTCGTGCGCTCAACGCGAGGAAGGTCAACCCAGGCGGGAGCATCAACGCCTTCTGGGAGCCGGTGACGACGATGTCGATCCCCCACTCGTCCATCGGCAGCTCGACCGCACCGAGCGAAGAGACCGCATCGACGATCAGCAGGGCGTCTGTCGCGCGTACGCGGCGGGCGATCTCCTCGATCGGATGCAACACGCCGGTGGAGGTCTCGCAGTGTGTTGCGAACACCGCTTTCGTATCAGGATGTTCGGCGAGCGTCAGCGCGACCAGCTCCGGGTCGATCTGCTCCCCCCATCTGGCTTCGACCCGCAGCACGGTCGCGCCGTACGCCTCGCCGATCTTCACAAACCGCTCGCCAAAATTCCCCCCGACCAGCACGATCACTTTGTCGCCAGGCGAGATCACGTTGCTGACCGCAGCTTCTAGGCCTGCTGTGCCAGAGCCTGCTAATACCAGCACGTCCTGCTCCGTTTGAAACACGCGCTTCAAGCGGGTGGCAGTCTCTGCGAACAGGCGAGAAAACTCGCCGCTGCGGTGTCCGATCATCGGGCGGTTCATCGCTCGCTCCACCTGGGGAGGAATCGGGGTAGGACCTGGGATGCGCAACATCATTTGCTCTTGAAACATCTCGTTCATCTCCTCATCGACCGTTGTTTTTATGAACAGCAAAAAATCCTCCCATCCCTTTCCGCACCTGCTCATAGCTCTGTCTATGATGTGCAGAAAGGGACGAGAGGATTACAGATCCTTCGTGGTTCCACCCTTGTTCGCAGCAAGCTCGCGCGTTGCTGCCTCAGCAGGTCGCAGCCGCAACGGTGTTGCCAGCTGAAACCTCGGCCGATAACGGAGCCAACCGTCATTCCCTACTGACCTGCCTGCCTCGTCAAGGTCAAGCGGCGTTCAGGAAAAGCGCTCAGGAATGCTCTGTCACATCACCCATGTGCCGGTTCACAGCGACCACCGGCTCTCTGAAACATGAAGTGGCGGACAATTCCTTCGTAGCGTTTTCGGATTGTGGATTTGCTGTAATCGTATCACCAGAAAATCGGATTGACAACACAAATTTCGTTGAAACTATTTGAAAACGTTTACATCGGTCATTTTTCCTCTCCGCCTCCAGACGGAGAGAAAGACGGTCTGCGGGTCGGCGCAGTTTCACCTCGACCGATATAAAATAAAAATATAAGGAATGGAAGTAAGCCTTTACCTGGCATATACTTGAACTAGAGATGAGAGGGGACGAGCTGTGTGAGAAGTAAAGTTGGCGGTATCGCACTTCTGTTAGTAGCTTTTATGCTCTTGGTGCCCAACTTCGGTTTGTTTGACATCCACTCGATCGGGGATTCTTTTTCCACCTTGTGGCCGCTGTTCTTGATCCTCTGGGGGCTGGATGGCGTGATCTCCGGCTTTCGGCGCAGACGAAAAGGATTGCGGGTCTTCCCGCTGATGCTGATTCTGCTCGGCGGGGTGCTGTTGCTCGACTTCCTGGGGATCGCTTCGTTCTCGTCGTGGATCATCCCGGGCGTTCTGGTTCTGCTCGGCGTATCGCTGCTGTTTGGGCGACGCCCACGCGGCAGGATCTCGATCATTCGCGATGGCGATTGGGGAGAGGAGATGTGGGGCTCGACTCATGAAGGCGGGCGCCACAGAACATCGACGATCAAGAGCAAGATTGGCGACCTGTTCGTCGGCGGGCCAAACTGGCCGCTGCGGGATTCGTTCATCGAGCAGAAGATCGGTTCGATCCGCATGGATCTCAGCGAGACGCCGATTCCAGAAGGGGAGACGGTGCTTGAGGTGGAGTGCAAGATGGGCGATGTGGATGTCCGGTTGCCGGAAGGGCTGGCCGTCTCGATCGAAGCGCACTGTAAAATCGGCTCTGTCACGCTGTTCGATCGATCGAGCAACGGAAGCGGCGCCCTGTTCTACCAGAGCGAAGGCTATCAGGATGCGGAGCGGAAGGTGCGCCTGCTGATCGAAGTGAAGATCGGTGATCTCAATGTCCAACGAGTTTGAGCAACGCTTTCGGAGTGTCCGCTGGTCGATGCTGTTCGCCTTTGTGCGCACATCGGCGGCGGCGCTTGCCGTTTTCTCAGGGCTGGTGATCTTCGGCGTGCTGCTCGGAGGGCTGTTGACAAAGCATGCTCTCCTGCCGCAGGAGATCTGGTCGGAAGGGCTGGTCGCGATCCTGGTGGTGTCCGGCCTGCTCTCCGCCTTGCTGGTCGGAGGCATTACCGGGTTTGTCGAGTCGCGGTCGTTTCGGAGACGGGTGCAAACGATGCACGAAGCGACGCTTCTGTGGGCGAACGGACGGCTCGGGCATCGCATCGGCGTCGAGGAGGTGGACGATGAGATGGAGGAGTTGGCCACCTCGCTCAACCGGATGGCGGAGCGGCTGGAAGAGCAGAAGATCGCCCTGGAACAGCTGGTCAAAAAGAATGAACAGCTCTTTCAGCAGTCGGCAAACGTGGCGGCGATGGAAGAGCGAGCTCGGCTCTCGCGGGAGTTGCACGACTCCGTCTCCCAGCAGCTGTTTGCGCTCGGCATGACGGCCGGTGCGGCGAACAAGCTGCTCGCGCTCGATGTGGAGCGCGCCCGCCCGCTGGTGGAGCAGACGGAGGAGATGGCCGCAAAAGCGCAGGCGCAGATGAGAGCGCTCCTCTTGCAGCTTCGCCCGGTCGAGCTGGAAGGCAGATCGCTCGGGGAAGCGCTGGAGCAATTTTTACATGATGTCTGCCCGCGCCACGGGATTCGCTATGATCTCGATGTGACGAGTGTCGCTCCGCTGAGCGACCGGCTGGAGTCCCATCTGTTCCGCGTGGTACAGGAGGCGATCTCCAACGTGGTGCGCCACGCGTCTGCCAAGCTGTTGCAAGTGCGACTGCTCCGAGAAGGGGAGCAGGTCACGCTGATCGTGCGCGATGATGGGGTGGGATTCGACCCGAACACGATGCGGGACGGATCGTACGGCTTGCGGTCGATCAGAGAGCGCGCCGAGGAGGTCGGCGGGCGATGTTCGGTGCGCTCCTCGCTCGACACGGGGACCGAGGTGCGGGTGAGCGTGAACATGTTGAGCGAAAGGGAGGGGGAAGCGGATGGAAAAGAGAATCCGAATCTTGCTGGTCGATGATCATGACATGGTGCGGCAGGGAATCCGCACCTATCTGCTCACCGAGTTGGACATCGAGGTGATCGGCGAGGCGAATTCGGGTGAGCGAGCGGTCGAGCAGGTCTTGGCGCTCAAGCCGGACCTCGTGCTGATGGATCTGGTGATGCCGGGCATGGACGGCATCATGGCGACGCGCGAGGTGTTGCGAGCATGCCCAGCCACAAAAGTGCTGGTGCTCACCTCGTTTGTGGAGGATGACAAGGTGATGCCTGCGCTTGAGGCGGGCGCGTCTGGATATCTTCTGAAGACGGTGCTGGGCGCGGAGCTGGTCGCTTCGATCCGCAAAGTGTGGGCGGGGGAGACGGTGTTGGAGCCGCAGGTTGCAACGAAGATGCTCGCCGCCTTGCAAAAGCCGAAAGTGCAAGCGGAGACGCTGTTCGACACGCTGACCGAGCGGGAGGGTGAGGTGTTGCGCCTGCTCGCTAAAGGTCTGACCAATCAGCAGATCGGCGAGGCGCTCTTCATCGGCATCAAGACGGTGAAGACGCATGTGAGCAACATTCTGGCCAAGCTCGGTGTGGAAGATCGGACGCAGGCGGCGATCTACGCGCTCAAACACAGATTTGTGGAACTGGGGAACAAAAAGGAGTAAGATGGGGGGAAGGGATGGCGAAAGGAGGTAGCGCAGATGACCACAGTGGGGATTTTGCTCGTCGCGCACGGGAGCAACGTGCCGGAAGCAGAAGTTGAGATGCGGAAGTTGGTTCACTTTTTGCGAACGACGACGGGCATGCAGACGGTGGAAGTCGGCTACCTTGCCTACATAGCACCTTCGATCCAAGAAGCAGCAAAGGTCTGTGCAGCGCAGAAGCTGACAGACCTTTTCGTGGTTCCATTCTTTTTGTCGGACGGCTTTTTATGCAAAAAAGCGCTTCGGCTCGTGCGGGAAGCGCTTGGCGACTCGGAAGTGAATCTTCATGTGACAGAGCCGCTCGGCGGCGCGCCAGAACTGATCGAAGCTGTGCTTGACGGTGTTCGGCGCGCCGATCAAACGGGATGACAATCTGCGCACTGACCGAAGATTTCAAAGCGATGTGATTCGATTTTGAAGCCTTGGGGTGCGGTGATGCCGAGCATGTCCATCGGACAGCCCTCCACCAACTCCGTCTTGCCGCACAGCGTGCAGATGTAGTGGTGATGATGATCGTGCGTGTCACAGGCGATGCGATATTTGCTGCCTCCGTCGCCGAAGGTCGATTCTTCGATCAAGCCTTCCACTTTCAGCAGGTGCAAGTTGCGGTACACCGTGTCGAAGGAGAGGCGAGGAAACGTTTTTTGCATCTGCTCCAACAGCTCTTTGGCGGAGATGTAGCGATCCTCTGCCAGCAGGATGCTGACGATCATTTGACGCTTGCCGGTCAATTTGAAACCCTGTCCTTTCAAGCGCTCCAAAAATCTGTGCTTCGCTTCCGCATGGCTGTGATGCGCGTGGTCATGCGAATGATCTTTCTCTGACATTGGAGGGACACTCCTTTCCCGACTCCACTCTATTATAGCACAACAGAAAGGGTGTTAGATTCTGGTACTCCACCAACAGGCACTAGGTGCGGCCAAGAGCAAGATGAAACTGCTCGGAAGCTATTATTTTTTCTTTTTTATCGCGTTTGGCGCGCTCTACACGATGCTGCCGCTCTATTTGGAGAGCAAAGGCTTGAGCAAGCAGCAAGCCTCTTCGGTGATGGCGGTCGGCCCGGTCGTCACCGTCATCTTTCAGCCGATCTGGGGGATGATCTGCGATCGCTACCACGCGCAGCGCAAAGTGCTGATCAGCACTTTGATCGCCGCGGCGACGATCGGTCTGGTCTATACGTTTAGCGATACGTATCCGCTCTATCTGATCCTGTTTGCCGGCATGGCGCTGTTTCACTCCTCCGGCGTGCCGATTCTCGACTCGATCTCGCTGTCCTACACGCAGCGCAACGGCGGCGATTACGGATCGCTGCGCCTGTGGGGCGCGATCGGTTTTGCTGTCGCCTCTTGGGGCGCGGGGCTGATCGCCGAGCGCACCGATCTGTCGGTCATCTTCTATCTCTATGCGGGCGCGATGATCGCCTGCGTTCTGCTCACGCGCGGGCTGCCTCAGGAGCAGACCCATCTGGGCGGCAACATGTTGCAGGGGCTGAGGAAGCTGGTGTTCATCCCGCGCTATCTGCTGCTGATGTCCTCGACCTTTTTGGTCTTCGGCGTGATTCAGGCGAACAACGCGCTGTACGGCTTCTTTTTCACGGCGATCGGCGGAACGGTGGCGGGCGTCGGCCTGTCCTTCCTGATCGCAGCGGGCAGCGAGGCGCCGCTGATGTTTATCGCCGGCAAGCTGATTCGCAAATATGGCATGATCCCCGTGCTGATCTTGGCGGCGACCGTGTCGTCGCTGCGCTGGATCTTCTACAGCACAGAGCCGTCGTCAACCTTGGTGATGTGGCTGCTGTTCGTGCAGGGGATCTCCGTCGGGCTCTATCTGCCCGCTTCGGCGCAGTTCATCCGCGAGGTGACGCCGAAGGAGGTTCAGTTCACGGCGATCGGCGTCTACTCGGCGGTCGGGCACGGCTTGGGCGCGATGACCTGGACGATGGTCGGGGGTGTGATCGCCGACAAGTATGACATCTTCACCACCTACCGCCTGCTCGGGGTCGCCTCTTGGCTCGGCGTCTGCGTGCTGATCACGCTGTTTTTTGTGAACAGAAGGCATCGGGGTGGAAACAGAGCTTAGTCGTCGGACGTGCGGGGAATGCCAAGCGAGCGACGGATGAAAGAACGGTAGAAAGGCTGGCCCTCTTAGAAAGGCTAGCTTTCTTGAGCGAAGTGCCCCCTGTAAAGCTGACATAGGAAAAACTCCTTGATATGCGGAACTTGAACTGTGACCCGCAAGATGGACACTTTGAAAAAAGTGACCTTCTTGCGGGTCATTTCTGTTTATCATCAGACATAGGTGACTCCATTGTCCGCTACCATATTGACTCAAACTTGAAGATTTGATCGACAGTCTTGTTCAGCAGTTGTACTTATCAAAAGTCGGTTATGCTTGTTGAGTTTATCGCCATACCGTAGCTGGACGGCGCGCTGCCTTCTAAAGTGAAGTACGATATAATTAGTGGATATAGGAAATCGGTGGGGGGTGATGTGCATGATGGAGGATTGGATCATGCTGCTCTTGATTGTCTTTGTGGCTGCGTTGCTACAAGCGAGCACTGGATATGGCTTTTCGATTATCGGTACTCCATTTTTGTTCATGATTTACCCTGCTCACACGGCGATTCAAATCAATATTATCTTGTCACTCTGGCTCTCTGTTTTCATGATTTATAAAATACGAAGGGAGATCGATACGGCTCTCTTAGCTAGACTGGTAAAAGGTAGTGTCATCGGGTTGGTTCTGGGTATCTTCGTTTACCTCTATGTGGATGTTCAGTGGCTAAAATTTGTGGTCGGCAGCCTTGTGCTTATTTTGACAGTGCTCCTAGTGTTAAGACTCACGATTCAACAAACAGAGGCAAGGGATCATCTAACCGGAGGATTCTCAGGGCTATTAACAACAAGTATCGGAGTGCCTGGGCCTCCTTTGCTGCTTTATTTTGCAGGAGTCGGGATTAAAAAGGAGACGCTGCGCAGTACCACTCTCGCTTACTATCTCTTTGTCTACTCAGTAAGCTTGATCATGCAAATTTTATTTGACGGTACCACGAAAGAGACTTGGATCTCGGCTGGAATTGCGCTTCCTGTGCTCTTGCTGGGGATCTTGCTTGGACAACTGTTATTTAGGTGGATCAACCAGACGGTTTTCAAAATCATCACATACATCATACTCTTTTTTACCGGAATCTATTTACTGATGACGAGTTAGTAAGTACCCAATCGTTTGCGGGGATGTCGACCATGTACGGCGACCTAACCAGGTGTATTTTCTATATCTACAAAGACCATGAGTGAAGGCTAGCACTTTTTTGTCTCAGGGGGCGATCGATTCGCTACCACCGAGTATCCCAAGCGGGGTCGATTATTAGTAAATCTTTGGAATCGGCTACGAAACAAAAGGATTTTCCCGCACGCTTGACGAACTGTTCACAAGTTACGGAACATCTGTTCTCTTGAAGGGATGATGAAGTTTGTCGATCGATCTATTGCTGGAAGAGTGGAAGCGCACCCCTTCCTTTCTTCAAAATATAACCCATTGGCGCGTCTACCCCGGCCAGGAAGCGGAGTATGCGGAGTTTCCTGCGGCGATGGACGAGCAGATTCGAGCAGGCTTGCAGAAGAAGGGCATCCGCAAGCTGTACACCCATCAGGCGGTAGCGTTTACGCAGGTGCAGGCGGGGAAGAACATCGTGGTCGTCACCCCTACCGCCTCTGGCAAAACGCTCTGCTACAACCTGCCCGTCCTACATCACCTGCTCCACGACAACGAGGCGCGGGCGCTCTATCTGTTCCCGACCAAAGCGCTTTCCCAAGATCAGATGAAAGAGCTGCACGAGATGGTCGAACATCTGGAACAGGAGATCAAGACGTTCACCTACGATGGCGACACGCCGGTCACCGCTCGACAGGCGATCAGGCAGGCGGGTCACATCGTCGTCACCAACCCGGACATGCTGCACTCGGGGATCTTGCCGCACCATACGAAGTGGGTCAAGCTGTTTGAAAACTTGAAGTATGTGGTGATCGACGAGATCCACATGTACCGCGGCGTGTTCGGTTCGCATGTGGCGAACGTGATCCGCCGTCTGAAGCGCATCTGCAAGTTTTACGGCTCCGATCCGCAGTTCATCTGCTGCTCGGCGACGATCGCCAACCCGCGGGAGCTTGCGGTCGAGCTGTTTGGCGAAGAGTTTGAACTGATCGACCGCTCGGGTGCGCCGCGCGGCGAAAAGCATTTTCTGTTCTACAACCCGCCGGTGGTCAACCAGCAGCTCGGCATCCGCCGCAGCTCGTTGCTCGAATCGCGCAAGATCGCCACACAGCTGCTCAAGCGCGACGTGCAGACGATCGTTTTCACCAAGGCGCGCACGCAGGTGGAGGTGATGCTGACCTATCTGAAGGAATCGACAGCTGGCGTCGTGCCCCATCAGGCGGTGCGCGGCTATCGCGGCGGCTATCTGCCGACCGAGCGGCGGGCGATCGAGCGGGGCTTGCGCGAAGGAGAGGTGCGCGGCGTGGTCTCGACCAACGCGCTGGAGCTGGGCATCGACATCGGCAGCCTCGAAGCGTGCGTGATCACCGGCTATCCGGGCACGATCGCCTCCGTCTGGCAGCAGGCAGGCCGCGCGGGACGGCGGCACGGCAAGTCGGTCACGATCATGGTCGCCTCCTCCGCACCGCTCGATCAGTATATCGTCCAGCATCCCGAATACTTTTTTGAAGGCTCGCCGGAGCACGCGTGGGTGCATCCGGAAAATCTGATCATCCTGGTCGATCACCTGAAGTGCGCAGCCTATGAGCTTCCCTTCGAATCGGACGAGCAGTTTGGCGTCGCGACCACGCCGGAGATCCTCGACTATCTGGTCGAAGAGCGAGTGCTGAACAAGGCGCAAGATCAGCGGTACTACTGGATGAACGATGCGATGCCCAGCCATGACATCTCGCTGCGCTCGGCGGCGCAGGAGAACGTCCTGATCATCGACATGACGGAGCAAAACCGCGTGATCGGGGAGACGGATCGCTTCTCCGCGCTGACCACCTTGCATGAGAAGGCGATCTATATTCACGAAGGGGTTCAGTTTCAGGTGGAGAAGCTCGACCTTGAGTATGGCAAAGCGTTCGTTCGGAAAGTGGACTGCGACTACTACACCGATGCGGAGTTGGCGGTCAACCTGCGGGTGTTGGACGAGCTGCGGGAAGAGCGCGAAGAGGCGGTGCGCCACGGCTATGGCGAGGTGATGGTCAACGCGATGCCGACCATCTATAAGAAGATCAAGTTTGACACGCACGAAAATCTCGGATTTGGCAAGATTCATCTCCCCGAGGCGGAGCTGCACACGATGTCCTATTGGCTGACGTTTGACGAGCTGCTTACGCGGGAGCTGAGCAAAGAGGAGATCGAAGGTGGACTTGTCGGCACGGCCAACCTGTTAAAAGGGGTGGCGCCGCTCTACCTGATGTGCGCACCAGGAGATTTGCATGTCCAGCCGCAGGTGCGGGCGATGAATACGAAAGCGCCGACCGTCTTTCTGTACGATGCTTATCCGGGCGGCATCGGGTTGGCAGATAAATGCTACCAAGTGCGACGCGAAGTGATCCGCACCGCGCTCGACATGCTGGGCAACTGCCCCTGTGAGCAGGGCTGTCCATCCTGTGTCGGCCCGGTGGAGGTCGTCGGCAGCAAGGGAAAAGAGACGGCAAAACGGTTCTTGGAAGCGGTCCGATAGTTCGAGAGAAGATGAATCGAAGTCAGAAGAAAACTCCTCCTGTCATCTGCAGATGATCGGGGGAGTTTTTTATGCGAGGTTGGCGTACAAGATCAGCAGGATGCCGGTCAGATAGAAGGAGCCGACGATGGGGCAGCTCTCTTTGGTCTGACGGACGACTGGCGACAGGGCGCGAACCGCTCCGCAGACGAGCAGCAGCAGTCCGGTCGTGAAGAAATAGTGCCCCGTCTGCACCTGCAGGATTCCGTCGAGCACCAAGATCCGATAGGCGATGACAGACAGTGCGCTCCAAAAGATGGTGTAGAGCAGCAGGTACAATCCATACCCCCACGATGATTGCATCGAAAATCCTCCTCCCACGCCTGCACGATGTCTCGCCTCTATCTATATTCAGCAGACGGGCAGAAGTCGACGAAAGTTGCGTTTGGAAAAGAAAAGAATATTATCTATCAGGTTGCAGTTCTAAAAATGATAGGTTTGGGCATACTGTAGAGCAAAGAGGTAAATTTTGAAGCGGAGGGATGAGAGATGACGCATGAGGATGTGCTGAAATCGTTCTATGCAAGGCTGAAAGGGGTGGCGATGGACGGGCTGACCCGGATCGTCGATCTGGCCAAGGAATTCGGGATCAGCTATCGCAAGCTGCGAGAGCTCTTCGCCGCATCGGGGCTCGACCTCTACTGGATCGGTGGAAAAGCGTTCGTCTGCCGCCATGAAGCGATTCAGGTTCTCATGCGCGTCTCTTAGATCGAAAAACGGAGAGGGAAACTGGTGAAGCAAAAGGGAAGGGGGTCATGAGCCTCCTTCCCTTTTGCTATAATAGAATCGAAAACGGACGAAGCGAAGCGCGCTATGGCCTGACGCCGGCGAGGATGCTCATGTAGGACAGCGTTCTGATTTGATGATCGCTCCCCACGATCTGCACGAGGTTGATCGGCGTGTCAGGAAAGTTGCGCTTGATATAGGCATACAGATAGCGGTCGTCGAGCGGGTTTTCCATCCGGCCCAGCTCTTCGGCAATTTCCACATCGGAGTTTTTCGATAGATAGAGGGTGAGCACGTTGCCGTTTTCTGTTTCGCGCAGATAGTTGTGGACGACGGCGAGCCGCATGATCGAACACCTCTCGTTTTAGCAGATAGAGGATAGTATGGGCAAAGGAGGGCCGACTTATGAACGAGATCACCAAGGAATATGTGCGGCACTTTAACGAGACGCGCGATTTTTTCGAATGCCATGAGCTGTTCGAAGAGGCGTGGAAGGCGGAAGCGCAGGAGCCGCTCAAGTCGTTCTATAAGGCGATGGTGCAGGTGGCGACCGCGCAGTTCAAGCTGAATCAAGGATATATGAACGGGTTTCGCAAGCTGTACGGGTTTTGCTTTGGCGTGCTGGCCGCCCTGCCGCCTCAGTATCAAGGGATCGACGTCGCCAAGCTGCGCGACGAGTTTACCGCACAGCTGAATCGGCTGCCCGAGGAGGCGTATATCGAGGCGGGAACGTTTCGGGAGCACGGGTTGGACTATCTGGTGCTGTCGACCGTGGAGGATGCGGAGTAACATGCGCTTTTTTGCAGTGGCAACAGGTGATGAATAGATGGTGACATGGTTATACCTAAAGAATTGACCATAGCTATTTGGCTATGGTCTCTTTGTGTCCAATTAGTTTTTTCTTGCAGTAACTTCGCTAACCTTTTCTGTGCGAAATTCATACTATGTGATGAAAGGAGGTATTTCAATGGATGCAAAGAATAAATCAGTTGAACGTATTCTAATTACAGTCAATCTTCAAGCGGTATGTTGCTGCAAATGCACAGTAGGAAATAGTCCTAATAGTGGTCAACAACGTACAACGCATGTTCTAAATCGTGCCATCATGATTTTGCTTCGTTTACTTAGATCGTTCTTACTGATTTATTAACAAGTATTGGATCTAAGGCGAAGTGTTTACACATCACTTCGCCTGTTCACGATTACGGCTGATAAAATCAAATCAAAGGTGGACTTTTTATGAGGCTGTTCGAAGTCGTACCTGAAAATTTCTTTTCACTGCTTTCGAGGAAAAACAAATACTTATACGCTGAGGCTCTTCTTCTGCTGTATGAGGAATATCAAAAAAATCGTTTTGGCATTCAGTATGAAACCATGAGGGACCTTTTGCAAGAGCTGATTGAAACGCAGGAGCTACTAGGTTTAGCATACGAGGATGAGGAAGAGGATCAACCATCACTTCGTTCGCAGCACGAAAGCAGTACCTCAGAAGAGCTCTCTCGGTTTAAGGCAAATGCACTGTTGAGAAGGCTGCGAGAACAAGAATGGATTGATGTTGAATCACGAGATCAGTTCCAACAGTATATCGTCCTTCCTCACTATTCTAGTCGTATCTTGGCTGTATTGAAAGATTTGTGCGAGGGTAAGACGATCGAGTATCAACGATTCACATTTTCAACCTATCAATTATTGGCTGGGGAGGAAGCGAGTGTGCGCCCGTGTGTGGCGTTATTGGAAGCAGAGAAGATGACCATGAGCCTTTTGGATGAGCTTCGAGTTCTGATCAATAACATGAAACATCACATGGAGCAAGTACTCAGTAAAGAGACGATTCAAGACGTATTAGAACATCACTTCTCAGAGTATAAAACGAAGGTGGTCGATATGAGCTATCATCGCCTTAAAACCTCTGATCATGTAGCAAGATATCGAAGTAGGATTCTGGATAATGTCCAGAAATGGCTACTTGATCGAGATCGAATCGAAGATACAATCACAGATGGTTTGAAAAGCGAACTGTATCAAACACGGGAAGAGGCGGAGCGCGTCATTCGGGGGGCATTGCTGAATATAGAAGAAGTATATAGCGGGCTCGATGAAATGTTTTATCAGATCGACCTACGCCATAATCAATTCCTAAGAGCGTCGTTCGAACGTGCACGTTATTTAGGTCAGCACAGCCACGGAATCGATCAACAGCTAAGCAACTATCTACAGTGGATTTCTGAGCAAATACAAGAGGATACCTCATTCAATGTACCCCAATCTCTTTTTCGCTTGATAGAACTAAATTTCATATCCGAGCAGTCTTTGCTGACCCCCCGAACCAAGCGAGCCCCTCATAGTCCTGACGAGTATGTCGTTGTCCCGTTGTCTGATGAGTTAAGAAAGAAAATTAGAGAAGAAAACTTGGCTCGCTTAGAAAAGACAATCACACGGGAAAAAGTCCAAAAATACGTCTTTAGCAAATTAGGAAATCGAAAGCAGATGAGATTAGAAGAACTGGCTCCATCTACGCTGGAAGAGTTCTTACTCCTGGCTTTTACGTACCTGTATGGCTATGATGAAACGGTTGGTTTTCGACTGGAACGAAGTGCTGATGACCGAATCCTCGTAGTTGGAAATTATCGTTTTTATGATCGGCAGATTGTTCATAGCAATGGCGGGGAGTGAGGCGCAAATGTTTCATGGGCTCAGTGATTTAGAACAGGAGAAAATCAAGGAACTGATTAACCAACTTCTTGGTGTAAATTTTTTACGAAAAGAGGTCGACCGAGACAAGTATCTGTTAGCTAAGCGGCATAAGGATGCACTCGAAAGCTACTTTAAATTTCTAGGATGGAACTTCGTGTTGGATGATCGTAACGAGTGCATTGCTGTTATATCCCCAAAAGCAGATCATCGACGACACTTGAAGCGTGACGAGAGTATCTTTTTATTAGTGCTGCGCTTGCTCTATCAGGAAAAACGGCAAAGTCTTTCGTTAAGTGATCATCCTCTGATTACGTTGCATGACATTCGAAGCAAGTATGAAACTTTCCGTCTCCCATTTGTAAAGCAGACCCTACTAAAACAGATGGTTTCAATGTTCAAGAGATACCAGCTGATTGATTCATTGAGCACAGATGTAACGTCAGACGACAGTAAATTCCATTTGTTTCATACACTGTTGCATGCTATTGATAATAAACAACTTTCAACAGTGGAAGAGATGCTCAAAAGATACAATTTTGAAGAGGGGGAGACGCTTGATGAAGTGGATGAAGAAGCTAAGATTGATTAATTGGCATTACTTTCAAGATGAAACACTCGAATTTGGTAGGCAGACTTTGATCTCTGGACGTAACGCTGCCGGTAAGTCAACGATCATCGATGCTTTGCAGGTTCTAGTCGTTGCTGACCAACGCCAAATTAAGTTCAACCCAGCTGCCCATGAGGATGCAACACGTTCATTGATCAGCTATTTACGGGGGAAAAAAGGAACGAATGAACAGACTTATGTTCGAGATGGTGATTTTTCAACCTATATTGCAGCTGAATTTGAGGATGCTAGGAAGAAAGAAAGGTTTGTTGTTGGTGTTGTGATTGATGTGTATCGGGACGATAAATGGGACGAGTATTACTTCATTATCCAAGATGTAGGAGTAGATGATTTGAATGTGGTGAACGAGCCGGGACACTTGAGAAATCGTGATGAGTTTAGACGATTTTGCGTTGGAAGGTACAAATCTGCAAAATTTGAGCATCACAAAGGGACATATCAGAAGATGCTCTTGCACAAAATGGGACAAGTGCCTGACCGATTTTTCTCTGTGTTCACCAAGGCATTATCTTTCAAGCCAATTAATAATGTCCGTAATTTTGTATATGACTACATCTTGGATAAAAAAGAGTTGCAACTGGATGTTATGAAAGAGAACTTCCGAATTCATGAACGCTATCAACGCGAACTTGAAGACCTTCAAATTCGGCAGGGGATGCTGCAACAAATTCATGATGAATTTGATCAGTATCAAAAACTAAAGGATACGATTGCTGTTCAAGAATATGTCATCCGATCTCTTAAACACCAGGAACAAGTTGAGAACCGTAATCAGCTTGAATCAATCGTAGAGTCTCTCCAAAAGGATCTTGAATTGATCGACGAGCAGGTACAAAGGGCACAAAGTGATCAGGATAATGCTCAACAAAAAACAAATGAAGCATACCAAGCATGGCAGAGCCACGAACATCATAAAAAGCAAGAGGAGTTAAAAAACGCGATAAAAAAACTTGCGGAAGAAATAAACGTTGAAACGCGCCTATTCCAGACACTACAAGACCGAATCATCGAAGAACGTCGACTGCTGGAAGACTTGGCAGAAAGCGAGATTGATACGAACGTTTGGACAGATGAGGAGATTGATTATCTTTGGGGAGCAACCGATTGCTTAGCTGAACTATTAGAGGAACCTGAAAGTCCCACTTGGATTGAAACGGATCTTGAACATTCAAGTCAGAAACTGACTGAGATCGGAGAATTCCTTTCAGGTTTGCATTTGCGCTTCACCAAATCATTGGGGAGAATTGAAGACAATATATCAGAATTACAACGGAAAAAAACTGAGTTAGAAGTTGAAGTGAAAAATCTTGAGAATAAGAAACGCCCATACCCTCCTTCTGTTGAACGCTTGAGATTGGTATTGCAACAACAGTTACAAGAGCGGTCATCCGTTTGGATTCTGTGTGAAGAAATGGAAGTTGTTGAAGAAAGGTGGCGCAATGCACTTGAGGGCTATCTGAACACTCAACGATTTGATTTGTTGGTCGAGCCGCAAGTGTTCGCTGAAGCATTGTCTATTTACGAAAAGGAAAAGTGGAGACATCAGCTTGAGGGAGTTGGGCTCGTTGATACTCAAAAAGAGCAGAAGTATTTAGGGCAATTCTCAGCAGGCTCATTAGCTCAAGAGTTAAGTGCAGACAATCCTGTTATTCGTGCGCGTATTGATCACTTGTTAGGACAAGTCATGAAGGCCAAGAACGAGCAGGACTTGCGCAACCACCGTGTTGCAATCACAGAATCGTGTATGTCCTATCATAACCTTGTTGCCCGACAAATTCCTAAAAAAGTATACGAAGTTCCATTCATTGGAGCACAGGCTATTGTTCGATTACTTGAGATCAAGCGCAACGAGCTCAACGAGAATTCGCAAAAGATTGAGCAAGCAACCCAACGAAAAGTGAGGTTGACAAAGTGGGTTCTACGAGTAGCGGACAAGAAATCTCAGTATCACAAAATAGCCGACCATCTGAATCTTCCTTTAGAGATTCAAAAGAAACGGGCAGATCTGACCACAAAAAAAGCGGAATTGAGTAACTTAGATATTAAAGAGGTTATTCGTCTGAAGGAGGAATATGAGAAGTGGAAGAATGATCTCAGTGAACTTGGCAAGCAAATTACAGCTTTAACTAAACAAAAGGGGAAGTATGAAAATGATCTTGACTCAAAGCGAGTAATCCTGCTAACAAAAAAGAACGCAGTGCGCGAATCGATGGAATACTTCGAACACTGGAAATCAGAGTACTCCATAGAGTTGATCCCACGAGGACAAGCCAAGCTCAAAGAGCTTGAGAGTCAGGATGTACCAACAACCAAGAAGACCGAAGATTGGTCAAGAAACAAAGCGGGTAATATAAGCATGCTTGAGAATCGGTTTCAACAAGTGATACAAAAAAGACAACTGTACAATATCACATATACTTACAACCAAGATACACAGTCGCAATCGAACACTGCTTATAATGAATTGCTGAACCGAATTTCTGATGTAGATATACCGAAATACAAAGAGCAATTAGAAATAGCTCTCCGTCAGTCGGAAGAGGAGTTCCAATCGCATTTCGTTTTCAAATTGCGTGAAGCGATTGACATGGCGAAACGTGAATTTGGTCGTCTTAATTATGCACTCAAGAATTTCCCCTTCCACTCTGATGTATACGAGTTCAAGGTCGTACCGAGCGACCTGTATAAGAAGTATTATGATATCATCATGGACCCTATGATGATTGAAAAAGGCTCACTCTTTGATTTACATGACGAAGAGAAGGTCAATTACCTACATGAACTGTTTGAAAAGGTTGCACGAGGTGCGATTGGCGAACATGAGGAGTTCACTGATTATCGCAGGTATCTTGATTTCGATATCGAGATTACTTCGCATGGTGAGACATTCTTGTTCTCAAAAGTTTTACGTGAAAAATCGGGTGGTGAAACACAAACCCCGTTCTACATTGCAATCCTAGCTTCTTTTAATCTCTTGTACTCAGAGAAGACAATGCGTTTAGTCGTATTTGATGAAGCGTTCAATAAAATGGACGAAGCACGAATACAGCAGGCACTTAGGCTGATCAAACGAATGGGGATACAAATGATCGCCGCTGTCCCAGATGAAAAAATGGCGCATATGGCACCGGAGGTCAGCACTACACTGATTGTTCATCGACAAGAATATAGATGTTTTGTCGATATCATCGAACGTATGGAACGGACGGTAGAGACTATTGAGGTGAACGAAGAAGATGACGACAGTACAGGAGTACCAATCCAAGATACTCTCTTTTCTCTTAAGCAAGCATGATCGAAGTTTAACGGTGCGCAAGGGTGTTAAGAGCAATACACGGCCTCAGTTCACGATTGCAAGAAGTCCGTTTTACGATGACTACAATGACGAGATGGACTATCGTAAAAAAGAGTTTTTCAATGAAGCACTTTTCAACTTGCTCGCAGAGGACCTAATTAAGGTGCAGTGGACAAAGTTTCGTGAAGGAGAGGAAGCGCAAAAGGTTTATTTAAACCTAGATCGTTTAGACGAAGCATTTCGAATGTCGAGGTTAACACCAAAAAAGGAGAAATTGGAGGTGCTCCGCAATCAGATTGCACCTCTCTCCTCACATTCGTGGGAGTGGGTTCGAAACTGGTTTGCGCATGCTGTGAAGCATATTGATCAATTTCGGATACCGGTTGGCTGTGACATTGATGATCCTGAAGTGAATGAGGATCTTGTAAAAATCTTGCTAGCATTACCAGAGATAAACGACTACTTGCCAAAACGTATCTTTAGTCAACAAGTTCTTCTTGACTCTAAACGATTTGAACAAATAGTAGAGAAGAGAGTGTTGAGCGTATATAAAAAATTTGGGGGAGTTTTCTACGATACTGATGAGGAGTATCTAGATAGTTTGGGTATTGTCGAGCATGCTAAACTGTCTATGATCGCTGGGGCTTTGCAAATTGAGATAGACGACTCTCTGGTTGATCTTGGTCACTTTGCTGGTGGAATAGGGATTACGAATGAATCGATAAAGTTTCTCAAGGTTGTCGGTATTGAAACAAAACGCATTATTTGTGTGGAGAACTTGACAAGTTATTATATGTTGGTAAAGGCAGTAGAGCAGAGAGAACTGGAGTCAACTCTGGTTATTTACACGGGAGGATTCCCACATCGTTCGTTACAAAAGCTGTTGGGGAAAATATCGGATTACTTATTAGAGATTCCTGAAGAGATTCCTGTGTACCATTGGGGAGATCTTGATTTTGGCGGTGTGCGCATTTTCAATTTTATGAAGAATACTTTCTTCCCAAGACTACGACCCTATCTCATGGATGTTAAGATCTACGAATCGCTACTCGAATCGGGAATCTCTTTTGGGAAAGAGTACGAGAAAAAGCTGATCGATTTATTAGAAAGCCCTGAGTACGCTGAATGGTATGATCTTTTGCAATTAATGGTTAAAAATGGTAAAAAAGTTGAGCAAGAGAGTATCGGTCTCTGGCAACTCATTTAGAAAATGTAATACCACAACCGCTCAGGTTGTGGTATTTGTACTTTCTTGAAAATTTTGGTGAGTATCCAAATAGTCATCTACGAGAAGTTTTGCAATTAGGTTGTGAATATTTGTGATGTCTGCTTCCGTAGTCTGTTTGCTTGGGTGAAGAACATAAGTTTTACCAGAAACGCAGTCGTGTGTTTTCAGGATTTGATCGTGGCCCATGGCAACACCCCTTCCGACTTTTGAATCATGGTATTCGTGTGGTCCGACATGTATGAATTTAGTGTATTGAAAACAACGAAGACACTCTGGCTAACCCCTAACGAACGTGATAAAGAGGTAGGCGACGCAAAAAAAGATGAGGTACAATCTGATTGCAGAGGGGAGTCATTCACTTAATTCTGCAATTTGTGACAGAAAGGGGGAGTCGGGATGAAAAAGTCATTATTCATGGTTTACGTTGCTTTCATTGGGCTTACATGTGTGTTCACCTTGATCGGTCATCAACAAAGTTCCAGTGAAGCAGAAATCCAACCACCCAGACCAGAAGGAGTTATTTCTTCCTAAAAATGAATATTTATACATCGACTGGACACCTTCCGTGCGTGGGAGGTGTTTTTTCGTCCACATTGGGTCTCAAGAGAAGAGCTGCTGGAACTTGGAGACGAGTTTATCTTAGTGACTGTCCAACGCCAAAGAGCGATTTTTTTGATCGTGCTTACATATAGCTACTACTAAAAAAGAGGTGATTTTGGAGTGTCTAAACTGCCTAGAGAAATCACGGCTATTATCAACTACATAAGACGTTCCAGACAGGACGAAGAAAGAGAACGGAGAACGGGTGAAGATACACTGTCTGAACAGAAGCAGTTAATGAATCGCGTGTTGGCCGAATGGGGAGTTCCATACGAGCAACGTTTTGAGATTGGATCAGGTGACAAAATTGATACTCGACCCATTTTTAAAGAAATCATTGAAGAATTGCAGATTGGAAAGTGGAATGCAATTGCCGTCAAAGAAATCAGTCGTATGGGTCGTGGGAGCTATACGGACATGGGGCGTATTTATGACATGCTGCAACAGTGCCGAATCTTTATCATCACACCATATAAAATCTATGACCCTAAGAACCCATCAGATCTACGTCAAATTCGATTCGAACTGTTCCTGTCGCGGGAGGAATTTGAGACAACAAGGGAGCGTTTGATGGGAGCACGTTACAATTACTCTATGCAGGGGAAGTGGATGGCTGGTACTGTTCCCTTTGGTTATAAATTCAACGAGAAAACTCAAAAATTGGAACTTGAAGAAGATCAAGCTGAAGTTGTTCGTTTGATTTTCGACCTATATGCCCATCAAAAAATGGGATACTATTCTATCGCCACTCACTTAAGGAAACTTGAGATACGTACAGCTACTGGCAAGCAAAATTGGCAACCAGAAGTAATTCATCGAATGTTAAAGAAACCTGTATACATTGGGCAGGTCAATTTTCGGATGACTGAAAAAAGAAATGGTAAAGTTGTGATGCGTCCAAAGGAGGAATGGATCGTAGTTGAACAGGCTCACGAATCAATTATTGACGATGAAACATGGCAGTCCTGTCAGAATCGTTTGAAAGATACCAAATCTAAACAGTCGGTGACTACAGACTTTTCGCTGTGTGAACTTGCTTCATTGATCTCTTGTCATAATTGTGGGAAGAAGATGGTGCGGCAATATTCTGTTCAGCGTTATGAGAAGAAGAATGGGGGAAGTTCCATCTATGAGAAGGAATTTTTACGCTGTATGTGTGGCGTGTATGTGAAGTATCGAGATGTAGAAACAAGATTGATTGAGATCCTAAATCAATTTGTGTTGGATCAAGCACAACTCAAAAAGGGGATAGAAACAACAATAGAAGGGAGCTCCAGCAATGATTGCATCAACTCGGCGAGACTGATTGAGCAACTCCAACAGCATCAAGACACAGTACAACAGAAATTGGAACGTGCATATGATTTAGTCATTGATGGGACGGTCAGCAAACAGGAATTTGAAGATCGAAAAGCAAAGTACCAGGTTGAATTGGAAGATCTGGAAAAACAAAAAAAGTACCTCAGTCTACATGAAATACGGGAAGAGAAGAAAGTGGAAATTAATGTGAATAAAGTGCAAGAGAGTATTTCCAGTTTGATCAACGTATATCATCGCTTGAACAGTAGGGCCAGAAAAAACATTCTGTTGCTAAATGTGTTTAACAGAGTAGAATTGGAAGTTCTGCAAAAAGGAAAGGGTAGGCGCTCCTCTGTTTTCGACCTCTATATCCGGCTCAAATATGACCCTTTGGCTTGATTGCCAAAGGGGTTTTATTTGTAGTAGCATATATCCAACTATGAAACGACAGTGATCGCACAAAAACTGAGCCGAGAGGAGGGATTGGATGCGTAGCTTGCGGGATCGGTTGCAAAGCTATAAGAAGGAGATGGCGCTCGGCGGGGGAGAGACGACGCTCGACGAGCTGGTGGCGGAGGCGGAGTCGCTGTCGGGCGAGTTGCCGGAGAGCGCGGTCGAGCGGGCGCTGCCAGGCATGGAGCTGGAGACGCCGTATGGGCGGTGCTATTGCCGAGATGTGCGCTTCGATGTGCTCTCGTCACACGGTCACTATCCGCTGGCTCGCACGCGCCACCTTCCGCTCGCTGTGCTGTATCAGGTGTGCAAGATCAAGGAGGAGCCGGTCGACTGGCAGGAGGTCTGCTTCTTCGACACGGAGACGACCGGACTCGGGTCGGGAGCGGGGAACTTTATCTTTCTGTTCGGGATCGGCTTCTATGAGGATGATGAATTTGTCGTGCGGCAGTTCTTCTTGCGAAATTATGCGGAGGAGCGGGCGCTGCTCTACGCGCTCTCCGAACTGCTCGGCAGGTTTCGAGCGATGGTGTCCTTCAACGGAAAAGGGTTTGACTGGAAGCTGTTGGAGACCCGCTTCACGCTGGCGAGGCTTCCGCTTCCACCGATGCTCCATCTCGACCTGTTGCCGCCTGCCCGTCGCCTGTGGAAGAAGGTGATCGCCAACTGCAAGCTGATCACTTTGGAACAGGAGGTGCTCGGGTTTGCCAGAGTGGATGACACGCCGGGGAAGATGGCGCCAGAGCTTTACTTCGCCTACCAGACGGACGGCGATGCGCGGCGGTTGACCGGAATTTTCACGCACAACGTCCACGATATATTAACTTTGGCCACGCTGTCCGCTCATATCGGCCTGCTGGTCGACGAGCCGTTGCACCGCGCGACCCATCCTGAGGAGCTGTTCGGGCTGTCCCGCTGGTATGCGGAGTGGGAGCAGGGGGATTCGAGCGAGGCCTGTCTGGTCAAAGTGTCGCAGATGGAAGAGCAGGACTATGTGCGGGAAGCGCTGTGGAAACTTTCGCTGATCTACAAGCGGCGCGGGCTGTATGAGCGGGCAGTCCTCCTGTGGCAGGAGCTGCTCGACGGTGGCGGGATGTGGCAGACGGCGCCGCGCATCGAGCTCGCCAAATACTATGAGCACAAGGCGCGTGAACATCGGCGGGCGCTGCTGCTCACGACCGAGACGATCGAGATCGTGCAAAACAGGCGCTCCGCCTTGCGCTCGCTCAGCCTGGAGGAGGAGCTTCGAGAGCTGGCCCATCGCCGAGAGCGGCTGCTGCGCAAATGCGGGCTCGATCGATCGGATGGCGCGTGAGTGAGCAAGGACATGATGCTGGCGAAAGGGTGTTTGCGGCGAGTGGGGGAAGGCGCTTCAGACCGGCTGTGAAACGCGAGTTTTCCCTGATTAATTCACTTCGCGATTTTTAGCGTCATGTAGTATAATGGTAATTGATATTTTCGGTACTCCAAATCATTTACATAGAGGTGATTTTTCTTGTCCACTGCAATCGGTAATTCGATCATTAAAGACATCAACCTCGCTCCGTCCGGTCATCTGAAGATCGACTGGGTGGCGCAACACATGCCCCTGTTGAATACGCTGAAAGAACAGTTTGAACAGGAACAACCGTTCAAAGGCAAGCGCATCGTCATCTGCTTGCACTTGGAGGCGAAGACCGCTTATCTCGGCCTGCTGATCAAAGCGGGCGGCGCCGATGTTGCGATGTGCGCATCGAACGTCCTCTCCACCCAAGATGATGTCGTGGCGGCGCTCGTCGAGCGCGGCGTGACCTGCTATGCGATCCACGGCTGCTCGCATGAGGAGTACATGGATCACATCAACAAGGCGCTCGACTTCAAGCCGGACGCGATCATCGACGACGGCGGCGACCTCGTGTCCACCCTGCACAGCGACCCGAGCCGCAAAGAGCTGATGGAGAGCATCGTCGGCGGCTGTGAAGAGACGACGACCGGCATCCTGCGCCTGAAGTCCTTGGACAAGGAAGGCGCATTGAAATTCCCGATGGTCGCAGTCAACGATGCGTTCTGCAAATACCTGTTCGACAACCGCTACGGGACTGGACAATCGGTCTGGGATGGCATCATGCGCACGACCAACCTCGTCGTGTCGGGCAAGACGGCTGTCGTCGTCGGCTACGGCTGGTGCGGCAAGGGCGTCGCGATGCGGGCGAAAGGTCTGGGCGCGCGCGTCATCGTCACCGAGATCGATCCGATCAAAGCGGTGGAAGCGATCATGGACGGCCATGAGGTGATGCCGATCGTCGAAGCGGCGAAGCACGGCGACTTCTTCGTCACCGTCACCGGCAACAAAGATTGCATCACCAAAGAGGCGTTCGAAGTGATGAAGGACGGAGCGATCCTCTGCAACGCAGGCCACTTCGATGTGGAGATCTCCAAGCCGGATCTGCACGCGCTCTCCACCAACGTGCGCGAAGTGCGCAAAAACATCGAAGAGTTCACCTTCGCGGACGGCCGTCGCGTCTTCCTGTTGGCAGAAGGACGCCTGGTCAACCTCGCAGCTGGCGATGGACATCCGGCCGAAGTGATGGACATGACGTTCGCCCTGCAGGCGATGGGTCTGCGCTGGATCGTCGAAGAAGGCAAAAACCTCGAACCGCACGTCTACACCGTGCCGGAAGAGATGGACAAATATGTGGCGAACCTGCGCCTGAAAACGTGGGGTGTGGGCATCGACACCCTGTCGGAAGAGCAAGCGCGCTACCTCGATTCGTGGGCTGAGTAATCCCTGCGAACCGTTTTGCGAGCGTGAGAGAAGGAGCGACAACTATGAAACCACTCATCGGGGTCACTGGGTATCTGCATCCCCTTTCGCGGGAAGTGTCGGGCGTGTTCGTCGGCGAAGGATATACGAACGCGCTGGCAGAGGCGGGCGCCATTCCGCTCGCCATCCCCTTTTTGGAGAAGGAAGAGCATGTCCGCGCGTTGGCACAAAAGCTGGACGGTCTGCTGCTCGGCGGCGGGGTCGATATGGACCCCACCCTGTTCGGCGAGCAACCGGTTCCCGGCAACGGCGAGATGTGCCCAGAGCGCGACTGGCTGGAGACGATCTTGTTTGACGAAATGCAAGATCAGGGAAAGCCGGTGCTCGGCATCTGCAGAGGCGTTCAGGTGATCAACGTCCTGATGGGGGGAACGATCTACCAAGACCTGCCCTCTCAAAAGGTTGGCGAACTGATTCAGCACAACCAAAATGCGCCGCGCTGGTTTGGCGCTCACCATGTGAACATCACCGCAGGCTCGCAGCTCCATGAGATCTTCGGCGCGATCAGCATCCGCACCAACACCTATCATCACCAAGCGGTGCGCGATGTGGCGCCCGGACTGGTCGTGTCCGGCGTCGCGGAGGACGGAGTGATCGAAGCGATCGAGCGCCAGGACGGACCGTTCCTGGTCGGCGTGCAATGGCATCCGGAAAACATGTGGCGCAAAGACAGCGCAGTTCTGCGGCTGTTCGAAGCGTTTGTCAACGCTTGCAAAGCGCAATAAAATGAGCAAAGACCGAAAGACCTCCCGCACAGGAGGTCTTTTTCTATCGCTTTCGAATTAGTAAGGCAGAAGGTGAAGCAGGAACGAGAAGGGGTGGAGCATATGAAAGAGTGGATGGGGCAAAGGATTGGTGAGCTGTACCCGAAGCTGGTCGAGACGAGGCGAGATCTGCACCGTCATCCAGAGCTGGGGTTTGAAGAGGTGCGGACGAGCAAGGTCGTGGCCGATTGGCTGCGCGAGCTGGGGCTTGAGGTGGAGACGGGCATCGCCAAGACCGGGGTGGTCGGGCGACTGCGCGGCGCGAAGAGCGGCAAGACGGTCGCGTTGCGCGCCGATATGGATGCGCTGCCGATCCAAGATCTGAAGACGTGCGACTATGCGAGCACCGTGCCTGGCGTCATGCACGCCTGCGGTCATGATGCGCACACGACGATCGTGCTCGGCGCAGCTACTCTGTTATCAGAATTGCGCGATCAATTGGCGGGCGATGTTCTGTTTATCTTTCAGCCGGCGGAGGAAGGGCCGGGCGGTGCGGCGCCGATGATCGAAGCGGGCGTGCTGGACGGGGTGGACATGGCGTTTGGCATCCACATGGCTCCGGTCGCTCCTGCTGGCATCGTCGCCGTCTCCCCAGGCCCTGCGATGGCATCTGCTGACGAGTTCACCCTGACGATCAGAGGGAAGGGCGGCCACGGCGCCTATCCGCACATGGCGATCGATGCGATCCCGATCGCAGCCCAAGTGGTCACCGCCTTGCAACAGGTGGTCTCGCGCGCTGTCGATCCCACGCAGACGGCCGTGCTGTCGATCGGCACGATCAGAGGCGGCACCAAGAGCAATGTGATCGCAGATGCGGTCGAGCTGACCGGGACGGTTCGCACGTTCGACCCGCTCTTGCGCGAGGAGATGCCCAAGCGCATCGAGAGCATCGCCAGCGGGATCGCAGCATCTTTTGGCGCGTCTGCTGAGCTCGATTACCAGTTCAAGTACCCGGTGCTGGTCAACGATCGCGAGGCGGTGTCGCTGATGCGCAAAGTTTGCATCGACATGTTCGGAGCAGCGAGGGTGTTAGACGCACCGCCGCAGATGAGCGGTGAAGATTTCGCCTATTTTCTGCAAAAGGTGCCCGGCTGCTTCACATTTTTAGGTTGCAAGCATCCGCAGCCACTCGTGGAGAGCTACAATGTGCACCACCCTGCGTTCGACATCGACGAGCGCGTGTTGCCGCTCGGGGTGCAGGTGCTGGTGGCAGGCGTGCTCGCCTACCTCAACGACTAGCACCGCGAGGGGATGGCGGGGCGCAAGGGGAGGATCGAGCGAGGACGGGGACACCATTCGTCCAATTTTGCGAGGAACGGGGCAGCTGTCGCGAACGAAAAGCAGGACAACTGCATCTACTGTACTATCACTCAGGGCAAAGTCTTGAGTTGCGACAAAACCCATGCTTGAAAGGGGGGTTTGTTCGATGTACGGAGCGTTTGGCGCATACACCCGTTGGGCGGTTGTGTTTCTGATCATCTTCGTTCTGTTCTTCCTGCTCGTTCCGGGCTATGGTTACGGCGCAGGAGCGGGTGGCTGCTAACACCTGTTTCAGCAAACCCCAGTCGGGTCTCTCTCGGCTGGGGTTTTTCATTTTTTTAGACGTTGTCCCCGATCGGCCCGCTTGGCCGCATAGAGAAGGTGTGAGGCTCAAGAAGAGCTTCGACAAACTGCCGAGGAGGGATTCGGATGATCGACATCAACAAAGGGTTTTCCAGCATGGTGCTGCGCCTGCAGACAGGGGTGGATCAGGAGGGGAACGCGGTGTACAAAGACAAGTCGTATCCGCGCATCCTGCCGACCGTGAACGCGACCGATCTGTACGAAGTGGGCGAGGCGCTCGCATCGCTGTCGTCGTGGCGGCTGAGCTCGATCCAGCGCGTCGACCGCGAAGATCTGATCCGCATGTGATCGCAGAAAAAAGAGGAGGTGCTAGAAGATGAAACGAGAACTCGAACTGTTCTTTCTGACCGACATGAACAAGAAGGTGAAGATCACCATCCCTGAGCCGAAAGCTGACCTCACGCCGAGCGCGGTGGGAGCGGTGATGGATCTGATCTTGCAAAAGTCTGTCTTCGGCTTCATCCAAGGTCGACTCGTCTCAAAAGTCAAAGCGCGCATCGTGCAGACGGAGACGTCAGAACTGGCGATCTAACTGCAAAAAACCACCTGTCTCAGCGCGGACAGGTGGTTTCTTGTCATACTACTTGGAGGAATCTACTATATTCAGATCAGGACGAATTTTTTCAAGGAGTTCTTCTTTGGTCGCCGCTTCGTACAGCCAGCGATCCTCGGCGAGCAGAAACGGTCGTTTGTAACATTCACCGCAGTTGCCGAGACAACCCCAGCGTTGGCCTTTCAGGTCGGGGAACTCCTCTTTCAACCTTTCGATGACCCACTCGGTGCCCTTGTCCAGGTTGCCGATGCAGACATCCACTTTCTCGATTCTTCGACTCATGGCGGTTCATCCTTCCGATCCAGATTGGGAAGGCTATTTCCCAAGGATAATTGTAACACAAAAGAATGCGCGGTTCGGCTGTATAGGCTCCGTGAAAAATGGTACAATGTATGAAGGAATGTGTCGATTTCGGTTCTGTTCGCACTAGACCGTCACAATAGAAAAAGCGCATAGGAGGGGGGGGTGATTATGTTCCATTGGATCATGGATCTGTTGATGAACTATGGTTGGATCGGTTTGTTGATCGTCTCACTCGCTGAAGCTTCATTTCTCCCCGTCGCACCAGATTTGATCTTGATCCCGCTCACCGGAGCATCGCCAGACCTCGGATTTCTCTATGGCGCGATCGCGGTGGCCGGCTCGGTGATCGGCTCGCAGTTCGGACACCTGATCGGATCGAAAGCGGGCTATCCAATCCTGCGCAAGTTCATGTCGGAGTCCAGGCTGGAAAAGGTTCAGCGGATGTTCTATCGCTTCGGCATCTGGGCGATCGTCGTCGCAGGTTTGATCCCGCTTCCCTTCAAGCTGTTCACCATCGCCGCCGGCGTGTTCAAGATGCGCCGCATCCCGCTAATGATCGGGGCGCTGATCGGCCGGGGCATCCGCTTTTTCGGACTGGTGCTGATCGTGCGCAAGATCGGCGTGATCACCATCCCGGAGGGCTTGGAGATGAAGGTGCTGATCGGCCTGCTCGTCATCGTGGCGCTGATCGTGCTCTGGTATTATTTAAAATCGCAGCGCGGCACCTGGCTGCGCGAGAGGCTGATCGGCTTGGTCAACTTTTTCCGCACAGATTTTCTCGCGCCGTTCAAGCGGGGATCTCGCCGTGGCGTGCTGTTTCTGATCGTCGGCATCCTGCTCTCGCTGATCATCGCCGCATTTGCGGGCGATGTGGTCTCCGATCTGCTGAAAAACTTTGACGAGACGACGATCCTGTGGGTGCAGCAGACGTTGCATCCGGCATGGGGTTCTCCTGCCAAAGTGCTCGACTTTGCGTTCTCGATCCCGGTGGTGATCGCAGGCTATCTGTTCGTCTCGTTCGTGCTGCTGTTCCATCTGCGCAAACATGCCAAGATGCGCCTGTTCGCCGGGCTGGTGATCGGAGTTCTGCTGATCCAGGTATCGTTTCAATATTTTATGCCGGGCTCGGTCGAGTCGACGGTGGAGCTGTTGCTGGAGGTGACGGGCAACACGCTGACCCTGAAGACGCTGCCCAGCGGTCAGGTGATGGCTGCCATCCTGCTCTACACATCGCTCGCCTATCTGGTCTGGCAAACGCAGAAGTCTCGCTGGGCGCGCATGCTCGGGCTGCTGGTCTCGTTCGCGCTGATCATCAGCGCACCGCTCTGCTCTGTGCTGGTCGGCGCTCATTCGCTCTCCTCGTCGATCGGCGGCTTGGCGGCTGGCATCCTCTGGATGATCGGATGTCTGGTCACTCGCTTCATCTATCGGCTGGTCGAGCGGTCGGAGTTCAACCGATCGATCCCGCACAAATAAGCTGAAAAGATACGGACATCCGCTGGAGATGTCCGTATCTTTTTTGTTCCTGAAAGTGGTAAACTAAGAGGATAGAATCAAGTATCGGATCACATGCGGAGGGGACGTATCATGGCGATAAATTTTCATGCGGAGAAAAACCGTTTTTCATACGCGCGTCGTCTCGTGGATGTTTCGTGGACGGCGATGATCGAAAAGCTCGTCGAGGTGCGCGGAACAGATGCTGTAGACATCGGCTGTGGGGGCGGAATCTACACGCGGACGCTCGCCCATCTGGGGGCGGAGCGCGTGACGGGCATCGATTTTTCCAGCGAGATGCTGAAGGGCGCCCGCTCGCAGACGGACGGCTACCCACAGATCTCCTATCTGAGCGGTCATGCGCTGGCGACCGGACTGTCCGATCGGTCTGCCGATCTGGTCTTGCAGCGCGCGCTGACCCACCATCTGCAGGACGAGCAACTGCTCGACTGCTTCGCCGAGGCGCACCGCATCCTGCGGCCGGCAGGTGTGTTGCTCGTTCAAAATCGCACGCCGGAAGACTGCTTGCTGCCGGGCAGTGAGACGCATCTGCGCGGCTATTTCTTTGAGCTGTATCCGCGGTTGGTCGAACGGGAGGTCGGCAGGCGTCACAAGAGCGAGCTGATGATCGACAGCCTGCGAGCGGCCGGCTTCTCGGTGGTCGAGGAGCATCAGCTCTGGGAGACGCGCAAAGTCTATCCGGATCTGGAGGAGTTGGCGGTCGATCTGCTGACCCGCTCGGGACGATCGATCTTGCATGAGCTGAGCGACCCGGAGTTGCAGGAGCTGGTCGCGCACATCCAAGACCGCCTGCTGCAAATCGGGGTGCAGGAAGTCTGGGAGCAGGATCGCTGGACGATCTGGAAAGCGGTCAAAGGCGACAGTTCGCAAGGAGCCGTCTGACGTGAACAGTCTGGCTGTGATGATCGGCGGAGCGGTCGGGTCGCTTCTGCGGATGCTCGCCGGCACGCTCACCACGACGGGGGCGTGGACGACGCTTTCGATCAATCTGCTCGGCTCGTTTCTGCTCGGCTTTTTTCTGACCTACAGCGCCTCGAAAGTTCGGATGTCGCAGGCGATGCGCACCGGGATTGCAACAGGGGTGCTCGGCGGGTTTACCACCTTCTCGACTTTCAGCTTGGAGGCGATCACCTTTTTGCAGGCGGGACGCTTTCTCTCGGCAGCGCTCTATCTGCTCGGCAGCCTGCTGGGCGGCGTGGCGATGGCGGCGAGCGGATGGCTGTTGGCGCGAAGGGTGGTCGCCGCCAGATGATGCAGAGCTGCTTGGTGTTATTCGGGGGTGCGATCGGAGCGCTGCTGCGCTTTTGGCTGGGTCAGCAGATGCAAAAGAGGTGGGGTGGAGCGTTTCCGCTGCCGACCTTTCTGATCAACATGCTCGGCTCGTTCGCGCTCGGCCTGCTGTTTGCCGCAAGCGACGGCGGGCCGCTCTGGTGGCTGTTTGGAACGGGTCTGCTCGGAGCGTTCACCACCTTTTCGACGTTTAGCGTCGAAGCGATGACGCTGTTTCAGCGGGGCAAGCGAAGCGTGGCGCTCGCCTATCTGATCGGATCGGCGACGCTCGGCCTGCTGTTTGCTTGGCTCGGGCTGACCGTGTATGGACTGTTGGATTGAAATGGGAAGTGAGGGTTTCGAATGATCGATGTGCTTTCGATCGGTGAGATGATCATCGACTTTATGCCGCAGACGACAGGCGTTACGCTCGATCGCGTGCCTGGCTTCGAAAAGGCGGCGGGCGGAGCTCCTGCCAACGTGGCGGTCGGCGTGGCCAAGCTGGGCGGGCGCGCCGCCTTTTTAGGTAAATTTAGCGTCGATCCGTTCGGTGACTATCTGATCGACACGCTCAAGGGGCACGGCGTGGACACGACGGGCTGCTCGCGGACGAAGCGGGCGAAGACAGGCTTGGCGTTCGTTGCGATCGACGGGGGCGGCGACCGCCATTTTCACTTTTATCGCGATCCGTCGGCCGACATGCTGCTCGACGAGGACGACATTCAAGCAGAGCTGATCAAAAAAGCGCGCGTGATCCATATCGGCTCGGTCACGCAGGTGCTGCCAGAGGCGTTTGCTGCGACGAGGCGCGCGCAGCAGATCGCACGCGAACATGGCGTGATCATCTCCTTTGACGTCAACTTTCGCCTCGGCCTGTGGCGAGGGCGCGAAGAGGAAGGGAAAGCAAAAGTTCGCGAGACGGCGACGCTGACAGACGTGCTCAAGGTGAGCGAAGAGGAGATGCTCTTCCTCACCGGCACGCAAGATGTGGAGCGAGGTGCCGAGGAACTGCTGGCGCTCGGCCCGAAGATCGTCTTCGTCACGCTCGCCGAGCAGGGCGTCTATTACCGGACGCGCGAGCTGCAAGGCCGCGTCGCTCCGTTTCGCGTGCAGATGGTCGATGCGACCGGAGCGGGGGACGGCTTTGTCGCAGGCTTCCTTCGCCAGCTGGTCGATCGGGTGCAGGGGCGTTCGCTCGACGAGTCGCTGTCGAGCAAAGAGGAGATCGAAGAGATGGCGCGCTATGCCAACGCGGTGGGGGCGCTGGCCGTCTCTCGCCTCGGGGCGATCCCCGCGATGCCGACCGGACAGGAAGTCTATCAGTTCATGTATGGCGGGCGGAGCGGAAAGTCTGTGCCGGAAGCGGAAACGCGCTGAATGCCGCGTTTGCCCAGCTGAGGCGCACAGGCGGGAAGACTTTGGAAAAATGATGACAAATTGGTCAGATGTAAAGCGCGGGGTGTACCTTGTTCATAGAATTCGTATAATTTGAGAGGGGACACCAACAGGAGAGGAAAGGGTACAGACGCGATGAACCTGAGCATCTTTGTGAAAAGGTACTTTTTGATCAGCCTGTTTGCGGCGATCGGGCTCGTGCTGATCGCCAATCTGATCGAATGGGAGCGGGTGATCCGCTTCGATAGCAGCATCATCACCTTCATCACCGAGTTTCACTCCGAACTGATGACCAAGGTGATGATCGCCATCACCACGTTCGGCAACACCGAGTCGGTGGTGATCATCAGCTTGCTCGCCCTGTTTCTGCTCTATCGACTGGGGAACAACAAGCTGGAGATGGCGATCGTCTTTCTGGTGGTCGGCGCTTCGGGAGCGGTCAACTACCTGATCAAGAACTTGGTGCAACGGATTCGCCCCGATCAGAACCCGCTGATCATCGAACACGGCTTCTCCTTTCCGAGCGGCCATTCGATGTCGGCGTTTGCGCTCTACGGGGTGTTGGCCTTCATGGTGTGGCTGAAGGTGGAAAATAAGTGGCTGCGCGCCGCGCTGATCAGCGCATGTGCGGGGCTTGTGCTGCTGATCGGCACCTCGCGCATCTATCTCGGCGTGCACTACCCGAGCGATGTGATCGGAGGTTTCTTGGGCGGAGCGAGCTTGATCGGCTTAGCCGTTTGGTTTTATCAACAGAAAAGGACGGAAGCTTGAGCGGTCGCTTCCGTCCTTTTCTGTTGATCGATTTCTGCAGATCGAACGATTTTACAACAGGGGGGACGAAGGATGGCGCCAATCAAGTTTATTCTGGAGCTGTTGCGCATTCTCATCGTGTTTTTTGTGGTGTATGCGCTGCTCGGGTTCTTGGGGTTCGGCAGGTTGGACGAGGACGGGTCGAACCGAACGATCTGGGCGATCCATCTCGTTCTCGCCGTGGTCGTCACCAGCGTCTGGTATCGGCTGCGCGGGCGAAAAACTGGCTGGATCTGAGCACTGCTGAGGCTGGTGCGCTCAGGCAGAAGTGCCGACCTTGTGTCAAAAGCATGTCCGAAGCGGCGCTTCCGTCTTTTTTCGATCCTGTTTTGCATAGGAATTAGCGGGCAGGGGAACGAAGAAAGAAGGATAGGCTTGGCACGAGGAGGTACTTCATGACCGATTTTTCCAAAGAGATCGCAAGCGAGCTCAAGCTTCGCCCGCAGCAGGTGAAAGTGGCGAGCGAACTGCTTGATGAAGGCAATACGATTCCCTTTATCGCCCGCTATCGCAAAGAGATGACGGGCGAGCTCGATGAAAACCAGCTGCGAATGATCCAAGAGCGCTTGCAGGCGTTGCGCAACATCGCCGAACGCCGCGAAGAGGTGCATCGCCTGATCGACGAGCAGGAGAAGATGACCGAGGAGATCGCTCAGGCGATCCTGCTCGCCAAGACGATGACCGAGCTTGAGGACATCTATCGCCCCTACCGACCGAAGCGCAAGACGCGGGCGGGAGTCGCGCGGGAGAAAGGCTTGGAGCCGCTGACCAGCTGGCTGATCGAAGACGGGAACGGCGATGTGCACGCGGTCGCCGCTCGCTATGTGGACGCGGAGAAGGGCGTGGAAAGCGCAGCCGAGGCGCTGCAGGGAGCGCTGGACATCTATGCGGAACAGGTGGCGGATGACGCTGCCACCAGGCAGAAGATCCGCGAGCTGACCCGGCGCAAAGGGTCGATCAGAAGCGTGGCGACCGGGAAGGCGGACGAGGAGCGCGACGTGTACGCCCAATATGCGGAGCATGAAGAGCCGCTGGAAAAAATACCGCCACATCGGGTGCTGGCGATGAACCGCGGCGAGAAGGAGGAGGCGCTTCGCCTCTCGATCCTCGCGCCCGCAGGCGACATCTTGCGATCGCTTGAGCAGGCCCACCTGCCGAAGCGGCCGACCGACGCGAGCGAACATCTGCGCCTCGCCCTTGAGGATAGCTACAAGCGCCTGATCGCGCCGTCGATCGAACGAGAGCTGCGCGCGGCGCTGACCGAGGCGGCGGAGGAACAGGCGATCAAAGTGTTTGCGCAAAACCTGAAAAATCTGCTGCTGCAACCGCCGATCAAGGGCAAGACGGTGCTCGCCGTCGATCCGGCCTATCGCACCGGCTGCAAAGTGGCGGTGATCGATGAAACGGGGAAGGTGCTCGCCATCACCGTCACCTATCCAACTCCTCCGCTGTCGAAAGTGCAGGAGGCGAAGCGGATCTTTAAAAGCTTGATCGACGAGCATCAGGTCGAGGTGATCACCATCGGCAACGGCACCGCCTCGCGCGAGACGGAACAGTTTGTCGTCGATCTGCTCAAAGAGGTCAGGGGAGAGCATCCAGACCTCGCCTATCTGATCGTCAGCGAAGCGGGCGCTTCCGTCTACTCGGCCTCCAAGCTGGCAGGCGAAGAGTTCCCAGAGCTCGATGTGGCGGAGCGCTCGGCGATCTCGATCGGTCGCCGCCTGCAAGACCCGCTGGCCGAGCTGGTCAAGATCGACCCGAAGTCGATCGGGGTCGGGCAATATCAGCATGACGTGTCGCAAAAGCGGCTGGAGGAGCAGCTGGGGGCGGTCGTCGAATCGGCGGTCAACTCGGTCGGCGTCGACCTGAACACCGCCTCGCCGTCGCTCCTGTCCTACATCTCCGGCCTGTCCGCAAACGTGGCCAAAAATGTGGTGCTCTACCGCGAGGAAATCGGCAAGTTTAAAAATCGCAAACAGCTGGGCAAAGTGCCCCGCCTCGGTCCGAAGACGTACCAGCAGGCGGTCGGCTTCCTCCGCATTTCCGGCGGGGAGAACCCGCTGGACAACACGCCGATCCATCCAGAGTCGTACGATCTGGCGGTCAAGCTGCTGCGGTCGCTCAGCTTCCAAGTCGAAGATGTGACCGATCCGCGCAGGCGGGAAGCGCTGAAAGAAAAGCTCACCCAGTTCGACTTGCCAGCGATGGCCGAACAGCTCGGGGCGGGTGTTCCAACGCTGCGCGACATTGCGGAAGCGCTGCAAAAGCCGGGGCGCGATCCGCGCGACGAGCTGCCGCCGCCCGTGTTCCGCACCGATGTGCTGAAGATGGAGGACCTGGAGCCGGGCATGATCTTAAAAGGGACGGTGCGCAACGTGGTCGACTTTGGCGCGTTTGTGGACATCGGCGTCAAGCAGGACGGTTTGGTACACATTTCGGCGCTCGCCGATCGGTTCGTGAAACACCCGATGGATGTGGTGGCGATCGGCGATGTGCTGCAGGTGAAAGTGCTGTCTGTCGATCTGAAAAAAGGGCGCATCGGGCTGACCTGCAAAGGGATCAAGTCAGAGGTGGAAGCATAGGGCAGACGAGCGCCGATTTGAATCCCTTTGCAACTCAGGTGAAATCAATTCGTAAACGATGTGTAATGATCGGAAATTTTCTGATAATGGTTGACTTCAATATTGTTTCGTAATACGATGGATGAGACGGAATCACACCACTACTTTCCTATAGCGATGGCTCTCGATTGTCAAATCGGAGTCGATTGCCCCGCCCCCTGCCTTTGTGCAGGAGGCGGTTTTTTTGTTTTTGCGGGCAAAATGTTCGTCAAACCTTGCAAAACGGGATTGATTCCCAATAAATGGCATTCAAAAAAGTTGTGTGATTCGACACTGTGACTTTATACATAAAGTGATAGTAAAGTCTTTATAGACAAGTTAATTCTCCTATTGTATAATCGACGAAAGTGAGATAAAATTGGAAGGGCAGGTGGAATACGGCTCATGTTTTCCTTGGGGCAGCGTATTCGAGAATTGCGCTTGAAGAAGGGTATCACTCAGATTGACTTGGCAAGAGGGCTTTGCACACCGAGCATGATCTCACAGATTGAATCGGATCGAGCACGCCCTTCTTACAAGATACTTTTCGCAGTTGCGGAAAGGTTGGAGGTACCCCTTGAGAAGCTTTTGTCAGATGTGGATCTCAATCTGGAGTATGTGAGCACCTACAAGATGGCGCGCGCGATGGTCGCGGGGAAGGAGTACAACTCGGCGATTCCGTTGTTGAAGGAGCTGTTGGATACCCCGCGCTCGCAGATCTCGACGATGGACATCATGTTCGAATTGGCAGACTGCTACTTCCACACCGATCAGCTGCCCGAGTCTGAAAAGCTGTTCAACCAGGTCTACGAGCTGGCGATCCTGCGCCAAGATCACCACCAGCAGGCGCTCACCCTCAAGAACATCGGCCTGATCGAGTTTCGCCGCAAGCGCTATCAACTGGCCGCCTACCAGTGGCACAGGAGCTTGGAAGAGGCGGACAAGATGGAAGAGCAGGACGTGTTTTTAAAGGCGAGCATCCTGTTCAATCTGGGGCTGGTGCATTCGAAGCTCGGGAACCTCGAAGATGCGCTCGATTATTTCAACGGGTCGTCTGCATTGTATGAGGGGACGAACAGCATGTACGAGATCGGCCATGTCTACATGGGCCTCGGCATGTCGTACAAGCGCCTGAACGATCTGGAGCGGGCGGTCGATTATTCGGAGCGAGCCACCGCCATTTTTGAAGGTCTGAACAACGTCCTGATGACGATCAAGACAAAGGTGACGAGCGCTGTGTTGCTGGGAGAGAAAGGGCACGATCTGGAAGCGGAGCAGATGCTGCTTGCGGCGATCGCCAGGTTTCGAGAGCTTGGTCAGTTCGAAGAGATGGGGATGACCAAGGTCGAGCTTGCGAAGCTGCGCCTGCGTCAGCAGAAGTTCCGGCAGGCGGAAGAGCTGTGCCACGAAGCCCGATCTCTCTTGCCTGAATTGCACCTGTATCAAGCTTGGATCAATCGCATCCACGGTCGCATCGCCAAAGACCGGGATCAGCGCGAGGAAGCGATTCGTCGGCTGAAGACGGCTGCCGAATGCTTCAAGCGCATGGAAGAAGTAAAGGATTGGGATGACACGATGTATGAGCTTGCCGAGCTGTATCTCGAAGCTGAGGATCATGAGCAGGCAATTGGCATCTTAGAGGAAATTCGGAGGTATAGCCGGCAGATATTAGAAGAAAGGGGAATTGCCCTATGAAAAAAGCTGGTCTTCTCGTACTGCTGGTCGCGGCTGCCTTTACCGTTCAAACTGCAACCGCATCTGCGGCGACGCCGGAAATCTTCTGGCCAGATCCGCTGGTTCAAACGAAGTAATCGCATCGTTTTCGCCGGAAGCCCGCGATGGTTAACGCCATCGCGGGCTTCCGCTTTTTTGTCGTGCTCCATTTTTTAGATGTGGGCGTGTGAATCTCAAATTTTAGCAGGAGCTCCAATTTTATGGTCGAAACTTTCTATTGCTTGAAGCTGAATTTGAGGAGTGAAAGTGTGGGATCTACTTTTTCTCAAGGGAAAATGCAAAAAAGTCTGCCGAAGCAATCGGCTGCGAATAGCGTCCAACGGGCGCCCGAATTAGAACCGTGTTCAACGCATCCTTTCACTTCCGCACAGATCATGACCCTGCAGCGCAAAGTGGGCAATCGGGCGACTCAACGCTTTCTCGCTCAGCAGGCGGCACAGCTTTCGCGAGCGGTCATACAGCGATCCGATTCGGAGGAGTCGGAGTCGGAAGAGTCCGCATCGGAAGAGGACGCGGAAGAACTCAGCAAAAAACAAAAGCGGATCAAGAGCCTGAACAAAAAGGTGCGCAACCGGATGTATGTCATCCGCGATGAAGATGGAACGATCAACCGTCTTTCCAAACCGAAGAAAGAAAAGAATAAACTTTATACATCGGAAGGTGTTTTTGACGAGGAGTGGAGCACAAGCGCGATCTCCGATGTGGAGCTGCTGCAGATCGTCCATCAGGTGGCACATCAGTTTCGCGAGGGTGTATCGAAGACGACAGAGGCGAAATCGATGCGCGACGAAGTGATCAGGAAGAAGGGGATCAGCTTTTCCTATGAGAATAAGCTCGACCTTGTCGCGGCGGCCAGTTACAACTTGCATGCGGAGCAAAGCGAAGATGCCAAACATCAGCATCCTCGTCCGAAGCATCTTCATCGTTTTCTCAACCACAAGTCAGCAAAAGCGTACGCAATCGTGCAGAAAGGAAAACACCACAGCAACCAGTTCATTCGCGATGCTGGTGCCTACAAATCGAAGAATGAGGATACCGAAACGCCGCTGCAACATGCGTTGAAAGGCTCGGGGAAGGACACAGATGTTGAGATGCTAGAGCTGCTGACCAACTATTCGGAGAGCGGCAGGGGAGGTGCGGTTGATTGGATGTTGAAGCGGAAGGTCGGGTCAACCGATAGCTTCGATGACTTTCCGATGACTTTGGAAGGGGCACAAGCGGCCGCTCGACTGGACGACCCGCTTCGCAAACGATGGATGAGCACCGAAGAGGAGGAGAAAGCAGAAACATACAAGCCGGAGTTCAACAAAAAAAGGAAGAAGCTGTACGATGACTACAAGGAGACGAAGCTCGATCCGAAAGATGAGTACAAAATATTGGAGGCTCTCTATGCGGATCTCTGTCTTGAATATGGGGTGGACAGCGAGATTGAATTTTATGACAAGGTAGGCGATCGGGCGATCGATGAGGCAACCTTAAAAAAGATCGCCGGAAAAACGACATCGAAACAGTGGGAGTCGCTAAGCGTCGCCCAAAAGGCACAAGCGCTGTTCTTCAAGCATTCGGAGACGAAAGACCGCCGCAAAAAGTTTAAAGCGTACGCAGCGGACGACAGCGATCTGATCAAGCCGAAAGAAGGCAAGGTGGCACACACGGTGACTGGGATCAAAGATGCGCTGGATGATCCTAAGCAGGATTGGAAGAAGTATGATGCGATTCGCCTCGATTTCGGACCGATTCGCAATGAGGCGTTTCTGAACAACAAAGACAAGAAGAAACGGCACAGCATCTACTCCTCTACCCAAAGCACCTACACGGCGGAAGAAAAGGGAATCTTCACGGACGATTGGCCGATGTCGCCTTCGCGTGAAGATTTGAAATCGAGCAGCAGCGATTCGGAGGGGGAAGTTGAGGAGAAAAAACAAGCTCGCGATCGCTCTCGGCGGCGCAGCCGCTCCCGCTCGTTCCGGCAAGCGGGCACTCTGCAAAAGCCAACTCCGTCTACAGCGCCGAAAACGTCAGATCGGATGGACCAGACGACCGATGAGGTAGAGCGATCGGCGCTCGATCAGATGGCGTCTCCCGCTTCGCTCGTCCATGTCAACGAGGTCATTCGGAACGATGGCATGTTTGTGCTCGATCCGATCTTGGCGTGGGGGATGACTCCGGAAGGCGGGGAGGTGCTTGCCGAACATGACCCACGAGGTGATTTCCGCGATGAGTACCTCTCCGCCTACAACCCGATGGCTCCCAAGTCTGCTCAGGACAACGGGCACGATTTGGATCAGAAGGCGAAGACGCTCAGTTCGGAGAATTTGGCCAAACTCTACCAGGAGAAGGCTGGAAAGTTTGATCAGAAGATCTTTGAGATCGAGGGCCAAGAGGTGGTGAAGGATCTCGCCAGCTACGCGATGCTCGAAGTGTGGCTCCGCGAAGTGCTGCTGGCGCGCTCTTGGCTTGAGGAACAGTTTACGAAAGATGAGCTAAAGCGCATGACAGATGAAGAGTTGAAAGCACAGATCGAGAGCAAGTTGCTCAAGCTGACCGAAGAGTATTGGATCGGTGATCCAGACGACGAGTATTACACGCTCAAGGCGGCATCTTCGGCAAAAGCGACAGGCTCATCCAAGAAGACGACCGCTTCTGCTGCGAGCAGTTCGTCATCAGGCAGTGGGAAAGCATCTGGCAGGGGAAAAGCAGCAGTGCGGGGGAAGTCAAAAAGATGATGACCTCACCCCGGCAAAAAGAATCTGCTCAGTCGAGGTCGCGCAGATGCGTCGTATCGTTGAGTGCCTTTACTACTCGCTGGGGCTCGACTTTCTCCAGCAGGTGGATCGCCGTGTCGCTCGATTCAAACCAGACCACATTCGTCGCAGGCATGCGCAAAAAGGATTGCAGCAGCGCGGAGATCATCCCGCCGTGTGAGACGATGGCGATGCGATCATAGTGACCTTCGCAGCGGTGGAAAAGGTGGGACAGCACGCTCTCTGCCCGCATCCGAAATTGAAACCAGGTCTCGCCATCCTCGATCGCCAGGTGGGGAAGGTCGGGCATCGGATATTTTAGATTGCCCTCTGCATAGGGCAGGCCTGCCTGCTTGCCGTTGTCGCGCTCCTGCAGTTCGGGCAGATACTCGACGGGGCACCGGACTGTCTCCGCCAAGACGGCTGCCGTCTCCTGCGCTCGCTTCAGCGTGCTGCCGAAGATGATCTGCGGCGGGAACTCGCTCTGCACTCGCTCAGCCATCAGCCGCACCTGTTGTCGCCCGCGCTCCGTCAGCAGAAAATCTGCTCGACCTTCGTGCACATTCAAAATGTCAGCCTCCGACTCTCCATGCCGAATCAACAGAATCTCCATTCTCACACACGCTCCTTTTTGGGAAAAATAGCAACTTTGAGTCTCCTACTATAACACAGGAGCTCTTCTCGCCAACAGGGGAAAGCGATAAACTGAGGAAAAGGGGTGAGGCCGATGTACATTCCGCGATCGTTCGCGATGGAAGACCGGGCGGAAATCGACCAATTTATGAAGGAGAACTCGTTTGGCATCCTGTTCTCGCAGACGGAGGATGGCCCGCGGGGCACGCATCTGCCGTTTTTTCTGGCCGAAGACGAGGGAGAGCAAGGCGTCCTCTACGGTCACATGGCGAAGGCCAATCCGCATTGGAAAGAAACGGCGCGCGATGTGCTGGTCGTCTTCTCCGGCCCGCACCACTACATCTCGCCAACCTGGTATCAGCAGCCGAACAATGTGCCGACCTGGAACTATGTGGCGGTACACGCCTATGGGGAGATCGAGATATTCGAAGAGCCTGCCGCGCTGATGGAGCTGTTAGAGCGATCGGTCAACTTTTTCGAAGCGGGCATGCCGAAGCCGTGGAAGATCGAGGAGAGCCAAGAGTATGCGGAGCGCATGCTGAGCGGGATCGTCGGGTTTAAGATCGTGTTGAACAAGGTCGAGGGCAAAAAGAAGCTCAATCAAAACAAGCCTGCGCAGCTGCAGCAGCATGTGATCGAAGCGCTGCGCTCGCAGGAGCAGGAGGAAGCGCATCGGGTGGCCGCGCTGATGGAGCGAAATGCGGCAGATCGAACGTCTGAGGAGTGATTCTGATGGACAAACGACTGACTTCCGAATTGAACGAGTTTATGCAACGATACGAAGAGGCGACCAACTCGCATGATTTTGAACAGGTGGCAGAGCTGATCGCAGCAGACGCGGTCTATTGGTTCACCGACAACACCTGCGAGGGCGTTGCAGAGATCGGAGCCTATTTTCGTCAGGGGTGGGAAACGATTCGCGAAGAGGTGTACAGCATTCGCGGCGTGCGCTGGATCGCACAGAGCGATTCGGTCTCGACCTGCACCTACGAGTATCACTGGCAGGGCTATGTGAACGGTGAGTTTCGGGAGGGAGGCGGGCGCGGGGCCAACGTGCTTGCCAAGCGAGACGGACGCTGGAAGATCGTGCACGAGCATCTGAGCAATTGAGCGCAGATGAGAGCCGCCGTGAGCGGTTGTAAAAAACAGCAGGCGCGTTGACTCGCGCACCTGCTGTTTTTTTAGATCGATCAAACGAGATGACATTCGCGCTGGCAGCTGTGAACTTCGCGCTCGCGCTGCTCTTCCGTCCAATCGAGCAACAGCGCCATCTCTCGGGAAACAGCATCGATCAGCGATGCGAGCTCTCGGCCGCGAAAACGGCCCAACTCGGTCCGGCGCGCGATCAGGTCTTGCAGATGGTTGGCCGATTCGTGGCGCACCATGTAGTGGATCTCCGCGCAAAGAAGCGGGAAGTGAGGGTCGATCCGAGCGGAAGAGCCATAGGCGAGCACCGCTTCCGCTCGGTCGCCAAAGCGATCGAGCAGAGCGGAGGCGTCCGCACAGCCGATGTTGTGCTGTTCGCTCAGGCGTGTGATCTCGCTCTGCCACCATTGGGACTGGTTCACCGCGGGGAGCTGCTCAGCGCCGTAGAGGGGCAGGCGAGCGGAGAGGGTCTGCCACCTGTTCCAATCTCCGCTCGACTCTAGCGTTTGGCGCAGGTGTGACAGCACGCGCTCCGCCATCTTGCGATAGGCGGTCAGCTTGCCGCCGGCGATGGTGATCAGCCCGCCCGGCGAGACCCAGATCTCATCTTCGCGAGAAACGTCTTTCGTGTCTTGAGCGGCGCTGGACCCAGCGGCGGTCACCAGCGGGCGCACGCCCGACCAGATGCCGATCACATCCGCTTCGGTCAGCTGCGCATCGGGGCGCAGGCGGTTGACGATGCGCAGCAGATAGTCGATCTCCTCCGCAGGCACCTCCGGATGGTGCAGGTCGCCGGCGTAGCGCTTGTCGGTCGTCCCGACATAGGTGACCTCCCCTTTGGGGATCAGGAAGACCAGCCGCCGATCTGCCGTCTGCACCGCCAGCGCGTGTGGCAATGGCAGGCGCTCGGCAGGAAAGGACAGGTGAATCCCCCTGCTGTGCGTCACCCGCGAAGCAGCGCCGCGCACCTCGTCTTGGGCGGTGGCGACTTCCGCCTGCACGGTGGGCGGAGCTGGCGGCATGGCGCTGGTGGGCGCCTCGCTTTGATCCGCGCGATCAGGTCGAGCGGTCTGCTCCAGAGCTAAGACCTGTTCGATCCACGGCCCGGCTGCGTTGACCACCAGCCGCCCGGTGATGACCAGCTGTCGATCATCGATCAGGTCATGCGCGATGACACCGCACAGCGTGCCGTCAGCGACCAGCAGCTTTCGCACGGGGCAGTCGTTGAGCACCACGGCCCCTAGGGCGCTGGCGCTCTGAAGCGTCGCCAGGGTCAGTCGGGCGTCATCTGTCACATATTCGTGATAGAGCACGCCGCCGAGCAACTCCTTTTGCTCAAGCGCCGGGTGAAGCTGGAGCAATTCGTGCACGGAGAGCGTTTGGCGGCGCTCCTCTTTGGCCACGCCGGCCAGACGGTCGTACAGCCAGATCGCGGCAGACATCGCCATCCTTCCATGCTGCATGCCTTTGTAGATCGGGAGCACAAACGGCACCGGCCTGACCAAGTGCGGGGCGAGTCGCCGCAGGACAGCTCGCTCCGAACCTGCCTCGCGCACCAAGCGCAGATGGCCCTGTGCCAGATAGCGCAACCCGCCGTGGATCAGCTTGGTCGAGCGCGAGGAGGTGCCCGCCGCAAAATCGCTGCCCTCCAGCACCGCCACCTTCAGCCCGGCGAGCGACGCTTCCCGGGCGATGCCAGCTCCGGTGATCCCGCCGCCGATGATGATCACATCGTACTCCTCCTGCTGCAAGCGCTCCGTCCAATAGGATCGCGGGTGTCCCATCCAGCCGCTTTCCGCCATTGCTCCCACCTCCCTGACTATCTTTCTTTTGCTTTATTATACTACTTAGTCAGTTTTCTTGTAAAATATAATTTATATATTTCGATCTGCTTGTTCAAGATGGGTGAATGCGACCAAAAAGAGCAGGAGCCCGCTGTCGGGCTCCTGCTCTGGTAACGATTACGAAGATGTGCGACTGTCTTGGTGTCTCTCCAAACGCGGATTGAATTCGATGGAGGGCTGCGTACGGCTTCTATCCACATCGACCGTTTGTTTAAAGACGAAGCGGACCAGGAGCCAAACGCCTACAAAAATACTCCCCATGAAAAAAGCTTCCGCAAGAAACATCCATATACTGCCCAAGCAACTTCACCTCATCGTTGTATTTTTCCTCTATCTTAAAGATACGCGAAAACGGAGCAAATTAAAATGGGTATTTTGTGCCTGTTGGTGTGCCGAGCGGCCGTGGTTTGTTTCTGCTCGCGAGATAGGTATAATAGGAAAAGGCAGAAAAAGGGCGGGTGACGTATGCGAATCGAAGAACTGGGTGAGTTTGGGTTGATCGACCGATTGGTGCAGCGGCTCGGGCGGCCAGATGAGAGCGTCGTCGTCGGAATCGGCGATGACGCGGCTGTTGTACAATATGAAGCGGAGCGGCAAGTGGTGATGACGACCGACATGCTGGTCGAAGGCGTGCATTTTCGTCGCGACACGATCGACGACCGCTCGCTCGGCTACAAATCGCTCGCCGTCTCGATCTCCGACATCGCGGCGATGGGCGGGCGTCCGAAACATGCGGTGCTATCGCTCGCGCTGCCGATCGACCTTGAGGTGGAGCGGCTGGAGGAGTTGTACAGCGGGGTGCAGGAGATCTGTTCGCAATACGGAACGGCTGTGGTCGGCGGCGATGTGGTCAAAACGCCGGGCCCGTTTGTGATCTCCGTGACTGCTGTCGGCGAGGTGGAAACTGGCCGGGCGTTGCTTCGCTCCGGGGCTCGACCGGGCGATCTGGTCTATCTGACCGGAACGGTGGGCGGATCGGCTGCTGGGCTCGATCTGATCGAGAGCGGCAACAGCAGATCGCTCGCTCCCGAAGCGGTGGCCGATCTGCTGCGCTTTCATCAGCGCCCAGCGCCGCAGGTGGAGGCGGGCAGAATCCTGGTCGCGACAGGTGGCTGCACGTCTGCCAACGATGTGTCTGACGGCGTGGCGAGCGAACTGCACGAGATCGCCAAGATGAGCGGGGTGCGGCTGGTGATCGAAGCGGATGCGATTCCGCTGCATGCGAGCGTCCGCCACTATGCGGCTGCAAGCGGAAAAGATCCGCTGCAGTGGGCGCTGTTCGGCGGGGAGGATTATCGGCTGATCGGCACGCTCGATCCGAGCCGGCTGGCCGAAGTCGAAGCCTCCTTCGCCAAGGCGGGGCTTCCGCTGGTGGTGATCGGGCGCGCAGAGGCGGGGCAGGGCGTGGTGCTGTTGCGGGACGGGGCTCGTCACGAACTGCGACCGCGAGGATTTAACCATTTTGGGAGTTGATCGGATGCTGATCTATCAAACGGAGTCTGTTGAACAGACGCAACGGGTGGCGAAAGCGCTCGGCAGCATGGTGCAGCCGGGCGATCTGATCTGCCTGTCGGGCGACTTGGGCGCAGGCAAGACGACCTTTACGCAAGGCCTTGCCTGCGGGCTCGGCGTGGAAGAGCCGGTCTCTTCGCCGACGTTTACGATCATCAAAGAGTATGACGAGGGGCGAATCCCTCTCTACCATATGGACATCTACCGCTTGGGAGAGCGAGCGGCTGAAGAAGAGCTTGGACTGGATGATTACTTTTTTGGCGCGGGCGTGTCGGTGGTGGAGTGGGCAGAATGGCTGGAAGAAGTTCTGCCTGCCGACCGCGTGCAGGTGATGCTGCAAAACCTCTCTGCAGAGGGGCGCAAGATCACCTTCACAGCGACAGGGCCCCGCTCGGAAGCAAGGCTAAAGGAGTTGAACGAAGCGTGCCCTACCTCGCGATAGATACTGCGACTGCGACGTTGACCGTCGCGCTCGGCGAAAAAGGAAAACTGCTGGGCGAGGCGACCACTCAGCTGTCGCGCAACCATTCGGTCAAGATGATGCCACTGCTCGAAGGGCTGATGGCCAACCTCGACCTCTCGCCAGATGACCTGAAAGGCATCATCGTCGGCCGCGGGCCAGGCTCGTACACCGGCGTGCGGATCGCGGTGACGGCGGCGAAGGCGTTTGCGATGGCATTGAACATCCCGCTGGTCGGCGTCTCGTCGCTCGATGGGTTAGCTCGACATGGGGAGCTGACAGACGCGCTGGTGGTGCCGATGTTCGACGCCAGACGCAAGCAGGCGTACACCGCCTTTTATGAGCAACAGAACGGATCGTTCATCAAGATCGTCGAAGATCAGCTGCTCGTCCTCGACGACCTGATCAAGGCGATCAACTCGCGGATGGTGGTGCGGCGTCTGGACAAGCGCAAGGTGGCGGTGCTTCTGCTCGGCGACGGCGCGCAGGTTCACCGCGCGGAGCTGATCGAGCGGTTGGGGGAGAAAGCGCAGTTTGCCGCTGCAGCGAGCCACGATTTTGTGCGAGCTGCCCATCTGCTCGATGTGGGAATTCCACTGCTCGAAGCGGGGGAAGGGCAGGATGCGGCAACGTTTGCCCCCGAGTATTTGCAGCTGGTCGAAGCGGAGAAAAAGTGGCTGGAACAGCAAGCGGGAGGGAACTCCCAGTGACGACCGAGCTCGAATATCGAAAGATGGTGCTCGGCGACCTCGACCGCGTGATGGAGATCGAGCACCGATCGTTTACGCTGCCCTGGTCGCGCGAGGCGTATGAGAACGAGTTGAGCACCAACCATTTTGCCTGCTATCTGGTCGCGTGCTATGAGGAGCAGGTGGTCGGCTATGCGGGGATGTGGGTGATCTTAGATGAGGCGCACATCACCAACATCGCGATCGATCCAGCATTTCGCGGCCGCCGGTTGGGCGAGCGGCTGATGCAGGAGATGATGGTGCAGAGCATGGCGAGGGGAGCGGAGCGGATGACGCTGGAAGTGCGCGTCTCCAACCTGCCGGCACAGCGGCTCTATGAGAAGCTGGGCTTTGTCAGCCACGGCGTTCGCAAAGGCTATTATACGGACAACAACGAGGACGCGATGATCATGTGGGCGGAGTTGTCGCCGCAGGGCGCGGTTTCGGGAAGGGAGTAGATTCGATGAGCTTTGTGGAGAGAATCCGCAGCAGATATCAGAGCGATCGGGCGGCGGACAAGCCGGTTGTGATCTTGGGCATCGAGACGAGCTGTGATGAGACGGCGGCGGCGGTGATTCGGGATGGCAACGAGATCTTGTCCAACGTGATCGCCTCGCAGATCGAGATTCACAAGCGATTTGGCGGCGTGGTGCCGGAGGTGGCATCGCGAAAGCATGTCGAGAGCATCAATGGCGTGGTCGCAGAGGCGATGGAGCGGGCGGGCGTGACGTTCGACGATCTGTCGGCGGTGGCGGTGACGTACGGGCCAGGTCTGGTCGGGGCGCTGCTGACCGGCGTATCGTTCGCCAAAGCGCTCAGCTTTGCGAAGGGCATTCCGCTGATCGGCGTTCAGCACATCGCAGGTCACATCTACGCCAACTTTCTGTCGGGCGGGATGGAGCCGCCGCTGCTCGCGCTGGTGGTGTCGGGCGGGCACACGGAGGTCGTGCACATGCCGAGCCACGGGGAGTTCGCCTTTCTCGGGCGCACGCGCGACGATGCAGCGGGCGAGGCGTACGACAAGGTGGCGCGCTCGATGGGGCTCGACTATCCTGGCGGCCCGGTGATCGATCGACTGGCGCAGGAAGGCAATCCAGAGGCCTACCCGTTTCCGCGCGCATGGATCGATGAGGAGTCGATCGACTTCTCCTTTTCCGGGCTGAAGTCGGCGGTGATCAACACGTTGCACAATGCGGAGCAGCGAGGAGAGACCGTGTCGAAGCAGGATGTGGCAGCTTCCTTTCAGGCGGCTGTCGTCGAGGTGCTGGTGGAGAAGACGGTGCGTGCCGTCCGCAAGACGGGCGTGAAGAACGTGGTGGTCGCAGGCGGTGTCGCCGCCAACAAAGGGCTGCGCAAACGTTTGACCGAGCGTGCCGAAGAGGTGGGCTTCTCGGTGCATTTCCCGAGCCTCGACCTGTGCACAGACAATGCAGCGATGATCGCGGCGGCTGCGTTTCCGCTGTACGAGCAGGGCAAGTTTCACGACCTCGATCTGAACGCGATCGCCAGCCTCAGCCTGACCAAGTGGGCGGCGACGCCGACGATTTGACGTTCCATCCATTGAGGGGCAGATGAAACATTCTCTGTTGCTTTGGTTGGTGATCTCAGCGGTCTATGCGGTCATCGCAGTATTTCTGGGGATGACCCTGAGAGATGAAATGGTAATGCTTCTCTGGCTGTATTTGATGATTGGCATACCGATCTTGATTTCTTGCTTGTTGCTGGTGGTGCTCTATTTCAAAACCAATCGAAAGGTGTTTTGGACGGTCTTTGGTCTTCTGGTTCTGACGGGGGCAGGGATTGTTGGATATGACCTTTTGACGGTGCCTAGGTAGGAGAATATGCGGAGAAGACAAGGCCGCTTACGAGTCTTGTTTTTTTCCATTTTCAAGAATCAATTCCCGATCAAACTCCGTAATCTTCTGTGGACGCCTTTTGTTCATACATAAACTTCACCTTTCTCATCGCTAGCATATACCGCAGGAAAAAGGTAGGCTAGAATAGATGAAGAAAGGAATGACGTAAATGACACAATTGCACATTCGCAATCTCACCACGCAAGATGCGGCACAATTCCGCGAACTGCGCCTGCGCGCCTTGCAGGAATATCCGGAGGCATTCGGTTCTTCCTTTGAAGAGGAACAGACAGTCACGCTCGAACAGACGATCAACGTTTTTGCTGCTCGCCAAGCACCGCAAAACTTTGTGGCGGGCGCTTTTCAAGAAGACGGCACGCTGGTCGGCACGATCGGTTTTTTCCAGCAGTCAAAACGAAAGCTACAGCACAAGGGCATGATCTGGGGCATGTATGTCATTCCAGGTCTCCACGGTGCGGGTGCGGGGTCAAAACTGTTGCAGCATGTGATCGAACAGGCGCGCCAGATTCCAGGCCTCATCCAGATCCAACTCGCCGTCGTCACCAGCAACGAACCGGCCAAGCGGCTGTATCAGAAACATGGCTTTGTCGCGTACGGTCTGGAAAAGGACGCGCTGATCACAGGCGGGCAGTCCTATGATGAGGACTTGATGGCGCTGTATCTATAAAGAAAAGAGAGGGCAGAAACGGCTCTCTCTTTTTTTGATCGCCTGCATCATGTGGCGGTCGTGACAAAAACGCAGCGCACGCACACAAGCAGTTCGTGACGTCACATAGCTCGGCGGTTCGGAACATCTCCGACCTCTAGGACTTGGGTGGAAGTAGCAACTTCCCTCCTTGTAAAATAGAAAAACAGCACTCGCCGCCGAGTGCTGTTTTTCTATTTTACATGCTGTCTTCGATTAGAAGCCCCACCAGTAGACGTGCATACCTTGTGCGTATCCGACTGCCAGGTTTTGCTTGAAGGTGGCAGACTTGAGGTTGGTCGCATCGGTGGCGTTGGAGATGAAGCCTGTCTCACCGAGCGATGCAGGCATGTTGGTGTATTTCAGCACGTAGAACTCAGCCGACTTCACACCGCGCAGGGTGGAGTAGTACGGCTTGAGCTTGTTGTAGATGTTGGTCGACAGCTGATTGCTGCTGGTCGAGCCCGGATATTGGTAGACTTCCAAGCCGTTTGCGGTCGACGAGGTGTAGGAGTTGATATGGTAGGAGACGAAGATATTTGCCCCTTTGCTGTTTGCAAACGATGCGCGGCTCTCCAGCGACACGGTCGTGTCTGCCGTCCGCGTCATGTAGAGGGTAGCCGGATAGTTGGCCGCCATGTAGTTTTTGGAACGGGTCGCGATGTCGAGCACGACGTCAGACTCACGGATTCCGTTGCCGACCGCACCAGGGTCGGTACCGCCGTGACCTGGGTCGAGCACGATGATCGGGTTCGCCGCATCCGGCACGATCGAGTTGACGCGAGTGGAAGATTTGGCAGCCGGATTGTAGTTGGCCGGCGCTTTTTCTTCGGTGTAGTGTGCCTCAGGTGCGATCACGTTCGCGGAGTCGTCCTTCGCTGCGAGAGCTGGCGCGGACAGAGCGGTGGTGCAGACGAGCGCAGCCACCAAAGTTTTGGTCCATTTCATAGATAATCTCTCCCTTTGTGGAATGTGTTGAATCTTCTATAGCAAAGCGCAGAGCGCTCCGTATAGACGGCGTTCTTACTGCTACCAAAGCTTTCGAATGTTGATCGGCAGGTCATGCCAAAAGGCGCTCCACCTGCTGGCAGTCAGATTGTCTGTGTTCAGCACATAGTCGACAGGTTCTTTCTGCGACTCCAGCCAAGCTCTGAACTGTGCCGACTGCTTGCTTTGGTACAGTTGGTCATGGATCTTTTGACGCACGTCAAGGTAGGGCTGCTGGTAGGGGGTGGTGATCTTTTCGATCAAGAACCAATAGTTCCACTCGCCATCCTGAATCGGCCCGGTCAATTTGTTCAGCTGAAGGTGGAACGCTTTTTCGGCCACTGCGTCCGATGTGTTCTGGGCAAACGCACCTTGCGAGATCAGCTCTTCCCAGCTGTGCATTCGATCGTTTGGATCGGAGGAGAGCTGTTCGAGCACGCGTTGAAACGAATCGGCGGTGACCGCTTGCAGCTGGGAGCGAGTTGCAAGATCGTCAACTTTTGCGCGAATATAGCGAATAGTACGAAATTCAGGAACGAAAAATTGCTCCTTGTTCTCGCGGTAATATTGCTCCATCTCCCCTTCTTGGATCGCCAAGTCGGAGGTGATGCGCTTTTTGACTTCAAAGCCGATCAGTGCGCGACGGTAGTTGTTCTTCGCGTCTTCCTCGGTCATCTGCATCTCCTGAAGCGTCTGGTTGCGTTCCGCCGAAGTATCGCCAAGCTGTTTGAGCTGTTGTTCGATCGCCGTCTCATCGGCGGTGATCCCGAGTTCACGCCCTTTGTGGAGCACCAGCTCTTCCAGACTTCGCCGTTCGAGCAGGTCGCGCTCATCGGAGAGGTCATAGCTCGCCCCTGCAAACAGGGAGGGGCGCAGTTGCTCCCATTCTGTCTTGCGCAGCGTCATCTTCTCGACCGAGAACAGCAGAGGGTTATAGAACAGAGCTGCATAGAGCAACACCGCGCTTCCGATAAAGAGGAGAAGACCTCCCACGCGCAACCACACTAGTTTTTTCACACGATCACCCGCTTAAATTGTAGGTCTACTTCTTAACTACTGAACAATAATACTATCATACATGCGTGTGACTAAAAATTCAAATAGAAAAATTTATATTTTACATAATATTTACAATATATAGGAGTTACTCGTTGGTTATCAACAGCTTTGTGCACAAAATAGCATGGTTATCCACAACTCGTTGTGGACATGGGACGAGAGTATTGAATTGATCGCTTTTCAAAACGAACATCGAATCTCAAAAAATTATGTAAACAAAATGCTGATTTTGGGGATAAGTGTGGTCGATTTGGACAAAATGTCGAAAAATCGGAGCATGCGGTTGTGGATATCTGTGTGGATAATGTGGATGAAGTTACGCTTACAGTCATTATTGATCATGTCGATGGTCGTTTCTTGAAGGGGATGTGAACAATTTTTATGCTTTGAAAATGATCTGCGCAGCGAGCAAATTGGCGCTTTGTTGGAAATTGATCGATCCGTTCTGGGCAATGCTAGTAGCAATGATCTTTTTCTGCAAAGGAGCGATGATCGTTGCTGTTGATCCGTTTGTTGTTAGCTTGTCTGCTGATCTCTCTGCTCTCTCCCTTGTCCACAGCCGATGCTTCATCCAGAGCATCCGCTCAAGCGCCAGACCGCCAAGCGCTGCTTTTGCTCATCAACAAGCTGAGCTATGATGACCTCGCCCTGATGCCTGAGGTGCAAAAGCTGTCCGCCCGTGGAGCGGTCGCCCTGATGAACGTGAACACAGGTGGCAAGCGCACCGATGCGAACGCCTATGTGACGATGGCGGCAGGAGTTCCCGCGAGATTGGATGCGAAAGATGTGCTGGTCTACAACGCGGACGAGCAGGTGCACGATGTGCCGGTGACAGCGATCCACACCGGATTGCACGACCAGAAGGTTGACGATGAGGTGCTGCTCTTGTCTCTGCCGCGCATCTTGCGCAGCCAGGAGCGGTGGAACTACTCCGCCTCCGCCGTGTCGCTCGGCGATGCTCTGCACAGCCGGGGAATGAAGACGGCTGTGCTCGGCGCCAGCGACAAGGGGGGCGAGCTGTGGCGCCCGGCTGCGCTGTTCACCTCCGACGGAGACGGGCGCACGCCGTACGGCGAGGTGGGCGGTGCGCTCTTCAAGCGCGATCCGGCTCGTCCCTACGGGGTGCGCACCGACTACGAGAAGCTGTGGAGCGAGTACGTTCGGCTGAAGCAGCGGGCGGCGCTGCTCGTGTTCGACCTCGCCGATCTGTATCGCGTGGCAGAGTACAGCTCGCTGCTCGATTCGAAACGATTGACCGATCTGCGCCGCGAAGTGCTGGCGGAGATCGACCGCTTTGTCGGCAAACTGGCTGCGGAGATCGGACCGAACAGACAGTTGCTGATCGCCTCGCCACAGGTATCTGCCGCCGCGGCTGCAAAACGGGAATGGTTGAGCCCGGTGGTGGTCGCAGGCGGGTCGGTGCAGGCGGGCAGCGTGCTCACCTCGGCGACGACGCGGCGCGAAGGGATCGTCTCCAACCTCGACATCGCCCCGACGCTGTTGCAGTTTCTCAGAATCGAACGGCCGGCTGGGATGATCGGCTACCCGCTTCAAGGGGTGACCGGGTTGAAGCAGGAGCAGCTCGCCGCGCTGAAAGAGGCGAGCGTTCGGACATACAACCACCGCAGTACGGTGCTCGGTGCCTTAGGGGCGCTGGTCGGGCTCGGGCTCGTGTTCGGGGCGCTTCGCCTCTTCTTGGGAGTGCGCGTCCACTTCCGCCTCATCTGGATTCGTGCGCTGCTCTGGGCAGGCTTGGCGTTGCCACTGTGCCTGTTTTTGTTGCCGTTGCTTCACCCGACGAGCTTGTGGGAGGTGGCGGGGGGATTGGTCGTCCTCAGCCTGCTGCTTGTGGCGATCCCCTTTCGCATCATGCCTTTTTGTCAGACGCTGAGCGGGCGAATGGTCTGGCTCTCCGCGTGGACGGTCTGTGCGGTCGTAATCGATGCTTGGCAGGGGGGGATGCTGGCTAAACGGGGTCTGCTCTCCTATGATCCGATCGTCGGCGCACGCTACTACGGTGTGGGCAATGAGTACATGGGTGTCGTCATCGGCGCGGCTGTGCTGCTGTATGCCGCCCTGTTGCGCACTTCGCGCACTTCGCGCATCAAGCGAGGATGGCTGGAGGCGGGCGCGCTGATCGGCGGGCTGTTTCTGACCGCCTTTTTCGCTTCCCCCGCCCTCGGCACCAACACGGGCGGGGCGCTGACAGCTGCAGCTACGACCGGCCTCTGCTACGCCTTGCAAAAAAGGTTGCGGCCGCTCCCGACCGCAGGCGTTCTGCTCGCCTCCTTGCTCGGCGCGGGCGGGCTCTTGCTGCTGCTCAACCTGCCGAGCGCTCCTCCTTCGCACATCGGGGCGGCGGCGGGGCAGGTGCTCACCGGTGGTGCGCTGGAGATGGTGCACATCCTCGCTCGCAAATCGGATATGTTCGTACGACTGCTCTTCTCATCCGTCTGGCCGCCGCTGTTTCTGCTCGTGCTCAGCCTGTTCGCCTACGCGCTGTTCACGCCGGCGCTCTTGCCGAAGCGAGTGTGGCAAGAGCGGGATCGTCCCTACCGGACGGCGGTCGGAGGCATGCTCTGCGGTGCGATGATCGGCCTGTTCACCAACGATTCTGGCATCGTCGTCTTGGCGATGATGTCGCTGTTCGCCCTGTTCCCGACTCTGCTGATCTGGTTAGAAGCGGAGCGGGGGCGAGGGGAGACGCCGAAGCGCTCGATCCCGTTGCGCCACCTGAGATGATCCACAGCGGAGCGAACAAATGGTATAATGCAACAGGTCGTACTTCATAGCTAAGGAGATGGCTTTGATCATGCAAAATACGCAAACGTTTGAACGTGTTCGCGACCGCTTGTTGCAGCACCCTGTCTATCAAGAGCTGACATCGGCAGAGCGGGTGCGAGCCTTTATGGAGCACCACGTGTTCGCGGTGTGGGATTTTATGAGCTTGCTCAAGCGACTGCAGCGCGAACTGACCGTCACCACCGTTCCGTGGATGCCAGGGAATGAGGCGCAGTACGCTCGTTTCATCAATGAGATCGTGCTCGGCGAAGAGACGGACGAAGACGGTCAGGGCGGATATATCTCTCATTTTGATCTGTACATGCAAGCGATGGAGGAGGCGGGTGCTGACACCGGCCCGATCCGCAGCTTTTTGAATCGGCTCGAACAGGGAGGCTCGATCGCGCAGGCGCTCGAAGCTCCTGAGATTCCGGCGAGCGTGCGTCAGTTTGTCGAGACGACGCTTGAGATCGCGATCGACGGAAAACCGCATCAGGTGGCGGCCGCCTTTTTCTTCGGGCGGGAGGACATCATCCCCGACATGTTCACGCATCTGGTGCGCGAGCTGGAAGAGGGGGGCAAGCCGACAGATCGCCTGCTGTACTATTTGAAGCGCCATATCGAGCTGGACGGAGATGAGCACGGTCCGCTGGCGGAGCGGCTGTTGGCCTATCTCTGCGCAGGCGACCTGCGGCGCGAGCAAGAGGCGTTGGAGACGGCGGAGCGCTGTTTGGAGAGCAGGATCAAACTGTGGGATGGCGTGCGGGAACAGCTGGCTCGATAAGCGATCGCGTAAAGGCCGAACCATGCGGTTTCGATCGGCGAATCTCTAGCAGGGATAGAAAGTCAGCGGGGATGCTTCGAACAGATTCCCTTGAGGTGCCAAGCACCGAACTGAGGAAAAAAGAGACATTCAGACTGTGGTCCGCCTGAATGTCTCTTTTTGATGTTCGTGATGCAGGTTTAGGCGTGGCTGAACGATAAGAGCCGATCTGAATCTGAAATGGCAAGGCTAGAACGGTGGACGGTGCAGCAAGGAGTCAAAAAAGACAGCGATAATCGCTGTCTCTATTGAAAGATAAGACCAATTTTTGTGTCGATCATCTTGCCGATCTAAATTGGAAGAGGAAAGTGTTTAGATGCTTCCCAGCGTCCTGCTTTCCTTTACCGTTGATCAGAGCCGCGATCACGTGGGTGCCTCATTGGTCGCCCGATATAATTTTTCGATGCAGAGGTTGGCGTAGAGCGCCCAGAGCGCCTCCCATTCTAACACCAGATTCCAAGCTTCTTCTGAGATTCCCGCTCTCATCTTTTCTTCGATTGCAGAAAGTTGTTTTTGGATCTTTCGCAAGTCCGGGTCGCCATCCAACCGTTCCAGGAGCGGATGCACCACATTTCTGTCCATCGCTGATCACCTCCGCCGAGCATTGATTATCCTTTTGTATAATCTTTTATTCTTCGATCGTATAATTGAATCCTCCCTCAAGTCTGGATTATTTTTACTGAATGTGTGGGTGGATCTATTGAAATAGCGCAGAAATGGGCGGATGTGCATGCGCATCTTTGCCCTTGCACATAGACTGAAGAGAACAGCAGGGAGAGAGGGGGAGATGGGATGGCCAGAAAAGTCTCCTTTCCCTTTGGCGTCGCCGGAGGAACCGCACAATCATTTCCGTTCGGCGCAGCGGGAGGGTTTTGGCCTGGGGTGACTGGCGGGCTTGGCTATATCGGCTGGGCGGTGGTCTTCTTAGTGCTCTTTTTCATCGGCTTTGTGTTTTGGCGAGTTTGGGGAACGGTCGGACCACTTGTTGGGGGTGGGCTCTTTTGGTAACAAAAAAGGGACGGGTGAGGGAAAATTCCTTCATCCGTCCCTTTTTATAGGAAAAGGGAGGGCGTCCTGTCTGCAGCCAGGACGATCTATGTCATCGCGACTCTGTCGTCGTGTGCCGTTGCCACCTCACTTTTCTCTCTGTACGACACAGTGCGCGGCTCTCGCTTTCTCTCTCTTTTGCTTGGCGAGCGTTATGTATTGATACGATATGACCTCGCGTCAAAATGGGTGCATATCCCGAAGGCAAAATCTGTTCTTGAATAGATATACAGTAGTATGTATAATAACACAAGACAAAGAAACGTCGTACGGAAGGGGAGTGGAAGACGAGATGAAAGGTGTACTGGTGCTCGAAAACGGAAGCCGCTTCTCAGGGGAGCTGATCGGTTGTGTTCGCAAAGGCTACGGAGAAGTGGTGTTTCATACGGGGATGACCGGTTATCAGGAGATTTTGACCGATCCTTCCTATGCGGAACAGATCGTGGTGATGACCTACCCGCTGATCGGCAACTACGGGATCAACGGGGATGATTTTGAAGCGAAGCGGCCTTGGCTCACCGGTTTTGTCACCGGCGAGACGTGCGATTTTCCCAGCCACTTTCGCCAAGAGCAGACGCTCGATCAATATCTGTCCGAACAGGGGATCGTCGGGCTGACCGGAGTGAACACGCGGTCGCTGGTCAAGATGATCCGCGAAGAGGGCAGTTTGAAAGGATATATTCTGCCTGCCAACCTGTTGGCAGACGGTGAGAAGTTCGATTTTCCCGCCCTGCCGCGCGACCTCGTCCGCCGGGTCAGCACGAAACAGACGTACCAGCATTCGGTGCAGGGAGAGTCGCATGTGGTCTTGGTCGACTTCGGCGCCAAGGAGAACATCGCGGGCGCGCTGACACGCCTCGGCTGTCGCGTGACGGTGGTGCCAGCAGACACCGAGTTTGAGCAGATCGCTCGCCTGCAGCCGGACGGTATCATGCTCTCCAACGGGCCGGGCGACCCGGCAGACTGCGCCGATCTGTTGCCGCTGATCAAGCGCTTGGCGACCGCCTATCCGCTCTTCGGCATCTGCCTCGGGCATCAGCTGTTGGCGATGTCGTTTGGCGCGACGACTGAGAAGATGCGCTTCGGCCATCGCGGCTCCAACCACCCGGTGCAGGATCTGCGCAGCGGCAAGGTGTGGATCACGTCGCAAAACCATAGCTACAGCGTGCGACGGGAAGGGTTTCCCGCCGAGCTGGTCGTCACGCACAAACATGTGAACGACGATTCAATCGAAGGCGTGGCGCACAGCGTCCTGCCCGCCTTCTCGGTGCAGTTCCACCCGGAAGCATGCCCGGGGCCGCAGGATGCGGAGGCGCTGTTTCACCGCTTCCTCGCCCTGATGAACGAAAGGAAGGGATCGCAACTTGTCACAACCATCTAACCCTGCCAAAATCCTCGTCATCGGCTCCGGCCCGATCGTGATCGGCCAGGCGGCCGAGTTCGACTATGCAGGAACGCAAGCTTGCAAAGCGCTGCGCGAAGAGGGGTGCGAGGTCATCCTCGTCAACTCCAACCCGGCGACGATCATGACCGATCATGAGGTCGCCGACCGCATCTACATGGAGCCGCTGACCGTGCCGATGCTCACCGCGATCATCGCCAAAGAGCGCCCCGACGGGCTGCTGGCGACCCTCGGCGGCCAGACGGCGCTCAACCTAGCGGTCGAGCTGGCCGAGGCGGGCGTGCTGGCCGAGTACGATGTGCAGCTGCTCGGCACGCCGCTCTACTCGATCAAGCGAGCGGAAGATCGCCAGCTGTTCAAAGATCTGATGGAGGAGCTCAACCAGCCGATCCCGGAGAGCAGCATCGTGCACACGCTGGAAGAGGGTCTCGACTTTTTGCAGCAGATCGGCCTGCCGGTCATCCTGCGTCCCGCCTACACGCTGGGGGGAACGGGCGGCGGCATCGCCGAGACGATGGAAGAGTTTCATGAGATCCTGCTGCGCGGGCTGAAGCAGTCGCCGATCTCGCAGGTGCTCGTCGAGCGCAGCATCAAAGGCTGGAAAGAGATCGAGTATGAGGTGATGCGCGACAGCAACGATACGTGCATCACGATCTGCAACATGGAGAACTTCGATCCGGTCGGCGTCCACACGGGCGACTCGATCGTGGTCGCTCCGTCCCAGACGCTGACCGACCGGGAGTATCAGATGTTGCGCACCGCCTCGCTTTCGATCATTCGCAGCCTGAAGATCGAAGGGGGTTGCAATGTCCAGTTTGCGCTCGATCCGCATTCGGAGCGCTACTGTGTGATCGAGGTCAACCCGCGCGTCTCCCGCTCTTCCGCCTTAGCGTCGAAGGCGACCGGCTATCCGATCGCCAAGATCGCCGCCAAGATCGCGATCGGTCAACCGCTGCACCAGATTGTGAATCCGGTCACAGGCAAGACGTTCGCCAGCTTTGAGCCGGCGCTCGACTATGTGGTCGTGAAGATTCCGCGCTGGCCGTTCGACAAATTCCCGCAGGCCAACCGCGCCCTCGGCACGCAGATGAAAGCGACCGGCGAAGTGATGTCGCTGGGGCGCACGTTTGAGGAAGCGCTGCAAAAAGCGGTGCGGTCGCTGGAGATCGGCGTCGATGGACTGCACCTGCCGGAGCTCGACGCATGGTCGGACGAAGAGATCTTCCAACTGCTGCAGCGCGAGCCGGACGACCGCCGCCTGTTCGCGCTGACCGAAGCGTTCGCTCGCGGAGCCGGCTGGCAAGATCTGCATGAATGGACCGGTGTGGACGCGTGGTTCCTGCACAAGCTGCACAGCTTGGTCGAGCTGGAAAAAGGGATGCGGGGCGCAGGCGAGGCGCTGACGGCTGAGCTGCTGTCGCTGTATAAGCGAAAAGGGTTTTCTGACGCGCGCATCGCCCATCTGCTCGGCACCAGTGCCGATGAGGTGGAGGCGCTTCGTCAGGACTATGCGCTCGCGCCGTCCTACCCGCTGGTCGACACGTGTGCGGCAGAGTTCGAATCGACCACGCCCTATTTTTACTCGACCTATCAAGGGGAGGATGAGATCCTGCCCGAATCGCCAGGGTTGAAAGCGCTGGTCTTAGGCTCCGGTCCGATCCGCATCGGGCAGGGCATCGAGTTTGACTACTGTTCGGTTCATGCGGTGAAAGCGCTGAAAAAGCTCGGCTATGAAACGGTGATCGTCAACAACAACCCGGAGACGGTCTCGACCGATTTTGATACCGCCCATCGCCTGTACTTCGAGCCGCTGACGGTCGAAGATGTGATGGCGGTGGCGAAGCGCGAGCGCGTCGACCGCGTCTTCGTCCAGTTTGGCGGTCAGACGGCGATCAACCTCGCCGCCAACCTGCAGCGCAAAGGGTTGATTTTGGCGGGGACGACTCCGGCTGCGATCGATCTGGCGGAGGATCGGGAACAGTTCCGCCAGCTGTTGGATCGGCTGGAGATTCCGCAGACAAAAGGCGGTTCTGCCCACAACATTGAAGAGGCGGTTCGCACAGCGGAGGCGATCGGCTATCCGGTGATGGTGCGCCCCTCCTACGTGATCGGCGGGCGCGCGATGGCGATCGTGCACAGCGAAAGCGAGCTGATCCGCTATATGAAGCAGGCGACAGACGTCGCGCTCGGACACCCGATCCTGATCGACCAGTATCTCGAAGGGAAAGAGATGGAGGTCGACGCGATCTGCGACGGACAGGACGTGCTGATCCCCGGCATCTTCGAACACATCGAGCGGGCGGGCGTTCACTCGGGCGACTCGATGGCGATCTACCCGCCGCAAAGCTTGAGCGAAGAGGTGATCGCCACTCTGGTCTCCTACACGGAGCGGATCGCAAGCGGGCTGGGCATCATCGGCCTGCTGAACATCCAGTTCGTGCTGGCCGACAACACCGTCTACGTGCTGGAAGCCAACCCGCGCGCGTCGCGAACGGTGCCGATCCTCTCCAAAGTGACCGGAGTGCCGATGGTTGAGCTGGCGGTGCGCGTCCAATGCGAGGAGAAGCTGTCCGATTGCGGATACGGCACCGGGCTGTATCCGGCAAAAGAGCACCTGGTCGTCAAAGCGCCGGTCTTCTCCTTCGGCAAGCTGACCGGGCTGGACATCCAGCTCGGCCCGGAGATGAAGTCGACCGGGGAAGCGCTCGGCATCGGGCGCACCGCATCAGAAGCGCTGGCAAAAGCGTTTCTCGGCGCGGGGCTGACCTTGCCGCAGGGAGGCGGCGTGCTCGTCTCGATCACCGATCGGCTGAAAGCGGAGGCGCTGCCGCTGCTGCGCCAGCTGTCCGCGTTGGGCATGAATCTGTATGCCACGCAAAACACAGCGCGCTACCTCGCCGAAAACGGCGTGGCGAGCACCGAAGTTCTGCGCGACGAAGAGGCGGTCTTGACCTTGCTCAAGTCGGGCCAGATCAACCTGGCGCTCAACCTGCCGACCTTAGGGGGCGATCCGACTCGCCTCGGCTGCCTGATCCGCCGCTTCACCGTCGAGATGAAAATACCATGTCTGACATCGCTTGACACGGCGACCGCTTGGTTGCAATCGCTGGCGGCCAGTCAGGCCTGCCAACCCTATTCGATCAATTCTCAAGGAGGGATTTCTGATGGCGACCATTCCGCTTCCCAAGCAGCGTGCGTCTGAGCTGAAAGGGCGAGATTTTCTCGACCTGGCCGACTTTACGACAGAAGATTTGAAAAAGCTGCTCGCCCTGTCGGTCGAGCTGAAAGAGAAACACAATAAAGGTATCCCCTACCGTCCGCTGGAGGGCAAGACGCTGGGCATGATCTTTGAAAAAGCGTCGACGCGCACCCGCGTTTCCTTTGAGGTGGCGATGAACCAGCTCGGCGGGCAGGCGATGTTCCTGTCCGGCCGCGACACGCAAATCGGGCGCGGCGAGCCGATTCCAGACACCGCGCGCGTGCTGTCCCGCTACTTGGACGGCATCATGATCCGCACGTTTGGCCATGAGATCGTGAGCGAGTTTGCTCGCTATGCGACCGTGCCGGTGATCAATGGCCTGACCGACCTGCACCATCCCTGCCAAGTGCTGGCCGACCTGCTCACCCTCTGGGAGAAGAAAGGCAAGCTGCAAGGGCTTCACGTCACCTATGTCGGCGACGGCAACAACATGGCCAACTCCTGGCTGGTCGCAGCTCCGAAGCTCGGGATCAACCTGCGCATCGCGACTCCTGCCGGCTATGAATGCGACCCGCAGGTCGTCGAGCAGGCGCAGCGGCTCGCCGCCTACCACGGCACCGAGCTGCTGCTGACCTACGACCCGATCGAGGCGGTGAAAGGCACCGACATGATCTACACGGACGTCTGGGCATCGATGGGGCAAGAGGAAGAGCAGAGGCTGCGCGAAGAGCATTTTGCCGCCTATCAGGTCAACAAAGAGCTGGCTGCGCACGCCAAACCTGATCATCTGTTCATGCACTGCCTGCCCGCCCATCGCGGCGAAGAGGTGACAGCAGACGTGATCGACGGGCCCAACTCGGTGGTGTTCGACGAGGCGGAAAATCGCCTGCATGTGCAAAAAGCGATCATCGTCGCAACAATGGTCTGACCTTTTCATTGTCGTTGATGCATAAAAATCCATAAAAAGGGGAAATCATTCATGAACAAAAAGCTGGTTCTCGCCTATTCGGGCGGTCTCGATACATCGGTTGCGATCACGTGGCTCAAAGAGCAAGGCTATGAGGTGATCGCTGTCTCGGCAGATGTCGGCGAAGGGAAAGACCTGGAGTTCGTCAAGGAAAAAGCGCTGCAAGTCGGCGCGAGCAAGTCCTACATGATCGACGCGCGCGAGCTGTACGCGAAAGAGTTCATCCTGCCTTCGCTGAAGGCGAACGCGCTGTACGAACACAAATACCCGCTGTCTGCTGCGCTCTCCCGCCCGCTGATCTCCCAGCTGCTGGTTCAGTACGCGGAGCAGGAAGATGCGGTCGCCGTCGCACACGGCTGCACAGGCAAAGGGAACGACCAAGTGCGCTTCGACGTCTCGGTGACGGCGCTCAACCCGAACCTGGAGATCGTCGCACCTGTTCGCGAATGGGGTTGGTCGCGCGACGAGGAGATCGAGTACGCGAAACAGCACAACATCCCGATTCCGATCACTAAAGAGAACCCGTTCTCCGTCGATGCGAACCTCTGGGGACGCTCCTGCGAATGCGGCGTGCTCGAAGACCCGTGGGCGGAAGCACCAGAGGCGGCGTTCGAGTGGACGGTCAATCCGGTCGATGCGCCGAACGAGCCGGAGTATGTGGAGATCGGTTTTGAAAAAGGGGTGCCCGTCTCGCTGAACGGGGAGAGCCTCGGGCTGGTCGAGCTGATCGAAAAGCTGAACAAGCTGGCAGGCGCGCATGGCGTCGGCCGCATCGACCATGTGGAAAACCGCTTGATCGGCATCAAATCGCGCGAGGTATACGAAGCGCCGGCTGCGCTGGTGCTGATCGCCGCGCACCGCGAGCTGGAGACGATCACCCTGCCGCGCGAAGTGGCCCACTTCAAACCGACGCTCGAACTGAAGTACACGGAGCTCGTCTACAACGGCCTGTGGTTCTCGCCGCTGAAACAAGCGATCGACGCGTTTATCGAGCAGACGCAAGCGACCGTCACCGGAACTGTGCGCGTGAAACTGCACAAAGGAACCTACCAGCCGGTGGGCAGAAAATCGGAGCAGTCGCTCTACGACCTCGACCTTGCGACCTACTCGCCTGACGATGCGTTCGACCATCATGCGGCAAAAGGGTTCATCAAGCTGTGGGGGCTGCCGACCAAAGTCTACGCGAAAGTCAACCAGGACAAGTAAGGGGGAAGCGATGATGAAACTTTGGGGTGGACGCTTCACCAAGCCGACCCATCAGCTCGTCGAGGAGTTCACCGCTTCGATCTCCTTCGACCAGCGTCTGGCGGAGCAGGACATCCGCGGCTCGCTCGCCCATGTGAAAATGCTTGGCGCCTGCGGGATCATCCCGCAGGAGGACGCGGAGAAGATCGCAGCCGGTCTGTTGCAGTTGAAAGAGCGCTTTGAAAAAGGGGAGCTCGCCTTTTCGGTCAGCGATGAAGATGTGCACATGAACCTCGAAAAGCACCTGATCGAACAGATCGGTCCGGTCGGTGGCAAGCTGCACACTGGGCGCTCGCGCAACGATCAGGTGGCGCTCGACATGCACCTCTATCTGAAAGAGGAGACGAGCGAGCTGATCCTGCTGCTCAACCGTCTGGTACAAGTGCTCGTCGAGCGGGCGGAGTCCAACCTCGATGTGATCATCCCGGGCTACACCCATCTGCAGCGCGCTCAGCCGATCCTGCTCGCGCAACATTTTCTCGCCTATGCAGGGATGTTTCGCCGCGATGTGGAGCGCTTGGAAGATGCGCTGAAGCGGATCGACATGATGCCGCTCGGCGCCGGAGCGCTGGCGGGAACCACCTTCCCGATCGACCGGGAGCTGGTGGCAGCGGAGCTCGGATTCTCGCGCCTGTATGAAAACTCGCTCGACGCGGTGAGCGACCGCGACTTTATTCTTGAGTTTCTGTCCGCCGCGTCAATCGTGATGATGCACCTGTCCCGCTTCTGCGAAGAGCTGGTCCTGTGGTCCTCGACCGAGTTCGGCTTTGTCGAGCTGGACGATGCGTACTGCACAGGCTCCTCGATCATGCCGCAGAAAAAGAATCCGGATGTGGCGGAGCTGGTGCGCGGCAAGACCGGGCGCGTCTACGGGCATCTGTTCTCGATGCTGACCGTGTTAAAAGGGTTGCCGCTCGCCTACAACAAAGATCTGCAAGAGGATAAAGAGCCGATGTTCGACGCGGTCGATACGCTGAAAACCTCGCTGATCCTCTTCGCAGGCATGATCGAGACGATGCAGGTGCGCCGCGAGAACACGGAGCGCGCCGTGCGCCAAGACTTTTCGGTCGCCACCGACCTCGCAGACTACCTCGTCCGCAAACAGCTGCCGTTCCGCCAAGCGCATGAAGTGATCGGCAAGCTCGTCCTCTTCTGCATCGAGCAAGGGAAGTTCCTCGCCGATCTCACGCTCGACGAGTACAAGAGCTTCTCCGAGCTGTTCGAGGCTGACCTCTATGTGGCGATCGACGTGAAAAACGTCGTCGAAGCGCGCAACTCGCGCGGTGGGACGGGCACCGAGAGCGTCAAGCACCAACTTGCATTGATGCACGAGTGGCTGAAGGGTCAGTAAGCAACCGCAACAAAAAGAGGAAACCGCAACAAGAAAAGATGGTAAGGTAAAAAGGTCGTCACACCTCGCGAAATCGGCAAGGTGGTGACGATCTTTTTCTTTCGGCATCTCCCTGTGGATCGGCAGCTGCCGGAGCGTGTTTCTGCATGGTTGTTTTTTCCTGCGCCGCATGATAGTTTGGGTAAAATTCAAGATTCTTGGAGGGCAAATTCGATTGAAGACGATCAAGATGTACGAGTGCGAGATTTCCGCTCCAATCGAAAAGGAGATTCAGTCTTTGCTCATTCGATCATTCGGTTCGCTATATCCGGAAGATCGGATCTATTTTAAACAGGTTCCACATCAGCGCTTTTTGGCTTATGACGGAGAGCGGTTGGTCGGACAGGTGGGCATCGATTATCGCATCATGAATTTGAATGGCAAACCGATCAAAGTTCTCGGCGTGATCGACCTGTGTGTGTGGGAAGAGTGCAGAGGAAAAGGCATTGCTACCTTGTTGCTAACCAAGGTGGAAGAATATGCGATCGAGCATCGGTTGGATTTTTTGCTGCTCTTTGCAGATGTTGAAAGCGTTTATCGGAACAATGGGTACCGCAGCGCAACGAACGTGTGCAGGTGGTTGAAGATCGATGATCATCATCTGACATCGGTCGGCGTTGGCGAGCAGGTGGTCGAGGGCTTGATGATCAAACAGATCGGCTCGACCGACTGGGAGGACGGCGTGTTAGACTTTTTAGGTTATCTGTACTGAACGGGTGGTTCTGTCGCTCAACCATCGCATGGACGATTGCATGAACCATTGCATAAGAAGTGGTCATGATAAGATGCACGAAGCCTCTCTCTTGGTGAAAAGAGAGAGGCTTCTTATTTTTAGTGATCCGTTTCCGTCAAAAGCTGTTGAAACAGCGATCGAAATCCAATCGCATCGACATAGTAGGCGATCATGTGATCCGACTCCTCCATGTCGTTGCGCTGGACTTCGAATCCTTCGCCGCAACCGATGATCCCAATGCTCTTCCCATTCTTTAGCTCAATGACACCACCACACTGTGGGGTAGTTCCGAAAAACTCATCGTTCGCTCGGTTATAAGTGGCATTGTTGACGGCAACCAGCAGTTGATCTCGCTCACTGCCGACCAGCTCCTTCTCGCCGACCAGCTCTTGCCACAATCTCACATGCTGGACTTGATCAATGGGGACACTTTGATGCTTTCCGGCAAGTAAGAGGTAAGAACTTCCCACTGCTATCAATACAAGAACACCTTTTGCCGACCATCTACCCACCATTTTTTCTTCCGTTCTTCAAGAAAAAGAACACGGCGAGGAAGACTGCCAGTATCGGGATGACGACAACATAGCGTCCGATCGACCAGGTCGATAGATAGGCGCAGACGAGGCCGATGATGGAGCTGATCAGCAGTTGGGGGATCGACTTTCTGATCGCACCCATCACCCCGAAGTAGAGACAGACGAACAACAACAGATAAAAGCCAGGAATGATCAGAAAATTGAAGTAATCCAAATCATACCAACTCCTCTGCTCTCATCATACAAATTTATCCGCAACGAAGCAATGATCGTCGGAGCAGGATGCATCGCAAGTTTTCCGCAACTCTGCGGCCGACAATCGAGCGCCCTCTGCTGTTCGTACGATTTTATTATCATTTTCAAAAAAAGTGAACCTTTTCCCGGTTTGAAACGTATTACCGATCGGAAGGATGTGAATCATCACAGAATTCTGTATCGATCTTGTCAATCTATCATCTGATGGAAAGGGTGTACTTAATGAGCAATTTCTTTGGAGTATTGACCTCACCAACAGCAACTTTTGAACGGATTCGCGCAAACGGCAAGGGATGGGTGCTAGCCTTGATCGTCATGGTGTTGCTGTCCGTCCTCGCACTGTGGGTGCAGCAAGATGCGATCGTAGGAACGATCGAAGATGAGTTTGTCAGACAGGAAGCGAAAGGGGTGGAGATCGACCAGAACATTCGGGATATCGCGATCGCTTCTGCAACGATCTTCAGCTATTTCACCGCCGTCGTGTCTGTCGTGCTGACCATGTTTATCGGGGGTTTGCTCCTGCTTTTGGTCAACCTGTTTGTCCGCGGTGAAGCGACCTACATGCAGCTGTCGAAAGTTGCGCTCTACTCGTACATACCGTCGCTGCTCTCCATGCTGGTGACCGGCATCATCGCCTACTCGACAGGCGCGACCACCATGTTCGACGTCATGCTGAACGCAGGCGCCTTTATAGAAGATAAAACGTCGATGCTCTTCGTGCTGGCACAGATGCTCGATCCGTTCCGCATCTGGGGATTGGTGGTCATGATCATCGGCACAGCTGTGATGACGCGCAAAGGGCGCGGTTCGGTGGCGACATGGATCGTGATCGGCTGGCTGCTCATCACGTTCCTCACCTTGCTCAGCTCGCGCGCAGCCGCATAACCTGTACTGCCTGATAGGGGGAGAGAGCCATGAAGAAAAAAAAGATCATCTGGGGGACGGTGATCGCGCTGTCGGTCGTCGCCCTAGCCGGTGCGAACATCTATCGCCTGAACAAGAGCGTCGACGTGACGCTCGCCAAGGCGGCGCAAGGGGCGATCACCGAGACGGTCTTTGCCAGCGGACAGCTTGAGCCGTCCGCTGTGCAGAGCTATTTTGCCCCGGGCAGCGGCATTGTCGCCAAGCTGGAAGTCAAGCTGGGCGACAAAGTGAAAAAGGGTCAAGCGCTGTACTCCCTGCGCGTCGAGGAGCTTGAGCAGCAGCTGCGGATGGAGCGCAACAACCTGAAGATCGCCCAGTCGGAGCGCGACGCGGCGAGCAAGCAGGGGATCGATCTGACCCTCGCCGATCTGAAGCTGGAAAATGCGAAGCTGACGGTGGAAGCGCTGGAGAAGAAGATCGCTGCGGCGAGCGTCACCGCGCAGCAGGACGGCGTGGTGACAAAGCTTGAGATCGAGCAAGGTCAAATGCTGATGGAAGGCGCACCAAGCCTTGTCATCGCCGATCTGGCCAAGTTGCAAGTGCGCGCCAACCTCGGAGAGCTCGATGCGAACAAAGTCAAGCAGGACCTCGCCGTCAACATCACAGGCGACGCGTTTGACAAGGCGTATCGCGGCAAGGTGATCGCGCTGGCGCCGACAGCAGGGCTGCCCAATCCGACAGCCAAAGATCCGGTCGTCGAGATGATCGTAGCGCTCGATGAATCGGCAGCCGATCTGCGACCGGGCTACAACGCGACGGTGGAGATCGAGCTGACCGAAGCGGAGACGCACCCGCTCGCGCCGCTCAGCGCGGTCAAGCGGGAGGGCGAGAAGTCCTATCTCTTCCGCGTCGAGAAGGGCAAGGCGGTCGAAGTCGAGGTCAAGACGGGCAAAGAGGATGAAGAGCATGTGGAGATCCTCGAAGGGATCGGCGCGGGCGATGAGATCATCGCTTCGGTGTCCAAAGACCTCAAAGCGGGCAAAAAGGTGAGCGTACAATGATTACCCTACACGGCATTTCCAAAACCTACGCCCAAGGCGGGCTGGAAGTGCAGGCGCTCCATCCGACCGACCTGATGATCGGCAAAGGGGAATTTGTGGCGATCATGGGGCCGTCCGGCTCGGGAAAATCGACGCTGATGAACATCCTCGGCTGCCTCGACATCCCGACGACAGGCACCTATGAGCTCGATGGCAAGCAGGTGCAGAGCCTGACCGAGGACGAGTTGGCGCTCGTGCGCAACGAGAAGATCGGCTTCGTCTTCCAGAGCTTCAATCTATTGCCCCGCCAGACGATCCTGAAGAACGTGGAGCTTCCGATGCTCTACGGCGGTGTGGCAAAAGCGGAACGCAAAGCGCGCGCGACCGAACTGCTGAGCAAAGTCGGCCTCGGCGATCGGCTCGACCATCGTCCGAACGAGCTGTCTGGCGGTCAAAAACAGCGCGTCGCGATCGCCCGCGCGCTGGCGATGAACCCGCCGATCCTGCTCGCTGACGAGCCGACGGGGAACTTGGACTCCAAATCATCGCTCGACATCATGCGCCTGTTTGAGCAGATCAACGGCGAAGGGGCGACGGTGATCCTCGTCACGCATGAGGCGGACATCGCCGAACATGCGCGGCGCATCCTCCGCTTCGGCGATGGCGTGATCCGCGATGATCTGCGCAAGGATCTGGCGCAGGGGGAGGTGCTGACATGAACCTGTGGGAAAGCGTGCTCTTAGCGCTGGAAAATGTCCGCCTCAACAAGATGCGCTCCTTTCTGACCATCATCGGGATCGTCGTCGGCGTCGCCGCTGTCATCGCCGTCGTCTCGATCGGGCAGGCGGGCAAATACTCGCTGGTCAGCGAGCTGGGGCAGGTGGCGGACGGCTCGTTCATCGTCATCCCGCAGAGCCAAGGCGAGATCGGCGGCCTGACGGTCGACGATGTGGAGCAGATCTCGCGGATGAAGGGCATCGACGCAGCGGTCGGCGTGCACTCGCTGCCAGCCGAGTCGAAAAAGGGCAAAGAGACGTTAAACTTTGCGCTGACCGGCACCAACGCAGACTTCCCGAAGATCAACAACCTCAAGCTGGCCGCCGGACGCTTTTTCTCGATCGGTGAGGAGCGCTCCCGGCAGAAGGCGCTCGTCGTCGATGCGAAATATGCGAACGAGCAGTACGGCTCGCCGGAGAGCGCCCTGAACAAAAAGGTGACGTTAAACGGCAAAGTGTACCGCATCGTCGGGGTCTTCAAGCAGGAAGAGTCGGTGCTCTCCGGGCTTGGCGGCAAAGTATACAACGCGTATGTGCCGCTCGGCGCACTGCCGGGAGCAGGCGATGTCCGCGATGTGCAATACATCCAAGCCAAGGCGACGGAGACGGCGAACGAGGCGGTGGGCGAGCGGATCAAAGAGATCAAAAAGATGCTCGCCAAACGGCACAGCACCGCGGCGTCGAACTATATCGCCCAGACGGGGGAAGAGACGCAAGAGGCGGTCAAGTCGGCGTTCAATGTCGTGCAGACGATCATCGGCTCGATCGCCGGCATCTCGCTGCTCGTCGGCGGGATCGGCGTGATGAACATCATGCTCGTCTCGGTGACGGAGCGCACGCGGGAGATCGGCATCCGCAAAGCGATCGGGGCGACGCCAGGCATGATCATGCGGCAGTTTTTGGTCGAAGCGGTCATCCTCTGCTTCTTCGGCGGGCTGCTCGGAACGCTGCTCGGGATTCTCTGCGCGGGCATCTTCTCGCTGGTCACCAGTTGGCCGTTCCTCATCTCCGGGTGGACGATCCTGCTGGCGTTCGGGTTCTCCGCTGCAGTCGGCATCTTCTTCGGCCTGTATCCGGCCAACAAGGCGGCGCGGATGCAGCCGATCGAATCGCTTCGCTACGAGTGATCGATTCGGTCGATCTTCGGTCGATCTATAGAAAAACACCGCTCTCGAAGCGGTGTTTTTTTTGTTCAAATTCAAAATGAAAACGATCTGCGCATTGGAACTGATTTATATTATACTACTCGCATAGAGATTAAATTTTTCGCAGAGATAGCAGAAGAGAGATGAAAGATTGGGGAGGTCACTTATTATGAAGCGATGGATGAGGAAGCTGGCTGGGATCGGGCTTGGCCTGAGCTTGTTGCTTGCGGTCGGCTGTTCGGATCAGGAGAAGCTGGAAGTGGGCAAGACGGTACCTGAGGGTGAAAAATTGATCGTCTACACCACACTGCAGGCGCAGGCCGATTTTGTGCGAGCGATCGGCGGCGACCAGGTGGAGGTGGAGACGCTGATGCCGCTCGGGCCAAACGTCTGGCAGTGGGCGCCGACCGTCAAAGAGATGCGCGACATCGAGCGAGCGCACGTGATGGTCTTAAACGGCGGGGGGATGGAAGATCGCTGGTGGAGCCAGACGTACGCCACCGTCAAGATCAAAAACAAAGAGCTGCTCGTGCTGGACGCCTCGCAGGGCATCGAGCCGCTTGGCCTGCTGCACTACAACAATCGGGATGCGAGCGAAGATGACAAGGTGAAGAAGCGGAACGACCCGTGGTTCTATCTCGACCCGCAACTGGCGAAGCAAGAGGTGGAGACGATCGCTGCGGCGCTCGCCAAGAAAGCGCCCGCCCAGGCGGAGCTGTTTCAAAAAAACGCAGAAGCCTACAAGCAGAAGCTCGATCAGCTCGATCAAAAATATGCGGACACCTTTTCCAAAGCGAAGCGCAAGGAGATCGTCTCTCCCTATCCGGCTTTTCAATATTTGGCCAAGCGGTACGGCCTGAACTACTATGTGCCGACCACGATCGCCATCAACGAGTTTCCGCAGGATAAGCCCGATCAGATCCAAGCGCTCAAGGACGATTTTGCCAAGCATGATGCGTCGGTGATCTTCTTTGAGGGCGAGGCTGCACCGCGCGTGCAGGAGTTTCTCGAAAGCATCGGCTACCAGACGAAGGAACTCAACACGTATGAGGGCAAGCTCAGCCAAGAGGGCTACAAGAGCTATCTGCAGGTGATGGAAGAAAACTTGGTCGTGCTCCAAGCGGGGCTCAACCAATAACAGCAAATGGAGGCAAGAATGGCACTCAATCTCCGCTCAGGGGATTGGGTGTCTTTTTTTATGGGAATCATCGTAAGTGTTACGATTTACAAACGAATCCGAAAGGAGTATAGTGTTAACGTACTTTCGTAACGATTACGGTTTAGTGGAGGATTTGTCCATGAAAAAATGGTGGAATAAAACGGCGTTCACTCTGATCGCCGCATCGCTGCTTCTTACCGGATGCGGTGGAACATCCGATTCTGCGGGCGAGGGAACAGCTTCTAATAAGATGAAGGTGGTCACCACCTTCTATCCGATGTACGAGTTTGCCAAAAAGGTGGCGGGCGAAAACGCGGACGTCACCGTGCTGGTTCCGGCTGGCACCGAGCCACACGATTGGGAGCCGACGGCGAAAGATGTTGCCAAGATCACCGAGGCGGACGTTTTCGTCTACAACGGCGCTGGGTTTGAGACGTGGGTGGATTCGATGCTGAACTCGGTCAACAACAAGCAGCTGAAGGTGGTCGAGGCGTCTCATGGCGCCGGGCTGATCGATGGCGAAGAGGAAGCGGATGGCCACAGCGACGAAGAGTCGCACGAGGAGCATGAGCACGGCAAGTACGATCCGCACATCTGGCTCGATCCGGTGCTCGCACAGCATGAGGTGCGCGCGATCTCCGAGGCGCTCCAAGCGGTCGACCCGGCGCGCAAGGCGGAGTATCAGAAGAACGCGGACGCCTATCTGAGCGAGCTGAACGCGCTCGATCAATCGTTTCGCGAGGGGCTAAAAGATGTGCAGACGAAAGACATCGTCACCTCGCACACCGCCTTCGCCTACATGGCCAAGCGCTACGGGTTGAAACAGGTGCCGATCTCCGGCATCTCGCCGGAACAAGAGCCGAGCGCAGCCGCGATGAAGGAGATCATCTCGTTTGCCAAAGAGCATCGGGTGAAGACGATCTTCTTCGAAACGCTCGCCTCTCCGAAGGTGGCAGAAGCGGTGGCGAAGGAGGTCGGCGCGACCACGGCGGTGCTCAATCCGCTGGAGGGTCTGACCGAAGAGGAGAAGCGGAGCGGGCTCGACTATGTCGGCGTGATGAAGCAGAACTTGGCGGCGCTGACCAAGGCGCTGTCCAACTGAGCGCGGGTCGCAAGCAGAGGAAAGGAAGGATAGTCCATGAAGTTGGCAGAGATGCAGGACGTGGTGTTCGGATACGGACATGTGCCAGTCCTCGAAGGGTTGAACTTGACGATCGGCACATCCGAATTTATCGGGCTGACCGGGCCGAACGGCTCTGCAAAAACCACGACATTAAAGCTTTTGCTCGGGCTGTTGCACCCGCAGCGGGGCACGGTGAACATCTACAAGCAGAGCGAGGCGGGGAAACAGATCGTCGTCGGATACGTGCCACAGCAGATCGCCTCGTTCAACGTCGGTTTTCCGAGCACCGTCTATGAGCTGGTGCGCTCCGGCCTGTTCACGCGCAAACGGTGGTTCGGCCTGATTCCGAAAGCGGAGAATGCGCGCGTCGAGCACGTCCTGCGCCAAGTCGGCATGTGGGAGCACCGCTCGCGCAAGATCGGCGAGCTGTCTGGCGGGCAGAAGCAGCGGGTCTGCCTCGCGCGGACGCTGGTGCTCGAACCGGACCTGCTCGTGCTCGACGAGCCGACGACCGGGATGGACATCACGGCGCGGACGATGTTTTACGACCTGCTTCAACATCAGGTGGAAGCGCACGGGCGCACCGTCCTGATGGTGACGCACGACTTGGAGGAGACGCTGCCCCGCCTGTCGCGCCTGCTTGTGCTCGACAGATGGATTCGCTTTGACGGCACGCCGGAGCAGTTTCGCGAGCGGATGGACCTGCGCGGCCGTCCGGAGACCCTGCCGCTCTACTGCTGCTATGATGATCAGCAGCCGAACGCGGGCGTGAAGCAAGAGGAAGGGGTGCTCTAAGTGCTGGAGATGCTGCAATACGGCTTTTTGAAAAATGCGTTTTTGGCGGGCAGCATGATCGCCCTGGTCGCTCCGGTGATCGGCGTCTACATCGTGTTGCGCCGCCAGTCGCTGGTGGCAGAGACGCTGTCCCACGTCTCGCTGGCCGGGGTGGCGCTCGGCGCTCTGCTCGGCTTTTACCCGATGCTGACCGGCATGGCGGCAGCGCTGATCGGGGCGATCTTGGTGGACAATCTGCGCCGCTCGTTTCGTTCCTACAGCGAGCTGTCGATCGCGATCCTGATGTCTGGCGGCTTGGCGACGGCGCTGGTGCTGATGAGCTTAAATCAAGGGGTGAGCAGAAGCTTCACCTCCTATCTGTTCGGCTCGATCATCGCGGTCAGCGCAGACGATCTGTGGGTGATGGCCGGCGTGCTCGCCCTGTGCGCGCTGTTCTTCTTCTTCCTCTGGCGGCCGATGTACGTGCTGACGTTTGACGAGGAGACGGCGCAGGCGAGCGGCATTCCGACCAAGTGGCTCTCGCTCGCCTTCTCCCTGCTGACCGGGCTCGTGGTGGCCGTCTCGATGCCGATCGTCGGCGTTCTGCTCGTCTCCTCGCTGATGGTGTTGCCCGCGGCGATCGCCCTGCGCGTGAGCAAAGGGTTCACCCTCGCGGTGATCGTCGCCGTCCTGATCGGGTTGCTCGGCGTTCTATCCGGGCTTACGCTGTCGTTCTACAATGATATCCCGCCGGGGGGAACCATCGTTCTCGTCCTGCTCTTCCTGCTCGTCGCCGTCCTCGGCGTCAAGCGCCTGGTGCTCTTTTTCCAAACGCGCTTTGGCTCAAAGGAAGCGGCGCACGATGCCCGACAAGTTTGAGACGACAAAGCCCCTGATCCGACCTTGCGGAACAGGGGCTTTTCCAATCATATCCTCTGCGGGAAAAACAATGTAAGCGCACAGCATGTTTTTACGGGATTGCTCAGAAAATCCTGATAAACCATCATTTTATTACAGGAAATGACACGCAAGCGTCGAATAGTAGTTGATGGCGTATGGCCATTGTCTCTGTTTTCGACATCGTCTTAGCGGCACGAGCCGACAAATCAGACTAGAAAGTGGTGTGAAACGATGATCGAGATGCACGACGTTTGGAAGCAATATCCGAACGGTTCTGCTGCCTTACAAGGTGTGAGCGTACGCATTGACAAGGGAGAGTTCGTTTACGTGGTCGGCCCGAGCGGCGCCGGGAAATCCACGTTTATTAAATTGATGTACCGAGAAGAGCGTCCGACCAAAGGATCGATCTTCGTCAACGGTTTTAACATCGAGCGGCTGAAAGAGCGCAAGATTCCGCTGATGCGCCGGCAGATCGGGGTCGTCTTCCAAGACTTTAAGCTCTTGCCGAACCTGACCGTCTACGAGAATGTGGCGTTCGCGCTCGAAGTGATCGAGGCGCCGAAGCGCAAGATCAAGAACCGCGTGGCCGAAGTCTTGAATCTGGTCAGCCTGACCGAGAAGTCGGACGCGCTTCCCGGCCAGCTGTCGGGCGGTCAACAGCAGCGCGTTTCGATCGCGCGCGCCCTTGTCAACTCACCCGCGGTGATCATCGCCGACGAACCGACAGGCAACTTGGACCCGGAAACATCTTGGGAGATCATGGATCTCTTCGAAGAGATCAACCGGCGCGGCACGACGATCGTCATGGCGACGCATAACAAAGAGATCGTCAACACGATGAAAAAGCGAGTGCTGGCCATCGAGAACGGTCAGATCGTCCGCGACCAGAAGCGGGGGGTGTACGGCTATGAAAATTAGCACGTTCAGACGCCACGGTCGCGAAGGGTTAAAAAATCTGACCCGCAACGGTTGGATGACGTTCGCTTCCTTTTCTGCCGTCACCGTCACCCTGCTTCTGCTCGGCGTGTTCCTGCTGCTCGCCTACAACGTGCAGCAGTTCTCCTACCAGTTAGAAGATCAGGTCGTGATCAACGTCTTCGTCAAAGAAGGGCTGCAGAAAAATGAAGTGATCGAGCTGGAGCGGCAGATCAAGAACACGCCAGGCGTGGTCGAGATGAAGTTCGTTCCGAAGGAGACAGGGCTCAAAGACTTAAAGGATAAGTTCAAGGAAAACGGGGAGCTGCTCGACGTGATGGAGTCGAACAATCCGCTTCCAGATAAATTTGTCGTCAAAGCGAGCAATCCGCAGGAGACGAAGATCGTCTCGCAAAAGATCGAGCAATCGCCGCTGGTCGACAAGGTGAAGTATGGCGAGGATTGGGTCGATCAGCTGTTCAAGGTCACCGACATGGTGCGCAACGCCGGGGCGATCTTCGTGATCGGGCTGTGCTTCACGGCGCTGTTCCTGATCAACAACACGATCAAGGTGACGATCTTCGCCCGCCGCAAAGAGATCGAGATCATGAAGCTGTGCGGGGCGACCAACTGGTTTATCCGCTGGCCGTTCTTGATCGAGGGGCTGCTGATCGGGCTGTTCGGTTCGATTCTGCCGATCTTGGCGCTCGGGATCGGCTATGATTACCTGCTGAAAAATGTGTCGGGCGTCATGCTGTTCAGCTTTGCTCCGTTCGATCCGCTGATCTACTCGGTCTCCGGGATCTTGATCGGCATCGGGGCGCTGATCGGCATGCTCGGCTCCGTGCTGTCGATCAGCCGTTTCCTGCGCATCTAACATCAGACTGTCTCAAGTTTCCAGTTTGCCCGCAGCCGATGCGCGCTAAACATCTGTCGCTTTGGGAAGGAGATCATGTTCATGCAACTCAAGTCACGAAAAAGCGTAACTTTGGGGATCACTTCTGCGCTTGCGATCGCACTTATCATGCCGCAAGCGGCTATGGCCGATATTGAAGACCTGCAAAAGCAACAACAGACAGAGCAGGGCAAGCTCGATAACGCACGCGAGAAAGAGAAAGCGGCGAAGGAGAAAAAGGAAGAATATCAGAAGCAGATCAATGTGAACGCGGCGGAGATCGAAAAGATCACTTCCCAAATCGACGAAAAGGAGAGCGAACTCGCTCGCCTGAAGACGGAGATCCTCAAAAAGGGTCAACAGATCGAGAAGACACAGCGAGAGCTCGAAGAGGCAGAAGAGCGTGTGAAGGAGCGGGACAAGCTGCTCAAACAGCGCTTGCGCCTGATGTACGAAAAGGGCGAGGTGCAGTATCTGGAAGTGTTGCTCGGCGCGACCAGCTTCTCCGATTTCCTCGATCGCTTCGATGCTTTGCAGCTGATCTTCGAGCAGGATACGGACATCCTGCGCCAAAACAAGGAAGACCGCGATCTGGTCGCCCAGACGAAAGTCAAGCTGGAAGATGAGAAGTCGACCCTCGTCGGCATGGAATCGTCAGAGCAGGAGCAAAAGGCGCAGCTGGACGGACTGAAAGCGCAAAAAGAGGACATCCACCAAAAACTGCAAGCGAGCAAAAGCGAGCAGGAGCGCATCGAGTCGGAGCAGCGCTCGATCCAGGAGCAGTCGATCAACGCGATCTACGCGCTGCAACAGCAGATCAGCGAAGAGCGTCGCCAGCAGAACACGCAAAACCCAGGCAACGGCAACGGAGGCGGGCAGACGCACAACGGCCCGTTCTCCTGGCCTGTTCCCAGCGGCGGTGTGGTCACCTCCAACTGGGGCAACCGCATCGACCCGTTCACCGGCGAGCGCGCTGGCCACAACGGGGTGGACATCGCCTCTGCCGAAGGAACGCCGATCGCAGTCGCGCAGACGGGCACTGTGATCACCGCCGGCTGGGTCAGCGGTTTTGGCAACTGCATCATCGTCGATCATGGCGGCAACCTCTGGACGCTGTACGGGCATTTGATGACCGGCGGCGTGCTCGTCTCCATCGGGCAGCAGGTCACCCAAGGTCAGATCATCGGCAAGATGGGGAACACCGGACGCTCCACAGGCCCGCATCTGCATTTTGGCGTCTATCAAAACGGTAAGGATATCGATCCCTACACCTATCTCTAATCGAAGTTCTGTTACCAACACCCTTCCTGATCGCAGGAAGGGTGTTGTGCGATTGGCGACAGAATCGAGTATAATAGAAAGAACCTTTGCTTGGAGATACGAAATGAGATAAGGTGGTGCAAAAGAAGATGTACATTCGAGGCCGCTACCTGATCCTGTCCCTGATCCTCGTCATCGCGCTCAGCAGCGGTCTGACCGCCTTCGTGATGAAGGATGGCCAAACGGGTTCATCGGTAGAAAATGCGGCATCCACTCCCGAATTTCAAAAGTTGTTGGATACGTACAGCACGTTGCAAAAAGATTTCTATCAAGGTGCGAAGAGCGATCAGCTGCTGAACGGTGCGATCGATGGAATGGTCAAGTCGCTCGACGACCCGTACTCCACCTACATGCCCCCAGATGAGGCGACCCAGTTTCACGAAAATATCGAGTCATCGTTCGAGGGGATCGGTGCGGAGATTCGCGCCGAGGACGGCAAGATCGTCGTCGTCTCGCCGATCAAAGGCTCGCCGTCCGAATCGGCGGGGATCAAGCCGAACGACCGCATCCGCTCGGTGGATGGCAAGTCGCTCGATGGGATGACCGCATCTGAAGCGGTCACGCACATCCGCGGCAAGAAGGGGACCAAGGCGGAGTTGGTGATCGAACGACCCGGTGAGCAAGGCGTGCTCAACATCTCCTTGGTCAGAGATACGATCCCGATCGAGACGGTCTACTCGGAGATGCTTCCCGACAAGATGGGCAAGGTCCAGGTGACGAAAGTGTCGGAGACGACGTTTACCGAGTTTTCCAAAGCGATTCAAAGCTTGAAGGAGCAAGGCATGAAAGGCTTGATCATCGACCTGCGCAGCAATCCGGGCGGCTTGCTCAACATCACGGTCAAGATGGCAGACATGCTGCTCCCAGAGGGCAAGATGATCATGCAAGTCGAGTACAAGGACGGTTCGAAAGATACCTATAAGTCGGATAAGGAACAGCTCGGTCTGCCGATCGTCGTCTTGGTCGATGGCGGATCTGCGTCGGCCGCAGAAATTCTTGCTGCCGCGCTGAAAGAGTCGGGCGATGTTCCGCTGGTCGGCACGAAGACGTTTGGCAAGGGCACGGTGCAGACCACCAAGTCGTTCAAAGACGGTTCGGACATCAAATATACGATCGCCAAATGGTTGACGCCAAACGGCAACTGGGTTCACAAGAGCGGTATCGAGCCTGACCACAAGGTGGAGCTGCCCGCCTATGCGAGCCTGCACGCGCTCGATCCGGACAAAGAGATGAAGAAAGAGCAGTTTTCCAACGAGATCAAATCGGCGCAGACGATGCTGGAAGCGCTCGGATTTACGCCGGGGCGCTTGGACGGATTTTTTGATGAGAAGACGGAGCAGGCGGTCATGTCCTTCCAGCAGGCGAACGGCATCGAGAAGACGGGCGTGGTCGGCGGCAAGACGACGCTCAAGATGATGGAATTGCTGCGAGCGAAGCTGGAGAAGGATGACACGCAATTGGAGATGGCGAAGAGCGTGCTCCGAAAAATGATTCCGTAAAAAATTGGAGCAGGATTGAAGGCGATTTATGTCGAAGTATTGTACCCGAGGAGCATAAGGCTCTTCGGGTCTTTTTTAATCAGATATTTTTGTTTTGACAAGTGAAAAGGGAGGCGTGCATGTGTGACTGAGCTATCCTTTTTGTTCTCCGTTTTCTCTGGTCTGATCCAAGTTGTGACTCATCCTCTATTCTATGTAGCGCTCCTGCTCGTCCTGTTTCAGTATGTGCGTCAAAACAACATGGAGCGCCGGATGTTCGGTGTCAGGTGCACTTCGGTTGTCGATCAGTTTCTTCGCTCGCTTGTGTTTGGGGTTGCGGGCGGTCTGGTGGCGACGCTGTTGTTGACAGGGCTAGGCGCGGTGCTTTCACCAGTCGACATGATCTACGTTTGGATCGTCGCGCTCGCCTTGGCGCTGATCAACGTGCGATATGTCTGTTTTGCCTATGCGGGCGGACTGCTCTCTGTGGTCAGCCTGATCTTGCATGCGCTGCCGGAGCTGTCGGGCGGACCGCTGTGGTTGATGGGGATCTACCACGACCTGCGCGGGTTGCACATCCCGGAGCTGATGGTGCTGGTCGCCGTCCTGCATCTGGTCGAGGCGTTGCTCGTCCGCTTTCAGGGTGCGCGGGCGCCGCTGCCCGTTTTTGTCGAAGGCAAGCGCGGGCGACTGATCGGCGGATTTATACTCCAGAAGTTTTGGGTGATCCCGATGGGCGCTTTTATCGTGACCGGAGCGGGCGCATCGGTCGACGTGCCGAGCTGGTGGCCGCTGATGTCGCTCGGGGTGATCGGAGCAGGCCTGCAGATCGTGCCGGTGCCGGCCATCCTCGGCTTTTCGGGTGCGGCGCTGACGAAGACGCCGCAGCAGACGGCGCTTCGGACGTCGAACAGCTTGCTCGCCTACAGCGTGGTGTTGCTCGGGCTTGCGATCGGCAGCTCCTTTTGGTCGCCGCTGATGTGGTTGGCAGCTCTGTTTTGCACGATCGCTCACGAGCTGTTGATCCTCTGGGAGATGCGCGAGGAGCAGATCGGACAGCCGCTCTATGTGCGTCCGCTGCAGGGGCTGAAGATTCTCTCCGTCCTGCCCAATTCGCCGGCAGAGGAGATCGGCCTGCTGTCGGGGGAGACGATCGTCAAGGTAAACGGCATGACGGTAAGCTCACCTTACGAGCTGCATTTTGCAATCAATCAGAATCCGGCGTATGCCAAACTCGAACTTCTCACTCCTGATGGAGAGCCGAGATTTGCGTCTACGCCGATCTATATGGGGGATCATCACCAACTGGGAATCATCCTCGTCCCGGACGATGGAGCTCGCCAATATGTGCGGCTGGGCTCGATCAGTCCGTGGCGCTGGCTGTGGGGACGCCTGGTTGGCGGGGGGAAGCAAACACCATCTTCATACCACTAATTTGTAGAACAGTTCTGGGAGGACACGAAACATGGATATCACAACAGTCGTTGGCTTACTGCTGGGTTTAGTGGCGCTCGTTGGCGGCTTCCTTTTGGAAGGTGGACACGCGACGGCGCTCCTCTCGCTGACTGCGGCGATCATCGTCTTTGGCGGTACGTTTGGTGCGGTCATTTTGGCAACCCCGATGGAGCAATTGAAGAAAATCCCGAAAATCCTCAAGATCGCCTTTACGCACAAAGCGAAAGACCCGATGGAGACGATCGAAGAGCTGGTAGCGCTGGCGACCACTGCGCGTCGCGAAGGGATCTTGGCGCTGGAAGAAAAGATCGAAACGTATGATGATGAGTTTTTCAAGAACGGCATCCGCCTCGTCGTGGACGGCGTGGACCCCGATCTTGTGCGCAGCATCTTGGAGACGGAGCTCGCCTTTATCGAAGCCCGTCACGAAAAAGGGGTGCAGCCGTTCGATCAGGCGGGCGGTTTTGCGCCGACGATGGGGATCATCGGGACGGTTATGGGCTTGGTGCACGTGCTCGGCAGCCTCTCCGATGTTGACAACTTGGGGCCGCAGATCGCAACCGCGTTTATCGCGACGCTGTACGGTGTCGCATCTGCGAACGTCATCTACTTGCCGTTGGCCACCAAGCTGAAAAACCGCACCAAGCAAGAGGTGCTGATCCGCGAGCTGATGATCGAAGGCATCTTGTCGATTCAGGCGGGTGAGAATCCGAATATCCTCGGACAGAAGTTGAAGGCGTTCTTGGCGCCAAACTTGCGCGAGGCGAAAGCGGAGGCAGGGGAAGCTAATGTCGAGACGGCGTAAAAAGGGCGGCGGTCATGAGAACCATGAACGATGGCTGATCACCTATGCGGATTTGATCACCCTGTTGATGATCTTCTTCGTCGTCATGTATGCGATGTCTGCTGTCGACCAGTCGAAGTTCGACTCGCTGTCCATCTCGCTGAACAAAGCGCTCCATCCGAGCAACCAGATTCAGATCGACAGCATGGGGAATTCGGGCATCATCTCGAAGAAGACGAAGGAAGGCGAAAAAGAGTCAAAAGAGGAGAACAAGACAGCCGGGGAGCTGAAGCAGGAACAGGAGCAACAGCGCCTGGAAGATCTGAAGAAAAAGGTTGAGAACTTCATCCGAGAGAACAACCTCGGTGGACAGATCAACGTGCTCGATACGGAGCGCGGCGTTCAGATCACCTTGAACGATGCGGCGCTGTTCGCATCGGGCAGCGCCGATCTGAAGGTGGAAGCGCAACGCATCTTGGGCGGGATGGCACCCTTTTTGCGGATCGTGCCCAACCGCGTCTCGGTGGAAGGACATACTGACAACGTGCCGATCAACAATTCTCGCTTCCCTTCGAACTGGGAATTGTCTGCTGTGCGCGCGATCAACGTCCTGCACGACTTGGAGAGGGAAGGCGTTCCGGCAGCGCGCATGTTTGCGACAGGGTATGCGGACACGATGCCGCTCAAGTCGAACGATACGGTTGAGAACCGGGCGGCCAACCGTCGGGTCAACCTGATCGTGCTGCGTCAGTACAAGGCGGAGTCGATCGCACCGTTTGATAAAGACAAAGTGATTCAACCATAGTGCAAGGGTAAGGGCAAGATCAACCAGATCTTGCCTTTTTCATGCGCGAAGTGTGTATAATATAAGTTGGAAAGGGTGTGGATGAGATGGAGATGGATTTGCGAGTACAACGGGACTTCGAATTGGTTTCTGACTATCGACCGCAAGGCGATCAACCGCAGGCGATCGAAAAGCTGGTGCAGGGGCTCTCAGCAGGAGCGCGGCATCAGACGTTGCTCGGCGTGACCGGCTCCGGCAAGACGTTCACGATGGCGAACGTGATCGCCAAAGTGAACAAGCCGACGCTGATCATCGCCCACAACAAGACGCTCGCGGCTCAGCTCGCCGCCGAGTTCAAAGAGTTCTTTCCGAACAATGCGGTGGAATACTTTGTCTCCTACTACGACTACTACCAGCCGGAAGCGTACATTCCGTCATCCGATACATTTATTGAAAAAGATGCGCAGATCAACGACGAGATCGAAAAGCTGCGCCACTCGGCGACCTCTTCGCTGTTTGAGCGCACCGATGTGGTCGTGGTGGCGTCCGTCTCCTCGATCTATGGGTTGGGTTCGCCGACCGAATACGGCAAGTTTGTCCTCTCTCTGCGCGTCGGCATGGAGCGCGGTCGCGATGAGGTGTTGCGCCGCCTGATCGACATGCAGTATGAGCGAAACGATATCAACTTCATCCGCGGAACGTTCCGCGTGCGCGGAGACGTGCTGGAGATCTTCCCCGTCCAGCTGTCAGAACATGCGGTGCGGGTGGAGTTTTTTGGCGACGAGATCGACCGCATCACCGAGGTGGACGTCGTGACCGGAGAGATCAATGGCACGCGCAACCATGTGGCGATCTACCCGGCGTCTCACTTTGTCACATCGGGTGACAAGATGAAGGATGCGATCACGAGCATTCGCGCCGAGCTGGAAGTGCGGCTGAAGGAGCTGCACGACAACGGCAAGCTGTTAGAAGCGCAGCGACTGGAGCAGCGGACCAACTACGATCTGGAGATGATGCAGGAGATCGGGTTTTGCTCTGGGATCGAAAACTACTCGCGGCACATGGAGGGGCGTCCGGCGGGCAGCAAGCCGAGCACGCTGTTCGACTACTTCCCAGACGACTTCCTGCTGATCATCGACGAGTCGCATGTGACGATCCCGCAGATCAACGGGATGTTCAACGGCGACCAGGCGCGGAAGAACGTGCTGGTCGAGCACGGCTTCCGCTTGCCCTCCGCCAAGGACAATCGCCCGATGAAGTTTGCGGAGTTCGAACAGAGCGTTTCGCAGGCGGTCTACGTGTCTGCCACGCCGGGGCCCTATGAGCAGGAGCACAGCACCAGCGTGGTCGAGCAGATCATCCGCCCGACCGGCTTGCTCGATCCGGTGATCCACGTGCGCCCGATCAAAGGGCAGATCGACGATCTGGTCGGCGAGATCAACGGGCGGATCAAAAAAGATGAGCGCGTGCTGGTCACCACGCTGACCAAGAAGATGGCAGAAGATCTGACCGACTATTTTAAGGACTTGGGGATCAAGGTGCGGTATTTGCATTCTGACATCAAGACGCTGGAGCGGATGATGATCCTGCGCGACCTGCGACTCGGCGCGTTCGACGTGCTGGTCGGGATCAACCTGCTGCGGGAAGGGCTCGATCTGCCGGAAGTGTCGCTGGTGGCGATCCTCGATGCGGACAAGGAGGGCTTCCTCCGCGCGGAGCGCTCGCTGATCCAGACGATCGGTCGCGCCGCCCGCAATGCCAGCGGCGAGGTGATCATGTATGCGGACAAGATCACCAAATCGATGGACATCGCGATCAAAGAGACGGAGCGGCGCCGCAAGCTGCAGATCGAGTCTAACGAGCGCCACGGGATCACGCCGCAGACGATCAACAAGAAGGTTCGCGATGTGATCGAAGCGGTCAAGGCGACAGACGAGAAAGAGCAGCTCAAGGTCGAACAGAACGTCGCCAAGATGTCGAAAAAAGAAAAAGAGCAGCTGATCGCTCGCTTGGAGCAAGAGATGAAAGACGCCGCCAAAGCGCTGCAATTTGAGCGTGCGGCAGAATTGCGCGACATCATTTTAGAATTGAGAGCTTCGTGACGGACGAAAGCTCATCGGCGCGGCGGGTGCCGCAATGGAAGAAGACTGCATCCTGTGAAGGGTGCAGTCTTTTTGTGCGCGGGGCAAGGAGCGAATGCATGTCGCAATTTTGTAGTTGATAAATTTTATTCTACAGAACAAGTAAAGTATCTTGATCAAAAACGAGCAGAGACACCGTTTTGACAATGGAACAAGGCGATCGAATGACAGGATGACAAGTCGCGATCGGCTGAAAGGATCGCGGTGTTGTTCAAAGGGTATATTTTGTATGTAAGTATATATTAAAATTCATTGTTACCTGTATATTTCGCTTATATTTAGCGATTCTACTAGTCAAAACGCCGAGGATAATCTATAATTAATCTTGAAGTAAGAAAACTAACCGAGGTGACTTTTATGACAAAAGTGATCATCCGTGGCGGCTCTGTCTGTGGTTAGTAGCTTTTGATGAATGGCAGCTTTTCGAGACCCCAGCATGTCACATGCTGGGGTTTTTGAATTTTTGTGTAATGCGTTGCATTTTTGCCTAAACTGGTTCAATATAGGGGTTAGAGAATGTTTGTTCGTATCCAGAAGGGAAAAGGGGAAGGAAATGGCACAGGAACACATTGTAGTCAAAGGTGCGCGCGCGCACAATTTGAAGAATATTGATGTGACGATTCCGCGCGATAAGTTTGTCGTGTTGACCGGTCTGTCCGGCTCTGGGAAATCATCGCTTGCGTTTGACACCATCTATGCGGAAGGGCAGCGCCGCTATGTGGAATCGCTGTCCGCCTATGCACGCCAGTTCTTGGGGCAGATGGATAAGCCTGACGTCGACTCGATCGACGGCCTTTCGCCTGCGATCTCCATCGACCAGAAGACCACATCGCGCAACCCGCGCTCCACAGTCGGCACCGTGACGGAGATCTACGACTACCTTCGCCTGCTCTTTGCCCGCATCGGACGACCGCATTGTCCGAACCACCCGAACATCGAGATCACCTCGCAGACGGTCGAGCAGATGGTCGACCGGATCATGGAGCTGCCGGAGCGCACGCGCATCCAGATCTACGCACCGATCATCAAAGGGCGCAAGGGCGAGCACACCAAGCTGTTCGAAGACATCGGGAAGCAGGGCTTCGTCCGCGTTCGCGTCGATGGCGAAATGCGGGAAGTGACCGAAGAGATCAAGCTTGAAAAGAACAAGAAGCACACGATCGAGGTGGTCGTTGACCGCATCGTGGTCAAGGATGATGTGCAGACCCGCCTCGCCGATTCGCTGGAGACGGCGCTCAAGCTGGCAGAGGGCACGGTGATCGTCGGGATCGTCGACGGAGAAGAGATGCTGTTCTCCTCCAACCTCTCCTGCCCGGAATGCGGCTTCTCGGTGCCCGAGCTCGCCCCGCGCATGTTTTCGTTCAACTCGCCATTCGGCGCCTGCGAGACGTGCGCAGGGCTGGGCACGAACATGGAGATCGACCAGGATCTTGTGGTTCCCGACTGGTCGAAGTCGCTGATGGAAGATGCGATCGAACCGTGGCAGGGACGCACTTCGAACTATTACCCGCAGCTGCTGGCAGCAGCTGCCAACTATTATGGGATCGATATGAACATGCCGCTCGGCGAGGTTCCAGAGGAGAAGCTGAAGCGGATTCTCTTCGGCAGCAAAGGGGACAAGATCAAGTTTCAATATGAGAACGATCTTGGACACTCGAAGATGGCGGAGATGGAGTATGAAGGGGTCATTCCGAACTTGGAGCGCCGCTATCGGGAGACAGCTTCCGACTATGTGCGCGAGTTCATCGAGGAATATATGAGCGCCAAGCCATGCCCCGCTTGTAAAGGCAAGCGGTTGCGCCCGGAGAGCCTCGCGGTGACGGTCGGCGAGGAGAACATCGCCCATGTGACCAGCCTGTCGGTTCTCGATGCGCTCCACTATTTTGGCGGCTTGAATTTGAGCGAGAAAGAGCTTACGATCGCCAAGCTGATCTTGAAGGAGATCGAGGCGCGGCTCGGCTTTCTGCGAGATGTGGGATTGGACTATCTCAACCTTTCCCGCTCCGCCGGAACGCTGTCGGGCGGCGAAGCGCAGCGGATTCGCCTGGCGACGCAGATCGGCTCGTCGCTGATGGGCGTGTTGTACATCTTGGATGAGCCGTCGATCGGCCTGCATCAGCGGGACAACGATCGGCTGATCAACACGCTGTTGCACATGCGCGACTTGGGCAACACGCTGATCGTCGTCGAGCATGATGAGGATACGATGCTCGCCTGTGATCACATTATCGACATCGGACCGGGAGCGGGCGTGCACGGCGGCATGATCATCTCGCAAGGGACGCCGCAAGAGGTGATGGCAGATGAAGGGTCGCTGACCGGATCGTATCTGAGCGGTCGCAAGTTCATCCCGATACCGGAAGAGCGGCGCAAGGCGAGCGACAAGTGGATCAAGGTCGTCGGTGCGAAGGAGAACAACCTGAAAAACATCTCCGCCAAGTTTCCGATCGGTCTGTTCACCTGTGTCACCGGAGTATCCGGCTCGGGCAAATCGACCCTGGTCAACGAGATCTTGAAAAAGTCGCTGGCGATGCAGCTGAACGGAGCGAAGACGAAGCCTGGCGCCCACAAGGCGATCGAAGGCCTCGACCATCTCGATAAGATCATCGACATCGACCAATCGCCGATCGGACGGACGCCGCGCTCCAATCCGGCGACCTACACCGGCGTGTTTGACGACATCCGCGATGTGTTCTCCGCGACGAACGAAGCGAAGATGCGCGGCTACAAAAAGGGGCGCTTCTCGTTTAACGTCAAGGGCGGGCGTTGTGAGGCGTGCAAAGGCGATGGCATCATCAAGATCGAGATGCACTTTTTGCCAGACGTGTACGTCCCCTGTGAGATCTGCAAGGGCAAGCGCTACAATCGCGAGACGCTCGAAGTGAAATATAAGGGCAAGAGCATCGCGGAGATTCTGGACATGACGGTAGAAGATGCTGTCGAGTTTTTCAAAAACGTGCCAAAGATCTCCCGCAAGATGCAGACGCTGCTCGATGTGGGGTTGGGCTATGTCCGGCTGGGCCAGCCGGCAACCACCCTGTCAGGCGGTGAAGCACAGCGGGTGAAACTGGCGTCCGAATTACATCGCCGCAGCACAGGGCGCACATTATACATCTTGGATGAGCCGACGACCGGGCTGCACACGGCAGACATCGACCGCTTGCTGGTCGTCCTGCAGCGCTTGGTCGAGTCGGGGGAGACTGTGGTCGTGATCGAGCACAACCTCGATGTGATCAAGACGGCCGACTATCTGGTCGATCTCGGCCCAGAAGGCGGGGACAAGGGCGGTACGATCGTCGGGGTCGGCACGCCGGAGCAGATCGCCAAAATTCCCGAATCGTGGACAGGGAAATTCCTCGGCCCGATCTTGGAGCGTGACAAACTGCGCGCGCAAGAACGGGCGCAGTCGCTGGTCAAGTCGTAGGCTGCGGCGCAGTCGCAGCACATTGTGGTCAGTGGTGGAAGCGGCTTCAGAGCGGTTTAAAGAAAGCAAAGGCGGTTGGTCGTCAGGTGTGGCGACCTGTGGTGGTGTGGTTTCGAAATGGTGCGTGGCAAGCAATAAGATTGCTCGCCGACGAATCGCCAGGTGACCTGTTCAGCAGATGTCGCGGTTGAAGTACAAGCGCTAGCCAATAGTTGGTGCTCGATCGACCGATGAGCGCTCTTCGACAGGCTCGCATGGATCAGAACCGGATCGCTTTGCATCAATTGGCACTCGGCTGAAGCAGCCCTTGCCAGATTGTATAAATTGGCACTCGGCTGAAGCAGCCCTTGTCAGATTTCATAAATTGGCAATCGACTGCAGTTGCGCTTGTCATACTCACACCCCCCGAGGGAAATCGGGGGGTGTTTTCGTGGAAAGCAGTTCGCGGTGACGATCTCGATTGGTGCTATCCTCCAGGTCGGGCGATCGACCGCATCGCATTTGTCCAGTGTAGCCTCCTCAGCAAGTGTTAGGAGGATCGATCATGACGTGCCTGATACTGAGCGAGCGCTCGTTGATCAGATCGGGTCTGCACGTTCCTTCGGTGGATCAGTTGAATCAACAGGTAGAGCGCAAGCCCGGCGAGGGAGAGCAGGGCGGCGGGCAGGAAAAAATAGGTCTGACCATCGTAGGCGAGCACCGACCACTGCACGAGCAGCGATGCGGGGTATCCCAAAAACCAGCGGGCGGAAAGCAGGCAGAGCAGAAGCGTCGGCAGGGCGGTGGTGGCAAAGAGCAGCAGGGTGTCTGGCAGCGGAACCAGCTCCCAAAAGGAAGCGCGAGTGCTGAGCAGGTAAAAGGCGAACGCGGTGACGATCGTGACGGAGAAGCGGTGCAGATCGAGATAGAGCTGTTGACGGTCGCCAAAGCGTTTTAAGTTGCGTCCTCGCTTCGCGATCCCATAGAGGAAAGTGGCCACCGCTGTGGCGCTCAAAGCCATCATCAGCAGAACAAAAAGTTTCGTTTCCAGGAATTATCACTCCCCTCGTTATTTTGAAAGTGGAATTCATGATGTAAAATGTAACTTGCGTTTTGCCTTCTGCTTTAGTAGGATGTTGTGGAGAGACGATCGGATAAGGAGTTTGTAGATGGGAAATCGGAACAGAGAACATTTATCACATGAGTTTGTGTGCTATATTGATCAAGGTGTCGTGGAGTTGGCAAGGCGACTCAAAGCGGAGCCAGCATTGGGCGGACAGGTGGAAGCGGTGATTCAGGAGCTGCTCTCCCGCTCGCAGATGGAAGCGATCGACATCGAGCAGGGACTTTCAATCTTGACCGGCCCGCAGATCGCTCAGGCGGTGGTGGCCTGCCTGCGAATCCTCGATTCGCACGAAGAGATCGAGGAGTTGCTCGACGAAGGGTATGAGGAGCGAGCCGTTCATTTCCTGCGCTATCTGGTGGCGCGTTATGGGCCGGTGTTCAAGTCGTTCCGCCGCCGCGTCCACTATCCGCTCGGCTGGCACAAGTGCACGTATGCGGTGACCAAGCCGGAGTTTGGCGGGCCGTACCTCAATTTGAAAGTGATGCGCAACGATGACACCTCGCTCGTTCTCGAAGATGATACGGAGTCGATGGTTCGGCTGATCAACCTGATGCTCGGCGCGCTCGAACAGGTTGCCGACCACGCTTCGCTCGCTGCGGAGACTGTGCAGGAGTTTGTCGAGCGCTCGCAAACGCTGATCACCGCATCGGCGAAAAGCACGAGAGGCGGCGCGTGCGGCACGGAGCATTAGCTCCTTTTTTGCTCTTGTCCCTATGGTTATGACCGGAGCAGGTGAAAGATGCTAGTTTGTGAGAGCAAGGTCGCAAGTCTGCTTTCGATGAAGAAGAACTAGGCTGTGCTGCGGCAGGTTCGCGGAAAGAGAGAGGGGCGGAGAGGAAACCGCTCCTTTTGTTTTTCTACAAAACAAGATATGATACCAGTAAAAGTGAATTCAAGCGGACGATGGAGGGAATACAGACGATGAAAATTCTCGTGACGGGCGGTGCCGGATTTGCCGGGTCGCACATCGTGGACAGATTGATTGAGGCCGGACATGAGGTCGTGGTGATCGACAACCTGTTCACCGGGTCGAAGGACAATCTCAACCCACAAGCGAAATTTTTCCAAATGGACATCAACGATCCGTCGCTCCACGATCTTATTGAAGCGGAGCGGATCGAAGCGATCTCGCACCATGCGGCGCAGATCAAAGTGCCGCTCTCGATCAAAGAACCGAGGCTCGACGCGCAGATCAACATCATGGGCACGATCAACTTGCTGGAGGCATCGCGCAAGTTCGGCTTGCGGTTTGTTTTCGCCGCATCTGCTGCCATGTACGGAACGCCAGAGTATCTACCGATCGACGAGGAGCATCCGATGAAGCCCTTGTCCTTTTACGGTTTGAGTAAAAAAGTGGACGAAGAATACATTCGCATGTATGGGGAGCAGTACGGGCTCTCCTATGCGATCCTGCGCTATGCGAACATCTACGGTCCGCGTCAGGGGCGCTATGGCGAAGGCGGCGTCGTCTCGATCTTCCTCGAACAGATGATCAAAGGGGAAGAGCTGATGATCGAGGGCGACGGTGGCGCGACGCGCGATTATATCTATATAGAAGATGTGGCGGACGCCAACCTGATCGCCTTGACGTCCGACCGGAGCATGACCGTCAACATTTCGACGGCGACCCAAGTCTCCGTCAATGAACTGTACCGCGAGATGAAGCGCTTGACCGGCTATGCCCAAGAGGCGGTGCATGGGCCGGCCCGCATCGGCGACATCTACCACAGTTCGATGTGCAATCAAAAGGCGGCGGCAGAGCTTGAGTGGAAGCCGAAGACATCGCTTGCGGAGGGGCTGGCGAAGACGATCGCCTGGGGCCGCTCCGTGTACGGTGATCAGACTTGATGATCAAGACGTTCACAGTTGAGGAGCTTCGCCGCGACCTCGAACTGGAGCTGGTCAACGAAGCGGCAGACATGAGCCGTCTGATCGCCGTTTCGGAGATCAATCGACCCGGACTTGCACTGGCCGGGTTTTTTACCTATCACCCGGCGGAGCGCGTGCAGGTGATGGGGCGAACGGAAGTCACCTTTTTCGAAGGGATGGATGATCTGCTGCAGCGAGAGCGCGCCGAGCTGATCTGCTCCTATGAGCAGACGCCCTGCCTGATCGTCAGCCGCGATATGGAGGTTCCCGCCCAGCTGCTCGTCGCGGCGCGACAGAACTCGCTGCCGATCTTGCGCGCCTCCTATTCGACCGCGAAGCTGAGCGGTCGCCTGCAATCCTACCTCGACAAAAAGCTGGCCAAGGAAACGCTGCTTCATGGCGTGCTGGTCGATGTGTACGGCATCGGCATCCTGATCACCGGCGTAAGCGGCATCGGGAAGAGCGAGACGGCGCTGGAACTGGTCAAGCGTGGGCACCGGCTGGTCGCCGATGATGCGGTGGAGATCAGACGCATCGGCGAAACGCAACTGGAGGGGACATCGCCTGAGATGTTGCGCCATCTGATCGAAATCCGCGGCTTGGGCGTGCTGAACGTGATGACGCTGTTCGGCGCGGGCGCGATTCGAACGCAGAAAGATTTGGAGCTGGTGATCAAGCTGACGATGTGGGAGGACAATGTCGCCTATGATCGTCTGGGGTTGGACGAGGAGACGACAAAAATCCTCGATGTGGACGTTCCGCTCTTAACTCTGCCCGTAAGACCTGGTCGTAATTTAGCGGTTATTTTAGAAGTCGCTGCGATGAATCAGCGGCTGAAACGAATGGGTCATAATGCGGCGCGAGACTTGTCAGAAAAGATGTTGAGCAGCATGAAGCCGGAAAGCTTTCTCGATTGAGAGAGCTTTCCCTTTTTTATGGGCTGGTAACAAATTTTTCTTTTTTCTTATTTTGGGCAGGAACGTGTAGTATTTTGTCGAATACAGAATATCGGATTTTATTATAGTTAATGTCCGTCTAACACAATGGGTAAATGCGAACTAAAGTTCGCATGGTTGGGTGATGGTGCGTTACGGGGGAGGTATATCATGGGTAAGCTGACAGAAGTACGAAACGACCGCGGTCGTAGGCTTGTAGCTGGCAGCGTTACAAGGGTAAGAGACTATCTTTTGAACATCAATTGGCGGCAGATCAAAGAATATTGGGTTGCGGAGCTCAAAGGCACGTTCCGTCTTCGCAATTCGGCAGCAGCTATGGCAGTATTGGTGCTGACTTCGGTCGGTGTATATACATTCGCAGAAAAAGTTACAGCTACGAACCATGTTTATCGGGTGTACATAGATGGCGACTATCAAGGTGTGGTCGCCGACAAAGCTTCGATCGATGAGACGATCAAGTCGCTCGGAAGCGAGATGAAGGTGGAGGTCACCTTCCAGCCGGTGCATCAGCATGTGCGGGCGACCAACGAGATCGTCGTTGCAAACGCGATCGTCGAATCGACAAAAGAATATGCTGAGCTGGTCGTGATTCGCGTCGATGGTCGCGATCTGGTCACCGTTCAGGATGAAGAGACTGCGCAGATGCTGATCGATAAGCTGAAAGCGCAGTACGTCAAGCCGGAAGATCATGCGCAAGTATCGCTCGCTGAACAGGTCGACTTCATCAAAGTCAAGGACGAAGTGCAGAAAGTTGCGCCGTTTGAGGCAGCTTTCAAGCTGATCGCCGAAGGTGTGAACGAGCAGCGAGCTTACGTGGTATCTCGTGGTGACTCGATGTGGGACATCGCGACGAAGCATGCGATGACGGTCGAGCAGTTGCAAGAGGCCAACCCGAACATCGCCAACATCGATGCGATCGGTGAAGGGCAGCAGATCAACCTGGTGGCGAAAGAGCCGCTGATCAGCGTGCAGGCTGTCACCGAAGAGACTCGTGAGATCATCAAGAATTACGAGATCGAGTACAAAGAGAGCGACTCGCTGTACGTTGGCGAAGAGGAAGTCGTCCAAGAGGGCGAGACTGGCAAAGTGAAGCAGGTGGTCAAGGTCACCCGCAAAAACGGCCTCATCAGCAAGGAAGAGGTGCTGAGCGAGGAAGAGCTGTCCCAGCCGGTCAAAGAGATCATCGCCAAAGGCACCAAAAAGCGTCAGACGTACGGCTCCTACAACGGAGCGGTGAAGACGGTCGGCGGCGGCAGCTGGGCCTATCCGATCGGCGGCGGCTACATCTCCTCTTACTACGGGGAGAATCGCGGTGGTCGACCGCACTTGGCGATCGACATCGCGGCGGCGACCGGCACTGCTGTCTACTCGTCCAACTCGGGAACTGTCATCTTTGCCGGCAACGCGAACGACGGGTATGGCAACTGCATCCGCATTTCGCACGGCAATGGCATCGTCTCGCTGTACGGTCATCTGAGCTCGGTGGGCGTCTCGCCAGGTCAGTCGGTCAGCAAAGGTCAGTATATTGGCGGCGTCGGTTCTACAGGCTGGTCGACAGGTTCGCATCTGCACTATGAGGTGCGCATCAACGGCATGCCGGTCAACCCAAGCTCTTACATGTAAGATCTGAAATGTGTTTCTTGAGGTCCGTGCAAGTTGCGGGCCTCTTTATGCTATAATGGAGCGATGAATGATTGTACGAGATCGGATTGGTAGGTGAGAGGCGTGCAAGGCGTCCTGTATCGTGGATGGCAGTCGGGGTTGAGGACCACGTGGGTTTTGGGGAAAGTGATCGTGCCGATCACGCTGATCGTCTCGCTGCTCAAGCACACGCCTGTCATCGAATGGATCGTGCAGCTGTTTGCACCGCTGATGGGAATCGTCGGATTGCCGGGCGAAGCGTCGATCGCATTGGCGTTAGGCTTTATCTTGAATTTGTATGCGGCGATCGGTGCGATGTTTTCGCTGGCGCTGGCACCGCCTGAGGTGCTCATCCTCTGCGTCATGCTGTCATTTTGTCACAACCTGTTTGTGGAGACGGCTGTGGCGAAGCGCCTCGGCTTGAACAGCCTGGTGATCGTGATCGTGCGCTTGGGCATGGCGTTCGCCGGGGGGATCGCGCTCCATCTCGTCCTCGGCAATCAGGTGGGCGGCGTGGCCGGACAGTACAGCCATCTCGCCTATCTGTGGGAGATGCCGTTCGGAGCGCTGCTCGGAGAGGTGGCGAGCACGATCTGGAGGGCGATCTGGCAACTGGCGCTGATCGTCATCCCCTTGATGATGCTGATTCAGGTGCTGAAAGAGCGGAAGGTGCTCGATCGGCTGGCGCAAAAGATGACGCCTGTGATGCGCATGCTCGGCATGTCTGAAAAGGCGGCCATCCCCCTGTTGGCAGGCATTTGGTTTGGCCTGGCTTACGGGGCGGGCGTGATCTTGGAAGCGACGCGAGAGAATCCGATCGAAAAGCGTGAATTGTACCTGCTGATGGTCTTTTTGGTGCTTTGTCACGCGGTGGTGGAAGACACGCTGATCTTTTTGCCGCTCGGGGTGAACGGGTGGTATCTGCTCGCGATACGCTTGATCGCTGCGCTCGTGCTGACGGTGATCCTCGCCCGCATCTGGCGTGCGAAGCGACCGCGGCCTGTCGTTGCACAAAATCGCCTCTCCTCCTAGCCGATCCTGTGGGAGGGTACTGAACATGAATTACCGTTATGTCCTGTTTGATCTGGACGGAACGCTGCTCGATACGAACGAGCTGATTTTGCGCTCCTTTGAGCATACGTTGGAACATCACCTGCCGGGCAAGTATACCCGTGCGGACGTTTTGCCCCACTTGGGCGAGCCGTTGTTCGCTCAGATGGAGCGGTTTGCGCCCGGACGCTCCGAGGAGTTGGCCGCCACCTATCGCAAGTACAACGTGGAGCAACATGACCTGTTGGTCAAAGAGTTTCCACAGGTGCGCGACGTCTTGGTTAACTTGCATCGAAACGGGATCAAGATGGCGATCGTCACCTCCAAGCGGCGCTTGACCGCGCAGATGGGGTGGGAGTTGGCGAAGATCGGCCCGTACTTCGATTCGTTTGTCACAGCGGATGATACGGAGAAGCACAAGCCGCATCCCGATCCGCTCTTGCTCGCGATGGAACAGCTCGGCGCCGATCCTGAGCAGACGCTGATGGTCGGCGATTCGCCTTACGATATTCTCGGGGGACAGGCGGCGAACGTGAAGACGGTTGCGGTGGCGTGGAGCCTGCGCGGAGAAGCGGGCTTGCGCACCTACAACCCAGATTATATCGTGCAAGACATGAACGAACTGCAAGCGATACTGCTCAAAACGAGGTGACTTATGCGCAAGACGGTTCGTTATCCTGTCGAGGGAGCAAATGCTCTCTGGCAGCTCTATCAAACGGTCAGCTTTTGGAAAGTCGTGAAAAATTTTGTGGTGATCCAGATCTCCCGCTACACGCCATTTCTCAAGATGAAAAATTGGCTCTATCGCACCTTTTTGGGCATGAAGATTGGCGATCAGACTGCCGTTGCGATGATGGTGATGATGGATGTGATGTACCCCGAGTTGATCTCGATCGGGCGCAACACGATCATCGGCTACAACACGACGATCCTCGCGCATGAGTACCTGACGAAAGAATACCGCCTTGGTCGCGTCAGCATCGGGGACAACGTGATGATCGGCGCGAACTGCACGCTGTTGCCCGGCATCACCATCGGTGATGACGCTGTGGTCGCAGCGGGCTCTTTGGTCAATCGAGACGTGCCGGCCGGTGCGTTTGTAGGGGGCAACCCGATTCGTCTGATCCGCAGTGGGGAGCCTTCCGATCAGGTGCGCAGTCAAGTCGGCAGCTCGGAGGATGCAGAAGAAGAAATTCAAGATGACAGCAATACGATCTTGCACTGAGCAGGTCGATTGCAGATGATGGCCACCCCGCTTCCACCGTTGGAGCGGGGTGGCTTTGTTTTCGGGATGTCTGATGCCTGTCTGACGATGTACAGCTGCTGGCATGTCCCCCGCCTCCCGCCTCGATGAAAGGCTGAGCGGCTCTGGTCAGAAGTTGATGAATCGTATTCCCCAGCCTGCTAGGAGACTTCTTTCGAGCGGCGATCTGACAGGTGTGCAGCGATGATGATCACGAGAATGGATGGTTTTGGTATACTAGAGGGGAAACGAGATTGTCCGAAGATTCCGCCATGCCATTCATCTAAAGGAGCGTGTGATAGATATGAAACCATTGCTGACAGACGAAGTACAGTTGCGGGACATGACAGTAGATGATCTCCCGATCTTCTTTGAGTATCAACTGGATCGGGAGGCGAACCGCATGGCCGCTTTCACGGCGAAAGACCCGGAGGATCGCGAAGCATTTATGCAGCATTGGAACAAGGTGATGGGCAACGAGGCGAACATCAAAAAGACGGTGCTCTTCGAAGGGCAGGTGGCGGGCAACGTCCTGCAATTTGAATTCTTTGGTCATCAGACGGTCGCATACTGGTTGGGCAAGCAATACTGGGGCAAGGGGATAGCGACTCGCGCGCTGTCAGAGTTTATCCATCAGGTGGGGACGCGCCCGCTGTACGCTCGTGTTGCCAAGGACAACATCGGCTCATTTCGCGTGTTGGAGAAGTGCGGATTTCTGATCTGCGGAGAGGACAAAGGCTATGCGAACGCACGCGGCGAGGAAATTGAAGAATACATTCTGAGGCTAGAAGTAGCTTCGATTGAATGAGGGCGAATCGCTAGGTGAGCGAATGTGAGCCACTCGAAAACAGCGTGAATGACATCAGGCAAGTGCTGCACCACCTAAAAAACCAAGCCCCGTAGCAACAGGGACTTGGTTTTTGTTTGTGAAGGAAATCGTTGGTCGACAAGCCAAGCAGGGAAATCTGCCGAAGCGAAACTGAGCGTGCCAACAGAAGCGTCCGCGCAGTCCGATATTGGCAGTCATCTTCTGTGCAAGCTGACTTGTGTCCCTAGCGAACGATGTTCGACCCGGTCGGCTTTTGAGAAGGATCGATCTTAAATTTGACTAGCTGTTTCACCTTTTGATAGGAGTCGAGGATCTGCTCGTACGATTCGCCTTTCATCCAGACGAGCAACAGCATAACCTCTTCCTCGTCACCGTGGATCAGCTGTCCAACGGGGAACGGGTGCATCGTGTTGAGGATGCCTGGCATCTGCTTCAACTCTTCGAGACCTTCCACCGCCTCGTACAGCCCGGCATGTGGAGCATAGAGCAGGAACATCCCGTGCGGCTCGGAGAGGCGTTCATATGTCTCTTTTGGTTCGAACGTGCCAGACATCAGCTCGACATAGGTGGGAACAAAGTCGAGGCCGACCATCGTTCTTAAACTTTCGTGCGTGAAGCCGCCACCGAGGCGCGGGTTGATCTCCAACACCTGCGGGCCGAGGCCGTTTTCCCCATAGCGAAGCTCGATGTGTGCGATCGAATTTTTCAGCCCGATCGCACGGGCAGCCGCAAGCGCATACTCTTCCAGCTCTTGGCACTCCTCGGCGGTGAAGCGGACTGGCGGGGTGATCAACAGGTCTTCGTAGACGCAGTTGTTCTCTTCGGTGAGCACCGCTTTGTCCTGGGTCAACAGCGCGATGTAGCGATCTTCGGTGATCAGCACTTCGACTGACACTTCTCGTCCGGGGATGTACTGCTCGATCAGCAGGCAGCGCATCGGATCGAAAAACACCTCTTCACCGTTGGCCAGCGGGTAGGTGTGCGTACCCTCATAGAGCGTTTGGAACGAGGAGTGCGGCAACTTCTCCATCGCCAGGTTGAAGTGCTCGATCAGCTCTGTCTCATCGCTGCATTTTAAGATCAGGTGGGAAGCGACGCCGTTGATCGGTTTCATCAGCACCGGATAGCCGATGCGATCCGCATGCTCCTTCGCCGACTGCACATCGACGGCGAGGCCGAAGTCGATCGTGTTCATCCCTTTCGCCCGAAACGCATCCCGCATCAGGAATTTGTTGTGCGAGCGGAAGAGCGCGTCTGAGCCTTGCGACGGCAAGTTGCGCTCTTCTGCCAAGAGCGCAGTATGCGCGCTGACCAGACCATCTTTGCAAAACGGCCCGTTGCCTGTGATCAGACCGGCGATGTCCGCCTCCTGCTCGATCTCGCGCAGAAGCGAGCGCAGCGTGTCCAGATCGAAGTGCTCCACTTCGCAGATGCGGGTGAAGCTCGGCTTTCCTTCGCGCACGTTCTCCTCAAAGTTGCGCAGGCTGGTCCAGTTCTGCTCGCTTAAGACCGATGTGATCAGATAGGTGCTATATCCGGTGTCCTGCGCATACATGGCGCGGCGGGTCAGCGCGAGGGGGAGAAAGTTTTCGATAAAAACGATCGCTTTTGAACGACTCATGTTCGCAATCCCTCCAAGTGGTTTAATTTTGGGCGAGTGTATGGTCGGAATTTTCTGTCCTGTCAATCTTGAATTGGACGATCTCCTGCGCTTTGTTGTAGGTGTCGATCAGGTGATCAGCAGAGTCGCACTTCATCCAGACGACCAGCAACATCACTTCTTCGTCATCCCCTTGAATCTGGGTGCCCGGTGGGACCGGTTGCATGACGTGGATGATGCCCGGCAGCTCTTTCAGCTCGTCGATGCCTTCGATCGCTTGCAGCAGTCCGGCGTGTGGAGCGAAGAGCAGAAACATTCCATGATGGTCTTGCAGCACTTCGTAAGTCTCTTTTGCCTGATAGGTGCCGGTCATCAGCTCCACATACGTTTGGTTGTAGTCGATCCCGACCATCTGCTTCAAACTTTCGCTGATAAAGCCGCCGCCCATCCGCGGGTTGATCTCGATCACCTGCGGGCCGAGGCCGTTTTCCCCGTACCGAAGCTCGATGTGCGCGATCGAGTTTTTCAAGCCGACCGCCTGTGCCGCCTGCGCGGCGCAAGCTTCGAGGGCGCGGCGCTCCTCTTCGCTAAAGCGCACAGGCGGCACGATCGCCATGTTCTCGTAGACGCAGCGGCTCTCTTCGATCAGGTCGATCTTGTCATGAATCAGGAGCGGAATGTAGCGGTCTTCGGTGATCAGCACTTCGACCGACACCTCGCGACCGGGGATGTACTGCTCGATCAACAGCGAGCGCATCGGGTCGAAATGGAGGAGCTCCCCTGCGCGGTTCGGATAGCTGTGCGCGCCCGAGTAAAAGTCTTGAAAGGAAGAGCTCGGCATTTTTTCCATCGCCAGCTGGAAGTTCTCCAACAGTTCGCGCTCATCGTTGCACTTTAAGATCAGGTGCGAGGCGACGCCGTTGATCGGCTTCATCAGCAGCGGATAGCCGATGCGCTCCGCATGCGCACGGGCTGATTCAGCATCGACAGCCAGCCCGAAGTCGATCGTGTTCATCCCTGTTGCGCGCAGTGCGTCGCGCATCAAGTATTTGTTGTTCGACCGGTAGAGCGCGTCCGCATTCTGGGAAGGGAGCCCGCGCTGTTCTGCCAGCGTTGCCACATGTGCGCCGATCAGACCGTCTTTGGAAAACGGGCCGTTGCCGACGATCAGACCTTTCAGGTCGGCCTCCTGCTCGATCTCCGCCAACAGGTCGCCAAGCGATTGAAGGTCAAAGTTTTCTGGATGATAGATTTTCGTATAGATCGAGCGGCCTTCGCGGTTGTCCGTCTCGAAGCGTCTGAGCGCTTCGAGCTGAGCTTCCGGAAAAGGCGGTGCGATCAGATAGGTCAGATATCCTTGATCGGTTGCGTACGCTGCCCGACGGGTCAGCATCAAGGCTAATACGGTGTCGATAAAGACGATAGCTTGTGGTCGGCTCATGCTGTTTAAGACCTCCAGTTTAGATATTCTGTTTTATATTTATAAATTACATCATCTTTTAAACTACTACACTCAATCATACGTCGACTAAAATTGGAGTGCAAGGCTTTTTTTCAATTGAAATGAGTGGGAAAAGGGAAGTGCCCGCTGGTGGGCGGAGCGGGGCTGCAATCGAGAAAAAGCCACGATGTCTAAGCGACATCGTGGCTTTTGTTTGCGGAGGAGCGATTGGCTTTCCATTTGCCAAAATAGTAGAGGGTGAACAGAAGCGCCATGATCATCGGCAGGCCGTGCAGAATGCCGACGACCGCCACCGGCTTGAGCAGTTCGAACAGCGGCGAGCAGATCACCATGCCGACTGCGAACCCGACCGTCTGCAAGGTGGAGGAGACGCCGAACATTCGACCGCGCTTCTCATCCGGCGTCTGCTGCAGGCGGGTGCTGTAGCAGATCATCGACACGCCGTCCGCGACTCCAGCAAACACGGCGAAGATCAGGATCAGCCAGATCGGACTTTCGAAGAAGATCAGGATGAAGAACAGCGACATGAAGAATGTCGCGATGCCAAAGGCGCGCTCGTTGCCTGCGACATCGTTTCCGGTAAACTTCTTCGCCATCACCCGCGAACCGATCAGGTTGCCGATGCCCCAGACCCCCCAGATCATCCCCATGTACAGGGAAGGTTGCGCTGGGTTCAACTGTGCCGAGAAGATCGGCATCCCGACGTTGTGAGCGGCCGAACCGAACGTGTCGATCAGCCGGATCGCCATCAGGGAGAGCAGGATCGGCAAGGTGCGGATGTAGGAATAGATGAGGCGAAACTCGCTGAAAAACGAAACTTTCTCCTGAGCTGCACCTGCGCGCTGCTCACTGGTCTTGATCGGCAGCGAGATCAGGTTGAGCGCCGAGATCAGGTAGGTCATCGCATCGATCACGAAGACGGTCTGGTAGGAGACTTTGCCGAGCAAGATCCCGGCGCCGAACAGACCGATCACCATCGCGACTGAGCCCCATGCTGTCAGCACCGCATTGGCCTTGACGACATTTTCTTTGCCGACGATCACCGGGATGCTCGACTGCAAGGACACGCCAAACAGCGTGGAAAAGCATCCCATCAAAAAGGTGACGGGGAAGAGCACGATCGTCTGATACTCAGCAGGGGTGAGCACCAAGGTGACCAGCGCGAGCGACCTCCCGACATCAGAGAGGATCATCAGATGCTTGCGGTTCATTCGGTCGGCGAGGATGCCCGCATAAAAACCGGTGATAAACGCGCCTGCCAGCCGAACGGCCATGAACAGCCCCATGTAGACTGCGCTCTCGGTCAACAGGTAGACGAACATGTTCAGGGCGACCATATCGAAATTGTTGCCGATGTCGGAGATCGTCTTGCCCGCAGTCAGTTGATAGAGATGTCGGAACGCTTTTTTGTTCTCTGGAGCTGGAACTGCTGTTGTCATGCGTTAGCCACTTCCTCCTGTGATGTAACATTCTGGTTGATCGTAAAGGAGACCATCTTGCAGGCGTCTTCGTAGATTTCGTAAACGCGCTCGTACGAGTCTGTCTTGATGAAGCACATCACCAAGAAGCACTCTTCATCCTCTGCGTAGATGACCGAACCGTTCGGGACTGCCTGTTTGGAGTGGATCATCTCGGGAATCTGCTTCAGTTCCTCCAGGCCGTCCACCTTTTCCAGCAGGCCGGAATGGGGTGGATAGATGGTGAACATCGCGTGGATCTCGTCGCTCGACTTGTATTCGGACTCTGCCGTAAAGGTGCCGTCCATCATCTTGACATGAATGGGCTGCGGGTCGATGCCGACCAGCGCCTTGATGCTCTCTTGCACCCACATGCCGCCGATGCGCGGGTTGATCTCCAAGAGCTGCGGCCCCATCCCGTCGTCGCCGTAGCGAAGCTCGACATGGGAGAACGAGTTTTTCAGTCCGACCGCTTTGGCGACCGCCACCGCGTAGTCTTTCATCTCCTGCTCTTCCTCTTGGGTGAAGCGCTGTGGAGGCACGACCAGCAGATGCTCATAGAAGCACCGCTCGCGCTCAGACATCGTCACTTTGTCATGGACGAGCAACGGGATGTACTCATCTTCGGTGATCATCATCTCGACGCTCGCTTCGCGGCCGGGGATGTATTTTTCCACCAGCATCGAGGTCATCGGATCGAAATGGACGACCGTGCCACTGCGATCTGGGTAGCTGTGCGCCGACTCGTAGGAGCCTTTGTTCGTCGAGTTCGGAAGCCGCTCCATCGCATCGCGGAACTTGCTGACCAGCTCCTCCTCGTTCGAACATTTGACGATCATGTGCGAAGCGGCGCCGTTGACCGGCTTGAGGATGACAGGATAGCCGATGCGGCTCGCATGAACGCGAGCGGTCTCCTCGTCTGTCGCCATGCCAAAATCGACGGTGGGCACACCGGCTGCGCGCAGGGCATCGCGGGTGAGGAACTTGTTGTTGCAGCGGAAGACCGCATCCGAATTTTGGGAGACCAGCCCGCGCTCTTCCGCCAAGATCGAGACGTTGGAGCCGACCAGCGACCCGTTGTGGAACGTGCCGATGCCGCACATAAAGCCGCCGATCGGCGTTTCCTTTTCGATCTCCGCCACGTGTTGGCGCAGCGTGTCGAGGTCGAACAAGTCGGTGGGGATCATGACGTCGAAGACGGTCTTGCCCTCAAGCTTGGACTCTTCAAAGTCGCGGAGCGACTTGATCTCCGGCGCTGAGAGCTCCGTGGAGATCAGGATGGTGCGATAGCCCGCATCCTTCGCGTAGACGGCGCGGCGGGCGAGTACGAGCGGGTATAGATTTTCACAGAAGATGTACGCTTTTTGCTGAGTCATGCAAGAACCTCCAGTTCGTTGTCATCACCGTCGAGATAGTAGGAGATCACATACCCGTCCTCGTCGATCTCGTGCAGAGGTGGCAGCTTGGTATTGTCGGAGAATTCGAGGAAATCTGTCGCCTTGTAGGGCGTCTTCGCTTTGATGTAGCGGAGCCCGTCGATCTCCACATAGTCGAGATGGTGGCCGGGGCCGACGCGGTGCTTGCCGATCGGCGTGACGTATACGTAGTGAGGCGCGGTCGAGCCGGAGAACGGCGACAGTTCGCGCAGGATATCGATTCCCTTTTGCACAGAGGTGCGGAAGTGTTTGGCGCCGACGACCGGCATGCAGTGGAACAGGTAGTAAGGAACGATGCCGACGGCGAGGAACATCGAGATCAGCTCATGGATCGTCTTGGCATCGTCGTTGATGCCTTTCATCAACACGGTCTGACCGCGGATGATCACCCCGCGGCTGATGAAGCGCTGAGCGGCGCGAATCACGTCTGGCGTCAGCTCATCCGGGTGGTTGAGCGACAGGCCGACCGAGATGTTGCGGGAGTTTTTCGGATTTTCATAGTCGATGTGGTTGAAGCGGGCGATCATCTCGGCGAGCTCGTCGGTGATCGCTTCCGGTTGGAACAGGATGTTGCGCGTGCCGACGCGGATGTTGCGCACGTGGGGAATCTCGACCACCTGAGTCAACACGCGCTCCAGCAGCTCAGCGTCGATAAACGGGTCACCGCCGGTGATCAGCACCGTCTTGATCCGCGAGTCGCTGGCAATGTATCGCATCGCAGCGTCGATGTTCTCATCTGACATCCGCTTCGCTTCGCCACCCAAGGTGCGGGTCTTTTTAAAGCAGTAGCGACAGTAGGCGGAACATTCAAAATACGGAGTCAACACTGCTCTGTCTTCGTAGATGCGCTCCAAGCCATAGATGCCGTGATTGTTCTTGCCCTCTTCAAACGGAGCCTCCGTCCCAAACTCAAGCGCCTCATAGGGGCTCGGGATAAACTGTTTGGCGACCGCTTCAGACTCCTTGACCAACTTGCCCAAAGAAGGGCTGACCTTTGAACGAAAGCGTTTCAGAACCTCTTGTTGCATTTGTCGTTCACGTTCAGATAGCTTCCGTTTGCTCGGCTCTTTCGAAATGATTGACATGGCTTGATGCGCCTCCCTATGTGGTTTTTACATGTACAAATATATTAACTCAATCAATATTGTTTTTCTACTATTATTTTTTAAAAATTACAACTGGGAATGATCTGCTGATCAGATCGGCAAGTTTCATTGACAGCCCCAATCTGCCGTGATAGGATAGCCGTAGCCAAATACTTTAGCATATTAGCAGACTAAAGTGAAAAGGGTGTGAAATGGATGGACCAGCCAATTCTGTTTGAAAAGCCGCGCGGTGTGCGCGACATCTTGCCGCCGCTGGCAGCCAGAAAGCGCGAGATTGAAAAGAAGATCGCAGTCGTGCTCAGAGATTGGGGTTATGAGGAGATCGTGACCCCGACGTTCGAATATGCGGAGACGTTTGCCAACGGTGCCTATCGCGAAGAGGAAGACAATCTGTTCACATTTATTGAAAGATCAGGTCGGGCGGTCGTGTTGCGACCGGACATGACAGCGCCGATCGCGCGCGTTCTCGCCTCCTCTCTGCAGGACAGGCGCATGCCGGTCCGCCTGTCCTACAATGCGAGCATCTTTCGCCAGCACGGGCTGGAAGCGGGGCGCGCCGTGGAGTTCACCCAGTCGGGCGTGGAGCTGATGGGGGATCAGACCCCCGATGCGGATGCGGAGGTGATCGCGCTGCTGATCACTGCGCTAGAGGCGGCAGGCGTGCAGGGCTATTGCTTGGCGATCGGGCAGGTGCAGTTTTTGCACGCTTTGCTCAAGGAGCACATCGAGCAGGAGAGCGTGCGCGAGAAGCTGGCCTGCGCCCTGCTGGCAAAAGATTTTGTCGCGTATGACCAGCTGGTGGCAGCGGAGGTGGAGGCGGAAGCATCGCAGGCGATCTTGCGCGAAGTGCCCCAGCTGCGGGGCGGCATCGAGGTGTTGGCGCGAGCGGCGAAGCTGACCGCGTCGGCCGAAGCGCTTGCCGCGCTGGACAATTTGCGCACGATCTGGGATGTCCTCGTCCTGCACAACGTGGAGTCGTGCTTGCAGCTCGACCTGAGCTTGCTGTTGACCAAGCGCTACTACACCGGGGCGATTTTCGAAGGATACGCGCCGCAGGTCGGGTTTCCGATCTGCTCGGGCGGACGCTACGATCAGCTGGTCGCGAAGTTTGGGCGGTCGGTGCCGGCGACCGGATTTGTGATCGGCATCGAGCGGGTGCTGGAGATGTTGGAGAAAGCGTTGCCCAAAGATCCGAAAGAGCGCTATCTGCTGCTCTATGCGGAAGAGGATCGCTATCCGGTGATCGGGTTTGCCTCCTTTCTGCGCGCCAAGCACTTTATCATCACCGCCCAGCGGGTGGAGGATGTGGAGCGGGCGATGCAGGAGCGGGTGGATGAACATGTGACCTTAGTGCCGTTTCGCAAGGGCAAGCTGTTGACGTCGACCAAGCTGCTGCGGGCGATGTACAGCGATTTTTGCCACCTGTTTTCACAGTGAGGCAGTGATCGAGAAAGGAAGTTGAGAGAGATGAGCGAACAAGCGCTGACCATCGCGCTGTCCAAAGGAAGGATTTTAGACGAGACGCTCCGGCTGCTGGCCGCAGCCGGACTGCCGCAGCCAGAAGGTCTGCAGTCGCGAAAGCTGATCTTGCAGAGCTCCTGCGGCACGATTCGATACGTGTTGGCCAAGCCGGTCGATGTGCCCACCTATGTGGAGCACGGGGTGGCAGACATCGGCATCGCGGGCAAAGATGTGTTGGTCGAGGCGGGCCGCGATCTGTACGAACTGCTCGATCTGGGCATCGGTCGCTGCAAGATGGCGGTGGCGGGGCTGCCAGAGCGAATGGCGGGCGAACCGATGCAAAAGGTCGCATCCAAATACCCGCGGATCGCCGCCGAGTTTTTCCGCGGTCGCGGTCAGCAGGCGGAAGTGATCTGCATGAACGGCTCGGTGGAGCTCGCCCCGCTGATCGGGCTTGCCGAGTGCATCGTCGATGTGGTGGAGACGGGGCGCACCCTGCGCGAAAACGGTCTGGTCGTGCAGGCGGAGGTCATGGAGATCTCCACGCGCCTCGTGGCCAATCGGATGAGTTTCCGCCTGAAATACAAAGCGATCGATCTGCTGGTGCGCAACCTGCAGGCTGTCGTGGTGAAAGGGGCTGCGGTGTGATGATCGAAGTGCTGCAGCTCGCAGACTATCTGTGCAAAGACCGGCAGGAGGAGGAGCAGGCGGCGGAGCGCGAAGCGGTGCGCGCCATCCTCGCAGACGTTCAGGCGGCAGGGGATCGGGCGCTCAAGCGCTGTACGCTTCAATATGATGGCGTTGCGCTGGACGATCTGCGCATCCCGGATCACGCCTATGAACGGGCGTATCGGCAGGTAACAGCCGAGTTTTTGACCGCCTTGCGCCAGGCGCACGACAACATCAGGCGCTTTCATCAGGCGCAGACGCGCACTTCGCTGTTGCTGCCCGACCGCGAGGGCAATCTGCTCGGGCAGATCGTCCGGCCGTTGCGACGGGTTGGCATCTATGTGCCGGGCGGTCGTGCCGCCTATCCGTCCTCTGTGCTGATGAACGCCGTCCCCGCTCAGGTGGCCGGAGTGCGAGAGATCGTCTTGGTCACGCCGCCCGATCGAGCAGGAGAGGTCGACCCGCACGTGCTGGTGACGATCCGCGAGCTCGGCATCGCCGAGGCGTACCGCGTCGGTGGCGCTCAGGCGATCGGGGCGCTCGCATACGGCACGGAGACGATTCGCCCGGTCGACAAGATCACCGGACCGGGCAACCTCTATGTGGCGCTGGCCAAGCAGGAGGTGTTCGGCAAGGTGGCGATCGATATGATCGCCGGCCCTTCCGAAGTGATGATCGTGGCGGATGACAGCGCCGATCCCGACTATGTGGCGGCCGACATGCTGGCACAGGCGGAGCATGACCCCCGCGCTGCGGCGATCTGCGTCACCCCGTCGCCGGCGCTGGCAGACCGGGTCGCGCGCGCGCTCGCCGTGCAGATCGAGCGGCTGCCCCGCAAGGAGATCGCTGCCGAATCGCTCGCCGCACGAGGCGCGATCGTTTTGACGGACGATCTGGAGCAGGCGTTCGCGCTGGTCGATCGCATGGCGCCAGAGCATTTGGAACTGTTGGTGGAAGATGCGCTCAGCTGGGCGGGCCGCGTCGAAAATGCGGGTGCGATCTTCGTCGGACCTTACTCCCCAGAGCCGGTCGGGGACTATTTCGCCGGGCCGAACCACACGCTGCCGACAGCGGGCACCGCTCGCTTTTCCTCGCCGCTGTCTGTCGATGATTTCATCAAAAAATCATCGCTGATCTGCTATGGCAAAGAGTCGCTGCTGCGGAATGGGCACCATGTGATCGCGCTCGCCGAAGCGGAAGGGCTGACCGCGCATGCGCAAGCGATTCGCGTTCGCCTCGCCAAAGAGGGGAGGGAGCGAAACGATGGCTGACCGTCACGCTGCGATCTGCAGAAACACGACCGAAACGCAGATCGAGCTCGCCCTCAATCTCGACGGTTCGGGGCGGCGCGATCTGCAGCTCCCCGTGCCCTTTCTGCGGCACATGCTCGACCTGTTCGCCGCGCATGGCAACTTTGATCTGAAGATCTTGGCGCAGGGGGATGTCGACATCGACGATCATCACACGGTCGAAGATCTCGGCATCGCGCTCGGTCAAGCGTTTCGCCAAGCGGTCGGCGACAAGGCGGGGATTCGCCGTTATGGCAGCCGCTTCACGCCGATGGACGAATCGCTGGCGCATGTCGCGCTCGACATCTCGGGGCGATCGTACCTCGTCTTTCAGGCAGCCTTTCCCCGCGCCGATGTCGGCACGTTTCAGACGGAGCTGGTCGAAGAGTTTTTCCGCGCCTTTGCCGGCAATGCGGGCGTGACGCTGCACATCCGCGTTCTCTACGGCACGAACACGCACCACATGATCGAAGCGATCTTCAAGGCGTTTGGCGGCGCGCTGGCAGATGCGGTGGCCAGCGACCTGAAGCGGCCGGGCATCCCTTCGACCAAGGGGGTGCTGTGAGCGATGATCGCGGTGATCGATTATGGCATGGGCAACTTGCGCTCCGTCGAAAAAGCGCTGCGAACGTTCACCAGCGACATCGTGGTGACGGGCGACCCCGAGCTGGTGCGAACAGCAGATGCTGCTGTTCTGCCCGGGGTGGGCGCGTTTGGTGATGCGATGACCAACCTGACCGCACAAGGGATGGTGCCAGCGATTCACGAGCTGGTTCGGGCGGGGAAACCGCTGCTGGGCATCTGCCTGGGGATGCAGCTGCTGTTCACGTCGAGCGAGGAGCATGGGCTCCACGCAGGTCTCGACCTGATCCCTGGGTCTGTGAAGAGATTTCAAGGATCGTTCAAGATCCCGCACATCGGCTGGAATCGGCTGGCTTTGCAGCGAGCGGACAGGTTGCTCACCGCTGTGGAGAGCGGCGATTACGTCTATTGGGTGCATTCGCTCTATGTGGAGCCAGAGCGGCGAGACGTGATTCTGGCGACGACCGACTATCATGGCGAAGTGCCCGGCATCGTCGCCGATCGCAATGTGTTCGGCATGCAGTTTCATCCGGAGAAATCGAGTCGTGTCGGGCTTCAGCTGCTGGATAATTTTCTGCGCGTGGCGGAGGAGGGGGCAAAGGCATGAACGATTTTACCATCTATCCGGCGATCGATCTGCACGGCGGGCAAGCGGTGCGCTTGCTCAAAGGCGACTATCAGCAGATGACCGTCTATGATCGCGACCCGGTTGCGGTAGCGCACCGCTTTCAGGCGGCTGGGGCGCGCGAGCTGCACCTCGTCGATCTGGACGGGGCGAAAGCGGGAGCGCAGCAAAATGGGGCGGTCATCGAGGCGATCGTCAAGGCGACCGATCTTGCGGTGCAGGTCGGCGGCGGGATTCGCTCAACTGAAACGCTGGAGCGGCTGTTTTCGCTCGGCGTGAAGCGGGCGATCTTGGGGACGGCTGCGGTGAAACGGCCCGAGCTGGTGCGAGCCGCTTTGCAGGAATACGGGGAGCAGATCCTGATCGGGATCGATGCGAAGGCGGGCAAGGTCGCTGTCGACGGCTGGCTGGAGACGTCTGAGCTGACGGCGGTCGAACTGGCGCGGGAACTGCGGGCAGCAGGCACGACCCGCGTGATCTATACGGACATCTCGCGCGACGGAACGCTCGCCGGGCCGAACGTGCAAGGGATCGTCGAGCTTGCTGAGCAGACCGGGCTTGAGGTGATCGCCTCGGGCGGCATCAAGGAGGTGGGCGATCTGCTGCAGCTGGCGCGCTTTCGCCGTGCGGGCGTCGTCGGCTCGATCGTCGGCCGCGCGCTCTACGAAGGGCAGATCGATCTGGCGCAGGCGCTGGCTGCGGTGGAGCGTTCGAGCGAGCGGGGGGATGTGCGATGTTGACCAAGCGGATCATCCCCTGCTTTGACATCAAGGCGGGACGGGTGGTCAAAAATGTGTCGTTTCTGCGCGACGAGCGAGATGCGGGCGATCCGGTGGAGCTGGCGAAACGCTATGAGGCGGAAGGGGCGGACGAGCTGGTGCTGCTCGACATCACCGCGACTGACGAAGGGCGCGCCACCCTGCTCGACATCGTGCGCCGCACCGCCGATCAGGTGTTCATCCCGCTCACCGTCGGCGGCGGGGTGTCGGAGCTGGCCCAGATTCGCGATCTGCTGCGCGCAGGTGCGGACAAGGTGGGCATCAACACGGCGGCGGTGAAGCGGCCCGAACTGATCAACGAGGCGGCGAAGCGCTACGGCTCGCAGTGCATCGTCGTGTCGATCGACGGGCGATATGACCGAGATCGCGAGGATTGGGAAGTGATGATCCATGCTGGCAAGCGGGCGACCGGCTTGTCGGCGATCGAATGGGCGAAGGAGATGGAGCGAAGAGGGGCGGGAGAGATCCTGCTGACATCGTTCGATCAGGACGGGCAGAAGAGCGGCTTCGATCTGGAGCTGACCCGTCGCGTCGCGCGGGCGGTGCAGATTCCGGTGATCGCCTCGGGCGGGGCGGGAGAGCTGTCCCACTTCGGCGATGTGTTTGAAAAAGGGCTGGCCGATGCGGCGCTCGCCGCTTCGATCTTCCATTTTCAAGAGCGCACGGTCGGCGATGTGAAAGCATATCTCAGAGAGCGAGGAGTGGCGGTGCGATGAACGATCGGTGGATCGAGGAGTTGAAGTATGATGAGCAGAGCGGCCTGATTCCCTGCATCGTGCAGGATGCGCAGAGTCTGGAGGTGCTGATGCTCGCCTATATGAACGAGGAATCGCTCCGCCAGACGGTGCTGACCGGGGAGATGTGGTTTTGGTCCCGTTCCAGGCAGGAGCTGTGGAACAAAGGGGCGACATCCGGTCACCGACAGCGGGTGGTCTCCCTGCGCTTCGATTGTGACAAGGATGCGCTGCTCTGTCTGGTGGAGCAGACCGGGGTCGCCTGCCACACAGGGGCGCACTCCTGCTTTTTTGCGGCGCAGCGCTTCGAAGGGGCGGACTGCTGCCAAAGCGAGGGGAAGCTGCGCTATGCGCTGCTGGAAGAACTGGCCGCTCTGATTGCGGAGCGCGATGAAACTCGTCCGGCAGGTGCGTACACCACCTATCTGTTTGAGCAGGGTCGTGAAAAAATTCTCAAGAAGATCGGCGAGGAGTCGACCGAGGTGGTGATCGCGGCGATGAAAGGGGATCGCGCCGAGCTGACCGCTGAGGTGTCCGACCTGATCTATCACCTGTTCGTGCTGTTGCAGGAGCAGAAGCTCCCCTTTGACGAGGTGTTGCGACTGCTGGAGACCAGGCGAGGGAAGCAGGCGGAGCAAACCGCATCCTCGCGCTGAACTTCTGCTTGCGCCCATCGGTGAAACGAGGAACCACGCTGACGACAAAAGAAGAGGAGCGCACTCCTCTTCTTCCGATCGGCGGGGCTGTCAGGTCAATATTGCGTCGGGGTGAAGTTCATCGGCATCACTTCTTCGAGATAGTGGCTCAGCTCGATCACATCTTCAGGATGAGTCAGGCCGAGCGTATCGGAGAAGACGGCAGGGTCGCGAATGTCGTGGATGTCGAGGATGCCAAACCGATTGGTCTGAATGTGCAAGATCAGCACTTTCCCCAAGAAATGGGATGTGTAGTTGATGACCAGATCATATTGTGAGTTCTCGGTGACCAAGGTCACATAGCGGGACCTGGTCGCTTCATAACTTTCATGTTTGATCATGTGCGCCACAGGCAACCACCTCGCTTCCCAAGCTGGAATGATGAAGCATTTTATAATTTACGGAATTATGAGATAAATTATGTCCGTCTTGAAAAAACTCAACCTGGCCGTGGTGAATGATGATTTGAGCCTTGCCGTTTTGATTTAGGATGGAGTGGAAATGGAGGAGGGCAGATGCTGGTCGATTATCATACGCACCATGTCCGCTGTGGGCATGCGGTCGGGGAGCTCGAAGAGTATGTGCAGGCAGCGCTGGCAAAAGGGGTGGTCGAGCTTGGCTTGAGCGATCATCAGCCGATCTTGCACCTGCCGCCAGATCGAGTGGCACCGGATTCGGCGATGCGGTGGGATCAGCTGCCCGACTATGTGGAGGAAGCGCTGTCGCTTCAGGCGAAATATGCAGGCCAGATCGAGCTCAGAGTCGGGTTGGAAGCCGATTGGATCGAAGGGCAGGAGGAGGCGATCGGCCGCCTGCTCGCCGCCTATCCGTTCGACTATGCGATCGGCTCGGTACACTTTCTCGGCGACTGGGATATCACCAACAGCGCGGAGCTCTGGCGGTGGGCAGCATGCGAACCTGCCGCTGTCTGCACCGAATATTTTCGCCAGGTGCGCTTGGCAGCACAGAGCGGCCTGTTCGATACGCTCGGCCACCTCGATGTGATCAAACGATTTGGACAGGTGAGCGCTGCTCAGTATGAGCATCTGTTCGAAGAGACGGTCGTCGCAGTGCGCGAGGCGGGCGTGGCGGTGGAGGTCAACGCATCCGGTCTTCGCTATCCCTGTGCGGAGCAGTTCCCCAGCCGCAGACTGCTGGAGATGCTCTACAGCCACGGCGTTCCGCTCACCGTCGGCTCCGATGCGCACCAGCCGAGCGCGGTCGGGGCAGGGCTTGACGAAGTGTACGCGCTGCTGAAGAGCGTCGGCTATCGACAGGTCTGCGGCTTCCGGGCGAGGGAGCGTTATCCGATCGCTCTCTGACGGCGGGCAGTTTGCAGTCGGGTCGCGTTTTCACAGAGTGCCAGCAGAAACGAACACCCCCGAGCACCGCGCAATCTGCGGGGCTCGGGGGTGTCTTTGTAGCGGCGGAAAGTCAGAGTGGGCAGAAAGCTATCGCAGATGCGGGGGAGTCGCTTTTTTGCTCACGCTTGCTCTGTCGCTTTTGAGGGAGCGGCGGCGGTCAGGCCCGACTTGTGCGCGAGGTGGTACATGTAGTAGCAGACGAGCCCGCCGAACGCGGTCAGCACGCCAGAGGCGAGCACCAGCGGCACGGTCGTCAGAGCTGCTTGCAACCAGCCGGCGGTGAGCATGGCGATGACCATAAACCCGTTGAACAGCGTCATCACCGTCGTGCCGGTGCGCCCTTGGTATTCGAACGCTACATACGTTTGCATCGTCGTGCCGATGCCGATGGTCAGCATCGAGTTGCCAAAGGCGAACAAGACCATGAAGAGCAGCGTCACCCAGATCGAGGGGTAGGCGACGAGGCCGGCAAAGCCGAGCCCCATCAGCAGCAGCCCGTAGGACAGCAGGCGATAGGAGGCTGTCTTCATCCGCTGGACGATCAGCGCTCCGATCAGCATCGCGCCGCCCTGCGTCGTGACCAGCCAGGTGAGCATCTCTTTGGGCAGGCCGAGAAACTCGGTGACGATAAAGATCTCCACCACGTTGATCAGCCCGGAGCCGAGGCCTAAAAACACCTGGGTGAGCAGCAGGGGACGAACGGCCGCATTCGACCAGGAGTAGCGGAACCCCTCCATCATGTCGAGCAGGACACCTTTAAACTTGCCGGCCGAATCATCCGCCTCCCGAGCGGACGGCGGCACTTTGATGCTGAAGATCAGGAGGGAGGAGCCGACCATCAGCAGCGCGGTCAGCGCGAGCGCTACCGCCCCACCATAGGTGAGAAACACCGCGGTGCCGACAGCAGGGCCGATCAGCATCATCGTCGAGTTGGTGATCTGCCGCAAGCTCATCGCCGTCTTCAGCTCCGGCCGCGGCACGAACTGCATCACGAACGCTCCGGCCGGCGAGCGGAAGAACAGGGTGCCGATGGTGGAGATGAACGCGCCGACATAGATCATCCAGAGCGACTCGATCGAGATCGCCACGACAATCATCAGCATGACCAGCACGCGGAAGAGGATGGCGCCGAGCATCGTCTTGCGCCGATCCCAGCGATCGGCAAACACGCCGATGAAAAAGCCGAACAGGAAGATCGGTGCGAATTCGGCAAAAAAGATGGAGGAGATGGCGAACGGGGACTCGCCCGACAGCTCCATCACCATGTAGATCAAAGCCATGTTGCGCATCCAATCGCCAAACTCGGACAGCCATGTGGCCATCCAATAGCGAAAATATCGCGGGTTGCCCCTCAGAAACGAAAGCATGTTCAACTCTCTCCTTTTGTCTGCAAGCTGTGCTGCCTACTAATCGGGAAACAGCGACAGAAACGCCCGCCACGGGCGCGTGTGCTCAGACTTCTCCTGATGACTGTAACGCTGTTGCCAACGATTCAATACCTCTTTGATCTCCTGGCGCAACTCCAACTGCTGCTCAGGCAACAGATGCAAATACTCCATCGCGATCACCGGGCCTGACCCGGGCGATTGTTCGCCGCGGGCGATCGCTTGCTCCGTCAGGTTGAGCGATTTCTCCAAGGCGCTCAAGTACTCCTCGATAAACGCTCTGCCCATCACCATCGCTTCCCGCTCGGTGCTCCGCTCCTGGCTGGGGTCGGTCTCCTGCAAGGAGACGCGAATATGTTTCGCGATCGGCAGGTAGTATTTCTCCACAACGCCGCCCTTTTCTCTCGTCTCCACCAGCACGAGCAGTCCGACCTTGTGCAATTCCCGCACGTGGTAATGAACTTTGGAAGCGGGAAGACCCAACAGGTCGGCTAACTGCTTGGACGTGCGCGGCTCCTCCTCAAACTGCTTGAGGATCTGCACGCGGACTTTGTTCGACAGCGCCTTCATCTGGTCTAGCGAAGTGACATCATAGACAGGTTCCTGGTTCATGGCCCACCTCAAATCTCGATCGGGAAACTTACGATCTATTTTTTCTGTTCGATCAGGTTTTCTTGATCGGCTATATTCAGTATATGACAGTTTGAAAATTTCTGTCAACTGGTTTGAGCAAACAGAGTCGAGCAGTTTGAAAAAACGGAAGGTTGCTTGTAAGATAATCATATCGATGCGAAGATTTGCACAATTGTTCAAGATAGAAAAGTTTCTTGCGTTTCCTTGCACATGGCGGGAGGCGCCGCTCGCTCGATTCTACCCGCGAATGAAGTTGTGGGCGGAGGGACTGCGAGCGATCAGGAAGGAAAAGGGGACAGAGATGACCGTAGAGGCGAGAAAGACGTTATCAGCGGCGGAGATCGAAGCGATCGTCGCGCTTGCCAACCGCGTAAACGAACAGGACAGCTTGACGCTCAAGCTGAACCTCGACATGCTCAAGAGCCGCAAAGGGGATGTCAGCAACGACTTTCTCTTCTATCATGAGGGAGAGCTGATCGGATTTTTGGGCATGTACGGGTTTCTCGACAGCGAGATCGAGATCAGCGGCATGGTGCATCCAGAGCATCGCCGACGCGGCGTGTTCAGCCAACTGCTTGCGGCGGCAAAAAGCGAGTGCATCGCCCGCAACATCCCCTCGATGCTCTTCATCGTCGAGGAGAAGTCGAACGCGGGCTTATCGTTTGTCGAGCGAATCGCGACGACCTACGATCATTCGGAGCACTATATGGATTTGACGGGGGAAGGCAAAACGCCGCAACCGGCAGACTTGGAGCTGGTGCGCGCCTCGTCGGAGGCGGACGCAAAGGCGGTCGGGCACCTGATGGCGGTCGGCTTCGGGCTGCCGGAGCAGGAGATGAGCAAAAGCCTGACCACCGACCTCAGCAATCCGAGCCGCGAGATCTACATCGCGCGCGCGGGAGGAAAGACGATCGCCGCGATCTCGATCTTCAAGAGCGACGAGTCGAGCGCGTTTTTCTACGGCTTTGTCGTGCATCCAGACTGTCAAGGTCGCGGCTATGGCCGCTTCATCCTCTGGTCGCTGACCGAGCAGATGCGGCGCAGTGGGCGCACGCGCATCGGGTTGGAAGTGGCGACAGACAACAGCAACGCGCTCGGGCTGTATCGCTCTTGCGGCTTTGAAGTGCGCACCGCATATGGGTACTATCGCTTGCCGCTCTAACGACAACGAGATAGCAAGAAAATGGGAAAGACCCCCTCTGCCAGCTGTGGCGAGGGGGTCTTTAGCGTCCGTACTACTTGTTGGCCAGCGCTTGTTCCACCGCGCTGATCAGCTCCGCATCCTGCGGTGCGACGCGGGAGTTGAAGCGACCGACGATCGCGCCGTCGCGACCGATCAGGAACTTCTCAAAATTCCACTGCACATCGCCCGACTCCGCAGCGTGCGCGGTCAGGTATTGATAGACCGGATGCTGATCCGCCCCTTTGGCATGCACTTTATCGAACAGCTCAAAGGTCACGCCGTAGTTGAGCGAGCAGAACTGCTGCACCTCTTCGATCGTGCCCGGCTCCTGCGCGCCATAGTCGTTCGACGGGAAGGCGAGGATGTGAAGCCCTTGTTCGCGATACGTCTGGTACAGTTTTTCCAAACCTTCGTATTGAGGGGTGAAGCCGCACTTGGAAGCGACGTTGACGATCAAGAGCACATCGCCGCGGTAGCTGGAAAAGGAACGAGTCTCTCCGCCTGCCGTCTGTGCGGACAAGTCATAAAAAGTGGTCATCATCAAGAGCTCCTCTCAATTGTTCTTGGCACATTATACCACAAGCTGTCCTGCTACTGGCCGGGCCCGCCTTTGATGTCGACGATGTAGTTGGGAACTTTCATCATCACGGTCCACTCTTCTTCCGCTCCGTCCGCCCGCTTGATCTTGATCTTCACGGAGAACTGTCCGTCGCCAGCAGGCTTCACATCGCCAGTATCGACGAAGAAATACTTTTTGCTCACCAGCGCGTCCAACCAAGCTTGGTAGGCGGGAGGCGGTGTTGTGAACGCGTTTTCATGACCTTTTTCTTTGAAGATCAACACTTCGTTGCTCTGCCATCTATCATGTGTCAAGTTGGTCATGAACAGCGCAGCAGTCTCTTTGAACTTCGGTGTGTAATAGTTCAGGTAGGACTCTTGCTGTTTCATCTCCTTAAAGCGCCTGATATCGTCAGAGGTGATCTTTTCACCCGCCATCTGCGGCGGGTCATATTTGTTCCAGACGATCAGCGACAAGCCGACCAGACAGCCGATCGCGATGGCGGCCAACCGCTTGTTGTTTTCCATCAGCGGCTTGCGCACCTTTTGCGACGTGTAGAGATAGGGCCGCTGGAGGCGCTTTTGCAACTGATCGGAGAAGTTGGAGATGATCAGGATCGCAGCGCCCATGAAACAGGCGGAGCTGAGCAAAATCCACGGGTAGTTGCGCAACATTTTCGACCCGTAGGCGATCATCGCGCCCCACTCGCCGCTCGTCGTCAACAGATAGTAGATCGGTGGATTGGCATCCGGGTCGATCGGCACCTCTTCACCGCCGCCGAGGAAGATGTTGACGACAGCCAGCTGACCGATCAGGAACAGCACCTGGACGAAGTCGGTCAGAAAGGCAAACAGAATCTCCGGCCGCAGATGCGGAAACAGATGCTTGCCGATGATCCGCGGGGTGGAAGCGCCCATCGAGCGCGAGGCGGAGACGAACAGCTTGCTGCTAAAAAACTCGGAGCGGTCGGCAAACTGTCTGGCGATCGGAAACACGCCGATCAGCACCATCATCACGAACAGCAACAGCGCCGCATCATCTTTGGACATCACCTGATAGAGGCTGTACATCATCGGAAAGATGATCAGCAGTGCGGGCACCGCGGTCAACACCATCTGCATCGTGTGAATCATCGACTTGCCCCTGCCGCTCGTCCCGGCGTACATCCCGAGCGGCAGGGCGATACAGAAGCGCAAGATGGTGATCAACAGCGCAAACCCGATCGTAAACTTCGCACCGTTTAGCAGCAGGGAGACCAGATCATACCCGCGATGGTCTGTGCCGAGCCAAAACTTTTCGGTCGGCGGGAAGGGAGCGGACACCATCTTCCGCTCGCCGTCGATGATCTGATAATCGTAGGTCATCTTGTATTTGACCGTGGTGCCATGCGGTGCGAGCACCGAGCCGAACGCGGTGACAAACACGAGCAACAGCAGCAGAAACCAGGAGAGCTTGTATTGAAAGCGGTCGCGCTGAGCCGCCTTTTGCAGGTTGACCATCTACGCCACCTCCTTCGTCTTGACCACGAGGTATTTGCGCAGGATGGCGACGAGCACGTGGGTGAGCAGACCGAAGCAGGCGAGGATGGCGCAGGTCGCCGGCAGGGAGGTCACCTTGAACAGGTCGGGGTTGATCGCATAGCCGCCCAGCCCGAACACGCCGCACATCACCTCGGCGACGACGAGCGAGGTGATCGCGACCGACACGACGCGCGGCAGCACAGCCAGCAGGTCTTCTGTCACATTGCGCAGGATATGGACGAGGATCACGCGGCTGCGGCTCACCCCTTTCGCATAGGCGGTCTTGATGTATCCTTCATCCCATTCGCGGGTGACGGCGATGCGAAACGCACCGTACATCAGCGCGGTCGGCAAGAGCGAGATCGCCAGAAAGGGGATCAGGAAAGGCGTGTTATCCGCAAACTGCATGATCGTCAGCACCTTTTTTCCCGAGGCGATCGCAAGTAGGATAGCGATCGTCTGCATCAGAGCGATGATCAAAAAGTCTGGCATGGCGAGCAACAGCCGGTTGAACTTGTCGAGCACCGACCCGACCTTCGGCAGCCAGATCGCCAGCAGCGCCAGCGCAAATCCGCCGACGATCGCCGTCAAGATTCCCGGGATCAGGTAGGAGAAGGAGCGCTTGACCATCTTGCCCAACTGCAGATCGATCGGCAGCTCTCGGTCAATCCGGTTGCGGTAGGTGATCGTGCCGAACTCTCCCTCCGTGTACCCGACGAGCTGGTCGCGAACTTCGACGACAAAGTTTTTGAAGTCGAGCTTCGGCTCGATCTGTATCTTGCTGACCATGCGAATATCTTTGTCCTCTTTGAGAAGTTGCACGTATCGATTGACCTGTCCATACGGTACTTTGACCAACCCGAACCGTTCTTCGTACACCTCGGTCCCCTCATATTTCTCCATAATTTTCTCCAAGCTGACCGCGCCGACTTTTTTCGTGGTCACGATCACGCGATCAGGAGCTGACTGGATGAAGATCTTATCCAGATTCCCGATCATCAAGATGCCGAGCAACACGGCGAGCCCGATCAGCAAGCCTTTGAGCATGCGAATGATTGCAATCTCCCCCTTACATTCCATATGAAAGAACTTAATCGATTCAGATAAGAAAGATTAGCCATACAATATTAGTCTGATTTTTGGCAAAATTGTTTCAAGAATATTTCAAAAGATTGCAGAAAAAAGACACCCCCTTCGCCAAACAGGCTGAAGGGGGTGACTTGACCGACTGTAGCGGATCATCTGCTGTCGCGCTGTTGAGCGGATGCGGCCGCGTCGTCGCCGAGCACGGGCAGTTGATCGGGCAGTTGATCGGGCAGCGCTTCGAACTCGGCTGTCGGCATCGCCGCAAACTCTGTGTCGTTGATCGGCGTGACGAGGCGGCGTGTGCGCGCTCGCCCAGCAGGGGCGGGCAGCAGTCGGTGCGGATCGGTGATCGGGCGCTGTCCGCTTTCCAGACCGTCTTCGCGCTCGCCGATCGTTCCGATCTCCGCGGTCGCAAACCTGTTGGAAGCTGTCGGGCGCAATCGGTCGGTGCCGCTCATCTGCGCGAGAGCATCCTCATCGTTCGCTCTGGCCGCGTTGTACACCCCGTTGCGATGCACCGCCCAATACCAGAGGAAAAAGAGGCCGAAGAGAATGAGGCTGATCAACAGAAAGCCGGGTATTGTCAACATACCTGACCACCTCCCGCTCTTAGTTTGGGACGGGAGCTCAACTTGCATGTGTAGCAAAAACGCCCATCGCGTCAGAAGAGCGCGATGGGCGTTCGCATAAAGTGAGTGATAGCAGGTCATGAAATTGAGGAAAAGGTGCGCGAGCAGATCGGCAGGACCGCTGCGCACGCCGATCATGATCTCTTAGGCTAAATCTTTGGCCAGCGAGGAGATCGTCTCATCGGAGAGCTGAACGGTGACGCTCATGTGCGGATGATCCAGCACGAGCTGCACGCTCTCATGTTCGTAAGAGCCGTTGGCGATGTAGGCGATCGCCGTGCCCGTCAGCGGGAATTTGAGGTAATGGACAGACGTTGTGAACTCGCGGTCGTCATGCTCTTCTTCGAACACCGCTTTGATCGTCTCACCGTTCACGACGAGGGAGAGGTGATGTTCGATGCCTTTGAGCTTCATCAGCAGTTCGGTGAGCGCCGTCTGCTCGTCCGTCTCGATGAACAGGGTGGCCGACAGCTCATTCTCCCCGGGCAGCATGCCAGAATAGATCTCAATATATTCGTCGATCTCTTTCGGGTCGGTCAGGTCTTCGTTGTTCAGCAGCTCCTGGATTTGAAACATGACGGTGCTTTTGTTTTCAAACAACAGCGAGATGTCTTGATTGAAGCGCACGCGGCGCGCCTTCTTGTACTGGATCATCTTTTTGACATACTCGTCGCGCCCTTGGCGATAGGTTGGGAGTGCCACGATGTCGCTTTTCGTAATCGTCGTCATAAAAATCCACCTCCGGTTCCTGAGTCGTGATGATGAAGCGCCCGCCCCGCACGTATGATGTACAGGGCGGACCGATCGGATCGAGCAGAATTACTCCATCGAGTCGAGCAGTTTTTGGAAGCGCTGCGCATGTACGCGCTCCGCTTTTGCCATCACTTCCATCCACTCGCCGATCTCGTCAAAGCCTTCATCGCGAGCGGTCTTAGCAAAGCCCGGGTACATCTCGGTATATTCGTACGTCTCGCCTGCGATCGCCGATGCGAGCATCTCTTTCGCGTTGGAGACAGGAAGCCCGGTCACCGGGTCGCCTTCACCGTTGTTGCGCAGCGCATCGAAGTGGCCGAACGCGTGCTTGGTCTCGCCGTTTGCGATCGCACGGAACAGCTCAGCAACTTCGACAGCGCCCTCTGCGTCCGCTTTTTCTGCGAAGAACAGGTAGCGACGGTTCGCTTGGGATTCGCCTGCGAATGCGGTTTTCAAATTGTCTGCAGTTTTTGTGCCTTTGATCTCGTATGCCATGATGAAATCTCCTCCTCGTCAATTGTCATCCGTGTGGGTGACTTGTAATGATTCTGTTATTAGACTAACTCTAAACTGGGACACTTTCTGTAAGATAGATCACATTTTGAGCGATAGGAGTGATGCAGGGTGAAGCGGCCGCTTGATGACCTGAAGATCTTTGCCGGCTCGTCCAATCCGAAGTTGGCAGCTGAGGTCTGCCGCCTGCTCGGTGTGCCGCTTGGCGAGGCGCGCCTGTCGCGCTTCTCCAGCGGGGAGACGTATGTCAGCATCGACGAGAGCGTGCGGGGATCGGATGTCTATGTGTTTCAATCCTTTTCCCATCCGGTCAACGACCACTTTGTGGAACTGCTGGTGATGATCGATGCGCTCAAGCGATCTTCTGCCGGCATGATTAATGTGATTTTGCCTTACTACGGTTATGCACGTCAGGAGAAGCAAGATCAGCCAAGGGAGCCGATCACTGCCAAACTGCTGGCAGATCTGCTGACCACAGCCGGGGCGGAGCGCGTGCTGACGATGGATCTGCATGCGCCGGCGATCCAAGGCTTTTTTGACATCCCGGTCGATCACATGACGGCGCTCGACCTGATCGCCGATCATCTGCGCACCAAAGATTTGAGCAATGCGATCATCGTCTCGCCCGATGCGGGGCGCGCGAAGACGGCCGAGCGCTTGGCGACCTATCTCGATCTGCCGGTCGCCCTGATGAACAAGCGCCGACCGAAGCACAACGAGGCGGAGATCACCCATGTGATCGGCGATGTGAAACACAAGATTCCGATCATCATCGAAGATATGATCGACACCGGGGGGACGCTGGTCAAGGTGATCGAAGGGCTGGTGCAAAACGGAGCGCGTCCGGAAGGCATCCTCTGCGCGACGCATGCGGTGTTCTCAGGCCCAGCCCGCGAGCGGCTTTCCCATCCGGCGATCCGGGAAGTGGTGGTGACCGACACCTTGCCGATTCAAAGGCAAGGGGAGCTTGCGAACCTGATCGTGCTCTCCGCAGCTCCCCTGTTCGCCGAAGCGATCGACCGGATTCATCACAACCGCTCGATCTCATCGCTTACGCCGGAGTCGAGCAAACAGTGACCGGACGCTTCTTGTGACAGTGCTTTCCCAGTTGTGATATACTAGGAAAACATTAGAAGGGCTCGGGAGGTGACGCTCTGTGGATAAGCCGAAAAGCCAAGGGGAATCACGCAAACACAAAAACAACATCATTCAATTCCATGTCGATGCCGCCTTCTTCTTTGAGCGGGCCGTACATTATCTGGATCGTCATGACCTGAAGAACGCCTTGAAAAATTTTCGGAAGGCAGCAGAGCTTGAGCCGGACAATCCGGTGAACCACTGCAACCTGGCAGGCGTCCTCTCCGAGTTGGGCGAGTTTGAAGAGTCGAATCTGATCTTGCAAAAGATCTTGCGGGAAATCGACCCGGACATGGTCGAATGCCATTTTTACATGGCGAACAACTGGGCCAACTTGGGCGATTATGAAAAGGCGGAAGATTGTGTGGCACGCTATCTGGAACTCGACCCGCGCGGCGAGTTTGCAGAAGATGCGGATGAGATGTTGCAGATCCTGGTGCAGGAGTTTGGTGGCGGCAAAGTGTTTCAAGAGCGCAAGAAGCAACCAGACGAAGATGCGCAAGGTCATGATACGGCAAGAAAGCTGCTGGAGGAAGGCAAGTTCCTCGAAGCGTCCGAATATCTGGAAAAGGCGGTCGAGCGCCAGCCTGATTCGACCGCTCCTCGCAACAACCTATCGCTCGCCTACTACTATCAAGGCGATATCGACAAGGCGATCGAGATCGCCTTGGAAGTGTTGGAACGCGATCCGTCCAATGTGCACGCGCTGTGCAATCTGGCGGTGTTTCATCAGCATCTGGGCAATCGCGAACAGCTGCAGGAGATTTTGGAAGGGCTGCGCAAGCTCTATCCGCTCTATTTTGATCATACGTATAAGCTGGCGACGACGATGGGGATCTTGGGTGAGCATACGACCGCCTATCGCCTGTTTCGCCAGCTGTTGCGCTGGGGGGATCGGACCGATACGGCGCTGTTGCACTGCGTGGCAGCATCGGCTGCCAACCTCGGCTTTTTGGAGAAGGCGAAGCGGGTGTGGGAGGAAGTGCAGGCGCTCGATCCCGAATCGGAGACGCCGCGGTTCTTTTTGAGCAAAGTGAACGAAGCGATCAGCGCCGGCCGGAAGATGGAGTCTGTCTCCTACCAGTACCACATTCCGTTTCAAGAGCAGTTTCGGATCATGAAGGAGCAGCTGCAGACCGGTCAGCTGGGGGCGTGGCGACATGACCCGCTGATTCGCTCCTCCCTGTTTTGGGCGCTCAAGCATGGCGATCTGGAGACGAAGACGCAGGTGATCCAGACGTTTGCCCTGTTGGCGGACAAAGAGGTTGAGCATGCGCTGCGCGAGTTTATCAAAAATCCGGACGAGATCGATCAGCTGAAGCGGCTGGCGATCTACGTGCTGCGCCACATCGGGGCGGAAGGCCCGTTTCAAGCGCATCTGGACAAGGAGGATGTGATCCTGCGGGTGCAGTCGATGCCGCAGGACGATCTGCTGACCTGTCGACCCGAATGGCAGAATGTGCTCGACATGACGATCTCCAAGCTTGAGCGCGCGCACGGCGAGGTGGCGCGCCATCTGGCGAGGGACATCTGGATCGCCTACCTCAACCGCGTGTTTCATGCGCCGCCGCGAATCGTCAAGACGGCGAACTGGGCGGCCGCCCTCGAATATGCGGTGCTGCGCAAGCTCGGGGTGAAGGCGACGCAGGCAGATGTGGCAGGACGATACGGCGTGCCGACGGGTGCGGTCTCCAAAATCTTCCGCCTCCTCGCGCAGACGAAAAACGAGGGTGAGGATTTGTAGGCAGACTTACAGTTCCCACCGCACTTGCTTAGATATACTAAAGGACGAGGACAGGAAAGAGGAATCCTCGTCCTTTTGCTATCTCATACTAACGAAGAGCAATGTGCGGTTCGTCTTTTGAATAAAGGGGGCTTTTATGATGAGCGATAACCATACTCTCTATGATGTGATCATAATTGGCGGCGGGCCAGCCGGCATGGCAGCAGGTCTGTATGCGGGCCGCGCCAACCTGAAAGTTGCGATGATCGAGCGCGGAATGCCCGGCGGGCAGGCGGCGACCACCCATCTGATCGAAAACTACCCGGGCGTCGAATCGGTGGACGGACCATCGCTGTCGATGACCATGCACAAGCAGGCGGAAGATTTCGGCACGGAGATGATCACCGCCGAAGTGGAGCGCATCGAAGATGCGGACAAGAAGATCAAGAAGGTGCTCACCAGCCGCGGCGAGTTTCTGACCAAGACGATCATCTTGGCGACCGGTGCCGAGCCGCGCAAGCTTGGCGCACCTGGTGAAGAGGAGCTGCGCGGCCGTGGCGTCTCCTACTGCGCGACTTGCGATGGCGCGTTTTTCCGCGAGAAGGAGCTGGTCGTGGTCGGCGGCGGCGACTCGGCGGTGGAAGAGGGCATCTACCTGACCCGCCACGCTTCCAAAGTGACGATCATCCACCGTCGCGATTCGCTGCGGGCGCAAAAGATCTTGCAGGACCGCGCGTTTAAGAACGAGAAGATCTCTTTCATCTGGGACACGGTGGTCGAGTCGATCGAGGGCGAAGGCAAAGTGCAGAAGTTGAAGATTAAAAACACGAAGACGGGCGAGACTGGTGAGTATGCGGCTGACGGCGTGTTCATCTATGTCGGCATGGTGCCGAACACGAAGTTCTTCTCCGACCTGCCGATCTTGAACGAAGCTGGCTATGTGCTGACCAACTCCAAGATGGAGACGAAGATCCCCGGCATCTTCGCCGCTGGCGATGGGCGCGAGACGGTGCTGCGCCAAGTGGTGACGGCGACGGCAGACGGCGCGGTAGCCGCCTTCTACGCGGGCCACTATGTGGAGATGTGGGAAGCGGATCAAGAATAGAGGATTGATCGCGAATGAATGATCAGTTTCTGATCCTGGGCACGGCCGGCCATATCGACCACGGCAAGACGACTTTGGTCAAAGCGCTGACCGGCAAAGATACGGATGTGCACAAAGAAGAAAAAGAGCGGGGCATCACGATCGACATCGGATTTGCCCCCTTCACTCTCCCCGACGGCAGACGCGTCGGGGTGATTGACGTTCCAGGGCACGAGCGGTTTGTCCGCAACATGCTGGCCGGAGCGGGGGGCATCGATCTGATCCTGCTGGTGATCGACGCAAACGAAGGGATCATGCCGCAGACGGAGGAGCACCTGCACATCTTGGAGATGCTGCACGTGCAAAAGGGCATCATCGTCTTGACCAAGCGGGACACGGTCGAGGAAGATTGGCTGGCGATGGTCGAGGAGGAAGTGCGAGAGCGATTGCGGGAGACGTTCTTGGCCGATGCGCCGCTGCTCGCCGTCTCCGCTGCGAAAGGAGTCGGGATCGAGTCGCTGCGGGCGGAGATCGGGCGCTTGGCAAGCGAGGTCTTGCCGCGCGAAGTGTCCGCTCCGCTGCGCCTGCCGGTCGATCGGGTGTTTTCGGTCGCGGGCTTCGGCACGGTGGCGACCGGCACCGTATATGCCGGACAGGTGGAGGTGGGGGACATCGTCGAGGTGTTGCCCAAAGGGGTGCAAGCGCGCGTGCGGCACATTCAGGTGCACGGCGAGTCGGCTGAGCGCGCGCAGGCTGGTCAGCGTGCGGCGCTCAACCTCGCCGGTGTCGAGCGCGCCGATCTGGAGCGCGGGATGGTGATCGCGCAAAAAGGGCTCTATCGGCAGACGGAGCGGATCGACGTGAGGTTGCGCCTGCTGGAAAGCTCGCCGCGCGCGCTGACCAACCGGATGCGGGTGCGCTTTTACATCGGGTCGAGCGAAGCGATCGGGCGCGTGTCGATCCTCGATCGCGATGAGCTGTTGCCCGGAGCGGATGCGCTGGTGCAACTGCAGTTGGAAAGCCCGATCGTCTGCGCGCCGAACGACCGCTTCATCATCCGCACCTTCTCGCCGATGCTGACGATCGGCGGCGGCAGCGTGATCGACCCGCACCCTGTGCGCGAGCATCGCCGCCGTCGAGACTATGTGCTCGAAGAGCTGACGCAGCGGGAGCTGGGCGGGCCGGAGCGCTTGGTGCTGGACGCGCTGACAGCGGAGCCTGGCCTCTCGCTGCGCGAGCTGGCCGAGCGGGTGAACGCGACGGAGGCGGTGGTGAGCGATTGGCTGACTCCGCTGCTCGCCGATCGGCAGGTGACCGCGGTGGCGGACGGCTATGTGGGAACCGACTGGGCGCACCAGCTGTTCGACGCGGTCGAAGCGAAGATCAGAGCGCATTTTGCCAAAGAGAAGTATCAGATCAGCGTACCGAAAGCGCAGGTGCTGTCACAGCTCGAACAGAAGTTGAAGCCGAAGCTGTTCGATGCGCTACTCTCCGCTGAGATCGCCCAAGACCGCTTTGCGCTTCGCCGCGACAAGCTGTCGATCACCGGCTATCAGGTGCCCTTCACGCTGCGCGAACAGGAGCTGCTCAGCAAGATCGAAGCGCTCTATGCGCAAAAAGAATATTATCCGCCATCGTTTGACGAGGTAAAGCAGGAGACGGGAGCGTTTGAGAAGACGCTCGCCGGGCTGTATCACTACCTGCGAGAGACGGGCGTGCTGATCGAGATCGGCGAAGGCGTCCACCTGCTTGCGGCGACGCTTCTGCGAGCGAAAGAGCTGATCGAAGTCCACTTCCGCCAGAGCGGTCCGTTCGGCGTGGCCGACTTCCGCGATTGGGTGGGAACTTCGCGCAAGTTTGCGGTGCTGATCTTGGAGTATTTTGACGAGGTAAAAGTGTGCCGACGGGTGGGAGACAAGCGAGAACTGCTCTAAAAACAGTTCAATTCGCCTATTTCATCCGGTCGGCAATCAGGTAGGATAGAAGGGATAGATGCGAAGGATGGTGTTATTGGATGCGTAAATTGTTTGATTTTGCATTTTTCCCCGATTTTGATTCGCGGCTGGCCGAGCTGAAGGAGCTGGCGATGCCGGAAAACTGGGAGTACCGCTTTTCCACGATCGAGCGGAAGTTCCCGATATTGTACAATTATTTGCACTACACGTTTGAGCGCCTCCAATATGAAGACAAGATCGCGATCGAAGGTGACTATGCCTGTTTTAACACCGGGTTGGTCACGAAAAACCAAGAGGACATTTTTGCGCTGTTTCAAGAGAATAAAAAGCTGGATGCGAAACAGGATTGGTTTTTTATCAAATTCTGCAAGTATAGCGATCCGTCTTTGCGGGTGATCACCACGCTGCCCGATACGGCGCACTATTTTGACGATCCTTCCGAATTGCTCTACGATGCTCGACTCGAATTGCGAACCAATGTCGATCATATCATTCAGGACAATCGCGACCGCTTTCCCGCCCCATTAAACGAAGAGAAATATCATCATCAGTTGCGGATCACCCTGCACGGTGCGATCACCGACGCGATCAATCGCAACAAGCGAAATTACAAAACGGCGATCCCGCAGTTTTATCAAAATCGCATCCAACTTTTGCTTCCTCTCTATTTGACTTCCTATGATAGCCCCGATCTAGCGCTGGCCGTCTATAAGCACGACGGCAAGTTCTATATGGCGACGACCTGTCTGACCTTAGATATGGCCTATAACAATGCACGGCTGATCGCGCGTCCCGACATGGAATGGTTGATTCCCTAGCCGGATGGCGACCGAATCTTGACACCTCCTGCTGGGTATACTACAATACGTAGTAAATACTTCATTAATCATAAGCTTCCTCGATATAAGGAAACCTAGAAAATTAAACTCCAGAACATAATGCAACTGGACATATATTTTTGTCAAAGATTGATGAAGGTTAATGCCGCCGACAAGCTTGTCGGCGGCATTTTATTTTGCCAGGGCGTGCTATACTTGGAAATGGAAACAGCGGCAGAAAAGCATGTGCATGCAAACGATTCACACAAGGGGGTGCGGTGTCGATGCTAGATCTCTCCACCGTTTTTAACATCTGCCTGATCGCCACGTTTGTGCTGACGATCTGGGGCGTGAAGGGAAAGAGCGCGACTGTCATTCTGTTCGCCATTCTGTTCAGCGCGGTGGTGACCGTGCTGGGAAGCTTCTCGATCGGAATCTACCTGCTGCTGATCCCGCTCTTGCAGATTTCGCTGTTCATTCAGATGAAGCGCAAGCTCCCACCGCGAACCTCCCTGCTCCTTCAGCTTGGCGTGGTGGCCGTGTGGGGCTTGATCGTCTACGCGGTCATCTGAGCGGGAAGGGCGGAGCGGCGGGCGTCAAATGTAAACCGGTCGCTGGAAGCTATTAGCGGTGCCGTAACAGACGAAACAAATTGTCACACGGTGTTCACTCCGGTGTAACCGTCCCGCAACAGTAAGTCGGTATAGTAAAAGCAAGCATATTTGACCCCCCTTTTCAAATATCTCTTTCCAGTGAGGCCGACCAGATGATGGGATGTCTCACCTTTTTTTTGCGCTCAGCGAGGGGAAGGTGGGGAGAAAGAGGTCAAATGATGATTTATGAATGTACGAATAGGAGTAGTTAGTTTAGTTTCATTAAATGTTATTGTGAATTAAGCGGATTTGTTGCAGGAATGTTGTGGTTTCGTAGAGAAGAAGAATTCCTATGTATGCAGGAAGAAGGAGGTAGGGTGAGTGATGCCTACGGGACGGAATAAGAAATTTGACCAGTCCTCGATGCTTCGCTTGCTGGACCGTGTCTATGAAGGCATCGACAGCAAGATCAAAATGAAACTCAGTCAGAAATTGGGCCTCATCATCATCGTCACGTTTGTCGGAATCCTAGCAGTTGGCGCGACGTCGATCTGGCAGTTAAAAACGCTTCAGAGCAGCATGGATGAGGCGTTGACCGTCAACCTCCGCGCGATGCAAGTCGCCGAGGAAATGAAAGTCACAGCAGCACAGTATGACCGCGAGATGGTCAATTACATCCGCAACAGCAAGAACAAGGATGGACGAGGCGTATATCTTAAAAAGCTTGACAATTTGAACAAATCGATCGAAGACAGCATCAGCGAGTACGAGGAGCTTGCGCAGGTGGCTGGCACAGATGAGCATCTGCTCACCGAGCTGAAGAAGAACTGGCAGGCTTTCAAAGATGCGCAGAAGAAGCTGATCGAGGAAACGGATAAAAGCGAAGTCATCGCCTTCCAGCTTTGGGAGGGCAATCTATCTACCGGTTATAAAAACCTATCGAAAATCCTGACAGAGATCAACAGCGACAACCAGACGGTGATCTCCGACGCGAAAAACTTGCTCGATTCGATCTATCGCACCTCTTGGATCGTCACCGGGATCGTGATCGCGGTGATCGCGCTGTTCGCCGGGGCGCTCGGACTTGCGACCAACCGCTATCTCCAGCACCGGATCAACCAGATGGTCGAGGTGAACGAGGTGTTGGCCAAAGGCGATCTGCGCGTCGAGGTGAAAGTCAACTCGACAGACGAGCTGGGTCAGCTGGCGCGCTCGACCTCGGCGGTCATCGCCAACCTGCGCCAGATCATCAGCCAGTTGAACACCGCATCGATGAGCGTCGCCTCCGCTTCGGAGCGGATGGCAGTCTCCTCGGAGGAGAGCAATCGGGCGGCCGAATCGGTCGCGATCACCATTCAAGAGGTGGCGGAAGGCACGTCGCGTCAGGTGGAGCGCACGCAGGAGAGCGCCGATCTGATGCAGCAGCTCGCCGAGTCGGTCGCCGAGATCAAGAAGACGATGGATCATATCGTCGATGCGGCGCAGCAGACGACCGATACGGCGCTGGACGGGCGCTCTGTGCTGGAGACGACATCCGGTCAGATCGAAGGCATTCGCTCCGCCAACGCCGAGACGGTTCAAGCGTTCGAACATCTCTACAAGCAATTGGGTCGCATCATCGAGTTTGTCAATGTGATCACCGAGATCGCCTCGCAGACCAACCTGCTCTCGCTGAACGCTGCGATCGAAGCGGCGCGCGCAGGCGAACATGGCCGCGGGTTTGCGGTGGTCGCCGACGAAGTGAAAAAGCTGGCCGACCAGTCTTCACAGGCTGCCGGCGAGGTGCGCTCGATCGTCTCCACCGCTCATGAGAGCATGGAGCAGATGAAAGCGGCGCTGGGTGGTTCCAACCAACGCGTCGATTCGGGCGTGAAGGCGATGGAAAAGACCAACCAGTCTTTCGAAAACATCGTCACCTCGGTCGAGGGCATGCTCGGGCGCATCCGGGTTGTCGCTGACACCACCGAGATGATCTCCGACTCCGCTCAGCAGGTGTTCGCCAACATCGAGGATGTCGCGTCGATCACCGAAGAGTCGGCAGCAGGGGTGGAAGAGGTGTCGGCGGCGACGCAGGAACAGCTCGCCTCGATGCAAGAGGTGGCAGCATCTGCCGTCTCGCTCTCGCAGCTTGCTGACGCGCTGAAGCTGAGCGTCTCGCGCTTTGTCGTCGATGAAGAGTCGCATGCGGAAGGTCCGAACGGTCATGCTGAGCTGGCAGCCGCACGGGAAGATGCGGAACTGCCAGCTGCGGAGCTGCAAGCGGCGCACGAAGAGGAAGCTTCTTCAGAAGAATTCGAGACGGAAGATCGTTTTGTTGGGGCAGAGACTGCCGAAGCGGCTGTCGAGTCGACCGAAAGCGAATCGGAAGCCACTGCAGACGAGCTGACGAAACGGGATACGGATAACTAGGAAGCGAGCCGGGGGATACGCCCGGCTCTTTTTCTTATCAGCACGTTTCTTTCTTTCCGCCCCGTCATCTGCTACACTAAAAGGAAACAAATTGGCATGAACTAGCAGGAGGTGAGGGAGATGCAAGCGGGTATTAACCTCTTGTTGATCACAGGGCTGTCGGGCGCCGGAAAATCGGTGACGATGCAAGCGCTGGAGGATATCGGTTTCTTTTGCGTAGACAATCTGCCACCCGCATTGATTCCCAAGTTTGGTGATCTGATCATCCAATCGTTGGGGAAGGTGACCAAGGTGGCGCTGGTCTGCGACCTGCGCGGCGGCGCATTTTTCAGCGACCTGATGGAGGCGCTGGGGGCGCTGGAGCTAAAAGCTCCGCACATCAACTACCAGATCGTCTTTCTCGAAGCGGATGATGCGACGATCGTCCGCCGCTTTAAGGAGACGAGACGCCGTCATCCGCTGGCGAAGGACGGTCGCATCGTCGAAGGCATCGCCGAGGAGCGCAAGATGCTGGAGGAGATTCGCGGCAATGCAGACCTGATCCTCAACACGTCTGCGCTGAAGGCGAGCGAGCTCAGGCAGAAGATCCTCAACCAATTTTCGCAGATCGACGACCAGCACATGAAGGTGGACATCATGTCGTTCGGCTTTAAATACGGAGTGCCGATCGAAGCGGACATGGTGTTTGACGTTCGCTTCTTGCCCAACCCGCACTATGTCGATTCCTTGCGACCGCTGACTGGCAAGCACCCAGAGGTGTACGACTATGTGATGAAATGGCCGATCACGCAAGCCTTCTCGCAAAAACTTCTCGATATGATCGATTTTCTTATTCCGCAATTTCGCAAAGAAGGCAAGACACAAGTGGTGATCGGGATCGGCTGCACAGGCGGCAAACACCGCTCGGTCGCGCTGGCAGAAACGCTGCACCAACATCTGAAAGATCGCGAGTGGTCGAGCGTCGTCCATCGCGATTCTGCAAAGGAATAGCCCGCGATGGTGCGCTATTGGTTGCTCCTCGCTTGGACGGTCTGCTCGTTCGGCCTCGGGCTGATCGCGGCGGGCATCGGGATTCACAGCCTGCCGGGTCAAACGTCGCTGATCGGGCTGGTCTGTCTGTTGATGGGGTCGGGGCTGCTCGCGTTCGGCTGGTGGCGCGATGAGCAGATCACCCGCACGCAGATGCTCTTGGAAAAGCGCAAGCCGCGCGTCGTCGTCGTCGGCGGGGGCACCGGGCTCTCGGTGCTCTTGCGCGGTCTGAAGGAGTTTGATATCGACATCACCGCGATCGTCACCGTGGCTGATGATGGCGGCTCTTCCGGTCGATTGCGCTCCGATTTTGACATGCCGCCGCCTGGCGACATCCGCAGCTGTCTCGTCGCCCTGTCCGACACGGAGCCGCTGCTGGAAAAGCTTTGGTCCCACCGCTTCAAAAGCGGCGAGGGATTGGCCGGACATTCGTTTGGCAACCTGCTGATCGCAGCGCTGACCGATGTGACCGGCGATTTTGAGACGGCGATCAAAGAGGCGTCGCGCGTGCTCGCAGTCGGCGGCCGCGTGTTGCCAGCCGTGCGGGAGGCGGTCATCCTGCGCGCCTATATGGAGGATGGCTCGTTTGTGGAGGGAGAATCGCAGATTCCGCTCTCCGGCAAGAAGATCGATCGCGTCGAGGTGGAGCCGAACGACCTCGAACCGCTGCCGGAAGCGCTGGAAGCGATCGAGCAGGCAGATGTGATCGTCATCGGCCCAGGGTCGCTCTATACGAGCATCCTGCCCAACCTGCTCGTCACCCGCTTGACGGAGGCGATCGCCGCCGCAGAGGGGAAAAAGGTGTACATCTGCAACGTGATGACCCAGTCGGGAGAGACCGATCACTACACCGCGTCCGATCATGTGAAAGCGCTTTACGACCATATCGGTCTACCGCTGTTCGATTATATCCTGGTCAACTCGGCGCCGATTCCGCCGGCTGTCATCGAGCAGTATCGCGAGAAGCGAGCAGCGCCTGTCGTCGCCGACCTTTGGAATCTGCAAAACATGGGCTTGAACGTCATCGCGCGCAATTTTCTGCACTACTCCATCTATGCTCGTCATGATGCCCGCATGATCTCCGAACAAATCTTAGCGCTGATCGGTCGCGATCCGAACAAACTGCGCCGCTAGCACGACGATCACAGGTAAGGAGGTGGACGCAAATGTCGTTTGCTGCACGTACTAAGAAAGAGCTCACGCAACTGGAGGCAAAGCCCTGTTGCAAAAAAGCGGAGCTGGCCGCCCTGATTCGGATGAACGGAACGATCGTCATCTCCGGCAAACGCTTTTCGCTCGATGTGACCACCGAAAACGCCGCGATCGCCAGGCGCATGTACACGCTGCTCAAAGAGCTGTTCGGTGTGCATGCTGAAATCTTGGTGCGGAAAAAGATGCGCTTGAAGAAAAACAACGTCTACATGATGCGCGTGCCGTTTCAGGTGAAAGAGATTTTACAGGAACTGTGCATCGCGGCAGATAATTTGACATTTATTGCGGGGATCAATCCTACACTGATCAAGAAGAGCTGTTGCAAGCGCTCCTACCTGCGAGGCGTGTTCCTCGCCGGCGGGAGCGTGAATGATCCGGAAGGCTCGTCCTACCACCTGGAGATCGCCTCCAGCGACTATGATCACTCGGAGGCGTTGCTTCAGCTGATCAACGAATACGATCTGAACGCCAAGCTGATCGACCGCAAAAAATCATATGTGGTCTATCTGAAAGAGGTCGAGAAGATCATCGAATTTCTCAACATCATCGGCGCTCATCAGGCGCTGTTAAAGTTTGAGGACATCCGGATCGTCAAAGGGATGCGCAATCAGGTCAACCGCTTGGTCAACTGTGAGACGGCCAACTTGAACAAGACGATCGAAGCTTCTGTTCGCCAGATCGAAAACATCAAGCTGCTGGAGCGGGTGGTCGGGCTGCACAACCTGCCGCCGCGCCTGCGCGAAGTGGCCGAACTGCGATTGCAATATCCTGACATCAACCTGAAGGAGCTCGGAGAAATGCTGCCGAGCAAAGTGTCGAAGTCGGGCGTCAACCATCGGTTGCGCAAGCTGGATGAGTTGGCGGAAAAGGCGAAAACAGGGTATACTAACCAAAAATGAGAATCGTGAGGAGGGTCTGAAGGTGGCAGAAAAGACTGTGACCGTGGGACTGCCTGCGGGATTGCACGCCCGTCCGGCTGCGCTGTTCGTCCAGGAAGCGAACCGCTTCACCAGCGAGATTTTTGTAGAAAAAGAGGGGAAAGCGGTAAACGCAAAGAGCATCATGGGCGTCATGTCGCTTGCGATCGCCAAAGGCACCACCGTCGTCATCCGCGCCGACGGGCCCGACGCGGAATCTGCTGTGGAGAAGCTGGCAATGCTCGTCTCGGCAGCCAGTTAACCAAAAACCACGTTCGCGCATGCGAGCGTGGTTTTTTCGCACAGTTTAACCGCTCAGATCGGTCATCGGCAGATTGAGCAAGTGCGTCGTCGGCCGAATCGGCAAGCGCTGCTCGACGATCTGCTCGACGCTGCGCAGGGAATCCTCCTCCAGCTGATCGGGGACGCGCACATAGTGCAAGCGACGAACCGGGCTGTAGGCGGGATGCGTTGGCAGCGAGTCGAAGATCAGCTTCTGTCCGAACTGCGGCAAGACGTTGCCGCTCGCCTTGTCGAAACCGCGGATGCACTGATAGACATTCCCGGTGCGAACGGGCATCGGGCCGATGTCGAGGTAGCCGGTCAGCACCCCCTGATGCCAGGCGGGCACGATCGGAAAGGCGGGGCTGGAAGCATCGAGCGGTACGATGGGCGCATCGACGACCATGCCGGGCGTGCGAATTCGCACGGCGCGCCTGATCACATCCTGCACGCTTCTGACCGAGTCGGGCGAAAGGTCGGGGGAAACTTCAACAAAATGCACCAGGCGCAGCGGGCTGTACTCGTGCATGCCTGGCACCGAATCGAGAATCTGCTTGTGCCGGGCGAGCAGCAGGGGCCCTCCCTTCGGGTCGTAGCCGCGAATCAGCACATACATGCCGGCCAGCATCATCGGCGCAGGGCCGATCGAAACAAAACGGACTGGGCGATGATCCGCCCAGCCCTCTTGCCATGTGATCGTGCTCAACGATCTGTCACCTCCCGTCTAGCGTTGGGCTGCTATCAGCCTATGCGTGAGACGAGCGGAAGGTGATGATCACACTTTTGCTTACAGGTTTGCACTGCCATACAGGATGGCGGCGACGATCGCACCGATCAAGATCGCCAGCAAGAAGAACAGCGCAGCGAGCACGATGATGATGATCCCTTGTACTTTTGCTCCGCGCGCGATCGACAGCGCGCCGAAGACGATCGCCAGCGGTGCGAAGATGAAGGGCAGGAAGAACAGCGTCAGCACTGTGAAGACCCAGCCGAGGACGAGAAAGACGGTCGCGTCTTTTTTCGGCTGTTGCTGATGTTGCGGTTGTTGACCTTCCTTTTGCAGTTGTACTTCCAAAGGAAGCACCTCCTTTTCATGATGTACCAGTTATCGAATGGATAGATTCCGCTCACAAGTATATCAAATAGAGCTAATTCTTGGAAGCGATTTGGTTTTAAAACTCAAAAAACTATTTTTACGAACAAAACGGCTGCAAGGAGATCGCTTGCAGCCGTTCGGGTCAGGGCGCTGTCGGCAAGTTCATGAAAAAGGAGATCGCGAGGACGGTGACGACCACATAGAGCAGCAGCAGCAGGGCGGAGAGCACGATGATCCAAATGCCGTTCGCCTTGGCACCGCGCTTGATCGCGAAAGCTCCCATGATGATCGCTGCCGGGCCGAACAGAAAGGGCAAGGTAAACAGTGCGATCACCGTAAATACCCAGCCTAAGATGACGAAGATCTTCGGGTCTTTGCGCTGCTCGTTGAGGCTGGGCAGGCGTTCTTCCACAGCAGATCACCCCCACATCGAGTCGTTTCTGTAGTCTATGCGGGAGGGTGCTGTCCTACGCTGGCAGTTTGTTACCAGCGCGATCCTGTACCGGGGAGATGCTCGATTCGCAAGCAAAAGGAGTGAGGGATTTTGAAAAGTTTGGACGAGTTGCAGGCGCGTATCATCTCCTGCGAGGCCTGTCCGCGCCTGCGAGCTTGGTGTCAGGAAGTCGCGCAGGTGAAGAAGGCGAAATACAAGGAGGATACCTACTGGGGTCGCCCCGTGCCAGGCTTCGGCGATCCGAACGCCCGCCTGATCATCTTGGGGCTCGCTCCCGGTGCCCACGGGGCCAACCGCACCGGGCGGGTGTTCACAGGCGATGAATCGGGCAGATGGCTCTATGGCGCACTGCATCGCTTCGGCTTTGCTGATCGACCGGATGCGACCGGGGCGACCGATGGGCTGGTGCTGAACGACGCCTACATCAACAATCTCGTGCGCTGCGCACCGCCGCAAAACAAGCCGACCGCAGGGGAGATCGCAACTTGCCGGCCCTATTTTGTCGAGGAGCTCCGGCTGTTGACCGAGCGACGGGTCGTGTTGGCGCTCGGCAAGATCGCTTTTGACGGGTACAAAAAGTTTCTGCGCGAAGAGGGGTATGACGTCTCTGGCCTGCACTTTGCACACGGCGCTGTCTACACGTTCGCAGATGGGAGAGCCGCATTGCTCGCCTCCTATCATCCGAGCCAGCAGAACACGTTTACCGGAAAGCTGACCCAGGAGATGTGGGATGCGGTCTTCCAGACGGCGAGAGAATTGATTGGAGAAAAACGGGAGACAATCAAATCATGACCAAAGGAGCCGTTCCGCGTCGGGACGGTTTTCTTGCGCTCGCATGAGCTGGGAGATCTGCACATAAGGATGAGAGAGGGGCTTGGCAGAAGGGGGGCTGGCGATGGGCAAGCTGTACAGGCCGACGTGGCGGCAGGTCAAAAAACTGGCGTACGCCAACCGCGATCTGCTCTTTTTTAACGGGTTTTTGCTGTTCAAGATCACTGTGGTCCATCTGGAGATCGGCGTCGGCATCGGGTCTCCGCTGCGCTGGTTGGCGTCGCTTGCGCTGCTGTTTGTGCTGTCCGGGCTTGTGGTGCTGTTGCCGCGAGCGGGACGGTTTGTCTCGCTGCTCCTCCTCGATCTGCTGCTCACGGTGCTCTTGCTGGCCGACCTGTTCTTCTACCGCAATTATGATCGCATTCTGCCGATCTCGATGCTCCACGAGGCTGGACAGCTGGGCGATGTGCTCGACTCGCTGCTCAGCATCTTTTCGCTTCGCGATCTGCTGTTGTTTGGCGACTTTTTGTTTTTGATCCCCTTTTTGCTGATGGCGGGCAAAGAGCGGCTCGTCGTCAGTGCGCGCTGGCCGTGGGAGCGCCGGCGGCTCTCGCGGGCGATCCTCGTCGGCAGTGCGGCGCTGCTGCTGGTGCAAGGAACGGTGCTCGCCCTGCGCTTTGGCAAAGGGGCGTTTCAGGAGCTGTACACGAACGAGGCTCTGCTGCGGAACATGGGCATCTTAAACTATCATGCGGTCGATCTGTTCAACTACCTGCGCGATCCGAACACGGAGAAGGTGACAGAAGCGGAAGTCAACCTGCTGAAAACTTGGATGGACTTGCACAGAAAGCAACAGCAGCAGGAGCTGTTCGCCGCGGCGAAGGGGAAGAATCTGATCATCGTGCAGATGGAGGCGTTGCAAGGGTTTCTGATCGGCCGCACCGTCAACGGCCAAGAGGTGACGCCCAACCTCAACCGATTGGTCAACGAATCGCTGTATTTTGACAACTACTTCGCCCAAGTCGGGGTGGGCAACACGTCAGACGCCGAATTTATGACGTTCAATTCGCTCTATCCGCTGGAGGGAAGTGCGGTGTATTCGCTAAAAGCGGACAACCACTACCGCTCTTTGCCGACCCTGCTCAAAGAGCAAGGGTACTCTTCCTATGTGTTTCACAGCTACAAGCAAGATTTTTACAACCGCGCCAACATGTACAAAGCGGAGGGGTTCGATAAGTTTTTCTCCCAAAACTACTTTTCCCAGGAGGATATCATCGGCTGGGGGCCCTCCGATCAGGTTGTCTATCGGCAGGCGCTCGATGTGATCAAACGGTCGTCACAGCCGTTCCTTTCCTTTTTCATCACGCTGTCCGGTCACCACACCTACAAGCTGCCAGATGCAAAAAAAGAGTTGGTCATCCCTCCGCACGCCTACAGCGAGCTGTTTACCGACTATCTGCACGCACAGCATTATGCGGATCGCGCGCTCGGCGAGCTGATCGCCAAGCTCAAAGAGCTCGGGATCATGAACAACTCTTTGTTTGTCGTCTATGGAGACCATTTTGCCAACGGGCTCGACAAAAAGGAGATCGGTCGATTTATGGGCACCGACCGAGAGATCGACAACTATCTCTACCACGAACAGAAGCGCGTACCGCTCTGGCTGCGACTGCCGAGCGGATCGCCCGCTGGGGTCAGACATGTCAGCGGCGGTCAGATGGACCTGCTGCCGACCTTGGCCAATCTGCTCGGGTTGGAGAAGGAGAAGATGTTCTATTTCGGTCAAGACCTGCTCAACGTCGGCGCAGGCGACGGGTTCTCCGCCTTTCGCTTTTACACGCAAGCGGGCACGTATGTCACCGACCGGCTGTTCTACATCGCCAGCCAGGACGGTATTTTTGAGCACGGCGCTTGTCATGATCGAAGCGCCGGCGGCGCACTCCTGCCTGTGCAAACCTGTCAGCCCGGCTGGAAGCGAGCCAAATGGGAGTTCCAGATGTCCGACCTGATCTTGCGCAGCGATGCGTTGCCCCAAATCGCCGGAGAATAATCACAGTTCTGCGCTTCAACAAAAGAACGAGCAAAACGCGACAACTTACTCATTTAAAAAGCGGACAATTCATGCTACATTGGTTTTGACAGTTAGTCAGTTTGTTCTTTGTTTAAACGGGGTGTTGCAACAAATGCAAAAACCGATTAAAACGGAGGGCATGAGTGGTCTCGGGGGAGACAGGGGAGAGACAATCGTATGTATGAATTGGTAGGGAGTTACGATCCGGCGATCGTGGTCTTATCCATTTTGATCGCGGTGTTCGCTTCACACATGGCGCTGAGCTTGGGAGGCCGCGTCACCGTAGCCCGCGGGACGGCGCGCAAGTATTGGTTGGTCGGAGGGGCGACTGCGCTCGGGCTGGGCATCTGGTCGATGCACTTCGTCGCGATGCTCGCCTTTCGTCTGCAGGTGGAGGTGACCTACAACCTGTGGGTGGTCATCCTGTCCGTCTTGCCGGCGATCATCGCATCCTTTCTCGCGCTGTATCTGGTCAGCCGACCGACGCTCGTCTTCAGGCAACTGCTCGGCGGCAGTCTGCTGATGGGTGCGGGGATCTCGACGATGCATTACACCGGGATGTTTGCGATGCAGATGGAAGCGCATCTGCAGTATGATCCACTGCTGCTGGCAGCGTCGGTGCTGATCGCGATCGGCGCTTCTTTTGCTGCCTTGGCGATCATCTTCCGCCTGCGAAACGATCAGAACGGCGGACGAGTGGGTGGGCGCAAGATCGTCAGCTCGCTGGTGATGGGCGGTGCGATCTCCGGCATGCATTACACGGGGATGGCGGCTGCCATCTTTTCGCACAGCGATCAGATGATGGAGCACCCTGACAGCATGATGAACAACATGGTCCTCGCCTACCTGCTCGGCGGAGTTACGCTGTTTTTGCTCGGGGTGGTGGTGATCACCACGATGGTGGACAAGCGTCTGGTCAAGCAGCGGGCGCGACTGAATGAGAGCGAGCGCCGGTACCAGTCTTTGTTCGAAAACAATCCGGACGCGATCTTTACGGTCGATCGACGGGGCTTTTTTGTCGAGGCCAATCCGCAGGCGGAGCAGATGCTCGGCTATACGGAAGCGCAGCTGATGCGAATCAACGTGATGACGTTTGTCGTGCCGGAAGATGTGGAGAAGACCAGAGAGCTGTACCACCGCGTGTTGAACGGGGAGTCGCAAAATGCGGAGATCTCGATCATGCACAAAGCGGGACATCGCGCGGAAATCTTGGTCACGCTGGTGCCGAACCTCGTCGAAGAGGAAGTGAACGGCGTCTTTGCGATCGCGCAGGACATCTCGGAGAAGAAGAAGGCGGAGCGCGCGATGTCGCACATGGCCTACCATGACGATCTGACCGGGCTGCCGAACCGCCGCCTGTCGTTCGACCTGCTGAACAAGGCGCTCGAAGAGGTGGGCGGGGAGCACCATCATGTTGCGATCATGCTGCTCGACATCGACCGCTTCAAAAATTTTAACGATTCGCTCAGCCATACGTTTGGCGATCGACTGATCCGCGCGATCGGCAGGCGGCTGACCACCGCATATGGCGACAGCGTGCTGGTCGCGCGCTTTGGCGGCGATGAGTTCACCCTGCTGTTTCCGAAGCTCAGCTCGATCGACGAGGTGAAAGCGCGGGCGCAGGAGGTGTGCGATCTGATCGACCAGCCGCTCGTGTTGGCCGGCCATGAGGTGCATCTGACCGCATCGGTCGGCGTCGCGCTCTATCCGGGTGAGGCGAACGACGCGGTCGGACTGATTCGCAACGCAGACACGGCGATGTACCGCGCCAAAGAGCATGGCAACACGTTCCGCCTGTACGACCCGTCGATGGACACCAAAGCGTATGAGCGCATGGTGTTGGAGACAGACCTGCGCAAGGCGCTGGAGCGGGAGGAATTTGTGCTGTGGTACCAGCCGCAGATCAACCTGGCGACGATGCGGATCAAAGGGGTGGAAGCGCTGGTGCGCTGGAACCATCCGGAGCTGGGATTGGTGCCGCCGAACAAATTCATCCCGCTCGCCGAGGAGACCGGGCTGATCGTTCCGCTCGGCGAATGGGTGTTGCGAACCGCCTGCCAGACCAACAAGCGCTGGCAGGAGCGAGGACTGCAAAAGCTGCGCATGGGCGTCAACCTGTCGATGCGCCAGTTTCGACGGGACGATCTGTCCGATACGGTCGCCAGCGTCCTGGCGGAGACCGGTCTCGATCCGGCCGACTTGGAGCTTGAGATCACCGAGAGCATGACGATGGATCTGGAGCAGTCGCTGCTCACGCTGCAAAAGCTGAAGGGCTTGGGCATTCAGATCGGGATCGACGATTTTGGCACCGGCTACAGCTCGCTGAGCTATTTGAAAAAATTCCCGATCGATCGGCTGAAGATCGACCGTTCGTTCGTCAGCGACATCGGGGCGGATGAGAACGATTCGGCGATCGTCAACACCATCCTGCTGATGGCGCACAGCTTGCACCTGAAGGTCACCGCCGAAGGGGTGGAGACAGAAGCGCAAAAGGAGTACCTGAAATCGCACGGCTGTGATGATGCGCAAGGCTATCTCTTCTCCCGCCCATTGCCGGAAGGGGAGATCGAGCAGCTGTTGCGCGCGGAGCAGGTCGGGGTGTGAATGAGGGGAACAGCGCCGCCCGCGATGCTTGGCGAACCGCTGCGGGCGGCGGTGAAACGATCATGTGAGCAACGATATCTGATGAAAACGTAGATGATCTCCTATGAAAAATAATCGATTGAATCGCACAAAAAAAGCCTCCACAGATGTGGAGGCTTGCTCTTTATAATCTGGCGCACCCGCAGGGGATCGAACCCCGACCTCAGGTTCCGGAGACCTACGTCCTATCCATTGGACCACGGGTGCATCAACAAGTCTGCGAGACAAAATGTTCCGCAGAGGAACAATTGCTATGATACATCATCACCCAGTAAAAAGCAACTGGGAACTTTCCGCAGCTGCTGGTAAAATGGATGGAGCACCGAATGGAGGGGATCAGAGAATGACTGTATCTCGTGCTCTTACAATAGCAGGAAGCGATTCTGGCGGCGGTGCCGGAATCCAGGCAGACTTGAAAACGTTCACTGTGCTCGGCGTCTACGGCATGAGCGCACTCACCGCCATCACCGCGCAAAACACGCTCGGCGTCCACGGCATTTACAACCTGCCGCTGGAAGCGATCGAAAAGCAGATCGATGCGGTGGCGCAGGACATCGGGATCGACGCGGTCAAGACGGGCATGCTGTCCCAAGTGCCGATCATCGAGACGGTCGCGCGCAAGATCAAAGAAAACAACATTCCCAACCTTGTCGTCGACCCGGTGATGGTCGCCAAAGGCGGCGCCCGCCTGCTCGAACAGGATTCGCAGCAAGCGCTGATCCGGCAGCTGCTGCCGCTGGCTACGGTGATCACGCCGAACCTGCCGGAAGCGGAAGTGCTGACCGGCCGCGACATTCGCACCGTCGAAGAGATGCGAGAGGCGGCCAAGCGCATCCACAGTTTTGGCGTCCGCTATGTGGTGGTCAAAGGCGGTCACCTCGAAGGCGATGCGCTCGACGTTCTGTACGATGGCGAGACGTTTGTGCAGTTCGTCTCTCTGCGCCATCAGACCAAGCATACGCACGGCACCGGCTGCACCTTCTCCGCTGCGATCACCGCTGAGCTGGCCAAAGGTCGCTCCGTGCAAGCGGCGGTGGAGACGGCGAAAGAGTTTATCACCTGCGCGATCCGCGAGACGCTGGGGATCGGAAACGGCCACGGGCCGACCAATCACTGGGCGTACGGGCAGCGCGCGCTACAAAAATGAGCATACGCGATGCGGGGTCTGACCGGACCCCGCTTTTTTATCGTTCGCAATCCTGTGGACGCTCGGTGGGCGGCACCCCGTGATGCTTCGCTTTGGAGCGGGTGGTCACCAGCAGCTGATCGAACACCCCGTGCAGCGAAGGGTGCAGCACCTTGATCCCTTCGGCTGTGATTCCCCCAGGCACCGCCACGCGGCGGATGATGTCCTCAAACTCAAACCCTTCCTCCGTCAGCAACTTCCCCGTACCTCGCGCCATCTCTTTGACCAACTCATCGGCCAGATCGCGGGAGATCCCCCCTTGGCGCACCGCCGCCATCGCAAACTCGCGCAACATCACCGCCAGAAAGGCAGGCCCGCAGGAGGAGAGGTCGGAGCAGACGCGCAGGTCCCCCTCTTCGACGATGATCGGCTTGGAGATCCGCTCCAGCCAGCTATCGACAAAGCGGCGCTCCTCGTGTGACATGCGGCTGCCGTGCATCACCAAGCTGACGCCGGAGAGCGCGACCTGCGTGAGCGAGGGGATCACCTTTGACACGCGACAGGGCAGGAGCGCCTCCATCTCGTCGAGCATCACCGCGCTGTTGATCGAAATAAAATAATGCTGTTCCTGCAAGTAGGGCAGCACTTGCTGTATGACACCCATCGCATCGTTTGGCTTCACGCACAAGAAGACGATCGAAGAGCGGGAAACGGTCTCTTCGGGGGTTGCGGCCGTCTCCACCTGCGGATAGCGAGCGGTGAGGTGGGCCAATTTTTCAGGACTTCGGTTGCAGGCGACGATCTGCAGATCCGAAGAGGGCGTTGATTGGAGAAACGAGCGGATCAACATGCTTCCCATACTTCCTGTACCGATAAATCCAATCCGCAAGGCGGTCTCCTCCTTCAAAATGTCTATACTTGAGCATATTCGAACCCATCATCGGCTGATTCCGATGAATTTTTTCGCAGGTTCGTGGCAAGCTAGAAAAAAGTACCGAACAGCGAAAGGATGATGAGCGATGGAGGAAGAACTCGCAAAGCCCATGCATCTCGTCCGGCACGGAAAACTGGTGTATGAGAACTTGATGCGGCTCGGCAAGTCTGAACCGTGGGTGCGCGAAATGCTCTCCCAATTGCAAATCTATGATGTCAGGGATGTCCGATATGCATTGCTCGACCCGATCGGGCGCGTCCATGTGCTCTACGATTGACAGATCTGGCCGTCGGGTGCGGCTGTCAGGTATGGCTATCAAGTATGAGTGACGGGCGCAGAATGACAAAATCGAGGAATCGCTTTTCCTTTTCTGTTTTGCTACACTGGTAAACAGGAAAACAGCGAAGGGGGCGAGAGAGATGCAGATGGGATTTGGCCTGTGGCAGGAGCAGACGCAGAAGTTGGTCATGACACCTGAACTTCGCCAAGCGATCACCGTCTTGCAGTTCTCATCGCTGGAATTGCTCGACTATCTGGAAAGCGAAACGCAGCAGAATCCGGTGTTGGAGGTGGAGCCCACCTTCGATTGGGCCGAGCTTGCCAAGGAGCTGCGGAACAAGGAGCTCCCGCACGCCTCGTCAGGGTATGCAGGAACTGCGACCGATGAGACGCAGGAAGGGATTCGCCAAGGGGTGACCCTCCACGAGCATCTGGAAAAGCAGTTTCGGCTGTTGCCGCTGCATCAGGAGGTGCTGCGCATCGGCCGCTATCTGATCGGCAACCTCGACAGCAACGGCTACCTCACCCTGTCGCTCGAAGAGTGTGCACAGGCGCTCTCCGTGAGTGCGGAGCGCGTGCTGCAGGCGCTTCAGCACGTGCAGAGCTTGGAGCCGACCGGCGTCGGCGCGCGCAACCTTGCAGAATGCCTCCGCCTGCAGCTGGCGGAGAAGCGCGAGGTGCCCCAAGCGATCTACCTGCTGATCGATCACTATCTCGAAGATGTCGCCCAGGGCAAGATCACGCGGGTGGCCACTCGGCTCGGCGTTTCGCCATCAGATGTGCAGCGAATGGTCGATCTGCTGAAAACGCTCGACCCGAAGCCAGGCCGCATGCACTCGATCGAAACGCCCGCTTACATCATCCCCGATGTGACGGTGGAGCGAGTCGGTCGCGACTATGTGGTCATCGTGAACGAAAGGTCGATGCCGAGGCTTACGATCAACGAGTTCTATCGCAACCTGCTGCTTGCCAAAGGCGATTTGCACAAGGAGACGAAAGACTATATCGCAAGCAAGCTGAGCGGTGCGCTCTGGCTGCTCAAATCGATCGAGCAGCGCCGGCAGACGATCTTCAATGTCACGACGGCGATCGTCGAACTGCAGCGCTCCTTTTTCGAGGAGGGGGTGCGCAGGTTGAAACCGATGACGCTCCGCCATGTGGCAGAAAAGGTCGGGTTGCACGAATCGACCGTCTCCCGCGCCACCACGGGCAAATATGCGCAGACCCCGCGCGGCGTGTTTGAACTGAAATATTTTTTCGGATCGGGCGTGCAGACATCGTCTGGGGAAAGCGCTTCGGCGGAGAGCATCAAGTCGGAGATCAAACGGCTGGTGCAGGAAGAGAATCAGCAGAAGCCGCTCAGCGACCAGAAGCTGGCCGAACTGTTGCAGGAAAAAGGGATCGAGATCGCCAGACGAACGGTCGCCAAATATCGGGAGGAAGAGCACATCCCGTCCTCGTCACAGCGAAAGCGGTATGCAGAGTAGTTGCGAAATGACCAGTCTTTGGATAAAATAAAAGTGAGCAGACTTCGCGTCTGCATTTTTTTCCAAGCTTGTGGGACGTAAAAAGTATACACGGGACATTTTTTGTCCCTTAAAGGAAGATGCAGGAAGGATGAACGCAGTGCCAAACCATCTGCTGGAACTGCAGCAACAGCTGGTCCCCGATCTGATCGAAACGATGAAAAAGCGCTATCGCATCCTCTATCATCTCTCGCTGACCCAGCCGATCGGACGAAGGGCGTTGGCGCAGCAGTTGCAGACGACAGAGCGCATTCTCCGCGCCGAGGTCGATCTGCTGAAAGACGGCGGACTGATCGTCGCCGAGACGGTGGGGATGCACCTGACCGAACGCGGCTTCAACCTGCTTGCACAGCTGGCAGACGTGATCCGCGAGGCGGAAGGGTTGGCGGAGAAGGAGCGCCGCCTGGCTGAACGGCTGGGGCTGAAGGAAGTGCGGATCGTCGCCGGCGATGCGGATGCAGACCCGTTCGTCAAAAAGGCGATCGGACATGCGGCGGCAGACTGGCTGACGCGAACGCTTCAGCCGGGCGACATCTTGGCGGTGACCGGCGGGACGACGATCGCGACCGTCGCCGACTCGATCGCGCGCACCAAGCTCAGCGTCGAAGTGCTTCCCGCTCGCGGCGGGGTAGGCGAGCACATGGAGTTTCAGGCGAACGCGATCGCCGCGAGAATCGCCGGTCAGCTCGGCGGCACCTATCGCCTGTTGCATGCGCCCGACGTGTTGAGCGATGAAGCGCTGCAATCGCTGACATACGATCCGCCGATTCAGGATACGCTTTCCCGACTGCGCTCCGCTCGGATTGTCCTTCATGGCATCGGGCAAGCTATCCCCATGGCCAAGCGCAGGCGGCTTACGGCGAAGAGCATCGAGCAGATCGAATCGCACGGGGGGATCGCCGAAGCGTTCGGCTACTATTTTGACGAGCTCGGAAACATCATCTATGCGATGAACACGGTCGGATTGCGCCTGAGCGATCTGAAGCGAATCGAGCGAGTGGTTGCGGTCGCAGGCGGAAGCAGCAAAGCGAAGGCGATCTCCGCTGTCGCTTACGGGTGTCCTCTGCAGGTGTTGATCACCGACGAGGCGGTGGCAGATGCGATCTTACAGATAGAAGAACAAGAAGCAAGGGAACGATAAGGAGGAGAATGATCATGGCGATCAAAGTGGGAATCAACGGGTTTGGACGAATTGGACGAAACGTGTTTCGGGCAGCGTTTGCCCGCGAGGATATCGAGATTGTGGCGGTCAACGATCTGACCGATGCGAGCACGCTGGCGATGCTGCTCAAATACGATTCTGTACACGGTCAATTTTCTGCAGACGTGCGCGCGGAGAACAACCTGCTGCTCGTAGATGGCAAGGAGGTGCACGTCCTCGCCGAGCGAGATCCGGCCAAGCTGCCGTGGCGCGAGCTCGGCGTCGAGGTCGTCATCGAGTCGACCGGGCGGTTTACCGATGCGAATGCGGCGGTGGCGCACATCGAAGGCGGCGGAGCGAAAAAGGTGATCATCTCCGCGCCTGCTAAAAATGAGGACATCACGATCGTCATGGGCGTCAACGAGGAGCGGTACGAGCCGAGCGCTCACCACGTGATCTCCAACGCGTCGTGCACGACCAACTGCTTGGCGCCGTTCGCCAAAGTGCTGAGCGACAACCTCGGCATCAAACACGGCCTGATGACCACCGTGCACTCCTATACGAACGACCAGAACATTCTCGATCTGCCGCACAAAGATATGCGGCGCGCACGCGCAGCTGCGATGTCGATCATTCCGACCACCACCGGCGCTGCCAAAGCGGTCGCGCTGGTGCTGCCAGAGCTGAAAGGCAAGCTGAACGGCTTTGCGATGCGCGTGCCGACGCCAAACGTCTCGGTCGTCGACCTGAACATCGAGGTGGAGAAGCCGACCACCGTCGAAGAGGTCAACGCGATGCTCAAAGCGGCGGCAGAAGGTGAGCTGAAGGGCATTCTCGGCTACTCCGAACTTCCGCTCGTCTCGATCGATTACAACGGCAGCCCTTACTCGTCGACGATCGACGCGCTGTCGACGATGGTGATCGACGGCACGATGGTCAAGGTGGTCTCCTGGTATGACAACGAGTGGGGCTACTCCTGCCGCGTGATCGACCTGATCGCCTTCATGGCGAAGCAAGGTCTCTAGCAGAGAATTGGTATAACATATTTCGGGAAACTTTCGGAAAAAAGTATGACAGATTGAAGAAATGTTATTTCCACTCAGCAGGAACTTTTGGTAAAATCAATAGGGAAAAGACACATGAGGAGGCTGCGCTTGACACACCTCCTCATTTCCTATGATCGGAGGAACTCCTGATGAATAAAAAGACCGTTCGCGATCTTGATGTAAAAGGGAAAAAAGTATTTGTCCGCTGTGACTTTAACGTACCGCTCGACGGTGAGCAGATCACCGATGATACCCGCATCGTGGCAGCGCTGCCGACGGTGCGCTACCTGATCGAAGCGGGCGCTCGCGTCATCCTCGCCTCGCACCTCGGCCGACCGAAAGGGGAGGTCAACCCAAAATACTCCTTGAACCCTGTCGCCAAGCGCTTGTCCGAGCTGCTCGGCAAGCAGGTAGAGAAGACGCAAGACTCGATCGGGCCGGAAGTTCAGGAGCGCGTCAACCTGCTGGCTGACGGAGATGTCCTGCTGCTGGAAAACGTTCGCTTCCACAAAGGGGAAGAGAAGAACGACCCGGAGCTTGCCAAACAGTTTGCCGCCTTGGCAGATCTCTATGTAAACGATGCGTTTGGCACCGCGCACCGCGCCCATGCGTCCACGGCGGGCATCGCCGACCATCTCCCGGCTGTCGCGGGCTTCCTGATGGAGAAGGAGATCAACTTCATGGGCAAGGCGCTGGAAGATCCGAACCGCCCGTTCACGGCGATCATCGGCGGCGCCAAAGTGTCGGACAAGATCACCGTGCTGGAAAATCTGCTCCACAAGGTCGATCAGATGATCATCGGCGGCGGGATGGCGAACACCTTCTTGAAGGCGCTCGGCTATCAGCTGGGCGACTCGCTGCTGGAAGCTGACAGAGTGGAGCTCGCAGCCGCCCTGCTCGCCAAAGCGGAGTCGCTCGGCGTGATGGTGTTCCTGCCGGAAGACCTGGTCGTCGCATCCGAATTTAAAGCGGATGCGGAGCATAAAGTGGTCGATGCTGAAACGGAAGGCGTTCCGAGCGGCTGGATGGCGCTCGACATCGGACCGAAGACGATGCGCACGTTCGAACTGGTCGTCCAGCGCTCCAACACGATCGTCTGGAACGGCCCGATGGGCGTCTTCGAAATGGACGCGTTTTCCAAAGGGACGATCTCGGTGGCCAACTCGGTCGCCAAGTGCACGGGCACGACGATCGTCGGCGGTGGTGACTCGGTCGCAGCGGTCGAGAAGTCTGGTGTGGCAGATCGGATGTCCCACATCTCGACTGGCGGCGGCGCATCGCTCGAATTTCTCGAAGGCAAGGCGCTCCCGGGCGTCGTAGCGCTTTTGGACAACAAATAAGGGGGGAAGCGCGATGCGCAAGCCAATTCTCGCTGGCAACTGGAAAATGTTTAAGACGGTGACCCAAGCGCAGTCTTTCGTCGAGCACCTGCAAGAGCTGAACGAGGTGCCCGCCGAGGTCGAAGCGGTGATCTGCGCGCCGTTCACCTCGCTCCTCGCGCTGCACCTCGCGCTGAAGGACAGCCCGATTCGACTGGCCGCGCAAAATGTGCACCAGGCGGAAGAGGGTGCCTTCACCGGCGAAGTGTCCGCCCTGATGCTCAAAGATGTCGGTTGCTCCTATGTGATCATCGGCCATTCGGAGCGCAGACAGTATTTTGGCGAGACGGACGAGAGCGTCAACCAAAAGGTGCAGGCCGCGCTTGCGCACGGTCTGTTGCCGATCATCTGCGTCGGAGAAGATCTCGATCAGCGCAACCAGGGAATCACGAAACAACTGGTAGAATCGCAGGTGCGCGCCGCGCTCGCCGGGGTAAAGCCTGATGATGTGAGCCGCCTGGTCATCGCCTATGAGCCGATCTGGGCGATCGGAACTGGTCAGACGGCGACCGCACAGGATGCGAACGAAGTGTGTGCGCACATCCGCCAGGTGGTCGGCGATCTGTGCGGAGCGGAGCAGGCGAAGCGAGTGCGCATCCAATACGGAGGTTCGGTCAAGCCGGAGAACATCGAGGAGCTGATGGCCCAGCCGGACATCGACGGTGCGCTGGTCGGCGGAGCGAGCTTAAATCCGGGCTCGTTTGCCAGCCTGCTGCGCGGGGCAGCGAAGTAAGAGGGGGGAAGCGAGATGGCATCAAAGGCACCTGTCGCCCTGATCATCCTCGACGGTTTCGGCTGGCGAAAAGAGACGAAGGGCAATGCGGTTCATCTGGCGAAAAAGCCTGTGTTTGACCGCTGTTGGAGCACCTATCCGCACACGACGCTCACCGCGTCGGGCGAAGCGGTCGGCCTGCCGGAAGGGCAGATGGGCAATTCGGAGGTCGGGCACTTAAACATCGGAGCCGGACGGGTCGTCTATCAGGATCTGACCCGCGTTTCCAAGTCGATTCGCGAAGGCGAATTCAAAAGCAACCCAGCTTTTCTCAACGCGATCGCGCACTGCAAAGAGCAGGGCACATCGCTTCATCTGTACGGGCTGGTCTCCGATGGCGGCGTACATAGTCACATCTCCCACCTGATGGAGTTGCTCGACCTCTGCAAAGAGCAGGGGCTCGGGCGCGACCAAGTGTTCGTCCACGCTTTCCTCGACGGCCGCGATGTGATCCCGGGCTCGGCCCGGCAGTACATCGCCGACCTGCAGAAGAAGATGAAGGAAAACGGGGTCGGTCATATCGCGACGGTGCAAGGCCGCTATTATGCGATGGATCGCGACAAGCGCTGGGAGCGCACCGAAAAGGCCTATCGGGCGATGGTCTACGGGGAGGGCCCAAGCTCCCCCGACCCGCTGCAAGCGCTCGAAGATTCGTATCGCGCTTCGGTGACAGACGAGTTCGTCCTGCCGACGGTGATCACCAAGCCGGACGGCTCGCCGGTCGGGCTGATCCAAGATCGTGATGCGATCATCATGTTCAACTTCCGTCCCGACCGGGCGATCCAGATCTCGCAAGTGTTTACCAACAAGGATTTTCGCGGGTTTGACCGCGGGGAGAAATGCCCGCAAGACCTCTATTACGTCACGCTGACCAAGTTTTCGGAGACGGTCGGCGGCTTCGTCGCCTACAGGCAGACCGATCTTGACAACACGCTGGGCGAAGTGCTCACCCAGAACGGGATGAAGCAGCTGCGCATCGCCGAGACGGAGAAGTTCCCGCATGTCACCAGCTTTTTCTCCGGCGGGCGCGAGGATCAGTTCGAAGGGGAGGAGCGCGTGCTGATCCCCTCGCCGAAAGTGGCGACCTATGATCTGCAGCCGGAGATGAGCGCCTATCAGGTGGCAGACGCTTGCGTCCAGAAGATTGACGAAGGATTCGACTTCATCTGCTTGAACTTTGCCAACGCGGACATGGTCGGGCACACCGGCTCCTTGGAGGCGGCGATCAAAGCGGTGGAGACGGTCGATGAATGCCTCGGCAAAGTGATGGAGAAAGTGTTGGCTGCAGGCGGCGTCTGCCTGATCACCGCCGACCACGGCAATGCGGACATGATGGTGCTCCCGAGCGGTGAAGCGTGCACGACGCACACCACCGAGCCGGTGCCCTTCATCGTCACCCGCGAAGGGGTGAAGCTGCGCGAAGGCGGCATCCTGGCCGACATCGCGCCGACCGTGTTAAAGCTGTTGCGATTGGAACAACCTGAAGAGATGACGGGCAAGAGCCTCATCCTCTAATCTGACTTCATAAAAAGGAGTGTTTTCTGTGAGCATTATCTATGATGTGCGCGCCCGTGAGGTGCTCGATTCCCGTGGCAATCCGACCGTCGAGGTCGAAGTAGAAACCGAATCTGGTGTCATCGGACGCGCGATCGTTCCCTCCGGCGCATCGACTGGCGCCCATGAGGCGGTCGAGCTGCGCGATGGCGACAAGTCTCGCTACCTCGGCAAAGGCGTGCTGCAGGCGGTGGAAAACGTCAACGAAGAGATCGGGCCAGAGCTGATCGGCCAAGATGTGTACGATCAAGTGGGCATCGACAACCTGATGATCGAGCTGGATGGCACGCCGAACAAATCGAAATTTGGTGCCAACGCGATCCTCGGCATTTCGATGGCTGTTGCACACGCGGCAGCAAGCGAGCTCGGCCTGCCGCTGTACACCTACCTCGGCGGCTTTAACGCGAAAACCCTCCCGGTGCCGATGATGAACATCCTAAACGGCGGCCAGCATGCGGACAACACGGTCGACTTCCAAGAGTTTATGGTCATGCCGGTCGGAGCGGAAACGTTCCGCGAAGGGCTGCGCATGGGCGCAGAAGTGTTCCACTCCCTGAAGAACGTGCTGAAGGAGCAAGGCCTGAACACGGCGGTCGGCGATGAGGGCGGCTTTGCGCCGAACCTGAAGACGAACGAAGAGGCGATCACCCTGATCATGGCGGCGATCGAAAAAGCGGGCTACAAGCCGGGCGAAGACATCATGCTCGCGCTCGACGTAGCGGCGACCGAGATGTTCAAAGATGGCAACTACCACCTCGAAGGGGAAGGCATCGTCAAAACGTCTGCCGAGATGGTGGAGATGTACGCAGAGCTGGTGGAAAAATATCCGATCATCTCGATCGAAGACGGTCTTTCCGAAGACGACTGGGAAGGCTGGAAACTGCTCACCGACCGCATCGGTGCGAACGTGCAGCTGGTCGGCGACGACCTGTTCGTCACCAACACGGAGCGCCTGGCAGACGGCATCGAGAAGGGCGTGGGCAACTCGATTCTGGTCAAAGTCAACCAGATCGGCACGCTGACCGAGACGTTTGACGCGATCGAGATGGCGAAGCGCGCAGGCTACACCGCTGTGATCTCGCACCGCTCCGGCGAGACGGAAGATGTGACCATCGCCGACATCGCGGTGGCGACCAACGCAGGACAGATCAAGACGGGCGCACCGTCGCGCACCGATCGCGTGGCCAAGTACAACCAACTGCTCCGCATCGAAGATATGCTCGATTACACCGCTCAATACGGCGGTATCGGCGCTTTTTATAACATCAAGCGCTAAACCGTCATTTCTTGTCATAGAGTAGCGATCGTGCTATTATAGAGGATGTAACTGTGTGTGGTGACTGGTACCACACCCTGGAGGTGAGTTGGATGTTGACATTTGCAAAGATTCTGCTTGTAATCGTTTCGATCGGTTTGATTTTAGTCGTTCTTCTGCAATCGGGTAAGAGCGCAGGTCTATCCGGCGCGATTACTGGCGGTGCTGAACAGCTCATCGGCCGCAAAGCGCGCGGTTTCGATGCAGTTTTGGCTAAAATTACGGCAGGTCTGGCAATTGCGTTCATTGCCCTCACCTTGTGGGTGGCTTGGATGGTTGCAAACGTGTAACATCGACTGGCACATCGAGTACCGTTCTCTCGCTTGGAGGGCGGTACTTTTTTCATAAACAGGGGTGGGGAGGCGACGAATGGATGGGAGTTTGTCTGCTGATACACGGATTTACAGGCACTCCGTTTGAAGTGGAACCGCTGGCGAAAGAGCTGATTCATCGCGGCCATCAGGTCATCATGCCGACTTTGGCAGGCCATGGGAACTCGCGGCATGAGATGGGCCGCGTGACTTGGCGGGACTGGATCCGCAGCGCGGAGGGCACGTTGCGCGATCTGCTGAAGCAGCATCCTGAGGAGAAGATCCATCTGGTCGGTTTTTCGATGGGGGGGCTGATCGCAGCCTACCTGTCGATCGAACATCGCGAGCGGATCGCGTCGCTGACGATGCTGGCCGCCCCGGTCTTCACGATCAATCCGAAACAGCTGTTTCGCACGATCGCAGAAGCGATCCAAAAGTCGATGCGGGCTCGCGATCGCCATGAGGATGTGACCCGCTACATCGCCAAGGTGAAGGGAACTCCACTGCGCTCGCTCGTCCATTTCCGCCGCCTGATCCAAGAGGTCAAACCGAAGCTCGAACAGCTTGAAGTGCCGCTGTTTGTCATTCAAGGTGAGCTCGATGATCTGGTCGAGCCGAGGAGCGCAGCACACATTTTTGATTCGGCAGCCTCCCCGCACAAAGACCTGCACTTCTTTTCCCAATCGGGGCACATGATCTGTCACGATTGTGAGGCGGAGGTCGTCTGCAGGCGGGTGGCAGATTTTATCGAGCGCAACAGCGGGGAGTCGGAGGGGAAGGTCTAAAACGCCCTTCTTGGTTTAGCCCTGCGACAGTCTGCGCATACTTTAGGAAAGAAGAAGGGGGGCACCGAGATCTGTGCTAACCGAAGAACGATTGTTAGAACTGATGCGAGGGCTTGAATACAAGCCGATGACGATCGCCGAGTTGGAAGACCATTTTGACATCGAAGAGACGAACGGCTTGGAAGAGCTGGTTCAGATTCTGCGGGTGATGGAAGATACCGGCCAGATCGTCCGCACGCGGAGCGATGCCTACGGCGTTCCGGAGAAGATGAATCTGGTCGTCGGGAAACTGCAAGGCAAGTCGAAAGGATTTGGCTTTGTCATTCCGGAAGACCCGGTGAAATGGACAAAGGATGTCTATGTCGCAGCGGGCGATATGAACGGAGCGATGCATGGCGACCGCGTCATCGCCCGAATCAACAAGAAGGCGAACGGCCCACGTCAAGAGGGGGAGATCATCCGCATCCTGACGCGGGCGACGAAGACGGTCGTCGGAACGATCGTGACGATGACCGGCCGCTATGCGTTCGTCACGCCTGATGACAAGCGGCTCGGCCAGGACATCTTCTTAGCGGAAGAGGATTATGGCGGCGCGAAAGAGGGGCAGAAGGTGGTCATTGAGATCACCGCCTATCCGGAGGGCTGGCGCAATCCGCAAGGCCGCGTCTTAGAGGTGCTCGGCAACCCGGACGATCCGGGTGTGGACATTCTTTCGGTCATCCGCAAATTCGGATTGCCTGAAGAGTTTCCCGAAGAGGTGTTGCTCGCGGCAAACGATGTGCCCGACCTGATCGGTGAGAGCGATCTGCAAGGCCGCAAAGACCTGCGCGACTGGGTCTGTGTCACCATCGATGGTGAAGATGCGAAAGACCTCGACGATGCGGTCAACGCGGAGCGGTTGGAAAATGGCAACTACCTGTTGGGCGTACATATTGCGGACGTGTCCTACTATGTGCGCGAAGGGGAGCCGCTGGACAAGGAAGCGTATGCGCGCGGCACGTCTGTCTACCTGGTCGATCGCGTGATCCCGATGATCCCGCACCGCCTGTCAAACGGCATCTGCTCGTTGAACCCGCAGGTGGACCGTCTGACGTTGACCTGTGAGATGGAGTTCTCCCCGAGCATGGAGCTGGTGCGCCATGATATCTATCCGTCTGTGATCAAGACGAAGGAGCGCATGACCTACACCAACGTGCGGAAGATCCTGACCGAGCCGAACGAGCATCCTGAGCTGATGGAGCGCTACGCCGCTCTGGTGCCGATGTTCCAGACGATGGAGGAGCTGGCGATGAAGCTTCGCGCGCGGCGGATGAACCGCGGTGCGATCGACTTCGATTTTGAAGAGACGAAGATCATCATCGGTGAGGACGGCAAGGTGGCAGACATCAAGAAGCGGGAGCGGACGATCGCTGAGATGATCATCGAAGAGTGCATGCTCGCCGCCAACGAGACTGTCTCCGAGCATTTTTATTGGATGGGCATCCCGTTCCTCTATCGGATCCATGAAGAGCCAGATGCGGAGCGCTTGCAGAACTTTAACGAGTTTATCCACAACTTCGGCTACCACATCAAAGGGGCGGGCGGTAACAACAAGATTCACCCGCACGCTTTGCAAGAGCTGTTGGAAAAGGTCAAAGGGTCGCAGGAAGAGCGGATCATCAACACGGTGATGCTGCGCTCGATGAAGCAGGCGCGCTACTCGCCGGAACCGCTCGGGCACTTCGGGCTGGCAGCCAAATACTACAGCCACTTCACCTCGCCGATCCGCCGCTATCCAGACTTGCAAATTCACCGGATCATCCGCGACGTGTTCAACAACGGTGGGAAGCTGAGCGAAGAGCGCATCGAACAGCTCAAGGCGATGATGGACGAAGTGGGCAAGCACACCTCGGAGCGCGAGCGCGTGGCAGTCGAGGCGGAGCGCGAGACGGACGATGTGAAAAAGGTCGAATACATGCTGGATAAGGTGGGCGAAGTGTTCGACGGGATCGTCAGCGGCGTGACGTCGTTCGGCATGTTCGTCGAGTTGGAAAACTCGATCGAAGGGATGATTCACATCTCCTACATGGTCGACGACTACTACAACTTTAACGAGAAGCAATACTGTCTGATCGGCGAGCGCACGGGTCGCATCTACCGCATCGGCGATTCGGTTCGCGTCAAGGTGATGGGGGCGAACAAGACGGATCGCACGATCGACTTCCAACTGCTCAAAGATGTCAAGACCAACGAGCAGCGCCGAGAGTCGTTTGCCAGCAAGAAGACGAAGCAGATCAAAGGCAAGAAGGCGACAGAGAAAGCGAACGGAGCGAAAAAACCTCCGGCGAAAAAGAAGACGGGGCGCACCACGTCTGAGCTTGCGGAGCTCAAGCAAGCGGTGAAAAAAGCGCGTCGCAAAAACAAGAGCAGAAAAGCCCGCTGACCATCGATGCAGCGGGTTTTCCCCTTGACTGCCGTTTTCTCATGTGCTAAATTGTATGGAACATAAGGAGGAGGTGGCGCGCCATGTCAGCCGAGTCGAAAGTGCTCGCTCAGAACAAGAAAGCATCTCATGACTATTTCATCGAAGAGACGATCGAAGCGGGTATCGTGCTGACCGGAACGGAGATCAAGTCGATCCGTCAGGGCCGAGCCAACCTCAAGGACAGCTTTGCCCGCATCGCCAACGGGGAAGCGACCCTTATGAACATGCACATCTCGCCGTTCGAGCAGGGGAATCGTCACAACGTAGACCCGACGCGCACGCGGAGGTTGCTGTTGCACAAGCATCAGATCAACAAGCTGTTCGGCCAGACGAGGGAGCAGGGCTACGCGCTCGTCCCGCTCAAGCTGTACATCCGCAACGGCTATTGCAAAGTGTTGATTGGGCTTGCGAAGGGCAAGAAGAACTACGACAAGCGCCGCGACATCGCCAACCGCGATGCGAAGCGCGAGATGGAGCGCGCGCTCAGAGAACGGCAGAAGTTCTAAGAAGTACCTTCGCGAAGGCGGAGGCAGCTGTGGTATACTAGGTGAGCAACACCTGTGCCACCCTTTCTACATGGGGGCGTTTTTGGATTCGACGGGGATTGTTCGAGCATGATGTTGCGGGTCGTGGGGCTGCGAGGCCACGTAAAAAACGCGGAAAGCGATAAACGCTAAGAAACCTAGCTTTAACAACAACTTCGCGTTCGCAGCTTAGTCTGTGAATCCGTTCTTTGCGCTTACTCCTGCGTAGCTCTTAGAACGTCACTTTAGCGGGATAGTCGAAGGACTTGCTCGTGGTCCTCCGGCGAAACGTAAGCGAGCTAGCCTGCTGGCAGCGTGTCGCTCCGCGTCCAGACGGTGAACTACAAATGAGACGACTACACTCGTAGAAGCTCATGCAGCGAGGTCTTCGGACAGGGGTTCGATTCCCCTCGCCTCCACCACTGATACCCCTAACCGTGAGGTCGATGATGTAATGATCGTCGTCCTCGCCCGACGGGGTGATAACCACTTTATCAACAAACTCTAAAGGACTTGTCTTTTCTCGGTATCGTCATCCGAGAAGAGCGTGTCCTTTTTTTGTTGCAAGATCGGCGGGGTCTGCTCGTCTTGGTCGCTCCACACACTTGGGCTAACCAAAATATAGGACATCCTCCTATTCAAAGCGAAATCATATTAATAATCAGGAGGTGGATGTGCTGTGTTTAATTTTGAGAAAATTGAGAGAGACATCGGACGCTATATGGATCATGAAAGTATGACGTACATAGATGCTCTTGCTGAAGCCATTCGCATTCAAATAAATCAGTTGGAAATCATTCTAGGAGTCGAAGGCATTAGCGACGAGAAAGTAGAGGAGGAAATACAAACAGGTTACGGGAAACTTCTCAAAGAGCTGGAAAGACGGGGTATCCAATATGACGGGCGTCATACCCTACGACGAAAGGAAGACGATCCTTTTGAAGTAGCGAAGAGCCTTGAAATTGGAGACTCAGCTGTACAAGGGACTATTTCGAGCATTTTCCAAAGGGATTGGTATACATTTACACCCGTGAGAAGTGGGAAGGTAAAGTTTGAGCTAAAAAATCTATCTCTTGAGCAATTTGTGATGATTTTTCTTAATGCTTCAGACGGATGCACCAATTTGAATCTTGGAGCAAATCAATATCCTCCGAAAGACAAGATTGAGTTCTCTCACAATCTCACGGAGGGGAACACATATTTCCTACAAATACTTCCTATGAGCTTTGGAGGTCTTCGCCCTATTAGATATTCTCTGGTGGTTTCGTACGAATGCGATTAAAGGAAAATTAACTTCGCATGCAGAAGGGTATATTATTAGAAATATCAAAAAATTATTGTTTGAAATTATGATCTTGCTATACGAAAGGAGAGATACACATGAACACAGAAATAACAATAAAACTGCAAGGAGATAATGCCCCAGAATGGGCGCTGGGAAAACAGAATTACCATTACTGGTACCATGAGAATGAACATGGTGAACAGTGGGTTGCCAAAAGAGAGGCAGATATGCTTCACATTTCGGGGCTAGACATAGGGTGGCAAGAAGTTCATCTAACTCTTGAAGATGCTAAAGGGGAACGAGAACGAATTCATAATATGCTGTTAATCAGTGTGATTAGACAGGTACCAGAACTAAGAGAAACTGTTGGAGCAAGCTTCGTGGAAACAGCGATTGCAAGGGATCGAACACTAGGCAAGCTACCTCTTGCTCAATGGCTGTTGAATACTGGGGAATTATTCTGGGCAGCTTCAGTATTACAAGCAGCTATTCCGATGATGGAGTGGGCCCGTGAAAAGAATAATGAAGATTGATACTTGAACAACAAAAATGACGGGATGACTTCGAAGTTCTCACGCCACTCGTAGAAGTCCATACAGCAAGGTTTTCAGGCAGGAGTTCGATGCACCTCGTCTTGGCTGAACATTGTAAAAAACCTAGCTTTCTCTTCGATAGAGAAAGCTAGGTTTTTTGTACTCAAGAAAACGAGATAGCTCCGCCACTCAACATACTACTTTCACGAGAGATGTATAGCTGCAATTAAGATAAAATTGGAAATATCATTGCAACGATATACTGTTTTTATTATACTCAAATGGTTATTCATATTGACAATCGGATGATTTGAAGAGGAGAAATGCGGAGGTGTGTTCGAATTGAGCGAGCGGTCGGCAGTCTTTCGATTGTGGAGCAAATACTTAAAGCCACAGGCCGGCAGAATGACCATCTTATGGCTCTTCGTGTTGGTGAGCACCAGCCTGCAATTGATCAACCCGCAAATCGTGCGGAATTTTATCGATATAGCGTCAGGAGCACAGCAAGATGGAGAGCTGATGACAACCGCTCTCTGGTTTATCGGGGTTGCGCTGTTGGCGCAGCTGTCTTCAGTGGCAGCGACCTATTTAGGAGAGAAGATCGCCTGGCGTGCCACCAATGAATTGCGCGGCGATCTGATGGAACACGCAATGAAGCTCGATCTGTCCTTTCATCATCAGACAACTCCGGGCACGATGATCGAGCGAATCGATGGCGATGTGACCGTGTTGGCCAACTTCTTCTCCCAATTTGGGGTTCGCATGATCAGCAATCTGTTGCTGCTGATCGGGATGCTGGTGATCCTGTTCCAAGTGAACTGGGTGGTCGGCCTCTCCTTTACCCTGTTTAGCCTGGTCTCCTACTATGTCCTAAACAAGATGCGCCACTATGCAGTCTCCCGTTGGGGGGAAACACGGCAGAACAGCGCCAACCTGTTCGGGTTTCTGGAAGAGCGTTTAGCAGGCACAGAAGATGTTCGTTCCAACGGTGCGGCACAGTTTGTCATGCGCCGCCTGTTTGAGTTGAGCCGCGTCAAGATGAGATCGGATTACAAAGCGCATCTCGCCTGGGTGACCTCCTGGAATGTCACGATCGTTCTGTTCGCCGTTGCGACGGCGATGGCGCTGGCATTTGGCGCCTATTTGTACTGGCAGGGCAGCGCGACGCTGGGCACCGTGTTTTTGATGTATATGTATGTGAACATGCTGCGGACTCCGGTTGAACAGATCAGCCAGCAAATTCAGGATTTGCAGCGCGCACAAGCTTGCATCAAGCGCACGCAGGAGCTGCTGCATACGGAAAGCAAAATCGCTGATGGTGCGGTAGCCTCGTTGCCAGCTGGTGCGTTGGAAGTCGAGTTTGCCAACGTGGATTTTTCCTATGCAGAAGATCAAGCGGTGTTCAAAGGCTTGTCTTTCCGCCTTGAGGCTGGCAAGTCGCTTGGATTGCTCGGACGAACAGGCAGTGGAAAATCGACGATTGCCCAGATGCTGCTTCGTTTTTACGATCCGAGCAGCGGGTCGATTCGGCTCGGGGGTGTCGAGCTGAAGCAGATGAGCCTGCATCAACTTCGTTCCAAAGTCGCGATGGTCACGCAGGATGTGCAGCTGTTTAGCGGCACCGTTCGCGACAACCTCACGTTTTTTGATCGGTCGATCACCGATCAGCAGATCCTGCATGCATTCGAATCACTGGGTCTCACCGAATGGTTTCAAGGGCTGCCCAGCGGGCTGGATACGGAGCTTGGCGCCGGGGGAGCAGGTTTTTCTGCAGGACAAGCGCAATTGCTGGCATTTACGCGGATCTATCTGCGCGATCCGGGGCTGGTCATCTTTGATGAGGCCTCATCTCGTCTCGATCCAGCGACGGAGCAATTGTTGTCATCTGCGGTCGGCAAACTGTTGGAAAACCGCACCGGAATCATCATCGCCCATCGCCTGCAAACGATCCAAACGGTCGATCAGATTCTGATCCTCGAACAGGGCGGCATCTTGGAACAAGGGACGAGAGAGGAGCTCTGCCAGCAGCCGGACTCTCGATTCGCTCAACTTTTACAGACGGGGATGGAGGTATCGTTCGCATGAGCACCTATCAACTGCTGTTCAAGCTGATCAGATTCCGCCCTGGGCTGTATCTGCTGTATGCGACGTTTGCGATCTCCGGCTGGCTGCTGTTTTTGGTGCCAGCCTACGTGGGGAAAAAGTTTTTCGATTCGCTCGCCACAGGAGCTTCTACAGACGTGGTCTGGGGCGTCGTCGCCTTGTTTGTCATGTCGGTCATCGCCCGTGCACTGATCAATCTCTGCAATTATGGGGTTGACGTAACGTTTCGAAACACAGTCGGTTTGTTGATGCGCAAAAACCTGCTGCGCCAAGTTTTGAACAAGCCGGCGGCGCGCGCATTGCCGAACTCGGCAGGTGAGGCGATCTCACGGTTTCGTGAAGATGTGGAAGAGGCCACGCTGTTCCTCGGCTGGGGAGTGTTCCTCGATCTGGTCGGGGCGTTTCTCTTCTCGGTGATCGCACTGGTGCTGATGTTGCAGATCGACCCGCTGATCACCTGCGTGGTGTTTTTACCGCTGACGATCGTTGCGGTCGTTGCCCAGCGTGCGAGCAAGCGCATCGACAGCTACCGTCAGGACAGCCGTGAAAAGACAGGAAACATGACCGGGATGATCGGAGAGACGTTTGGTGCGATCCAAGCTGTTCAAGTCGCAGGCGCAGAACCGTCTGTGCTTCGTCGCTTCCGGGAGATCAACAAAGCGCGCGGCGAGGCGATGGTCAAAGAGAGCACGTTCAGCGCGATGCTAAACTCTGTGTTCCTCAACATCACCGATATCGGCACCGGCGTCATCCTGCTCCTCGCCGCTACCTCGATGCTACAAGGGGCGTTTACAGTGGGCGAATTTGCCGCCTTCATCTATTACCTGGCTTGGATCTCTCAGCTGACCCGCCACTTCGGTATGCTGACAGCAAAATATAAGCAAGTCACCGTGTCGTTTCAGCGGATGAGCGAACTGCTCCAAGGCGAGAAAGCTGAAAAGATCGTCGAGCATGGCCCAGTCTATTTGAAAGGAGAACTTCCGGCGGTGGCTCATATGCAGAAGACAGCAGAGCATCGCTTGGAGGAGTTGAAAGCGATCGACCTGACTTACCGCTACGCGGAGACGAATCGAGGGGTGGAGGGGATTCACCTTCAGTTGAAGCGGGGAACGCTCACCGTCGTCACCGGGCGCATCGGTTCAGGGAAGACGACCCTGTTGCGGGCGGTGCTCGGACTGCTTCCAGCACAGGATGGGGAGCTGTATTGGAACGGTCAAAAGGTGGAAGACCCCGCTTCCTTCATGACGCCGCCACGATGCGCCTATACCCCACAGGTGCCGCGTCTGTTCAGCGAATCGATTCGCCAAAATGTGCTGATGGGGTTGCCGGAAGACAAAGTTGACGTCGAGCTGGCGTTCAAGCAGGCGGTGATGGAACAGGATCTTGATCAGTTGGCAGACGGGTCGGACACGGTGATCGGCGTGCGAGGGGCGACGCTCTCTGGCGGTCAGCGTCAGCGGACGGCGGCGGCGAGAATGTTTGTGCGCACGCCAGAGCTGTATGTGATGGACGATCTCTCCAGCGCGCTCGATGTGGAAACGGAGCAAAGATTCTGGGATCGCCTGCTCGAAGAACAGGCGGAAGCGACCTGTCTGGTCGCCTCGCACCGCCCTGCCGTCTTGCGCCGAGCGGATCACATCATCGTCCTGAAAGACGGTGCGGTGGCAGGGGAGGGCAGGCTGGAAGAACTGTTGGAAACATGCGAAGAGATGAAGCTGCTGTGGGCGGGGGAACATCAAATGAATGCGTGATGATCTGTCGAAAGAATAATTCGACATGCGGATGTGAAAAAGGGTGGTTGTTACACTTGTACCGGAGTGTTTGCTTGAGACTCTTGGCAGTCATTCAAGAGGAGCTAGTCAGGAGGTAGGAACGGGTTCTCTCGACGAGCGATTCTGAATTTGCAAGATCGTCTTGGGGCGATCATCATCAAGTTACAACAGAAGGTCGGCCAACAATTGGCCGACCTTCCTTTTTCCTGACCGATTAAGCAGCATGAATATCTGTTACCCTTTCACGCCGCCAGCGCAGAGCGGTGATGACGATCGCAGATGTCACCAGCAAGGCGTAAGCGATGATCAGCAAATAGGTAGACTGCCGAATGGAACTGATGTCATGGAGCAGGTACTCAAGGAGAAGGCTCCAGAGAACAAAAGCAAAGGGAACCTGGATGCCAACCGCTGCGAAGTAGCTGGGCGCAAGGCGGGATACGAACAGCGCGATGACAGATGTAAAGAGCGCAAGCACAAAGATCGCAACGATCGTGATGCCGATGTACGCACCAAACGTCAGATCGAACCAGGATGCGTAGTCATTCAATACCGAACTGATCCCCGCCTGCCAAAAGGGAGCCGTTTCGTTCATGGAATACAGGGCAAAAAAACAACCGAGATGCAAGGTGGTGAACATCAAGGCGGCAGTACACCCCGCCAGCCATTTCGTGCGAAACAGCGTCCGACCTGTCCGGGTCGAGTATTGGAGATCGAACATCCGATTGCGCCGCTCTTTCAAGTAATAGGGGGTGAGCATCAACAGCACGCTCAGCGTGATCAGAATCGACTCGAACACGATCAGCTGGTTGTAGTTTCTCCACACAAACCAAGGCAATATCGAATCCGCTTCACCGCTTAGATAGATTTCATGCCCCCGCGCTCGTTGCTCTTCGTTCTCTCCACGCCCTTCCAACCAGCTTTCCTTGTTCAAATAGCGATCGATGATAAATTCTCGCGCTTGCAATTCCCAAAAGATGTCCACCTGTTCATCGAAGATCACCTGGTTGCGCAGTTTTTGCATGTCCTCTCGTTCCAGATCGATCTTCTGAAACGCTTGATAGGTTGTAATACCTGCCGACACAAATTCGGGACGAGTATGCAAAAAGCGATTGGCTTCTTCGACCTGTTTGTCATATCGTTCGCGAAAGTTGGCTAACTGTTGCTCATCCATCGTCGGCCCGTGCTTGGCGATCTCTTCGACCGTTATTTTGAAAATGTCTCGATCTGGTCGTCCGTTCGGAAAGTGATCGAACTCAAACGATAGAAAAAGGAAATAGAAGATGACGCTTGCAACGGCGAGCAGAGCGATCATGCCGACCGTGAAAATTTTGCGAAATTCATAGAAAAAGATGCGCATCCTTGCGTGTCCTCCTTTAGCAACCTGCTAGATGTCCTGTTTGCGAAATCGTCTTTGAACCAGCGCGTACGAGGCGAGCAGCAGCACCGTCCAAGCGGCGATCGTGATCAATTCATAGTAGCGGTAAGACTTAAACGCTCCACCTTCCATCCACCAAAAGTCCGAATTCATCATCAGCAAAGACGGAGTATAGCCAGCCACGAGCAGCAAGTTGGAGTCGTGTGGCATGATGCCAGTCAGCAGCAGGCAGATTCCAAACAGAACTGCGAACCCGCAAAATACAGCATAACTATTGCGAAAGAGGAAAGAGAGGACAGAGGCGATGCCGAAGAAGCACAGCGCCAGCGCATAGACAAGCGCCATGCTGGCGAGCAAATACTGCCCAAACGTCATTTCCCAAAAGGAGATGAACGGCCACGAATATTCTGCCTGTAAAGCGTTGCTGATCGGCACGCTCCAAAAGCCGGTGTAGTCGAAGAGGGCAAAGTAGATCGCCAACGTGCCACCGAGCAGCACGGTCGTGACAACGAGCGAGGCGAGCAGTGCGGCAACCGTTTTATCGAACATGAGCGAACGTCCCCGCTTCGTCGAGTACATGAGCGACTGAGTGCGTCGTTCAAACTCGTAGCTGAGCAGATGTCCGGTCAAAAGGACGGTCAGAATGGTCGCCTCGAACAAGACGGTACGAAATACCGTTTTGAACAGCAGGCTGTGCGTCTTGAAAATGTGGCCGATAAAAAACAGGTGCTTGTGCTCACCGTTTGTGATCAGTTGGTCGATGCGCACCGCCAACTCGCGATAATGTCCTCGCACCGTTTCGGCCAGCTCGCCGTGCAAGCCGTATTTGAGAATCTCGCTTTCTGCTCGCTTCATCGGGTCCAGTCGCTCATAGGTAGGATCGATGTTGGCGATGTAGCGGAGGTACGTTTCCATCACGAGCAATTTTGCGAGCCGCTCCCGCTCTGACGCATCATACGATCCCTCTACATGGTGATTTCCGCTTTCGTACAAGGAGGATACGTTTTCGAAAGTTCGCCCTTCGGTGCGCATGGTTAGCCGATTCATCCATTGGAGCTCGTCCTGATAATCGTTGCGAAGGCGAGTGAGCATCTCCTCATCGATCTGATGGCCATACTGGCTGACCAACCGGTTAGATTCTGCCATGTCCTCTCGCATCGACCCATATCCGGTGATCAGCATCGCCGCATTGTAGAGGAGGAAGAGGACGAGCAGCGCAAGCACGAGGGGGGACATCATCACTTTGCGAAGTTCGTGTGCGACGATCCTTTTCATCTCAGCGTCCGACTTTCTCGTCCTGATAAATGTGAAGAAACACGTCTTCCAGTCCCGGTTTTACAGCACGCCACCCTTCAAGCGTCCCCTCTGTGCTCAGGAAGCGAATTTTCAGCTTTCCGCCCTCCTGTTTTTCAGACAGGGAAAAGTGGCGCTGGCGAAAGTCGTGAGCGCGTTCAAAATCGATCTCCGTCTCATAGACGATTCCATCGATCGTCCTGCAGATGTTTTCGATCCGATCTTTGTACAGGACTTGGCGATCTTTGATCATGATGATTTCATTGGCGATCGACTCCACATCTGAGACGATGTGCGTCGACAACAGGACGATCCGGTCCCGCGCCAAATCGGTCAGCACGTTGCGAAAGCGCACTCGCTCTTTTGGATCAAGTCCAGCTGTCGGCTCATCGAGGATCAGAATTTTAGGGTCGTTCAACATCGCTTGGGCGATGCCGACGCGTTGAATCATGCCGCCCGAAAACTTTTTCATCTTCTTGTCGGACGCTTCCTGCAACCCGACCAGCTCCATCAGTTGATCGATCTTTTCCTTGGCCGCTTTGCGCTCCATCCCTTTCAGCGCGGAGAGATACATCAGATACTGACGCGGTGTATTGTTTCGATAATAGCCGAAGTCTTGGGGCAGATAACCGAGCAACTCCCGGTACTGCTCGTCCATCTCATAAATGTCGACACCGTCGTATCTGATTTCGCCAGATGTCGGGTGCAACAGGGTCACCAACATGCGCAGAAGCGTCGTTTTGCCTGCACCATTCGGTGCCAACAAGCCGTAGACGCCATTCTCGAACTCAAGCTCGATGTCGCGAAGTGCGCAAAAGTTTCCATAATATTTACTGACCTGATGAATGGTTAGCATGAACTATTACTCCTTCCAATCTGTCATTGAGGGGATCAGCCGAATGTTGCGCAGATAGATGAGCAGCCCGACGATCGTCAACACCGCATACACAAAGAGGGGGATGCGGTCGAGCCATGCGCGATACCATTCGCCGCCGTAGGTGCAGGCTGCCAGGTTGAGCACAATCCAGACGAGCAGGCAAGATAGTTGAAATGCAGTTGAGCGAAAGGTTCGTAGTACATAGAGAAAAGCTGACGAAAACAGAAACAGCGACGAGGCTGACATCAGATACGCACGCACAAAATCGAACTGCCCGTAGATCAGCATGAGGAAGGAGATCAGGACAGCGTTTGCGGCCAGGCAGAACAGACTGAATGCCAACATGCGGAAGGCGGCTAACTGGAATGTGTTGTACTTGCACGTCATCTCCACTTCATGCGTACTGCTTTGTCGCTTTGCCACAAAAAACAGCAGGGCGATGATCAGATAGAGCACAGGCGAAATGATGAATACAAAAGGGTAGACATCCTCTTGACCCGCTTCCAGATAGCCGCTTGTTTGGTGGAAAAGAAAAAGCATCGCGGAGAGCGTCAACAGCAGTGTAAAGAGGATCTCCGTCCAGTCATGAAACAGATAGCGAAGCCCGATCTGCCGACGCATCGTCATCAGTTCGCTCCAGAATGAGGCTTTTGGCAGGACACCGCGATCGACGATGGTGCGGATTTGCGCTTCGATGATCTGCTCGTCCGGATAGGGAATGAGCAAAGGGGTCTTCACTTTCTCGTCAGCCATGTCTCTCCTCCTCAAATTGCTTTTGAATCGTTCGAATCATCGCATAATATTTTGTCTTCACAGTTCCTTCTGGCATCTGCAGCGCTTTGGCGATCTCACGAAACGACTCCTCGGCAAAGAAGCGAAGTCTGAAGATCTGTTGGGTAGCCGCGTCCAGCCGGTTGATGATCGCGAGGATTCGCTCCACGTCCTCCCGATGTTCGGCCGTCACCGTAAAATCATCTGTGCTGACAAGCTCGTGCTCTTCGATCGGAACGACGACCCGATGGTAACCGTAATATTTTGATCGGTAATAGTCGACGAGGCGAGCAGTCGCAATTTTGTACAGCCATGTGCGAAAAGCTCCCTTCTCGCTGTCATAATGTCGAATCGATCGCAGCATGCTGATCAAGATTTCCTGTGTCATGTCTAGCGATAATTCCTGGCTCAGCGTCTGCTTGTACACGAAGGCGTACACCTCTCGATAATAGGTGGCGACCAAGTCGTTTGCTGCTGCTTTCGATCCTGCATTGATCTGTCGAATCCAAGTTTGTGCCTCATCCATGTCCAATCGCTCTCGCGCCACCTCCGATCCTATTCTAGTATTCGAAAAAAATTGGGAAACGGTTTTGATCATCGTATATTTCTTTTGTGGATATTTGTGGGGGGGGGAAGATGGAAGCGGTCGAAATGCAACCTGGGGAAGCGGTTCCTTTTTTTCGCGAGAAAGACCAAGCGGGCGTTTGGCACAATCAGACGGATGAGCAAGTTCGCCCTACGCTGTTGCTGTTTGTGAACAACACTTCTGGGACATGCAAGGCGATTTTGCAGAAGTTGTCGGCAAAGATGTCTGAGCAGTTTCGGGTCCGATCTGTTCCGATGGCTGTCCTGTACAGTTCTGACGACCGTTTGCAAGCGGTGCAGAAGTTGGAGCGGTTTGAGCAGTTGTTCTTCCTGTTGAAAGACGATACTGCCAGGGTGAGTTAACGATGATCAAAGGAGAGCCGGATGGCTTTCCTTTTCTTTTGTTTTTCAATCGATGTGCGAAGCCGAACTGTCCTTGACACCTGTTGAGGGCAGTTTTCTATTGAAGTCAATTTTAAAAAAGGGGCAAGCGCTGCCCCCACATAGCAAGTAGACTGTCTACGATTCCACTTTCTCAAAGATCACGATCAGAAAGGTTGCAAGGGGCCCTAAGAACAGTGAGAGAAAAAACCAAGCAAGCCCGCTTCTGTTTTTTGTCTGTGCGAGCCCCGCATTGATCAGAGCCAAAGTGCCCCAGCCGACGAAGAATTGATTCTCCACAATAAGCACACCTCCATCTGGTCAATACGAATGAAGGTGCCTTGTGGTTTCAACAGTTCTCAGGGAGGAGTCGCTAACGGGTGCAACGATTTTAGAATTTTTGGAAGATTATTATATTTTGTTGAATAAATATTCATAAAAGAATATCGAACTATCATATCGGCTGGTTGTGGAAGTGTGAGAGGGTTCGTTAGTTTACATCACTTGTAATTAGTGAATAAATATTTAATATATAATGATATAGTAAAAGAGAAGGGTGGCTCACACTCTACACCAAAAATAAGGAGGAGTAATCGAAATGATGAAAAAAATCGCTTTTGCAATGGTAGCAGTCTCGGTCTCCGCAGCAGTTCTCGCAAGCTCAGCTTCTGCAGCAAATGTGGTGCTCAAACCGATCCAAGACACCAACAACAAACCGTTCACTTACTTGGAAACGGTACGTCCTGGGATTTTTGCAGAGACGGAAGTTTATAAAGAAAGCAACGGTAGAATCACCTACCGTATTTACAACATGCAAGCCGCGTTCAATCCTACCAACTATATCAAAGTGGCTTGGTCGAGAGACTATGTTGACAACTCGGCAGCTGCTCCAACTCAACAAGTAGCACAAATTTCAGCGGTTGCAGGGACGACGGTCAATCAAGCAATGACGACAAACTATAATCCGGCCGTCTTTGTGGGTGACACCCTCTACGGAACTGCGCAAGCAAACAATGGTATCTGGTACGCAGCTGGTGCGTATAAAGTTGTGAGCCGATAACAGGCTTCGAATCTCGCTCTCCCAAAAAGACCTTATGCCGATTACAGGCGTAAGGTCTTTTTGTGTTCAGATTGATTGAATTGTGGTAGTTGGATGGGGATTGACTGCAGGCGATAATATGAAAAACCGGACAGCGACAAACGTCGCAGTCCGGCAAGCGAGCTAGAAATTATAGAACGAGTTGATCTTGTTGATCACCGCGTTGCTGTAGGAGAACAGACCGGTGCGAGCGCCTGCGTAGTAGCCGAATGGCACGTTTTCCGACTTTCCGGAAGCGACCGTGTTGCGCAAGGGTGAGAACCAGGTCACATAATCGTTGTAGTGGCTAAGGCGTGGGTCTCCCGAGTAGGAAATCCCTTCGTCGATCTCCATCTGCACCCCGATCGTCGCTAAGAAGTGCGTCCGCGGCACGACTTCTGCACCCGCACGGTAGGTGATCGTCTGCTTTTGCACGCTGTACTTCACGCCGTTCAGATTGTCTTGCGGAGCTCCACTAGAGACAGGGTTAAAATACCATCCGGGTTGAACCAGCACCGTGTCGAAGATGTTCGTCTTGTTGGTCGTGTAGGCAAGGCGTTTTACCGTTTCTGTGGATTGGTTCTCCACGTTGGAGTAGAAAGGTGCCCAGATGAACTTCTTATCAAGCGTCGTGTGCACATAGTAGGACAGGTCGTTCGCCAGCTTCAACGACGGGTTGTTCATCAAGTTGGTAAAGTCGAAGTTGGTGCTGCTTGTGGCGGTGTACATGTACTCACAATGGTAGTAAATACCGTTTACGCTGTTCCAGTTCGTTCCAAGTGCGGTTTGGAGTTTTGTCAGGTAGTTCTTGTTGGTCAGATACATGCTCGTCCACGGTACCGAATAGGAGTTCATGCCAGGCGTGCTGACCCAGATTGGCGTGTTTGCTTTGTTGGAGGCTTTGATTTTAGCGACCAGATCGACAATGCCGTCGTTGGTCGACGTGCCGTTGATGATCTCGTCATAGTTGTTGGTACCGCCTGTCGTATAGACCGGCCACTCCCCGGCCGGAACGATCAGAAACTGGCTGACACCTGTCATCGCATTCAGATCGCTCGTGCTGTAGTTGGCATAGTAACTGCCAGAGTTATGTTTTCCCACATAGAGCATGATCATTTTTGTGTTGGTAGCAGCTTCAGCGACAGGTGTGTCGTGCACAGCTATGCCGAAGCAAAGGGCGGTCGCGACCAGCAGGGTCGAGAATGTTTTCAGCGATTTTTTCATGTGTGGTCATCTCCATTTGATTATATTTTTACATCTGAGAACAAACTCCAATTCAATCGGAAAAACTGGTGATGATCGGTTGTCCTTGCGAACTGAGCACTCTGAACGTTGTGTCAAGATCATGAGTTGTTGGGCTCTTTCTCGGTAAAACCAGCACCCGCTTGAACGAGCGACGCGGTTGCAAGCAGACAACCGGCTAGAATGGACACGTAAGCAACACGTTTCGTGAAATCACACCCCTCTCTTGTTATTTGCAGTTCATTATATAGAAATATTCTTACATATCAATTACTATTTTATTACAAAATTCATAGTTTACAACAAGATGTTGTTGTACGATTTTTTCCCGCCTGTGGAGGAGGTTATGGGGGTGGATGCGAATTAAACTTATAAAATCTATGGATTCAAGCAGAGGGGTGTTCAATTCAATGAAGGTTGGAGTTATCGGCGCTGGCGTGATGGGTTCTGGCGTGGCGCAAAGCGCAGCACAGGCGGGACATCAGGTGATCCTGGTCGATGTGAAAGAGGAAGTTTTGGAGCAGGCGAAGGCGACGATCTATCAGAACGTACGCTTTGCAGGCTTTTACCAAAAGGATAAGCAGTTGGACTCGGTCGATGTGGTGATGCCGCGCATCACGTTCACCTCCGACTACGCGCAGCTTGCCGATGTGGAGATCGTGGTGGAGAACGTCCCAGAAGTTTGGGAGATCAAGCGCGATGTGTATCTGAAGATGAACGAAGTATGCGATGAGAACTGCGTGTTTCTCGTCAACACGTCCTGCATCTCGATCACCAAGATCGCCAGCCTGATGAAGCGACCGGACAAGGTGATCGGCGTGCACTTTATGAACCCGGTGCCGATGAAGCCGACCGTCGAGTCGATCAAGGGCTGGCATACGTCGGAGGAAACCATTCAGTTCACCAACGATTTCCTCGGCTCGATGGAGAAGAAGGCGATCATGGTCAACGACCTGCCAGGCTTCGTCTCCAACCGCCTCTCCCACTTGCTGATGAACGAAGCTGCCTATGTGGTGCAAGATCAGGTGGCAGACCCGAAGTCGGTCGATGATATTTTCAAGGAATGTTTCGGCCACAAGATGGGCCCGCTGGAGACGGCAGACCTGATCGGTCTGGACACGGTCGTCCAATCGCTCGACATCCTCTACGAGAGCTATCAAGATCCGAAGTTCCGCGTCTGCCCGCTGCTGCGCAAGATGGTGGAAGCTGGCCTGCACGGGCGGAAGTCGGGACAAGGCTTTTATAAGTATTGATCTCTGGAATCTCTCGCGATTCGCTTCGAAGTATTTGATCGATAATCTGCTCTCGATCGCATCCGATCGGTTGCAGGATTAAAAGGTAAGCGATTGATAGTTTAAAAGTCAAACGAAAGATCTGGAAGGTAGGATCGACTAAGGAGAACAGGCGGGTGCCGCTTCGGCGACCGTCTGTTTTTTTGTGTGTTTTTTATAGCTATTTTATAATAAACGTTAATTTTAAGCTCCTTAAAGTAATTCGACACATTATTTTCAATTTTCACTTGTAGACATGGAAAGGGGGGATTTAGTACGATTAGTCAGATAGGGATTTATGGGGAGGGGCATTTGTGGGCATTTGTCCGTTTGGTTCGATCATGAAGTTGATGGGAAAAAAGCCAGCCAAGCATCCAACATGGATGGAGATGGCAGGACAAGAGAAAGTTGTAGTTGATGTTGGACATGACAGCAACTTGATAAAACAGATGAAGATGATCTCGCTGACAGAAGAGGAGATCCGCTTTGCGAAAGCGGTGCGAAAGGTCGTGGAACAGAATATCGATCTGATCGTCTCCACCTTCTACCAGACCGTTCTCGATGTGGAGCAGTTGCGGAAGATCATCGAGACCAACTCGACGGTGGAGCGCTTGAAGCGAACGCTGCAAGGGCACCTGCTCGAAATGTTCAGCGGTCGCATCGACAGCAAGTTCCTGTTGAAGCGCACTCGTGTCGCCGAAGTTCATGTGCGGCTGGGCGTGGAGCCGAAATGGTATATCGGCGCCTTTCAGAATCTGCAAGATGTGTTGATCGACGTGGTCTGTGAACAGCTGCCAGACGTTCGCGATCAGCGGAAGGCGGTCGCCACGATCACGAAGCTGTTGACGTTTGAGCAACAGTTGGTCTTGGAAGCGTATGAGAAGGAAAATCTGTTGCAACAAGAACGCCGCTATGAAGAGGCGAAAAATGATCTGAAGGGCAAGATCATCACGATCTCCGAAGAGCTTGCCTCCTTGACGCTTGAGACGAACTCGTCGGTCGACTCGCTCGTCGTGTCTTCCCAACAGGTGAAAGCGTCCGTTCAACAGACGTCCACGCAGTCCCGCGCGACACAGCAGCTGGCGACTGACGGTCAAGAGAAGTTGCACGCCTTGATCACGCGGATGCAGACGATCGAGAGCTCGATCGCAGAGATGGAGCAGACGGTACAGAACTTGAGCGTTTCGGCCAAACAGATCCAGAATGTCGTGAAGCTGGTGCAAGATATTGCGAATCAGACCTCTTTGCTGGCACTGAACTCATCGATCGAAGCGGCGCGGGCCGGCGTTCATGGCAGAGGGTTTCAAGTGGTTGCCCAAGAGGTGCAGAAGCTGTCCGACCAGACGAAGTCGTCCGCTCAGCAGATCGCCGAGCTGGCCACTCGCTCCAACGAGTATACTTCCGAAGTGTTCGATTCGCTCAAACAGGTCAAATCGATGGTCGACTGTGGGCAGGAGGAGTTTGCGCACACCAGCGCATCCTTCGACAGCATCGTTCATTCGATGGAAGGCTCTTTGCTGGAAGTGCAACGCATCGAGTCGCAGATTCGCGACCTGGTCGCGGTGATTGAAGACATCGGCTCTGCGTCCTCGAAGGTGGCCGCATCGGCCGAAACATTAAACGAAGCGGCAAAGGAAGCGTAAGCAGCTGCAGCTGATCGGGGAGTTTCCCGAGCAAGCGCTGCCTGCTTGTCCTATTGGATGAATTTTCCCATTTCACCAGAATATTATGGTATTCTTACTGTATCTTGATGTAGTGCGAGGTGGGGCAGGATGGAGAGAAAGTGGATAGGCGGTACTCTGATCGCGCTCGGCTTGCTGTTTTTAATCGGTCAGGCTGGGCTGCTCGACAATTGGATCACACCAGGCGAGATGATCGCTCTGTTTTGGCCGACGCTGTTCGTGATACCGCTCGGCATCGCCTTTCATCTGGGATTCTTTTTTGGCGGACGACATCTTGCAGGGCTGTTGGTGCCCGGCGGCATCCTGCTCGGCACAGGGGTTGTCAGCCAGTTTGCGACCTTGTTTGACGGCTGGAGCTACATGTGGCCAGGGTACTTGGCCTCGGTGGCGCTCGGCCTGTTCGAACTCTACCTGTTTGGGATTCGCCAGCCGGCTTTGCTGATCCCTGTCGGCATTCTCGGCGGGCTGTCGGTGATCTTTTTTGCCATCTTCGGACTGGGTCAGATCGGATCGCTTGGGCGCTATGCGCTGGCAGGGTTGCTGATCGCTTTCGGTGTGCTGGTCTTGTCGCGCGGCGAAGGGAAGGGCAGGGTCAAGCGGATCAAAGATCTTTCATAGCAAATGGGGAGAAGCCTGGGCGATGTCGCTTTGGCTTCTTTTTTGATCCTTTTGTCAAGGAGGGGAAGTGGCGCGAAACGGGGAAGGAGTAGCGCGAAGAGAGAGCAAAGGAGCGATGCGTTTTGGTACAGTCAGCAGTTGGAGAGCCGTTTGGCGAACTGATCCGCTATGTGGAGGAGATCAACAGGAAAAACGGCGGAAGCGGGTCGGCGCTGCTCGTCGTTCATCAGGGGCGGATCGCGGTGGAGCGATACGCTGGGTTTCATTCGCATGCAGCGGGGGCGCGGGCGGTTGGAGCCGATTCGCAATTTAATATCGCCTCTGCGCGCAAGAGCTATATCGGTTTTGCTGTCGCCTGGGCTCTGGATGCGGGGAAGATCGCAAGCCTCGACGATCCGGTCAGCCGCTATCTGCCTGAGCTCGACCGAGCGCTGCTCGACGGGACGACGATCCGCCACCTGCTGACCCACACGCACGGTTTGCACGAAGATGCGAGCGGACGCCTGTATCGCGAGTTTCCAGCGGGCAGCGGATGGGCCTACCGCGGCGTGAACATCGTCATGCTCACCCAGATCGTGCGGCGCACGACCGGCAAGTCGGTGGCGAGCATCTTGGCGGAGCAAGTGTTTCGTCCGCTCGGATTCACCGAGACCGGGTGGCGCACCGAAGCTTCGGAGCGGATGGTGTCGGTGATCTTGGATGCGCCGGAGCGGACGGAGCTGATCCTTGGCGAAAACGGGGACGGAGATGGCGACCAGCGCAACCTGTTCGTCTCCGCTCGCGAGTTTGCCAGATGGGGATCTTTGCATCTGACGCAGGGCAAGGTGGATGGCAGACAGGTGGTTCCGGCGGAGATTTTTCAGCTGGTGTCGCAGGTGCAAAGCCCGCCGATGACCGATCCAGATCTGCCGCCGATGGGCTTTCTCTGGTATGTGCAGGATCATCCGGCGAAGCGAAGCGAGATCGGCAGCAGCGTGCCAAAAGGTGCGTTTCAGATCCTCGGCGTCACCGGCCCGCTGGTGCTGGTCGTGCCCGAGGCGGAGCTGGTCGTCGTCCGCATGTGCAACAAGCGCTATAACTACAGCGGGCCGGATGGCGATTATCTGCATTACCTGCGCGAGTTTGGCGACAAGGTGATGAGCTGTTTGGAAAAGGTTCCTTCGTAGCGTTCTAAGATCTCTGATCGTTCGGGTCGGGGAAGAACTTGCTCGGTTTCGCGCGGTTCGTCCATGTTTTGTTGCGGGCGTGCAGGGGTGTGTCCTTGACAACTGCGGTGGCAACCTGTTCCAATAGGGGAAGCGTTTTGCGCGTGGAGAGGGAGGCTGAAAGATGGAAAGAAGCAAACGTCAGGGCATGATGCTGGTCTACACGGGAGACGGAAAAGGCAAGACGACGGCGGCGATGGGGCTGTGCGTGCGCGCGGTGGGCCGCGGCTATAAAGTGTTGATCCTGCAGTTTATCAAATCGCCGGAGCGCACCTATGGCGAGCAGATCGCCTTGGAAAAGCTGGGCGTTGAGATCCGCCAGCTCGGCATCGGCTTCACCTGGACGAAGACGCCGGAGGAGCATCGGGCGGCGCTCGCCAACGCATGGGCGGAAGCGAAGCGCTGTGTGCTGGAGGGCGACTATGATCTGGTCATTTTGGATGAGCTGAACAACGCCTTGTCGATCGAGCGCTTTCCGGTCGCCGACGTGCTGCCGCTCGCCGATGTGCTGGAGGTCATTCGCAACCGCCCACGCCATCTGCACCTGCTGATCACCGGTCGCAACGCCAAGCAGGAAGTGATTGAGCTGGCCGACCTCGTCACGGAGATGAACCCGCTCAAACATTATTACGACGAGGGGATTCCGGCCGTCTTCGGAATTGAGTATTGATTTTCTGCGTCGCTTGCCGTACGCTGTTTTGTAGAATTTCATGCAACGCGACAGGTGCCCGCCTCGCGGGAGAATAGGGAAGCAAATGCGCGGGCCCACCGCTGTATCCGGGGACCCTCTGCGACCACTGGACGATCTGTCTGGGAAGGGCGGGGAAGATGGGGATGATCCGGGAGCCAGAAGACCTGCCTGTCGAGGTGACATGTTTCGTTTGGATTTGGAAAGTCCAAGCCTCTTTAGGCTTGGGCTTTTATTTTTTTTCTGAAGGGATGAGCGCAGATGATGCAAGCAGCGAGAGAGCGTTGGGACTTTTTGACCAAACCGCCGGGGAGCCTCGGCAAGCTGGAGGAGATCGGTATCAGGCTCGCCGGGATTCAAGGGACGGTGTTCCCCAAGCTTGAACAGCGCGCCGTCGTGGTGATGTGCGGCGACCACGGTGTGACAGCAGAGGGGGTCAGCGCCTTTCCGCAAGAGGTGACCGGACTGATGATCCAAAATTTCGTAAACGGAAAAGCGGCGGTCAACGTCTTGGCGCGCCAGGTGGGCTGTGCGGTGCATGTGGTCGATGTGGGCAGCCGCGTCGAGGGAGAGCTCCCCGGCGTGCGCTCGAAGAAGGTGCGCGCCGGCACCGCCAATTTTGCTCAAGGGCCTGCGATGACGCCCGAGGAGGCGCAGCGGGCGATCGCCGTCGGGATCGAGATGGTCGAAGAACTGCATCAGCAGGGCGTGCAGGCGGTGGCGCTCGGCGAGATGGGAATCGGCAACACGACGCCGAGCGCGGCGCTGGCGGCGGTGCTGACCGGACGACCGCTGGCGGAGCTGGTCGGTCGCGGCACCGGGATCGATGATGAGAAGGTGTTGCACAAGACGCGGGTCATCGAGCAGGCGCTGGCGGTCAATCGGCCGAATGCGCTCGATCCGCTCGACGTGCTGGCCAAGGTGGGGGGCTTAGAGATCGCAGGTTTGGTCGGCGTGGTGCTCGGCGCCTATCAGCGCAAGATGGTGGTCGTTGTCGATGGCGTGATCGCCGCAGCGGCGGCGCTGGTCGCCTGTCGGATGGAGAGCGGCGCGCAGGAGGTGCTGTTCGCCTCGCATCTGTCCCAAGAGCCGGCGCATCGAGTGCTGTTGCAGGAGATGGGATTGGAGCCGATCCTGATGCTCGACATGCGACTGGGCGAAGGGACGGGCGCGGTGCTGGCCTTGCCGATCTTGGAAGCATCCTGCCGCCTGGTGGCGGAGATGGCGACCTTTGCCGATTTGGGACTCGACAATACCTGAGTTTTCCCCTATACTTTGAATCGTTCGACGAAAAGTGAATAGGGTAACGTTCAGGTGCTCGCAAGAGCTTAATAGGGAATCCGGTGCAAGTCCGGTACGGTCCCGCCACTGTGAATGGGTAATTTCCTCTAACACGCCACTGTTTTTTTAGATGGGAAGGCAGAGGAAGTGATGATCCATGAGTCAGGAGACCTGCCTGCTATGTTTTCCATACCTTCTTACGGGGATATAAGAAGGATGGTTTCAGGTGTGTCATGGACTGCATTATTGAGGTTTTACACCATGAAAACATATGACGCCTTCCTTCGGGAAGGCGTCTTTTTCTATGTGCAAATGATGGGAGATGAGTGCGATGCGTGGGAAGCTGTTGATCGTTGGCTTCGGGCCAGGTAGTTTTCAGCACATTACAGATCGTGCGCGAGCAGCGATTCAGGAAGCGGATGTGATCATCGGGTACAACACCTATGTGGATCTGATTCGCGGCCTGCTGACCGATCAGGAGATCGTGCGCACCGGGATGACCGAAGAGGTGAGCCGGGCGATCGAAGCGGTGCGCCAAGCGGAGATGGGCAAAAAGGTGGCGGTGATCTCCTCCGGCGATGCGGGCGTGTACGGCATGGCCGGTCTGGTCTACGAAGTGCTGGTGCAAAAGGGCTGGCGGGAAGCGGATGGCGTGGAGGTGGAAGTGATCCCCGGAATCTCGGCGATCAACTCCTGCGCGTCCTTGCTCGGGGCGCCGGTGATGCACGATGCCTGCACGATCTCGCTGAGCGACCATCTGACTCCTTGGGAGCTGATCGCGCGCCGCGTCGAGGCGGCGGGGATGGGAGACTTTATCGTCGCCCTCTACAACCCGCGCTCCGGCAAGCGCACGCGCCAGATCGTCGAGACGCAACAGATCCTGCTCAAATACCGCTCGCCCGACACTCCGGTCGGGTTGGTGAAGAGCGCGTACCGAGATCGCCAGTCGGTGGTGCTGACCACGCTCGGCGAGATGCTCGATCATGATATCGGCATGCTGACGACGGTGATCATCGGCAATTCGTCCACCTTCGTCTACGATGGCAAGATGATCACTCCCCGCGGCTACCAGCGCAAATACACGCTGGACAAAGCGGAACAGCCGATCCGCGCTAACGAGCGCCTGAAAGAGGAGCATGAGCCGTGGGCGCTGCACGGCGGCCTCTCCGAGCGCCAGATGGCAGCGGCGCAAGCGGTAGCCGAAGTGCCGCAGTCGCCAGCCGCCGAGCGGAATGTGGAGGCGGAGCGCACGATCGGGCAAGGGGCGATGGTGCAGCCGGATACTTCGCGCGCCTTGGACTACGCGATGCAGGCGGTCAGCATGCTGGCAGCGCGAGGCGTTGTCGAGGGGGAGCCGATGCAGCAGCAGGTGATCAACCCGTATGATGCGATGCCTGCCATCCTGGAGATCGCCGTATCTCCCGGCGTCGGCAACAAGAAGCTGACGCCGCAGCAGCTGGCGGCGATGATCGAGGTGGCCGGAGCGGAAGGCGAGATCGAGTACACGCCCAACCATTACGTCCTTTTGCGCGTGATGACCAAGGAGCCGCAGGCGATCGCCGCCCAGCTGGAACGGGCAGGGCTGCTCGTACAGCCGATCGGCGATGTGGTGCAAGTCAAAGCGTGCGATTTTTGCAATGGGGAGAAATCGCAGTCGATTCCGCAGGCGGATGAGATCGCGGAGCGCTTCGCCGGCCTTGCGATGCCGAAAGAGCTCAAGATCGGGTTTGCCGGCTGTGCGATGGCCTGTTACGGCTCGGTGCACGAAGACATTGCAGTCATCTATCGCCGCGGCAAATTTGACCTCTTCCTCGGCGGCAAGACGATCGGGCGCAACGCGCATGCGGCCCAGCCGGTCGCAGAGGGCATCCCAGCGGAGGAGTTGGTCGAAGAGGTCGCCCGCGTCCTTTCGATCTACAAAGAACAGGGGTATCCGGACGAGCGCTTCCACAAGTTTTTCAAGCGCGTGGGCACCGTCGCAGGCTATCAACACAATGAACATGTACCCGCTGTAACTGTCGATACGGTTTGCGGAGACTAGGAGGAACATGCTGATGAAACATGCGATTTTGCTGGTTGGACACGGAAGCCGCGATCCGGAGGGCAACGAGCAGTTGCTCGCGTTTGCCAAACGGGTCGAAGCGAAGCTCGGCGGAGAGTTCCCGATCATCGAGACCTGTTTTCTCGAATTTGCCCGCCCGACGATTCCCCAAGGCATCGACACCTGTGTGGCGCGCGGGGCGGAAGCGGTGACGCTGGTCCCGGTGATTCTGTTCGGTGCGGGACATTCCAAGCTGCACATCCCGCATGAGATCGACGAAGCGAAAGAGCGTCATCCGAGCGTGCACTTTTCCTACGGCAAGCCGATCGGCGTGCATCAGAAGACGCTGGACATCCTGAGCTCCCGTCTGGAAGAGGCCGGTTTCGACCTTGCAGCGACGGAGCGCAATGAGGATGCGGTGCTGATCGTCGGACGGGGCAGCTCCGATCCGGATGCGAACAGCGACCTGTGCAAGATCACCCGCCTGCTGTTTGAAAAAATTCCGGCTGGCATCGTGGAGACCTGCTACATCGGCGTGACGGAGCCCGATTTTGCCAAAGGTGTCGAGCGCTGTGTGAAGCTTGGCGCCAAACGGATTTTCATCCTGCCCTATTTCCTCTTCACCGGAATTTTGATCAAGCGGATGGAGGCGATGACGGAGGAGTTTTCCAAACAATATCCGGAGATTCCGCTGGTGCTGGCCGACTATTTCGGCTTCCACGACAATCTGGTGACGATCCTGCACGATCGCGCGGTCGAAGCGGCCCGAGGAGAGAGCAAGATGAACTGCGATCTCTGCAAATACCGCCTCGATGCGATGGCAGATCATCATCACCACCACCATCACGACGATGACCATCACCACCATCATGGTCACGACCACCATGACCACGATCATCACCATCATGATCATGAGCATGACCATCATAGTCACGAGCAAGGTCATCATGATCACGATCACCACCATCATGCTCATGAGCATGGCACAGACGAGCATAAGCATGATCATGAGCACCAGCACGATCACAAGGGGGTGGGCAAATGATCCTTCACCTCGCAGGCACCGGCGATGCGCGGGCGCTCGCCGTGCAACTGGTGGCGGCGGGCCACTCGCTGACCGCATCGGTCGTCACCGACTCGGCTGCCAACTCGCTGCGCGAGGCGGGCGTCCCCGTTCGCATCGGGCGGATGACAGCGGACGAGATGGTCGCCTACATTCGGGAAAACAGCATCTCGCTGGTCGTCGATGCGGCGCACCCTTTCGCGGAGGAAGCGCATAAAAACGCGATCGCCGCGAGCCGAGAATGCGGCGTTCCCTACGTCCGCTTCGAGCGCGAATCGCTCGCCTTCGAACAGAACCCGCGCCTGCATCTGGTCGACGACTATGCGGCGGCAGCAGAGAAGGCGGCCGAGCTGAAAGGCAATGTCATGCTGACCACCGGCAGCAAAACGCTGCAGATCTTCACCAAAAGGCTGCTCGGGGAGGAAGGCGTCACCTTGACCGCACGGATGCTCCCGCGCCTTGACAACATGGAGAAATGCGCGGAGCTCGGCGTCGAGCAAAAGCAGATCATCGCGATGCAAGGCCCTTTTTCCAAGGAGCTCAACGTTGCGCTCTATCGTCAATATAAAACGGATGTGGTGATCACCAAGGAGAGCGGACAGCAGGGTTCGGTCGATGAGAAGGTGGAGGCTGCGCTCGAACTGGGCTTGCAGGTGATCCTGATCGGCCGTCCGAAGCTCGAATACGGCATGATGTTCCGCGATTTTGACCAGATCATCGCACATGTGGATGCACTCAAGGAGGAGAAGACAGATGGACTTTAAGACCGAATTTGTTCCGATGACCGTTCAACCGCAAGAGATCGAAAGCATGAGCTTTGACATCATCACGGAGGAGCTTGGCGAGCACAATTTTGCGGAGGAGCAGTACCCGGTCGTGCAGCGCGTGATCCACGCGTCGGCCGACTTTGATCTCGGCAGAAGCCTCGTCTTCCACCGCGATGCCGTTCGCGCCGGAATCGAAGCGATCCGCGCCGGCAAGACGATCTACGCCGATGTGCAGATGGTGCAGGTCGGCATCTCCAAACCGCGCCTCGCCAAGTATGGCGGCGACGTCAAAGTGTACATCTCCGATCCTGATGTGGCGGCCGAGGCGAAGGCGGCCAACCTCACCCGCGCGATCATGGCCACCCGCAAAGCGGTTCGCGAACAGCCGGACGGCATCTTCGTCATCGGCAACGCGCCGACCGCGCTGCTTGAGCTGATCCGACTGATCAAGACGGGAGAAGCGAAGCCCTCGCTGATCATCGGCATGCCGGTCGGCTTCGTCTCGGCCGCCGAGTCGAAAGAAGAGCTGGCCAAACTGATCGACGGCGACGTGCCGTTCATCACCAACATCGGTCGCAAAGGCGGCAGTCCCGTCTCGGTCGCTGCGGTGAACGCGCTGTCGCTGATGGCGGAGCGATGAGCGAGGCGGAAGCGAAGCCGATGCGCCACGGGTACACCACCGGGGCGTGTGCGACCGCAGCCACCAAAGCGGCGCTGATCGCCCTGATCACCGGACAGGAGGTGGAGCAGGTCGAACTGCTCCTTCCGATCGGCGAGACGGCGAGCTTCAAGATTGAAGATCTGAAAGTGGTCGGGGAGCGCGCCAGCTGCGGCGTGATCAAAGATGCGGGCGATGACCCTGATGCCACGCACCAAGCGCTGATCTGCGCCGCAGTCTGCTGGCTTGAGCCGGACAGCGAAGTGAGCGTCGAGATCGATGGCGGCGTCGGCGTCGGCCGCGTGACCAAGCCCGGCCTTCCGGTCGAAGTCGGACAAGCGGCGATCAACCCGGTGCCGCGCCGGATGATCCGCCAGGTGGTCAGTGCCTTGCAGACCGAGTACGGTGTCAACCGCGGCGTGCGCGTCGTCATCTCCGTCCCCGATGGAGAAGAGATCGCCAAGAAGACGCTGAACGGCAGGCTCGGCATCGTCGGCGGCATCTCGATCCTCGGAACGAAGGGCATCGTCGTTCCCTTCTCCACCGCCGCCTACCAAGCGTCGGTGGTGCAGGCGATCAAGGTCGCCCGGGCGAACGGCTGTGAGCATCTGGTGTTGACCACAGGCGGCTCCAGCGAAAAATATGCGATGAAGATCTATTCGGAGCTGCCCGAGGAAGCGTTTATCCAGATGGGCGATTTTGTCGGGTTCTCGCTGCGCCACTGCAAGCGGCAGGGAGCTCGGCAGGTTTCGTTGGTCGGCATGATGGGTAAATTTTCCAAAGTCGCCCAGGGCGTGATGATGGTTCATTCCAAATCGGCCCCGGTCGATTTTCATTTTCTTGCCGACATCGCGGAAGAGTGCGGCGCTACGCCGGAGATGCTGGAGGAGATTCGCGGCGCCAACACGGCCGCTCAGGTCGGAGACATCATGCACCAGGCGGGCCTCGACACTTTTTTTGAAAAGCTGGGCCACCACGCCAGCCGCCATTCGCTCGATGAGATGGGCGGCGGGCTGTGGGTGGAGACGGTGCTTACGACGATGAAAGGCGAACTGTTAGGGAGGGCACACATCGATGAACGGTAACATTCATGTGATCGGCATCGGCGATGACGGAGCGGTCTCGCCGGAGCAACGGAAGCTGATCGATCGCTCCGACATCCTGTTTGGCGGTGAGCGCCATCTCAACTTTTTCCCCGATTTTCAAGGGCGGCGCGAGGTGATCAAAGGCGGGCTCAGCGACCTGGTCGCGACGATGAAGGCGGCGGAGGGCACCGTCACGGTGCTCGCCTCCGGCGACCCGCTCTTTTACGGCATCGGCAGCTTTTTAGCGAAAAAACTGCCCGGCGTGATCATCCACCCGCACCTGTCCTCGATTCAGCTGGCGTTCGCCCGGCTCGGCGTCGCCTGGCAGGACGCGCTGATCACCTCGTTGCACGGCAAGCCGATCTCAGGTCTCGCTCAGAAGATCGACGGGCTGGACAAGGTGGCGCTGCTGACCGATGAGCGCAACACGCCGTCTGCGATCGCCGACTATCTGCTGTCCTTTGGCATGACCGAATACACGATGTTCGTCGCCGAAAACTTGGGCGGCGAGACGGAGCGCTGCGGTTCGTATCAGCTCGAAGAGCTTGCCGGGCGGACGTTTTCGCCGCTCAACGTGGTGATCCTGCTGAAAAAGCAAGGCCATACCGCACCGCACTACGGGCTTGGCATCGACGATGACCAGTTCGCCCAGCGCAAGCCGGACAAAGGGCTGATCACCAAAAAGGAAGTTCGCGTCCTCAGCCTGTCGGAGCTCAACCTGCGCCGCGACAGCATCGTCTGGGACATCGGCACCTGCACCGCGTCGCTGGCGATCGAAGCGGCGCGCATCGCACGCGAGGGAGCGGTCTATGCGATCGAAAAGAACGAGCCCGATCTGGAAAACGCGGTGGAGAACGCGCGCAAGTTTCGCACCGACATCGCGTTCGTGCACGGCAAAGCGCCGACCGGGCTGGACGCATGGCCCGATCCGGATGCGGTGTTTATCGGCGGCAGCGGCGGGGAGATGGCCGAACTGCTGAAGCTCTGCGCCGAGCGCCTGCGTCCGCACGGGCGGATCGTGCTCAACGCGGCGACGATCGAAACGCTGTATGAAGCGACCCAGACGTTTGCCAAAGTCGGCCTGACCACTCGCGTCACCCTGCTGCAAACATCGCGCAGCAAACCGATCCTGCACATGACCCGCTTCGAAGGGCTCAACCCGATCTACATCATCACCGCCTACAAGGAGGAGAGCGCAACATGACGACAGAAATCACGACCAAACTCGGCCGGCTGTACGGGCTGGGCGTCGGCCCCGGCGACCCGGAGCTGATCACCGTCAAAGCGTTTCGCCTGCTCAAAGAAGCAGACGTCATCGCCTATCCGAAAAAGCGCAAAGGCAGCAAAAGCTATGCGCACGCGATCGCCGATACTTATCTGAACCCAGGAGAGAAAGAGATGCTCGGGCTCGTCTTCCCGATGACCAAAGATCAGGAGACGCTCCGCTCGCACTGGGCACAGACGACAGAACAGCTGTGGGAGTTGCTGGCACAGGGCAAGGATGTCGCGTTCGTCACCGAAGGCGATCCGAACCTCTACTCGACATGGATTCACATGGCGCGCACGATGCAGGCTGCCCATCCGGAGGTGGAGATCCACTCGGTGCCCGGCATCTCCTCCGCACTCGGCGCAGCAGCGCGGCTGGGCATCTTCCTCGCTGACGGAGATGATCAGTTTGCGATCATTCCGGCGACAGAGGATCGCGAAGAGATGAAGCGGGTGATCGAGACGCACGACTGCCTCGTCTTCCTCAAGGTGGCAAAAGTGATCGACATGATGATCGACCTCTTGCAAGAGCTCGGCCTGATCGAAAACGCGTCGGTGGTCACCAAAGTCACGTCGGGCGACGAGCAGGTTTGGCAAAACGTGAAAGAGCTAAAAGGAATTGAACTGAACTATCTCACGCTGATGGTGGTGCGCAAATGAAAGTGGAACCGAAAGTATACATCGTCGGAGCAGGCCCTGGAGATCCCGATCTGATCACCGTCAAAGGCCTGCGCATCCTGCAGGAAGCAGACGTGGTGCTCTATACCGATTCGCTGGTCAGCGAAGAGCTGATCGCCCGCGCCAAGCCGACCGCCGAAGTGCACAAGAGCGCTGGCATGGACTTGGAGCAGATGGTCGAGCTGATGATTGAGCGCACGCAGGAAGGCAAGAGCGTCGCCCGCGTGCACACGGGCGATCCTGCCGTCTACGGCGCGATCTTGGAGCAGATGAGCCTGCTGAAAAAGGCGAACGTCTCCTTTGAGATCATCCCCGGCGTCTCCTCCGTCTTCGCGGCGGCTGCCGCACTGCAGGCGGAGCTGACCGTGCCGGAGCTCACCCAGACGCTGATCCTCACCCGCGCCTCGGGCCGCACGCCCGTTCCGGAGCGGGAAGAGCTGCAAAGCCTCGCCTCCCATCACAGCACGATCGCCCTCTACCTGAGCGCGACCTTGACCAAAAAGGTGATGCGCGAGCTGATCGACGCAGGCTGGAGTCCAGACACTCCGGTCGCGGTGGTGCAGCGCGCCTCGTGGCCCGACCAGCTGATCGTCCGCACGACGGTCGGACAGCTCGATGAGGCGATGAAGGAAAACGGCATCCGCTCCCATGCGATGATCCTCGCCGGATGGGCGCTCGACCCGACCTTGATCGACAAGGATGAGCATCGCTCCAAGCTGTATGACAAATCGTTCACGCACCGCTTCCGCAAAGGGGTGCCCGCTCATGAGTAACCCGTATGCCCTCGTCGCGATCACCAAGCATGGGGTGGAGCTGGCGCGCGACCTGCACGGCAAGCTGCACGGCTCCGATCTGTACTACATGAGCAAGTTCGCTCGCGGTGACGAGGCAGACAAGGGCATCGAGCTGTTCGAAGGATCGGTACGGCTGATCCTGCCCGATCTGTTCGCCCGCTACACCGGCATCATCTTGATCATCTCGCTCGGGGCGGTCGTTCGGATGATCGCCCCGATCCTGCAGGATAAAAAGACAGACCCGGGCGTGGTGGTGATCGACGACAGAGGGCAGCATGCGATCTCCGTCCTGTCCGGTCACTTGGGCGGCGCGAACGAGCTGACCCGCCATATCGCCGAACTGATCGGAGCGACTCCGGTCATCACCACCGCCTCCGACGTGCAGAAGACGATTCCGGTCGACCTGTTCGGACGGCAGTTCGGCTGGGAGATCGAAAGCTTCGACCGCGCGACTCCGGTCAGCGCGGCGGTGGTCAACGAAGAGCCGGTCGTCGTCGTGCAGGAGTCTGGGGAGCGCAACTGGTGGCAGTATGACAAGCCGCTGCCCGATCACATCCGTCGCGTCACGACGGAGGAAGCGATGGCGACAGCAGGCTCGTGGAATGCGGCGCTGGTGATCACCCATCGCCTGTTGACGGCGGAGGAGGAGCGGACGCTGCTTGCGAACGGGGTGCTCTATCGCCCGCAGACGATCGTGCTCGGCATCGGCTGCAACAGAGGGACGCCGCAGGAGGAGATCGAAGCGGTGGTCGTGCAGACGCTCGCCGAGCTCAACCTGTCGATCAAGAGCGTGCGCAACGTGGCGACGATCGACCTGAAGAAAGATGAGCAAGGTTTGCTCGCGCTCTGCGCCAAATACGGGTGGGAGCTGGTGACCTACACGCCAACAGAACTGAACGAGATCGAGATTCCGAGCCCCTCGGAGACGGTGTTCAAATACACGGGCGCCTACGGGGTGAGCGAACCTGCTTCGATGCGCTCGGCGGGGGCGTCCGAACTGCTGCTGGAAAAGAAAAAGTCGGGCAATGTCACCCTCTCGATCGCGCTCGTGCCGGGAGGTGGAGCAGATGAGTAAAAAGATCAGCAACCGGCCGCGGCTCGTCATTGGCGGCACGGGCAGCGGCGTCGGCAAGACGACGCTGACGCTCGGCCTGATGGCGGCGCTGAAGCGCCGCGGCCTGAACGTGCAGGGCTTCAAAGCGGGCCCAGACTATATCGATCCGACCTACCACACCGCCGTCACCGGGCGGACGTCGCGCAACCTCGATACGTGGATGGTGTCGCCCGACGTGATGCGTGAAGTGTTCTGGCGTGGCAGCGAAGGTGCGGACATCTCGATCATCGAGGGCGTGATGGGGTTTTACGATGGCAAAGACCCGAAGACCAACCAGGGCAGCACGGCGGAGATCGCGATGCTGCTCGAAGCGCCGGCGCTGCTCCTGGTCAACATCGCCAGCATGGCGCGGTCGGCGGCGGCGATCGTCAAAGGGTTTGCCACGCTGACAGAAGGAGTAAAAATTGCCGGCATCGTCGCCAATCGGGCGGGGAGCGTCGGACATCTGAAGCTCGTGCAGACGGCGATCGAGCAAGAGTGCGAGCTGCCGATGATCGGCGGCTTTTTGCGCCAAGAGGGCATTGAGATCCCCGAGCGTCATCTCGGACTGGTTCCAGCGATCGAGCGGGGGGAGTTGAGCCCGCTGTTCGACAAGCTGGCCGATCTGGTCGAAGCGGCGCTCGATGTAGATGCGATCCTTGAGATCGCGCGCTCCGCTTCCGATCTGCCACCGGTGCCACCCACTCTCTTCGGCCAAGCGAAAGCGGCGGTGACGAAGATCGCCGTCGCGCGGGATGCGGCGTTCAACTTCTACTATCAGGAGAACCTGGAACTGCTGGAGGAACAGGGAGCGGAGCTGCTGTTTTTCTCGCCGCTGGCAGGCGAGTCGATCCCTGCTGAGGCGAGCGGCCTCTACATCGGCGGCGGGTTTCCAGAAGAGTATGCAGCAGAGCTTTCGGCGCATCGAGCGGCTCGCACCGATCTGCTGGCGCGCATCGAGGCGGGGCTGCCGACGCTCGCCGAGTGTGGCGGCTACATGTACCTGTGCAAGACGATCACCGACCGCGCAGGAGCGACGCACGAGATGGTCGGCCTCGTGCCCGGCGAGGTGAGCATGCAGAACAAGCTGGCGGCGCTCGGCTATCGCGAGGTGACGGCGCTGCAAGACAACTTCCTCTTTGCCGAGGGCGAACAGGCGAGAGGGCATGAATTTCACTATTCTGTGCTGAAAGCAGCGGATGAACTCCCCGCCGCCTACCACATCAAGGGGCTGCGCGGGGAAAAAGCGGAAGGATACTGCCTAGGCCATCTGGTCGCCGGCTATACGCACCTGTACTTCCCCTCTCATCCGACGCTGGCGGAGCGGTTTGTCGAGGCAGCGAGACGATATGGCGAAGCACGGCGGTAATCTGCGGGAGGCGGCCGCAACCTATGGTCTCCCGCAAGCGGAACTGCTCGATTTTAGCGCCAACATCAACCCGCTCGGGCCGCCTGCGTCCATCTTGGAAGCGATCGCAGCGGGCGTCTCCTCGATCGTGCACTATCCTGATCCGCAAGCGAAAGAGCTGCATCGCGCGCTGGCGGAGGCGACCGGATATCCGGTTGAACAACTGTTGGCGGGGAACGGAGCGGCCGAGCTGCTGTTCGCCATCTTCCACGCCCTCAAACCGCAGCGAGTCGGGCTCTTGCAACCCTGCTTTTCCGAATACGAGGAAGCGGCGAAGGCGGAGCTGGTGACGGTCATCGCCCGCGAAGAAAATGATTTCCAACCGGAGCTTTCCGAACTGCTCGATGCGTGCGGGCGGGTGGATCTCTTCGTGATCGCCTCGCCGAACAACCCGAACGGTCGAGTGGTGCCACAGGCGTGGTTGGAGCGGATGGCCGACAAACTGGCAGAGCGGGGCGCTTTTTTGGTGGTCGACGAAGCGTTCCTCGATTTTCTGCCGGAGCAGAACAGCTTTTGCAGCCCCAATGTGATCCTGTTGCGCTCGCTGACCAAATTTTATTCGATTCCGGGGTTGCGCCTCGGCTATCTGATCGCCGCGCCCGAACTGCTCGGTCGCATTCAAAGCGAAATGCCGCCGTGGTCGGTCAACGTGTTGGCGCAGCGAGCGGGGATCGCCGGCCTGCAGGATCGGGGGTTTGCTGAGCGCACGCTGGCGTGGCTGGCAGCAGAGCGTCCCGAGCTGGAACGGCAGCTGCGCGAGCTTGGCGCCACCGTCTATCGGGGGGAGGCCAACTTCATCCTCTTTCGCGCCCCGCTCCTCGATCTGGTCGAGCGTCTCGGCAAGCGGGGGATCTTGATCCGCAGCTGTGCCGACTATCCGGGGCTCGGTGCGGGCTACTACCGCGTCGCTGTGCGAACGCGCGAGGAAAATCGATTGCTGATCAAGAGCTTGAAGGAGGAGTGGGCATGCCATACGCGCTGATAACGGGCGGAGTTCGCTCTGGAAAAAGCGGCTTCGCGGAGCAGCGGGCCGGATATGATCGACGCGTGCTCTATGTGGCGACTGGCCGCGCGTGGGACGAGGAGATGGAGCAGCGCATCAAGCTCCATCAGGAGCGTCGCCCTGCCGAGTGGGGCGTGCTGGAATCGGGCGCTCCGCTCACCGAGACGCTGGCCGATCAGGACGGTTGGGACTGCATCCTGATCGACTGCCTGTCCACCTGGCTGTCCTGCATTCTGCTGGAACTGCCGGAGCCGGAGTGGCGTGCGGAGAGCACGAGGCGAAGCGTGCACGCAGAAGCGGAGCGGCTGGCCGATCATTTTGCTCACCCCGACCGCTCGGCGGTGATCGTCACCACCGAGACGGGCCTCGGTGGCGTTGCCCTCTCGCCGCTCGGCCGCGCCTTCCAAGATCTGCTCGGCGAAGTGAACCAGATCGTGGCGAAGCGGGCGGAAGATGTCTATCTGATCATCGCCGGAAGGGCGCTGAAGCTATGAGCCGGACGACAGAGCCACACACAGAAGCGGGACAGCAGGCGGACGACCGCGTGCGCGATGAGAAAAAAAGCGGTTTCGCGCTCCAGCTGCACGCGTTTTGGCATGCGGTTGCCTTTCTGACCCGCTTCCCTGTGCCGAAACGGCTGCAGGCGGATGCTTGGCCGCTCAGCCCGCCGCTCTATCCCTTGGCCGGCGCGTTGCTCGGCGGCGCGTTGGCGCTGGTCGCCTTCCTGCTGGAAGGGCATTTGCCGCCGCTGGTGCTCGCCATGCTGCTGATCACCTGCTGGGTGTACATGACGGGTGGTCTGCACTTGGACGGTCTGATGGACACGGCGGACGGCTTCGGCAGCCAGCGGCCGAGAGAGCGCATCCTCGAAATCATGAAAGACTCGCGAGTCGGCGCGATGGGCGTGCTGGCGGCGGTGCTGCTGCTCGGCAACAAGCTGATGATCCTGGCGCACCTGCAAGGGGGGGAGCTGTGGCTCGGCATCCTGATGGCGGTGATCTGGGGGCGTTCGACGATGCTGATCGCGCTCTACGCCTTTCCATATGCGCGGGCGGAAGGGCTCGCCCAGACGCTGAACAGGAGACAGCCGTGGATTCGACTTTGGCCGCTGTTGCTCGCCGTGCCTGGGCTGATCTGGCTGCAGTGGACGGTGATCTTCCCGTTGCTCGCCTGCCTAATGCTGATCAGCGCCTCGAAGCGCAAGATCGGCGGTCTGACTGGCGATGTGTACGGGGCGCTCTGCGAGGTTGTGGAAGTGACCGTGCTGCTCGGGTTTTTGGTCGCATGATCACCCTGCTGCTCATCCGCCACGGCGAGACGGATGCGAACGTTGAACGCCGCTACATCGGTCACACCGATGCACCGCTCAATGCGAACGGTCACCGGCAGGCAAAAGAGCTGAAAGCGGCGCTCGCCGAGCATGCGATCTGCGCGATCTACCACAGCCCCTTCCAGCGCACCCGCGACACGGCCGCCCAGCTCGGAGCTGTTTTGCAGGCGGACCCGCGCCTGTCCGAACTGCACTTTGGCGACTGGGAAGCGCACACCTACGAGGAGATTGCGGAGCGAGACCTGCTGTTCGCCTGGTATGACGATCCGTGGAACATCGCCCCGCCCAACGGCGAGACGCTCTGTCAGCTCGATGAGCGCCTGACCGCGTGGCTCACCGACATCATCGCGCGACACGACGGCCAGACGATCGCTGTCGTCTCGCACGGAGGTCCGCTGCGCTGGTTGCTCGCCAAATATGAGCATCGCGACACCGCCCAGTTTCACAGCTTGCGCCTCCCGCCGGGCGGCTTTGCAATCCTTACGTTATGTGAAGGAGACTTGAGATGAAAGCGATCATGATCCAAGGCACCTCCTCCGATGCGGGCAAAAGCCTGCTCTGCACCGGACTGTGCCGCATTTTTTACGAAGACGGTCACCGCGTGGCGCCGTTCAAGTCGCAAAACATGGCGCTCAACTCCTACATCACCCAGGACGGCGGCGAGATCGGGCGCGCACAAGGCGTGCAGGCGGAAGCGTGCGGACTGGAGGCGACGGTCGACATGAACCCGATCCTGCTCAAGCCAAAGGCGCACATGGTCTCCGAAGTGATTGTCCACGGCAAGCATTTTGCCGACATGGAGGCGTTCTCCTACCGCAGCGAGTTTGTGCCCAAGGTGATCCCGAAGATCGAGGAGTCGATCGAGCGGCTCTACGCCGAGCATGAACTGCTCGTCGTCGAAGGCGCTGGCAGTCCGGCGGAGATCAACCTGAAAGATCGCGACATCGCCAACATGCGGATGGCCGATCTGCTCGACTGCCCGGTGTTTCTCGCCGCCGACATCGAGCGCGGCGGCGTGTTCGCTTCGATCGTCGGCACGCTCGAACTGCTCGAACCGCACGAGCGAGCGCGCGTGAAAGGGTTTATCATCAACAAGTTTCGCGGCAAAAAAGAGCTGCTCGACTCCGGCCTGCTCTGGCTGGAGGAGCGCACAGGGATTCCGGTGCTCGGCGTGATCCCGCATTTTGAACATGATATCGACCCGGAGGATTCGCTCGCGCTGGATGCGCTAAAGCTGAAGAAGCGCGATCGCACTTCGAGCGATTTGGACATCGCGGTGATCAAGCTGCCGCGCATCTCCAACTTCACCGACATCTCGCCCTTGCAGGAAGAGCCGGGCGCAAGCGTCCGCTACATCAGCTCGCTGCGCGGGTTCGGCAAGCCGGACCTGATCGTCATCCCCGGCAGCAAGAACACGGTGGAAGACTTGATGTGGCTAAAAGAGCAGGGGTTGGCAGACGCGATCGCAGCCGCTTATGCGTCAGGAAGCTGGGTGGCTGGCATCTGCGGCGGGTTTCAAATGCTCGGGGAACGCTTGTTCGATCCGGAGCGGGTCGAGTCTGGATATGAGGAGTTGGACGGCATCGGACTGCTCGCCACCTCGACCACCTTTTATGCGCAAAAGCGCACGATCCGCAACCGCGGGCAACTGCTCGGCGCCTATGCTGGGCATGAGGTGGAGGGGTACGAAATCCACCTCGGCCGCACGGAGCGGGGCGGTTCTGAACCGTTTTTGCAGTTCGAGTCGGGCGAGTGTGACGGTGCGATATCGGCAGATGGTCGCGCGTTTGGCACCTATCTGCACGGCCTGTTCCAAAACCGCGGCTTCACGCGCGACTTCCTCAACCGCCTGCGGAGCGCAAAAGGGTTGCCGCCCTGTGGCGACGAGGTCATGCCGGAAGCGGCGCGGCGAGAGGAGAGCTATCGAAGACTGGCCGCCCATCTGCGCCAACACCTGGACATGGATCTCGTCTATCAGATCCTGGCCGACTGGAGCGGGGTGAAGCGGGCGTGAGCTGGATTGAGTGTCAGCGAATGGCAGGAGCTCTGATCCTTTCGGCAGAGCGCCCGCTGCTCACCGTCAGCTCCTCCTTGTTCGGCGGGGGCGTGCAGGAGAAGCGCTATCTGGTCAACGCGCAGGTGCCGCATGGCTACATGTCGGACGATCCGTGGCGCGACTTGGAAGCGCGCGTCGCTCAGCTCGGCTTGCCCACCGCGGAGACGACCGGCATGATGACAGCTGCCGATGTCGATCAGGTGGTGCAGGCGGAGGCGACGGGCGATCAGTTTCAGCTACAGACGTTTGTCACAGCGGGCGTTGGCAATGCGGCGCGGGCGGGCGTCCGCCGGAAGACCTACCCCGGATATCGGGCGGGCACGATCAACATCATCGTCGCGATCGACGGGAGGCTGACCGCAGCAGCCTTGATCAACGCGGTGATCACCATCACCGAAGCGAAGACGGCAGCCCTGCAGGACAGCGGGGTGGTCATTCACGATGGCAGCGGTCGCTTTGCCACCGGAACGACCACCGACGCGGTGATCGTGGCGGCGACGCAAAGTCCTGCCTACGCGGGAGTTCACCAGTATGCAGGGCTTGCGACAGAGCTTGGCGCCTCGATCGGGGAGACGGTCTACCGGTCGCTTTTGACATCCTTGCAAAGAGGGGACGCATCATGAAGACGGAGCGATTCAACGCAGGAAAGAATCAGGTTGTCCGCAGCTCGACCTCCGAGGAGGGAGCCGGATGACGCTCGCGCTCGCCTACCTGATCGATCTGCTGGTCGGCGACCCGCGCTGGCTGCCCCATCCGGTGGTCTGGATGGGCAAAGCGATCTCCAAGCTCGATCGCTTGCTCGCCAAGCGCAGGGGGAGCAAATGGGAGGAGCGAGCCAAAGGGATGCTCTTCCCGCTGCTGATCGCAGGCGGCGTCTTTGCGGTCAGCTTCTATCTGCTCCAACTGCTCTACAGCATCCATCCGTGGCTGGGCGTCGGGCTGGAAGTGTGGCTGATCTCGACGACGATCGCCGTCAAGGGGCTCGCCGAGGCGGGCAGGGGCGTGTATCAAGCGCTGCGCCAGGGGGATCTGGCGCTCGCCAGGCAGCGCCTCTCGTGGATCGTCGGCCGCGATACGGAACATCTTGACGAGCGGGAGATCGCGCGCGGCGGCATCGAGACGGTGGCCGAAAACATCGTCGATGCGGTGACGGCGCCCCTCTTTTTCGCACTGCTCGGCGGTGCACCGCTCGCGCTCGCCTATCGCGCGATCAACACGCTCGACTCGATGGTCGGCTATAAGAACGAGAAATATTTGCACCTCGGGTGGGCGTCCGCTCGCCTCGACGATCTCGCCAACTTCATTCCGGCAAGGCTGACGTTGCCGTTCCTCGTCCTCGCCGCCGGAAAGGGTGGAGGCAGAGCCTGGCGGATCGGCCTGCGCGACGCTCGCAAACATCCGAGCCCGAACAGCGGCTATTCGGAAGCGGTGGTGGCAGGTGCGCTGCAGATCCGCTTGGGCGGGGAGAACAGCTATCAGGGAGTCCGGTCGTTCCGCGCGCACTTGGGCGACCCGCTGGTCGAGATCGAAGCGAAACATATCGTGCAGACGATCTGGCTGCTCTATCGCTCCACATTCCTTTATCTGATGTTTTTACTGGCGGTCGATTGGCTGATCGGTTAAGAAGGGAGATCACAACATGAAAGTCTATCTGGTGGGAGCGGGTCCGGGCGACCCGAAGCTGATCACCGTGCGGGGCGTGGAGTGCATTCGCGAGGCGGATGTCATCCTCTATGACCGCTTGGCCAACCCGAAACTGCTCCAGTACGCCAAAGAGGGCACTGAGCTGATCAACGTGGGCAAACTGCCCGACCGCCATTTTCCGCAAGAGGAGATCAACGACTTGCTCGTCGAAAAAGCGCTGGCGGGCAAGATCGTCACCCGCTTGAAGGGTGGAGACCCGTTCGTCTTCGGCCGCGGCGGGGAGGAGGCGCTCGTCCTGCGCGCGAACAACATCCCCTTCGAAGTGGTGCCCGGCATCACAGCGGGCATCGCCGCACCCGCTTATGCGGGGATTCCGGTCACCCAGCGACATATCGCCTCCTCCTTCGCGATCGTCACTGGACATGAGTGCCCGAACAAACAGCAGTCGAGCATTCGCTGGGACAAGATCGCGACAGGGGTCGACACGCTCGCCTTTTACCTCGGGGTGAAAAACCTCCCGCTGATCTGCGAGCAGCTGATCACCCACGGGCGCGATCCGGTCACGCCGGTGGCGATCATCCACTGGGGCACGATGCCGGAACAGCTGGTCGTCGAGGGGACGCTTGAGACGATCACCGAGATCGCCAGAGCGAAAAACGTGCAGAATCCCTCGATCATCCTGGTCGGCGAAGTGGTCAAACTGCACGGGCAGATCGACTGGTTTCAAGCGGACGAACAACTGCTCAGCGAGCAGGAAGTGGGCGAGTGAGGGAAGAGAGTAGTTTTTCCCGCGCGCGTTCGTGATCGAGTCGTCAGCGGTGTTGCTCAACCTGGTGAGGAATGAAGCGGTGGGACGATGAAGAGGCTCGGAAGCGGAAGGCTCAAGAGTGACAGACTCAAATGGGCAACGAGCAGAAGGTTGAAGTAGAGAAGCAAGCGATGATGGTCTTATTTGTATTTGTAGCAGCGTGGAGGAGCGCCTGCCCTGAGCAGCGGCGCTCCTTTTTTCGTGGGGAGACGAGTATGATCGGACGTCTCCTTTTGATTGGTGCGGGGTATGGTGGAGTTGTGCGAGCATTGTGAGCGAATGCGATGTACAAAGCACAGATTACGATGAGTGGGTCTCGCGTTTAGATTTCGACGTAGATCTCTTCACCGGAGGTGAGCTTTAGCGTTACGCCTTTGATCGCTTCTTCGCGCTGGCTCTCCAGATCGGTTATTGCAGAAGTCTCGATCTGGATCACCCCTTCGATCGTCAACTGATCGCCTGCGGGTACAACCGCTTGGATCGGTATTGTTACTTCGTGTGGGGTGGTTCGATTTGCCAAAGGTTTTGAAAGGACAGGTTCTACCCACTCAAGGTTGAGCGGCAACTCGTTCTGGTTGATCAATTGAATGCTGTATGAAAGTTGTCGTTGATCCTCTGTTTCAGGGCTCGCTTCGAACGTTGTTGAAACGCGGATGCTGTTTATTTTTTTCTCATCAATGCTGTTCGAACATCCGACCGAGAACAGGATGGCGAGTGTAAATGTTACGAAGGCAGTGGATTTTAAGATCATAGGAAGCTCCATATTAGGGGGGTTAGATCGAGAGGCTATTATCTTGTATGAATTTATGATTTCGAGAAATGATCCAATCATGTGAATAGCTTAATTTTACATCAAACTGTAGAGGTGTATTGAAAAATTCTGATAAGGGCGCTGAATCGCATTTTTGACCCGATTCGGTACATTTGATATACTGCGTACACCTATTCTGGATCACATTTCCATTGCGTGGAGGGATTCAAATGATGAGGCGGGGATTATTGGTGATCTCGACTTTCCTTTTGCTTGCGACAGGCTGCTCATCCACTTCACAAAATTATACCTATGAAACGGCCATTCAAAATGGAGATATCGTTTCGGAAGGAACAACGACTGGCAATTTGGACAAATTTTATAAGTTCCTAGCAGATATTGAATCCCATCAGCCTTCGGACGTGAAGATTACACGTTATACCAAAGAAGGGGATCCTATTTTCTCCAATTTGAAATTTGATGGGGAGAAGATCGAAGTTTTCGAAGATTCCTCAAAGGATAAGTTCGGAGGAGGCAAGCGAACCTTTCAATGCCTGTCGATCGAGCAGCAAGAGAAGGCAGACGAAATCGCGTACTATCTTGCTGGCTGTGACAATTCTTCTCAGAGATCCATGTTAACGATAAAGAAATGACCGTGTAGAAGATCTATCTAGGTACACATTGTCTAACGAGAGATGGGGGCAGCCGTGAAGAGAAAAAGCCTCGTTTTTCTCGTCTGTGCGCTGTTTGGCGCAGGGGCGATCGTCGGAACTGCCCTTAATCACAAGTCGATCAATACCGAACAAAATGCCATCAAAGGGCTAGCTTTAAGCCATGAAGAAGCTGCGCAAGTTGCAAAGGAACAGTACCACCTATTTGCGATCGAGCAGGTAGACCTCTGACATCTGAGCCACGATGAATTTCAGCAAGCGCCGACAGAAGCAAAAGATAAAACCCCTGTCTACTACGTAGTCAGAGGTCGAGATCAATCTGGCTCTGAACATACAGTGTTCGTTTCATCGAACAACTGAGACCACCATTTTCAAGCTCCAACTGAGTAAGCGGACATGGAACGGCTTGGATAAAGTTCAGCAAGTGCAGGTCGATCAAGGTACTGGAAGTGGAGTCGGACTGTCGCACCAACTTTACGAGTTTCTCCACGATCGACAAGGAGAAAAAAGACTGGTAAACCTGCTCCGATATTCAATTTCCTTTTGGCAACTTTTGACCTGTGACAGGATCAAGATATACTACCTTTTTGTCCTTTAACAGCACGAACCAGATCGGCTTGTTCTTGTCAGTATCTCCTGCGCGATCATTTGGGGCGAGGAACAACTGCTCAATCTCGCCTTGCTCATTGAGCAGTTCTCGAATGTGCGATTCTGGAAGGAAGGCATCTGACAATGCCTCGCTTACCACACGTATGCCACCGCTAGATGCGTTGCCAACTAGCCAGATGATACGTTTCCGATCCTCTGCATCCCGCCCCTGAACCATGAGGTATTTTGGGCCATACTCTAAGAAGCGGATTGGAACGATCTCTGTTTGTTCGACTATGGTCAAAAGTTTCGAATCGACTACGTAGTGACGAGCTTCTTCGGCTGAGGGGAGGACAGTTCCAGCAATATCTTGATGTTGTAACTCCTGATCGGTCGTTTGACATCCGGTGGTGATCAATGGAAGTAGAAGCAAGGAGATCAGCAACCAGCGTTTGCTTTTCATTTTTAGACCCCCCAATCAACCATTCGAGTTACGCACGCGAATTTCACACAAAAGGGAACCCTGATCGAAAAATGGAAAAGACAAATCAAATCGTCATGAAACATCTACTACTTGCTCTTTTCCATCACCTAAGCTGGAAAACGTGGATTGCTATCAAGCAGATCAAATATGAAATATCCACAGAGTGAGAGCAACAGAATTCCAACGCAAGTCCAAAAGACTGCTCTTTTGGTCGAGAAGTACAAGAATACTAAAAGAAAGTATCCAATCAGTGCTGGAACGCCGAAAACAACGTAGTTCCAGAACAGAATGATCCCAGTTTCCTTCACGACGAGCAGTATCAAAATCGCACCGAGGATAAATAGACCAGTGAGCGTGAGACCAAACCGTAAAGCTGCTCCCATTCTAAGGGCTCCTCTCAATTTGGGGTTTCGTGAGGGTAGGGCGAAAACGCCACTAGACTTTCGTAAGGCTATCTGAAGTAGGATGATCAGCTAGTCATGTGTAGTTCTACTTTGTTTGCTGGACGAAGATCCGAAAAAAGATGATGAAGATAGAGTATTCTGAAAAAATCTTGTTGAGGATTTTGTGTATATATTACATGAAATGAGAAATTTTTACAATCAATACACGAGGAAATTAGCATCTATCCTTATATGTTGGTCTGACGTCAAAGTCTATCATAATCAATGAACCTATCTGACAAGCGATCAGAAAGTGATAACTTTCCACGAATCGCAAAATAACAGACGAGTGTATGAGAAAAACGTCCTTCAAAAGACGGTAGGGCGTTAGGCAAAATGAAAAGTAATCCAGCGGTCGGAGCTTGTGAGTTGAAAAACAACTCAAGAGTTGTTCGTGAAACACAGGAAATCCATCCGGAGATAGTATTTCGCCTGAACTACTCCTAGATAAATAAAAAGATCGCTCGCCCCGATAAGACCTACAGGGGAGCGAGCGATCTTTTGCACATGTTCATCTGAAATATCGACTTGACTACTTCACTAGAAAGTCGACACCCTTTTCCATCTGAGGAGCCACTCTCGGCTCCTTTCTCCATCCCTCAATCCCCTACAATCCAGCCACCGCTTGCTCCGCCATGATCTGTCTGCCCTTGCCAAACGGGATGCACATCGGCGTGCCGAAGACCGGGTCGGCGATGATCTGGCAGTCCATGTGAAACACCTGCTTCACCAGCTCGGCGGTCACGATCTCCTCCGGCTTGCCCTGTGCGTAGACGGTGCGGTTTTCCAGCGCTACGATGTGATCCGCATAGCGGCAGGCAAGGTTGAGATCGTGGAGCACCATGACGATCGTGCTCTGCTTGAGCCGGTTGAGCTCAAACAAAATGTCCAGCACTTCGATCTGATGCGTCAGGTCGAGGTAGGTGGTCGGCTCATCGAGCAAGATCGTCCGCGTGCCCTGCGCCAGCGTCATCGCGATCCAGGCGCGCTGGCGCTGACCGCCGGAGAGGGAGTCGACCGCCTTTTCAGCAAACGGCGCCATGCCGGTCACTTCAAGCGCGTTGCGCACCATCTTCTCATCCTCTTCCGACCACTGCTGCAACCAGTTTTGATACGGGTAGCGACCTTGTTTGACCAGTTGCAAGACGGTCAGTCCTTCTGGTGCGATCGGCCCTTGCGGCAGGATCGCCATCCGCTTAGCCACCTCTTTGGTCGGCAGCTTCGCCACCTGCTCACCGTCGAGCAGAATCGCGCCCGCAGCGGGCTTCATCAGCCGCGCCATCGAGCGGAGCAGCGTGGACTTCCCACATCCGTTGCTGCCGATGAACACGGTGATCTTTCCCTTTGGAATCGCCAGGTTCAAACTGTCGATGATCGTCGCCTCACCGTAGGACAAGGTGAGGTTTTTCGTTTCCAACGCCTTCATCTGTAATCTCCCCTATCTATCGTCCACAATCTAGTGATTGCGATGTTTATACAGCAAGAAGATGAAAAATGGTGCGCCGATCGCGGCGGTAAAAATGCCGACTGGCACATCGAGCGGATCGAAAGCGAGCCGTCCGATCAGATCGGCGAGCAGCACGATCAAACCGCCGATGACCGCAGAGGTCGGGATCAACGCTCCGAGCGACGGGCCGACCAGCTTGCGGGCGATGTGCGGTGCCAACAGCCCGACGAAGCCGATCGCGCCGCCGACTGCGACTGCAGAGCCTGCCAGCGCCACACAGAACAGCATCAGCAAGAAGCGATGGCGGTGCACCGGTTCGCCGATGCTGGTCGCCACCTCATCGCCCAGCTGTTGCGCGTTGATGCTGCGGGCGAAGATGAACGTCAGCGGAATGAAGACCACCACCCACGGGAGCAGGGTCAGCACGTTGTTCCAGTTCGAGCCGTAGACCGTCCCCGACAGCCAGATCATCGCTTTGCTGGTCAGATGGATCGGCGAGGTGACGATCAGCAAGGTGGTCAGCGCTTGCATCGCCGCGCCGATCCCCACGCCGACCAAGACGAGCCGCAGCGGGGTGACCCCTTTTTTCCAAGCGAGCAGATAGATCAGCAGCGTGACGACAGCCGCGCCGACAAAGGCGGCGAACGGCAGGTAGTGGATGCTGATCCCTTCAAACAGCGTCAGAAACGCGACAGCAGCTGCCGACGCGCCCCCGGTGACTCCGACGATGTCGGGGGAGGCGAGCGGGTTGCGCATCAAGCTTTGCATGATCGAGCCGGCAACGCCGAGCGCAATGCCGACCAAGAGGGCGACGATGATGCGCGGCAGCCGCAGGTTGAGCACGACCACCTGATTGATCTCTGAGCCACCGCCAAACAGGACGCTGAGCACGTCGAGCGGGTGGATGAACATCGAGCCGAGCCCAGTGGAGATGACGACGACAGCAAAGGTGAGCAGCAGCAGGAACAGCGTGAGCCACAGCGCTTTTTTATCGATCAAAAACGAAAGGGGGAGCTTGCGACTGCGATACGTCAGGTAGTTTTTCATTGTCGGCTAATCCCCTTTCGTGCGACAAAGACGAAGATCGGCACGCCGATCAGCGCAGTCACCACGCCGAGCGGCAATTCGTCAGGCATGGCGATCATCCGCGCCAAGATGTCAGCGCCCAAGAGCAGCATCGCGCCGAGCGCCGCGCTGTAGACGATCATCCAGCGCAGGTCGATCCCGACCATAAAGCGGGCGATGTGCGGGATGACCAGACCGACAAAGGCGATCGGCCCGGCGATCGCAACCGATGCGCCGGCGAGCAGGATGATCAGCAGTCCGGTGACCATCTTGATCATCATCGTGCGCTGACCGAGCCCTTTCGCCACATCATCCCCCATCAGCAGGACGTTGAGCTGGCCTGCGATCAGCAGGCTTCCCACCCAGCCGACAGCCAGATAAGGCAGGACGGAGAACAGCACATCGAGCTTGCGGCCGGCGACAGACCCGGCCAACCAGAACAGCACTTCTTCCAGCGTTCGCTCGTTGACGACCAGCAGACCGTGCATCATCGAGGAGAACAGGGCGGTCATCGCGGCGCCTGCCAGCGTCAGTTTGAGCGGTGTCAGACCGTCGCGGCCGAGCGATCCGAGCAGATAGACGATCGCTCCGCTCACCGCCGCGCCCAAGAAGGCGATCCAGGCGAACTGGGACAGGGAGTTGACCGAGAAGAACGCGATCGATACCACGATAAAAAAGGAGGCGCCGGCGTTGATCCCAAAGATCCCCGGGTCGGCGAGCGGGTTGCGCGTCAATGTCTGCATCAGCACACCGACCATCCCGAGCGACGCTCCGACCGCAACTGCGATCAGCGCGCGCGGCACCCGCGCTTCTTTGATGACGATCTGCTCGTTGGTACCTGTAAAGTTTGTATAGGCGTCAATGGCTGTCTGCCATGTCGTATCCATGACACCATAGACGATCGAGACGAACATCAGGCAGATGATTCCCGCTACCATCGCGAGGAGGCCGATCACCTTCCCCGAAGCTTTCGGTAAAAGTACGAACATGATAAATCCTTCTTCCTAAAAATGTTTGATGAATATCTCTAAGCTGAGTAGGTTGAAAAGTGGATATATAGAAAGGATACGTCCTTAGTGTAGAAAACAGGAGAGTTCCTGTCAATGAATTTGAGACTCATTATCATTTGAAAAAATCAAGTGTTGACACGGGTGCTGAGAAGGAGTAGGATATGGCTGTAAATGAGAATCGTTTTCAATGAGGAGGAACCACCATGTTTTCAAAGATGAACCGGTTAAAAAAATCCGGCTTCACAATGTTCACAGTCCTGCTATCATCGATGCTGATCCTGTCCGGTTGCGGCAACAAGACCGAAGATAAAGGTGCACAAGAGCCAGCAAAACAAGAAGCAAAATATACGGTGAAACACGCGATGGGCGAGACGCCGATCGAAGGCACGCCGAAGCGCGTCGTCGTGCTGACCAACGAAGGGACAGAAGCGGCGCTGGCGATGGGCATCAAGCCGGTCGGGGCCGTTCGCTCTTGGAATGGCGACCCGTGGTATGATCACATCAAGGCGGACATGGAAGGCGTCGAGGTGCTCGGCGAGGAATCGCAGCCGAACATCGAGAAGATCGCTGCGCTGAAGCCCGACCTGATCCTCGGCAACAAGATGCGCCAAGAGAAAGTGTACCAACAGCTGTCGGCGATCGCGCCGACCGTCTTCTCCGAAGACCTGCGCGGCAACTGGAAGATCAACTTCAAGCTGTACGCAGAAGCGCTGAACAAAAAGGCGGAGGGCGACAAACTGCTCGCCGACTGGGATAAGAAGATCGCCGACTTTAAAGCAGAAGCTGGCGACAAGCTGAACACGCAAGTTTCGGTCGTCCGTTTCATGGCCGGCAAGACCCGTCTCTACATGAAAAACACGTTCAGCGGCATGATCTTCGACGAGATCGGCCTGAAGCGTCCGGCTGCTCAGGATAAGGATGACTTCGTAGCGGAGATCACCAAAGAGCGCATTCCGGAGATGGAAGGTGACATCATGTTCTACTTCACCTACGACACCGGCAATGGCGAAGCGAACAAGACGGAAAAAGAGTGGCTCGACGACTCGCTGTTCAAAAACTTGGCTGTCGTCAAAGCGGGCAAAGTCCACAAGGTGGATGACTCGGTCTGGAACACCGCTGGCGGTATCAAAGCGGCAAACCTGATGGTCGATGAACTGAAAGGCTTCATCCTGAAGTAAGTGAAAGAAGCGCAAAACTCCCGACATCTGCTCGGGAGTTTTTTTGTGCTTGCTGACGCTCTGTAGAGCGAGCTCGATCGTGGGGCGGCGCAAAAAAAGTGACCCGCATGCGGGCCACTTTATATAAGTCTTCCGCTTGCGGGTCTACGTCCGAGCTGGCGGCGAAGGTCAAACGTCAGATCGAGCGGGACAGCCTGACGAAAATCTGTTAGGCGCAGTCTGTTCAGCCGCGCTGCTCGCCTACACTTCACAGAGGTAGACCGCCTCTGAGTAGAGGCGCAGCGACCGCTTCCAACGGTCGCACAGCTCTGCCCAAACCTCTTCCTGAAAGACGGGAGCGGTGAGCAGATCGAGCGGTACGCGCAGGTTTAACATCCTGCCTTGCACAATGCAGCGCGTGACGCCTGCGGGCATCACCTGGCCGCAGGAGACGAGCGCATCGAGCTCTTCGAGCGTCGTGGCCGGGTAGCGCATCAGGACGCTTCCCGCCTCCGGTCGCTCCACCTCGCCGCAAGCGACGCGCTTGACCGCATAATTCTGGCTGTAGGAGGTGACCACGCGGTGCCACGCGCGCAGGCGAGCGCTCGGATCGTTCACCTCTTTAGCCGCGTAGAAAAATAGCTCTTTCCCTTCGCCGTTCACCAGCGAGGCGACAGCTGGTGCGCTGAGGGGGATCGCTTCGATGCGCAGATCAGGATCGGTGAGCAGTTCCTGAAGCCATGCGCCGTCCGGCACGACATGATGCCAGGCTTCCAGTTGAAAGAAATCGGCATTGACCAGCTGAACAACGCTGCGCAGGCAGCCGAGCTTTTGCAGCGAGCAGGTGCGATGCGCACCGTCGAGGATCAGGTAGCGCCCGTCTCGCATCTGCGCTGCGAGCGGAGGGTTGCGAAGCACGCCTTCCGTCAAGATCGACTGGCAAGTTTTTTCAAGTCTGACGCATTCGTGCGTCTCATGCAGGCAGATTTGATCGATGTCGACCACTTTCAGATCTGAAACCACATCATACATGTTGCTTACCTCCGAATGGAAGAGTTGGGAATCAATCGACAAACAGATGATCCGGATGCGGATGGCTCAAGAAATCATGGTGTGAGATCGACCAGCCGTATGCGCCTGCATAGAGGAAGAGGATCACATCGCCGATGCGCAGGCGCGGGACGGTGATGTCTGATGCCAGCACATCTTTTGGCGTGCAGAGCTGACCGACGACGGTGATCGGCACGTTTTCGATCTGCTTGCGCGGGAAGGAGTAATCCCAGCGCTCCGATTCGACCACGAGGAACGGATGGCTGTGCTGCCAGGAGACGGGCAGGCGAAAATGCTGCGTGCCGCCGCGGACGATCGCATACGTCTTGCCGTGGTTTTCCTTGATGTCGAGCACTTCTGCCGCATAGTAGCCGCAAAACGCAGTCTGGTAGCGCCCGCATTCGAAGAGCACCGTCATCCGCTCAGGCAAGCAGCGCTCCAGCATCGGCTTTAGCTCGGCGACGAACAGATCCCAATCGAACTGCTGGTTCAGATCGGCGTAGTTGACCCCGATGCCGCCGCCTGCGTTCAGGTAGGAGAGGGTGAGGTCAAACTCGTTGGCCCACTCGATGACGCGCTCCAGATAATGGCGGACCAGCGCGACATGCTCCTTGGCGTTCATGTTGTTCGACAGCGAATGCAGATGGAAGCCTTCGAGCCGCACGTTCGGCATCGATTTAGCTTCGGCGATCACCTCTTTGATCTGCGCCTCATCGATGCCGAACTGGGTCGGGCGTCCGCCCATGGCGAGCGTGGCGCTGGGCAGCGGGCCGCGCAGGTTGACGCGCAAGAGGATCGGCATCACTCGGTTGCGCTCGATGCACAGCTCGTTTAAGCGACGCAGTTCGTGCGCGCTCTCCAAGTGGAGCAGCGTGACGTTGTGCTCCAGAGCGCCGATGAGCTCCTCATCCGATTTGCCTGGCCCGCCAAAGAGGATCGGGATCTCGGAGGAGATGGAGCGCACTTTCAGAATCTCGCCGATCGAAGCGACTTCGAAGCCGTGCACGATCGGGGCGAGCGCGCGCAGGATCGGCAGCTCCGAGTTGGCTTTGATCGCATAGAAAAAGCGAGTGTTGGCAGGCAGCGATGCGACGCGCGATTTGACGTGCGTGCGCAGCTGTTCCAGATCGTAGAGGAAGGCGCAGATCGGCTTTCGACTTTCCTGCTTGGCAGTTTGAATCAGGTCGAGAATCTTATTCATCAGGTACGGTCTCCTTCGTTGGGATCAGTTGATGGTAGGAAGTGCGGTGTGCGTTCAGTGCACGAAAGGAAATGCCGCGCTCATCGCCGAGCACAAACGAGCGAACCCCTAGCTGCCAGAGCGGGGCGAATTCGGCAGACGTCCGCGGGATCGCGCAGGAGGGCACCCCTTTTGCTCGACACCGCGCGTGGAGGTGAGCGAGCGCATCCTGCACCGTCTGGCTGCCCGTCTGCCAGGGGATGCCGAACGATTGGGACAGGTCGGCCGAGCCTTCGAGGATCAGGTCGATGCCGGGGACGGCGAGGATCTCGTCAAGATGTTCGAGGCCCGCTCGGCTTTCGATCATCGGGATGACCATGATCTCCTCGTTTGCCCGCTTCATGTACTCGACGAGCGAGCGCTTCCCAAACGCGCCGGGGCGTCCGCCGTTTAAGCTGCGCATACCCTCCGGATAGTAGCGGGCGGCGCGCACGATCGCCTCCGCCTGTGCACCGCTCTCCACATGCGGGACGACCACGCCGAGCGCACCTGCGTCCAGCGCGCGCAAAATCGTCTCTTTGCTCCCATCGCCCACGCGCACCAATGGGGTGATGCTGAGCGCTTCGGCAGCGCGGATCATGTTTTCCAGCGTCTCCGGGTTGACCAGCACATGCTCCGTGTCGAGGATGACAAAATCATAGTCGGCCAAGGCGATCAGCTCGACCATCAGCGGATGGGGAACGGAGCAAAAAAGGCCGAACGTCGGTTGCCCGGCCTTGAGCTTTTGCTTGAACTCATTTTGACGCAGCATCGAACATCACTCCCTCTTCCTCCTCTGCAAAGCGGAGCGACAGCGGATTGGGCACCTCTTGGACGCGAATCTCCGTATCCGGGTAGAGGCGGCGCTTGGTCAACTGTTCGACAAAAGTTGTCGGCGCGAACAGGTCGAACAGTTGGAAGCGCTCTGCAAGCGCGGGGAAACGGCGTTGGTAGGAGCGGATCACATCGTGCAACAGTGTCCAGAACCGCTGCTCGGAGAAGGAAAATTTCGCCTCCATCAGCAGCGCCAACTCGCCTAGATTGATGAAGAAAAAGGCGTCGTGCATAAAGTCGCGCACGGCGATCAGATCATCCGTCTCCAAGAAGGAGTTGCGGTTGATGCGCGCATGCGCCTCAGGTGTGGCGAGCAGCGCGGGCAGTCGATCCGGTTCGGCCAGATGGGACGGAGCGAAGCGCACGCCGTCATGGAAGTCTTTTAAGGCGACGCGAATCGGTTTGCCTGCGCGGTGTACCAAGACCATGTTTTGCGCATGCGTCTCCAGCGCCAACCCGTGCGCGTAGAGCAGGTGAAGCACCGGCAGGACGCTGGTCCGAAACAGGTCGGTCAGCCAAGCTTCTGCTCCATGCGCTTCGATCCACGGTGCGATCAGCGGGCTTCCGTCCAGATCGAGGGCGGTCAGACCGTTGTAGGGCACCGCCTCTTCGCCCGGTTCGAGGAAGCGGTGGATGCTCTCGCGCCAGATGCAGCCGAGCACACCGTAGGTCACACCCTGTACCAGATCGGAGAGCGGCGGGCGATCATAGGTGATCCCCAGCACTTCGCCGAGCAGGATCAGGCGGCACTCGTCGCGCAAAAAAGCATCTCGGGCGAGGATCGACTTGAGCCAGTCGGTCACCTTGGGCGCATTTTGGACGGTGTGCGGTGCTAAAACCCGTCCGGTCGACGTGTTGATGATGCTCATCGACAGCTTGAGCGAAGCGCGGGCGGGCGATGTGCCGTTGGCGAGCGTGCGGATCGACTGCTGCGGATGGTAGGCATCGACAGCAAAGTCGAGCAGCAGAATTTTGCCGCAGGTGAGCTCTTCGTGCAGGGCGGGCAGGATCTTGTGCTGCCATTGCCACGGGTGGACGGGCAGCAGATGGTAGTCGTCCGGCTGATAGCCCTGCTCGATGATCGCGGCCCGAAAGCGCTCCAGCTGCTCATCTCCCAGCTCTTCGCGCCAGAAGCTGGGCAGGTCGATCGACTCCGATGCGACCAGCCGCGCATCGCTCGCCTGCACGGCCAGCCAGATCGGATGGACGCTCGGCCGCGTCTCCGGCCCGTAGGTGAGCTGATCCTCCGCATCAAACCCAATGCGGGACTTGTAGCTCGGATGATAGGGGTGCCCATCCATCACATACGATTCCAACTGGTCGTAGGAGAGACCGGCAAAGGCCAGCCGATTGGTGTGACGGTGGTGCTGGGCCAGCGTATCGTTAAACAGCGTCTGTTCCAGTTCGCGGCAAAAGGCGGCGAGGCGGTCAGGATCGGCGCCGAGGTGATCTTGCACTTCCAGCAGGAAGCGGGTCAGCGAGTCCGCTTCGCTCACCGATCGATCGGCGTGGCGCATCACCGGTACTTCGGTGAGCTGTACGCGGCGAAACGTATGTGTGCGCTTGCCCTGACAGGTGTAGAGAACCGGACGCTGATCTCGATCGCGACCGGACAGCTCAAAACGCACGCCGTTCGCTACCGGATGTTCGACCGGTCTGATCAGCCCCTCGTAGATCAGGCCTTGGATCAATTGGCGGAAGATGCGGCGTCTGACCTGCACGTATCGTTCAGATTGAAGCGCTTCTAGGGTCGATCTCGCTTGCTGGCTCATGCTCTCACCTCGCGTGTTTGCATCAAAGGATTGGGAATGTTGACATAGAGCGGCGTCTCGCCGCGCTCTTGAAAGCGGGAGATCAGGTTCGCTTTGGCGGGCAGGTGCTCACAGGTGAGCAGGTCGTCGATGCCCCGCTTCGCTCGGTCGCTCCGAAACGTTTCTTCAGTGCGGATCGCCTCTGCGACCACCTTCCACAGCTCCGCTTCCGACACCTCGGTGTCATGCGCTAACGTGTGGAGAAGATGTCCGAGATGGTTGACCAGAATGTAATATTTGAATCGGTGCCATGCTTGCTGATCCGCATAGAGCGCCGGGCTGTCTTGGCGAAGAGCGGTGCCGATCTTGCCTGTGGCGGACGCTTGCTCGCGGGAGACGGAGACGCCTTCTAAGTCGCGGACATAAAAGTGGGCGGGCCAGCCGTGATCGAGCGTGACCATCGAGTTTTGCACGTGCGCTTCTGCGCTGTACCCGTGCTCGAAGAACAGGTTGAGCAACGGCACCAAGGAGATCTGGACATAGCGGCGAACCCATGCCTGCACAAAATCGGCACCGAGCGCCTTTCCGCCTGTCCGCGCGGCCAGTTCGACAAATCGAAACAGCGGCGTCGTCTCATCACCCGGCTTTGTTTCCAGCAGCGAGGCGACGACGACGGGCGTCTGCTGAGCGGACTGCGCGGTCGTCACCGGATTCTCCCGAAAGATGGTGGCGAAGCTTTCGACCAGCTTTTGCGCGCGTTCCTCCGGCAGGTGCACGGGGGCGAGCGTCCGGTAACCCAGCTCGGCCAGGATGGTGAAGCTCTGCTCGGGCAGCGGGCGCAAGCTCTCGGTGTAGGTCGCCGCATCGAGCGTGCGCTGCAGCTGATCCAGCGGGTTGACGCGAATGAAGTTGGTGATCCGCACGTTGAGCGGCAGTTTGAGATAGCAGGGCAGCTCTGCCGACCAGACGGTACGCACCGAGGAGGTCGGATGAACGGGAGCGCCGAGCGGCCCGAGGTAGACCAGGAGCCCGCTCTGGATCAGATCCTGCACGTCCGGCCAGCCTAGCAGATGGTCAGCCTGCCAAGGATGGCAGGGGAGCAGCTTGTAATGCGCGCGATCTGCTGGCAGGCGATCGCTCGCCTCTGCCAGCAGAGCGGGTGGGAACAGGTCGCCCTCCGCTTCGTTCACCCACGCCTCCTGCACGATGGCAGGGTCGGCCGCAAAATAGCGCAGGACGAACGTCGCGCCGAGCTCTGGCGCATAGCGAACCAAGTCATCTGCCGAAAAGCCTTCTGAGCTTTTCGGTGTCGGGTGGAACGGATGCCCGAACATCAGTCGGCTCTCCGCGCTTGCTGTCCGCTCGCCCCCGGTCAGCTCCCACAGGTGGAACGGGTGGGTGAGATGATGGTCTAAAAAGCGCTTCGTCTTGTCGATCGAATTGCCCACCTGCTCTTGCAGCGCGAGGAGACGACGGTCGCGCGATCGTTCGTCCTCATCATGTCGGCCGACCTCATGAAGCAGCCGCTCGATCAGACATCCGCCGTCCGCCTCCCGCATCGCTCCGTCCTGTTCCAGCCAAAAGCGCTTTCCGTAGCGGTGATGGCCAAACAGCGAGGCATAGGTGAGCGCACCGAACAGCCGCGCATCTGTCGTTGGCAAGTGGAGACAGAACGGATGGCCTTCCGCCTGCAACGCCTCGACCGTATGCGCAGGAAGCGGCGTCAGATGGAGATCGTCGCACAACAGCGTCTGCGCACTCTGGCCCGTCTCTCGCAGATAGGTGTTCAACAATCGCTCGACCGCAGCGTCGGTCGCGGCGGCGAAAGCTGTTTCGGTCCGATAGTTTTCTGCCATCTCCCTCACCTCTAGTACAGGCTCAGGCGTGTGCCTGCCCCAACTTGCACCGCACGGTTGTACACCTCATGTGCGGATGCGATATCTTCGATCGCCAGCCCCATCGGGTTGAGCAGGATGATCTCCGCTTCCGATTCGCGGCCCGGTCGCCGCCCGGTCAAAATTTCCCCCAACTCCGCATGCAGCTTTTCACGCGAGAAGGTGCCTTCGAGCACGAGCTGGTTGATCACCTTTTTCTCGCGGTTGCACTGATCCCAATCATCGACGACCACCTTATCCGCTTTGAGGAACACCTCTTTGTGCACATCCATGATCGAGATGTTCGAGACGAACGCGCCGCGCTTCAGCCAGCCGAACGGAATGTACGGCTTGTCGGTGACGGTGCAGGTCACGACCAGATCGCCTGCGCGCACCGCGCTCTCCGCATCGGGGGAGACGATCACCTCAAGCTGCGGATGTTTGGCGGTCAGCTGAGCGGCCAAGCGTTCGGACGCCTCGCGGTTGAGGTCGAACAGATGGATCGTCTCGATCGCCGGGAACTGTTCGAGCAGCGATTGCAACTGCATGCTGGCGATGATGCCCGAACCCATGCAGGCGACGGTGGTAAAGCCTTCTCGCGCCAGATATTTTGCGGCGAGCACGGTGACCGCTGCGGTGCGCATGCCGCTGATCAGGCTGCCCTCCATGATCGCGATCGGGTAGTTGGTCGTCGGATCGTTGAGCACGATCAGCGCGGATGCGCGTTCCATCCCACGCTTTTGCGGGTTGTCGTGCTTGCTGCCGATCCACTTGATGCCGGAGATCGGCTGTTCTCCGCCGACGTGCGCAGGCATGGCGATGATGCGGTCGGCGATGTGCCCGTTTTGCTCATCGACGCGCAGATACGGTTTTAGCGGTTGGACGATATCGCCTGTGCTGTGCAGTTCGAGTGCGCGGGACAGCGCTTTGACGTACAGGTCGGACGAGCCGCCGCCCACCTTGATGATGTCCTCTTTGCTCAAGTACAGAATGGTCGGGTTGTTCATGTTCTGGTTCTCCTCTCAGGTTTGGGGTTCGTCTTTCTCTCTAGGGATGAAGCAGCTGTTGCACCCAGTCGGGATGGTACACGGTGTCCAGATAGCGATCTCCACGATCGGGCAGGATGATGGCGATGCGCGCAGCGGGCGGCAAGGTCGGCAACAGCTTCTGCAACGCGGCGATCACCGAGCCGGAGGACCCGCCGGCAAAGATCCCCTCCTGTTCGAGCAACAGGTTGCAGCCGTCCACCGATTCGCGGTCGGTCACGTGAACCACCTGTGAGATCTCGGCGGGAGTAAAGATCTCCGGAACGCGGGAAGCTCCGATGCCCGGCAGTTCGCGCGGCCCTGGCTTCGTGCCGAAGATCACCGATCCGACCGCATCGACGGCGATCACTTGGAGCTGAGGAAACTTTTCGCGCAGCCGGCGGGAGATGCCGAGGATGCTGCCCGTCGTCGAGACAGGTGCGACCAGATAGTCGAGCGTTCCGTCGATCGCCTCGGCGATCTCTTGACCGGCACCGTGGTAGTGCGATTGCCAGTTCAACTCGTTCGCGTACTGGTTGATCCAGTACGCGCTAGGCACCTTCTGCAGCAACTCCTGCACACGCTTGATTCGCGTCTGCAGGTAACCGCCAGCCTGATCGGGGACGCTGACCATGTCGATGTTCGCGCCAAACTGCCTGATGATGTTCAGGTTGGTCTTGGTGATCTTCGGATCGACGACGGCGGTGAAGCGCAGGCCGTACAGCCGTGAGACCATCGCCAGCGCGATGCCGAGGTTGCCCGACGTGCTTTCGATCAGATGCGTATCTTGCGTGAAAATGCCATCGGCCAAGCCTTTTTCGATGATGTAGCGGGCAGGGCGGTCTTTCATGCTGCCGCCAGGGTTCATCATCTCTAACTTGGCATATACATTCCGGCCTGGAAAAAGCCGGCTTATCTGCACAAGCGGTGTGTTGCCGACACAGTCGGCGATCGAGCGGAGGGCCGAGCGGGTATGACTCGGCAAAAGCGTGGAGGATGTGGTCACAAAAGACACCTTCCTTTGCATGATGGGAATGAGAATCATTTTCACCATCACATATATTGAATGATAACGTTTATCATGTCAATGATTTTCAGTGATAATTATTCTCATTGACATCAAGCGAGTGACCAAGTATCATGCAACTGAGAATTATTCTCTTTGGGAACGGCTATCCCATCGCAGGAAAGGGGCAATCGGAATGAAAACAGGAGCAACCGAACCGAGTGCCAGACGAGAAACGACCGCCGTGCGCAGCTTGGCGGAGGAACGGGTGCTGTTCGATCTGGTCGGTGCACTGTTGGCTGAAAATGTATGTGGCATCGCGGAACGGGCGGTCGAAGTGCAGCGAGAGGGAGAACTTTTTTTGCGCGTCGACATGGAACCGATGCGATATCTGCTGATCCCAGTTCGCGCCGCGAGCATGACAGCCTATCGCTGCCGCTCTGCCGATCTGGTGGAAGTGCAGATCGGGGAGCATGGCGAAGCGGTGAGCGCTCGCCTCAACCCCTTGCAGCTGATGCGGCGGGTCAAAGAGTTGGCAGCAGCTCGCAACGAATCGTTGCCCGGGCTCGCTGTGTTCGAAGCGGATTTGCACACGGCGATCTTGCACACCGAACTGTCGATGCGGGCGATCTGCGAACAGGCGGAGGCGGGGGTTGACCCGTTTGAGTCGTTTGCGGCGGCGGAGCGGTACGCATCGTTTCGCGACCGCCCTTTTCATCCGACCGCTCGGGTCAAGGGCGGTTTTTCAGCGGACGACTACCGCAGCTACTGTGCCGAGTATGGGGCGGAGATCTGTCTGCGCTGGTTGGCGGTGCGGCGCAGCGTCCTGACGTTTGGCGCGGGGACAGCAGCGGGGGAGGCGGCCGATCTGGTGCTGGATCGAGCAGAGCGGGCGCGCTTACGCGAATCGTTTGTCCGCGCCGGCATCTCCGAAGCTGACTATCTCGCGCTGCCGGTGCATCCCTGGCAGCTTGAGCGGGTGATCCTGACACAATTTGTGCCGGAGATCGAAGCGCGAGATTTCATCCCGCTCGACTTTGTGGGCGGTGCGTTTCAAGCGACCTCCTCGGTGCGCTCGCTGGTGCCCAAAAGGGAGACGAACGATCATCTCAAACTGCCGATCGGGATCATCTCGCTCGGGGCGCGGCGCGTTCTGCCCGCCCTGTACATGCTGAACGGGGAGCGCGGTCAACGCCTGCTCGCTCAGGCGGTCGAGCGCGATCAGGTGCTGGCGAGCACTCTTGCGCTCTGTGACGAGGGAATCTGGTGGGCCTACCACCTGCCGGGAAGCGATCTGTTCGAGGACAGACCGCGCCATCTCTCCGCGCTGATCAGGCGCTATCCAGATCTGGAAGCGGGCGACCAGCTGCTTCCGATGTCAGCGCTTTGCGTCGACAGTTTGCCGCAGGAAGGACATCTGTTCGATCGCTGGCTCAAGCATCGAGGGGAAGCGGTGACCAAGCGTGCGATCTGCGACCTGTTTCAAGAGGTGTGCACCGCCTTTTTCAGCGCTGCGCTGCGCCTGTTGCGACTGGGCGTGCTGCCGGAGATGCACGGTCAAAATGTGGTGCTGCGCCTGCGCGCGGGACGGGTGGTCGGGCTTTTGCTGCGCGATCATGACACCGTCCGTCTGCACCTGCCGTGGATGCGGGCGTGCGGGCTCGACGATCCTGGCTATATCGTCAAACCCGATCGGCCGAATTCGCTGTACAACGACAGGCCAGACGGGCTGATCTACTACCTGCAGACGCTCTGCATCTCGGTCAACCTGTACGCCATCCTCGATGCGCTCAGCCGCGCGTACAGCATCGACGAGGCGGAGCTGTGGCAGGTGGTGCGCCAGACGTTGGCGGAGGGGCTGAACGAAGTGCCGTTTGCGGCAGAACAGCGGGCGATCCTCGACCGCGAGCTGTTTGAGCGGCAGGTGTGGCCGACGAAACTTTTGATCACGCCGCTCTTGCAGCAGAGCGGCCCGGCAGGTGCCAGCATGCCAGCGGGCAGCGGCACGACGATCAACCCGCTCTGTCGCGCGGAGCTCACCTCATGAACAGCTTGAGCTGGGCGCGAACGTTTCGCGTGCTGTGGAGCGCTCACTTTTTCTCCGTTGCCAGCTTGACGGTGCTCGCGCCGCTCTTGCCGTTCTACCTGCACGAGATCGGGGCGGGGGCGCCGCAAGAGGTGCTCTTGTGGAGCGGCTTGGCGCTGGCCGCCCCCGCCGTGTCCTATTCGCTGACCGCTCCGCTCTGGGGCAAGATCGGCGATCGGTTCGGGCGAAAGCTGATGGTCGTCCGCGCGCTGTTCGGCCTGGCGCTGACCTTGCTGCTGATGTCGATCGCCAGCAGCCCGTTCGAATTTTTCCTCTATCGGCTGGTGCAGGGGGCGTTTGGCGGTGTGGTCGATGCGGGCGCCGCGTTTGCCGGCTCGCAAGCGCCGGAAGATCAGCGCGGTCGCGTGTTCGGCAAGCTGGAGAGCGCCGCGTCGGCCGGATCGCTGCTCGGGCCGCTGGTCGGCGGGCTGATGGTGAGCTTCTTCGGGTTTCGCCCGCTTTTGCAAGGGCTGGCCGTGCTGGTCGCCCTGATGGCGACGATCGCCATCTTCTTGCTGCAGGAAAAGAGAGCGCAGGCGGAGAGTGAGACGAGCGATCAGCCGACCGGGGTGTTTCGCACCTTGCAGTCCTTTTTGCGATCGCGTCGCCTGATTCTCTTTTTGGTCGGCGGCATCTGCGCGAACGTGGCTGCCTACGGTCTGGTTCCCGTCTTTGCGCCACATGTGCAGACGCTGTCCGCATCCCCTGAGCAGGCGGTCGCCTGGGTCGGCCTGCTCCAAGCGGTGATGTGGGGGACGGCGCTGTTCGGCGCGCCCTGGTGGGGCAAGCGCAACGACCGGATCGCGTCGGAGCGCAATTTTTCGCGGGCGGCGTTGCTGTGCGGCATCGCGATCATGCTGCAGGCGCTGCCTGAGCGCGTCGAATGGCTGTTTGCCCTGCGGATGGTGCAAGGTTTCGCTTTTTCTGCGCTGCTGCAGACCGTCTTTTTGGAGATCTCCAAAAGCTCCACCGCCTGCAATCGCGGCGTGCGCATGGGCAGCGCCTCCTCGATCTTGGTCGCCGGACAGGTCTGTGGGGCGATGTTCGGCTCGACGCTCGGCGGTTTCATCAGCGGGCCGGCTGTGTTTGTCGCGCTCGGATCTGTGTTGGTGTTCGGCGCGGTGGCAGTTCGGATGGCAGGTATTCCATCCCGACCTGCGCAGGTGCGAGTCGGCGGTGGGGCAACGTTTAAACGATGAGAATGGATGGGGTGACGTTGATGGAGGCTATCATGTTTGAGGAAGCGCTGGAGAGCGTGCAGTGGACAGAGGTGCGCCGGCGAATTTTTCGCCAGCTGATCGAATCGCTGATCTATGAGGGAATCGTCGAGCCGAGCACAGTCGATCATGCGGATGGGAGTCAGACCTACCGCTTTCAGGGCTTTGCTGCGGACGGTGGCGAAGTGGTCTACAGCTGTCGTGGACGGCGCGCGCTTTCCTTTGGGCGCATCCGCCTGACCGAGGAGCCGGTGCTGCGCCAAGCGCAGCAGGAAGGGCGGGAGGCGAACTCGCTCGCCGAATTCCTGCTGGTGATCGCGCCGCTGCTCGGAGCGGACGAGGAGAAGCTGTCCGCCTTTATCGATGAGATCAATCAGACTTGGTTAAAAGATGCAGTCGCGCAAGCTTCTCGGTACCATCGCGAGTCGAACGGTGTGACAGAGGCGACCCCTTATGACGAGCTGGAAGCGGACGTGATGGAAGGGCATCCCTATCATCCCTGCTACAAATCGCGCATCGGGTTCGATCTGCAAGATCATCTTGCGCACGGCCCCGAGTTCAAGCCCCGACTGAAGCTGATCTGGGTGGCGATCTTGCGGGAGGAGGCGAAGCTGTCGCACCTCGCTTCGCTTGAGGAGCCTGCTTTTTTCCGAAACGAGCTCGGCGACCAGTACGATCGCTTTCAGGATGTCCTGCGGGAAAAGGGGCTTAACCCGCGCGACTATCTGCTGGTGCCTATGCACCCGTGGCAGTGGCGAGAGGTGGTCGCCTGCGGGTTCCTCGACCAGTTTCGCAAGCGGAGCATCGTGCTGCTGGGAGAAGGGCAGGACGAATATCGGCCGCAGATGTCGATCCGCACCCTCGCGAACGCGTCGAATCCTCAGCGCGCCTATGTGAAATGCCCGCTGTCGATGACCAACACCTCGACGGGGCGCATCCTCGCACAGCACACGATCCTCAACGCGGCCACCCTGTCCGACTGGTTGGGGGAACTGCACAGCAAAGATGCGTATCTCCACGAGCGGTTGCGCGTGATCCTGCTCAAAGAGGTGCTGGGGGTGTCCTATCATCATCAGGGGCTGCACCCGCTGATGGAGGCGAAAGTGTACGGCGTGCTCGGCGCGATCTGGCGGGAGAGCTTGCACGGATATTTGGAAGCGGGCGAGGGGGCGGTGCCGTTCAATGCGCTGTGCCACCTGCTGACAGACGGCCGTCCGCTGATCGACCCGTGGGTGCAGCGCCACGGGTTGGAAGCATGGCTTGAGCAGCTGTTGACCGTATCGATCACACCGCTGATCCACCTGCTGTACGCGCACGGTGTGGCGATGGAATCGCATGCGCAAAACATGATCTTGCTGCACGAGCAGGGCCTGCCGACACGGGTGGCGCTCAAAGATTTCCATGATGGCCTGCGCTATTCGCGCGCCCATCAGGCCGACCCGAGCGCTCGACCGCAGATTCAGTATCCGCCGGCCAACCATCCGCGGCTCAACCGCAACTCGTTTATCGAAAAAGAGGACCCGGCGGAGATCAAAGACTTTTTTCACGACGCGTTCTTTTTCATCAACCTGGGCGAGCTGGCCCTGTTTCTCGAAGCGCAGTACGGCCTGACCGAAGCGCGTTTCTGGCAGCTGGCAGCCGATGTGATCCACGCCTATCAACAGCAGTTTCCAGCGCTTCAGGATCGCTTCGATACGTTCGATCTGTTCTCCGCGACGATCGAGGTGGAGCAGTTGACCAAGCGACGCTTGTTCGCAGAAGGTGGTGTGCGCGTGCACGCCGTTCCCAATCCGCTCTGGAACTATCGGAAAGGAGGAGGACGATGAGGCGCGTGCTCGAACAGATCGCCGAGCTCAAACGGACGCAAGGCAACAGGCCGCTCAAAGCGTACCTGTACGACCTGCGCGATCTCGCGCAGCATGTGCGGCGCTTTGTGCAGGCGCTGCCACCGCAGTGCCGGTATTTCTATGCGATCAAGGCGAACTCGCAGCAGGAGATGCTCGAAGCGCTCGCGCCGCTCGTCCACGGCTTTGAGGTGGCGTCGATCGGAGAGGTGCAGAAAGTGCGCGCCGTAAGCCAAGACGCGCCGATCATCTTCGGCGGGCCAGGCAAGGCGGATGAAGAGCTGGAAGGGGCGATCGATCAGCGCGTCACCCTGCTGCATGTGGAAAGCATGCACGAGTTGGCGCGGCTCGAAGAGATCGCCGCGCGCAAGGGTGTGGCGGTCGACATCCTGCTGCGCGTCAACCTGCGCGGGCCGCTGCCGAGCGCGACGCTGCAGATGGCGGGCGTTCCGACGCAGTTCGGCATCGACGAAGCGGTGATCGAGCAGGCGGTTCGGGCGGCGATGCGCTGTGCGCACATCCGGCTGAAAGGGTTTCATTTTCATTCGCTCTCCAACAATCTCGATGTGGAGCAACATCTGAAGATGGTGGCGTTTTACGCAAAAAAGGCCCGCGGCTGGGCGGACGAGTTTGGATTTCGGCTGGAGTACATCAACGCTGGCGGCGGGATAGGGGTCAACTATGCGGACATCGCGGCGCAGTTCGATCTCGATCCGTTTGCCGAGCGGTTGGCAGACAGTTTGGCTGCTGCCGGCGATGATGTTACGGTGCTCTTCGAATGCGGCCGCTATGCGGTCGCCTCCTGCGGGTACTATGTGACCGAAGTGTTAGACGTGCGGCAAAATCATGGCGGTTGGTATGCGATCGTCGAAGGGGGATTGCACCATTTTCTGCTCCCCGGCGCTTGGAAACACGCGCATCCGATGACGGTCGTTCCGATCGAAGAGTGGCCGTATCCGTTCGCGCGGCCGGAGGTGCAAGGCGAGCTGGTGACGATCGCCGGCAAGATGAACATGCCGAAAGACATTTTGGCACACAGCGCGCCGATCGGGCGGCTGCGCGCAGGCGACCTGATCCTGTTCCCCTATGCGGGCGCATACGGCTGGGCGATCTCCGCTCATGATTTTAGCGACCTTGAGCATCCGCAGTTTGTCTATTTTCAATGATTGGCAAGCGATGGTGATCGCCGCCGTCTGGAATCGCAAAAGGTGCGGCACTTCGGGTCAGCGATCAGCGCTTGACCACAAAAAACAGCCCCCAAGAACTGTGCAGCACAAAGTTCTTGGGGGCTGTTTGTCGTTCGATCGAGCGGCTGCCGACCGGATCGCCTGCTTGAGCGATCCGATTCGATCTGGCAAGGCGGAGAAAAGTTCGGCGCCCGCCGCATGGAGGTCTGTCCGATTACGCTTTGTAGGCGGAAAGCAGTTCGGCGCGCTCCGCATTGCACACCAACGGGCAGGTGGTGCAAGAGCGGTTGCCAGGAAACTGATTCCACAGACAGCAGGAATTGCGAACGCGCACCTTGCGAGCTGGGCTGATCTCCTCTAGCCACACCTCTTGGAACGTATCGCCGAGCTTCGGTGCGGTAAACCCGACCGAGTTAAACACATATTCGCGGTCGACGATCGCAGCTTGCTGGTAGGTCGGATGTTCGCACAGCTCTCCATACAGGTAGCCGACAAAATTGCCGACGTTACCCCACATCACTTTCGGGGAGAGGTTGAACTCCGCAGCGATTCGATAGATCAAAGGTCCGAGCGTTTGGTCAAAGACAGCTTTCAGCACGCGCTGAACGGTCGCAACATCTTCCCGCACCAAGCCTGGCTCAAGGTTCTGCCAGTCTTGCGGCAGGCGGTTGACCAGCAAGAGCGATTCTCGATCGCAAAGGATCACGCTGACAGGCAAGTTGTCGACCAGCACGATCTCCGTCGAGTCCGCATCAGCGAGCAGACCGAGCCCGACGGTGGACAGCGGCGTCAAGACCGAGGCGAGCAACAGGCTGGCCAACCGCTTTTGAAACAGCGAGGCGGCAGCGACCAGATTGCCAGAATTCATCTGCTTGGCGACGTTCTCCATCGTCGCCCGCAACAGTGCGCTATCCTGCAAGAGCTGGCCGATCGCGATGCCTTCCGGGCGGTCTTGCTCCTGCGCAAATTGGAACGGCAGACGCATCCCTTCTGTGCGCAAACGGGTGAGCAGTTCGATTTTTGTTTCGACAGTTTTCATGCTCTATTCGATCTCCCTTCTCAGGAAAGAGGGTCATTTGACTCAAGTACCTCCAGAATAATTGATAATGATTCTCGTTGTCAAGGTCAGATGGCGAAATCTGGCGTGATGCATGACGCTCGCGAATCGCCGATCGGGAGAACATCGGCTGCTGAAAAAGCTTTGCAGAGCGAGCGGGCCCTGCGCGATCTCCGCTCGATCGACTGATCGCAACGCGCGCCGACCTGCAAGACTCAGGTGAGTGTGAGGAGCCTCTGCACTCTGGATAGAATTGTCTGCACTACGAATGGTTTATCGTATATAATAGAATTAAAAAATAAAGGAGTCATACCCATGCTTGAGATCAAGAAGCTGCAGGAAGAAGATATCGAGTCCTTTACGAAATTGTTTTCCAATGCATATCCGGGGTTTCCCGGCACACCGGAGCAGAAAAAGGCGAACATGACTCGCTTTTTCGGCTTTCCAGAGCGTGAGTTCTATGGCGCTTTTAAAGGGGATACGCTGGTGGGCGGCGTCTGCCTGCTCGATTTTGAGATGAACTTGCGCGGCGATGGGATGATCCCGGTGGGGGGCATTGCGCTGGTCGCGGTCGATCTCTTGCGGAAAAAAGAAAAGATCGCCAAAGAGATCTTGATCTATTCGCTCGATCATTTTCGTCAGAAGGGGATCAGCTATGTCACGCTGTACCCGTTCCGCATGTCCTTTTATAAACAGATGGGATTCGGCTACGGCGCCGAATATCGTCGCTTCAACTTGGAGACGTCTGGCATCAACAACTTTGGCAGCAAAGACAATCTGGAGATGCTGACCGAGGCGAACCTCGAAGAGGTGCTCGCCTGCTACAACCGCTATAGCAAGACGCGAAACGGGCTGACCCCGCTGGCGAAACATCACCTGGAACCCTTTTTCAGACAGGACGCTGTCCGCGTGGTCGGGTATCGTCAAGCGGGTGAGTTGAAAGGCTATATGGTGATGCGCTTTCAGCGAGAGCAGCCGCTGGTCAACCAGCTGGTCATCTCCCATCTGGTCTACGAGACGAACGAAGCGATTCAGGAGTTTTGCACCTTCTTGCATACGCAGGAGGATCAGTTCCACCGCGTCAGCTTCTCCACGCAGGATGAGAACATCCTCTTCTTGCTGAACAACCCGTCGACCAAGACGTATGACGCGTTTGAGGGACTGTACTTGGAGACGAGCGTCACCGGATGCGGGCTGATGGTTCGCGCGGTGGATGTCGCGGGGCTGTTCGGCGACCTGAAACACCACAATTTTAACGGCGAAAGCGTCAAGCTGAGCGTCACGCTCGAAGACAGCTTCCTGTCGGAAAACAACAGATCGACCCTGATCCAATTTGTCGAAGGCCGTCCGGAGGTGATCGAGGGCGGCGCGGCCGATGTGGAGCTGACGATCCGCGTCGACAATTTCTCCTCGTTGATCGCCGGTGCGACCAGCTTCCGCAGTTTGCACATGACCGGACTGGCCAAGCTGTCTGATGACAGCTATGCGGCTCAGTTGCAACGTCTGTTCCGCACCGAAGAAAAGCCGATGTGCATGTTCGGGTTTTAACGACAAGCGCGAACAGATCTGCCCCCTTTGCCAAAAGGGGGCTTTTTGCTGTGGCAGAGCCGCTTTGGTGATGGGGAAGCGGAAGGTCAGCCGGATCGATCAAAAAAGCGAAGCGCTACGTAGCCGCTTCGCTTTTTTGATCAGAGCGTCTGTACAAACGCTTCCAGCCGATCCATGGCCGCTCGCAACTGCTCCATCGAAGAAGCGTAGGAGATGCGAATAAACCCTTCTCCGAGCGGGGAGAAGGCGACGCCCGGCACTACGGCGACGCGCGCCTCCTCCAGCAGTCGGGTGGCAAAATCGAACGAGTTCATACCGAACTTCTCGATCGATGGGAAGATGTAAAACGCCCCGTCCGGCTGGATCACCTCAAACCCCATGCCGAGCAGCCGTTCCATCAGATAGTCGCGGCGCTGCTTGTAGGCGGCTCGCATCGCTTCCGCATCGTCGATGCCTGCTGTCAGCGCTTCGATCGCCGCATATTGCGAGATCGAAGAGGCGCAGGCGGCGTTGTATTGATGCACTTTTACCATCTGCTCGGTGATGTAGGCGGGCGCAAACGTGAAGCCGACGCGCCAGCCGGTCATCGAGTGCGATTTGGACAGGCCGTTGATGACGACCGTCCGGTCGCGCATCGACCGGATCGAAGCGATCGAAGCGTGCGTCCCCGCATAGAGCAGCTCGCTGTAGATTTCGTCGGAGATCACAAAAACTTCGCGCTCCTCCAACACATCTGCGATCTCGCGCAAGCTCTGTTCGCTCTGGACGACCCCCGTCGGGTTGGACGGCGTCGGCAGAATCAGACAGCGGGTCTTATCGGTCAGCGCCTGGCGCACCATCTCGCCGGAGACGCGAAAGCCTGTCTTGGTGGTGTCCAGGTAGACCGGCTCCGCTCCGCACAGGCGGATCAGCGGCTCATAGCCCGGGTAGATCGGGCCGGGCAACAGCACTTCTGCGCCTTCTTCCAACAGGGTGCGCAGGGCGATGTCGAGCGCTTCGGAGGCGCCGTTGGTGACGATCACCTCGCTGTCCGCCCGATAGTCCAGACCGTATTTTTGTGAAAGAAACGCACAGGCAGCTTGGCGCAGCTCGATCAGCCCTGCGTTTGGCGTATAGGAGGTGCGGTCATTGCTGATGGCCGTTTGCCCCGCTTGCTTGATGTGCTCCGGCGTCGCAAAGTCGGGTTGGCCGAGCGTCAGCGAGATCGCGTCAGGATACTGAGCGGCGATCATCGCAAACTTGCGAATTCCCGACATTTGAATCGATTGCACCCGCCGGTTGAGCAGATGTTCCATCAGAAATCATCCCTTTTCCATTTTGTTTCACCTATCTTACCGCATGTGGAAAAAAGAAAAAAGCTTTACGCCAGCCCACGTCATTCCTTCATCAAGGGATAACAATTGCCCTGTACTTTAAAGGTAGAAGAGTTGAAAGGAGACTTGGCATGAAGAGAATGACGCTCTGGATGCGCAGTGGGGATATCGTGACGTTCTTCTGGGTCAATCGCGCTTGGAAAAACGGTGTGACCGATCGGGTGATGCCGGCGATCACCCATCTTGGCGGGGTGATCTGGTGTGTGGTGCTGTCGCTTGCGCTGTTGGTGAGCACCGATCCGTTTTGGCAGGACACAGGCATTCATCTTTCCATCTCTCTGCTTGTCAGTCATCTGATCGTGGCGCTATGTAAAAAAGTGATGCCGCGCCCGCGGCCTTATCAGGTGTTAGAACATGTGTCGACAGGTCGCCACCTCCTGCAGGACGCCTCGTTTCCTTCCGGACATTCGACAGCCGCTTTCTGCACGGCGACCGTGCTGTCGATCGCGCTGCCCGGCTTGCTGTTGCCGTTCTTTGGGCTGGCAGCTCTGGTGGCGCTGTCCAGAGTGTATCTCGGCCTGCACTATCCGTCCGACATTTTGACCGGAGCAGCGCTTGGGACGATCGTCGCCTGGCTGCTCGGGTAGTCAGAAAAGGAGGAGCTTCATGGGACAGATCCTGCTGTTGTCCGAATCGATCGGCGCGGGGCACGAGCGAGCGGCGCAGGCGGTGGAAGAGGCGCTGCGCACGCTCGATCCACAGCGTGGCGTGACGAGGGTCAACCTGCTCGATACGTTTCGACCGCGAACGGCCAAAGCGCTGCGCACCCTCTATCTGCAAACGCTCGCTCGCGGGCCCAAGCTGTGGGGGAAATGGTACGAGTGGCAGCGGGAAAAGGAGTGGAATCGGGTGGGCAGGCTGATCGTGCGCGAGGCGCTGTGCAAGGAGGTCGGCCCGTGGATTCGCCGCTTGGCTCCTGACGCGATCATCTGCACGCATCCTCTTCCCGCCTGCCTGATCGCTGAGCTGAAGCGCCAGGGGATGCAAGTGCCGCTGATCACCGTGTTGACCGATTACGATCCGCACGGCTATTGGCTTCATCCTGCTGTCGATCTCTACTGTGTGCCGCTGCCGGAGATTCAGGAGCGAATGAACGCGCGGCTGTTGGGTCGCTCTCAGGTGCGGGCGACCGGAATCCCCGTCTCCCAGCGCTTTTTGGAAGCGCTGACGGCTGTGGAGCGAGGGAGCGAGCGGAACAGACAGGTGCTGTTGATGGGCGGAGGGCTGGGGCTTGGCGTCCTCCGCATGGTGGAGGAGCTGGTGGACGGAGGGTTGACAGACGATCTGACGGTGGTCTGCGGCTTCAACCAGACGCTGCGCCGTGAGCTGAAGGGGCGGTTTGGCGGATTGCCCAACGTGAAGATTCGCGGATATTCGCAACAGGTGCAGTCGCTGATGGCCAGAAGCGACCTGCTGGTGACCAAGCCGGGCGGGATGACCGTGGCGGAGGCGCTGGTGATGCGCCTGCCGATGGTGCTCTGCTCGGCGATTCCCGGCCAAGAGCATCGCAATGGGGAGCTGATGTCAGCATATGGGGTGGCGCGCAGGGCGAGCTCAGCTGAAGAGGGCGCCGATCTGGTGCGCCATCTGCTGACTGCGGAGAGCGATCGAGCGCAGATGATCGAGCGGATTGAGGAGATTCGCCAGCCTTACGCCGCCTTTGAGGTGGCAGAAGCGGCACTGCAGCTGGCCAGACGGACGGAGCGTTCGACAGGGCTGCTGCAGACGAACGAAACGGGCAGTTGGCGCTACGCTTGAAAAGTCCACCCGAGCGGATATGCAAAGCGGATATGCAAAGCGGATATGCAAAGCGGAAGCAGACATGCAAAGCGGACATGCAAAAAGGGATTGCTCAGATCGAGCAATCCTTTTTTGGCGTCGCGCCGACCGATTCATCTCAGAGAAACTAGCAATAAGGAACGAGCAGGATGAACAGCACAAAGATGATCAGGAAGACGACCGCCCAACGGGTGTAAGCACCGAAGGTACCGTACATTGCAACGTCACCCCCTCCATGCATTTTGTAGTACAGTAAATGCGAATATGGACAGGTCGGCAACCGATACGCACCTATTGATGATCAGAACGGGCAGTTTTGTGGTACAATATTTGAAAAATTTAGGGGAAGACGAGGACAGGAAGATGTTAAAACACGTTTTGTTCGAAGGTGCGGAGTTGCGAATGCTGGAGGTGCGACATGCGGAGGCGATCTACGAGCTGGTCGACCGCAACCGCGAGCATCTTCGCGAATGGCTGATGTTTGTCGATCTGTACAAGTCTGCAGATGATGCGCTGGCGTTTATCCAGATCGCGCGCGATCAGTTTGCGAGCAATCAGGGCACCCACTATGGAATCTTCTATCGCGGGGAGTTCGCAGGCGCGATCGGCTATCACAAGATCGATTGGAACAACCGCATGACATCGATCGGCTACTGGCTGGGCAAAGAGTTTACCGGGCTCGGCCTGATGAGCGCCGCGACGCGAGCGCTGGTCGATCAGGCGATTTACGAATACGGCTTGAACCGCGTCGAGATTCGCGTGGCGACGAGCAATCTGAAGAGCCAAGCGATCCCGGAGCGGCTCGGATTTACGAAGGAAGGTGTGGTTCGCCAGAGCGAGTGGATGCACGATCGCTTTCTCGACCACCAGATGTACTCGATGCTGGCGTCCGAGTGGAAGGATCGATAAACGATGAGCGATCTCTTGACGTTAGCTCGCTGGATCAAGGAGTCGCGCTACACAGTAGCGCTGACCGGCGCTGGGATGTCGACGGAGAGCGGCCTGCCAGATTTCCGCTCGCCGAGCGGCTGGTGGCACAACATCGACCCGCGCACCGTCGCGAGTGTCGAGGCGTTGGAGGCAGATTATCCGCTGTTCCATCAGTTCTACTCGGCGCGCATTCGCGCCCTTGCCGACAGCAAGCCGCACCGCGGGCTGCTGCAGGGGGTGGCGACACAGAATGTGGACGGTTTCCATCAGCAGGCGAACCAACAAAGGGTGCATGAGCTGCACGGCTCGATTCGCAAGGTGCGCTGTCACAGCTGTGAACGGCAGGCGGATGTCGAGTCATTTCTGACAGGTCAGGCTTGTCCGGCCTGTGCGGGGCGACTGCGGCCTGGCGTTGTGCTCTTTGGCGAAACGCTGCCGGAGGGCGCATGGAGCCAAGCGCTGACCGACTTGCGAAGCGCGGAGTTGACCGTGGTGGTCGGCACGAGCTTGCAGGTGTATCCGGTCGCGCAGCTCCCCTCGATGACCCCAGGGCGAGTGGTGATGCTCAACCTTGAGCGGACCGAACAGGATGAGCGGTTCGACTTGGTTCTCTCCGGCAAAGCGGGCGAACTGCTCCAGCAGCTCAACTCGTTACTCTAACCAGAGAAAGAGGGATGAAGATGATGAAACTGCAACAAGAATTGCCGAAATCGTGGAACTTGGAAAACATCTTTGCAGGTGGGAGTCGATCGGAGGAGCTGGCCGTTTTTCTAGATCGCTTGGAAGCTGACATCAGCTCGTTTCAATCGGAGCTAGGAGCGGTCGAAGTGCCGCAGTCGGAGGCAGACCTCCACCGCTGGGAAAAGATCGTCGAGCAGGTGAACGATCTTTCGGGGCGGCTGGAGGAGGTCTCAGAGTACAGCATCTGCATCTCTTCGGTGAACACGAAAGATGAGGGGGCGGCGAGCATCGAGGATCGCGTGGCGCAGCTCGGCGCACAGCTGGAATCGGCGCTGATCCGCTTCGATGCGCAGATCGCCAGCTTCTCCGATGAGCTGTGGCAGAAGCTGGTCGCGCTCAAGTCGGTCGCTGAGGTTCAATTTGGGCTGGAGGAGCGTCGCAACCGCGTGCAGGAGATGCTGTCCGAATCGGAGGAAACGCTGATCGCCTCGCTGGGTGTCGACGGTTTGAAGGCGTGGGAGCGATTTTTCGAAAAGGTGATCGCTCGCGTGCGAATCCCCTTTGAAAAGGATGGCAAGCTCGAAGAGCACTCGCTGTCGACGATCGGCCAGTTTTTCATCTCGGCAGATGCGGACGTGCGCCGGCGGGCGTTTCAGCAGTCGACAGAGGTGATGGCAGGCGAGGCGGAACTGTGCGCCCAGGCGTTGAACGCGCTCGGCGGGTATCGCCTGCAGACCTATAAGGCGCGCGGGTGGGACTCGTTCCTGCACGAGTCGCTTTTGCAAAATCGTCTATCTGAAGCGACGCTGACCACGATGTGGGGGGCGGTGGAAAAGATCTTCGGGCGGCTCGCTGCCTATCTGGAGCGCAGAGGAAAGGTGATCGGCGTGGAATCCTTGCATTTCGTCGATCTGTACGCCCCGATCGGCAAAGGGGCGCGCACCATGTCGTGGGAAGAGGGAGCGGAGATCATCGTCGAGCAGTTCGCCACCGTCTCGCCGAAGATGGCAGAGCTCGCCCGCCGCGCTTTCGAAGAGGGCTGGATCGACTGGCAGCAGTCTGCAGTCAAAGCTCCGGTCGGTTTTTGCGCCTCCTTCCCGGTGACGAAGGAATCTCGCATTCTCGGGACGTTCCACGGTCGGCTGTCCGATGTGGCCTGTCTGATTGCTCACGAGCTCGGTCATGCCTTCCATTTCTCTGCGATCAAAGACCTGCCCCGGCTGGCCCAGCTCTATTCGAAGTCGACGGCGGAGACAGCTTCAACATTTGCGGAGCGCTTGGTGATGGATGCGCTGCTCCAAAAGGTGGACGACCGTGAAGAGCGGATCGCCCTGCTCGGCAGCAAGCTGGACAATGCGGTGCTGTACTGCATGTTCACCTACATGGGCTTTCTGTTCGAAAAGAGCTTCTACGAGGAGCGGGCACAGGGCTTGGTCAGCGTGGAGCGCTTGAACGAGCTGATGCTGCAAGCGCAACAGCGTGCGTTTGCCAACTCGTTCACCGGCTATGTGCCGATCCAGTGGTCGTTCCACGGGCACTATTATGACACGGTCAACTCGTTCTACAATTATCCCTACGCGTTCGGCGCGCTGTTCTCCGCAGGCATCTATGCGATGGCTCTGCGCGAGGGAGCGGCGTTCGAAGCGAAGTATATCGCGCTGTTGCGCGACACAGGTCGGATGAAGGTGGAAGATCTGGCGGCCAAACATCTCGGGGTCGATCTGACCCAAGAGGCGTTTTGGCTGGATGCGCTCCAGATCATGACGGGCGATCTGGAAGAGTTCCTGCAGTTGACCGAGTGAGCTTTTTGCACAGGTGCTCGCGGGGGTAGCGCATAAACGGAAATCGATAATGAGCGGTCGGCGCAAGCTTGCAGATGTTTGCGCTTGACCGACAGAACAGCCACCTCGGCGCGAGGTGGCTGTTCGTTTGTCGAAGGGGTGGGGGATCCGATCGTTCAGAAGGAAAATTGGATAAAGCTATACCGCCCTACCGTTTGAAATCCTAACGATTGATAGATTCGCAAGGCGGGGCTGTTTTCGGAAAAGACGAACAGATAGAGTTCGGATGTTTTTTCCAGACCGTAGCGGCAGATGTCGGAGGTGATGCGCTTGCCAAATCCCTTGCCCTGATGATCGGGGAGTGTTCCGATATTTCCAATCTCCGCATAAGCGTCTTCGAAGATGTGAAATCCGGCGATCGAGACCAGCCGATCTTGCCAAAACAGCCCGAGATGGGGGAACTCGGTCAGCTCCTCTTTGCGAAAGGAGATCATGTCGACACGGTTGACGAACTCATCGACAGCCGCCCAATCGTGCTCTTTCAGCAAGCGGGAACCTTGAGCTGGCAGGAGCTTGCTGGGATCGGTCAGCTTCATCAGCAGCATCGTTCGCACCGATTGCACTCCGTCCAGCTCGATCTGTGCCGCCTTTTCCTCGGGGAGCGTCAGATAGCCGACCGATTCGCTGCTCTCCTGCAGTCGCAAGTTGGAGCAAACGCTCTGCAGAAGCTCGCTCGCTTGGTATTTCCGCTCCAGATCTTGCCTGCTTGGCTCCAAGTGGATCGAAAAGGCGTGAAAGGGAAGCCCGCTCAGATAACAGGCGAACGCTTGTCGTTCCTCTCCTCGGTAGTCTCCGAGGCAAAAGCTGCGCGCTTCCCGCAGCTGAAGGCTGTTGTAGAGGATAAAATCTTGTTCGAGATCGAGCGCAGACTTTGCTTGCACGAGCTCTTGGGCAGATAGTTTGCGATACATGAGCGCCCTTCCTTTCACAGGTGTTGCCTCCGCATGATCACGGTTGGCGATGTGCTGATCTCAATTTTGACGATGGAGATCGCTCATTCTGCACAGCTTGCTCACACCATAGCACAACGGGGAAGCGGCAACAACAGAGGGGCGAACGCTGAGAAAAAGAGAACCCCGCTTCAGCAGAGAAGCGGGGTCGAGGAAACGGAGCTGATGATCGGAAAAAAGGGACGATTGCTGGAGAATTGCTCTGCTGTTTGGAACTCCGCTCCGTGGATGCGCAACTGGGTGATGCGCTCGTTTAGACCGTCTGGAACTTGAAGATGTAGACACGCCTTCTGTCCGGCCAAAGGTTGTCATTGCCGCCATCTTCCCAGTTGATAAACCCTTGTTGAATCAGCCGACCTTCTGGGTCATAGGCGTCAACATTGATTTTGACGTGCCAATTGAAGCGCCCACCGTTTTCAACCACGAGGACGATCGCGTTATTTCCTCTGAAGCCGATCGTACACTCTTGAGTTTTCCGCTGGTTGAGACCGACGCGCATCGACATGCCTTCAAAGCGAACGATCGCATCGTCGTCCACTTCGCTGACGTTGAAGCGCAGTTTTCCGCGCACGGGAAGCGAGCGCAAGTTTTGTGTATAGACAGCAACTTGTTCGCGATCTGTCAAAACGTTGGTGATCCAACGGGAGAGCTCGGAGAGCGCGGCCAACTCTTCGCGCGCCAACTTCATCGCTTCTGTTAGCGTCGTTTCATACGGTGCAGACATGAGAAACCTCCTAGATTATTGTGGTTGAATTTTCAGACTTTTAAGGACGGAACAAGTCCCTTTTACACATCGTACAGCTTGCTGCACCAAGCGCTGCGCTTGACCTTGGTCGAACCATCCGGCATTCTCCAGGTGCAATACATCACTCGCCAAACGCCTTGCTGGCCGTTCGATGCGACACAATCCCCTTGCGGATCGCCATACGAAGGATCGACCTCGTAACATTCCCAGTCTGAGCCACCGCTCTCCAGCAGCGAGTCTTCCAGCAGATCCTGTTTCTGACTTTGTGCCCCCTGCGAGTTTAGAAAGGCATCAAATTCGTGTTGTTTTCCACTTCCTAGATGTTTCACACATTCACCTCCTCTCATTACATTTATTGTTTCGATGTTAGAGATTCGGTGAAATGATCAGTAAATCCTCTGTTTGATTATTTATAAATTATTATAAAGTTATTTATCCGATCACTTTTGCTTCAACCAATCAGATCGTCGTTCGATCGCGCGTTTTGAGAATGTCCACAGCGAGTCGAGTGTGGAAAAGGGGCGTGGGGGATGTTTGTGGTGTTTGTGTATGGCGATCAGTGTGCATCGCTGATTTTTTCGAGAAGCTGTGGGAGGGATGCTATTTGTTAGTAAGGACGAGGCGAGGGAGAGGAACGCTTTTTGTTATGAAGGACGAGGTGAGGGGGAGGAACGCTTTTTTGTCAGAAGAGCGAGGGCACCACGCACAGCTCGTAGCGCCCCTCGATGCAAAGTTATATAAAAGTGGTTCTCCTAGCTGGTCAGAAAAACTTTTCCACCGTTTCTCGTCGGTGATTCAGCAATGCGAATCGCTTCATGTACGGCGGACAGATCATAATGAGCGGCAGGTTTCATCAGGCGTAATTTTCCTTCGGTAATCAAGAAGATCAATTGATCAAAAGTCTCGTGCCACTTCTGGACAGATACTTGCTGATTCCAATGTCGCAGATGAAAGAGCCGCGCTTGTGCTTTTGCTTTTTTCGCTACTGCCGCCCAATCGACAGGGATGCCGGAGAGCAGACCGATGGTTAAAAAAGTTCCACCTGGGCGCAGGCAAAAAGCGAGATCTGTGCCATCAGCCCCGCCGATCGAATCGATCGCAGCATGTGCACCAAGTCCGTTTGTCAGCTCCAAAGCGGTTTGCCGCAAGTCTGTCTCTGCCGTGTTGATCACATGGGAAGCGCCGAGTTGCAGCAGTTCTTCCGTATACGCGTGATTGCGAGTGACCGCAATCAGTCGAAAGCCGATCATGTTGGAGAGCTGTGCGAAGAGGCGACCGATCGAAGAGCCACAAGCGTTGACAAACAAAACATCGTCAGGTCGCAAGCGCAGCACTTCGGTGCAAGCAAGCCATGCGGTCATCGGGTTGATGTAGAGCTGGGCTGCGATGTAATCGTCGAGCTCGTCAGGGATGGGAACGGCAAGGTTGGCAGATGTTTTCACATAGTCTTGCCAAGTGCCTTCCCCGCGCAGAGGGAGGACGCGCTTGCCGATCAGATCGCGCGATACGGAAGGGCCGACTTCTTCGACGATTCCGACCCCTTCAAAACCGGGGATTGCCGGCAAGGAAGTGCGATGGGAATAGGCGCCGCGAATGGGGAGCAGGTCAGACGGGTTGATCGGTCGCGCTTTCATGCGAACCAGAACTTCTCCATCGAGCGGCGGCTGAACCGTTTTCGTTTCCAGTCGCAAAACGTGCTGCGGGTCTCCGAACTGATGAAAAGCGATGCGTTGGGCGTCCAATTTTGCAACCTCCTTGAGAGTAGAGATCAATTGCGATTTAGCGACTTCGATGATCGCGAAGAGTAAGTCGAACGAAAGGATGAGAACAGAGCGTGAAGGATTTCGAACTATGATCTGCAGTCGACTTTTAAGCATAATGATATGTTTCTATCGTCCCATGTTGTCCGAAAGTTGGCAATGCCCGCCGAAATAGATCTGACAGGGAAATGGATCTCGTAACGAGTAGAAACAGCAGTCTATTATTTGCAGCCTTTTTTCGGTGAGAAAGCTTATGTCGATGACGATGGGATGTTGGATCCGGAGTTTCCTACGATTCATCGTCTCCGTGCTATTTAATATACTGTGAGATTATCATGACAAAAATCAGAGAAACGATCCACAACAATAAAACTTTGCTAACGATGTGGTCAGATAATCCATCCGATATTTTTTTCATTTCATTAATAGCAGTTACCAAATTATCCATTTTTGTATATAATGTAGTAGAATAAAAAGCGAAGAAATATAAAATGGAATAATTGACAAATATTCTCAAAAATGGTACATTTCCATCACATCCATAATTTAGGAGTGATGACCAAGTGAAGAAAGCAAATGTTCTAGCTTCTGTTTTAGGTATGGCAATCGCATTGACAAGTAGTGAGATGGCTTTTGCGGAGAACTCAGCAATTTTGAAGGATGGGAATGAGAACTCAATCGTCCAACCGTTAGGTGGTGACTACGTAACGAACAGTCTTACAACTAATCAACCATATTTCAATCAATTGTATTTGGATGGTACAGGCAATTGGGATGGGGGAAATGGTTTTTTTGGAAGTACAATTTATTGGGGTGACGGCAGCTCAAGTGGGTATAGTGGATACAACAAAAGCAATACATGGCGTTGGTTATATGCCACTTTCGGTACTTACAACGTTCAGTTGAAAACATCAAGCGGCGGACTGACCAGTTGGGACTCAAGCAATGTGTATGTTAAAAATTGGTAAACTATAGATGGCATGGGGGAGAGGCGCAGCTTCTCCCTCTGCTTCTAGCAAAGAACGGAGAGACGAACAATGCTAAGCTATATTCTAAAGTCAGCCAAAAAGTCATCACGGACCTTTTTAACATCGATCATTTTGCTTGCCTTGTTGCTTGCATCTATCCCCGTTTCAGTGAGCAGTTTGCAAACAACAAAGATGACTACTGATCAATCGATCGCTTCATTTGCAAGAGGTAGCTACGATATCTTGGTTCGTCCTGACCAATCTCAAAACATCGAGGAAAAATCGGATGCGAAGGTGGAGGAGAATTATTTAACAGGAGGAATGGGCGGAATATCGCTTGAAGATAACGAAAAGATTAAACAAATTAGTGGAGTTGAGATTGCAGCGCCTGTTTCCGTATTGGGCTTTTTTACAAATGATACCGGGAGTGTTGAGGTGGAACTTCCAAGTTCATTGTGGGACTCACCTGCTCTTACAACAATAAAAATTTTTAAGGAAAATGGGTTACCCCTCTCAAATAACGATATCGATACGACTCAACTCCTCACGCTACCGAATGAACGACCTTCCTTTTATGCGAGTCGATCAATGGGGATGGAAGTTGGACCAAACGAAACGATCAAAAAAGTAGGATTTTCTCTTCCGCAAACCTACAATCTTCTTGTTGGTGTCGATCCTGAAGAAGAGAAGGCACTCTTAGCATACGAGAACTACAAGTTACCCCCTCTACCAAAAAATCTCCCATATGGTAAGGAGGCAGATGGTTCGAATCTACTCCAACTTCCTTTGCTTGTGAATGAGAGTCTTTCACCTGAGTTAAAAGCTCATGTTGAGACTCGTATCTCCTCAATCGCACCAAAGGAACTCAGCAAAAGACTATCTGGATTACAAAGTACAGAAATGATGGGATCATTACTTCCTGACGTTCTGATTGAAAAGCCAAGTCAAACTCAGGAATGGAATCTAGGCAAGGTTCAGCCCTTTCAAACAGCATTTATTGCTGTTTCGAAGAATGGTGAAATTTCAAGGAAGACAAATGGAGTTAATTTTTTTCTCAAAACCTCCTCATACTTCATCACAGATCGACTGAAATACACTAAATCTGATCAAGTGGATAAGTACACGTTGAATCCATTTGTCAAAGATAGAAAAACGTACTACCGTGAACTTATTCAAAAGGGGAAGGATGACGCTAAATTACCTGGTGAATTGATGTTCAAGCCAAACATCATAGGAACTTACCAAGCATCCCAAATAACTGCGAAAAATTTGAATCCAAGTCCGCTTGGAATTTATTCATTTTCACCTGTGAATTGGTCCGATCAAGCTATCACTTCGGGTACTTCTCCTAATACTTTTTTGCCGGTACCTGCGTCTGCGCTTACTAATCTTGAAGCTGCAGTCTTCCTTAAAGGTGATAAACCTATCGATGCGATTCGAGTCCGAGTAAGTGATATTGAAATATACGACTCAGTTGCAGAGTCAAAAATTTTCCAAATTTCAAAAGAAATACAGCGAATCACAGGTTTGCATACCGACATAGTTGCGGGAGCATCAAAACAACATGTATTGGTTGAGATACCTGAGGTCAGTAACTATCCTGCATTAGGGGATGTCGAAGAAACTTGGACGACATTGGGAATTGCAACCTTGATCGTAAATGCTGTAAACCAACTTTCAATTTGGATTACAATAGCACTCTTTATCATCGTGATTGTGTACACAGTGGTGCATACGCAAACACAATTTTTGGTTCGGCAAAAGGAATTTAATCTCCTAAGAATGATTGGATGGAAGAAGCAGGAGATTCAGAAGTTGGTCTTTCTTGAATGGTGTACAAAAGTCGGGGTTGCCTTAATACCAGCATTGGTAATATCGTTCTTATTTAAGGATTGGTCGGGAATAGGTGAATTTTGGGGATTCACGATCTTGATTCAAATTCTCATGGTTCTGTTACAGCTACTGACAGCATGGGTTTTGATCTCAAGATTGCTCAATCATAAACTTCGTTTGGGGCAAGAAGGGGGACAAAAGCACAGCAATATAAAACCTCGATCTATGTTTACCATGATCTTAGGGAATTTGATGAGCCAACTCCCATACAATGTGTGGACAGTCTTCCTGATACTTAGTTCAGGTACTGTAGCAATCTTCACGCTCAATATGACCCTTGCTCAGCAAAATCACGTCGGAACGACTTTCCTAGGAATGGAAGTCAATGCGGTGGCCAATGTGTACCAATGGGTGGTCGTCATTTCGGCTTTATCGATGACCTGTTACGGGGTATGGGAGGCGACCCGTTCGCTCCTATGGAAACGAAGACAAGAAGTGTACATTTTAAGAATTATCGGTTGGGAGAAGAAACATGTTTCAATCTTGATCCTAGGCGAGTTGTTTTTACTTTTAGGAATTGGAGTTGTTACTGCGGTTGGAATCGGTTGGCTATCCTTCAGGCTTTTTTATGAGCAATTTCCAGTGCCAGTGCTTACGCAAGGTGGCATACTGCTTTTGGTTATTGTTTTGCTGATGTATGTCTCCTCACGATTGATCAATAAATTCACATCGAAAGTTGTATAGAAGGAGGTTTCCACATGAAAAGGATGATGATCGAGGTTGAAAATCTCACCAAAACATATACCAGCGGACAGAGAACAATTTCCGTTCTAAATAATATTTCCCTAGCGATCGAGGAGGGCCAGATGGTAGCATTGCTTGGTCCATCAGGTTCTGGCAAGACGACATTGTTACATCTATTAGGGCTAGTAGATGTTCCAACTTCTGGTACGATTCGTCTGAACAGTCATGATTTGTCTTCCACGAGTAGGGACAATCTGCGGCGAAACCTGGTTGGGTACGTATTTCAACATTTCTACCTTTTACCACAATTTAGTGCTTTATACAATGTGTGCGTACCGCAAATTCCCGTTAAAAGCGCATCACAATTAGAAACTACTGCGAAGGAACTACTCGACCGTGTTGGATTGGAAGACCGGATACATCATCTTCCATCTGAACTATCGGGGGGAGAACAACAAAGGGTTGCTATCGCCCGTGCACTCATTCATGCTCCAAAGATCCTCTTGTGCGATGAACCAACTGGTAACCTTGATATTCAAACTCGGGATTCGATCTTAGAATTGATTTGCGAATTAAAAAACGAAGAAGGTTTGACCATCGTGATTGCAACGCATGATCCAGAGGTAGCAGCTCAATGTGATGTACAAGTAGAAATTCGAAACGGAAAACTGTCAAGCTACTCGCCGTTGTCACAACAGTAAGCTTGATTTTTCAAGCGCGTCTATAGTTCTGTCTCCTCCTTAGGAGGGTGCATGCTTTTCTGGAAGGAGATGTTCATAAAAATAACCCTCTTTAAAGTAGATGCACCGCATCTGCTTTAAAGAGGGCGAAGTAATTGTGCCTTTGAGGGGGGGGGGGCATTAACTACTATCGAAGCGCTAGCTTCGTCAAACAGTATTGACAGTATTCAGGCTGAATACGATTTGCTCAAATCTCCACTTTCCAAAATCCACCTACACGCTCAGCAACTTGCGGAATCCTTCGCCATCCAAGATGTTCCCGACGAGGAAGTTGCCAAACTCGCCGAAGCGGGCGGACACTTCATCGAAGCGCATTTCGTAGACGATATGTTTGAACTGCAGGGCGTCGTCGGAGAAGAGGGTCACGCCCCACTCCCAGTCGTCTAAGCCGGCAGAACCTGTGATGATCTGCTTGATCTTGCCCGCATATTTGCGGCCGATCATGCCGTGGGAGCGCATCATCTCGCGGCGTTGCTCCATGGTCAGCATGTACCAGTTGTCTTCGCCAGAGCGCTTTTTGTTCATCGGGTAGAAGCAGATGTGCTTCGACTTCGGCAGTGCCGGATACAGGCGCGCGCGAACTTGCGGATCTTGGTAAGGATCAGCATCCGGGCTGTTCACATAGTTGGAAAGCTCGACGACGGAGACGTACGAATAGTCTTGGTACGTAAAGTCGGCGAAGCTCGTCTTGTTAAATTCGTTTTCGATCTCGTTCAGCTCTTCCAGGGATGGACGCAGGAACATAAACACCATGTCCGCTTTATGGCCGAGGATCGAATAGAGGGCAGTGCTGCCTTCTTTCGCATCTTCTGTCGCGTTCCACTTCTGGATCAGAGCGAGCAGTTCGTCAGTTGCCGCTTGACGATCTTCCTCGCTGGCCGCCTTCCAAGCGTCCCAATCCATTTTGCGGAAATCATGCAGGGCAAACCAACCTTCGAGCGTCAGCAATGCTTCGTTTTGGCTCATCTCCAATACAACTCCTTCAATATGTACGTGCGAACCGAACATTCTCAGTTAGTATACCATAAGCCGGAATGATCCAAACGAGCAGCTCGCCTCGACATATTTGACAAATTCGTGTATATTTGAAATTTGTAATATCAATATACGCTGAAATCATCGCGAATAATGTTTCGAATATTTGCATCTGTATGGTAGAGTAATAGATAGGAATCATGATCTCGAAGGGGGTCTTCTCTGATGAACAGCTCAACAACAACCAATAAATTACTATCTGCTCCGCCGCACCTCAAGCAATTTTGCGTGGAGCAACGCTACGAAAAATATACGCCGATCGACCATGCGGTCTGGCGCTATGTGTTGCGTCAAAACAACGCATTTCTCTCCGAAAAAGGGTACGGCTCTTATGAGGACGGTCTGCGCGTGACCGGCATGTCGACCGAATGCGTGCCGAACATCGAAGAGATGAATGTAGAACTGTCGAAGATGGGGTGGGGCGCTGTTGCGATCGACGGCTTTATTCCGCCGGTCGCCTTCTTTGACTTCCAGGCGCACCGGCTGCTCCCGATCGCAGGCGACATCCGCACGCTGGATCACATCGCCTACACGCCGGCACCAGACATCATCCACGAGTCGGCCGGCCATGCCCCGATGCTGCACGATCCGGGCTATGCTGAGTTTTTGCAGTTCTTTGGCGAGGTGGGAGCGAAAGCGCTCGCTTCCAAAGAGGATCACGATCTCTACGAGGCGATCCGCCTGCTCTCGATCGTCAAGGAAGATCCCCGCGCGACTGCGGAACAAGTGCTGGAAGCGGAGGAGACCCTGAAGCGGGCGGAGGCGGCTGTCACCGAATCGTCCGAGGCGGGCGACATCTCCAAGCTGTACTGGTGGACGGTCGAATACGGGCTGATCGGCTCGGTCGACGATCCGAAGATCTACGGAGCGGGGCTGCTCTCGTCGATGGGGGAGAGCCGTGCGCTGTACCGTCCGCATGTGCAGAAGCTTCCGTTCGATCTCACCGCTTGCTGCACGACCGATTACAACATCACCGAGCCGCAGCCGCAGCTGTTCGTCTGCGACAATTTTGAGCAGCTGACAGAGGCGGTCAAGCAGTTCGCCAAGACGATGGCTTACCAGGTGGGCGGCACCGTCTCCTTGAAAAAAGCGCTTCGCTCCGACAACTTGGCGACCGCGGTCTACTCGTCCGGTCTGCAGGTCAGCGGGACGTTCACCCATCTGGAGTACGACGGGCAAGGTGAGGCGGTCTACCTGAAGACGACTGGCCCGACCATGCTCGCGATCGACAACAAGATGTTGCCAGGGCATGACCTCGAATACCACGGCGAAGGGTTTGGCTCGCCGATCGGGGCGATCAAAGGCAGCTCGCTTGCGCTGGAAGACTTCAGCGATGCTGATCTGGACAGCGCCGGTCTCAAGATCGGTCAGGCCACCGAGCTCGAATTCGCATCGGGTGTCAAAGTGTCTGGCGAAGTGAAGTACATCCTGCGCGAAGGCGGCAAAGTCATTCTGATCGGCTTTGACGCTTGCACCGTCACCTATGGCGAGAGCGTTCTGTTCCAAGCGGAGTGGGGCACGTTCGACATGGCGGTCGGCGCGGCGATCAGCTCCGTCTACGCGGGCGCTGCTGACCGGGCAGCTTGGGCATCTTCCACCTTTAAAAAGTCGGAGTTGAACACCAAGCGCCATGAGGTGACCGCCGAGGAGCAAAAGCTGTTCGACCTCTACCAGACGGTTCGCAATCTGCGCGAATCGAATGCGGAGGCGGCAGAGCTGCAGGATGTCGCCAAGAGCGTCGTCGATGCGCTTGACGCTTCCTACCTGAACGACTGGTTGCTGCGCGTGGAAGTCCTCGAACTGCTCGCCGCACAGGGCGTATCTTCCGATCTGCAGGAGCGCATCAAGGAGCAGCTGAACAAGCTCGCGCAGACGAGCGAAGGCATGCAAGAGCTGATCGAGAACGGTTTGAAGCTGGCTGTATAGGCGAGCGGAGGGCAGCACAGAGATCGCAGGCGATCGGTAAACGAAAAAAGACCAGCGCAGTTTTCAGGAGATGCGCTGGTCTTTTTTCAAGGTTTAGGCAATACTAGCAAAGAGACTATACTTGAAGGAGTTTCACCATGGCCCATTTTTTACGCGTGATGACCAAAACGAGCGAGGCGCCTGCGCTGGTCGAGCTGACGAAGAGCCTCAAGGCGGCAGGATACGATTTTCAAACCTTTCCCGACCAAGAGGATGAGCGCTTCTCCGACCCGAACTGGCGACAGTATCATCTCGCCTATGATGCGCACAAGATGTCGCTGATGATCGATCGCTCGGTAAAAGGCGACGAAGGCGGAGAGCTGAGCGAAGAGATCGCAGAGTTTCAAGCGGATCTAGCAGGGCTTGCCGGAGCGGGCAAAGAGGCGATCGAAGCCCTTTTGGCAGAGACCGAACAGATCGTGGCCTGCATGATTCCCGATGATATTACGGAGCAGGGATGGGAGCTGGTCGAGTCGTTGCTCGAAACGCTGCTCGAAGCGACAGACGGTCATCTGCAGGTGGATGGCGAAGGGTTTTATGACAAGGAAGGCCAGCTGATCTTCTCGATGGAGTGAGCGGCGCTCACCTCGTTCCGAAGATCGCAAAGCGAGAGGTTTCACGGCGCGCCCGCGCAAAGCGCTTGTTGATGATCGACCAGTCGATGTTGTTCAGGAAGGTCTGGATGTAATCGTCGCGCTTGGTTCCATAGTCGATATAATACGCATGCTCAAAGACGTCCATCGGCAGGAGCGGGATCGCTTGAACCACATGTCCATCGTGCTGATCGTCTGTGATGTAGATGAACAGCTCCTTTTGGTCGGTATCGTAGGCGAGGATCGCCCAGCCGCGCGCAGAAAGTCCAGCACCTTTCAACTCCGCTGCGAAGCGCTCGTAGCTTCCCCAGGTCTTCAGAATGTCCTTTTGCAAGTCGCCGCTTGGCGCACCGCCAGCGCCGGTCAGCTGTTCGAAATAGAGCTCATGCAGCTTGACCCCGTCGAGCGCATAGCTTTCGCCGCGCTTCAGCGCCCGAACGTCGCTGTAGGTGGCGTTTCCTTTCGAAACGTCGAGCGCGCGGAGCTTTTCGCGCGTTTCGTTCGCCTTGTTCACATAGCCTTGATACAGCTTGTAATGCTCTTGGATCGTGCGCGGGGAGATGCCCTTTAGCGTCAGAGTTTTTGGCGGCAACGGTTTTGGCTGTAGCTTTTTGTGCACCGTCCATCCTCCTTTTGTCGATCTACACCCTATATGGGTATTCGTCGGAGCGAGGGCGTGCAACACATTTTGAGATGGAAGAGGAATACATATGGCAAAATTTACGCTGATCGCCACCGCTCCGATGGGGCTGGAAGCGATCGTGGCTCGCGAGGTAAAAAATCTCGGCTATTCGGATGTGGTGGTCGAAAACGGTCGTGTCGAATTTCAAGGGGATGAGCTGGCGATCGCCCGCGCCAACCTCTGGCTGAGAAGCGCCGACCGCGTGCAGGTCAAGCTGGCCGAATACAAGGCGACCTCGTTTGAGGAGCTCTTTCAGGGCGTCAAGGCGATCGAGTGGCAGAACTGGATGCCCAAAAATGCGGAGTTTCCGGTGGACGGAAAATCGCAGAAGTCGCAGCTGTCCTCGGTGCCAGCCTGTCAGAGCATCGTGAAAAAGGCGGTCGTCGAGAAGATGAAAGAGGCGTACGGCATCGAATGGTTTGCCGAGGATGGCCCGCTCTTTCGCATTCAGGTCGCCCTGCTCAAAGATATTGCGACGATCACGCTGGACACGTCAGGGGCCGGTCTGCACAAGCGCGGCTACCGCACGCTGAGCGCACAGGCGCCGCTGAAGGAGACGCTGGCAGCGGCGATGCTCGATCTGACGCGCTGGAAGCCGGATCGCCCGCTGATCGACCCGTTCTGCGGTTCGGGGACGATCCCGATCGAAGCGGCGCTGCTCGGGAGAAACATCGCGCCCGGCCTCTACCGCGACTTTTCGGCGATGCAGTGGCCGTCTGTGCCGCAGCGGCTGTGGGACAAGGCGCGAGAAGAGGCGAAAGATCTCGCCAAGTTCGATCTGCCGCTGGAGATCATCGGCTCCGACATCGACCCGGAAGTGCTGTCGCTCGCCAACTACCATATCCGCCAGGCGAAAGTGTCGGACGGCATCCGCCTGAAAAACCTCCCGGTCAAGCAGCTGAAGATTGAGTCGAAGTATGGCGTGCTGATCGGCAACCCGCCCTACGGAGAGCGGATCGGGGAGCGGCGCGAGGTGGAGGAGATGTACCAAGACCTCGGCAAGATCTGCCAAGGGCTTGACACGTGGTCGGCGTTCATCCTCACCTCGAACAAATCGTTTGAGAAGCTGTACGGCAAGCGCGCCGACAAGAAGCGCAAGCTGTACAACGGCCGGATCGAATGCGACCTCTACCAGTATTTCGGCCAGCTGCCTCCGCGAAATCGCGACGAAAATAAATAAGCCAAAAAGACCCCTTGTTTGCGAGGGGTCTTTTTGGTGTAATAGGAGAGTTGAGTCTGTGGAAACGGCGTTCGCAAAATCATAGATTTTCGCTCGGTTTTTCCTGTATGAATCTAGCCTTTTCCCCCGAGATTTGCGCTGTTTGGTCAAAAAACGAAGATTCAGTGCGGTCGGTCACAGTTTTGTCAAGAAAATGACCAAAATGGGGGATTAAAAGCGAACATGAATGCGAGAAGAACTAGTATAATCGAGAAGTAGAATGCTGTCTGAACACGTCGAACGGTCTATTTCTCGTGGCGTGAAAACAGGGAGAGCGCAAAGCTTCTTCCGCAGCACTTATCGAAATATCTCAGATAGGAGGAGGACAAGTGGGAGCAAGTAACTATTTTCTGCCAGAGGCTCTGACAGAGACGGCGAAGAATATCGACGGTCTGTTTGGGTTGATCTTCTGGATTTCCCTCGTTGTGTTCGTCGTGGTAGAAGCGCTCTTGATTATCTTCCTTATTCGGTACAGAAGAAAGCATCCGGATAAGCAAGGTTTGGCGATTGACGGAAGTACGAAGGCGGAAGTCATCTGGACGTTGATTCCCGCGCTGATCTTGGTGGGTATCGGGATCTACTCGACCGGTATGGTTTACCAACTCCAAGAGACGCCAACAGATGTGTATGAAATCAAAGTCACCGGGATGAAGTGGGCGTGGGAGTTCGAGTACCCGAACGGTGCGAAGTCCTTTAACGACCTGCGCATTCCGCAAGGCGAGAACGTCCTGTTCAAGATCTACTCGAAGGATGTCATCCACTCATTCTGGATTCCGGAGTTCCGCGTCAAGCAGGATGCTGTGCCGGGCCGTGAGACCCGCTACTGGGTCAAGGCGGAAGACTTTGAGAAGAAAGATGGCATGTACGAGAAGCGCGTCGTCTGCGCCGAGTATTGCGGCAACCAGCACTCCTTGATGCTGGCAGACATGCAGATCATGCCGGCGAACGAGTTCAAGGCATGGGTTGACGCAGAGCTGACCCGTCCAAAGACGGACGCTCAATATGTCATCCAGTCGAACGGCTGTACCTCTTGCCATACGATCGACGGCGGCAAGTCGGCAGGTCCGACCTGGAAAGGCCTCTTTGGCAAAACGCAGATCGTCAACGGACAAGAAGTCAAGGTTGACGAGAAATACCTAGAAGAAGCGATCACCACGCCGGACGCTAAAGTGCCGGAAGGTTTCCAATCGGGTATGATGCCTCCGTTCCAGCTGGAACAGGAAGCGCTGAAAAATGTAGTCGATTATATCAAAACGCTTCAGTAATTTATTTTGATGCAAGATGGGGGTGGAATCGTTGGCAGCGACGGGAGATGTTGCACGCAAGTCTTTCTTCCGCGATTGGATCTTAACCGTTGACCACAAGAAGATCGGGATTATGTACGCCCTCACCTCGATTGTCTTCTTCTTCTTTGGCGGTCTAGCGGCGATCTTGATTCGCACGCAGCTCGCTCTGCCTGATACGCAGATTCTTGAGCCGCAACAATTTAACCAAGCGTTTACCGTGCACGGTACCATCATGATCTTCCTGTGGATCATTCCGATGCTTACCGGTGCATTCGGTAACTATCTCGTGCCGATCATGATCGGTGCGCACGATATGGCGTTCCCACGAATGAACGCTCTGTCTTTCTGGCTGTTCCTGCTGGGCGGTCTCGTGCTGTTCCTCAGCTTCTTTGTTGGCGCAGTTCCGGATGTAGGCTGGACAGCGTATCCGCCATATTCGATCGAATCTCAAGGTGCGGGCCTCGACTTCTGGGTCACGGCCGTTCATATCTTGGGTCTGTCCTCGATCTTGGCTGCGATCAACTTTATCGTCACCACATGGAACATGCGCACTGAGGGTATGACTTGGAACCGTCTGCCGCTGTTCGTGTGGGGGAACTTGGTCACCTCGTTCATCCAGCTGTTCGGTACGCCGGCGCTGGCGGGTGCAGTGACCACACTGCTCCTCGACCGTCACTTTGGCACGGTCTACTACAACGTCGCTGCGGGCGGGGACCCGATGCTGTACCAGCATCTGTTCTGGTTCTACTCTCACCCGGCCGTATACGTTATGATCATCCCGGCAATGGGTATCGTATCCGAAATCCTGCCTGTATTTGCACGTAAACCGATCTTCGGTTACAAAGCGATCGCCTACTCTTCGATCATGATCGGTCTGCTCGGCTTCTTGGTCTGGGCCCACCACATGTTCGTCGCAGGCATGCAGATGACCGAAGGGATTCCGTTCATGATCACCTCGATGATCATCGCGGTTCCGACATCGATCAAGATCTTCAACTGGCTGGCCACGCTATGGGGCGGTCAGATCAAGTTCACCACCCCGATGCTGTTCGTGTCCCTGGGCTTCCTCGGCCTGTTCACCATCGGTGGTCTCGGCGGGATCATGCTGGGTGCTGTTCCGGTCGACCTTCACTTGCATGACACCTACTTCGTTGTCGCTCACTTCCACTACGTGCTGTTCGGTGGTTCTATGACTGCGATCATGGCGGGTATGTTCTTCTGGTTCCCGAAAGTGACCGGCCGCATGTACAAAGAGAAGTTTGGTCAGTTTGCATTCTGGCTCTACTTCATCGGTACCAACCTGACCTTCTTCCCGATGCACATCATCGGTATGCAAGGGATGCCGCGCCGCGTGTTCTTCTATCAGCCGGACCTGACCTTGCTGAACCAAGTGGCGACCGCTGGTTCCTTCGTGATCGGGATCGCGTCGCTGCTGCTGATCGCGAACCTGGCGTACTCGCTGTTCAAAGGCGAAAAAGCGGTTCAAAACCCGTTTGGCGCTCAAACGCTTGAGTGGACGCACGCTTCTTCGCCGCCGACCGAATTTAACTTCGAAGCGATGCCGGTCGTCACTTCCGACCCTTACCAATTCGGTGAGAAAAAAGGTGACAAATCGCTCGACGATGATGGCGTCACTGCCTAACGCGTAACGCAAACAGGCTTCGCAAGCGGTGGAATACTGGCAGCTCGCGGAAGGGGAAGTCACTGTGATCAACTGTCCGTTTGACTTTGTCGTCGCACATGTCCCGATGATGACTCCAGAGGTGAGCCGACCCAGCGCATTCCCCGCTTGCTGACCTATGCCTTGCAAATCATAATTGATTCCTGTTCGGCATTTGAGACGGGAAGCGGGTCTTGGTCGTTCCGTCTCCTTCTGGTCATCTTCACTCGATGAGATATTAGTACCACTGCAGGGAGGGGTATACTCTTGGAACAGACTGTGGAATCTTCTACGACCGCTTCGCGGGTTTCGAATCCGGTCATGGAGCCAGGTCCCTTGTCGGAATCTCCGACCGGCACTTGGCGTGACTTTGTCACCGTAACGAAAATCGGGATCACCTTTGCCAACATGATGACCGTCTTCGCAGGTCTTTGGATCGCATCGAACGGTCTCGCCGCTGGCGATCTGATCTTTTACACATTGATCGGTACCGCGTTTGTCATCATGGCCGGTACCTGCCTGAACAACTACATCGACCGCGATCTTGACAAAAACATGGAGCGCACAGCGAAGCGCGCGTTGCCGAGCGGCCGCCTGAACGCAACTCACGTTCTCTGGCTGGGCGTGGGGTTCGCGGTAGCGGGCACGCTGATTCTGACGTTTCTCGTCAATCCGCTGACAGCATTCCTCGGTTTGATCGGACTTTTCGATTATGTCGTGATCTACACGATGTGGCTCAAGCGCACTTCCACCACATCTACCGTCTGGGGCGGCATCTCCGGTGCTGTGCCGATCGTGATGGGCTGGACGGCGTTTAGCAACAGCTTGGATTTTGGCGCATGGATGCTCTTCCTGTGGATGTTCCTCTGGCAGCCGCCGCACTTCTTGGCGCTGGCGATTCGCCGAGCGGATGATTATGGAAAAGCGGGCATTCCATTGCTTCCCGTCGTAAAAGGGTTCGATGTGACCAAGCGTCACATGATCCGCTACGTAGCGGGCATGCTCCCGATCTCGTTCTTGATGTACTTGGTTCCGAATGTCGGCTACCTCTATCTGATCACCTCGCTGGTTCTCGGCTTCGGGTGGTTGATCTGGTCGGTCGTCGGCTTCATGGCCAAAGACACGATCAAGTGGGCGCGCATCTCATTTATTTTCTCGCTGATCTATCTCACGGTGTTGAACATCGTGCTGATCTTAGAACCGTACGTGCATTGGTGAGTCTCGTCATTCGCAAACCGCACGTGTTATCTTGAAGAAAAGGAGGAACGAAGATGTCTGCACATCACGCTCCGGATTGGGTGCCGCATCGCGAAGGCACAGGCATTAAAGACAACGGCGTTTTCGCCACTTGGCTGAGCCTGATCTCTTTCACGTTCTTTTTCGCAACTTTCGTAGCTGCAAACGTGTACCTGCGCGGTTGGGCGCCCGATAAGTTTACGGTAGACTTCGGTCCGAATGCGGATCTTCCAGCGATCACGACGATTATCCTGCTCGTGGCAGGCTTTATCCTCTTGCTTGCAGGTAACTTCTTCCGCTCGAATGCAATGGGCAAGTTCAACGTCATGATGATTCTTGCTACCCTTGCGATCACCGCATACGCTGTGATGCAAATCTGGCTGATGGTGTATGTTCACGAGCAAGGCGCGCACGCATGGACGACCCATATGGGAATCTACCTCTTGCAACTTTGCTTGGCTCTCGTCTGCATCACATTTATGATGTTCATCGGGAAATACATCAGTGAGCGCAACATCAAAGCGCTGAACCGTCTGGTTCCGGCTGCGATGTCTGTCTTCCTGTACACTGTCATCACCGGCGTTCTGACGCTGGTTATCACCGACATGATCAGCGTGGGCGAGTTCGCAGAGTGGTGCGGTACTCGGATCATGGAACTGGTCAAGTAACAAAAGGAGGTAAGAAGAATGGGTTTGCTCGGATTTGCGATGGGTGCATTCATATTCGTGGCCTTGCTCTGCTTGCTTTTCAAGTACACTTCCTCCTTTACGCAAAAGAAGTAAATCGCGCAACGTCAAAAACGCCTCTTCCGCATCTCGGGAGGGGCGTTTTTTTCATCGGAGCGCGTCGAAGCGGAGGGCATCCGCACGCACGAGTGGCGGCAGAAGGGAGAGCAGGCAAGAGGCAAGAGGCAAGAGGCAAGAGACAAGAGACAAGAGGGGTTGTAAAAGAGCTGTCATTTCAATAAGAGTGTATGGTGATCGATGTAAGCGATTTCTTATGTAAGAATAAGCATTCACAAGAAACTGAATAATCGGATTTTTATTATAGCTCTTCCCAACTGTGAAAAACGGAAGTATATTGGAAGGAAATCTTTTACTGGAGGGATCTTCATGTGGTTGTTTAAGCAGACCGTTGGCCTGTTTCGACCTTACTGGGGGCGGCTGTTGATCGTGCTGCTGTTGTCAGCCCTCGGAGGCGCATTCGCGACGGTGCCGCCGATCCTGCTTGGCAAGCTGGTCGACCAAGTGTTGCCGCTACAGCTGACCGACATGATCGGCTGGTTGGTCGCCGCCGTGTTTTTCGCTTTTTTAGGCAAAGTGTTGTTTGAATCTTTGCAAGAGTTTGTACAGGTGAAGATCGGTCTCGACATCATCACCGACATGCAATTGCTCGCCTTTCGCAAACTGCATCGGGCGCCGATGTCGATGTTTGCCACCACATCGCGCGGGGACATCCTCTTTCGGCTGACCCATGATGTGGAAGCGATTCAGAATTTGAACTCGACGGTCATCCCGCGCTTTTTGCAGCAACTGCTCGGCGCGATCGCAGCGTTTGTGGCGGTCATCGCCATCTTCTGGCCGGCGGCGGTGGTGATGGTTGTCGTCTTTGCGATCTATCTCGGACCGTCCTTCTTGCTCGGGCGCAAGGTGCGGAAGCTGAGCGCTGTCCAGCGCGACATGCTGGCCGATATGTATGCGCACTTGCAGGAGAGCATCGAATCGTTCCGCTTGGTGCGCTCGTTTGTGACAGAAGATCGCGAATATGAGACGCAGGCGAAAAAAGCGGAGGCGTGGCGAAAGTTTGCGATCAATGCGGCGCTGATCTCCAAGGTGAACTGGCGGCTGGGGAACATGATGCAGATCATCACGCCGGGCGTGGTGATGCTGGTCGGGGGCTACGCGGTTTGGAACGGAGAGCTGTCGGTCGGCTCGCTCGTCGCCTGTATCGGATTCATTCCGGCGATGTTTATGCCGATTCGCTCGCTTGCCGAAAACGCGCTGATGATTCAGCAAGCGATCCCCGCTTTGTATCGAATTTATGAATATTTTGATCTCCCCGAAGAACAGGCGGAAGGGCTGCCTGCGGTCGGCGAGGTGCGGGGCGATCTGACGATGGAAAACATCTGGTTCACCTATCCGGGAACGGAGGAGCCAGTTCTGCGCGGGGTGTCGCTCTCGATGGCTGCCGGTCAGCACATCGGGATCGTCGGCGCATCGGGCGGCGGAAAGAGCACCCTGATTCAGCTGTTGCTCGGGCTGTATACGGCCGATCAGGGGCAGGTCGCAGTGGACGGGAAAGATCTGAACACGCATGACCGCAACTCGTTCCGCCAGCAGGTGGGCGTGGTGTCGCAGGAGACGTTTTTGCTCAACAGCACGCTGCGGCAAAACTTGCTCTACTCGCGACCTGATGCCACACAGGAACAGCTCGATGCGGCGGTGGAAGCTTCCGGCCTGACCGAGCTGATCGACGGGCTGGAAGAGGGATACGAGACGATTGTCGGCGAGCGCGGTCTCAAGCTGTCGGGCGGTCAGCGCCAACGGGTGGCGCTGGCAAGGGCGATCTTGCGCCGACCGCCGGTGCTGATCTTCGATGAGGCGACCTCTTCACTCGACGGGGAGACGGAAGAGCGCGTGCAAGGGGCGTTGGAGCAGCTGATGCCCGGGCGCACGACGATCACGATCGCGCATCGGCTGGTCACCGTGCGCGATGCGGATGAAATCCTCGTGCTCGACCACGGCGTGGTGGCGGAGCGCGGCACGCATGAAGAGCTGTTGAAACTGCAAGGGCATTATTATCGCCTGTACATGGCGCAGTACAGCGAATTGGAAAAGGAGGGGGTCGTATGAGTCAGACTGCTGTTCGAAAGCAGGGCGATGGCAGGCGAGTGCTATCCTTTTTGCGACCCTATAGCAAGTGGGTGGCGGCCGACTCGTTTGTGATCGCGATCAGCCAGGTCTGCGGTGAGCTGATTCCGGCGCTGGCGATGGCGTGGTTGGTCGATACGATCTTGCCAGATCAAGGCAGAAGCGACCTGCTCTGGGGCTTAGCGATCCTTCTGCTGGTGGCGGCGGTGCTCGACCTGCTGTTCATGGTCATCGACGAGTATTTCTGTCACTATGTCGCCAAAGGGGTGACGATCCGTCAGAAGCTGAAGCTGTTTCGCCATCTGCAATTTCTGCCGTTCAGCTTCTATCATCGCAATCGGACGGGTGAACTGCTCGCTCGCGTATCTGATGATCCGGTGACGTTGCACGACTTCCTGGCGTGGGAAGGGTCTTCGCTGATGGCTTCCGTTCAAGGGGTGGTGATCTATTCGGCCGTGCTGGCGTGGATCAACCCCCTGCTGATGGTCACCAGCCTTGTGCTCGGCGTCATCTTCTACTACACGTCCAACCTGGTCGGAAAAAGAACGAGGACAGCGTCTGCCAATGCGCGGCGGGAAGCGTCTCGCTATCTGGAGCGACTGCGCGAGTCGGTCACCGGGATTCATCTCTCGCGCGTGCTCGGCGTCGCCGAATCGGAGATCCGCTCCGTCGCGGAGATTCGCAAGGAGTTTATCCGCGAGAGCCATCGCGAGCTCAAGGCGCGGATGCAGTCCTTTGTGGTGATCGGCTCGTTTAACGGCGTCGCGGTCGGCGTGGTCTATCTGATCTCGGCGTGGTTGATCTGGGATGATCAGCTGAAGCAAGGTGAGATGTTGACGGCAGCAACTTTGGTCGGGGCTGCGGCCAACCAACTGCAGCGCATGCTGCGCTACTGGCTGTCGGTCAAGCGCACCGGCCCGGCTCTCGACCGCTCGGAGATCTTGCTTGCTGAGGAGACGTCGATTGCCGAAACGGAGCGCAAGCAGACGCTTGCTGACGTTGAGGGTGAGGTGGTCGTCGAAGGGGTGGCGTTTGGCTATCCGGGCAAAGCGGATCGCGTTCTGCACGACGTGTCGTTCACCTTCAAGCGCGGGGAAGCGGTGGCGCTGGTCGGGGCGAGCGGCTCAGGAAAATCGACGGTGGTCGATCTGCTCTTGCGCCTGTATGAGCCGGAGTCTGGTCAGATCCTGCTCGACGGCAAGCCGATTGCAGAGCTGGATGCGCGCTGGTTGCGCAAACAGATCGCAGTGGTGTCGCAAGATGTTCAACTGCGCAATGGCACGCTGGCAGACAACTTGCGGCTCGGTCGAGTGGATGCGAGCGATGAGCTTTTGCGGCAAGCGATCTACGACAGCGGCCTGCAAGAGTTTTACGACAGCCTGCCCGACGGGCTGAACTCGCCGGTCGGCGAGCGGGGCAATCTGCTCTCCGGCGGGCAAAAGCAGCGCCTTTCCTTGGCGCGTGCGCTGGTCGCCGATGCGCCGATTCTGGTGCTCGATGAGGCGAGCTCGGCGCTCGACCCGATCACCGAAGTGCTGATCAACGAAGCGATCACCAGACGGCGACGGGAGCAGACGGTGCTGGTCATCGCCCATCGCCTGTCCACCGTCCTGACTGCAGATCGCATCATCGTCTTAGAAAGCGGCCGCGTGGTCGAACAGGGCAAGCACGAAGAGCTGCTCGGGCAAGACGGTGTCTATGCGCGCCTGTTCAAGCGCGAGGCGGACATCGGGGAAAATCTTGTCGTTTAGCAAAAAGGTCGCCCGTCGAGGCGACCTTTTTCTTTTGCCATCGCTGGCAGGAAATTAGTAGTCGGTTCGCATTTGTCTTCTGTTATACTTATAGTCTAAGTTTGTTAGTTTGCAAGGTTGAAAGAAGAGGTGGTCTGACAGGTGACCGATATTTTGGCAATCTGGAAGGCGCTTCTCACGGCGGGCGTTCTTGGATATTTGGCAGGCACGGTGGCATTTGGTCTGTCGCCGACCCTGCGCAGTCGTCAGAAGCAAAAAGTCTTCATCGCGGAGCGCGTGGTGCTTGCTGGAGATGTGAACACAGAGCTATCCGGCTATCAGGTCGGCAAGAACGATTGGAACTTTGTTCTGCTGTCGCTCGCTTTTGTGTTCCTGTTGGCAGTTTCGGCAACGGATGTGCTCGCGGTGATCGGATGTTTTGGATATATCGGCGGAATGATCAGCCTGTATCATCGACGTCGCCAGTTTCAAAAGCAGCAAGGATTCTTTTTTACCGAAAAAGGGGTCTGGCTGTTTCCCGAGAACTTGGGGCGACCGCTGTGGCGTCAGGCGAAAGGACACTTTACTGCGTGGCAGCAGGTGACCGGCTATAAGATCGACGGCAGCTTTGTGCAGTTTTATCAGGAGGGCGGCTCGTATGTTCAGGTGGAGTATCTGGCGGCCGACTATGAGCGCATCAAGAGCGCTTTGTCCGAACTTGGCGTCGAGCGGCTGGAACTGACCGATAGGCTGTGGGTGGCGCAGGTCGATGAGGAGCGCTTTTATGCGATGGAAGATGAGATCAACGATCTCGGCTGGGACCTGCTCGACCTGTTCCACGAGGAGCTGGAGCGGATGAGCCTGCGCCCTGAGTTTGGCGTCATGCGCAACATGCCGGGCGATCGTTTGTTCGAGGAGCAAGCGCGTTCGTGGCTCCAGTTGAACCTGCTCGATACCGACTCGTCGGAGCGGGTGGCTGCCAGCTCGTTTTTGCTGTGGCATTCGACCGGGAGCGTCGGCTATCTGCTCGGTCTGAGCGGGCAGGAGCTGATCGATCGCTTGCAGGAGTGGATGAAGAGGACGCACCGCGATGCGGAGGCGGCGAAAGAGGTGGTCGTATCATGATAGCCGGATTTCTGATCGTCTACCTCACCTGGATGTGCTTGTACGGGTTGAATGTTCCGCTGCGGGCCTATTTGGTGCGCCGCCATCAGCATGAGCACGAGGTGCTCATGCGCATCGATGTGCGGCACCAGCCGAAAGAGTCGGGCGGCAAAGTCAAAAGATGGCTGGTGCCGCTTGCGATCGGCGTCAGCATTTGGGCGGTCGTCCGCCTGATCGCAGCGGGGAGCTTGCACAATTTTAGCGATGGCGAGCGCTTGGTGATCGGCATGCTGGGTGGGCTGTTGCTGATCGCCGCGCTCTGGCCGCTCTATCAGCGAAGCGCGACGCGAAACGTGGAGATCGTGCTGTTCGACCGCCACGGCGTGACGATGGTAGCCCCGCGCTATGGCTTGCTGTCACAAGGAGCTTTCCAGATGCGCATCGAGTGGAAAGACTGTTTCGGCTACTCGGTGTTTCGCGGGCATGTGATGTTTGCGCTGCGACCGATCGGACATGTTGAGCAAGTATACGGGCAGTTCCGCCAGTCGATCCAGTCTGCGCTCAGCTCGCTCGGCATCCCGAAGCTGAACGCTTACGATGTGATCGGGTGCGAGGAGGTCGCAAGCGAGGAGCTCGCAGCGATCGAGCGCGAGGTGTTGCTGATCGCACAGGATGTGGCGGCCAGCTATTCGACAGAGCTGCTGTCAGAAGGGCTCGCGGTGGAGGTCGAGCTGCTGCACGAGCGCGAAGAGGAGGAGGAGCGCTCGGTCGAGCATGCGACCCTTCGCTTTTCACTGATCGAAGGTCAGAAGTCGCTGCACGATCTGGACTGGATGATCTGGGCGAAATATGATGAAACGCTTGAGCTGTTAGCTTTGCCTAAGCATCAATATTATGAGGAGCTGGACACGCGGGTGCAATCGCTCGTCGAGATGCGCCTGCGCGAGCTCGGTGTCGAGCAGAAGCTGACGGTGTTGCAATAGAAGAGGGGGAACGGGTTGAAACGCATCGTGCGCGGGCTGAAAAAGCTCGAACTATACGAGTTGGTGGGCATCGTGGTCTCCCTGATCGCCCTGTCGCTGTTTTTTGCCTATGGGGATGATGTTGACGCGTTACAAGGGCAGGCGGGCTGGCACTATCAGCCGGTGATCTGGATTTGGAACATCTATTCGGACTTCATTCCCAAGGCGATCTTGGCCGCTTTGCTGTTCTTGGTCAGCTTCGGCTGGTGGAAGCATCGCAGCATCGGCTGGGGACTGATGCAGACGTGGAATGGCGTGCGGATCTTCTTGCCGTTCTGCGTGCTGTTGATCATCTATCGGGCGCTCAACTTTTACATTCCGCTGTTCTCCCCGGTCGATCGAGACGGCTGGCTGATGGCGATCGACAGCTGGATTTTTGGCGAACAACCTGTCCTGTGGATGCAACAGTGGATCCATCCGTTGGCGACCGATTTCTTTAGCTTTGTCTACATGATCTGGTTTCCGATGATCTTTCTCACCCTGTTGCTGATGATGCTCAAGTCGAAAACGGCGGTCACCTCCTACGTGACCAGCGTGCTGTTCTGTTTTTATCTCGGCTATTTCTGTTACACGCTGGTACCGGCTGTCGGGCCGCTCTATGCGCTGCAACATGTGTTTACGGTCGATCTGGGCGGTGGGGCGCTCACGTCGTTGCAAAACTCGGTCGTGATCCAGGAAGACTTGAGCGTCCCGCGGGATGTGTTTCCCTCCTTGCACACCGCGATTTCCTGCGTGATGCTGTTCTATGTCGGGAAGTTCTACCGCAAGCTCCTGTGGGTCTATGCGCCGCTGGTCGTCTCGATCTTGATCTCGACCGTCTATCTGCGCTACCACTATGCGATCGATGTGATCGCTGGCATTCTGCTCGCCAGTGCGATGTGCTATTTCGGAATGAGGTGGAACGGCTGGTGGCGAGCAAGGCGAGAGCGCCAGCGCACAGAGCGGGCAGTCTCTTCACCTGTAAAAATGAGTTGAACACTCCCTTTTGAATGTGTTAAAATTTTGATAAAATTCTGAATGAGGGAACAGGGGGAGAGCTGATGGTAGAGGGGATTGGGGGATCTTCCCACCAACCGGCGATGCAACGGCATCCGGTCAAGTATGTGCAACATGATTATGCCTATCATTCGACGCTGACAAACGGGTCAAAAGTGGTGGTTCACGCGATCAAGGAGACGATCGTCACCGCATCGGTGGCAAAGGATCGGAGCCACTCGGTCGCGGGTCAGAAGATCGACGTCTTCGTGTGAGCGAGCGTTTTGAGCGTTTTGTGCAATTGTTGCACCTCCGAACATGGAGGTGCTTTTTTTGTGCATACTAGAAAGATCGGGAACGACAGGGGTGGTGAGGACAGTCATCTGGATCATCGTGATTATCTGTTTGGGGCTGGTGCAGTTAGGGTTGTTCGGGACGCTCGTCTTTTTAGAAAATCGCAATCCGAGCAAGACGGTCGCCTGGTTGATCGTGCTGATGCTGCTGCCTCTGCTCGGCTTTTTGCTCTACCTCGTGCTGGGAAGCAGCGTGAGAAAGCGAAGATTGTTTAAGCATAAACACCTGGAGGGGGATCGACTGGAGTCGATCGTACAACGCCAACTGCAGCAGTTGAGCGCAGACGAGGTGCTGTTCGGATACGATGTCGAGCAGAAACAACGGCTGGTGCGCCTGCTGCTGAACAACGCGAAGTCTCCGGTGACGAACAACAACAACTTTCAGGTGCTCACAGATGGACAGCAGAAGTTCGATGCGCTGTTTAAGGAGTTGGAAAAGGCGACCGATCACATTCACCTGATGTACTACATCTTCAAGGATGATCAGATCGGAAAAGATACGCAGCAGCTGTTGATGCGCAAACGGGCGGAGGGTGTCGAGGTCAGAGTGATGGTCGACGGGCTCGGTTCGCATGGAACCAAAAGTTCCTTTTTTCAAGAGATGCGGGATGTGGGGATCAAGGTAGCTGTGTTTTTCCCCGTCCGGTTTCCGTTCCTCTCCAATCGGTTAAACTTTCGCAATCACCGCAAGATCGTGGTGGTCGACGGGAAGGTCGGACTGCTCGGCGGCATGAACATCGGGGATGAGTATCTGTCCCGCGATCCGAAGCTGGGATACTGGCGGGACACGCATCTCTTGGTGCGCGGAGACAGCGTGCAGGTGATGCAGCGGACTTTTTTGAACGACTGGTTTTTTGTGACGCGAGAAAAGATCACCGCGGCGAAATATTATCCGCGCGCGGAGCGGGTGGGGAACATGTTGGTGCAGATCGTGCCCAGCGGCCCAGATGCGGAGTTCGAGTCGATTCGCCAGATGTTTTTTGCCGCCTGTGCGACGGCGGAGCGGCGAATCTTTCTGGAGACCGCCTACTTTATTCCGGATGACAGCATCATCATGGCGCTGAAGACGGCTGCGCTCAGCGGTGTCGATGTGCGGCTGATCGTGCAAGGGGTGCCCGAATACAAGCTGACCTATTGGGCTTCACGATCCTACTTCTCCGAAATGTTGGATGCGGGCGTGAAGATCTATCAATACCAAAAGGGAATCATGCACGCCAAAGTGCTGTTGGTCGATGATGAGATCGCCGTGCTCGGATCGGCAAATTTTGATATTCGGAGCTTCCTGCTGAACTTCGAGATCGGCGCATTTTTTTACAGTCGGGAGTTTGCCAGACGGTTGGAGGGTGATTTTGAACAGGATTTGCAGAACAGCTTGCAGGTGGAGCTGGCGAGCTTTCGGAACAGGCCGCTTCCCGAGCGGTTAAAAGAGTCGGGAGCACGGTTGCTCTCTCCGCTGTTGTAGGGGAGTTTTCGCCCATTTTATGAACCAATGCCCAGATCGGTTAATACTTTGGAAGGGAAGTCGGGAAGTACCGATAACGCCCTTTCGAGGAGGTTTGGGGTTTTGAACAGAGAGGAACGGCAATTTGCTCCGTATGAGCCGTTGGCTCGGGAAATTGAGAAGCTGGTCGATCTGGTACAGCAGAGCCAGCAGAATCAGTATGAATTTATGCAGGAAGCGTGCAAGCTGCTTCAGGCACAACAGGAAGATGTCCGCTCGCTGCTCGCGCGTCCCACCACGCAAGAGCAGATGCAGGAGATGCTCGATAAAGCGTTGGAACAGATGAACGCTCAGTTTAAGGGGGAGATCGAGCAGCAGATCCCCCAGAGCGGTGTGATCACCGATGCGGTTCCCATCCCGCTCGATCAGCCGACAGGGCCGAATGCGCCTCCTGCCGAGTTCGCTCCGCCAGAAGCGATCCCTGTCGTCAAGCCTGTCGGTCAGCCCACAGGTGCGCGCGTCCGCTTTTTCCACGCATCGCCAAACACGCCAGGTGTGGACGTTTACATCGATCGGAAAAAGGTGGCGGAAGATATCAGGTTTCAAGGGATCAGCGACTATATCCGCATCGCGCCAGGCCGGCATCGCGTGCAGGTCTTTCCGTATGGCAAGCAGGTGGGGGCGCTGATCGACTCCAATCTGACCGCCGGGCAGGGCCAAACGTATACGCTCGCCATCGCCGGGATGCAAAGGGAGATCCGCCCGCTCGTCTTCCAGGATGAACCGAGCAAGACGAAACCGGGCTTCGCTCGCCTGAAGATCGTGCACCTCTCCCCGAACACCCCAGCGGTCGATATCACCTTGCCGTCGGGCAAAGTGCTGATCAGCCACCTGATCTATAAAGAGAAATCACCCTACTTGCAGGTGACCCCTGGACGGCGCGACCTGCAGCTGCGGCTGGCCGGGAAGAAGGATGTCGTCCTTCGCCTGCCGAAGATGCGCTTCGATGCGGGTGTGACCTATACGCTCTATATTGTCGGCCTAGCCAAAGGCGAGCCGAAGCTTTCCTCCGAATTGATTCCGGAAGTATAGCGCAGGCACATCGAGCTCTTTCCTCACGAAAGGGCTTCTTTTTCTTGGAAAAAAGGGAATCCTGCTGAGGAGAGAGAAATGCTAACTACTGGATGATAGACGGAAAAGGATGTGAGGACGCATGATACAACAACCGTTTGGACGAACTGGCTGGCAGGTCCCGCTGCTCAGCTTCGGCGCACAACGCATCGTCGATGAGCACAATTGCTCCGAGCAGGAGGCGATCCAGATCGTCAACCGGGCGATCGACCGCGGCATCACCTATTTTGACACGGCGCCGAGCTATTCGGACGGCCAGTCCGAAACCCGCCTCGGGCTCGCGCTAAAAGGGCGTCGCGACGAGGTGATGATCGCCACCAAGACGAGCGATCGCACACGGGACGGCTCTTGGCGCCTCCTAGAAGGCAGCTTAAAGCGGTTGCAGACCGATCATGTGGAAGAGTGGCGCCTGCACAACATCAGGACGATCGAAGAGCTGGACGCCTGCTTCGCCCAGGGGGGAGCGCTGCAGGCGCTGCGCGAGGCGCAGGAGCAGGGCATCGTCAAAAAGCTTTCGATCTCTGGGCACACCAACCCTCAGGTGCTGGTGGAAGCGATTCGCCGCTACGAATTTGACAGCGCGTTGGTCGCGCTCTCGGCGCTCGATCATCACATCTACTCGTTCGCCCACGAGTTTGTGCCGCTCGCGCTTGAAAAGGGTATGGCGATCATCGGCATGAAAGTGTTCGCGCTCGGAAAGCTCGGCCCCTGGTATGAGCAAGCGCTTCGCTACACGCTGTCGCTTCCGATCTCGACGTCGATCGTCGGCATGGAGACGATGGAGCAGTTGGAGAAGAACCTCGCGATCGCCGAGAGCTTCCAGCCGATGTCGGAGCTGGAGCGGCTGGAGTTCTGGAAGGAGATCATGCACTTGGCCACCCCGGAGACTCTGCCGTGGAAGGCGGAGGAGTGGGGCGGAGACGCCTGGTACAGACGAGCCCAGTAGCCAAAGAAAAAAGCCAGCAGGTTCTGCTGGCTTTCGCTTTGCACATCATCAGTGGCGTCCACAGCCGCCGGAGGAGCAGTTGCCACAACCGCCGCTCGCCGCACCGCCGGGCTCTTCTCCCTTTTCCAGCGGGAGCATGTTGGCGACAGACGACACGAGCGTGTGCAGGATGCCCTGCACCACATCGTTCAAGTCTTCCTGCGCGGTCTGCAGCTCATCGATCAAGGGGATCTGGGCGATCTGCTGCAGGACGCTGTCGTATTCCTGCTTCGCCTTGATCACCGCCGGGTGTTCAAACCCGTGGCGCAGGGAGAGCTGCGAGTATTGGTTGCGCTTCGCCTTGACGACAAACAACAGCGCTTGCGCATCGCCGTGATGGGTGATCTTCTCCTCCGCTTGCCGAAAGCGCTGCATCTCCTCCGAAGAGATCAGGAGCGCCGCGATCTCGTCCGCCTTGGCCAACACGTCTGCCGATGATGTATGTTGAACAGTTCTCACTGTGACAAAACCTCCTTTGTCATAGCTACATTGTACTCTATAATGTCCATTTCTACATCGGATCGTGCAAAAAAGGGAGGGTCAAATCTTGGAACGCCTGCAAAAAGAACTGCGACAATACGCGGTGGAACTGTCCGAACACTTAGCGTTTGAACACTCGGTCGAGGACTATTGCGACTTCCTCAACAACCTGCTCGCCGCGACCGTTCGCCATCACGGGGAAGCGACGATCGCCCAGATGAGCGAGGAGACGATCATGAAGGTGATCAAATCACAAGTTCGCGAGCTGATCCAGCTCAAGCGCATCCACAAGCTGCTCAAGCGGCGGGAGCGCATCTGATCGCCCGCGCTCAGCACAGTGTCTCGCCCGCGCTCGATGCGGCGAGGTCATCAGCAAAAGCGTGGTCGAGCTGACAGAGGGTGAACCGACGCAAAGAAGACCCTTGCTGATGAAGGGTCTCTTTGCGAGCGGTCACACCCAGCCGAAGAAGCGCACCGTCTGTGCGACGAGGAAGCAGACGCCGAGCGCGATCGACGTCGGCAGCAGGATGGCGACCAGCGTCCATTTGGTGCTCTTCGTCTCTTTGGCGATCGTCCACATCGTCGTGCCGCACGGGTAGTGCAGCAGTGAGAAGAGCATCATGCAAAGTGCGGTCAGCCACGTCCAGCCGTAGGAGAGGAACAGGTTTTTCAGATCGACCATCGAGTCGAGCTCGGTCATCGCGCCTGTCGACAGGTAGCTCATGATCAAGATCGGCAAGACGATCTCGTTGGCCGGCAGTCCGAGGATGAACGCCATCAGGATGTAGCCGTCCAGCCCGATCGATCGTGCGAACGGATCGAGGAACAGGGCGGCATGCTGCAAGATGCTCACATCTCCGATCTGGATGTTGGCGAGAATCCATGTGACCACGCCAGCAGGTGCTGCGACGATCACCGCTCGCTTGAGCACAAAGGCGGTGCGGTCATAGACCGAACGGATCAGCAGGCGGCCAAATTGCGGCTTGCGATAGGGGGGCAACTCCAGGGTGAAATGGGATGGAACCCCTCGCAACATCGTTTTGGACAGCAGCCAGGAGACAGAAAGGGTGGTCACCAGGCCGACCAAGACCAAGCAGACGACGATGGCGGTCGCCGCCAGACTGCCGTAGGCGAGCCCGACCGCCCCGCCCATAAATAAGGTGGCCAGCGTGATCAGCGTCGGGAAGCGCCCGTTGCAGGGCACGAAGTTGTTCGTGATGATCGCGATCATCCGCTCGCGAGGCGACTCGATGATGCGGCATGCGGTCACGCCCGCTGCGTTACATCCGAATCCCATGCTCATCGTCAGCGCCTGTTTGCCGTGCGCGCCCGCCTTCTTGAAAAAGCGATCCAAGTTGAACGCCACGCGCGGCAGATATCCGAAATCTTCGAGGATCGCGAACACGGGGAAGAAGATCGCCATCGGCGGCAACATCACCGAAACCACCCAGGCGGTGCCGCGATACAGCCCTTCGATCAGCACGCCATGCACCCAGGCAGGTGTGCCCAACCAGAGAAAGAAAGAGGTCAGATAGCCTTCGATCCAGAAGAAAAAGTCGGCCAACAGGCCGGATGGGACATTGGCGCCTGCGATCGTGATATAGAAGACGGTGCCGAGCAACAGGAGCATCAGGGGGAACCCGAGCCATCTTGAGGTCAGCACGTTGTCGAGCCGACGGTCGAAGTCGATCTGCTCTTCGTGCATCGGCAGAAGCACCGCGCTTGCGACGATCGATTCTGTGCGCGAATAGATGTCGCTGACCATCTGATCGCGCAGGTGCGCCGTATCCTGTTGCTGCACGTCTTCCATCAGCTTTTTGAGCTGTTGATTTTGTCCAGAGGTCATGAGGGAACCACCACCTTGCCAGTTTGGATGACAGTTGGGCGCTCTTCCGTATACCGCACAAGCGCGGCGAGCACCGAATCATCGCCGTCGATCAGGCGCAGCGCCACCCAGCGCGGACGGAGGACGCCCGCCACCAGCGGTTCGACTTGCGGGAGCAGCGCGGCGACCGTCCGCTCGACCTCTTCCGAATAGGTGAGCGGCTTGGGCGTCGGGTTGACCGCTCCGATCGCCACCTGCAACAGCATCTCTTTCAGTTCGGCAAGCCCAGTTCCGCTGCGAGCTGCGATCGGCATCACCGGCACTCCGAGCTCCGCCTGAAGCTTGTCGATGTCGATGCGGATGCCTTTTCGCTTCGCTTCGTCCATCAGGTTGACAGCCACGACAACGCGATCGGTCACCTCCATCACCTGCAGAGCGAGATTCAAGTTGCGCTCCAAGTTGGTCGCATCGGTGACGACGAGCGTCACGTGCGGATTGCCGAAGCAGACAAAGTCGCGCGCGACCTGTTCGTCTGCCGATTGGGACAGCAGCGAGTAGGTGCCAGGCAGGTCGACGATGGTGAAGGAGCGCTGCTGATGGTGAAAATGGCCGATCGCGCTGCCGACCGTCTTGCCCGCCCAGTTGCCGGTGTGCTGGTTCAATCCGGTCAAGGCGTTAAAGACGGTGCTCTTTCCGGTGTTTGGATTGCCGGCCAGCCCGATGATCAGATCGTCTGGCGTCTGCAGTTGAATGCCGAACCTTTCGATGTGGGCAACGTGCGCCTCACGAGGTGATCCGGTTGATGACATGTTGCATACCCCCTTTTGCCAAACGGATTGTTCAGATGCGCGCGACCGTGACGAGCGACGCTTCCTCCCGGCGCAAGGCGATCACCGCGCCGCGAATGCGATAGGCGACCGGGTCGCCAGCAGGGCTCTTGCGAAGCGCCTCGATCATCGCTTGCGGAACCAGCCCGAGGTCGAGCATGCGCCGTCTCTGCTGACCGGTGGCGAGCAGCGAGATCACCCTTGCCCGCTCTCCGATCGCAAGCTGAGTCAGTGGAATTGTCTCCATGTTCAAACCCTACCTTTCCCGACGTTCATCATCTATGAAGGATAAATGTTTCCTTAGGGAAACATTTTGGCTGAAAAAAAGATGGCACTTTCATTCTATTTCCGAGGAGATAGGTTGGTGACATCAGACTTTTAGATACCCTCAAAAAAGTTTCGTGAGGGAAAACTTTTTTCTTTACCGAAAATTATAATACGAAGATCTTTCTGGTGCAACAGAATAATTTGCAGTTGTGCGAAAGAATTTCTTGATAAGGTTGACAGGTGTGTTATTATATCCCATACTACTATAAGGTTCTGATAATAAATGCAATAGGGGCAACGGTTGATGACAGAATTACAACGCAACTTTTGGCTGATGATGACGGGACGTTCCATCTCCAAACTGGGCGATACGTTTCATTTCTTGGCGCTATCCTTGATGATCTATGCGAAGACAGGATCGGCGCTCAGCGTCGGACAGGTGATGGTCGCCTCCTATTTACCGATGATACTGCTCGGCCCGTTTCTGGGCGTGTGGATCGACCGCTTGGACAAGCGCAAGCTGGCGATCACCTGTGAGCTGATCCGAGCAGGCGTGGTGCTCTCCATCCCGTTTTTGCCGCACGTGTATTGGATCTACACGCTGACTTTTGTGACGGCGATGGTCGGTTTTGTCTCCTCGACCTCGCAGAGCGGGCTGGTGCCGCAGCTGTTCCCGAAAGACCAGCTGCTCGGCTATAACGCAAAGATTCAGACTGCGATGCAGGCGATGGCGATCGCAGGCCCGGTGCTGGCAGGGATCGTCATCGGTCTCTGGTCGTACACCGCCGCATTTATCGTCGATTCGGCAACCTTCCTATACTCGGCGACAACGCTGACCCTGCTGTCCGTCTCGGCCAAGCAACTATCGAAGAACACCGGGGCGAAAAAGGACAGGCAATTCTGGAAAGAGCTAGGCGAAGGGGCGCGCTACATGGTGAGGCTGCCGCGCGTGATGAATGCGACGGCGATCATGTTCACCGCGATGATCACCAGCGGCATGTTCAACGTGTTGCTCGTCGTCTTTTCGAAGGACATCATCAAGGTGAGCGATTTGCAGTTCGGCTGGCTGGAGGCGGGCATCGGAGTCGGGCTGGCAGCCGGAGCGGCCACGCTCAACCTCTGCAAAAAGCTGGATCTGCTGCTGATCGTGCGCGTGGGCATCCTGGTCGACGCGATTTTTATCGCCGTGCTCGGCACGACCAACTCCTTCTACACAGAATGGTTGACGCTGGTGATGATCGGGATGTTCTCCGTCATGGCGATGATCTCGGCGGCGACGATCATCCAGACGGAGGCGGAGCAGGCGTACATGGGGCGCGTGCTCGGGTTTTACAACACCGTTTTCATGGCGGGAACGGTCGGATCGATGGCGCTGGCTGGCGTGGTGGAAACGTGGTTCTCCGTGCGGGACATCTTCATCTATGGCGGGTTGGCCACCGCGTTGGCCACCTTGCTGCTCTCGATGCGTCGCCTGCGCAAAGCGGAGAGCCCAAGCGCTGCGACCAAAGGGGCAGAAGTATGAAAAACGAGCTTTCCCGATCAACGGGAAGGCTCGTTTTCTTGTCGGGCGGGAAAGGTGCACCCCAGCAGGCGGTAGACGCTGTAGATGCCGATGTAGCCCGCGGCGGATAGGAAGATCAGATTGTTGAAGATCTGATGGATGTGCGTGGTGAACTCGGTGTTCATCTGCTTGATCTCCAAAACGCTAAGTCCAGAGGTGATCAAAAAGAGCAGCGCAGCGACGGCAGCCAACAGATCGAACAGCCTGGCGATGCGCGCGTTGCGCAGGGCAAAGAGCACCAGCGGGAGCAGAATGATCCCCGCGATCAGCAATAGACGCATCGGAACGCTCCTTTGATAGATGTACAGCATGCTTGCAGATCGGCTTCAGCAGCGGGCTGATGATCGCGGAAAAAGTTTTGATCATCACAGCTGGACGATCTATTGGTAGCATGAGCAAATGAATGGTAAAGTATCCCTAAGAGAGATCGAAGGAGTCGGAAGATCGAATGAGACAGTTTCGAATTACGCTGTTTACAAAAGAAGGCTGCACGCTGTGCGATAAGGTGAAGCCGATCCTCGCGCGAGTGGGGGCGACCTACCCGCTGCAGGTGGAGGAGTTTGACATCACCTGCGATGAGGCGGTGTATGCAAAATATTGGGATAAAATCCCTGTCCTGCACGTCGACGGGGAGGAGGCGTTCGTCTCGAAGATCGCCGAGCACTGGTTGCGACGCTATCTGGAAGAAAGAAAATAGGAGGAGGAACGAGAATCCAGCTTTACAAGAAGCTCGTCCTTCCACTACAATGGGTGAGGAAGTCAAAACTGAATGAAGCGCAGTTGCTAGGGGTGCCAATGATGGCTGAGAAGCACGAACGTGCTAACCCTTTCACTCGATCCTGGGTAATACCGGCGTGAGGAAGTGACGGCATTGAACGATCGTGTACGCATCTTCTGCCGGTTTTCGGGAGAAGTTTTTTTTATGCGATTGTCGCTTTGTTCGAGGAGGAAAATGGGACATGAAGAATAGTTATGTCGTCAATTTCAGAGAAATCATGATTACGGTCATCCTTGCTGTGCTTTGCGGGTTTATCTACATCGCCTGGGCGCCCCTGTACTACCTGCTGGACGGGGTATTCCCTGGCGGTGGTGAGATCATCTACGGCACCTGGTTCATCGCAGGCCCTTTGGCCGCCTATATTGTCCGAAAGCCGGGCGTGGCGCTGATCGCCGAGATGGCTGCCGCTTCGGGCGAGCTGTTTATGGGCAGCCCGTGGGGCTTGCAAGTCCTGCTCTATGGCTTGGCGCAGGGCGTTGCGACCGAGCTGATCTTCGCGCTGTTCCGCTACCAGAAGTTTAACGTGAGCACGATGCTGCTCGGCGGGGCGGCTGCTGCGGCTGCCAGCCTGCTGTTCGAGGGGCTGACCGGCGGCTTGGCGGAGCTTGCGACCGGGCCGATGATCGCAAAGATTGCGATGCGCACGATCTCCGGCGCGATCCTCGGCGGTCTCTTGGCGAAGATCATCGTCGATCTGCTGGCAAAAACGGGGGTTTTGAACAACTACGCGATCATCCGTCAAAAGATGGAGAACCCCTTCTAACATGTTGAATCTGACAGATAAGACACCCTTTCTCGGCTGTGAGAGGGTGTCTGTACAATTTTTTGACCGCGATACCCCCGCGCTGCAAGATATTTCGATCCGGATTGCTGAAAAAGAGTCGGTGCTGCTGCTCGGGCCGAGCGGCTGTGGCAAAAGCACGCTCGCGCAGGTGCTCTCCGGCATCATCCCCCGCTCGATCGAAGCGTGGATGAAAGGGGAGGTGTACCGCCCCGACCGCGTCGGCGTGATGTTTCAAGACCCTGATGCGCAGTTTTGCATGCTGACCGTCGAGGATGAGATCGCCTTCTCCCTGGAAAATCGGCAAGTTCCGCCTGCGCAGATGCGCGAACAGATCGAGCGGCTGATGCGACAGGTAAGGTTGGATCTGCCGCTCGACAAGCGGATCGCTGAGCTGTCCGGCGGGCTGAAACAGCGATTGGCGCTCGCCTGCCTGTTGGCGCTTGAGCCTGATGTGCTGTTTTTTGACGAGCCGACCGCACAGCTCGACCCGGAAAACACGGGACAGGTGTTGCAGGACATCGCCCGCCTGCGGGGCGAGAAGACGCTCGTGATGATCGAACACAAGCTGGAGAGCGTGATGGAGTGGATCGACCGGGTGTTTCTGTTCGGTCCCGACGGCGCTTTGCAAGGGTCGGGCAAGCCGGAGCAGGTGCTGCGCGATCATCAGGAGGCGATCAAACGCTACGGCATCTGGACGCCGCGGATGTGGCCGGTGACGTGGCGAGAGCTGCTCGACGACCCGCAGCACGAGCTGTCGCAGCGCTTGGAGCGACAGTGGCGAGCGGGGAATCGCGAGGCGGGCGATGTGGAAGGGGCGAGGATACAGGCTGAGCTCTTGGGTGCGGAGCCTGCGACGAAAGCTCCGGTCAGCCCGTCCGATGCGGGCCAGCACAGCGGGCGGGAACCGCTGTTGCAGGTGCGCGATGCAGAGCTGTGCTATCGAAATGGGCAAGCGGTCTGGTCGGATGTGAACGTGAGCGTTCAGCCGGGCGAATGGGTGGCGATCATGGGGCCGAACGGAGCGGGAAAAAGCACGTTTTTGAAGATGGTCGGCGGCCTGTTGCCGGCGAAGAGCGGGCAGGTGCTGCTAAAAGGCATCGAGCTTGGGAAGTACAAATCGGACGCGCTGTATGACTGCATCGGGTTTGTCTTTCAAAATCCGGAGCACCAGTTTATCGCCGACACGGTGTTTGACGAGGTGGCGTTCGGCGGCAGGTTGGCGCGCTGGCCGAAGGAGCGGGTCGAGCGGGAGACGGAGCGACTGCTGGCAGACTTTCACCTGCAAGCGGTGGCGCAAAAGAACCCGTTCACCCTGTCCCAGGGGCAAAAGCGTCGCTTGAGCGTCGCGGGGATGCTGCTGAAGAATCAGGAGCTGCTCTTGCTCGACGAGCCGACATTCGGTCAGGATGCGGCGACGACCCGCGAGCTGGTCGAACGCATCCGCGAGCGAAATGCGGCGGGCACGACGGTGATGATGGCGACACACGATGTCGAACTGGTCGCGAGCACCGCATCGCGGGTGCTCGTGTTCGCAGAGCAGGGGCTGCTCTTCGATGGAACGGCGCACGAGCTGTTCTCGCGTCCCGATCTGCTCAAGCGCGCTTCGCTGACCGAGCCGCTCGCACACGAGTATCAACGCCGCTGCAAGGAGCGGAAGGAGGAGATCGTCTGTGTCTGAAAACGATAGCTTCGTCGGGCGCGTCAATCCTTCGGTCAAGCTGTTCTTGCACCTGATCTGCATGATCTTGATCGTCTTCTCCCGTGATCCGCTGACCACGCTCTACCTGTTGGCGATTCCGGTGCTGATCACGCTGACGATCGCCAAAGTGTCGCTGAAGACGTTTCTCGTCCGCGTCTCCCCCTTCCTGATCATCTTCCTATCGACCACTTGGATGCTCGCCGCCTATGGGGCGGGCGAGACCGTCTGGTGGGAGTGGGGCTGGATTCGCTTTACGGAAGAAGGGTTGCAAAACGGGTTGAACATCGGCCTGCGGATGATGGTGTTCGTCTGCTACGGGTTTCTCTTCACCGCGACCACCGACATCACGCAGTTCATCCTCAGCCTGATGCAACAGTGCAAGCTTCCGCCGAAGCTCGCCTATGCACTGCTGACCGGCTTTCGCTTCTTGCCGTTGTTCAAAGAGGAGTTTGCCCAGATCAAAGCGGCTCACCGCGTGCGCGGCGTCGTGCGCATGCCTGGGTTGCGCGGGAAGGTGCAAGGGTTTCTCCGCTACACGATCCCGCTGTTGGCACAAGGGATTCGCAAGGCGGAACGGGTGGCGGTCGCCCTAGAAGCGCGAGGATTTGACGGGTCGAGGAATCGCACGTTCTATCATCAGGTCGCCCTCGGGCGGCGCGATGCGATCTATCTGGTCGTGCTGCTAGGCGCGAACATCGCGGTGCTCGCCTGGCTCTAAAGCAAACAGATTCTGCCGATGTAAAACGAACGCTCTTCCCTCAATCGGGAAGAGCGTTTTTATCGAGGAGCGGAAAGGTCAGCGTGAAGCGCGTGCCCTTTCCTTTTTCACTTTTTACGCCAACTTGTCCGTTCATCGAATGGATCAGCCGATAGGTGACCATCAGCCCGAGCCCTGTGCCCATCTCTTTGGTCGAGTAGTACGGGTTGCCCAGCCGCGTGAGTTCTGCCGCCGACATGCCGACACCCGTATCGATCACCTCGATCTGTACCGAGTGACCGCGCTTGTGCGCATGGATCTGCAACGTGCCGCCTTGCGTCATCGCCTCGATGCCATTTTTGAACAGGTTCATCAGCGCCTGCGATAGCTTTTCTGGATCGCCTGCGATGATCAGGTCATGCTCGCTCTGATGTTCGACAGTCACGCTGCGCAGGATGGCAAAGGAGGAGATGATGTCTGCCACCGAATGGATGCGCTGACCGACGTCGATCCGCTCCGGCTTGTCGATCTGCGGTTTGGCAAAGGCGAGATAGTTGGAGATGATCAGCTCCGAACGATCCAGCTCGTCGATGCTCAACTGCATAAATTTTTTCTGCTTCTCCGGCGAGATGTGCTGCTCTTGCAACAGCTGCAAAAAGCCGCGCACCACAGTCATCGGGTTGCGAATCTCGTGGGCGATCGCCGCTGCGAGCTCGCCGAGCACGTACAGCTTTTCATTGCGCTGCGCTTCAAGCCGCATCAGCGCCTTCTCGCGGATGTTCTCGATCAGATAGATCCCGATCAAGACGGCAAACAGGTTGCTCAGCGAGAAGAAGCCGAGAAAGGGCAGAATCGGGTTTTGCCAGGCGGTCACGTCCGCCCGATAGAGGATGCTCAAGCTTGTCGGGATCAGCATCAGCATGCAGAGCGACATGGCGAACATCGTTTTGCCCAATCGGGAGAGCTGAAAATAGCGACGCTCGCTGGCGACCGCCACCGCGATGATCGGCGGCAAGTAGAGCATCATCAGCAGAAAGCCGATGCCGAGCGATCCTTGAAAGATTCGATAGCTGAACAGCGACAACAGGACGAACAAGCTGACGCGCCATCCACCGTACAGCGTGCCGAGCAAGAGCGGTACAAGCCTCAGGTCGAGCGAGAAGCCGGGGACCAGCGTGACTGGAAATGTCATGCAGAGCAGCGTGGAGGAGACGGCGAGAAAGCCGATCGCAATCAGGTTGCGCTTGGGCATCTCCGTCTCTTTGTCCCCCCAGAACGTCTGGTAGACGAAGATCGGAAGCAAGATGAAAAGCAGGTTTAGCAAGAGCTCTTGGATGCCGCCCAAAGTTGTTCACCTCTCTTACTGAGGAACAACCTTTCGACAAATGTACCGCATCTCCTGCCTGAAATTAGTCATATTTACGTGGAAGCTTGATTGTGAATCGAGTGCCTTTTCCTTTTTCGCTGTGGACGTCGATGCTGCCGTTCATGCTCTGGATCAGCTGATAGGTGACCATGATGCCCAGCCCAGTGCCGCCCTCTTTGGTCGAGAAAAAGGGGTTGCCGAGCCGCGCAGTCTCTTCGGGCGACATGCCGATGCCAGTGTCGGTGATCTCGATCAGGACGAGGTTGCCTTCGTCGATGGCGGAGATGGTCAGCACGCCGCCAGACTGCATCGCTTCGATCCCGTTTTTCAGCAGGTTCATCAGCACTTGTGACAGCTGTTCAGGATCACCTTCGATCAACAGCCCCGGCCGCGCTTGATGCGCGATCTCCACATTGCGCAGGGTGGCGTAGGAGGAGATGATGCCAGCTGCGTGCTCGACCCGCTCGGCGGCGTCGATCGCTTCGATGCGCTGCGACTGCGGACGGGCAAAGGCGAGATAGTTGGAGATGATCGTCTCGGAGCGATCCAGCTCTTCGATGCCGAGCTTGAGAAACATGCGGCGCTTCTCCTCGGGGATCTGATCAGATTGCAACAACTGCAAAAAGCCGCGCACGACGGTCAGCGGGTTGCGCACCTCGTGGGCGATCGAGGCGGCGAGCTGACCGATGATGCGCAGTTTTTCCGACTGTTGAATCTCAAAGCGCAGGGCAGCTTTGTCGCGCATGTTTTCGATCAGGTAGATCGCAATCCACATCGCGATGCCGTGCAGGATGACGAAGGAAACGATAAACGGCAGGTGCGGATTGCTCAAGGGCGGCCCGTCGATCAGATAGAGCACGACGATGTTGATCAGCAGGGAGGAAAACAGGGCGAGCGCCGAGCCTGCGTACATCTTGCGGCGGCGATCCCATCTGCTGAACTTCGCTTCGAACAGATAGGCGATGCCGATGGCGAGCGGATAGAGCAGAGCGACGACCGAAAAGCCGACGCCACCCAGATACCAGCGATAGAGGTAGACGACGACGATGACGATCAGACTCGCCCGAACGCCCCCGTAGAAGATGCCCATCAACAGGGGGACGAGCCGCAGATCATAGACGTAGCCAGGCAGAAAGAAAACAGGAAAAGCCATGCAGCCAAGCGCCGAAATTGCGGCCAAGATGCTGATGGCGATACGATTGCGGGATGCGATCAACGTGCCGCCCGGTTTGTCGATCCAAAACGTTTGGTACAAAAACAAGGGCACGATGATGATGAGCAGATTGAGCAGGAGATCTTTTACTTCGTTCAACGCGCCTCACCTCAGAAACAGGACGACTTTTTTAAATCGAAGACTAGATGTTCGATATAGTTCATTGTCAAAATTCGACAGAATGCTACAGGAACCCTTCTTTGGAATAATAAAAAATTATCTTCGCGTATTTAAACATAGTGGTGAATGAATATTAGCTAGATTCGATTGGACGATTTGAACGTTGATCGCTAAAATGAGGAGGACTGAGAGAGGAGGCGGGAGCATGCAAGCGATTCTTGCGCAGGCGAAGGAAGTGGCGACCCTGGCGGCGATTGCGGCAGGGAGATTGGCCAAGGAGCGATTTGATGGAGCTTTTTCGATCACCGAGAAGGATGAGCATGGTGATCTTGTCACCGAGGTGGATCGACTGGCAGAAGATGTGATTTTAGCGCGGATACGCGAATCGTTTCCCGACCATCAGATTCGGAGTGAAGAGACGGGGTGGTCGGGTGTCGAAGGCGACTATCTCTGGCTGGTCGATCCGCTGGATGGCACCAACAACTATGCGATCGGCTTGCCGCTGTATGCGGTGGCGATCACCCTCCTCTATAAAAAGGAAGCGGTGCTCGGCGTGATCTACGATTCGGTTCAAGAGAAGCTGTACGTGGCGGAGCGCGGCAAGGGGGCGACCTGCAACGGCCAGCCGCTCCGCATCAAGTCGCAGAAGCGGGGCAAGCTCACGGTGGGCTGGATTCAGGGCCACGGCGTTCAGAAGGAGCAGCGGGCGATGCGACTGAAGCACCACCTCGATCTGGTCAGCAAGCGGGTGCTGCGCGTCTGGGCGCCGACGCTGGTCTGGTGCATGATGGCGCGCGGGGATCTCGACGGTGTTGTGCTGTACAACTCGGAAGGCGATGATCTGTACGCGGGGCTGCTGTTGCTCCAAGAGGCGGGCGGCGCGGTGATCACGTTTGCTGGCGAGCCGTTCGTCGGAATGTCTGCCGAGCCTTATTTGATCGGTTGCCACCCGGAGCGAAAGGAAGAGCTGCTGGCGGTGGTGAAAGCGGGTCTGTCGCCAGAGTGAACGGAGATCAGATCGATCGTCTCGCCAGGGCGAGCAGAATGCTGAATTGGATCGC
>NZ_JBHUIO010000011.1:269185-309923 GCF_042682745.1 Tumebacillus lipolyticus | reverse complement strand
GCTGCGAAGCGCTTGTTGACTTCATCCCAGTTGATCAGGTTCCAGAAAGCGCCGATGTAGTCGGGACGCTTGTTTTGGAACTTCAGGTAGTACGCGTGCTCCCAAACGTCGAGGCCGAGGATCGGCGTTTTGCCTTCCATCAGCGGGGAGTCTTGGTTCGGGGTGGAGGTGACAGCGAGCTTGCCGCCATCGACGATCAGCCACGCCCAGCCGGAGCCAAAGCGAGTGGTAGCTGCTTTGGTGAACTCAGCTTTGAAGTTGTCGTAGGAGCCGAATGCGGAGTTGATCGCATCAGCAACAGCGCCAGTCGGAGCGCCGCCGCCGTTCGGGGAAAGGATTTCCCAGAACAGGGAGTGGTTCGCATGGCCGCCACCGTTGTTGCGAACAGCGGTGCGGATGCCTTCCGGAATCGCATCCATGTTGGAGATCAGCTCTTCGATCGATTTGGATGCCAGGTCAGCGTGGCTTTCCAAAGCTGCGTTCAGGTTGTTAACGTAAGTCGCATGGTGACGGTCGTGATGGATTTCCATCGTCATTGCGTCGAAATGCGGTTCGAGTGCGTCGTTCGAATACGGGAGTGCCGGCAGTTGATGTGCCATTTTGTATTACCTCCTATGTAAGAAGTAGTTTTTATACATACATATATATTATCTTATTTAGGTCGGAATGCCAAGACATATTTTGGTCAATTGGCCCGACTTTCCACAGAATAGGATACACAGCACTCGCTTCATTTATACGCGCCGCTGTCGATCGTGTTGACCTATTCTTGATTGAGCCCGTTGAACAGATAGTGGATCTTGGTCGTCAAAATCTCTTCGACCGGCCAATTCCCCTCCGATAACACCCAATCTTGCATCGCGTGCAGATAGATGTTTTCCAACATGTCGCCGGCGATGATCGGATCGATGTTCTGTTTGAGCTTGCCTTCCTCCTGCGCCACCTCAAGGATGTCTGCCATCAGGTTCTTCAAGGAGACCGGACTTTGCCGCTCATGGATCATCGCGGTCGGCGTGGCCAAGGTGGACTTCACCCAGATCTTGACCAGATCGAAGCTCTCCTGGTTGGCGGCGAGCGCGATGCGGAACAGGCGCATCACCTTTTCTTCGCAGTTCAGCTCCGGACAATCCCACTCCTCGCGGCGCTCCGTCATCTCCTCCATCCGATCCTGCCCCCAGTGGGCGAGAATCGCTTCTTTAGAAGGAAAATGCAAAAAGACGGTGCCACGCGCCACGTCAGCATGCTCGGCGATCATGTCGATCGTCGTGCCATCATAGCCGCCTGCTTGGAACAGTTTCATCGCACTGGTGAAAATTTTGTTGCGCGTCTCTTGCTTTTTTCTCTCTCTGCGGCTGGACATCGCCTTGCCCCCTCTTCTCATATTTCTGCTTGCCTATATTTTACACCAAAAATGGGGCTAGACACATGATTCATAGACCAGTAATATAATTGTACTGAGTGCATAATATACTGAGTACATTAAAGGTACAAATATAGAAATAGCTGGAGTCTTGATCGGAGGCGGGTTTTCGATGAAAAAGAAGACGGTCGTAATCGGTGGCGGGCTGGCAGGGTTGAGCGTGGCAGCGCGGTTGGCAAGAGTGGGTCAGGACGTTGTTTTGCTGGAAAAAGCACCAAAGCTGGGCGGGCGGGCGGTGACGATCCCGCTCAAAGGATTCGACTTTAACTTTGGAGCCCATGCGATCTACAGCCGGGATTCTTCCTACATTCGCAAGCTGGAGAAGGAGTTGCGCCTCAACATCGGGTGGGTTGACTTCGATCCGAAGAAGGCGCGCTACGACCTCGGCGATCAGATGACGGAGATGCCGGCGACGCTTGAGGGCTTGTACAAGACGAAAGTGTTGCTCAACGGAGCGACGAAAGCTCGGTTTGCGATCGAGATCGTCAAGACGGTCTGCCTGTTGGAGCGAGGCGAAGAGGGCGTGTCGATCGGCGAATGGTTCCGTCGATCTGGCAAGCACAAAGAGGTGCAGGATCTGATGCTCACGCTTGCTTCGAGCAACTTCTTCACCCAGGAGCCGGAGCGGATTCCTTCGACTGTGTTTTTCAAGTATTACCAGCGCCTGTTCCGCACGTCGAAAGCGGTGTCCTACATCGCCGGCGGCTGGGGGTCGCTCGTGGCAGAGCTGGAGCGGGTGATCATCGAGAGCGGCTCGCAGATCATGACGAAGGTGAAGATCGAGAGCGTCCTGTTCCAACAGGGGCGCGTGTCGGGCGTCGTCACTTCTGAAGGGGTGATCGAAGGCGAGGAGTTCGTGTTCGCCGTCCCGCCGAAAGAGCTCGGGAAGATCTTTGAGGGCACACCGCTCCAATCGTCGATCGCCCCCTACCTCCTGCACAAGGCGAACAACGTGCTGGTGTATGATATCGGGCTGCACAAGCGGATCGAGACGCCCTACACCTACATCTACGATAAGAACGCGCGCGTGTTCATGACCGACATCTCCGCCTACACGCCGTGCACGCCAGAGGGTGGACAGCTGATTCAGGCAGTCGCCTATCTGAAGAGCGAAGAGGTCGGGGATCGCGAGCATGCGGCGGTGCGCAAGGAAGCGATCGAGCGCCTGTTCGACAAGCATCTGCCCGGCTGGCGCGAGCAGCTGGCAGCCAAGCGCTACACGGAGCGCGCCGCGGCGCAGGAGATCAAGGTGGAAGATGATCAACAGCTGATGCCCGTCCAGTTTCACGCCTGCTCCAACGCGTTCTTTGCAGGCGATTGGGTGCAAGGCGTCGGTCAGCTTTCGGAGCTGTCCTTCTCGTCCGGCTATGAGGTGGGCGAACGCATCTTGCGTAAAGGAAATACCGGTTGGATCGAACTGGCCGTCTAAGCGGACAGCGGACACACCCTACGAAAAACGCCCTTCACCACCGCGGTGGTGAGGGGCGTTTTTACTCGCCAACATGAAAGCTCGACAGATCGGTTGATGCGTTTTTCCCAGACTTGCATTATGACCCGCTAATCTGATGTATCATATGTCCTAACGGTCTGTACCGTACCGAAAAAACCGGGAGTGAAATGCGGATTTTTCTACACATGCTATGGGTGGTACAATAGAGGGCGAAACGGTTGGACGCTGTAGAAAGGGGTCGTACAATGACTCAGTTGACAAGACAGGAACCGCTCCTCTGGGGCGATAAGCGCTATCATACGTGGAATCATCATCTGCGCGCTCAGTTTGGGGAGAAAGTGTTCAAGGTGCCGCTCGATGCGGGCTTTACCTGCCCGAACCGCGACGGGGTGGTGACGACCGGCGGGTGCACGTTCTGCTCGGCGCGCGGCTCGGGCGATTTTGCAGGCAATCGCAAGGATGATCTGGTCACCCAGTTTCACGATGTGAAAGAGCGGATGCATCGCAAATGGCCCAAGGCGAAATACCTCGGCTATTTTCAGGCGTACACCAACACGTATGCGCCGGTGGAGACGCTGCGGGAGTATTATGAGACGATCCTTGAGCAAGAGGATGTGGTCGGCCTTTCGATCGCCACGCGTCCCGACTGTCTGCCCGATGATGTGATCGACTATCTGGCAGAGCTCAATTCCCGCACCTATCTGTGGCTGGAGCTCGGCCTGCAGACGATCCATGAGGAGACGGCAGAGCTGATCAACAGGGCGCACGATTATCAGGTCTACCTCGATGCGGTGACAAAGCTTCGGCAGCGCGGCATCAACGTGTGCTCCCACATCATCTTAGGTCTGCCGCAGGAGACGGATGAGATGATGATGGAGACGGCGCGAGCGGTGGCGCAGATGGGCGTGCAGGGGATCAAGATCCATCTGCTGCACTTGCTGAAATACACGCCGATGGTCAAGCAGTACGAGGAAGGTCTGGTCGAGTTTATCGATCAGGATCGCTACCTGAAACTGGTGTGCGACATGTTGGAAATCTTGCCGCCCGACATGGTGATTCACCGTCTGACGGGCGATGGACCGCCGGATACGCTGATCGGCCCGCTCTGGTCGCTCGACAAGTGGTCGGTGCTCAACGGAATCGATGATGAGCTGAAGCGGCGCGGTTCGTGGCAGGGGAAATATTATGTGCCAACGCGGTGAGCGGGTGGTCAGATGGTGATCGCACCATTGCTTCGCTATGCGCGAGAGCTGCTGTCGATCGCCCTATCGCCTGGCGATGTCGCGGTCGATGCGACGGTCGGCAACGGGCATGACACGCTGTTCTTGGCGGAGCGCGTCGGCCCGACGGGTCGCGTGATCGGGTTTGATGTACAGGAGATGGCGCTCGAACGAGCGCGGGAGAGGCTGGCAGATGCCGGCGTCTTGGAGCGCGTCGAGCTGCGGCAGATGAGCCATGCGCTGATGAGCGATGGTGTGCCGGAAGACTGGCGAGGGCGCGTCAAGGCGGTGATGTTCAATCTCGGCTATCTGCCCGGCGGCGATCGAGCGGTGGTGACCGAGTCTGCTTCCACGCTCGCCGCGCTGCAAGCGGGTCTCGATCTGCTCGCGCCGGGCGGCGTGATGACGGTGATGATCTACTCGGGCCATCAGGCGGGCAAGGCGGAGTCCTCGGCAGTTCTCGCCTGGGCGGAGTCGCTCGAACAGACGAAGGTGCACGTGTTGCTCCATCGGTTTTTGAATCAGAAAAACGATCCACCGGTGCTGTTGGCGCTGGAAAAGCGCGAATTTTGAAGGCTGTCATTCAATCGGACAGCCTTCTTTCTTTATAAGTGAGTGATTTTTCGGTGTTTAGATTAATTTTTAGGATAAATGTGTAACAGAATTCGCGGAACTCTCGACTATACTACTAGACAGATGAGAATGACAATCAGCGCACGAGGAGGGGAAAGGCTCGATGGTGGAACATGATTTAGATGAATGGTACCGTCTCTACCACCGAGACGTGTTTGCATATATCGGATACCAAGTGCGCTCGCGCCACGATGTGGAGGACATCGCGCAAGAGGTGTTCGTCCGGGTGTTGGTCGGGGCGGATCGCTTTCAAGGATTGGCCGCCCCGAAGACGTGGATCTTAGCGATCGCCCGTCGCGCCGTTGCCGATTGGTATCGCAAGAAACGGATTAAAAACCTGTTCTCCTTATCGGAGATCCACGATGTGCCAAGCGATGAGCCTTCCCTCTATGAGCGAGCGGAGCTGAGCGCGAAAGAAGCCGCGTTGCGCGAAGCGTTGCTGTCCTTGAAAAAGGATGATCGCGATGTGATCGTGCTGCGGATGATCCATGATTTTTCCACAGAGGAAACGGCCGCGATTTTCGGCTGGACGTCTGCCAAAACGCGGACGAAGCTACACCGAGCACTGAAAAAACTTCAGGAACTGCTTGGCGGCGATCCACTGTTTCAACAGGTCATACAAGAGGCGGCTGAGAAAGGGGTGAGTTTCAGGTGACAGAACCTCAGTGGGATCGATTGAAAAAAGAGCTGAAGCAGATACAGCCGAATGAGCAAGACAAGCCGGAAGACATGCTGTCGTTCAAACAACAGGTTCTGCAGGAATATGATCGCCGGACTCGCGTGGAGCAGCGATCGCGCTGGCTGCGGCGCAGTACGATTGCGCTGACGATCACCCTCGCCGTATTTTGTGGTCTGCTGATCACCTCCCCGTTTCAAGAGGATGGTGCGATCAAAATGCCCGATTGGCAAACGTTCTCCCAGCCGAGTGCCAATCAGATGGTGCAGGGGCTCGCACCGTATGAAGTGGTCAGCTCCTATTTCAACCTGTTGCTCCAGCGACGGGTCGACGATGCGAGCATCTTCTTTGCTGAATCGTTGAGACAGGAGCGCGATCTGGTCACGTCCAACCAGACCAATCCGCACATGACCGGCTATACGATCTATAACGCCTCGAAAGGAAACGGCAAGATACAGTACAGCGTTCGCGTGTCGTGGGGGTGGTCAGGTGCTGCCGCCTCCAGCGAGGCGTATGAGGTGACCGTCCGTGAAAATGCGGGCCGTTGGGAGATCTCCGGCATCAAGCGCTCCGGAGAGGTGACCTATGATGGGACGGACGGGCTGGAGATCGTGCGCACGCAGCGTGGGAAGGCGGAAGTTTTTCTCAAGCAATCCGATTGGTCGAACAATTCGAGATGGACGATGTTTGCAGCAGACCCTTCGTTTACCTCGCAGCTGGTGTTTGTCGAACCGAAACCAGCGCCGGAGATCTATATGGCGTCTGTCGGAATGAAACCGCAGCTCTTGGTTAAATTGCCCGCGGGAGAGGTCGAAGAGGTCTTCTGGACGGACACCAACCTGCTGGCTGTCAACTTTAAGCCGGCTGGGTCGAGCGAGCGTGAGATCCTCTTCTATGAGGCGATCACCGGGAGAATGCGCGACGCCAACTGGATGAGCGCAACGTTTCGGGTGCTCGGCGCGAAAGATCTGCAGGTTATGCACACGCTGCCGAATGAGAAGATTCGGGTGCGAGCGGGAGAGGGGACCTATCTGGTCGATCTGAAGGCGCGCCGAGTGGCTCCTGACAGCAGTTTGGGTCAGGTGGCGATGGTCAAGTTTGATGTGCAGAATGTGGAGCTGCCCGTCGAAGGGCTGAACTTCTCCTATCCGGATCGAACGCCCGAGTTTTTGGACACCGTCGATGTGATCCCGAGCGATCAAAAGGTGGATCTGCAAAAGGAGACGGGCCTTTACGTGTTCAACGGGAAGCTGAACGGCTTTTCGCTCAAAGGTTCGGAGCTGCAAGTGCAACTGATGCATGAGAAAAATCGGGTGCAGGTGGTGACCGTCCCCTATGAGATGCTGCGGCGGATCGAGGGGGAGTCGTTCGTGGTGAAAGTGTTCGACGATCGAGGCAGGCTGTTAGCCGATCCGTATGAGGTGACCGTCCCGAAAAGATGAGCGGAGCGAATGGATGAATAGCGGGGCAGCTCTTTGGCGAGCTGTCCTTTTTGCTTGCAGCTGAAAGCGAAGTTTGTTTGGAAGGCATGAGAATGGTTGGTTGCCACTGGGGGATAGTAGGTGTAAGGAAGATGAAAAGGAGGATCTTGGATGCGAAAGAGGTTTAGGAAGGCGATCAGGCCGCTGGTGATCGCAAGCGCCCTGCTCCTGCTGCCCAGCACAAGTTTTGCGGAGACAGCACCGCAGTTGGATCAAGCGCACTCGGTGAGCAAAGCGATGGAGAAGCAGGAGTTTTGGATCGTCACCAACGAGATCAAGACGAAGCTGGAAGATGGGAAGGAGATCGAGGCGTATCGGTGGGACCCAGGCTTTTTGACAGTCGAGAAAGGGAAGCCGGTGACGCTGCACTTCTATGGAATGAAAGGGAAGGAGCACCCGTTCGAGATCGAGGGGTTGGGCGTGAGCGGCAAGGTGGAGAAGGGAAAAGTGACGACCGTCACCTTTACCCCGAAAAAGGTCGGAACCTACCGCATCGTCTGTCTGATCCATACGACGCTGGAGCAGGAAGGGCCGATGATCGGCTATCTGCGGGTGCAGTAGTCATGAGGGCAGGTGCAGACCTGTCCTTTTTGCTGGACGAGCGTGTCACCCGCTTGTAAAAATTGCCCTCTTGCGCACCGTGGTCGGCGTAAGAGGGCAATCGCGATTACAGCAGGTTTTCCGGGTTCAGCGCTTCGAGATCCGGGATGACAAAGCGGCCATCTTTGCGGATCAGCACATCGTCAAACCAGATCTCGCCACCGCCGTACTCGGGGCGTTGGATGCTCACGATGTCCCAGTGGATGACAGAGTCGTTGCCGTTGGACGCGTTGTCATAACATTGACCTGGCGTGAAGTGGAACGAGCCGTCGATCTTCTCATCGAACAGCGTGTCGAGCATCGGGTGTTTGATGTAAGGGTTGAAGGCGATCGAAAACTCGCCGATGTAGCGCGCGCCCTCGTCCGTATCGAGCACGCGGTTGATCCGCTCCGTGTCGTTGGCGGTCGCTTCGACGATCTTGCCGTTTTCGAAGACGAAGCGCACGTTTTCGTAGGTGAACCCTTGGTAGTTGGTCGCGGTGTTAAAGGAGATGATGCCGTTTACCGAATCGCGAATCGGCGCCGAATATACTTCGCCATCCGGGATGTTGACATGGCCGTCACATTTGATCGACGGGATGCCCTGCATCGAGAAGCTCAGGTCGGTGCCTGGGCCGATCAGGCGGACTTTGTCCGTCTTGTCCATCAGCTCTTTCAGCGCGTCCATCGCTTTGGACATCTTCGCGTAGTCGAGCGTGCAGACATCGAAGTAGAAATCTTCAAACGCTTCGGTGCTCATGTTGGCCGATTGGGCGAACGCGTCGGTCGGGTAGCGCAGGATCACCCAGCGGCAAGATTCGATCGCAGGCCCTGTACGAGCGCGGTAGACCTTGTTGTACATCGCCATCTTCTCGCCAGGAACATCGGCGAGATACGAGATGTTGTTGCCGCCGCGAACGCCGATCCAGCAGTCCATCTTTTCCAGATGAGCCGCCTCGTTTTCTCCCCAGATGCGCAATTGATCCTCTGTCGCGTTCATCAGCAGTTGGCGTTGCACTTCATTGTGGCGGATGTTGACAAACGGGTTGCCCCCCGCTTTATGCACCGCCTTGATCAGCTCTTTCACCAGCGCCATGTCGATCTCGGTCACGTCGATGTGCACATTTTCTCCTGGCTGAACGTTGGTCGAAAAGTTGACCAGCGTTTCTGCCAGCTTGGTCATTCTTGGGTCGAGCATAGAGTCCCCTTCTTTCGCAGATATGGTATACCTAATCAGTTCCCGCTTGCGACTTGGAAATCCTGCATCGAAAACACCTGCTAAATGTGCTATCATCTCTTGTAGAAAATGTTTGTCCGAAGGAGGCACCCTTATGACATACCCGGAGTACATCACTTCGATCCAGTCGATTCTGATCGAGTTTATGCCGGACGAAACGCCGCTTACTGCCGAGAAAGCTGATCAGCTGGGAGAGCGCCTGCTTTCGAGCGATCAGATCAATCCGAACGCTGTGAAAAAGGGGTTTCATCAGACGGTTGCCGTGTTCCGCGATCGCGGGACGTGGACGCCGATCACGCTGCATTGGCAGACGAGCGAAGAAGGGCGAATTCAATATGCCCGCGTACATACACCAGCTTTCATCAAAGAGTTTGGTCAGGAGCGTTTCTAAGCAAGGTTTGTCTTTCAGCTCGAAGCATGAAACGAGGTTGGTTCTGAATACCTTAGCGATGTGAGCGGATGTTTCGAGCCGGAGATTGCTAGGATCGTCTCAGAGTGAACAGAACGATCGCATGTCGCAAGTGAAGGGGGCATCCCGTGTGTACGGACGTGATTGGGAGACATTCTTGATTCCTTATGAACAGGCTGTAGAGGAGCTCAAAGTAAAGTTGCGAGCCTTGCGCACCGAGTTGAAGCGCAAAGAGGAGTATACACCGATCGAGTTTGTGACCGGACGCGTCAAGAAGGTATCGAGCATCATCGAAAAAGCGAAGATCTTAAACATCCCGCTCGACGAGGTGGAGAAAGTTCCAGACATCGCCGGTCTGCGCATCATGTGCCAGTTTGTCGAAGATATGCATCGAGTGGCGGAGCACATTCGCAACCGCAAGGACATGGTGGTGGTGGAAGAGCGCGACTATGTGACCAACCGCAAGCCGAGCGGCTATCGCTCTTACCATTTTATCGTCAGCTATCCGGTGCAGACGGCAGACGGCGAGTTAGAACTGCTGGCGGAAGTTCAGATTCGGACGCTGGCGATGAACTTTTGGGCGACGATCGAACATTCGCTGAACTATAAGTACAAAGGGAACATTCCGGCCAACGTTCGTCAGCGTCTGGTCGGCGCAGCAGAAGCGTCGTTTCATCTCGACAATGAGATGTCGCAGATTCGCGAGGAGATCCTGGTTGCGCAGATCCTGTTTGAGACGAAATCGAACACGGTGGAGGGCATCCTTCGCAACTTGGAGAAGCTGATCATCGCCGGACATGTCGAGGTGGCCTCCGAGTTCCACCAGCGGTTTCACGACACGCAGAGCGAAGAGATCGAGAAGTTGGTCGAGCTGGCCAAAGAGATCGAGCTGCGGTTGCAACAGCTGCTCGATGGCAGCGGGCTATAAGCGAGAGGAAGGGCGTGCCGACACGCCCTTTTTTTGTGCGGCTGGAAACTTCTGTCGACTTCTGTGCGTCTTGATTGTTGAATACACTCTTTTGAGAATCGGAAACCAGAGGTGTGGCAAAGATGAAAGCGCCAGGCGTGTCAGCATTTCTCGTGGCCATGTTGCTCGGGGTGGTCACAGGCGATCTGGTTGTGCAGAAGGACCCACAACCGGCGATCCAAACGGAGGACGAGGTCGCTCTGCAACAGGTGGATGCACCGGAAGCGGTGCTGTCGGTGCAGATGAAAAAACGATAGGTACAACCGATCGGATCAAAATTTTCAATCCCTGACGAGACATGGTCTCGGCAGGTTTTTTTTTGTCTAAATCCTTTATTGGTAAGAATATAATATAAAATATGTCTTTCAAAATATCGGATATTAATTTATTATAGGGGGTATAGATGTCGAAAACGTGTCGGTTTTTGACGGAAACAACAGTGTTGAATGGAGGCAATGGAATGAAGTTTTCGGTGCGAATGAAGCTGTTCATCAGCTTTCTCCTCGTGTTGTTGCTGTTGATCGCGACAGGTACGGTAGCGGTCGAGCGGATGAACAACATGGAGAAGTTGACCCAGGAGATCGATGAACATGTGATGCCAAGCGTCGTGATCGCAGGTGATATCACAGCCAAGGTCACCAACATCCAACGGATGATGACCAGAATGCGGATGGCGCAAACTCCGCAAGATGCGGAGCAGGTGGTCAGCTCGATCACAGCGGATCAAGCGGATGTCACCAAGATGTTGGGTCAATTCAAAGAGTTGGCAGACACGGAGGAAGAGAGCAAGCTGTTCGCTACCTTCTCGGCAGACTACAAGAAATTTGAAGAGCAGATCCCGCTTTTGATCAAGGCGGCAGAAGAGCGCAACATCGAGGCGTTCAACAAGGCGGATCTGGCTGCGATCGAGGCGTTCGACAAGGCGATCGCCGATCTGCACAAGCTGAAGCAAACCAACCAAGAGTATGGCGCAGCAGCGACGAAATCGACAGTCGAGATCAACCACGACGGAAGAAATTTCGTGTTGGCGCTGACAGCTGTCGCGACCTTGCTGACCTTTTTAATCGTCTTTATCGTTCCCAATCAATTTACCAAGCCCGTCTATCGTCTGGCCGCACAGGTCAAGAAAGTATCGAACGGGGATTTTACATTAGAGCCGATCAACCTAAAATCGCGTGATGAAATTGGCGATCTCAGCCGCGACTTTGACAAGATGGTGCAGAATTTGCGCGGGATCTTGCAACAGGTATCGTTAAATTCGGCACAGGTCGCATCGACCTCCGAACAGCTGATGGCCGGGGCGGATCAAACCTGCCGCGCAGCCGAGCAGATCGCAGCAGCCGTTCAGGAAGTGTCGGCCGGCGCAGACAAGCAGTTGCAAGGGCTCACTTTCACGAACAAAGTTGTGACCGACATGAAGAGCAACATCGAGCACATCGTCACCGGCATCGCGACGGTGACCGACTCTTCGCTGACGGCGACAAGCCGTGCGAAAGATGGACACGACGTGGTGGAAAAGACGATCAAGCAGATGGAGATGAGCACCGAGAAGATCCATTCTACTGCTCAGGTACTGAACAAGCTGGGCCAGAAGACGGACGAGATCGGGCAGATCGTCGAGCTGATCACCAGCATCGCAGGCCAGACCAACCTGCTGGCGCTCAATGCGGCGATCGAAGCATCGCGCGCGGGCGAGCACGGCAAGGGGTTTGCTGTGGTGGCAGATGAGGTGCGGAAGCTTGCCGAACAGTCCGCATCTGCGGCCGACCACATCCGCGCACTGATCGGCGAGGTGCAAGGCGATGCGAACGTGGCGATCCTCTCGATGAACGAAGGGACGAAATCGTTCGATGAAGGCATTCGAATGATCCACCTGACGGGCGATTCGTTCCGCGGCATCTATTCGGCTGTCGATGCGCTCGCCAAACAGGCGCAAGATACGGTCGAAGCGGTCGAGCAGGTCAACGTGGGAACGCAGGAGCTGGCAGCGACGATCGATACGATCGCCACGTTTGCCGACCAAGCGACGGGCAATACGCAACAGGTGGCGGCGACCGTCCAAGAGCAGACCGCTTCGATGGAAGAGGTCACAGCCGCATCGAACATGCTGGCGAAGATGGCAGGCGAACTTCAGGATTCGGTCAGTACGTTCAAGGTGTAAGCGAAGGAAGTGACAGTAAGGAAGGCTCCCGATCGGGAGCCTTCTTTATTTGGGGAAGGAGAGCTTGAGCAACAGCGGGGTGACGACGGTGGTGACCAGCACGACGACGACGATGACCGCAAAGAGGGAGGAGTTGAGCAGCCCGCTCGACAGCCCGCTCGCGGCGATGATCAGCGCCACCTCGCCGCGGGAGACCATCCCGGCTCCGATCGCCAGCGAACTGCGGTTGGAGAACCCGGCCAGCTTGGCCCCGAATCCCGACCCGACCCATTTGGTCAGCACGGCGACGATGCTCAAAAACAGGGCGATCCACCAGTTGCTGCCAATGGCTTGCAGATCGGTGATCACGCCGACAGATGTGAAGAAGACGGGCACGAAGATCGAGTAGGCGATCGTTTCGGTCTTGTGCATCACCTCTTCCTTCTGCTTGGTCTGCGAGATGGCGACCCCGGCGATGTAGGCGCCGATGATGGCAGCCACGCCGGTCAGCTCGGCAAACCAGGAGAAGAGGAAGCAGATCGCAAGCGCCATCGTGATCACCGCCTCGGTGACGCGCAGCGGAGCAAACTTGTTCATCAGATAGGGGACGACCTTCCAGCCGACGAGGATGGCGAGGAGGAAAAAGCCCACTTTTTTTCCGATCAAGAGCGGCAGGCTGATGTCGCCGCCGGCAAAGCTGAGCAGGAAGGCGAGCAGGATGACGACCAGCACGTCGTCGATGACAGCTGCGCTCATCAGCGTCGTGCCTTCGCGCGAGTTGAGCCGCCCCATCTCGCGCAGGGATTGGACGGTGATCGAGACGCTCGTCGCCGACAGCAGCAGGCCGAGAAACAGCGATTCCAGATGGTTCAGTCCGATGACAGCGCCGGAGAGGTAGCCAAGGCCGAGTGGCAAGACGATTCCGCCGAGGCCGACCAGCGCGCCCGCCTTTCCAGAGCGCTTAAACTCGTCGAGATCAGTTTCAAGGCCAGCGAGAAACATCAGCAGGATCACGCCGATCTGGGAGATCTCGTTTAAAATATCGGTGCTCTCAATCCAGCCGAGCACAGATGGACCGAGCAAAAGGCCGACGAGCAGCTTGCCTAAGACGGACGGCTGGCCGAATCGCACTGCGAGGTCGCCCGCCAGTTTGGTTGCGACTAAGATGATGGTCAGTTCGAAGATCAACATGGAGGAGGCCCCTTTCAGCACATCTGTCCATTAGGGTGTGCGAATTTGGCAAAAGAATAGCATTTCTGCGATACTGGGAAAAGAGATCGAAACGATGCTGGAGGACTGTGATGAAAGATGTGTGGTCATTATTTTATGAAGGTATAAAATGTGAACAAAATGTGAAATTTGAGTTGAACGAACCATTTCTCGATCTGTTGAGCAGCTTTTTGCAGGGAAAGTTGCCGGAGAAGTTTGCGCTCGGCCAAGGTCAGGTGTTTTCGCTGGATGGTGACGCAGCTGATGACAGCGACTTGATTCTCTACGATCGGCAGCATACCCCGCGGCTCCTCGTGGGAAAACGGCAGCTCGTCCCGGCGGAGACTGCAGGGGTGACGATGCAGACGCTGGAAGTGCTGACCGCTCAGCTGCTGCGGGAGGAGGCGCGCCAGATTCGCCAGGTGCGCCGCTTGCAGAAGCTGACACAAAAAAGTTTTACCGGCGGGCTTCAACTGGTAAGCACCCATCCGCATACGATGGGCGTCATCGTGGCCCGGACGGCTGAGATCAGCCTTGAGGAGATCGCGCAGGTGTTGGAAGCGGAGCAATCCGCCTGGCCGGAGACGGAGCGGGTCAGCGCCGTGTTTGTGGTCGGGGTGGGCGTTGTCATCTATCGGACCGAGCAGACGGGAGAGGTGCGCTTTTTCCCGCTGGCAGACTCGAAGCTGACAACGATCGCGTCGGGGGAGGACACGATCGCCTTTTTGCTGCTCTTCCTCTGCTCCTACCTCAACTCGATCGAGATCATCCCGCCCAATCTGATGCCGTTGATGTCCTACGCCAATTTTCAAGCGTAACCTGTGGGAAGCAGATGTGATCAGCTCTTCTGAGGATAGATTGTTGTTGAGATGCTCGCTCTTTTGAGGGCGTTTGTTGCCAGCCGAATGTTGTGCGCGCAAGGCGCTTCCTGTAGGATAAAGACATCGCTTCGGTGCAACAATAGAACGGATGCGATCGAACATGATATCACTTCCTGCGGTGTTCGTTAGGGTCGATCTGTTTTGAACCTTGAGTGTTTCAAGGGAGACAGAACTCTCAGCGTATGACAGGCCCACCTCTTGCAAAAGATGCATGGGAAGTCAAAAACTGCGGACGAGTCGCCCACCTGCGAGAGCAGGTTCTGAAACATACGGCTCGACGGCACATGCGGGGTATCTACATAACGAGCTCAAGCAAGCTACGAAGCGACCTCCCCTCGGCGGCAGGTCGCATTTTTGCAGTTTTTGTGTCGACAGTTGACGGATTTGACTGCCTATTCTAATATAGGAGTAAGAAGTGAATGAATGGATACTCATTCATTGAGGTGAGGACGATCGCACAGAAAAAAAACAACGAAAAGTATGAAGCGATCCTCAGAGCTGCCGTCAAAGTGATCGGCCAAGCAGGCTATCACAACGCTCCCATTTCCAAGATTGCTCGGGAGGCGGGGGTCGCGGATGGTACCGTATATCTTTATTTTAAGAACAAAGAGGACATTCTGATCTCGATCCTCCGCGAGACGATCGGCACGCTTGTCGATCGGATTTCTGGTGAGCTGAGGTCGGTGGAAGGCGATGCGGCCGAGTCGTTGAAGCGGCTGATCACCGTCTACTTTGAAATCTTTGGCGTCAACCCCGATTTGGCCATGTTCACACAGGTTCATCTGCGTCAGTCGAACGCCGAGATGCGCAAGCAGATCGGTGACATCATCCGCCCGTACTATCAGATCATCGACAACATCATCCTGATGGGGATCGAGTCCGGTGTGTTTCGCCAAAGCACCGATAAGCGAATTGCGCGCCGCATGATTTTTGGCACGATGGATGAGACTGTTACCGCATGGATTCTCACGGGTGCAAAATATGAACTGCAGTCTTTAGTGCTTCCAGTCTACGATGTGATGGTAGGCGGGCTTTGCGCCAAACCATGACGATTACTTGAATCACCAGTCTGAAAGGAGCTCTCACCGATGAATATTTTCGTGTGCCTCAAACAAACGTTTGATACTGAGGAAAAGATCGTTGTCGAAAACGGCCAAGTCAAAGAAGACGGCGTGCGCTTTGTCATGAACCCGTACGATGAGTACGCGGTCGAAGAAGCGATCAAGCTGCGCGACGCGAACGGCGGTGCGGTGACTGTTATCACCATCGGCCCGGAGCGTGCGCAGGAAGCGTTGCGCACGGCGCTAGCGATGGGTGCTGATGAGGCGGTTCACATCACCGACGAATCGCTCTTTGGCGATGAATATACAGCATCCACCGTGCTGGCAGCATATCTGAAAGACAAAGAGTATGACATCATCCTCTGCGGCAACCAGGCGGTAGACGACGGTTCTGGTCAGGTGGCAATCCGCCTTGCTGAACTGCTCAACATTCCGCACATCGGCACGATCACCAAGCTTGAGATCAATGGCTCCGACGTGGAAGCGCACCGCGATGCGGAAGGCGACCTGGAAGTGGTCGGCGGCAAGCTGCCGATCCTCGTGACCGCTCAACAAGGTCTGAACGACCCGCGCTACCCATCTCTGATCGGGATTCGCAAAGCGAACAAGAAGCCGCTGGCCAACCCGGGCGCCGGCGACCTGAACATCACCGCCGACCTCGCGAAAAAAGCGTCCGTCGTGGAAACGTTCCTGCCGGCAGCAAAAGCGGGCGGTCGCATCTTGGAAGGCGACAACGAACAGCGCGTCAAAGAGCTGGTCGGCCTGCTGCGCACCGAAGCGAAAGTTCTCTAAGTTGAGAACGGTAACTTGAAAGACAGAGAGGAGCACATATCATGAGCAGAACGATTCTCGTATTGGCAGACCTGCGCAACGGCGCTGTCCGCAACGTGACTTTTGAAATGCTGTCCACTGCAAAAAAACTGGCAAACGGCGGCGCTGTCATCGCATCGATCATCAGCAACAACAGCGGGTCGATCAAAGCGGAAGAATTGGCCCATCACGGTGCTGACAAAGTGCTGGTCGCTGACAGCGCGGCGCTGGAAAACTACGTGCCAGATGCATACGCAAGCGTGTTGGAGACGATGATCAAAGACGTGAACCCGAACCTCGTGCTCATGGCGCATTCGGCGATCGGTCGCGACCTCGCTCCGAAGGTGGCGGCGCGCTTTGGCGCAGGTCAAGTGTCTGACATCATCGATGTGACCGAAGAGGGCGGCAACCTCGTCTTCACCCGCCCGATCTACGCGGGGAAAGCGTTTACGAAAAACACGGTTGCCGGCGATCTGGTTTTGGCGACCGTTCGTCCGAACAACTTGCCGGCCGGTGAGGCGGACGCATCCCGTTCGGCAGAAGTGGTAAACGTCTCCGTCGACCTGCCTGCAGACTCCCTGCGCACGTTCATCAAAGAGGTCGTGAAAAAATCGACCGGCGGCGTCGATCTCTCCGAGGCGAAAGTGATCGTTTCCGGCGGCCGTGGCGTCAAGTCGGAAGAGGGATTCAAACCGCTGTATGAACTGGCAGAAGTCCTCGGTGCTGCGGTCGGCGCATCCCGCGGTGCTTGCGATGCTGGCTACTGTGACTATGCGTTGCAGATCGGCCAGACGGGCAAGGTGGTCACGCCCGACCTGTACTTCGCTGTCGGCATCTCCGGAGCGATTCAGCATCTGGCGGGCATGTCCAACTCCAAAGTGATCGTCGCGATCAACAAGGACCCGGAAGCTCCGATCTTCAAAGTGGCAGATTATGGTATCGTCGGCGACCTGTTCGACATCGTGCCGATCTTGGTCGAAGAGCTGAAAAAAGTAGTGGCTGAGTAATCGGCCTGAAAGAATCAAGAGACCCTCTTGCAAATTGTGCAAGAGGGTCTTTGCGCGTGTTTAGATGCGACCGACCGGACCGGTCACAGACGGTACGATGGCGGCGACGGGGCGCACGCCGCGAGAGATGAAGACGGAGCGCGGTGTGATCAGCTCGGTGTCTCCCAGCAGAACGACAGCCGATGAGGTGACCGAATTGATCTTGAAATTGGCTACCTGCAGATCTCCGTTGTTGACAACTCTCAGCTTGATTTTTTTCATCTCGCTTCCACTCCTCTGGTGTTGGGGAGAAAGACTTCGACATCCTTGCCGACCACATCCTGATCCCGAACGTCTTCATCCACTTGGTTCGCATAATGCAACTGCGTGTTGATCGGCTCCTCAAACTTGCCAACGATCGCAAAGCCAGGAGCGCCGCGATAACCAGAATAGGCTTCCCCGTATGAAAACGGATCGACCCCCTCCCAGACATCGCCGATCTGGACGACGCCGGAGGGGCCGATCGCGATGACGAGCATATTCTGCACGATCGTCTGTTTTGCTCGATTTCGTTTCAACATGGTCGTCAGATGCCGGAGTTGGTGTTGTTATCGAGCACATCAGCATCGACAGTTGCCGTGTTGCTGATTCCGTTGATCGATACCGAGAAGTCGCCCGTGTTGCCGCTCCCCGAGCCGGTATACGACTTGGAGGGGCTTTTCGGTGCGATAAATCCGGAATCGCCAAAGAGGACGGTACCGCCTGAGATGCTGACGATCTTGATCGGTCCGCCGACGATAGACGGCATGGCATTTCCTCCTTTTCGCGATACAGGTATAGTGATACAGTATGTAGCCGCCGAAGCTGTGGTGAGCAGATGAACGCCTCACTTTGTATTGATCAAAGCATTGATCAAGATGGATGTCGGGCAGTTAGAATAGGCACTCACCCACCACATCTGGCCTGCATAGACTGCCTAGAGAAAGAGTTCTGGCAGAAGGCGGTGGTGTCGTGCCTGCGATTCTCGGAACCTTGAAAGTGGTCAACATCTCTTCCGGCGGAGTCTTGAGCATCGGGGATGTAGGTCTGATCTCTCCGAAGACGACAGCCAAAACTTATGCCGGTTCTGGATCGTTCAATACGGGAGATTTCCCTCAAACGTATAATGTTGTCTCTTCAACGAACACTAACGACAACGATGTGCTGGACGAAAACGTGGCCTCAGTCTTTTAACGGGAGGCGATTCAATGCGTGTCAATCAAACGATCAAGATTGGAACGATTCAAATCAATGCGATGTCGAGCTCATCTGTTTTGCAGATTGGCACCAGCGGCGCCGTCAAAGCCCGGTCGGAAACGATCACGGAAGAGGTCACGCCCACTCAGGCGGAACAGATGTTGGAAGATCAGATTCATTCGCAGATCGAGCCAGAGCTAAAAAAAGAGGGTTTGCCGATCGAGACCGCAGAGGAAGAGCCTTTATCGGGAGGCGCGCAAGGCGGGTTTCAGGTGGAAGGGCGCCAGAGGAGAAGAAAAAATCGTACCTGAGCTTAGCAGGTACGATTTTTTTGTTTGCCAGCACCTTGAGGGGGAGAAGTTGTCTGTTTCGTCTGGAAGCGGCTCAAGCCGTACACGCGGTCGAGCACCGTGCTATATTCGCGAGCCGCATCAAAATAGGCTCGCCGCGCGAGCTGACACTCGGCCGTCTCCTTGCCGATCTCGCAGGCCTCAAAGCGCGCTTCCTCCTTTTTTTTCATCGACAACCAAGCGGGATAACAGGGGTCGGATGAACCGAAGGGCGGTGGCGGCAACAGCGAGTAAAAGGGATCATCAAAATAGACCTGACCGGTGATCAGCGGCGTTTCACGCTGAAACTGAGGCTGAATGATACCAAACCCAGGCGGAGGGGGTGGTGGTACGATAAAGTCGGATGGGACTGCCGGAAGTGGATCTTGCTCGCGGTGGCGTCTGCGCTTGTGGCGCTCTCGGCCCATGTCCAATCTCCTTTCACATCGCAAGTTGTTCTATCCTATGGGGCGATCGTGTGGAGATGTGTCAGCAAATGAGCGGTTCCTTCGACAATTTCCCGGGAAATCGACCGAAAGATGAAAATCTGTCGAATGAGAAATGGCTCTCCACATCGGGGAGAGCCAGCGATCTCATCTGCTATTTTTCTTCGATCGTCACCGTTTCGATCTTAACCTCTTCCTTGGGCTTGCTTTCCTCTCCACTTGGCCCCGGCCCGACCGGAACGGCTGCGATCTTGTCCACCGTCTCGATTCCTTCGATGACCTCGCCGAAAACGGTGTAGTTCGGCAAGTTGTTCAGGCCATCCGCCCGAGGGCCGCTGCCGATGAAGAACTGGCTGCCGTTCGTGTTTTTGCCGGCGTTCGCCATCGCGAGGATGCCTTTTTTGTACGGCTTGACGGGCGGGAGTTCATCTTCGAAGCGGTAGCCAGGGCCACCTGCGCCCGTTCCGGTCGGATCGCCCGACTGAATCATGAAATCTTGGATCACGCGGTGAAATTTCACGCCATCATAAAAATGCTCACGGGCGAGAAACACGAAGTTGTTGACGGTGATCGGAGCTTCATCGTCGAAGAGCTTTACCTTGATGTCGCCTTTGTTCGTCTTGATCGTGGCGGTGTAATCTTTTGCCTTGTCGATCTTCATCTCCGGCTTGGTAGCATACTGTTTCGGTTGCGTCTCTGTTGGTGCCGACCCTTCTTTTTTCGGTGTATCTTCGGTCGATTGACCGCAACCGACCAGCGCGGTCGCAAGCAGTGCGACGCCAAGCAGGGAGGGCAACAATTTGCGCTTGTTCATCATTCGTTCCTCCAATATGTACAGGTCTTGTTCTGACTCTATTGTATCAGGCACAAAACGGAAGGCAAGTCGGTTGACAAAGGATGACAGTCTGCCTACAATAAAAGACAAATTCCATCTTGATGCAAGAGCTTTGAAAGGGAAAAGTACAGGTCATCATGTCGTGCAGAGAGCCGGTGGAGGGTGCGAACCGGTCGGCAGTGATCGTGGAAACACCCCCTTGAGCTGTGGCCCGAACCGCTGTTTTCGACTGCGCAGTAGACGTCACCGGAGACTTCCACCGTTATCAGCGGAAGGGGGGTTAGTCGTTTTGACCCCTGATGAGTGGTTATGTGCGCTTCCGATCGGATGCGTGCATAGCAAGATGGGTGGTACCGCGAGCAATCTCTCGTCCCGTTGTGGGAGGGGAGTTTTTTTATTTGCTCAACATTCTTTGGAGGAGGCGTAAAGGAGATGGAACGAATCAATCGTCCGCGTGGCACCGCAGATCTATTGCCACGCCAAGCTCGTGATTGGCAAAAGCTCGAACAGATCGCAAGAGAGGTGTGCGCTCATTTCCATGTCCAAGAAATTCGCACTCCGATGTTTGAGCACACCGAACTGTTTTTGCGCGGTGTTGGGGATGGTACTGACATCGTGGAAAAGGAGATGTACACATTTCTCGATAAGGGCGGGCGCAGTCTGACACTGCGTCCGGAAGGAACCGCTCCGGTGGCGCGGGCCGTTTTAGAAAACAAGCTCTATGCGGAAATGCTGCCGCTGAAGCTGTCATACATCGCCCCGATGTTTCGCTATGAACGTCCTGGGGTGGGAAGGCTGCGACAGCATCACCAGTTTGGCGTGGAGATGGTGGGCAGCCTGTCGCCTGCCGCGGAGGTGGAGATGATCGCGCTGATCATGAGCTTTTACGGGGCGATCGGGGCGAAAGAGCTGACGGTCGCGCTGAACAGCGTGGGCTGTGCCTCCTGCCGCAGCCAGTATCGGGAAGCGCTGCTCGACTATCTGGAGCTTCGCCTGACGGGAATGTGCGAAGACTGCAACCGCCGGGCGAAGAAAAACCCGCTGCGGATTCTCGATTGCAAAAACTCCTGTTGCCAGGCTGCCCTGCTCGGCGCTCCGTCGATCCAAGACTGCCTGTGCGAAGAGTGCCAAACGCACTTTGCCGGCGTCGTGCAGGGGCTGGAAGCGCTCGGGCTTCCCTGCGAGATCGATGCGCGGCTGGTGCGTGGCATCGACTACTACACGCGGACGGTGTTCGAAGTGATGACCGCTTCCCGCTCAACCGTTGCGGCAGGCGGAAGGTACAACAGCCTCTATGCGGAGTTAGGGGAGATCGAGCTGCCCGCTGTGGGCTTCGGCATCGGCTTGGAGCGAGCGCTGCTGTTGCTGGAAGAGCAGGGCGCACCTGCGCTGGGCGGCGAAGACCGCGTGGATCTGTACCTGATACCGCTCGGAGATCGGGCGGAGATCGCAGTGCTTCCGCTGTTGCAGGAATTGCGGCAGGCAGGGCTGGTGGTCGAGCGGGATTTTGCCGGCAAGGGGCTCAAGAGCGCGCTGAAGCGTGCCGACCGCTTGCAAGCGACCTATGCGCTGATCGCAGGAGATGAGGAATTGGCAGCTGGAAAGCTGTTGGTCAAGGAGCTGGCGACGGGGACGCAAGAGCGGATGACGCTGGAAGAGCTGCTGTACCGGATCGAAGGCTGATCGACCGCCAGGCGCTCAGTTGGAACAGAAAGCGAGCAGCTCCGATCAGGCGATCAGAGCTGCTCGCAACCGGAGCGGAATCAGCGGGTCAGCTCCTCCTGATTGAGCAGCACGACAGGCAGCGAAACGTTCGAAAAGCGCAAGATCAACTGCGGGTAGGTGATCGCGTCGAGGAGCATCATGCCCGGCTTCGGACGCACCAGCTTGACGGTGAGCTCCACGCCGCTTTCGCCTGCGATCGCAGAGACCGGCTCCAGGGTGAATCCGCCGGTCGGGCGCTCGCTCGCCGTGAGGATCGCATAGGTGGCATCCCCTTCAGACAGCACTTGCAGGCCAGGGGTGAACATCGCGCGATCGGCGCAGTCGATGACCGCTTGGGGAAGATCTTTGGCGCGCGTGACCACTTCATAGGGCACGGGAGTTCCAACTGGTGGCACTTGGTCTCGATTCAAGGTGTAACCCCTCCTTTAGTGGTAGATGGGTCGATTTTATCAAGAGCGGGGGGCAGGAGCAAGCGACGGCCGCTAGGATGCGAAGCGAAAGGAGCAAGTCAGGATGAAAATGGAAGAGGAAGCTCGCTATATCGAATACCGTTTGACTGTCGATACGGTGCGAGCGGAAGAAGCGATCGCGGCGCTGCAGATGCGCGGGATCGAATATGTCTGGCAGGATGCGCCGTTTGAAACGTTTGTGACCGAGGATGGCTATGGCTATCAGGAGCTGGAGACGGAGCAGACCGTCTTGCGCGCGTATGAGGAGCGAGCAGAAGAGCTTTCGCCAGAAGGGCTGGCGATGCTTGGCGAACAGATGCGAAGCTCGCTTGGCGAGTTGGTCCATTCGGTCGAAGTGAGCGTGCCGCAAGCGGTGACAGAAGACCCGGTCTACCAGTTTACCGCCTTGGAGGTGCGCCCTGGGCTGATGGTTCGCCCTCCGTGGGATGAGGTGCGCGAGTCTGGAGAGCTGACGATCCTGATCGAGCCGGCAGCAGCGTTCGGAACAGGGATGCACCCGACGACGCGCCACTGTCTGGAATTGATCGACAAGCTGGTGCGAGCGGGAGATCGAGTGGCAGATCTCGGGGCAGGCTCAGGCATCTTGAGCCTGTTGGCGAGGAAAAAGGGAGCGGCAGAAGTGGTCGCCGTCGATCTCAACCCTTCGACTGCGAGCAGCCTCGACTACCACATGGAGTTGAACGAACTGGGGGGCATCGAAGTTTGCATCGGGGATGTTTTTGCCCAGTTTGCCGAGGTGGAGCGCCATTATGACCTGGTGGCGGTCAACATCGGCGGCAAAGAGGCGATCGAGCTTGAGCAGCTGCTGTCGAGAATCGTCAAGGAGGATGGCATGCTGCTGCTCTCCGGCATTGTCGAGTGGATGGAGGAGCAGGTGGTCAGCCATTTTGCTACTGCTGGGTACTCGACAGTCGAGCGCAGGCAAGGGGATGAGTGGGTGACGCTTGCGGTGAAGCGATGACGCGCGCTCAACCGCGCCCTGTCGCTTTGGAGATCAGCTCAACGAGGCGGTCTGGATGCCGCTCGAAAAGTTTGCCAACGGCGAGCAGCTCTTGTATCCACAAGGTCTATTGAAGCTATTGCAGGAGAAATTGTAGGGACGGCGCGGTTGCCGTCTCTTTTTTGTTGAGCGGGAAGGTGATGCTCAGGGTGGGTGGAGTCCAACGAGCGTACGAAAAGCGAAGTGAAAGTGACTTTGATTGCGTTGGGTATACTTTTTCTAAAAATATTGATATTGAGGTTAAAATTATATTTCATTATACAGAATTGTGAAATATAATAAATTACACTACAAGTGGTGTTGGAGGGATTTTATGTCGATGAGTCAGCCAGACATGATGAACGTCGAAGATTCTCTTCCAGATTATGAGGTGCTGCTAAAGGCGATGGCGGAAGCAAAAGATGGCACCACCAACAAATGGGACATCATCTGTTCCTACCATGTGGACAAGCTGAACGAAGTGTTGGCTGACCACTATGGGAAAAGCAAATTGATCAGTCAGTTTACATTTTCCAACGAAGAGGTGGATCGCTTCACACGTGAAACCTATATCAGCACGTACGAACTCTCCTTTGCAGCTCCAACGATCGAGTTTCTCAGTCAGAACGGCCTGTGTCAACTAAAGCTCCCGCTGGTGAAGGGGCGCAACATGGTGCGCAAAGAGGATGGTAAGCTGTTGACCGAATACGACCTTCCTGAAAATCAGTACCGCTTGCTGGCGATCGTATCGCTTGCAGCGATCGTCGGAGACGATGCGGAAGGGATGAAGAAGAGCGGTCAAGTGGTTCAATTTCGTGAGGATGGGCAGCAGGCAAACGTATTTCTGCATTTCAAAAGCGAGCTCGGCACTTCGTTTAAGATCGACCCGGAGCCCAAGAAGGAAGACAAAAGCGATCTGGCTGTGATCGTCCGTGAGATCAATTCTTATTTTAATCAATATGTCGATGAGCTTGAGTGGTCGCTCACGTCACTGAACAACGATTCTGTAGGCGAAAATCGCTTTACAATCGTACCGAAAAAGTTTGTATTTTCGACGAGCCAAGCTGAGCAGAGCGGGCCTGGCATTTTGAGCTTGTTCATCGCAACGGAGAACAGCGGAGGCGAAGGGGGGAAGGCGAATTCGAGTTTTGATCTGGGAGACGGTACGCTCCAACCGATTCCCAAAGGCTACACAGCCAGCCTGATCCTCTCCCATGAATTTGTCGCGCGCGTCTACTTGCAACAGGCGCTGTCAAAGATCGGTTTCCGCTCGATCGCCGAAGACATATCTGTCGAGACGGGGGCGGTTACGACCGCTCATTTTGACAAAACGGTCAACGCAAAATGGGGCAATGTATTCGACTTCGCTGAAGACATCACCGTAGATGCTCTGAAATTGGACTTAGGAGGCAAGCCATTTCGATTCGCCTTCAGCACCGACTCGCTTCAGGTCGAGATGGAACAGCGGACGGAGGTCAAATGGACGAGATTTACGATCGGCGGTCATGGTGGACATTATTCGGACGGAAAGGCGAAGGTCAAGGTCGCGCTGGATAAGACGTATCTTTTGCGCGAGATCGTCACCCTGAACGATGAGGAGATCACGCTCAGCTTTCGCACGGAGAATGAAGATTACAAGGTGAGTGTCGAGGGGTTTCCATCGGGGAGCTTTGGTGGAGATTCGAAAGCGGTTCGCTTTGTGCAAAAACAGGTGTACTCCAACTTGCCGGAGATCTCCTTCGATCTGGAGGCGATCAACTATTTTCGAGCGACCAACCTGTTGATGCCAGGCAAAAAGGTGATTGCGTTCGATCATCAAGCGGGCATTCACGTTCCGCGCGATCTGATCCTGGTCGGTCACATCGTCGAGGTGTCCAATGGGTGAGGGCGCTGCGCAAGTGCTGTTGTCACAAAAAAGGGAGAGCTTGCTCTCGGTGGACATCGAGGGCAAATTGATCCTCTTATCGACCGAAGATGTGTTGAAGCTCGGCAAAGGTTCGGAGATCGGAGCAGATCAGTCAGCTTACAGCTCGCTTGCGATCTATGCGGAGCAAGTGTCGCTCTACGGGACGTTCAGCCTGCGGACAGGCATCCTTGCGGCGCACCGGATTGACGCGGGGAAGCCGCTGGGGTTGATCAGCACGGCGGGAGCGGATGGCAGCGAATCGGATGGGCCGAACCTCGATCCAACTGTCAAAGGGGCGCGAGGCGGTGATGGTGAGGCGGGCGGCGATCTGTTTTTGTACGCGGAGACAGTCTCGACCGAACGGCCATTTCTGGCGGTCGATGCGACAGGTGGCAAGGGGGGCGATGGGCAGGAAGGAAGCTCGATTCCTTCCGACAAAGAGCATGAAGAGATGTTTACCTCCGCCGGGGATGGAGGGAATGGCGGCGATGGCGGGCAGGTGGTCGCGCTGGTCGTTCATCCGTACAACCGCCTGACCGAAGAGCTCGTCACGATCTATCACAAGCAAGATCTTGTCGTGCAAAAGGCAGATTTGCGCGCGCTGCTCAGCCAGTTTCCGCAGGCGGAAGCGGTCAAAAGCGTAAAGGCGAAACTCGAAGCAGCAGCCATGATCGTCGATCAGGCTGAATTCGGCGAATCTCTGCGCACAGCGGGAAGTTTGTTGCTCGACCTTGCGGACGCTTGGCAGCTGGAAGCGCGGCACAACCTCTATACGCTCGGCGGAGCGTACGGAACGCATGGCTCTGGACGCGTTCGCCCAGGCACAAACGGCATCTCCGGGATGGATGGAGAGCATGCGCTTGTGCTCGAAGGTTCTCCAGAGCTGCTGGTCGGCTGGAAGTGGGAGCAGTTTCTGTTCGTTCATCCCCACCAGTGTGCGATGCTGCTGGAGAAGGCGAAGTTGATGTACTTGACGTTGAACCCGCGTGTGACGGAGAGCGTACAGGATGTGTGGACGCTGTTCAAACGCTTGCAGGAGCGAACCGCTCCGTTCGTCAACCTGCAACCTGACCATCTGCTGTTCAAACATTATCAGGAGGTCGAATCCGCTTTTGGCGCGTACAACAGCGTCGCCCAACTCGCTTGCATTCATCAGCAAGCCTCACACTATTTGACTCGGCTCAACTTGGGGCAGGATGCTTTTGGCTATGACAGGCAGTATGCGCCGCTCGCCTCTTACACGCTGTATGAAGGCATATTGAATCGGATGATCGATGATTTTGAAAAGTTGGAAGCAGTCTATCAGCAATATTATGATCGCTTGGATCAGGCTGTCCAGCTTCGAGATTATCTTGACCATGCGCGGAGCTATGGCGAGTCGATCATCGCGCAGGCAGGTGCGAACGTCGAGGATTTGCGAAAGCTGATCTCCGCTTCGGCCGGTGTCATCCAGCGATATGAGATCGCCTTGCCCGATAAAAAAGAGGCGTTGCTCGAGGCGATCGACAGGCTGGAGCGGCAGATCGAAGATCGGATCAACTTAGAAAATTTCGCCATCCGCGAAATTTTCTCCGCGCTTTCGATGATCGCCTTCGCGCCAGAAGCGCCGCTGATCTATCTGGGGGAAGGGGCGCTTGTGCTGTACTCCCAGTACAGCAACCTCAAGGAGGAGAAGGTCGAGACGAGATATCTGATCAAGAGCATTCGCGCGATCAAAGACAGCTTTGGCTCGCTGGTCGAAGGGTATAAAGTGCAGCTCGACGGGATGCTCGCACCGGACGATCCGGGGGCGAACAAGCTGATCGCATCAGCAAGAGATCTGGATCGGCTGTTAGATTCGATCAGTTCGCAGTTGCCTGAGCGTGCGGGTGAGGAGTTTAAAGCGATCGTCGACGATTATGTGCAGACGATCGTCGCGCGCAACAACGAGATCTTGACCTACAATGCGATCGTGTCCTTGCTCTTTCAAAATCGCGATCAGGTCGAGCAGGCGAAACTGTCGATCGCCGATCTGAACAGGCAAGCGCTGGCGAACCTGAAAGGAACGTCGCTCAACTTGACCGCCTTTCTGTCCCATCTGTACTATGCGGCGCGCAATCAAGTGTTGGAGATGCTGTCGCTCACCGCAAACGCCTTTCGCTTTTGGGCGGTGACCGATCAAAGCCCGCTGCAAACGCTGATCGAGTGGTCAACACCTCCCGATATCAACGCGGCCGTGCTGCGCGCTGCCCACAGCGAACTGCTGAAGCGCTTCACAGAGGCGGTGGAGCGGTTTGCCAACAACCCGAGCCGCTATCCAGACCCGAGTGTCCCACACTACGATCCAAAGGTCGATCGCGGCATTCTGGTCAAACTGTCCGCCTGGCAGCTGAGCAGGTTTCGCCGGAGCGGGCGAGCGGTGATTCAGATCGAAACGGCGCTTAAAGAAACGTTGAAACGGGAGAACCCGTTCGCCGGGCGGGCGAATGTTCGCGTCGAGAAAGTGCGAGCGTGGATTCATGGCGCGAAGACGGAAGATGATCTGCTGCACGTGAAGATCACGCATACGGGCGAAGAGGAGATCACCGATCTGCAGGGCGATCTGTATCGGTTTAAACACAAGCCGCGCAATGCGGACTTCGTGTACCAGATCTCCGATCGCCGCGTCAAGACGGACGGACAGATGGGCGTGAGCGTGCAGCTCGGCGGGGGAGGTTCCGATCAGACGCGGGCTGTCTCCTACGCGCTGGTCGGCCCGTTCACATTTTGGCAGATCGAAGTCGCAGAGGAAAACAACGCGGGCAGAGACATCAGCCAGGTGACCGACATCGAGCTTGAGTTTTTTATCTCGTACTACCCGTTTGATTAATCGAATGAGGAGGCTACTCGGATGGGATTGTTTCCACGATTGAACAGTTTGCCGCTGCTGAGGATTCGCAACCCGCTCGTTCAAGATGGGATCGTTTCGATTCCCACGCGCGGCGTGCGCCACATCGCGTTCCCCAGACCGCTCTGGGATGGTTTTTCGAAGACGCTGTTCGGGCGGGATGTGCATCCGCGCGATCTGCCGACCGCGCTGCGCACGCTGGCCAGAGAACAGCCCGCCCAGTATGGGGAACGGTTGGGCGAATATTTGCGCACGACCGCACAGTCGGCGGTGCAACTTTTGCAAGAGGGTGTGGGCGGAGAGTTTCCGAAAGACTTTGGGAAAGAGCATCGGGCGCTGCCCAACGAGCTGGCGCAGATCGCGTTGACCGACTCGATCTTCCCCGAGGATGGTGGACATCTTGGCATCATCATCAACGCACACTCGATGAAGAACGCATACGATAAGCTGTCCGACCATCGGCTGATGCATGTGATGACCTCTCCGTTTCCCTTGCGCACCTTCCCGCTCAAAAACAGCCACTACCCGTCCGCCTATCGCATCACCCGCAATTTTGATGGCACGGCGAAAGATGTGTTTCGCGAGCTGTTTCCGGAGATCGTCGAGCATGCGGTCGAGCGGTATCGGCAGAAGGGCCGGATGGCAGGCTATCAGACGCTCGGCGCATCGCTGGTGGCGGCAGACTTTCATCTCGTCATCGATCGGCCGGGATTCCGCACGCAAAAGGTGACGATGCAGACCACGCCCGTCCATCCGTTTGACGGGCTGGTCGATTGGACCATCTCCTCCTTTAAAGAGCTGCCGCATGCGGTGTTTGGGATCTCGATCCACATGGGGGAGAACGTTTTGGGCATCGTCGAGCGGCTGAACATGAAGTTTGCTCCCAACCTGTTCAACCCGATGTGGCGCGTCGGCGCGCTGTTGGTCGATCATTTTGATCAGGCTGGCTTTGATCGACTGCGCCCAGAAGAGGCGCTGCTGCTCGACGAAAATTTCCGCGAGACGTTCTACGAGTCGGTCAGGAAGCTCGATTGGAAGCTCCATCTGGACACGGTGGTCATGTCGGCGCTCGACTATTTTGGCGAAGCGATGCGCACGGTGCGCCTGTTCAAGAACAACACGGCGGTGACGCTCGATGCGTACGAGCTGGCGAGCATCGACTCGCTAGAAGCGGCGGAAAAAGCGATTCGCGATGGCATCGAGCGCAGCCGCGCGGAAAACTATACGGGAGCTGGCGGGCTGGAGGTGGCCGATCCGAACGCGCGGGTGCCCAGCCTGTACGGCTCGACGACGAGCGGCGCGGTCGATCTGCTCAGCAAGGAGGCGCCGCTGTTGGAGCCGCTGCGCACGCAGGTCGAGCAGATCGGGCAGATCGCCGACCGCATTCCGTGGGACTATCTGCGCGAGCGCACCGAGCGCTATGTGCGCGATGCGGTCAACAAGGAGGCGCGGGAACTGCCCGATTCGCTCTCCAAGAGCATTGAGGAACTGCTGGAGGCGGTGGATACGCCCGAGTATCGGACGGGAGTGGCCGATCATCTGGCCGAGCAGGTGACCGATCTGCTGAGCGCCAACCCGAAGCTGGAGGAGATCGCCGGCGACCTGACCGAGCGCGGCCTGCAGGATACGGTGGCGATCGCGGTGAGCGACGGCGTCTATGCGCGCTATGCCGATCTGAAGGCGGGGGAGAGCCTGTTGCGAACAGATGTTGAGCGCTTCCTCTATCAAAACAGGGAGCACCAGCTCGAACAGCGCGTGCAGGAGATTCAACAAGAGCAGATCGCCAGCGCCGATCGCCTGCAGACCACTTCGAGGGAGATCGAAGAGGCGAAGCGGACGAGAGAGAAGTTGGCCAAGCAGTTGGAGCGAGAGCCGGAGACGAGCGAGGAAAGAGAGCGGCTTAAGCGCCTGTTGGATGAAGTGGAGCGGCAGGTGGAACGAGATCGGGCGGAGCTCGACCGACTTCAGCGCGAACATGAGCGCGGACAGCGAGAGATCGAGGAGCGCAAGCGAGCGACGGAAGAGCTTGCCGAGCGGAGAAAGCGAAGAGAGCGCGAGGCTGCTGAGCGGGCGGGCGGCGTTTTCCACGGAGATGGGAGGCCGCGCTGATCGAAGGCGCGGCGCATCGCCAGCAAACGGTCGGCGAGCATTCGAGGAGCGATCATGAGAACAGCCGGGAGTGCGCTCCCGGCTGTTAGCTTTGAAAGGTGGAACGAGGGATCTTCTCCGCCATCGAGCGGCTGACCGATCGGTAGGAGGGGAGCAAGCGGCAGATGCCGACCGCACCGATCTCCATCACGCCGCAGATCAAAAAGACGGCGCGGGTGCCGATCGCGGCGGCAAGCGATGTTCCGGCACCGACCGACAGGAGCGAAAGCGGTCCGGTGATCGGGCCGAATGCGCCATAGACTCGGCCGCGCAGATGGTCGGGCACGATCGTCTGAATGATCGTGTCCTGCACGATCTGATTGACCGAACCGATGATGCCGAAGAAGGCGAAACAGGTGATCGCCACCGTCATCGTATCACAGAGGGCGAAGATGACCACGACACCGCCGTCGAAGGCGAGAGAAGCGAACAGCAGCCAGAGCATCGGGATGCGCTTGACCAGCAGCGTGGTGAGAAACGCTCCGACCAAGCCGCCGATCCCAAGCGCCGAGAAGAGGAGCCCGACCGCGCCGCTCGCTTGGTCCTGCGGCACGAGGTGCTCGCCGACAAAGAGGATCGTCAGCGTTCCCTGCGTGCCCATGCACAGCGTGAAGAGCATCATGAACGCGAACAGGTAGATCAGGATCGGCTCGGTGCGGATGTAGGCGAACCCTTCGCGCACCTCCTGCCAGATCGACGATCGCTCGCGCTCCTCTTTGGTGCGCAGGGCCGCTTGATCGACCACCTTCACCAGCAGGAGCAACAGCGGGGTGAGCATGTAGAGCGCGGTGCCGATCAGGAACGCGACCTGATGGCCGAAGGAGAACACCACGTAACCGCCGAGCGCCGGGCGGAAGATCTGCCAAAAGTTGTTCAGCGTCGCAAGCAGCGAGTTCATCGACACATACTGTCCCGGCTGTACCAACAGCGGAAGGAGCGCGCGGTGTGGCGGTTCGCCAAAGGCGACAAACGTGGAGTGCAGCGCGGCGAGCAGATAGAGCTGCCACAGCTCGGTGGAGAAAAACATCAGCAGCAGCGTGACGGCGCGAAACAGGTTGCTGAGCACCAGCAGCGTCTTTTTCGAGATGCGGTCTGCCAAAAGCCCTGCCCAAGGTGAGATCAGGATGCCGGGCAAGATCTCAAGCATCGTCGAGATGCCCAGCGCGACCGGGTCGTGATCGGACAGCACCAGCACTTGCGACCAGATGGCAAACATCTGCACAAAATTGGCAAACGAGCTCGTGTAGAAGCTTGAGAGATAGATCGTAAAATTGCGGTTGGTGAGCAGCTCCCGAAACCGCTTGAGATCTCGTGACATCGACTTCCTCCTCTCCTCGAAACCGAACGGTTTGCAGCAGTTCTAAGATCGAAAAGACCGCGAGCGACAAGACGCCCGCGGTCACTATTCACCAAGTTACTAATTTTTTCATTATCCTGCCACGACGCTCCCTTGTCAATATGCTATACTGAGATTGCTTTACAACCTCGCAAGCTTAGGAGGAATCGCAGATGGAAGTTATGAAAATTTCGCCCCGCGGCTATTGTTATGGAGTGGTCGATGCGATGGTGTTGGCACAGCAGGCGGCCAAAGACCTCGATCTGCCACGTCCGATCTATATACTCGGCAAGATCGTTCACAACCAGCATGTGGTCGATGCGTTTACCGAGCAGGGCATCATCACGATCGACGGTGACAACCGCTTGGATCAGCTGGAGAAGATCGACAGCGGCACCGTCATCTTCACCGCTCATGGCGTCTCCCCAGAGGTGCGCAAGCGCGCACAGGAAAAGGGGCTGACCACCGTCGATGCGACCTGTCCTGATGTGACGAAAACGCACGACCTGATCCGCGAGAAGACGCGCGAAGGCTATGAGGTGATCTACATCGGCAAGAAGGGGCATCCCGAACCGGAAGGCGCGCTCGGCGTGGCGCCCGATGCGGTGCACCTCGTCGAAAAAGAGGCGGATGTCGAAAGTTTGGCGTTCAAGACGAACAAGGTGCTCGTGACCAACCAGACGACGATGAGCCAGTGGGACACGAAGCACCTGATGAACGTCGTGCTGCGCAAGTTTCCGCATGTTGAGATCCACAACGAGATCTGCCTCGCCACACAGATCCGCCAAGAGGCGGTCGCAGAGCAGGCGGGAGCGGCAGACTTGACGATCGTCGTCGGCGATCCGGCGTCGAACAACTCCAACCGCCTCGCTCAAGTGTCGGTGGAGATCGCTGGGACCAAAGCGTATCGCGTGGCTGACGTCTCCGAGATTCGGCTGGAGTGGTTGCAGGGCGTGAACAAGGTTGCTGTCACCTCAGGCGCTTCGACGCCCACGCAGATCACCAAAGAGGTGATCGATTTTCTTGAACAGTTCGATGCGGAGGATGAGGCGACGTGGGAGCGCATCCGCAAAGTGTCGATCAACCGAATTTTGCCTCGATTTAAGGAAAAGTCAAAATCATAGTTATCTAAGTTACGAGACCTCCAAAACTTTTTTGGGGGTCATTTTTTATAGTTTGCGACAGAATTAGTAACATTTATCAGGAATGGATGACAGAAACTGTCGGGAGTGGCATACTGGAAGGAAACATTCTCCAAAATTAAGTGCTAAATATTTTCAAAGTGAGAGGTAATCAAATGAAACTTAAAACGAAGCTATTGTTGATGATTACTCTTGTTATCTTGGTTGGAACGTCGGCGATGGGGATCTTCTCCGCCCAGACGATGAAGACGAGCATCTTGGACTCTTCCCAGGAAAAGTTGCAGTCTGATGTCAAGCTCTCTTATCAGATTATTGAGAACAAATACCCAGGGGCATGGAATGTGCGCGGGGATAAGCTGTACAAGGGCGAGCAGTTGATGAGTGGGAACGATCGACTGGTCGACGAGTTTCAGAAGTTGATGGGCGGCGATACGGTCACGATGTTCCTCGGAGATGCGCGCACGGCGACGACGATCAAAAATGAGGATGGCTCGCGCGCGACCGGCACAAAAGTTGCTGACGTTGTCGCCGAGTCGGTGTTGAAGCGCGGCGAAGTCTATTACGGAGAGGCAGAAGTGATCGGCATTGTCAATCGGACCGCCTATGAGCCGATCCGCGATGCTTCGGGCAAGGTGGTCGGCATCTGGTCGGTCGGGGTTCCCGAGTCGATGTTTGCACAGCTGGTGAACGATTTCCGCTTCGGTTTGATCGTCTTCGGGGCGATCGGACTGCTGGTCGGGATCATCGCCGCCTGGTTTATGGCAGAAAGGTTCTCGCGTCCGCTGGTCAAGCTGAACAAGGTGGCCAACAAGGTGGCGGCCGGCGACTTGCGCATCGAGAAGTTTGCGGTTGCGCGCGAGGATGAGATCGGACAGCTGATCGGTTCGGTCAACAAGATGGTCGACAACCTGCATGAGCTGATCAATCAGGTGAACGTGACGGCTGAGCATGTGGCGGCCACCTCGGAGCAGCTGGCTGCCAGCACCGACCAAGCGGCTGTCGCGACAGAGCAGATCACCAAGACGATCCAAGATGTGGCGATCGGAGCGGAGCGCCAAGTGCAGAGCGCGGTGGACAGCGCCGACGCGATGGAAGCGCTGTCGGTCGGCATCATGCGCATCGCCGAGACTTCGACGGTGGTCAGCGAGGCGTCCTGGCAGTCTGCCAAAGAGGCGGAGCAGGGCAACGAATCGATCCTGACGGCGAAGCGTCAGATGGGGATGATCCACACGTCTGTCCACGAGACGGCGAGCGGCATTCAGCTGTTGGAAAAGCGCTCCCAGGAGATCGGGGAGATTGTCGAGGTGATCACCGGGATCGCCCAGCAGACCAACCTGCTGGCGCTGAACGCGGCGATCGAGGCGGCGCGCGCAGGTGAACAGGGCAAAGGGTTTGCGGTGGTAGCCGATGAGGTGCGCAAGCTGGCCGAGCAGTCGGGCGTTTCGGCAGGGCGGATCTCCGACCTGATCCAGACGATTCAAAAGGAGACGACGAAAGCGGCCGGATCGATGAACGAGGTGACCCGCGAGGTGCAGGTGGGCACCGAGGTGGTCAACGTGGCGGGCGAGGCGTTCGAGCGCATCCTGCTCAGCGCGAAGCAGGTGGCCGACCAGATTCAGGAGGTCACCGCCGCGTCGGAGGAGATGTCGGCGAGCACCGAACAGGTATCGCACTCGGTCGAGGATATGAGCCGAATCGCCCAATCGTCGTCGGGCAACGCGCAGAACGTCGCGGCCGCGTCGGAGGAGCAGTTGGCATCTGTCGAAGAGATCTCGATGTCTGCTGAGTCCTTGACCAAACTCGCGCAGGAGCTGCGCGAGCTGGTCGGCAAGTTTAAGCTGTAGGCGGTACGGAACAGAAGGGTCGCATTCCTCCGGGAATGCGGCCTTTTTCGCATAAAATACTGATCTGTAAGTCAATTTCACAGATTGCGAAAGTTTTTTAACACTTTTCTGGTAACGGTGACAGAAACTTCAGATCGTGCGATACTAGAGATATGATATTTTCCATAAAAGAGGTAATTGGATGAAAATTAAAACGAAGGTCGTCTTGCTATTTTCTCTGGTTATTGTGGTAGGAACTGCGGCGATGGGGATTTTTTCTGCTCAGACGATGGAGGGCAAAATCCGCGAGTCGGCACAGGGCAAGCTGAAGTCTGATCTGCTGCTCGGACAGCAGATCATCGAACACAAATATCCGGGCGATTGGTCGGTGCGCGGAGATCAGCTGTACAAAGGCGAACAGCTGATCAATGGGAATGAACAGATCGTCGACGAGATCGGCAAGCTGACCGGCGGTGATACGGTCACCCTGTTCCTCGGCGATACTCGGGTGACCACCAACGTGCTGAAAGAGGACGGAACGCGCGCGATCGGCACAAAAGTATCGGATGTCGTTGCGGATGCTGTGTTGAAGCAGGGGACGATGTACATCGGGGAGGCGGAAGTGGTCGGTGTGAGAAACCAGACCGCCTATCAGCCGATCAAGAGCGCAGATGGCAAAGTGATCGGCATCTGGTATGTCGGGGTGCCCGATTCGATGTTTGAGCAGATCGTGAACGACTTCCGCTTCGAGGTGGCGATCTTTGGCGTGGTGGGACTGCTCGTCGCGATCATCGCCTCCTGGCTGGTGGCCGAAGCGAACGCAAGGCCGCTCGTTCGCTTGACGCAGACGGCGAACAAGGTGGCGTCAGGCGATCTGCGCGTCGAGAAGATCGAGCTGACCCGCGCCGATGAGATCGGACAGTTGAACCGCTCGGTCAACAAGATGGTCGACAACCTGCATGAGCTGATCAATCAGGTGAACGTGACGGCTGAGCATGTGGCGGCCGCCTCGGAGCAGTTGGCTGCCAGCACCGACCAAGCGGCTGTCGCGACGGAGCAGATCACCAAGACGATCCAAGATGTTTCGATCGGAGCGGAGCAGCAGCTGCAGAGCGCGGTGGACAGCGCCGACGCGATGGAAGCGCTGTCGGAAGGCATCATGCGCATCGCCGAGACTTCGACGGTGGTCAGCGAGGCGTCCTGGCAGTCTGCCAAAGAGGCGGAGCAAGGCAACGAATCGATCCTGACGGCGAAGCGTCAGATGGGGATGATCCACACGTCTGTCCACGAGACGGCGAGCGGCATTCAGCTGTTGGAAAAGCGCTCTCAGGAGATCGGGGAGATCGTTGAGGTGATCACCGGGATCGCTCAGCAGACCAACCTGCTGGCGCTGAACGCGGCGATCGAGGCGGCGCGCGCAGGTGAACAGGGCAAAGGGTTTGCGGTGGTCGCCGATGAGGTGCGCAAGCTGGCCGAGCAGTCGGGCGTTTCGGCTGGGAGGATCTCCGACCTGATCCAGACGATTCAAACGGAGACGGCCAAAGCGGCCGGATCGATGAACGAGGTGACCCGCGAGGTGCAGGTGGGCACCGAGGTGGTCAACGTGGCGGGCGAGGCGTTCGAGCGCATCCTGCTCAGCGCGAAGCAGGTGGCCGACCAGATTCAGGAGGTCACCGCCGCATCGGAGGAGATGTCGGCGAGCACCGAGCAGGTGTCGCATACGGTTGATGATATGAGCCGAATCGCCCAATCGTCGTCGGGCAACGCGCAGAACGTCGCGGCCGCGTCGGAGGAGCAGTTGGCATCTGTCGAAGAGATCTCGATGTCTGCCGAGTCCTTGACCAAACTCGCGCAGGAGCTGCGCGAGCTGATCGGCAAGTTTAAACTGTAGCGAATGGCAGGAGCGAGGAGAGCCGACATCAAGAGGATGTCAGCTCTCCTCTTTTGTTCGCTTCTAAAAGCAGGGGAGAATCTGATCGCTACCGAAACTTATAGTCGACCAAACCGTATAAAAGGTAGACAATCTTAGAGGAGGTACATACAGCATGCGAAATCCACCGATCCATGAGGTTGATCATCGCGCGGTAAAAGTGTGGCGGATCACCGCTTTGTTCACGTCCTTATTCTATTGGCTTTTTCCGGTCGGATACTATTTTCTCAGCAAGCGAGTTGACGTGCTTCCCGATTGGGGGCTGCTGCTCCTGCTGACGCTCGCACTGATCATCACGCTGTTCGAAGTGATCTTCGTGCCGATCATTCGGTATCGCACGTGGCGCTATGAGATCACGGCGGAGGAGATCTACCTGCAGCACGGGGTGTTCGTCGTTCGCAGAAGTTCGATTCCGATGACCCGCGTTCAGCATGTGGAGACAGCACAGGGCGTGCTGCTGCGCCCCTACGATCTGGCTGTCGTTTCGATCTTCACGGCGGGCGGCAAACATAAAATCCCTGCGCTGCAGGTGGACGTCGCCGACAACTTGCGCAACAAGATCGCCGAGTTCGCCAAGGTGGTGGACGACCATGATGTCTAAGCCGCGCCGCGTTCATCCGCTGGCGATCATCCCGTTCGCGTTGCAATTTATGAAAAATGCGCTGATTCCGATCGTCGTCGGTTCGTTTTCCTTAATTCGGGAGCATCCGTTTCTCACCATTCTCGGCGCGTTTGGCGTCTTGCTGTTGACAGGCTTTTTCGGTGCGCTCGCGTGGTACAACTTTACGTACTCGATCGAAGGTGGAGAGCTGCGCGTGCAGAAGGGCCTGTTGAACAAACAGCGCCGCTATATTCCGCTCGAACGCATCCAGTCGATCGACATTTCGGCGGGCATCATCTTTCAGCTGGTCGGCCTGGTCAAGTTGCAGGTCGAAACGGCGTCCGATGGAAAGCTGCCGGAGATCTCGCTGGCGGGGATCAAGAAGCAGGAGGCAGAAGAGCTGAAGCGGATGCTGAACGAAGCGAAGCTGGCTGGCAAGGCGGAGAAGCAACAGGGTGAAGCGGCGCTGGAAGAGCAGGCGGAGGCGGTGGCGGAGACGCCGAAAAAGCGTTACACGCTCACCCCGAAGCGGCTGATCTTGATGGCGCTCACCTCTAGCTCGCTCGGTCTGTTTGCCCCCGTGCTCTCGACGATCACCGAGCCGCTCGTCAACTTTATCGACTATTTTGTGAACTGGTTTGACTTCGCTTCTTTCGATCTGGCCGCCTACAAGTATGTGGCGCTGGGTGTTGTGATCGCCGCGCTTTCGGTCGTCGGCTCGCTGGTCGCCACCATCCTCGCCTATGCGCGGTTCACCTTGACGCGACAGGGAGATGAGCTCAAGATTTCGCGCGGCCTGTTGGAGAAGCGGGAATTGACGTTGCCGCTCAACCGATTGCAGGGCATTCGCATCGTCGAAGGGATCTTGCGTCAGCCGTTCGGTTTTGTGACGGTGCATGTCGAGAGCGGTGGCTATGGGAAAAACCAAGGCCAGAGCACCGTGATCTTCCCGATGGTCAAGCGCAGCGAACTGCCGGCGTTTTTGGAAGACGTTTTGCCCGAGTTTCGCATGAGCACCGACTTGGCCGCGCTGCCCAAGCGTGCGAAAAGAAGATATGCCTTTCGGGCGTCGCTCTTCTCGATCGTTCCGATCGGTGTGCTCACCTGGTTTTTCTTCCCCTATGGTCTGTTCGGGCTGGTGCTGATCCCGCTGTTGGTCGGGCTTGGATTTTTGCAGCATCGAGAGGCCGGATGGGCGATGCGGGAAGGTTTTTACACGATTCGCTCGCGGACGATCGCCCGCACCACGGTAGTGATCCCGCGGCGCAAAGTCCAGTCGTTCCATCATCAGCAATCGCTGTTTCAAAAGCGCGCTCGCCTCGCCACCGCATCGGTCCGCATCACGTCTGGCGGCATCGGCAAAACGTTCAAGATCGTCGATCTGGAACAGGATGTGGTGTTCGGGAAGTAGCGGAGCGCGAGTCAAACTGTCATCGTTCAACAAAAACAGCCCCGACACATCACGAGAAAAGTGGTGTGTCGGGGCTGTTCGCTGTAACGAGATCTATTCGGGCATCTGACCGGTATAGGTCGACTGCGGACGGATGATGCGACCTGCCGCCGCTTCGAGGATGTGCGCACACCAGCCCACCGTGCGGGAGACGGCGAAGGACGGGGTGAACAGGGAGTCTGGCAATCCGATGGCGCGCATCACCGCAGCCGCATAGAATTCGACGTTGGTGTTCAGCGGACGGTTCGGCTTGAACTCTTGGAGCAGACGCAGGCCGACCGCTTCCACATGCGTGGCCAACTCGAACCACGGATCGTCGCCCGCCAGCTCGTTGGCGATGATCGAAAGCGCTTTCGCACGCGGGTCATAGGTGCGATACACGCGGTGGCCGAAGCCCATCAGGCGATCGCCCGCTTCCAAGCGGCTGCGCATCCACGGTTCTGCATTCTCCTTGCTGCCGATCGCTTCGATCATCTCGGTCACTTCGGACGGCGCTCCGCCGTGCAGCGGTCCTTTGAGCGCACCGAGCGCTGCGGTGATCGAGGAGATCAGGTCGGATCGGGTGGAGGCGACCACGCGACCTGCGAACGTCGAGGCGTTCAACCCGTGCTCTTGCGTCAGGATCAGATAGGCGTCGAGCGCTCGCACATGCGCAGCGAGCGGTTCTTCCCCTTTGAGCATGTAGAGGTAGTTTGCCGTGTGGCCGAGGTCTGTGCGCGGCGCGATCGGAGCATGTCCGGCGATGCGCGCATAGCGGTAGGCGACCAGCGTCGGCACTTTCGCGGTCAGGGAGATCACCTGCCCCAGCGTGGGCGGCCAAGCGGCAAACTCCGGTCCGCCGAGCAGCGACAGGCCGGTGCGCAGCGCGCTCATCATATCCACATCGTGCGGAATCGCATCGATGGCAGTTTTTACGTAGGCGGGCAGTTCCCGCTGTGCCGACAGCTTCTCCTGCAGTGCAGCCAGTTCCGCTTGGTCGGGCAGATGACCGTACCAGAGAAGGTGGGCGACTTCTTCAAACGTGTGGTGGAGAGCGAGGTCACGGGCCCAATGATTGCGATAGACGAGCAGGCCGTTTTGTCCATCGACCAGGCTCAAGTCTGTTTGAGCTACGACAACATTTTCGAGTCCGAGCGATACGATGTTTTCCATCTTCTGTACAACCCCTTTCTCTATAGTTTCATTGTATAGACACATTTATAAAAAGGAAAATAGATATAATTGTCCTATACGATTACGAAATATAATCAATGGAAAGGTTGACAGGATGGACGTCAAACTTCTTCGCACCTTTATCGTGATGGCAAAAGAGCTCAATTTTCATCGGACGGCCGAGCGGTTGTACCTCGCACAGCCGACCGTTTCGGTGCACATCCGCCAGTTGGAAGGTCTGGTCGGCTACCCGCTGTTTGAGCGAAGCGGGCGGAAAGTGCGCCTGACCGCAGCGGGGGAGCGATTCCGCCTGCATGCGGATCGCATTCTGGAAGCGCATGATGAAGCGCTTTCCGATCTGGCGCGCTGGAAAGCTGGCTATGACGACCGGCTGGATCTGCTCTTGGCACCGATCTGTGCCGAATATGTATTGCCACCGCTGTGGAAGCGATACACGCTGATGCATCCGAATGTGGAAGTGCGGATCTACACCACCCTCTCTCCTTCGGTCGGGCCAGGCATCGCAGCTGGGCGATCGCACATCGGGCTCTCGCGGGTCGAGTCGACGCATCCCGATACGGAGTCGCGCATCCTGCGCGAAGATCCGGTGGTGATGATCGCCCCAGGCTCGGTCGACCCGCAGAAGGTGGACTATCGCGAGCTGCTGCTCGATCATCCCTTGCTGACGAAAAACCACCCGGACTATTGGGATGAACTGCTGTTTCAGCTGCACGAAAACCGCGCGCCGATTCGCCCGATGCAAGTTTCACAGGTGGCGGTGACCCGCAAGCTGATCATCGAAGGGATGGGCGTATCATTTTTGCCCAAGTCGGCTGTGCAAGAAGACCTCGCGCAAGGCGATCTGGTCGAACTGCCCACGCCCGATCTGCGCTTGCCGACCGCCTATACGTATGTGGTCACGCCGCGCAACAAAGAGCTGCCTCTCGCAGCAGTCAATTTTTTAAACCTGCTCGACCAGCCGCTTGACGATCGAGCGAAATGACTTGCTTTTCAGCCACAATAGGTATAAGGTGGAAATAGCAACTTCATAAGAACGGGAGCTTGGTTGAACCAGGCTGAGAGGATGGGAAGTCTACCATCGACCGTAAACCTGATCTGGATAATGCCAGCGTAGGGAATGTAGAGAAACTATGATCTGTATGCTGATGTGCCGCAGTGCGCACATCGGTCATGCGTTCGTTTCG
>NZ_JBHUIO010000011.1:203119-269126 GCF_042682745.1 Tumebacillus lipolyticus | reverse complement strand
TTGCAACAAGAGGGGGAGTGAGCCGTATGTCGAGTCAAAAGGTGTATGTGCAAGGATCGCGGGAGGATCTTCGCGTTCCGATGCGAGAGATTCAGCTGACGAACACGATGGGAAGCGGAGGCGTGCAGGAAAACCAGCCGGTTCGCGTCTATGACACCAGCGGGCCGTATACAGACCCGGAGGCGGTGATCGACTTGCGCAGTGGGCTGGAACCGCTCCGCAGCGTCTGGATCACCGAGCGAGGAGATGTTGAGGAGTATGCGGGCCGAGCGGTGCGACCTGTGGATGATGGCATCCGCGAGGGGAGCGAGGAGCGCGGGCACCGTCGACAGGTGTTTCCGGGCCTGCGTCGCCGCCCTTTGCGAGCGAAGGCGGGGCAGCGGGTCACGCAGATGCATTACGCCAAGCGGGGAATCGTCACGCCGGAGATGGAGTACATCGCGATTCGCGAAGGGCTCGACCCTGAGTTTGTCCGGCAGGAGGTGGCGGCGGGGCGCGCGATCATCCCGGTGAACATCAACCATCCGGAGAGCGAGCCGATGATCATCGGGCGCAATTTTCACGTGAAGATCAACGCCAACATCGGCAACTCGGCGGTGACCTCTTCGATCGATGAGGAGGTGGAAAAGATGACGTGGGCGATCCGCTGGGGGGCGGATACGATCATGGATCTCTCGACTGGCAAGAACATCCACACCACCCGCGAGTGGATCATCCGCAACGCGCCGGTTCCGGTGGGCACGGTGCCGATCTATCAGGCGCTGGAGAAGGTGAACGGGATCGCTGAAGACCTGACCTGGGAAGTCTACCGCGACACGCTGATCGAGCAGGCGGAGCAAGGGGTGGACTATTTTACCATCCATGCGGGCGTCCTGCTGTCCTACATCCCGCTGACGATCGACCGCATGACAGGCATCGTCTCCCGCGGCGGCTCGATCCTGGCAGCCTGGTGTCTCGCCCACCATCAAGAGAACTTCCTCTACACGCACTTTCGAGAAATCTGCGAAATCCTCGCCGCCTATGATGTCGCCATCTCGCTCGGCGACGGTCTGCGCCCCGGCTCGATCGCCGATGCGAACGATGAGGCGCAGTTCGCCGAGCTGAAAACGCTGGGCGAGCTGACCAAGATCGCCTGGGAATACGATGTGCAGGTGATGATCGAAGGGCCGGGCCATGTGCCGATGAACAAGATCAAAGAGAACGTAGACCTGCAGATGGAGATCTGCCAGGAAGCGCCCTTTTATACGCTGGGGCCGCTGACGACAGACATCGCGCCCGGGTATGACCACATCACGTCGGCGATCGGAGCTGCGATGATCGGCTGGTGGGGGACGGCGATGCTCTGCTATGTCACGCCGAAAGAGCATCTCGGACTGCCGAACAAGCAGGATGTGAAAGATGGCGTGATCGCCTACAAGATCGCCGCACATGCTGCCGATCTCGCCAAAGGGCATCCTCGTGCACAGCTGCGCGATGACGCACTGTCAAAAGCTCGCTTCGAATTCCGCTGGCACGACCAGTTCAACCTCTCGCTCGATCCGGAGCGCGCTCGCGAGTTCCATGATGAGACGCTGCCTGCGGAGCCGGCGAAGACAGCTCATTTCTGCTCGATGTGCGGGCCGAAGTTTTGCTCGATGCGCATCTCGCACGACATTCGCGATGCAGGGTTGAAAGAGAAGGCGGATGAATTTCGCGAGCGAGGGTCGGAGCTGTACTCGTAAGCCGACCGCCAGCAGATCGCATCGGCTGCCGACCCTTGTGGTACAATGGAGGGTGGAGGAGGCGATGGAAATGAAACGACTCGTACTTTCCGGACTGTTGCTCACCGTGGCGGTTACGTTTACCGGCTGTGGCGGCGAGCATACTGATCATGGAGCTAGCCAGACCAACCAAACGGAGCACACGAACCATCAGCATTAATGCCGACTCATAAAAAGCCGCCCGGTCATCAGGCGGCTTTTGGCAATTTATTCGATCGGTCTCCTTCTGGAAAACTTGCGGGCGATGCTGTTGATGAACAGGAAGGCAAAAAAGATCCACGAGTAGCCGACCAACCCCATCAGCCAGATCGGCACAACGCCTGCAGCCGATCTTATTTTAAGGAAGAATGGCGTCGAGATGATCAGCAGCAGAAACGACAGAAAGGTGAGCGCGCGGGCCCATCTCCTCCGCTGCGCTCTTTTCATGCTCAAACGTCCGCGCTTTCGCGAAGCAGGGCCTGCTTCAGCGCGGCCAGATCATCAGGAAGCGGCGCCTCCACCACCAGCTGCTCGCCGGAAGTCGGGTGGAGGAAGGTCACGCGCGATGCGTGTAGCGCTTGTCGCTTCAACAGATGCAGGCCGATTCGACCGTATTGCCTGTCGCCGAGCAGCGGATGGCCGAGGTGGGTCATGTGCACTCTGATCTGATGGGTGCGCCCCGTCTCCAGCTCCAGATGAACCAGCGTGGCATCCTGATAGCGCTCGATCACCTCATAGCGGGTCAGGGCAAACTCGCCCGCGTTCGGTCTGACTGCGCGCAGCTGCGGATTTTGCTTGTGCTTGCCGATCGGGGCGTCGATCTGCCCGCGCTCCTCGGCGATCGTGCCGGCGACAAACGCCAAGTATTCGCGCTTCAGCTCCCGCTCGCGCAGCTGCCGATCGAGATGCTGATGGGCGAACGCCGTCTTGGCGACGACCAGCGCCCCCGATGTGTCGCGGTCGATGCGATGAACGGGCCGCACCTTCGCCTGCAAGCCCTGCTGGGAAAAGTGGTGGGTCAGCCCGTGCGAAAGCGTTTCGGTCTGGCTGGGGTTGGTCGGATGAACCAAGAGAAAAGGCGGCTTGTTGACCACGATCACCTGCTGATCCTCATAGAGAACATCGAGCGGCATCTCCACCGCCGAAAGCGTCGCTTCCTCTTGAAAGGATAGGGCGGCGCGCACCACATCGCCCTCTTTGACTTGCCGCGCTAAGTAGGCTGGCTTGCGGTTGAGCTGAACCCCTTTTGAGCGGGTCAGCTTTTGAATCATTCTCCGCGAGATCGAAAGCGTGCCGATCAGGATCTCCTCCACCGTTTGCCCCGCCTCTGCTGCGGTCACCGTATGCGTTGTCCATGTGCGTTCTGACATTAGAAGCCCTCCGTTCGATTTGCCGATAGTATTCCCTTTGTACCACAGTCGACACCCCTTGCAAAGCGCGAGATTGAGACAGGCTGTCGAGCAGGCAGATCATCAGCAAAAAGAGCAGCCCGATGAGCTGCCCCTTTTGCTGATGATCTGTTACGATTGTTGCTTCTTTTTGAAAGTGTGACACATGGTAGCCGAGCAGTTTGGCGCGTAGTCCTTGTGCACGCCTTCGCCAATTTCTCCGACTTCTGAATCAAAGTTTTTGCCGGCGTGTGCATCGATCTCGACCAAGATCGAGTTCGCATTGCACCCGCCGCCGTTTGCCCAGTATTCGCAGTTGCTGACCGAACAGCGTACCTCTGGCATCCACATGCACTCCTTTCATATGGGGTCTGTGCTTAGTATGTCTTCTCCCCTGAGCAGAAAACGTGACATTATTTGGTGTACGGAATTTCTGTCGCTTCACCGCATAACAGCACACGGGCGGTAATGCAACCTCTTGCGGGACAAGCACAGAGATTGGTAATCTGAAAGTGAGAAAGTTTTGTAAACGGTTTCCCGATCATGGGAACTTGCTGGTGTGGGAAGTCTGGTAACCAGAGACCTTTTCGTAGGGGGAAAGTAGAGATGACAGAACAAATGGACTTTTTACCGATTCGTCACGTCGATTTTGTAGAGTTTTATGTGGGCAACGCCAAGCAGTCGGCGTACTATCTCGCAGGCGCATTCGGCTTCCAGCCGGTCGCATTCAAAGGGTTGGAGACCGGTTGTCGCGATCGCGTTTCCTACTTGATGCAATCGGGCGACATCCACATCCTGCTCACCGGCAGCCTGGTGGAAGACAATGAGATCGCAGCGCATCACAAGAAGCATGGCGACGGTGTGAAGGACATCGCGATGCGCGTGGACGATGCGGAAGCGGCTTACCAAGAGGCGATCAAGCGCGGGGCGGTATCGGCGATGGAGCCGACCGAGTTCTCCGATCAACATGGCACCGTCAAGCTGGCTGCCATCTATACGTACGGCGAAACGGTGCACACGTTTGTCGAGCGCGACAACTACAAGGGCGTCTTCCTGCCGGGCTTCAAAGAGTTCACCGGCACGATGCCGGTCAACAACTCGGGCCTCGTCGCTTGCGATCACATCGTCGGCAACGTGGAGCTGGGCAAGATGAACGACTGGGTCAACTTCTACGCGAGCGTGTTGGGCTTCTCGCAACTGCTCTCCTTTGATGATAACGACATCTCCACCGAATACACGGCGCTGATGTCCAAAGTGATGCAAAACGGCACGGGGCGCATCAAGTTCCCGATCAACGAGCCGGCACACGGTCTGAAGAAATCGCAGATCGAAGAGTACCTCGACTTCTACAACAGCCCGGGCGCACAGCACATGGCGCTGCTGACGCACGATATTATCGACACTGTCTCGAAACTGCGCGACAACGGCGTTGAGTTCTTGAACGTGCCGGATACTTACTATGAAGATCTGAAACAGCGCGTCGGTGAGATCGACGAGGAGATCGAAGAGATCAAAAAGCTGAACCTGCTGGTCGACCGCGATGAAGATGGCTATCTGCTGCAGATCTTCACCAAGCCGATCATGGATCGCCCGACCTTCTTCTTTGAGATCATCCAGCGCAAAGGTGCGAAGAGCTTCGGCAAAGGCAACTTCCGCGCGCTGTTCGAAGCGATTGAGCGCGAGCAGGAACTGCGTGGCACGCTGTAATGAAGCTCGTTTCCTATCAGCATCCTGATCTCGGTGAGCGGGTAGGCTATCTACAACAGGATCATGTGCTCGACCTGGCGCTCGCTCAGGCTTGGGCGCAGGAGGGAGGACGTTGTCTGGCTCAACGTCCTTTTCCTGTCACGATGATCGAGCTGTTGGAGCGTGAAGGGGAGGGTCTGCGATCCGCGCAGGAGCTTGCAGCAACGACTGCGAGCGCGCAGATCGCCGAGCTCTCTTTCGCCATTCCGCTCGCCGACACGCGCCTGCTCTCGCCAGTGCCGCGCCCCCGCTCCTTTCGCGACTTCTATGCGTTTGAAGAGCATGTGAAGACGGCGCGCGCCCGCCGAGGTCTGGACATCGTGTCCGAATGGTACCAGTTCCCTGTGTTCTATTTTTCCAACCACAATGCGTTCCTCGGTCCAGAAGCTGAGGTTGAGCGCCCTTCCTACACGGAGTGGCTCGACTATGAGCTGGAGATCGCCTGTGTGATCGGCAAGACCGGTCGGGACATCGAGCCTGCGGAAGCGCACGAGTATATCGCCGGGTTTGCGGTGCTCAACGACTGGTCGGCTCGCGATGTGCAGCGCGAAGAGGTAAAAGTGGGTCTAGGTCCGGCGAAGGGCAAAGATTTTGCCACATCGATGGGGCCTTACCTGGTGACGCTCGACGAGTTGGAAGCGGTGCGGGAAGGGGAGCGCTGGCAGCTGGAGATGACAGCGTCTGTAAACGGCCAGGAGCTTTCCCGCGGCAATTTTCACAAGATCTACTTTTCGTTTGGCGAGTTGATCGCCCGCGCTTCAGAGGGCGTGACGCTCCACCCGGGGGATGTGATCGGCTCGGGTACGGTCGGCACCGGCTGTATCTTGGAGCTGGGCACGGAGGTGCATCGCTGGTTGCTACCAGGCGATGTGGTGGAGCTTGAGGTTGAACAGCTTGGCATTTTGCGCAACTTCGTGAAGTAGAGAGGAGGAAACGGTTGTGCCATTCTATCATAAACTGGGCGAGATTCCGCCGAAGCGCCACACGCAGTTTCGGCAGGCGGACGGCTCGTTGTATCGCGAACAGTTGATGTCGACCAAAGGGTTTTCTGACATCTATTCGCTGACCTATCATATCAACCCCCCGACGCAGGTGACGCGGGTGGAGAAGATTCGTGACATCGTGCTGGAGGCGGAGGAGAGCGGTCCGCTGCAACACCGTCACTTTTTTAGCAAGCGGGCGGAGCTTGCGGGCGACCCGATCGATTCCCGTCAGGTGTTGCTCTTCAACAGCGATGTGACGCTTGCCATCTCCAAGCCGACCGAGGAGATGAACTATTACTATCGCAACGCCGACTGTGACGAGGTGCTGTTCGTCCACGAGGGCGAAGGGGTGCTGGAGACGATCTTCGGCAACCTGCCCTATCACAAGGGCGACTATCTGGTGATTCCGATCGGCACGACCTACCGCGTGGTGATGAACACGCCGAGCCGCTTTTTTGTCATCGAATCTGCATCGATGATCAAAACGCCGAGCCGCTATCGGAACGAACACGGTCAGCTCGAAGAGCATTCGCCGTTTTGCGAGCGCGACATCCGTCCGCCTTCCGAGCTGATCACCCATGATGAGAAGGGCGAGTTTGAAGTGCGCGTCAAATCGCGCAACATGCTCACCTCCTTCATCTTCGACTTCCATCCGCTCGATGTGGTGGGCTGGGATGGCTATCTCTTCCCCTATGCTTTCAACATCGACGATTTTGAGCCGATCACAGGCCGTCTGCACCAGCCGCCGCCTGTGCATCAGACGTTCCAGGCGGACGGCTTTGTCATCTGCTCGTTCGTGCCGCGCCTCTATGACTATCATCCGCTCGCCATCCCGGCTCCGTACTTCCATTCGAACATCGAATCGGACGAAGTGCTGTACTATGTGGACGGCAATTTCATGAGCCGCAAAGGCATCGAAGAGGGGTCGATCACCCTGCATCCGATGGGCATCCCGCACGGCCCGCATCCTGGCACGATCGAAAAGTCGATCGGGGCGAAGGACACGCAGGAGCTTGCGGTGATGGTCGATACGTTCAAGCCGCTCTTCATCGCCAAAGTGGCGCATGCGGTGGAAGATGTGAACTACATGTATTCTTGGCTGCCTCCAAAGGCGTAAAGAAAGAGAGGAAAACTTATGCAACTGGACCCGTCAACACTCTCTTGGGACGCTGCGTACAAATATCTCAACGGGGCGATTCTGCCCCGCCCGATCGCCTTCGTTTCGACGGTCGATGAGCAGGGCAACACCAACCTCGCACCCTTCTCCTTTTTCACAGCGGTCGCAGCCAACCCGATGACGATCTGTTTTTCGGTGATGCGCCGCGGCACAGATGGCGAGAAGAAAGATACGCTGCTCAACATCGAGCGGACGAAAGAGTTTGTCGTCAACATCGTCTCCGAATCGTTTGCCAACCAGATGAATGTGACGGCGACCGAGTTTCCGCACGGGGTTTCCGAGTTTTCCGAGTCGGGCCTGACGCCTGCGCCGAGCACGATCGTCAAAGCGCCGCGCGTCAAAGAATCGCTCGTCAACTTCGAGTGCAAGCTGACCGAGATCGTGCACATCGGAGATGACAAAGGAGCCGGATCGCTGGTCATCGGCCAGGTCGTGCAGGTTCATGTCGAGGATGAGATCCATTTCGATGGCAAGATCGACACGAAAAAACTCCAGCCGATCGGACGTCTCGCCGGCGCCGACTATGTGCGTTGCACCGATACGTTTGAAATGATGCGAAAAAAATAGTACGCTAACAAGGCAACCTGTGCACAGGTTGCCTTGTCATTTGCGAAGCGAGGGATACAGATCATGTCAGATGTCGAGCGCTATTATGCGACCTACAAGCTGGAAGATGGCACCGAGATGGCTGCAAAGTTTGCTGACATCAACAAGCGCGATGGGTTTGAGATCTCGCTGTCGATGTATCGCGTCAATCTCGGCCCGATCAAGCGTGAAGTTTTTTTGCAATATGTCGAACGTTTTGAAGGCGAATTGATTCTGGAAGGGGGCGAAGGGGAATGGTAAAGCTGATCATCACACTGCTCTTGCCGTTGCTCGCAGTGCTTTGGCTGATGTATGTGATCAAGCGGAAGGCGAAGCATCAACCGGCGGTGAACAACATCGGGGCGATGTTGATCTTTTGGATCGTCGGCTTCTTGGTGACGTGGCTGTTTGGCACCTATCTTGGACTCTACCTGATGGGGCTGGCCACCGAGACGGGGGCGGGAGACGGCGCGAAAGTGCTGTTTATCGGCAGCGTCTACATCAGCGCTCTGTGGGGTGCTCTGTTTCCGTACAGAGCGTACGCAAGGTCTGGCAAGGACAGCGTTTGGATCTGGTTAGGAACAGGATTGCTCTACAGCCTGTTGTTCTACCTCTCCACCATGTTTGTCAGATAGGTTTTGTTAGACAATTATAAAATTTCTGTCTTTTTATGTTGAAATCATTTGTAAAAGCGAGTACAATTGAAGTAGGGGATGAGCAGTATTTTCGTTCATTGGGGGAAAAGGTAGTCGATGAGACCGAACATTTGCAGCGACGGCTGCCGTAGTGCAGCAGAGTGGGTGCTCGCTTCCGGCACTTGGGGAAGTGCCGGAAGCGAGCATCCGCTCAAGATCGCGGCTTCTTGTCAGGAAGCGGAAATTGGGGTACAATGAAAGCAAGCGAAGTTCATGTTCATAACGAAGAACCATCTCGCATGACTGGCGGAAGCGTGGAGTGAACCACGAGGGAGTGCGAGAGGAGCAAGCATAGCCGACCGCCTGGGCACCTTTGGATATTTATCCGAGGCTCAGGGCGGTTTTGTCTTTTTTTCTGAGCCGAGTGAGTGAGAAGAGGCGAGAAGGAGGCGTTTGTTGTGATGGTATTCGAAGAGCGTTACGGGGAGCGTGTGACCTGTCCGCACTGTGAAGCGAACGGTGCGAGATTTGAGGAGATCGCGACATCGGAGGGCAGCTTTGAGCAGGTCGAGTGGCAGATGAGCACTTGCAGCCGCTGTGCGGCAGATGTGCTGTACAAGCGAGTGTCCGATCTGGAGGATGTCACCTCGCTGTGGCTGGCCGACCCGAGCGGCGAGCCATTGCGCCGCTACGTGATCTTCCCAGAGCCGAATGGTCGCCGCGTCCTCTGGCGGATGTTCGTCGAGGACCCCCTGCATTCGCTTTTGGCACGCCAAGGCTTCTACGATCGTCATCTTCGGCCAGTGCTGCCGGTGAAGCGCGTCACTGTGGGCATTCGGTCTACCCAGCGCGCAGGGAGCAACCAATAGAGAAAGGCCTCTTGACCAGCGAAACGGTCGAGAGGCCTTTCTTTTATTTGAACTTCTTCCAATCCTGTTTTGTGTTGTTGTGCAGATATTCGAAGTTGTTCTCCGTTTGGCGGCGCGTCTCCTCTTGGATGTAGTCAACTCGTAACGTGTGCATCGATTTGCCCGTCGCGGATGTGGATCGAGCGGTGGCATACTTTTGCAACTTCAGGATCGTGAGTCGCGATGATCAAAGTGGTTTGATCCTCCTGGTTGATCTGAATGAGCAGATCAAGGATCGAGTCTCTTGTCGAAGTATCTAAATTTCCGGTCGGTTCATCGCATAGCAGAAGTCTTGGTGAGGTGATGAGTGCTCGCGCGATTGCGACTCGCTGTTGCTCGCCGCCCGACAGCTCGGATGGCAAATGATCAATTCGCTCGCCCAACCCGACTCGTTCGAGCAATTGCTTCGCTCGTTCGCGCAGGTTGAACGAAACTTTGATCGGTACCAGCGGCAGACAGACGTTATCGAGTGCGCTGAACTGCGGCAGGAGGTGATATTGCTGATACACATAGCTGACAAAGTTTCTGCGAAAGCTTTGAAGCTCTTTCGGGCGTGCAGAAGGCGAAAGACTCTCCATCTGGATGCTCCCTTCCGAAGGGAAATCGATCATTCCCAACATGTTGAGCAATGTGGTTTTTCCCGACCCTGACGGCCCGAGCAACGCTACGCGATCCCCTTTTGCAATTTGAAACGATACGTTCTGCAAGACGTTCACTTCCCGCGTTCCGAGCTGATACGATTTGCAGATGTTATCAACCGAGATGAAAGCTTGTTCCGACATGTGCGTGTTCTCCTTTCGAACCATTATCGAACTGGTTTGTTGATCTGTTGGTAGACTTTTGCTGTGGATGCGAGGAGCAACAACAGGATAAATCCGAGCATGGTCAAGATCTGTAGGCTGATCGTCAGCGGGTAAGTCTCGTAAAAGATGCGGAAGAGACCAAGACCGGAAAGGAGCATGAGGAGTGCCCCGACGCTGAACAGTGTGACGATTTCACACATGATCAGATAGGTGATGTTTTTTGAATTCCAACCGATCTTCTGCAGGATCGTAATCTCACGCCTGCGCTTTGCGACAAGTGCCCTGCTCGTTTCCCATATACCAAAAGCTAGGACAGAAAGTGTCGCAAAAACGACCATCAACAGTGAGGTGCCTCCTGCCGCATTGACAATGGCGCCTAAGTAGGTGGTGCCGATCTGCTGTTTTTCGGCCAAAATCAGATTGAGCGTGAACAGAGCCAAGCCACCCGACACGGTGATCAGCAAGAGATTCCACATGTTGTAGCCGATTTGAGCAAAAAAGTTGCCTTGTGCGATTGCGAAGATGGAGGTGGACTTTCCTTTGTTTCTTCGCCACTCGTCTTCTTTTGAAAGCGCGATGTTTTGGCGCTGTTTTTTGCTCGTCTCTCTCCAGACGGTTGCGATCAGGAGCAAGATGATCGCCGCTTGGATTGAGAGTGTCAGGAGCCAGTCGATGTTGATCTCAAGGGTGAGATCCAAAATTAGCAATGTGACAAGAGACATCGCAAATGCGAAGCCGAGCTTCACAACCCATTCCCAGATCATCATTTTGGCGATCTCTTGCGTGCTCCACCCGATCGCCCTCAGCAGTTTGATCTCCTGATTGCGGAGAATGAAGAGCGTGCGCGTGTGAACGACCGCATAGGTGAGGACGATGATCAGTAAAATTCCGGTGATCGAGAGCGACAACATGCTGAGCGCTTCAGTGATGCTCTTCGAAACGCCAAGAGTTGTCCAAACTTCTTGGACGACACCAACAGCGGGGTAGTCGGATACTGCTGGAACCTCTACCGTGACATCTTTCTTCGAGGCACCTGCAACGATATCAGTTTCCAAGCCGGTCAACGTTTCAATTTTTTTCGCTACATCTAAGATTTTGACTTCCGCCTCTTTGTCATACCCGGTGATGCCAGCGACCCGCACTCGAATCGCATCGATCGGGTATTCTCCTTTCAGTAATTCTGCAGCCGCAAGATTGGTCAGCGCAGATGCTGGGATTGGCAAAAACGTATCAGGCGTGAAGTTGGGCTTCAACTCGCCGGAAGCAGCATTGCCATTCATGTCACTGACCCAAGTGACAGGAGAGAAGGAATATAGTCCTAAGGGACTGGGGTCAAGTTTACGGTTGGCGATATCCGATCCTTTGTAGGTGCCCACGACGTTTGGTTCAAAAAGCAGCTTCCCACCTTCTTCTTGAAAAAGACTTCCGACTTGATTAACTTCGCGATAAGAAGTTTTCTTTTCATCCGAATGGGGAACCAGTGTAAAATCACTACCGGAGTTTTTGGAAACCTCATAAGAGTAACGTCCGGTTAAGAAATAGGAGGAAGTTACCAGGTGACCGAAGATTGACGGGTCTGATGGGATCAATTTTCCATATTCGTCGATTCCGAGTGTTACTTTGCTAAAAGGTTTATAGGAGTTGTCCAAGATGAGCGTTTGTTCCTTGATCGGCTGTTGAGCAAATTCATCTTGCAATAAGTCTTCGTAAGTAGAGCCACCAGTTGATGTAAGTTTTTCAATAAGTTCTTCGGTTGTTCGCTTTGGAGCACGAATTTCGATCTTCGCTTGCAAGGCGGATAAAGAATCTTCGTTTACTAATAAGTCTAAACTAGGTATTTTACTTCCACTTTTGCCAGTCGTCATAGTTAAGCTTTCGTTTAGGAGAGGAAGTGTTTTCGTATCGACCCCCAACAATTTTCGTTCCTGTTCAGCGTCTACTCCGACAATGAAATTGTAGAAAAGTGGAAGTAGCATCGAAACATTATAAGATGTTGGACTTTCCTTGAGACTGAGCGAATGGTTGGCAAAGATCCCATGTTCGATCGGCAAGGTGACAACATGAGTGGTAGTCGGTTTTGAGTAGGACTCGGGAAGACCTGTGGCCATTGTGAGCTTTAAAGTGGTTATTTTTGAGTGATCACGGTCTTTAGGGATGTCGAGGGAAATAGCGCCTGAAGAGTTTGTAAAGTAGCCTAGAACAGCGACAGGGGCAGCAACTTCGACGTTCGCAATCTTTTTGATTTCCTCGTATTGGGCGAGCGATATACCACCATTTCCTCCGGTCAGATAATTTTCCTCTACCAACTTTTCATGCTTTTCAAAATCGGTTTTTCCTCCAGCGCTACGAACTAAAATATCATAGCTACCACGGCCATACTTGTAGATCGACTCTTCAGCGATATATTGGGTTGTGGTTAGACTGCTTATAGCTGCTGGAATTGAGGAAAGAAGCAGCAAGATTAGAAAACATGAGATCAAGAAAGTTGACGATCTTTTGTTAGAATTGATGATGTATCTCAGCAAGGAATAAACCTCCTTCTCTTTAAGGTAAATACCCATGTGATATGAAGGTCACATGGGTATTGTGCTGTTTGTTAAAGTGGGGACTTAGTATCTCATATCGACATACGCAGTATCGCTGTCCGAATATGTTCCGCTAGTCACTTTGAGCTTCGTATTAGCATCAAGCTTGGTACCTCCGTAGAGATGAGTAAAAGATTGGTTTTTAGCAGTGCCGGACCATTTGCTGAATAGAGCCTCACCAGTGAATTTATCAACATCGTCCCAATCAATTACAACTCCGTATGAGCCATTTCCGCCGATCCATGAGCCAGTAGCAGTAACAAGTTTGGATCCAATTCCTGCTTTCTCAGCGTTATAGCTGGTGATATAAACTGGCGCGTTTTCAGGTTCGACGATTGCCTTGGCTTCCGCATTTTCTGAAGCCAGAACTCCAGTGATCAGTGCAAAAGCAAAAGCGCTACAGAGAAAGATCTTTTTCAAAATAAGTACCTCCTGCATTATTTATTTTTCCATTTATGATTTTGATTATAAGTTGGGCGAGTTTCTTGGTCAACCATATTTTCAAAATTTAGGAAAATAAAAATCGGTAGTAGTATCGCTACCGCTACCGATCAAACTCTTTATTATTTGAACTTCTTCCAATCCTGTTTTGTGTTGTTGAGCAGATATTCGAAGTTGTTCTCCAACTCTTTCTGCTCTTTCTCCCGGCGGGCGATCTCCGTTTGGCGGCGCGTCTCCTCTTGGATGCGCTCCTGCTCTTTCATCTCCGATGATTTCGCCTGCAGCTTCTGAAGCATCTCCGGGTTGAGCATATCTTTGAGCGTGGTGCCCTTCTCTTTTGGCAGATCGTTTTTGCCGACGCGGTAGTTGGCCAGCGGGTCGCGCTGCTGCGACTGCTGCTGTTTGTTGCTCCCTTTGCTCTTGCCTTTCTTCATCTTTTTCACCTTCTCCTTTAGATGCCCGCGGGTGCGCAGCTCTGCCAGCACCTGCTGTTTGTCCTCTTCGACGCACACGATAAAAATCTCCTGAATCGCCTCTGTCGTCTTGGCGAGCAACTTCAGCCCAGCGTCTGTAAAATACTGAAAGGTCAGCTCTTCCTGCTCCGACTTGTGCGGAGAGATCACGCCGGTGATCACCGAGCGCACCTGCGGAATCTTGCCGAGCTCCTCCAACACTTTTTCATAGCCGCCGATGATCGTGTGCATCTTCTTTACTTTGTTTTCCCGATGGCGGTGCTGACGGCTCATTGCGAGGGGCGCTCCGACTTGGGGTCGAGCAGCATGGCCATCGGATAGGCCTCTTCCAGCCGAACGCCGTTGCGATAGCCCCAGGCCATCACTCCGTCCATCCGGGTCACTTCGAAGCGATCGTTCGAGTCGATGATCGTATAGGTCTCGCCGACGGTGAGCAGATCGCGATCAAGCGTATAGGAAAGCGCGAGATAGTATTTGCGCTCAAGGACGTCAAGCTCCTCGTAGCGCGCTTCGGCAAGCGCTTGATGCCCTTCGTCTTGCAAACGCTTCATCTCCTGTTCCAACTCTTCTTGCGTCATATCGCGGTACAGTTTTGCCATCGATCCGAATCTCCTTTTTGCTTCCCAATTTCTCTTTCCTCATTATACACCGCGTAGGCGCTGGGCGACGCATTTGAAAACGCCTGCCGTTCCCAACCGAGCGAAACATCGGTTGGCAATCGCTGTGCAAGCGAAGATACACCCGTTTTCGCAGTCGTTCATAAAAAGAGGAGGAGAGGAGATTTGACAGCTCCTTGTGACTTCTGCGATGATCGGAGGAAGAGATGAGAAGGAGGAGGAAAGATGGGACAGCGTGACAACAAGAAGTCGTGGCCGATCTGGCTCGGGGCGATGGTGATCGTAGCTGTGGTCGCGTCTGCTGGCGGGTATTATGCATCCAAGCAGGGAGAGCCGAAAGAGCCCGCGACAGACGAGGGGAACAAGCAGGCGGAGACTCCTCCAACCGGAGCGCAAACACCGACTCCAGAGCCTACCCCAACGCCTACCCCTACACCGTCCCCGAACGAGCCGAGCGGGCAAACGCCTGCACAGGATGCGATCACCTTTTCGGCCTACACGGGCAGCGGATCGATCGATCTTCGCGATCGCAAGCTGGAAAACGACGCGTTTAAGATCAAGAGCATCGACTGGTCGGATGCGAGCAGAACGCTGTATCTACAGGTTGACATGCGCGCATTTGAAGGGGTCGCCTATTTCCGGGTGAAGGATGACGCGGGCGTACTGCTCGAACCGGAGAGCGTGCTGCGCGCGACAGAAGGTGCGCCCGCATGGAGCCCGGTGCAAGCGGAGATTCCGCTCATCCCCGATTATCAGGGCAAGCAGCTCGTGGTCGAGTTTTATGCGAAGAGCGCAAAAGACGGTTCGCGCGTCAACATGTTGAAACTGAAGTTACATCCGCAGTGATGCAAGATGCAGAGGAGGAGCACTAAATGCAGCAAAAACCGAACTTGGAACTCGTCTCCGGCGTGGAGGCGATCGAACAGGTCAAAAAGTATCCCGCTCCGGCAGATGCGGGCATCTTTCATATTCCCAACCAGCTAACCTGGCCGCTGATCGTGCCGGAGGGCGGTCTTTCGGTCACGCTCGATCCGAACAACAAGGAGCAGGAGCTGACCTATGGGCTGGTCACCGGCATCGTCGCCTTTGAGGACAACTTCTATCTGCTCGGCCGCGTCGATTATGCGTACGGAAGCGAAGAGCAGACCGCTTGGTTCCGCTTGGACTGGTCGATCGACAAGGGCATGATCGAGTCGATCGGTGAGCTCGGCATCATCGGGTTGACCAACAAGCGCCCGCCGAAGCTGACCAGCAAAGAGGAGATGGTCGCACACCTGACCGCTGTCACCACCTTCGTCTGCCAGCTGGACGAGATGGAACTGCACCGCCTGCGGATTCAGATGATCCGCATGCAGGAGCAAGCGAAGCTGACCCGCCATTGATCGGCGGGTCTTTTTACGGCTCTTTGCTGGTGTTTTGCAGATCGGGCTCTTTGCTCGCTTCGATGTATAGGGTGGTCGTCTCGCCGATCACCACCTGTACCACTTTCAGCGTGACCGTATGATCGGTGATGTGCAGTTGGCGGTGGTCTAAAAACTCTCGAAAGATGTCGGGGCTCTCTTCAAACAGTTTCAGGTCTTTATCGATCAGCTTGCGCATCCTGCTTTTGACTTCCTTTTGGACGGCCAGCTTGATGAACTCGTCGGGCGCTTTGTCGACGACCACGTTGATCTTGCGAATCTTGCGGACGTTTTCCTTTTCGATGTGCGTCAGCTTCTCTTTAAGCTTGTCATAATCTTCTTGCAGCTGATTGACCTCGTTGCGCTTTTCGGTCAGGCGCAAATAGAGCAGATCGAGGTCATGCCCGCGCAAGGTGAGCAGCACCGACGCGCCGAACAGCGCGCCGACGCAAAAGGTGGCGAGAAACTGACGGGTGCTCACTTGATCTCACCGACCATCCATTTGATCAGAAAGTAGCCGACATTGCACCCGAGAAAGGCGGCGACGATGTAGCTGAGCTGTTTGAGCGGAGCCCCGAACTGGCCGCCGAGCACTCCGGTCTCCAGCACCTTCAGCGCGTCCATCGTGCCGCCGAGCGCTGCGACGAGCGCCCAGATCTTCAGCTTTTCCGCCAGGTCGACCATCTCGGTCATCGGCGGTCGATGCATGAGAAACGCGCCCATCGCACCGAAGATGGAACCGCCGAGCACGATCCCGAGCGCAACGAAAAAGTCGAGGATGACCGTACTGACAAATCCCACTAGCTTTCACTCCTCGTCCACGTCTTTCTACGATACGTATGCGACAGGTGGCTCAGACATGCGATTGTAAAGATTGGGGCATAGGAGGAACGATCAAACTGTGATAAAATGGAATACAGATGAATTGTAAGAAGAAGGGATTTTTATGACACCTTATATGAGGGTCTTCGGAGCCATGCTCTATAAGTTTTTCGGAGCGGGGCTGGTGTTCATCTCCTCGGTGCTCTCCGCAGCTTTTCTCGGTCCGGAAGGGCGCGGATTGCTGACGCTGGTGACGAACAACCTGGCGATGTATTCCCCGGTGGCCGGCGCTTTTTCCGAATACATATCGTACGGCATCAACAAGCGCAAGCATTCGCCACGGGCTGTTTTTTCGACCGCGCTGGTCTATTGTCTGGGGTTTGTCACGGTCGTCTTTGTCGCCGCCTTGATTGCGACCCCGTGGTTCTGGGATTCATTTTGGCAGGGGCATCCCTCGCAGTCGATGACCTGGTGGATCGCCGGGCTGGTCGCCCCGTTCGCGCTGTTTCACGTCTATGTGACCCGGCTGATCTGGGGGCTGAACGAGCTGGAATGGCTGAACCGCTTGAACACGGTGCAGTCGCTCCTGTTCATCCCGATGATGCTGACCGCCGTCCTGTGGTCGGACGATCTCGGGTATCGCATCTGCTTCGTCTTCGTCGCTTGGCTGGCTTCCTTTGTCCTGACCTCGCTCCTGTCCGCTTATGTGGCGGTGAAGAAGGGCAAGGTCAGCTTGCGTCCGAAGGTGGATGCGGGGATTCGCAAGGAGATCTTTACCTACGGCAGACAGTTGGCAGGCAGCCGGCTGTTGACGCAGATCAACGCGCGCATCGACTTCTATCTGGTCATGTTTATCATCGGAGCGGAAGCGGCGGGGATCTACTCGATCGCGGTGACGGTGGCCGACATGCTGCTGTTCATGTCGTCGTCGCTTTTGCAGGTGGTGTTGACGCGAGTTTCCTCGCTGGAGGAGAAAGACTCGATTCTGCTGACCGCGAGGACGTTTCGCCACACCGGGGTGATCATGGCAGCCTCGCTGTTGCTGTTCTATCTGGTGATGCCGTATGTGATCGTGATCGCGTACGACGAGCGATTTGCTCCGGCGCTGGACTCCTACTACATCCTGTTGCCGGGGATGGCGCTGCTGGGGATGACGAACATCCTGACCACCTATTTTACCAACCAGCTCGGCAAGCCGCGCTTGCTGATCTTTTTGGAGGGGACTTCGATCCTGACCAACGTCTCGCTGACCTTGCTGTTTGTCGGCGGCCTGCACTTAGGGGCGGAGGGGGTGGCGACCGCGAAGGCGATCGGGTACAGCATCATCTTCCTGGTCGCGCTGATCTATTTCTGCAAAGCGACTCGCTATCCGATTTTCCAGATGTTTGTGCTCCAACCGGATGAGATCGCCCAATATAAAAATTTGATCGGCAAGATCGCAGGCAGATTGCGCAAAAAAGACCAACGCTGACCGGGGGAGTTCCTCCGGAGCAGGGCTGGTCTTTTTTCATCGCGGTTCGGTGCTGTTACATCTCCCAGTGCAGCTGGCGACCACCGATCACATGGTAGTGAATGTGGAAGACTGTCTGTTGCCCGTGCGCGCCGGTGTTGGTGATCACGCGGAACCCCTCTTCGGCGACGCCGAGCGCTTTTGCCACCTCTTGAATCGCCAAGTGGATCTTATGTACGATTTCACCATCGTCCGCCCCGATGTGCAAGACGCTCTGGATGTGCTTTTTCGGGATCACGAGCGCGTGCACAGGCGCGATCGGGTTGATGTCATGGAAGGCGAGCACATGATCGTCTTCGTAGATCTTTTTGGACGGAATCTCACCTGCGATGATCTTGCAAAAGATGCAATCTGACATAGTAGGACCTCCTCCATCATATGGATACATCTCCCACCAGAGTAACACGGATCGTGTGAAAAGGGGAAGAATTCGTGAAGGTTACAGGAAAAAAGCCAGAAACGTGGAATACACTGTTGGATGAAGGAGTGGATGGCGTGAAGAAAAAGTGGTGGCGGCTGATCAGCATTGTGCTGCTTGTGATCCTGCTATTTGCCGGGTACTATGTGTATTCCATGTTTTCATTTCTCGATGCGGTCAACACGAAGAAACCATTTTCAACAGGAGAAAATCCGCTGGTCACCGCGACCTGGGAAGGCACGGAGCAGGTGAACATCCTCTTTCTCGGCGTCGATAGCCGTGATGAAAGCGAACGGCCGCGCTCCGACACGATCTTGCTGTTAAGCGTCAATCCGGTGACGAAGAAAGCGTCCCTTTTTTCGATCATGCGCGATACATATGTCAACATCAAAGGGGTCGGGCAGTCGAAGATCAACGCAGCGTTTGCCAACGGCGGTCCGCAGCTGTTGATCGAGACGGTGCAAGACTATCTGGACATTCCGATCCACTACTATGTGGCGACAGACTTTCAGGGGTTTGCGAAGATCATCGATGTGATCGGCGGCGTCGATGTGAACGTCAAGGAGAAGATGGTGCATGCTGATGATGGGGTGCACGACATCCTGCTCGAAGCGGGTCAGCAGCATCTCGACGGTCAAAAAGCGCTGATGTACGTGCGTTATCGCGGCACGGCGCGCTCCGATTTTGACCGCACCGAACGCCAGCGCGAGATGGTGAAGCTCGTCGGCGCCAAGATGTCATCGCCGAGCATGGCGCTCAAGTTGCCGACCATCTTGAAGGAGATCACGCCCTACACGGAGAGCAACATCGGGGCGAGCGATCTGTACAAGCTGTTCACCTTAGGGGTGAAGGCGGATACGTCGGGGATGCAGACGGAGCAGTTGCCGCCGGACCAGTTTTTGTCGGAGGAGGTCAACGGGAACGGCGAGCAGGTGCTGCGCCCTGACATCGAAGCGGTGCGCAATTTCGTCCGGGAGAAGATCGGGTCGACGCAGCAACCGGCCGAGACCGGCTCAAGCGGCAACGGCGGCGCTCAGCAGGCTGGAGGCAAGACGGGCGGGGGCGGTTCGAACGACGGCGGCCAAGCGAACAAGCCACCTGTTGATCAGACGCCGCCATTTGACGGTGGCCAGCGGGCGAAAGTGGTGGGCGAGTATGTCAACCTGCGCCAAAAGCCGGGCACGGAGCACAGCATCATCGGTCAAGTTTACGGCGGCGACCTGTTGGCGATCGAAGGACAGGTTGGCGATTGGTATTACGTGCGCACCAAAGACGGCATGTACGGGTACGTCTTGAGCTCCTTGGTGCAGCTGCAATAGACGATCAAAAAGCTTCTCACCTCTTGGTGGGAAGCTTTTTTCTTTGGCGCTCCCTTGCCCAATTTGGACAGAATCGGTACAAAATGTCTAACAAAAAGAGCAGGACGACGCATATATTGTTGGTACTACATCGAGCATTTGCAAAACCTTTTCTCTTGAAAAAGCCTCCGAGCACCGAGGAGGGTGACTATGGAAAACCAGATTGTGATCTACCGAAACATCTCGGGCGAAACGACCCGCGCGCAGGTCGATCGTTGGAAGGCACGCGTAACTCGCACCGGTATCCAACTGGAGGAGAAAGGGAAAGGCAAGACCCTGATCTTTCACCTGTACCTAAAAGATGATGAAGTGATCTTCTACATGTATGAAAACGGGAAATCGCTGCATGTACTGATCGAGTATCTAAGGGTGAAAAAGGGGGATGGTCGAATGGTCAAAGCGCTCGACGCTTTGATCGGTGAGCTTAAGCTGCGTGGTGAGAAATACGAAACGATTCGCGGGGAATTATACCGTACGCTGTACTTAAATGGCTTGATCATGGATGATGGGCTGTTTCAAGAACGCAAATTGGCGGCAGATTTTGACCTGCGCTTAACTCGCGAGATCATCATGGGACACATCTACGCCGCGCTTGAAGAATATGCGGATGCCAAGAAACGGGGAGATGTTGACCTCGAAGCTGAAACCATCGGCCGCCTTCACTCCTTCAGCCAGGAGCTTTCCAAGATCGACGAAGCGCTAAATGAAGATCGATTGGAAGAATCCTGACCCTTCCTGCAAACGGCAGAACCTGTCTCTCCGTCACTTCTTCTGCTCCGGATTGAATGCAGCGATCAGCTTGGTGATTCCGTAGATCCCAACGGCCAGCCCCAAGATGATCCCTACGAGCAATAGCCATGGGGACGTTCCCAGCAGGCCGTCCAGAAAGCGGCCTAAGAACGTGCCGCCGATCGTGCAGATGGCCAGATCGAGCCCGATGGCGGAGACGAGGCCGAACGCGCGCCACGCTTCATTTTTCTCTCCGGTCACCTCAGGTTGCTTCCGCTGTTGATCCTCCTGCTCGTTCACCGCTGTCACCTCCATCTTCAGTGTATGTCACGCATCAGCATCGTACGACTCGGAGAGCCGATCGGCTCTCTTTTTTCATGCGTTTTTGGCAGCGATTGTGACTGTAGTATATCAGATGATGCCGCCTTGTTGCGCGGTGCGGCGAAAATTGAACACAAGCGGTTTTCCCGTTGCGATTGTTGTCGAGGTGCTCGCCATGTATACTGAAAGGAGTAGTTCCAGTTTCGGAAAATAGCAAGGGGGACCTTATGGTGAACATTCTCGTACATAAAAAAACTGAATTGCATGCGATTGAAGCAGATTCGCTCGTCCTGTTCTACGGCGAGACGAAAGAGCTGCCGACCGAACTGTCTGCGCTCGACCAAGCGCTGGGCGGAGAGCTGAGCGGCCTGTTTGCAGACGGCGAGGCGGAAGGAAAGGCGAACTCGGTGACGCACGTGCGCACGAGCGGTCGTCTGGCAGCCAAGCATCTCTTCCTCGTCGGCCTCGGCAAAGAGGACAAACTGAACGCAGAGGTGGTTCGCAAGGCGGCAGGCAGCGCATCGCGCAGCGTCAAGGGTGATCACGTGGCGGCGGTCGCGCTGGCAGACGAGTATGCGGGCGCGATCACAGAAGGGTTTTTGCTGGGCCGCTATGTCTATCAAAACCACAAGTCGGAGCAGGAGGCGGACAAACGCTTCACCGCGCTGACCATCGTGGCAGATGGCGATGTGACCGAAGCGGTGCAGGCGGCGACTCACGATGCGGATGCGGTCAACCTCGCGCGCGACCTGACCAACATGCCGGCCAACCTGCTCGATCCGGTGATCTTCGCGAACAAAGCGGTCGAGATCGGCGAAGCGGCAGGTCTTACCGTCGAAGTGCTCGACGAGGAGAAGCTGCAGGAGCTCGGCCTGAACTTGCTGTATGCGGTCGGCAAAGGATCTGACATCCCGCCGCGACTCGTCGTCCTGCGCTACCAAGGGGCGCCCGAGTCGGAAGAGGTGTTGGGGCTCGTCGGCAAGGGCGTCACGTTCGACACGGGCGGTTACATCATCAAGCCGGAAAACGGCATGGGCGACATGAAGACAGACATGGCAGGGGCAGCCTGCGTGCTCGGCGCGATGCGCGCCATCGCCAAGAAACAGCTGAAGGTCAACGCGATCGGCGTGCTGGCGCTGGCGGAAAACATGATCTCTGGCAACGCGTTCAAGCCGGGCGATGTCGCTGTCGCTTTTAACGGCAAGACGGTCGAGATGATCGATACCGACTGCGAGGGCCGTCTGGTGTTGGCAGATGGCGTCGCCTATGTGAAACATCTCGGCGCGACCAAGATCGTCGACACCGCCACGCTGACTGGCGCGGTGGTCGTGGTGCTCGGAGGCGAAGCAGCATCGCTGTACGGCAACGACGACGAGTGGGTGAACGAGGTGAAAGCGGCCGGTGCAGAGGTGGGCGAGCGCCTGTTCCCGCTGCCGAACTACCCGGAGTATCAGAAGCTGATCGAAAGCTCGATCGCCGACTATATCAACTACTCCTATCGCAACGGTGCGGCGCTGGCGGGCGGCGTGTTCCTGGCGGCGTTTGCAGATGATGTGCCGTTTGTGCACATCGACATGGCCAACATGGCGAAAGCGAAAAAGTCGAGCGGCTATACGGTCGAAGAGGGCACCGGATTCTCGACCCGATCGATGATCAAGGTGGCGGAGCGACTGGCGAAGTAACCGATTCGAGAGACACTCACTTGCGGAGGGATGCACGATGACGGGTAGGGAGATCAAGATCATACGTCACGACATCATGACGGCACCGAGTCTGGCTGCCTGGCTGCGACGCCTCGCCGACCAGATCGATCAGCAGCACAGCTTCCGCTTTGACGGACTGCCGATCATGATCGCTAACCAAGTTCAAGTGCGCCAATCATACACGAAAGAAGGTCTGGCGAATGAGTACGCGCTGACGCTTTCTTGGGACGAGGAGTTTGGCGACCAAGCGAAGCTTGCGGGAGAGGGCGATCGGCAAGGCGAAGCGGAGGAGCCGGTCGACCTCCCCGACGCGGAAGAGGTGCCGACCACTCCGCTCGACCTGCCGGGCTCAGATGAGCAGCCGGGCATCAGAAGCAGAGGCTAAACGATCGAACCACCTGCCGAGCAGGTGGTTTTTTGTTGCCCAACCTGCTCTTTCCTGAATCCTTTCGGGCAGATTGTACGTCATATTGTATAGAGAAGCCCTGTCTTTGGAGGTGACACCGCTTGGAGCAGCAGATTCAACGCGCATTGCAGGACGCAGGCGCGATGGCCGACTTTTTGAAGGAGCTAGAGCCTTTCGTATATCGAGTTTGCTACCACCTGACCGGACATCAGCACGATGCGGAAGATCTGGCGCAGGAGTCGCTCCTGAAAGTGTGTCGCAACCTCCACACATATCGGGGCGATTGTGCGATACAGAGCTGGGTGTATCGGATCATCCTCAACACGCAGCGTGACGCCGTGCGGAAAAAGAAAAATGTCACCGTCGTTGAGCTGTCCGAGACCGCATCGACCAGCGATGGGTTTGAAAATCAGGTCGGCATGAAGATGGTCATCCAAAAGATGCTCGGCGAGCTGACCGGTGTGGATCGGCAGATTTTCATCCTGCGCTTCGTGCAGGACCTGCCGCTCAAAGAGGTGGCCGTGCTGTTGGAGATGAAAGAGGCGACCGTAAAGACCAGACTATTCCGATTGCGCGATCGACTGCGTGGATTGCTGTAGAGAGGAGGGTGAAGCGATAGATGAACAGGTGCGATGAGATCAAACAGGCGATTTGGAGCTCAGATCTGACTCCAGAGATGATCGAGCATGTGCTTTCTTGCCCAGAGTGTCAGCAGGAACAAAAGCTGGTGCAGCAGATCGGCATCACCCTCGATCTTGAAGAGATTCCATTGCCGAGTCGAACGCTGCTCCCGTCTCGTGAGGAGATCGAGCAGGCGGTCATCTCGCACAGGTGGCGCCGCCTCAGGAAATGGGCGACAGCAGGGGTGGCGGCCGCCTGCGTGCTGGTGGCAGCCGTTCAGGTGCCGAACTTCCTCCCGCTCGATCTGAGCAAGAACCAGCAGAGCCTTGCCGATCAGAAGGAGCAGAGCGAGGGGCAAGAGCAGAAAGGCAACGCACCGGAGCGCAACGAACTGCTCGGCGCAAAACAGGACAGCAACTCGCTCACCGCGATGGACAATCTGCAAAAGAGCGAGGAGCAGGCGACAGCTCTCGATCCGAGCATCGTCAGCCTGCTCGACACGTACGGGTGGACGCCGACGCAAGAAGCGTTTAAAACAGAACAGATCGCGCTGCCCAAGAGCTTTGTCGACCTGCCGGGGACCTATCCGCTCGGCCTATATTGGGCGAAGCACAACGTTTTGTCCAAAGATGTCGGGCTCGATCTGAACCGCCACCGCGGGGAGACGGTCACCGCCTATTCGATCCCGCTTCAAGAGATGTGGGATGACGGGTTGAAGCTGAACACGACAGCAGTCGTGCTGCTGGCGGGGCAAGAGGTGGTCGGCAGCTGGCTGGAAAAGGGCGTGGGGATGAGCGCCTCGTTGCGAAAGCGCGACTTCGCCGATCTGGTCAAGCTCTCGTGGGGGGATTGGCTGAAAGAGGACGGGCAGGTGGATTATAGCCAAGGGCCAGACGGAGAGTTTCGCAATTGGAATGCCGAACAGGTGGTTCTCAAATACTATGAGGCGATTCAAAATCGAGATTATCCGACCGCCTATGCGATGTATTCGAAAGCATACCAAGCTTCCTTCTGGTATGCGGAAAAAGGGGAGCAGCTGTTTGCCCAAGACTGGAACAAACAGGGACTCAATCCGGAAAACGTCTCCTCGGTCCGCGTGATCGACCTGCAGCAGACCCAGCGGGTGGAGGCGACCGGTCAAGCGGAGTCGATCAAAGGGGAGCGGCTCAACCGCAAGCCGGTCGAGGAGCGCCAATATCAGGTGACGCTCGACATCACCTACAAAACGCAGGTCGTTCAGCAGGATGGAATCAACGCGCTGTACCTCGGGGTGGTCAAAGAGAGCACGGACGCACCGTGGAAGATCGACTGGGTCAACCAGAGCCCGCGGTGATCGGGCGGCGATCGGCGGCGCAGCGGTTAGCAAATCGGTTCTGACATGGCGAACCCTCTAAAGATTCTGTATACTGTTCTCAGATACTGTAAGGGGGTTTCAAGAATGAGCGTTGATATGAAATATGTTGTGGATTTTTTAGTGAACTTGGTTAACATCCCGAGCCCCTCCGGCAATACGGAGAAAGTGATCTCCTTCATCGAGAAGGAATGCGCGAGTCTTGGCATTGAGAACAGACGCAACAACAAGGACGGGCTGATCCTGACCGTGCCAGGCAAGAACTCGGACGTTCATCGCGTGCTGACCGCCCACGTCGATACGCTCGGCGCGATGGTCAAAGAGATCAAGGGCAATGGTCGGCTGAAGCTCACCTTGATCGGCGGCTTCACCTTCAACTCGATCGAGGGTGAATACTGTCAGATCGAAACGTCTGAAGGTAAGCTGTTCACCGGCACGATCCAGTCCACGCATGCGTCTGTGCACGTCTACAAGGACACTCGCACGCATGAGCGCAACGCCGACACGATGGAAGTGCGCCTCGATGCGGTCGTCAAGAGCGCAGAGGATGTGCGCGAGCTTGGCATCGAAGTGGGAGATTTCGTCTCCTTTGCACCGCGCTGTGAAGTGACGGAGACCGGCTTTATCAAAACTCGTCACCTTGACGACAAAGCTTCTGTCGCCTGCATGTTCGGCGCTTTGAAATCGCTGCTCGACAGCAACGTGCAACTGCCCTACACCACCCACTTCTTGATCTCCAACAACGAGGAGATCGGATATGGTGCCAACTCGAACATCCCGCCGCAGACGGTCGAGTTCCTCGCCATCGACATGGGCGCGATCGGCGAAGGCCAGACGACAGACGAGTATTGCGTTTCGATCTGTGCAAAAGACTCTTCCGGCCCTTACCATTACGCGATGCGCAAGCACCTCGTCGAGTTGGCCAAGGCGAATGACCTCAACTATGCGGTCGACATCTACCCGAACTACGGCTCTGACGCATCGGCTGCGATGCATGCGGGCGTCGATGTGAAGCACGGGCTGATCGGCCCGGGCATCGACGCATCGCACTCGATGGAGCGCACGCATCAGACTTCGATCGAAAACTCGGTCAAGCTGATCGTCGCCTATCTGAACAGCGATCTGGTAAAAAGCTAAACGGATCACGCACTTCAAACCCGAGAGGCGCTCGCCTCTCGGGTTTTTTACATGCTGGAAGACCCCTTTTGACTCAGCAAGAGGAGCTTTTCCGAAAGGAAGCGAGCGGTGCTCCCGATGATCGGCAGCCGCGCTAAGCTCTGCGGTGAGATCTCCTCTGCGACCAGCAGGGTGCAGAGGCAGCTGAGCGCAGCCGCTGCGCTCCAGAGGAACGGATGAGCTGCGAACGAGAAGGGGAAAGGGACATGCAGTCCGACCAACAGCAGGGCGGACAGCGTCAGGGCAGCTTGGAAGGAGTGGTAGAGCGTCCGCCACGGGACAGAGACGATGCTCAATCGGCTGAGCATCCAGAGGAGCGTCCCTGTCTGCACCAGCGTGGCGAGCCAGAACGACAGCGCCAAACCGCTGCGTTCGAACTGACCCGGCTGAAGCAGCAGGCAGATCGCCAGCAGGCGCACCAGATCGCCGAGCAGCCCTGCGTACAACAGCGCGCGGCTTCGCCCCTGCGCCTGCAGCAATGCGGAGAGCGGAGCTTGCAAATAGAGCGGAAGCGCGATTGGAGCCAGCAGCCAGAGCAGAAGCGATGCGCCGGGCGCGCGAAACCACGCTTCAAGCTGGGGGGCGAGCACGATCAGCGCTCCGCTCGCCGGCAGCGCCACCATCATCACCGCCCCGATGATCCGTCGCAGGTGAATGGAAAAAGCGCCGCGCTGTCGCTGGAGGCGCTCGGCAGCGGCGACGGGCAACAGGGCGGTGGCGATCCCGTCGGTCAGCACCATCGGGGCGCACAGCAAGGGCAGGGCGATCGTCGCATATTCGGCCAGCCAGACCGATGCGAGCTGCTCTCCGTGCGCCTGTGCCAACAGCCGATGCGCCAAAGGCAGCTCCAGCGCATACCCCAAGCTCGCCAGCAGCGCCTGTCCGGTCGGCGCAAACGACATGCGCAAGATGCTGAAGAGCGCGCGCTGGCTTCGCTGCTGCCGAACGCCACGCCGCTTGAGCACCCGCCACAGCATGATGCTGAGCAACAGGCAGGAGGCAGCCTCGCCGAGCGTCAGCGTCAGGATGCCGAGCTCTGCTGACCGCACTTCCTCAAAGGTGAGCATCGGCAGCCAGTAGGTCAGAGCGACCAAGCGGACGCTCACTTCGAGCACTTGGGACAGCGCGGGCGAATAGGTGTGGCCAAGCCCGAGCAACGCCCCGCGCAAGCTGCCCGTCACACAGATCAGGAGCAAGAGCGGCACTGTCGCCCCGAGCAGAAGCGCCAATTCCTGACGGTCGATCGCTTGCTGGCTCGCAAGGGAGGACAGCCCGAACAGCAGGAGAAGTGCGAAGCCGATCGCACAGCCCGTTCCGATCGCAGCTGCCGAAAGCAGCGGAAGCGGCACGGGGCGCCCCTCCTCGCGAGCGGAGGTGGCGAACAGGCGGGTCAGCGCTTGGGGCAGCCCCACCGTTCCCAAAGTTGCCGCCACGCCGATCAGCGGGAGCAACATGCGAAACTCGGCGCTTTCCGCGAGCCCGAGCGTCGTCACGAAGCGGGCTAAAAACAGGAGTCCGAGCAACCGGGACACCAGCTCCGCCAGGCCCAAAATGCTCGATTCTCGCACCGGAAACGGCTGGACCATCGGGGACACCTCCGCAGTTTGTCCCTTCAAGGTATGCCAATCCTTTTACAAAAATACCCTTGAATCCCTCTGAGAGGAAGGTTATAATTAACATCGTTTAGTATTATCTTAACGATATGAGCTGCGAGCGCGAGGGGGGACGGGAGCATGGATGACCAATTTTTAGAGCTTGCCAAACGATTGCACGCCTCGATGGCGCGATTTTTCGAGCAGGAGTTGGGCAGTTCGCTTTCTGGGCGGATCTTTTCCTTGCTGCTTTTTGCACCCGAAGCTCTTTCGCTCGAAGAGATCGCCAAGTACCTCGGCGTGACCAAAGCGGCGATCTCGGTGCAGATTCGCCCGCTGGAGCGAGGCGGTCTGTGCTATCGCATGCCGCGGGGCAGCGATCGCAAAGACTATTACAAGCTTGCGGACGATTTTATTTTGACGGTGCTTCAGCTGGGCGTTGAAAACCTGCTGAAGATGAACGACTTCTTGGTGGAGGCGGAAGCGCGGTTGGCTGAGGTCAAAGTCAGCGAAGCGGACGAAGCTTCCCGCGCTGCCGCTTGGCGGAGGACGCGGGAGATGAGCGCGCTCTATCAACTGCTCGCCAAGAGGCTTGACGGCTTCGAAGAAGAGTGGGAACAGAGAAAAAAAGAACTGTAAGCAAAGTGGAGTGCAGGGGAAAGGGAGTGGAAGAATCATGGGAGTTTTTGCGAAGTTTAGCTTGCGGAACCCGATCGCGATCATCATTTTGGTCATACTGGTCATCATCGGGGGCCTGTATTCTGCTTCGAAGTTCAAACAGGAGCAGATGCCCGATATCGCGATTCCGTATCTATTCGTCACTTCGGTCTATCCGGGCGGATCGCCACAAGAAGTTCAAAACGAAGTGACGGTGCCGATCGAACGGGTGTTGAGGAACATCGAAGGAACCCAAGTGATCGAGACGAACTCGGCGAACAACATCTCCGTGGTGATGTTGCAGTTCGATTTTAGCACCGATATCAAAGAGAAGACCGCAAAGGTCGAAGAGGCGCTCAACGGCGTTCAACTGCCCAAAGAGGTAGAGAAGCCGAAGGTCAGCAACCTCGCCTTTGGCAGCAGCCCGATCATCTACACGGCTGTCACCGCGCAAAAAGGTGCCAATGAAGCGCAGCTGCAAGAGCTGGTCAACAGCAGCATCGTTCCCGCGCTCCAAGGGATCGATGGCGTGGCTAAGGTGCAGACGGCAGGTCTGAAATCGGAAAACCTGTACATCAAGCTGGACAAAGCCAAGATGGAGCAGCAAAAGATCACCTTCCAACAGATCAGCCAGACGCTGCAAGCGATGAACCTGTCGATCCCGCTCGGGGTGGCATCTTTCGATAAGATCAGCCAGCCGGTGTTGGTCACAGGCCAGGTGAAATCGCTCGACGAGCTGAAAAACTTGCTCATTCGACCGATGCCTGAGCTGAAGCTGCAGGATATCGCCACCGTGGAACAAGGCACGGCCGAGCCGGACACGATCTCCCGCGTACAGGGGAATGTGTCCGTCGCGCTCAACGTGATCAAGACGGGCGATGCGAACACGGTCGAAGTGTCGAAAGCTGTGCAGGAAGAGCTGAAAAAATATACGAGCGACGATGGTGAATTTAAGCTCGACATCCTCTACGACACGGCGGCAGACATCGAGAAATCGGTCGACGGCATGATGCGTGAAGGCTTGCTCGGCGCGCTGTTCGCCTCGATCCTGATCCTCGCGTTCCTGCGCAACATCAGAGCGACGATCATCGCGGTCATCTCGATTCCGCTCTCGATCTTCGTCGCGATGACGCTGCTGAAATATTTTACAGACATCACGTTGAACATCATGACGCTCGGCGGGATGGCTGTCGCAGTTGGCCGGGTGGTCGACGACTCGATCGTCGTCATCGAGAACATCGTTCGCCGACTGCAGAGCGAGAGCATCAGCAAAGAGCTGATCCTCGATGCGACCAAAGAGGTGGGCAAAGCGATCACCTCCTCGACGTTCACGACGATCGCCGTCTTTGCTCCGCTCGGTCTGGTCTCGGGCATCGTCGGCCTGATCTTCGCGCCGTTTGCGCTGACCGTCGTCTTTTCCTTGCTCGCCTCCTTGCTGGTTTCGATCACCGTCGTGCCGATGCTCGCCTATCTGATGATGCGTAGCTCGAAACCGAAAGAGCACGGAGCAGGCATGCTGAGCAACCTCTACAAGCGCACGCTGAGCTGGTCGCTCAATCACAAGCTCACCGTCCTGCTCCTCGCGTTCTTGCTCTTCCTCGGCTCACTGCCGCTGGCGGGGCTGGCCGGATTCACATTCGTTCCAGAGCAGGAGCAAAAGCACATCACGATCGCGCTGGAAATGCCGGAGGGCACCGATGTGGTCGCCGTCGACGAAAAGGTGCGCGAGCTCGACAAGAAGCTGCGCGACACAGGCAAAGTGATCCTGTCGCAAGTCACCTCTGGTGCGCCATCCGGTGAGTTCGATCCGATGACGATGTCGGTCGGCTCCCCGAACAAAGCAAACTGGATCGTCGCGCTCGATCCGTCTGTCGATGTCACCGAGTATTCGAAAGAGCTGAAGGATAAGCTCGACCCTGGCGTTAATGGGGCGACGATCAACGTGTCGCAGCTCTCTGGCGGCCCTGGTGGTTCGGGCGTCTACATCGTGCTGACCGGAGGAACGAAACAATCTTTGCACGATGCGGCAGAAAAGGTGACAGCTGAGATCAAAAAGATCGAGGGCACCGAAAATGTGCGCAACACCTCGCTGAAAGAATCGCAGATGGTGCAGGTCACGGTGCGTCCGGCAGATGCGCTGAAAAATGGTTTGACCACAGCACAAGCTTCGATGCTGATCCGTCCGTTCCTCACCGAGGAGAAGGTCGGCAAAGTCGGTGAGGGCGCCAAGCGGGATGATATCATCCTCAGCTTTGCGGAGAAGCAGGTCCAATCGATCAGCGACGTTGAAAACTTGCTCCTGCCGACACCGATGAACACGGTGGTGAAAGTGAAAGATATCGCCGATGTGAAACAAGTTTCGCAGCCGAGCGTCCTGCAGACGCGCGACGGGCAGGAATATGCGCTCGTGCTCGGGAACATCGTCGATCAGAACGCAGGTCGGGTCAACACAGATATTTTGAACACGCTCGATTCGATCGATCTGCCAGAGGGCGTAGAGTACATCGTCGACGGTGCGAACAAGCAGATGCAGGATATGTTCCAAGACATGGGCATGGCGATCCTGGTCGCGATCGGCATGGTCTACGTGGTGATGGTCATCGCGTTTGGTGAAGGGAAAGCACCGTTTGCGATCCTGTTCTCCCTCCCGTTTGCTGTGATCGGTTCGCTGATCGGCACGGTGGTGACCGGACAGCCGATCTCGATGGCAAGCATGATCGGGATGCTGATGCTGATCGGAATTGTCGTCACCAATGCGATCGTGCTGGTCGACCGTGTCCAACAGCAGTTGGAAAAAGGGCTGACCGTTCGCGAGGCGCTGTTGGAAGCGGGCGGCACTCGCCTGCGCCCGATCCTGATGACGGCGATCGCGACGATCTTCGCGCTGTTGCCGCTTGCGCTCGGCATGGGAGAAGGCGCGCTGATCTCCAAAGGTCTCGCCGTCGTCGTCATCGGTGGCCTGATTTCGTCCACCCTGTTGACGCTGTTGATCGTGCCGATCATGTATGAGATTTTGCATCGCAAGCGCGTGAAGCGAGAGCTGCGCGGCACAGATCTCGGCGCCTAACTCACAGCGAAATCATCTCGTCTCCTCTGTCGCCTTCGATCCGTCGATTGGATTGAAGGCGGGGGAGCGTGTATAGTGAAGAGGAGAGACGGGAGCCCCGTTGTAAACGAAGAGGGGGATCGCGATGGGAATCAAGTATGAAGAGATGCCTCAAGAGATGTTAGAACAATTCCGTCATGACATGCGGACGCTTCCGTATGAGGAGTTTCTCAAGTGGACGGCGACCGAGCAGCAGCAGGTGGTCGCCCTGATCATCGCCGATTTTGAAGCGATCATGACGCCGGATGAGCGGATGGATCTGCGTGAGGCGTACCTGTCAACGATCAAGGACAGGGAGCGCCAACGCGCGATGTACGAGCAGTATCAGGCAGCATTGACGCGGCGGTTGGGAAAACTTCATTAAAGCAGAGCAAGAGAAAGAGGTCAGCCTGATCGTTTGTCAGGCTGACCTCTTTTGTTTTGTCAGGTGTTCTATTTCTGTGTCAGCTGTGCGAACAGCTTTTGCAGATTGCGGTGGAACAGCGCGCCGAACGACCATGATTCGTAGGCAGCAGGCAGCTTGAGGTCGGAAATGCCCTCCTCTGTCCCGCCACTTTCGATGTGAGCTTGGATGATGTCCAGCAGGTCGATGATGTATTGCTTGGTGGCGGTGACGTCCGCTAGTCCACCGAGCGGCCCATGTCCAGGAACGAGCTGCTCCGCATCGAACTGCTCGACGCGCTCCAGGATTTCGATCCATTCGCGCTCGTTCGCATTCCAGAAGGCGGGCTGTGTCTGGACGAACAGCAGGTCGCCCATAAACATGATCTTGTCGTCCGGCAGGTAGACGAACACATCGCTTGGCGAGTGTCCACCGCCGAACGTGATCAGCTCGGCGGAGCGGCGAGTACCGTGCAGGGTCATCTTCTGCTCAAAGGTGACGTTGGGCAGCGTGACCTCGACCGTGGCGAGCGTGGACTCCACTTCTCTTACGTGGATCAGCTCGTTTTCCAGTTCGCGACGCTCCGCCAGATCTTTCGCTTCTGCCAACGCTGCTTCGAGCGCTTGGATGTGTGCCGGTCCCTGTTCGAGCATATCTTTGAGACGCTCGGGCAGATAGGTTGCGATCAGGTCGCGGGTGATCTGGGTCGAGATGATCGAAGTGTCCGCATACACTTGGTTGCCGCGCACATGGTCGCCATGCCAATGCGTGTTGACCAGATAGCGAACCGGGTGGCCGGTCACTTCTTCGGCGATCTGGCGCAGGTCGCGGGCTGCTTGCGGGGTGAGGAAACCATCGATGACCAGAACCTCGTCCCCGAGATCGACAAAGCCGCCATTGGAGAAAGCGCCCATGTTTTCGATGACAAATGCGGCGTACACGCCAGGTGCAAGCTCCTGCAGCGTAAAGTGTTTCGAAGCAGGAAGTGTGGTTGCGTTAGCCATGAGAGATCACGCTCCAAGTTTTTACAATCATTGTACATGAAAAAAGACTCGCCTACGACAGGGTGGGCGAGTCGATTTGTCATTTTTTCGAATTATGTGGTAGATCGGTTGTACGGGTAGTTGCCAGCACCGCTGGCCTGTTCATCATGCGACTGATGAACAGCGGGGGTGGAACTGCTGCTGACCGAATGTTGAGCAGAAGGGGAGCTGTACATCGACGTTGCTGGCGTTGCCTGGCCAGATGGTGCCTGCTGAGCTCCGCTGCTCATCGTGCCCATTCCTTGGTTGGCATTCATCTCGCTCTGACCGGCAGCTGCTGGCAGACCGGATTGCAGGGAAGCAGGTTGGCCGCCTGATGCATTCGTTGTGCTCTGCTGAGCGGTTGACGAGCTCATTGCGGAAGAGCCTGACGACTGCTGACCGCTCGTGCCAGAGCTCATCCAAGAGAAAGATGATGGGTCGGAGTTGAGCGAAAGCGAGGACGCGCTGGGTGAGAATGAACTGTTGTCCGCGCTTGAGGTAGTTCTGTGCTGCTCATATCCTGGCGTCTGCGATCGCTTGAAATGTGTCGTGTCTGCCGCAATCGGACCAGCCGGTGGGAAGGAGGGCGCAGCGTATCCGGCCATGCTTTGTTGATCATTCGGCATTCTGGTGCCTGACATCGCTCCAGATTGCTGCGACTGCCCTTGGATGCTGTACGCGTGTCCCGATGAGCTCATATTCTGCATGTTTCCGCTTGCGATCATCCCTCTGCTCTGCAACTGCTGGGAGATCGATTGGATGTGATGGTTCATCTCCTTGCAGACATTGGCGATCTCGTAGAGCAGATGTCCGGCCTGTTGCTCATGATAGGCAGCTTGATAAAAGATTCGGGGCGAATTTTGATTCGCGTAGGTTTGCATGTTTTGGTATTGGTTCATGTTTTGTTGCGCGAGCTGCTGCGCCATCTGCGTCAGTTGCGCGACCTCCAGTTGCAGATCTTGTACATGATCTGCCATGCGCTGAATGTTTTGTTGCATCTTCAGTTCCTCCTTCGCGCTAGTGCGTCACATTCTGTACCTAGCTTGCTCCTGTGGATGGAAGAATTATGCACAGATTAATAAAGATGGGCGAGATCGGGAATTGTAAGGGCGGAATGAACATTTTGGAGGAGGAGAATGAACATGCCCGAAGGTCAACAGATGTTGCAGGTAGAAGCGGAGATCGTGAAGATGCAGATCGAACTGCGCCAAATTCGTCAGATGATCAGCTCTTTGATTGCCACCGAGGAGCAGACGATCCAGATGATGTCACAACAGCCAAAGGGGCACCAAGCGATGGGGCAACAGGGGATGGGGCAGCAGGCGATAGGACAGCAGGGAATGGGGAAGCAAGGGATGGGACAGCAAGGGATGGGACAGCAAGGGATGGGACAGCAAGGGATGGGACAGCAGGGGATGGGGCACCAAGCGATGGGACAGCAGGGAATGGGACAACAGGGGATGGGGCACCAAGCGATGGGACAACAGCGGATGGGGCACCAAGCGATAGGGCAGCAGGGGATGGGGCAGCAGGGGATGGGGCAGCAGGCGATGGGACAGCAGGCGATGGGACAGCAGGGAATGGGGCAGCAAGCGATGGGTCAAGGTGGTGGGCAACCGCAGAGCGGGAGTGGGAACGCCAACTTGATGAGCGCATTTCCGCCCAATCTGATCAGCGAGGATCAGCGTGCTCTGGAGCAGTACAACATCATGCGTAAAGTTGCAGAGGGGATGAATCGACAGGTGCAGGATCTCTCTCAGTCATTCAACTTGAGCGCTCCCAACCCGAACACCCCGAGCGCCCAGCAGATGAACCTTTCGGAGCAAGATCCGATGCAGCGTCCGTTTTAACCCCTGTTTTCTCGATTCAGCCTGCGGATGATTTTCGCAGGCTTTTCCGCCTTGCAGTTGAAAAACGAAGCGCTCTGGGATATAGTAAATTTTAGATTTCGAACCTTTGGAGGGTATACATATGTCTACGAAACCGACGAAAACGCTCGATCCGGTACCGAATCCGCACCCTGAGCGTGAATATGAAGTTGAGATCCGCTGCCCAGAATTTACTGCGCTGTGCCCGAAGACCGGTCAGCCAGATTTTGCGACGATCACCGTTCGCTACGTGCCAGGCCCGAAGATCATCGAGCTGAAGTCGCTGAAGCTGTACCTGTGGGCATTCAGAGACGAAGGTCATTTTCATGAGGATGTCACCAACATCATCCTGAATGATCTCGTCGAAGCGCTTGAACCGCGCTGGATGCAAGTCGAAGGTGAGTTTAACGTTCGCGGTGGTATCTACACCAACGTTCGCGTTGAGCACAACCCGGAATTTAAGCGCGCACGCGCCTAACCTGATCATCGGATAGAAGCTGAGGAGCCATGCTCCTCAGCTTCTTTTATTAGTTCGACCATTATGAGGTCGCAAGAAGTATTAACTTAACCTCAAGCCAATTGGCAATGTTGCGAGTAGTAAAAGTTGCGGAAGTTGCGACAGTCTTCATAAGGTTGAGATAATTAGTCAATACATTGACTTGTTCGTTGTGAATCCGATATCATAATGATCATGAACTCTCGAAATGAGTTCGAGAAGATTCTAGGTATTCGCAACCACAGAGAATGGGGGAACCTCAATATGCAAAAAAAATGGTTTGGTACTGCAATGGCTGTTGCCATGATGGGTACTGTGCTCGTTGGCTGTGGGAATGATTCCAAGCCTGGTGAAGTGAGCGGCGAACAAGTTCTGAACATGTCACTGGGTGATGATCTGCCGAACATGGATATTTCCAAGGCGACCGATCAGTACTCCTTCCTGATGATGGCAAACTCGATGGAAGGCCTTGTGCGCCTAGACAAAGATGGCAATGCACAGCCTGGCATCGCAGAGTCTTGGGAGATCTCCCCGGACAGCAAAACATACACGTTTAAACTGCGCGACGCAAAGTGGAGCAACGGCGACGCTGTAAAAGCGGAAGACTTCGTCTACTCCTGGAAGCGCACGCTGAACCCTGATACTGCTTCTCAGTACTCCTTCATGCTGTACTGGGTAAAAGGTGCAACCGAATATAACACCGGTAAAGGTTCGGATGCTGAGGTTGCTGTAAAAGCGGTGGATGAGAAAACACTGCAAGTTACGCTGAACAACCCGACTCCGTTCTTCCTGAACCAGATGTCCTTCCCGATCTTCTACGCACAAAACCAAAAGTTTGTAGAATCGAAGGGCAAAGACTACGGCACGTCTGTAGACACGCTGCTCTTCAACGGTCCGTTCAAGATGACCAACTGGGTGCATGACACTTCGGTTGAGCTGGAAAAGAACGCAGACTACTGGGATGCAAGCAAAGTAACGCTGCAGAAGGTCAACTTCCAAGTGGTGAAAGATACCACCGCAGCGGTGAACATGTACGAAGCGGGTCAGCTTGATCGCGTAGGTCTGGTTCGCGACCATGTAGACCGTTACAAAGACAGCGCAGAATACTCGCTGAAACCGGAGCTGACCAACGGCTACCTGATCTTCAACCCGAAAGTAAAAGGGCTGGACAACGCGAAGATCCGTACGGCGCTCACCTGGGCGATCGACCGCGACATGTATGCTGACATCGTCTACCACAACGGTACGGTAGGCGCGACCGGCTACGTGCCGAACGGTACGTCCGATTCTGCTGGTGGCGATTTCCGCAAATCTGCTGGCGACACGCTGACCAAGCACACCGATGCTGAAGCGAAGGCGATGCTCGAAGAAGGCTTGAAAGAGCTGGGCATGAAAGCGGCCGATCTGAAACTGCAACTGCTCGTCGATGATTCTGACGTTGCGAAGAAATCTTCGGAGCTGCTCCAAGAGCAATGGCGTTCGAAGCTTGGCGTAAACATCGATGTTCAAGGCGTTCCGTTCAAGCTGCGCCTCGAAAAAGAGCGCAACAAAGACTACCAGATCGGCCTCTCCCTGTGGGGCGCTGACTACAACGACCCGATGACCTTCCTCGACCTGTTCGTGACGGGCGGCTCGTTCAACAAAGTAAGCTATGCCAACCCGAAATATGATGAGCTGATCAACATGGCAAAAGCTGAAGCTGACGTCAAGAAGCGCGCTGAACAGATGGTCGAAGCGGAAAAAGTGCTGATGAAAGACATGCCGATCGGCCCGATCTTCTTCCGCGGGAAAGCTTTCGCAACGAAAGAGTATGTGAAAAACTTGGTCGTCTTCCCGTACGGTGTGGACTACGACTTCAAACATGTCACCATCGAAGGCAAGAAATAAGACAGTCTGATCACAAACTGACAGGAGTCGGCGCCGGCTCCTGTCTTTTCTTGTAGAAAAAGTGCGAAAAATGCAGGAAGATGGAGCATTTTTATAGCAATTGAGGATAACGGTCAAAAACAACTTGTCTATCAATTTCAAATAATCAGAATAGTAAGTTATAATCAACTCACAACAACCTCACCGAAGCGGTTGAGGAAGGAAGGGAGGCTCTACCGAAACGAACGAAACTCTCCGAGATGGCGTTCTCGACCGAGATCAGGATTTGAAAGGAGCGCGATAGTGGAAGATGACAACCATAGGAACTCAGGTGATCTTTCCGTAAAGGAGCGTGACAGCGAAGAGGAAGTAATCTTCTGATCGGATAAACGTTCAGTTTTGGTTCAAAAGCATATGGAGATCAAATTATAAAAGGTACCAACGTCCGCGAGGAGTTGGTACCTTTTTGTGTGCTCTTGATCGCTGCTACAACATCTGCAGATGTTGTAGCAGGTTGTACAGCATGTCTACGCTTTCCGCACGAGTGGCTGGGCGGAGCGGGTCGACATAGGTGGTGTTTTTGTCGAGGATGCCGATCGAGATCGCCAGCGCAACATCTTCGCGCGCCCACGACGACAGTTTGTTCCGATCTTGCACTTGTCCCAAGATGCGGGTGGTGTCCACATAGGGACGCTGCTCGACAAAGGACAGGCAGCGGACCATCAGCGAGGCGATCTGCTCGCGGGTGATCGGGTCGTGCGGTGCGAACGTCCATTGGTCATGCCCGCTGATCAACCCGAGTGAGGAGCCGATCGCGACCGGTTTGGTGAACCAAGTATTTTGCGGCACATCGCGGAACATCAGCGTGCCCTGTTTGTCTGTCACCCCGAGCGAGAGCATCATCAGCGTCGCAAACTCAGCGCGGGTGATGTTGCCGTTCGGCTCAAAGGAGCTGGTGGTGCGCCCATTGACGATATGGCGGGCTGACAGCTCCAGGATCTTCTCCTTCTGCGGCGCGTAGGTGATGTCGGAGAACGACTTTTGATCTTGGATCGGTACGTAGATGCCGTTCCCGGAGCGCTTGATCACCATCTTCCCATGTCCGACCGCATCGCGATAGAGCTTGGAGGGAGCGGGCACCACATGCGCATCCTGCGGGTTGTAGAACAGGGCGGACGATTTGTGGCCAGCGGTGAGCGAGGCGCCCGTCAGGTCGATCGAATACTGCACAAAGCGGTTGCCATAATCGAGGATCGGAACCGATTGACCGTCGAACAGCGCCTGCACTTGGAACTGGACGGGCGCCACCAAGCGGCTGTTCATCCCCTGATCTCTCATCTTCTGTTGAATCTTCAGCGCGTCTGCTGCGCTTGCGGTGCCGATTGAAAACTTCAGACCGCCGCTTGCGCTCTTCTTCACCTTGTCGATCAGCACTTGGTTGATCGCGTTGAGCGGCAGGTCGTAACTGCCTGCCTCCGCTGCGATCAGCAGATGCGCGTCGTTGCCAAAGCGATCGGACAGCTCTTTGATCACCGATGTCGGGACGGTGACCTGCGCCAACTTGTCGTTGGTCGGCACGGAGATGGTCAGATAGGTCGTCCCGGTCACCGCGCTGCGGATGGCGCTGAGCGCTTTCCACTCATCGAGCGTGACGACCGATTGTCCGGAGAGGCGCTCGATCTTCAGACCGGTGTCTGCGCTGTAGAGCACCGCCTGTTTCTTGCCTCCGTTCAGCTCGCCGGTGAAGCGGTAGGGGCCGAGCTCGATCGGCGAAATCACATCGTGATCGCGGGCGGAGACATAGTTGAACGCAGCAGTCGTCTGTTCGCCACCGACGCTGATCGTCGTGCGGTACAGGGCGCTTGGCAGTTCCTGCGGCATCGTCCAGTCGAAGCGATAGATGCCGTTTTCATCTGTGATCGATTGGTCGAGGTGAACGACCCGGCCGCTCAGATCTTCGACGGTGAGCAGGACAGGCGTGCCGCGAAGCGGCACACCTTTGTTCGTATAGACCCCCTCGGCGGTGACGCCCGAACCGATCGTTTTGACGGCGAGGGACGTTTCGGCAAGCGCAGTCGGAAGCAGCGGGGCTGAGCCAAACAGGAGCCCCGCTGTCACACAGCTGGTGAGGGCAAGCCGTTTCCAATTCATCGCGAGTCCTCCTTGTTTAGAGATTGAGCGTGCGGTAGAAAGTGATCGGCTCTGCGAGCGGGCTGTTCGTGTACGCATCGACCACGAAGACCTTCAGGGAGAGCGAGCTCATCGGGCCTTCCGCATACGTCGAGTTCACCCCGCCGAAGTCGAGTTTGAAGGAGATCGTCTCATAGCTGCTAAACGTGCCTTTCAACTCTTTTGTTTCGATCAGTTGGCCGTTTTTTCGAATCTGAACCAGCACTTTGCTGCTGCGCGAATTGCTGTCATGGTTTTTGATTCGCAGCTCCGCCTGATGCAGATCGGTGCGAGAGCTGGGCGGGTTGTAGGTCACCGTGCCGCTGAACGGATGAATGGTAAACCCGAGCGGGCTGGTTGTGCCGTCGCTCGTCTTCACCGCCAGCTTGTGCACGCCAGGCAAGAGGCCGGACGGCAGGGTGAAGGTCAGCTGATCGGAGCTCAGCGAGTAGGGCGTCACTTCGGTCATCCCGTCGATCACCACTTTGGCACCCGTTTTGAATCCGACGCCCGTCACCTTCACAGCGGGGGTTGCGCCGTAGACTGCCGAGTTGAGATCGAGCGCGACCGCCTGAACGACAGGCGCTGCAGCCACGATCTTGATCCAAGTGCTCCACTCCCCGTCTGCGGTGGTGGACAGCACAACTCTGTACAGCCCAGCTGGCAGCGAGCGCTTGATCGTCAGGTCGTAGCGCGTGCTCGAATAGGTGTTGCCATCGGTCAGGTAGGAGGAGACGTCTTGACCGTCTGCCGTGTACAGCTTGGCACCGATCTCATTTTTGCTGTAGGGAAAGCGGGTGTTCGTGCCGACGAGCGAGATGCGCTGCGTCAGCTTGTCGTCGAACGTGATCTGCGAAGGCTGAGCGACCACCTCCGCGCGATCCGGCCGGAACCCGTTTCCTCTGTTCTCCAGCACGAGATCGGCAGACGCCACCTGGTTGAGCAGCGTGGTCACTCGCACCTTGTAGGACTGGGTGTCGCCAAGGCCTTGGATGACCGCCTTTCCGGTGCCTGGCTGGATGATCAGCGGCTCGCTCCACGTCGAGGTGCCGCGCGCTTGCACTTCCACTTGAACGCCGGTCGGCAGCGTGCCAGCCGGGTCCTGCCAGGTGACGATCAAGCTGCCTTTCGCTTCTGTCACGTTCGCTTTCTGCACTTTGGAGACGGGCTGCAGCCCAATTCCTGTCGTGCCGCCGAGGTTGATGCCGTTCGACGCTTGACCTGCGCTGTTCAGCGTCACGATGCGAACCTGATAGAACGAGTTGGCATCCAGACCGTCGAACGTCGCCTCATTGGCGCCTTTGTACACCGTCTTGCTCGATTGATAGCTGTTGCTGCCGACCTTTTTGATCGAGATCAACGCGTTGCTGTATTCGGCGAACAGCGGGTCTTGGAAGCGGACGGTCAACTTGTTCGTCTCCGGGATCAGCAAGGCGTTGCGCACTTCGTTTCGCGCCACGCCTCCCGTCTCTGGGATGCGGTAGCCGAGGCCGTTGTTGTTCAAGCTGACGCCTTTCGACTCGTTGCCGAACGTGTCGACCGTCGTGATGCGCAGCGTATAGGTGGCGCCAGGCGTCAGATCGCGGATCGTCGTGCCCGATTGACCGCGCGGCACATCAAACCGCAACACACCATCTGTGCTGCCCGTCTTCTGCGCGTAGATGATCGCCTTTTCAAAATCGGGGTCGGTCGGCTCAAAATAGGTGACCTGCAAAGCGTTGCCAGACAGAGTTGCGCTGGCGTTGGTCACCTCTTTCGGCGGGTAGCGGTCACCGCCAAACAGGTTGTACCCGTAGCCGCTGTTGTCATAGATGATCCCATAGGAGCTGGTGTTCTTCACCGCGTCGACGACGACCAGCTTGAAAAAGTAATCGCGTTCGCCCGACAGGTTGCGCACCTCATAGCGCAGGTCGCGCTTGTCGACTCGGTCGAGGTAGCGCCACTGCGGCGTCGTCGAGCGCTCCGCCACGTACAGCTCCACATGCGTACCGTCTGTGGAGGCCGGGTTCCACGAGATCTGCATGCTCTGGGAGTTGTGCGGCTGAATGCGCACATCGCGAATCTCTTCCGGATAGTTGCCGCCCGACTTGCCGGCCACATAGAAGCCATATCCGTTGTTGTCTTCGTCATGGAAATCTTTCTCGATGCCATATCGGTCATAAAGGCGGAACTGCAGATCATAGGTGCCGCGCGGCAGATCTCGCAAATAGGCCGAGCGGGTGCCCTTGCTGCTGAGCGTCGCCTCTCGGTAGTCGGTGCTGCCGTGCTGGGCGTAGTACACTTTGAAGATCGAGAAATCGACCACAGGGCCGCTCTCGCTCCACTGGAGCTTCAGGCCACCGTCGATGTCCTGCGAGATGACCACATTGCGCAGGGCGGCAAGCGAAGAGGTATCGAGTGTGCGCGTGGTGATCGCGCCGCTCGACTCGTTGCCGAAGTTGTCGACCGACACCACTCTGAACGAATACTCGATGTTGCTGGCAAGCCCGGTCAAGGTGAACTGTTTGACGCCTTTTTCTGCCCGCCCGACCGAAATCCAGTCGGTGAGCGCAGATTTTAGATAGATCTTCACATGATGAAAATCGCTCGAATTCGCATCGGTCGGATCTTGCCACGTCAGGTAGACTTCCGATTTCGAGCGCACCGTCGCCGAGAGCGAGGAGACGTTTGACGGCGGGGTGGTGTCGTACGTATACCCGTACCCGTTGTTCGTCTCAAGCTGCTGCGACCAGTTGCCGAGCGTGTCTGTCTTCGTAAAGCGGAAATCGTAGCGCTTCGCCGTGTTCATCTCGCGCAAGGCGAGATGTTCGATGCCTTTGGTGACGACGAAGGCGTCCGACCAGCGGGAAGTGCCGTGCTCCGCATATTGGACGGTGATCAGGTGCAGGTCAGGGTCGATCGGGTCTTTCCAGCGCAGGTCAAACCCGTTGGGGATCGAGCTGACCAGCAGGTTGGTCAGGTCGCCGGGCGGCGTGGTGTCTGACGCTCGATATCCGGCGCCACCGTTGGTGAACTCGGTGCCGTGCGTCAAAGTGCCGTCCGACTTGCGGGCGAGCAGTTTGATTCGATAGTTCGTGTTGTGATCCAACCCTTTGAGGGTGAGCGTCTGCTTACCCCGCGGCACGTAGGCTGTGTGCGGGAAATAGGACAGGTTGATCGGGCCGTATTGGACGACGATATCCTGCGTATCGCCCGCGCTCGGGTCGATCCAATCGATGCGGATGTCACGGTCCGAACCTGGCGTGATCTGGACGTTTGCCGGATCGGAGTTGCTCATCACCTGAATCTCGGCGATCGCCGTCTCATAGGAGATGACGAGGAGGCGATAGCGACCTTGAATCAGGCCGGGCTGTAAGGTGAAGGACATATGCCTGCTATCAAGATATTGAACATCGGCGATCGCGTTGACCTTTTGTCCGCTCTCATTGTAGAGCGAGATCTGCGCGCCGGGATGGAACGGAAACATGTTACCTCCGGTCAGGGTGATCCTTGTGCCGGGGTAGCCAGCAGGAAAGATGGTGCTCGACAACGTGATGTCCGCATCTGCTTCTGCACGCTGTGCTGGCAGAATCGGGATCAGAGTCGCGATCAGCAGAAGCACGGTGAGCAGCGCGATCGGGGTCCTCCATCGCAAGGACCGGCGGTGCTGTAGCAAAACAACTCCCTCCTTTAACGGTTTTCTTTTTTGTAATAGATTTACTTCGCGTTTCAATGAGGGAATCCTGTTAATAGATAGCAAATTTGGTCAAATTTCGACAGTCGTTTCGGTCGATTTGCAGGCGAAAGCATGCGGTTGTACAGCGGTGATGTGCAACGAAAGGTGAAGTGCAGGTTGACAGAACAGGGTGGAACGATCGCTCGGCACGCAGGCCGAGAGGGAAAACTAGCGGGGGATTCGAGTGAAGAATCGAGTGGAAAATGCAGAGAGGGCGCGATCATCGCGATCGCGCCCTCATATAGTTTAGCGGTTGCTCAGTTCAGCTTTCACCTTTTTGCGGTCCGCCTCGATGTCAGTCAGATCTCTGCGAATTTGATCCAACTTTTGCAGCAAGCTCTGCTCGCGGTTCGTCAGATGAAAATCGAGGTCTTCAAGTTCCTCCCGTCGCAGCAGGGAGATGTCACGTTTGTTTAAAAATGCGCTCGTCAAAATCATCGCACCAACCTCCTTTTTATAGTATTCGAAAGAAAGGTTGGCCAACCGACAGTCGAGCGCCAAATCGCTTCGATACATCATTTGGCAGTTGGCAGGTTTACATTGCGTAATTGTTACAAATAATAAAAATATATTTCGCTGTCGTATTTTGAAACAAAATGACATGTTGTTTCGACTAACTTTATGAATCGTGATACGGGAGGGATCGACCATGAAGATCAAAGTAGATGGATTGCAGTTCGGTGCTGGGTACAATGGTGTGCTGGGACCGCGCGGTGTGGGGAAGACACGGCTGTTGAAAAAGCTGGCACAGGCGGGCACAGACGACCACACCTCCTGTTATGTGCAGCGACCGCTCGATGTGTTCCATCAACTCACAGTGAAAGAATACCTCTGCTACATGGCCGGACAGAAAGCGATCCCGAGAGCGAATGTGACTCGCAAAGTGAATGACAGCATAGAGATGATGAGCTTACACCGCCATGCGAATCGGATGCTCGGCGAACTTTCGATGGTGCTTCAGAGCAAGGTTTTGGTCGCGAAGGCGCTGCTCAGCGATTCGCAAGTGCTATTGCTCGATGAGGTGTTGGTCGAGTTGAACGAGCAGGAGCGGTTGATGATCGGGCATGCGATGGGAGATGCGGCGAAAGAGCGCGTGGTCGTGCTCGCGAGCAACCTCAGCGACTCGCTGGAAGGGCTGCTCGACACGGTATGCCTGCTCCACCCGGAGAAAGAGGCGGTGCACGTGAGCGCGAATACTGCCTATTCCTGGGTCGAGGGGAAGGTTTGGGAATACGTGGCACCAAGTATGCCAAAGCCCGAGGAAGGCCGCATTCTGTCGGCGATGAAAATGCTGGAAGACGGCGTATATCTCCGCGAGATCGCAGATGAGGTGCCCTGCGATGAGGTGAGCCAAGTGACGCCGACGCTTACGGACGCCTATCTTTGGTGGGCAGGACAGCGCTGAGCGGAACGAAGGTCGGATGCGCGAGCCGATTTTTGACAATGTTTTTTTGTGCTGGTGATTTTGCAGGAAAAACGGTATAATAGTATCTATCTTTTGTGTTGATAAAAGGAGCGTTGCAATTTGTCAATTGAAATTGGTTCCGTCGTTGAAGGCAAAGTCACTGGTATCAAATCGTTTGGTGCGTTTGTAGAGCTGGAAGAGGGCAAGACAGGTCTTGTTCACATCTCCCAAGTTTCTCATACCTTTATCAATGATATCAACGATGTTCTGAAGGTCGGCGATGTTGTTACAGTTAAGGTACTGAACGTGGAAGAGAGCGGCAAGATCTCCCTTTCGATCAAGGAAACCCAACCGAAGCCGGAAGGTTCCGACCGTCCGCGTCGTGGCGGTGGCCGCAACAACGCGAAAGGCGGTAACAAAGGCGGCGGTCGCAAAGGCGGCGCAGCTACCACCACCGTTCATTCGGACGCTAGCTCCGAGCCGTTCAACACCATGGCAGATCAACTCAAAGAGTGGGCGAAGAAAGCTGGCATGGCGTAAGTCCTGCTCTTTTGTGAAAAAGAAGCACTCTGCTCGTTCAGGGTGCTTTTTTGCGTAGTGCGATGCGAAAAGGAAAAGGTGGCAGACCTGATCGATCAGGTCTGCCACCTTTTCTCATTCACCATCAGGATTGCGCTTGCGAGTGGGGGGCGATGCCCAGCGTGTCAGATTGCAAATTGTTCTCCATAAAAAACTCCTCCAGGTCGAACTCCTCACCGTTCGCTTCAAAAAAGAGCCCGTCTTCATCCACTTTGGCGAAGATGCCTGTGCCGATCGTGTTCAGCGTCACCTCGCAGGGCAAAATGGAAGAGTTCTCTTCGTACTGATCCCAGATGTATTGGCAGAACGCATCGACAGACTGCGCGAGATTCCCGCTGTTCGGCGTCAGATGCTCCATCCGTTTCGCCTCCTCGTTCATCAAAAAGTCATTTTCCTTCAGCTAGTATCTCCCGAATGTCAGCTTGCATATCCGAAACGAAAAAAATTTGCATGAGCATGTCCAAAAGATAGTCAAACCAAGGCTTTTTCACATATGATAGCGAGGGGATTGCATAGCTAATTTATTCGGTACTTTGAATAAATATTCATTGCTTTTGATGCATTCTCCACAAACATACAGTTCGAGTAAAAAATAGATTTCGACACAATGAAAAACTTTGGCGAATCCTATTGAAGTTCACTCCGAAACATGATATTCTCTTTGCTGTTGAGTCAAGTAACAATAGGAACCAGGATTCACTTGAAAGGGTTGGGACCTCATTGGACTAACCTTCCCCCTGTAGTGAATGACGCAGGTCCTAGCGAACAATGACTAATTATTGTTTGATAGGGAAGGGGGACGAAGTAGATGGAAGAATATTCTACTTTCGGCAGACACGTTGCAGTTGACACATGGGGTGTAGATTTTAACATCCTGAACAATGGCGAATACTTGAAGGATCGCATGATTGAAGCGGCTGAGAAGTGCGGAGCTACCGTACTGTCTGTACAGTACCAGCAGTTTGACCCGCAAGGTGCAACTGTGCTCGTATTGTTGTCCGAATCTCACCTGTCGATTCATACGTATCCGGAAAAAGGTTTTGCTGCGTTGGATTGTTACACCTGTGGAGAAACTGTGGACCCTCAAGTTGCAATCGATTACCTGTTGGATGTTTTCAAACCGCAACGCATTTTCGACAAGATGCTCAAGCGTGGGATGGAAGGTCCGATCGAAGTTCTTAAGTAATGCAAAGAGTATTTTAATTTTATTTGGGCTTAGATCCCAAAATGGGAGGTGGTCCCTTTCGCGCTGACAGACGAAAGGGGCTTTTCTTTTGCGCAAGAAGCGCAATATGACCTCCCGTTGCAGAATCGCTTGCTTAAAGCGAAAGCGGCGGAAACGACGCTTCCAATCGCTCAACGCGCTCGCGGAAGTCGTCGGGCAGGGGAGCGCTTTTTTGTGCGCGGGCATCAAAGTACACCAGCGTGCTCGTCCCGACTGCGATCACCACACCGGTGTCGCGGTTGCGCAGCAGATAGTCGATGTCGAGCGAAGAGTTGCCGATGCGGCTGACGCGGGCATACGTGTCGATCCGCTCTTGAAAATAGGCCTGCGCTTTGTAGTCGATCGCTTGGCGAGCAAGCACGAACGTCATGCCGACGCTTCCGATCCGCTGTGAATCGAACAGGCCGAGCGCGAACAGATAGTCGCAACGCGCTTGCTCCATATAGAGGATGGGCGATACATGGCTCATGTGCCGATTTGCATCCGTCTCTGCGAACCGCACGGTTGCGGGTGAGACAAAGCGAAACTGTTGCATGTTATCAATCTCCAAAATGAGGACCTCCTTCAACGACGGATGGAACAGGTTCCGTCTCTGTCGTTTATCTTAATATTCGAACGACCGGTCGGTCAAGTTGCGCGAGCGGCTGATAGATCGCACCGATCGACCGACAGATTGCGAACTGCAGATGTGGATGGAAGAGGAGAGGTGAAGGAAAATGATCCAGGATGTACAGCGACGGGCTGCCAGCTGGCAAGCGAAGCGCGACCGGATGAAACGAGTGGTGCTCGGGTCTGCCACCGTCGTGCTGGCGGTGCTGACCAGCATCGTGTGGAATCTGTTGCACCAGAGCGAGATCGCCTGGCTGCCAACGATTTTGGTCGGTGCCCTTGGGCTTGGCACGTTTCTCTTTACGCTTTCTGCCTACACGAACATCTCGCTGGTCACCATGTACTACACAGCTTGTGCTCATCTGGTCGAGGGGTCTGATCAGCTGGAACTGATCACCGGCACGATCGAAGAGGTGCATGCGGTCAATGTGCCCGCGATCGGGAGGCTGCATCAGATCACGCTAAATGTTGCGGGCCAAAAGGTGCGCTACTACGTGCCTGGCAAGCTGTTGTCAGGCCTCCATCGACATCAGCGCATCCGCGCGCTCACGCATGAGCTGTTCGCAGTGCGCGTGGAGACTGTCGATTTTGACCGAGCGCCTGGCGAATCGACTTGGACCGCCTGATCGCCGAGATCCAATTCATAGAGCCCTGCTCCTGAAACTGCGGAGAGGGCTTTTTTGTTTGTGCGGTTAAGCGGATGTGGCGGTGTCTTCTAAGATATACACTTTGACTCCTCGCTTCACGCCGAACTTCACGGCGGCAGACAGATCGTTCATATACACATCGATTCGGTTGCCGAGGATCGCGCCACCAGTGTCTTCGGCGGTGCGGATGCCGATGCCTTCGATATAGACTTTCGTGCCGAGCGGGATCACCGCAGGGTCGGTGGCGATCGTGTGATGATCTTTTACATAGTTGCCGCTGGCGGTGATCCCATAGGCGGGATGACCGGGTGATTTGCCGGTCGATTCGGGGCCGGCTGTGTAGGCGGTCAGATCGGCACTGATCACCTGCTTGATCGTATAGTCGGTCGTGATCTGCTGTTCTTCTTGGTTGGGCACTTGCAGCTCTTGACCGACAGCAAGCAGGTTGGGGTTGGCGATCTGGTTCAGCTCGATCAGCTCAGCTGTCGTCGTATCGAAGACCTGTGCGATCTCATAGAGTGAATCTCCACGCTTGACCGTATAGGCCAACGTTTTGGGGGTGAGGGTCAACGCTTCTTTCTGCAAGCTGCTGCCGGCGCGGGAGACGAGCGTTTGGAGCTCGCTCGGCGCGGGGGGACCGTACAGAAAGGTCACTTCTTTAGATGTAAACAGATACGGTTCGTAGCCAGCCTGAACTGGGTGAACCATCAGGGTTAGCAACAGCAAGAAACTGAAGAAAATCGAAAGACTCGCTTTGTTCATCAGATGGAAACCTCCGCTCAAAATTGTATTTTCAAGTTCTTGCCACTAGATTTGCCAGATTTGCGAGAGTGTAAACCTATTCATGCTAAAAAATTCTGAATAAGCGAAATTTGTTGAAGAAAGGCGAGCGAGGGGAGAAGGATTTCGTTTGATCGCATAGAATATGATCAAAGAGAGTTTTGTACTGAGTAGTCAACTTTTGTTTCGATTTTATTTTTTGTCTTCGTTCGACCGACCGTTTGGTTGGATCGTTGGAAAGGAACGGAGATAAATGAAGCTTGAAGTCCATACATTGCTAGTAGTTGAACAGATGAGACGAAGGAGGCATGGGAGATGGAACGTAAAATTCGAAAGGTGGCTGTGATCGGCGCAGGCGTCATGGGCGCGGGGATCGCCGCTCATCTGGCAAACGTAGGGGTGCCAAGCCTGCTCCTCGACATCGTGCCAGAGGGGGCGACAGATCGAAACGCATTGGCGATTCGCGGTCGAGACAGCTTGCTCAAGCAGAAGCCGGCCGCCTTGTATAGCCCGCAAAACCTCGCGTATATCGAAGTGGGCAACTTGGAGGACGACCTGCATCGCCTGTCCGAAGTGGATTGGGTGATCGAGGTGGTCGTGGAAAATCTGGCAGTCAAGCAAAGCCTGTTCGAAAAGCTGGAAACGGTCGTTCGGCCCGGCACGATCGTCTCTTCCAATACGTCAGGCCTGTCGATCGGCGCGATGGCCGCGGGCAGGAGCGAGTCGTTTCGCACCCACTTTCTCGGCACGCATTTTTTCAACCCGCCGCGCTATATGAAGCTGCTGGAGATCATCCCTGGGCCGGATACGGCGCCAGATGTGGTGGAGTTCATGGCGGCGTTTGCAGAAAAGCGGCTCGGCAAGGGTGTGGTCTATTGCAAAGACACGGTCAACTTTATCGCCAATCGGATCGGCACCTACGGCTTGATGGTGACGGTGCAGGAGATGGTGAAGCGGGGCTTGGGTGTCGATGAGGTCGATGCGCTGACCGGACCGGTGATCGGGCGGCCGAAGTCGGCAACGTTCCGCACCCTCGACATCGTCGGGCTCGACACGTTCGTGCACGTTGCGACCAACTGCCATCATGCGGTGACCGACCTTGCGGAAAAGGAAGCGTTCGTCATCCCCGACTTGATCGAGCAGATGGTCAAGCGCGGGATGATCGGTCAAAAGGCGAAGGGAGGCTTCTTTAAAAAAGAAGGAAAAGAGATCCTCGCCCTCGACTGCGAGACGATGGAATATCGCCCGCGCAGAAAGCTGAAGTCGAGCTCGCTGGAAGCGGCGAAGCTGCAGAAGAGCTTAAAAGAGAAGGTGCGCACGCTCGCCTATGGCAAAGATCAGGCCAGTGAGTTTCTCTGGAGCGTCTTGAAGCGCACGTTGCTCTATGCGGCAGAGCGGGCGGATGAGATCGCAGATGATATTGTCAACATCGATCGCGCTCTGAAGTGGGGCTTCAATTGGGAGACCGGCCCGTTTGAGACCTGGGACCTGATCGGGGTCGCCAAGTCGGTCGAGCGGATGGAGGCGGAGGGCGACCGTGTGCCGCAATGGGTGAAAGATCTGCTCGCCTCGGGCAAGAAGTCCTTCTATCAAGAGGAGTCGGGGCAAAGATCGTTTTACGCGCTGCGGGGCGAATATGTCGGGCTGGAAGAGCAGAAGGAGATCCTCGATCTCGCCGCGCTCAAAGCGCAAAATCGGGTGATCAAGCAAAACTCGGGCGCGTCGCTGATCGACCTCGGCGACGGGGTGGCGGCGCTCGAATTTCATTCGCTCAACCAAGCGATCGGAACGGACATCATCCAGATGATGTTTTATGCGGCGGAAGAAGTATCGAGAAATTACAAAGGGTTGGTCATCGGCAACCAGGCGAAAAACTTCTGCGTAGGCGCCAACCTGATGATGATCTTGATGGAGGCACAGGACGACAACTGGGAGGAGATCGACCTTGTCGTGCGTCAGTTCCAGCGGGCGACGATGGCGATCAAGTACCTCGACAAGCCGGTGGTGGCAGCGCCGTTTCAGATGACGCTCGGCGGAGGTGCGGAAGTCTGTTTTCCAGCCGATCGGATTCAAGGTGCGGCTGAGACCTATTTTGGCCTGGTGGAAGTTGGCGTCGGCCTGCTGCCAGGCGGAGGCGGCAACAAGGAGCTTCTGTTGCGGGCGATCGAAAACGCGCCTGCGGGCGCAGACCTGCAACCGTATGTGAATCGGGTGTTTGAAACGATCGCGATGGCGAAAGTTTCGACTTCCTTCGTCGAGGCTCAGGAGCTCGGCTACTTCCGCCGAGAAGATCGGATGACGGTGAACGGCGACTACCTGCTCTACGATGCGAAACAGGCGGTGCTTACGATGGCTGACGATTATCGCCCGCCGGTGCCAAAGAAGATCAAGGTGGTCGGCGAGGCAGGGTTTGCGGTGATGAAGCTCGGAGCGCGGCAGTTGCACTTGAGCGGATATGCGTCCGCTCACGATGTGAAGATCGCGGAGAAGATTGCGAACGTGCTGGCTGGCGGCCGCATCGCAGCAGGGACAGAGGTGACCGAACAGTACCTGCTCGACCTGGAAAGGGAAGCGTTTCTGTCCCTCTGCGGCGAGCCGCTCACGCAACAGCGCATGCAGCACATGCTGACCAAAGGAAAACCGCTTCGCAACTAGAGCGATCGAGATGAGGAGGGAAAGAGAATGCGTGAAGCAGTGATCGTATCGGCTGTACGGACGGCGGTGGGCCGTTCGCAGAGAGGGTCGCTCAAACATGCGCGGCCAGAAGACCTCGGCGGTCTGGTCGTGGGAGAAGCGATCAGGCGCGCGGGCCAGTTTGACCCAGAGGAGATTGAAGATGTGATCATCGGTTGTGCGATGCCAGAAGCGGAGCAGGGGATGAATTTAGGGCGGATCGTCGCCTTGCGCGCCGGGCTTCCGAACATGGTGCCCGGCATGACGATCAACCGCTTCTGTTCGTCCGGCCTGCAATCGATCGCTCTCGCTGCGGAGAAGATCATCTGCGGTTCGGCAGATGTGATGGTCGCAGGGGGCGTGGAGAGCATGTCGATGGTGCCGATGCTCGGCAACAAGCTGGCACCCAACCCGTGGCTGGTCGACCATCAGCCGGACGTGTACATGAGCATGGGTCACACGGCAGAACAGGTGGCCAAGCGATTTGGCATCACCCGCGAGATGCAGGATCAATTTGCTGTGCGGTCGCATCAGCGGGCGGCAGCAGCGATCGCAGCCGGCAAATTTAATGAGGAGATCGTGCCGGTCACCGTGCGCAATGTGACGGTAGATGCGGACGGCAAGCAGCGAGCAACAGAGTTCGTCTTCGCGACGGATGAAGGCGTGCGCCCAGACACTTCTTTAGAAGTGCTGGCGAAATTGCGCCCCGCTTTTCATGTGCAAGGGTCGGTCACCGCTGGCAACTCGTCGCAAACGTCTGACGGGGCGGCAGCGACCGTCCTGATGTCGGCGGAGAAGGCGGCGGCGATCGGGGCGAAACCGCTCGCGGTGTTCCGCTCGTTCGCAGTTGGCGGCGTCGACCCTGACATCATGGGCGTCGGCCCGGTGGTAGCGATCCCGAAAGCGCTGAAGCAGGCAGGTCTGTCCCTCAGCGATATCGATCTGTTTGAGATCAACGAGGCGTTCGCTTCCCAAGCGAGCTATGTGGTTCAACATCTGGAGCTCGACCCGGACAAGGTGAACGTCAACGGCGGAGCGATCGCGCTCGGCCATCCGCTCGGGTGCACCGGCACCAAGCTGACCGTGCAGATCCTGCACGAGCTGCGCCGGCGCGGTGGACGCTACGGCGTCGTCTCGATGTGCATCGGCGGCGGCATGGGCGCTGCAGGCGTCTTCGAACTGATCTAACCTACAGACGAGGAGGAAGTTTACGATGAGCGATACGAAAGAAAGAGTGCGCGGCGGTTCCTTTGTCATCTCCCAGACGGAAGCGGCAGACGTGTTTACGCCGGAAGACTTTACGGACGAGCAAAAGATGATCGCCAAGATGACAGCCGATTTTATCGAGGGGGAGATCGTTCCTCATCGCGAGCAGTTGGAAAAGCTCGACATCGAGCTGACCGTCAAACTGCTCAAGCAGGCGGGAGAGCTCGGCCTGCTGGCAGCAGACATCCCAGAAGCGTATGAAGGCATGGAGCTCGACAAGATCTCCTCGACGCTGATCACCGAGCACATCACGCGCGGCGGGTCATTCGCCCTGTCGCACGGTGCTCATGTGGGGATCGGCACGCTGCCGATCGTCTATTTCGGCAATGAGGAGCAAAAGAAGCGCTACCTGCCAGCGCTCGCCAGCGGTGAGCAGTTCGCCGCCTACTGCCTGACCGAGCCGGGCTCAGGCTCCGATGCGCTCGGCGCGAAGGCGACCGCCGTGCTCAACGAGGAAGGCACCCACTACATCCTGAACGGGACGAAGCAGTTTATCACCAACGCCGGGTTTGCCGACCTGTTCGTGGTGTATGCCAAAGTGGACGGGGACAAATTCTCCGCCTTCCTGGTGGAAAAAGAGTATCCGGGCGTCTCCACCGGGCCGGAGGAGAAAAAGATGGGCATCAAAGCATCTTCGACTCGTCCGCTGATCCTCGAAGATGTGCCGGTGCCGGTGGAAAACTTGCTCGGGGAGATCGGCCGTGGCCACGTGATCGCCTTCAACATCCTGAACATCGGCCGCTACAAGCTGGCGGCAGGCTGCATCGGCTCCTCCAAACATGCGATCGAGCTGTCTGCCAACTACGCGAAGGAGCGCAAGCAGTTCGGTCAGCCGATCGCCAACTTCCCGCTGATCAGGGAGAAGCTCGCCGAGATGAACATCCGCACCTATGCGACCGAGTCGATGATCTATCGGATCGGCGGTCTGATCGAGACGGCGTTGTCTGACGGGGAATCGTCTGGCAAAGCGGTGGCAGACGCGATCGCCGAATATGCGATCGAATGCTCGATCTCCAAAGTGTTCGCCTCCGAAGCGTTCGATTTTGTCGTCGATGAAGGCGTGCAGATCCACGGCGGATACGGGTTTATCAACGAGTATCCGATCGAGACGATGTACCGCGACTCGCGAATCAACCGCATCTTCGAGGGGACGAACGAGGTCAACCGCCTGCTGATCCCCGGCACGCTGGTCAAAAAGGCGCTCAAAGGGCAGTTGCCGCTGCTCCAAGCAGCCCAAGCGCTGCAAGCGGAGCTGATGGCGATGATGCCGGCGATGATCGATGAGAGCGAGACGCTGGCGGTGGAAGCAGACCTGATCGAAAAGGCGAAAAAGATCTTCCTGATGATCGGCGGATCGGCTGTGCAAAAATATCAGACCAGCTTGGAGCAGCAGCAAGAGGTGCTGCACAACTTGGCCGACCTGATGATCGAGATCTACGCGATGGAATCCTGCATGCTCCGCGCGCAGAAGCAGATCGCACAGGAGGGCGAAGCGAAGGCGGCGCACAAGATCAACATGACTCGCGTGTTCGTCAATGACACGTTCGGCAAGATCGAACTGCTCGCCCGCGAGACGCTGGCAGCGATGGAAGCGGGCGATCTGCTCCGCACCCAGCTGTCCGTCCTGAAAAAACTGACTCGCTACACCCCGCAGAACACGATCAAGCTCAAGCGCGAACTGGCCGACCGGGTCATCGAGCAGGCGGGCTATATCTCCTAGGCGGGCAAGCGGAACAACAAGAGCCGTCTCTCGTTCGAGAGACGGCTCTTTCCTGCTCACAGATAGCGGGCGCTGACCAGCAGCGCGAACAGCAGCCCGCCGATCAGGATGATCTTCCAGTCGTTCTGCACCATGCAGAGCCGAGTGGCAGAAGTGCGCCGAATGCCCAGCTTGGCATATCCGCGCGCTTCCATCGCCACTGAAAGCTCTTCGCCAAGGCGAAGGACAGACAGCAGGAGCGGCACGACGACCGCCCCGATGTCGCGCAGGCGCAGGGCGCCCTTGACCGATTTGCCCCGCGCTTTGGAAATGCGGGAGAAGCGGCGCATCTCTTGGAGGATGACCGGCACAAAGCGCAGCATCAGCGAGGTGGCCAGGGCGAACGCTTCCACGGGGAGCTTGAGCTTTTTCAGCGGTGCGAGCGACGTTTCCAACCCCTGCTTCATCTTCAGTTGCCCGGTCGTCGACGAAAGCCACACGCCGAGCACCATCAGCAGCAAAAAGCGATACAGCTGACCGAACGTGTTCAGCGCAGCCGCCACGTCGAAGCTGATCCCGCCTTGAAAGCGCAGGCCGGACAGCGCGAGCGAGATCAAGATGAAAAACAGAAACGGCTTGACCAGCCGCCACACTTCGCGCTGCCACAGGTTGGCCGCGCCCATGCAACCGAGCGTGATCAAGGTGGCCAGCGCCAGCCCCGACCAGTTGGACTGCACCAGAATGCCGAGCGAAACGAGCAGATAAAACGCCCATTTGGCGCGCGGGTCGAGCTGGCGGATCAGCTGCCCAAGCTGTTTGGTTCGCCTCGCAGGCGGCTGCGCGCTCGCAGTGGCGCCAGTCGTCAGCTGAGCGCTCGCAGCCAGAGCCTGCTCGGCGATCTCGTCAACGCCTGCTCGCCCGCCGTTCGCAGGGGCGGGCTCCGGTTGCGCTGAGCGCTCAATCAGGCGATGCTGCTCACGATCACCGCCGCCCCGCTGCTGCAAGATGATCTCCGCCATCTGCTCAGGCGGAAGCGGATGGGCGGGCAGGTCGATCCCTCGCTCCTGAAAGGCGAGCGACAGCATCGTGCTGGCCGGCAGCCCGACGCGCGCCTGTTGCATCAGATCGGGCTGTTCACAGAGCTCTTTCGGGCTGGCACAGGCGGCGAGACGGCCCCGGTCGAGCAACAGCACGCGATCGGCGAGCGGAAAGAACGAGTCGAGGTCGTGGGTGGCGATCACGATGCCGCCAGCACGTTGCCCCTTTGCGCTCTGCAAAAGCGCAACCAACCGCTGAACCGCCTGCGGATCAAGGCCTGCGGTCGGCTCGTCGAGAAACAGCCACTTCGGCTCCGTCGCAAACGTCGTCGCAAGAGCGACCCGACGCTTTTGGCCGCCGCTGAGCGCGAGCGGGGATTGCGAGGTCAGCTCTTCCGACAGACCGATCTGCGCAAGCGCCTCTCGGGTGCGCGCCGCCGCCTCCGCTTTCGTCAAGCGCAGCGGCTTTAGCGAATAGTCAAACTCGTGCTGCACCGTGCGGGCGAACAGCTGATGGTCTGGGAACTGAAACACGACGCCGATGTCGCGCAACACGTCCGAATCGACCCGCTTCCCCTTCCACAGCGGCACCTCATCGTAGGTGATTGAGCCTGCGTCGAAGCGGGTCAAGCCGGTCAGCAGGTCGAGCAAGCTCGACTTTCCCGCCCCCGTCTGACCGACGAGCAGCGTGATCGACCCATCCTCAAGCGTAAAGGAGAGATCGTGCAAAATTTGACCGAATGAGACATGCTCCACCTTTACTGCCATAGGTCACCTACCGCGATGCTCAACTCATCGGGCGTCAGGGGGCGACCGGCCAGCTGCATGCCTTTCTCCTGCAATCGGTGGGCGACTTGCACCGCATAGGGCGGCACGAAGCCGAGCTGCTCACAGACCCCTTCATAGAAAAAGGCGCGCGCAGCTCCAGAGAACACAACCTCGCCTTGGCCAAGCGCGACAACCCGGTCTCCGTAGGCCAACTCTTCCATCCACTGGGTGATCCAGATCAGCGTCTTCCCCTGCTCCTTGAGCTCCTGCGCTACGTGGAGCACCAATTGCCGAGATGCCGGATCGAGCATCGCCGTGCACTCATCAAAGACGATCGCATCCGCCTCGACCGCCAGACAGCCGGCGATGCCGAGCAACTGCTTCTGGCCGCCGGAGAGGGTGGTGACCGGCTGGTGCAGCAGGTGGCTCATACCGACCTTTTCTAAGGCGATCCGCGCGCGCTCCGGCATCTTCTCCGGGTCGACCGCCCGATTCTCCATGCCGAAACAAACATCTTCATAGACCGTTTCCCCGACGATCTGCGCCTCCGGATTTTGAAAGACCATCTGCACCTTCGTTCCGAAGCGCTCGACCTCGCCGCTGGAGATCGGGCAGAGGCCGCAGAGCACTTTGGCCAGCGTGCTCTTCCCGCTGCCGTTTTGACCGATCAGCACCAGCCACTCGCCGCGCTCAATCGTCAGGTTGACGTCCGTTACCACTTTATGCACATCTTCTCCCACCGCAAAGGCGACGCTTACGCGGGAGAGGATCAACTGTCGGTTCATATACCCTCCAAATTTTGCATTGACTTGTTAGAGAACTGTGCGCTAGAATGCGAATTGTCATCTATCTGACACTACTAAGTTAACAAAGAATTGGAGGCAGATCAATGGGGGTACAGTTTACCGTTCGCGGTGTGGTGTTTAGCGCCCTGTTTGCGGCATTATTGGTCGTTCTTAGCTATGTGAACATCAACCTCGGCTTTTCTCCCGTCCCGATCACGCTGAGCAACATGACGATCATGCTTGCTGGGGCGATGCTTGGAGCATTTTATGGGTTTAGCTCGATGGCGCTCGTCGTCCTCTTGACCCTGATCGGCTTGCCGATGTGGCATGGCAATGGCGGGATCGGTCATGTGGCCGGCCCGACCGGCGGATTTATCGTGATGTATCCGATCTGCGCCTTTTTCGTCGGCCTGGTCGCCTCGCGGATCAAGGGAAGCGGAATCTTTGCGCACGCCAAGATGCTGATCACCTTCATCCTGTTCGGCTCGCTGCTCTCCTATGTCGGCGGTGTGCCGTGGCTGAAGGCGGTCGCTGGCGTCTCATGGAACGATGCGCTGGCGCTGGGCTTCTATCCCTACCTGATCGGCGACCTTTGCAAAGCGGCGGTCGCGACGCTGGTCGTGCTGCAAGTCCGCCGCATCTACCCGCCGGATCGTCTGGTCGGCAAAGGCGGCTCAAAAGTCGTTCCGCTCGGCTGAGCGAAGCAAGCAAAAGAGGACTCGCGCTGCGCAGTCCTCTTTTTTGTTGCGAAACTATATTTCTGAACAAATATTTGAAAACGCTTGGGCGTAGTAAGCTCGTTTTATACGATTCTGCAAAAGTTAACAGGATTTTCATTCTGCATGTCGAAATATGGAGAATGAAGGTGCAAGGGTAAGAAGGGGGTGAACGCATGCTGCTGACACTTGGGATGATCGTGCTCGGCGTCATCGCGGTGTTTTCGATTGCGATGATGGTCGGGAACGTGCTGGGCAAGGGGCGATACGGCAAAACATGGGCCGCGTTCGCTGGCTTGTCGGTGATGCTCTGCGGCATCATGCTGGTTGTCCAATTGATTATTCCACCTGTCGAAGCGATGGAAGGCGACGCGGGCGAGAAGGCCCACCAGTCGAAGGACCTGACTGGAAAGTCGGAGGCGAGCACTGAGAAGACGGACGTTGTCGACGCGAACGCCGGCAAGGCTGATAGCAAAGGCGACAGCGAGGTGGACGACCTGTCCTTTTTGGTGATCGTCCTCGATCTGATCAAGGAGAACAAGCCGATCCCGCCAGAGTATCTCTCGCTGCTGCCAGACGGCGGTGCGAGCTTAGAAGCGGTCTCCAAAGACAAGAATGCGCCGAAGCCGATCTTCCAACCGACGCCGCAAAAGGTGCCATCCGGCACTGTGGCGGTCAAGCCTGCCAATCCGTTCGATTCGTACAAGCCGAAGCCGAGCGATTCGAACCAAGCGGGCACGGGGACGAAGCCGGGCACGGTGACCAAGCCGGATCAACCGACTCCAAAGCCGGAGCCCAAACCTGATCCGAAGCCGGAAGTGAAACCGGACCCGAAACCGGAGCCCAAGCCCGATCCGAAGCCGGACCCTGATCCGGAGACGCCGGTCACTCAGCCGACGTTGCTTGAGGGCGGTGTGTTAAAATCGGTGCTCGGGGCGTCGCGAGCAGAAGTCCAATCGTTTTTCCAATACAACCAGCCGCTGGGCGGTACGGGTAATAAACTGCTCTATCTGCGCGGTGCCGCGGTCGTCGAGGTGACGATGAGCGGAGACACGGCAACGGCTGTCACGATGCGCTTTGAGCGCTTCACCCCACAGGGGGAAAGCGCCACCTATTATGAAGAGTTCATGCGAATCGTCGCCGGGATGTCCCAAGCGAACCCATCGAGCCGCTCCGGCCGAGAAGTTTACTGGAACGGGCTCTATCCGGGCGCATCTAGCATCCATTTCCATATCGACACAGCTGCTAATTACGGGTATATTGAAGCAAGACAATAATGGTTCGCATAAAAAGACCTTGCTCAATGCCTGAGCAGGGTCTTTACACTGCAGGGGGTAACATGGACAGACTGATGCTGCTGACAATTCGTCGCTATGTTGGGCGCTCCCGCCTGCTCGATCGGCTGATGGTGCATGTCGGAAGATACGGACCGCTCTGGTTCTTCGTGGTCATGGGCGCGATGGTGGTGCTCGGAGGAAGCGTCGAGCGAAGAGCGGTGTTGCTGGCGATCATCGCCGCGACGGTCACCCGGGGATTGACCGAGCTGATCGGTCGGCAGTTCTATCGGGCTCGACCATTTCTGGCAGAAGGGTTTACGCCGCTCTTGCAACATCGGGCGAGCGCATCGTTTCCCAGCAACCATTCTGCGTGCGGCTTCGCTCTCGCCGTCGCGCTCTGGTTGCATCTGCCGTTGATCGGAGCCTATCTGGTGCTCTTCGCTGGCGTGCTCGCTCTTTCGCGCGTCTATGTCGGCTTGCACTATCCGTCAGACGTTTTCTTCGGGGCGCTGCTGGGCGCAAGCGTCGCCTGGCTGCTCGTCCAAATCTACTAAAAAAGCCATCCCCTCGTTCGAAGCGAGGAGATGGCTTTTAGATTTGCAAGAATTAGATTTGTAAGAAGTAGTAGAGAAAGATGCCAAATACGTTCAAGATGCCGAATAGCAACTGCAACAGTGCGGACAGCCCGAGCCCGAGGTTGAGCTCCACAGGGTCGCTCGTCTTGGCGATGATCTGCACTGTCTTCCAAGCGATCGGCAGCGTGATCAACGTGAGCAGCGAAGTGATTGGCGTGTAACCGAGCAACCAGATGGCGATCATCGTCAGGTAGCTGAGCGCAAGCAGCGTGTAGTGCTCCCACTTCGCTTTTCTGGTCCCGAGGATCGTGGCCAGCGTCCGCTTGCCGATCTGCTGATCATGGTGCAAGTCGCGCAAATTTTTGGCGTGCAGAGCGGCCGCCGCCAGCAGCCCAAAGGGGATGGCGTTCAAGATCACATGCCCGTAGAGGATCTTGACCATCGCGTAATAGGTGCCGACCACGATCAGCGGGCCCATGACGACAAACACGGCAAGCTCGCCGAGGCCGTGATAGGCGAGTGCGAAGCGGGTGCCGGTGTACAGATAGCCGAGCAACAGCCCGATCGCGCCGAAGATCAGGATGGTCCAGCCGCCGACCGAGACGATGTATCCGCCGACGAGGGCGGCGATCGCGAAGCAGACCCACCCTCCGAAATAGACTTGGGCGGGTGTGAGCCAGCCGGATCGAAGCGGGTTGGCCGGGGTGAGCGACGTTTCGTCATCGGCGCCCTTGTGATGGTCAAAATAGTCGTTGAACAGGTAGCTCCCCGCCTGTACCAGAATGACGACGATCAGCGTCGCCAAGAACGTCCAGCCTTCAAAGCCGCGGTCGATCAGGGCGAACCCGCCGCCGAGCAAGACGGGGATGATCGTGCCGATCAAGGAGCGAGAACGCACTGCGCGGAGCCAGATTTGCAGTTTAGAAGGGCGAGTCATTTTGGCTGACGCAGGCATAGGTACGTTCCTTTCTCTCCGATCACGTTGCGGCGCTATTGCTGCTGAGCTTGTGCTTGCGCCGTCTTGTGATGAACGGTGTTGAGATACTCGCGAATCTCCGCTTCGCGATAGACATGAAACACGCCGACCAACTGGGCGACTTTATGAGCATCGTACGATTCGAGATATGGTTTGATCTGTTGATAGGTCACCGGAGGTTCTTGCCGAACCTGGATGACAGCGCGCGTGATCTCGACGATCACATCGAGATCGTGCGTGTAGTTCATCCAGATCAGATCGGGTGGCATGACCACCACATCGGTCGGATCTGCCTGTACGCGATCTCCGTAAGCGAGCTTGGCCAGATGGTATCCTAAAAACAGCATGACCGGAATCAACAGCAAAAACAGCACCAGCCCTTGATCGAAAAGATCAAATTGATAGACAAACCTTCCCCCGCTCATCGTGTTCGACCTCCATCCAGACGTAATTCGTCCCCCTATTCCCTATCTATCTAACTATACTATGGATTTGCCAAAATTCCAATATTAGGTTTCGCTCGATTCTGCCCGCAGAGCGGGCGGCAGATCCGGGTTTTTGTGGTATAATAACCAGGACTTCAGCACAGGAACGGAGCGAACAAAATGAGCGATCAAGTCAATGTGGAAGTGACGTTTCAAGATGGCAAGGTTCTGTTTGATCAAGCGTTGATGGGCGCGATGTGGAGCCCGAGCAGACTGCTTCCCCATCCGGTCGAGGGGAAGTATCAGTTTGAGCACGAGGGGGAGCGCTTCGGCATCGTCGATCTGCTCTGCTATCTCGATGAGGTGAGCCAAGATCTGCGCGCTCAAGGAGCAGAAGCGGTGATCGAGGCGGTGCTCAGCCTGATCCAGTCTGTCTATATCGGCGATGAGTCGACCGTGCTGATCGGCAGCGTGCTCGACCTGTACGGCATCGAATCGAACGGGCGAGCGGGGATCGTCTTCCGCACGATCATCCTGTCCCATCAGAAAGAAGTCGAAGAGATCATGAAGATCCGCGAGGTTGGCAAGCTCCAATTTCCGGTGCCCCAGCCCTGAGCGAGAGGAGGCGGCGAAGATGAACTTGAACACGCACCAAGAGCTGATGAAAGTGCGCGAGTATCTCAAGCGGTTTGCGATCATCGTCTACACGGGCAGCCCGCTCGATGACATCGTGATGATGGATCTGGAGCTCGATGATCTCTATGAGGGCAAGCACCTTGAGTCGGCCGAGTTCCAAAAGTACAAGTTGGCGTTGCGCCGAGCGTATCTGGAGGCGGGCGGAGAGAAACTTCGCTAATATTTTCAGGGCAGAATGATACAAAGTTTATTCAGCGCTGAATAGGCATATATCCCGCTAGAATTTCTAAATATTAGTAGGTTTTGCAAGTCCTTCAAGGGGGAGTTTAGCCGACTGCAGTGCTAGACTTCCTCCTGTACACGAAGGAAATGAATAAAAACCGCATATATATTCAAAAGATGTGAATAATAAAGTATAATCAGAATATTGCGAGATTTCCTCTCCCTATTCCCAATTGTAAGATTTTTGTGATACACTCTTGCCTGAAAAGGGGGAATATTTAGTATGAAAAAGTTCTCGAAACTTCTTCTTGCTGCTGTTTTCGCAACGACTGTTGTTGCTGGTGTAGGTTGCGGCGATTCTAAAACAACTGACACTCCGAAAGCGGAGCAACCAAAAGAAGATACCGAAAAAGTGAACAAGGCTGTATTCGCAGCTGCGGTTATCGCAGAAGAAAAATTGGAATCCCAATTCGCGGCTGTAAAAGGTCTGGTAGACGGCAAAGAAGTATCCTTCATGAAACCTGCAAAGTCTAAAGAGGAGTCCTTGAAATTCTTGGGCACCTATTGGGATGCTGCTGTGATTGAAAAAGAATACACCGCACTCCTCGGCGACCAGGCGGCGCTCGAAAAGGCGAACAAGGCGATCGAAGCTCTTGCTACTCAAGGCAAAAAGAAATTCACTCCGGAAACTGTGATCGCACAAGCGGAGAAGATCCGTGCGAACGCTCTGACCGCTGCTTCGAAGTACGAAGATGCGAAAGTTGAGTCGAAAGACGATACCTACACGCTGACCTTTAAAGGCCTGACCTACAAGCTGAAAAAAGAAGGCAACTCTTATAAGATTGTAGGCAAAGAAGGCACCCTGGCGAAGTAGTCACCGATAAGATCATAAGATATGTGAAAAGAGCGGATCTCGATCCGCTCTTTTTTTCATTCGCTCATTGACGAGACTGCTGAAAAACGAATAAACTGAATCTATAACCAAACCGAGCGAGCGCTCAGTCAGTTGAAGTGAGGTGTGAGATGACAGACGAATCCAAACCGATTCCTACCCGCGTTTCTGACCCGCAACTGGTCGAGCAGCGGCGCAGGCAGATCGTCAAGGCGGCCGTCGATCTGTTCGTGGAAAAGGGGTTCCACAAGACGACAACTCGCGAGATCGCCAAGGCGAGCGGTCTGGGCATCGGAACGCTCTATGAGTATGTGCATTCGAAAGAGGACGTTCTCTACCTGGTCTGCGCGTACATCCACGGCGAGATGAAACAGCGGCTCGACGATGTGATGGGCGGCAAAGAGCGGGGACGTGAGCTGCTCGTCGCGAGCGTTCGCCATTTTTTTGCCTGCGTGGACGATTTGCAGGACTATGTGTTGCTGATCTATCAGGAAACAAAATCGTTGCCTCCCGATCAATTGAAGTTGGTGCTGCGCCAAGAGGAGGAGATCACCCATCTCTTCGTCAACATCTTAGAGCGAGGACGAGCGGACGGTTCGCTGTCGCTGGCAGCTGACAGCGTGAAGCTGTTCGCGCACAACATCGTGATCCTCGGCCAGATGTGGACATTTCGCCGCTGGGCGCTGCGCCGCGATTATACGCTTGAGCAATATACGGAAAAACAGACCTCTTTGTTGCTCCAAGAGATCTGCCCTTCGCCTTTGCGAACGGGACATGAGAAAGGGGAATTTTAAGATATGGAAACGACCATCTATCGCCCGAAGCACAAGATTCGCTTTGTCACCTCCTCCGCTCTGTTTGACGGGCATGACGCGTCGATCAACATCATGCGCCGCATCCTGCAAGCGTCTGGCGCAGAAGTGATTCACCTCGGGCACAACCGCTCGGCAGAAGAGATCGTCAACGCGGCTGTGCAGGAAGATGCGCAGGGGATTGCGATCTCCTCGTATCAGGGCGGACATGTCGAGTTTTTCAAATACATCTACGATCTGCTCAAAGAGCGCGGTGCCTCGCACGTGAAGATCTTCGGCGGCGGCGGCGGCGTTATCGTCCCAGAGGAGATTCGCGACCTCGAAAGCTATGGGATCGCCAAGATCTATTCGCCAGAGGACGGTCGGCGCATGGGCCTGCAAGGCATGATCAACCACATGCTTGAGAGCTCCGACTTCCCGACTGCAAAAGATGCGGAAGCGGAGCTTGCCAAGCTGAAGGAGAAAAATGCGCTGTCGATCGCCAAGCTGATCACGGTGGCGGAAGAGGCGGTCTACAACCGCGACGCGACGCACGAACAGCTGCTCAGCACCATCCGCGAGCAGGTGCAGCACGTGCCGGTCGTCGGGATCACCGGCACCGGTGGCGCGGGGAAATCGTCGCTGACAGACGAACTGGTTCGTCGTTTTCTCAACGATTTTGAAGACAAGACGATCGCGATCCTGTCGGTCGATCCGTCGAAGCAAAAGACGGGTGGCGCACTCCTGGGCGACCGCATTCGGATGAACGCGATCAACAATTCGCGCGTCTACATGCGCTCGCTGGCGACCCGCGAATCTCGCTCCGAGCTGTCTGCTGCGATCAAGGAAGCGATCGATGTGGTCAAGGTGGCAGGCTATGACCTGATCATCGTGGAAACGTCAGGGATCGGCCAAGGGGATGCGGAGATCACCAAGGTCACCGACCTGTCGCTGTACGTGATGACCTCCGAGTTTGGCGCGCCGTCGCAGCTGGAGAAGATCGACATGCTCGATTTTGCCGATCTGGTGGCGATCAACAAATTTGAGCGCAAAGGATCGCAAGATGCGCTCCGCGACGTGAAAAAACAATACCAGCGCAACCACAACCTGTTTGACAAGCCGGCGGAGGAGATGCCCGTCTACGGCACGATCGCCAGCCAGTTTAACGATCCGGGCACCAACGTGCTCTACCGTGCGCTGATCAGCGCGATCAACGAGAAGGCCGGTCAGAACTGGGTATCCAGCCTGGATGTGAAAGAGGGCATCTCCAAGAAGAACTACATCATTCCGCCGGAGCGCATTCAGTACCTCGGGGAGATCGTCGGCGCGGTTCGCGACTACAAGAAGTTTACAGACGCGCAGGCGATGATCGCGCGCAAGCTGTTCCAGCTGAAGGGCGTGCGGGAGCTGTTCACCGCCGATGCGGGGATGCTGGCGGCGCTCGATGCGCAGATCGAGCATTTCGATGGTCAATTGCATCCGGAGGCGAAGCGGCTGATTCAGCACTGGCCACAGCTGAAAGAGCTGTACACGGCGGACGAGTTTATCACCAAGATCCGCGACAAGGAGATTCGTACCACGCTGTACACCGAATCGCTTTCCGGCACCAAGATCCCGAAAGTCGCCTTGCCCAAATATGAAGACTGGGGCGATCTGCTGCGCTGGCTGATGAGCGAAAACGTGCCTGGCGAGTTCCCGTACACAGCGGGCGTGTTCCCGTTCAAGCGCGAGGGAGAGGACCCGAAGCGACAGTTTGCTGGTGAAGGGACGCCGGAGCGCACCAACCGCCGCTTCCACTTCCTGTCCAAAAACGATGATGCGAAGCGTCTGTCCACCGCGTTCGACTCGGTGACTCTCTACGGGGAAGATCCTGACTATCGCCCGGACATCTACGGCAAGATCGGCGAATCTGGCGTCTCGATCTGCACGCTGGAAGACATGAAGAAGCTGTATGCCGGATTCGACCTGTGCGCGCCTTCCACCTCGGTCTCGATGACGATCAACGGCCCGGCGCCGATGATCTTGGCGATGTACATGAACACGGCTGTCGAGCAGCAAACGGCCAAGTTTGCAGAGAAAAATGGTCGCCAGCCCACCGCAGAAGAGGCGGAGCAGATCAAAGCGTACACGCTGGCCACCGTGCGCGGCACGGTGCAGGCAGACATTTTGAAAGAGGACCAAGGTCAGAACACCTGCATCTTCTCGACCGAGTTCGCCTTGCGCTTGATGGGCGACATCCAGCAATATTTTATCGATCACAAAGTTCGCAACTACTACTCGGTCTCCATCTCCGGCTATCATATCGCCGAAGCGGGTGCCAACCCGATCTCACAATTGGCGTTCACGCTGGCGAACGCGTTCACCTACGTGGAATACTATTTGAGCCGCGGGATGCACATCGATGATTTTGCACCGAACCTGTCGTTCTTCTTCTCCAACGGCATGGACCCGGAGTACACGGTGATCGGGCGCGTCGCACGCCGCATCTGGGCGACGGCGATCAAGAACAAGTACGAGGGCAACGATCGCTCGCAAAAGCTCAAGTACCATGTGCAGACATCTGGTCGCTCGCTGCATGCGCAAGAGATCGATTTTAACGACATCCGCACCACCTTGCAAGCGCTGCTCGCCTTGCAGGACAACTGCAACTCGCTCCACACCAACGCCTACGATGAAGCGATCACCACGCCGACAGAAGAATCGGTGCGCCGCGCGATGGCGATCCAGATGATCCTGACCAAAGAATACGGTCTGTTGAAGAACGAAAACCCGGTGCAGGGTTCGTTTATCGTCGAGGAGTTGACCGATCTGGTCGAAGAGGCGGTTCTGCAGGAGTTCCAGCGCATCTCCGATCGCGGCGGCGTGCTCGGCGCGATGGAAACGCAGTACCAACGCGGCAAGATCCAAGAGGAATCGATGTATTACGAGCACAAGAAGCATGACGGTTCGCTCCCGATCATCGGCGTGAACACGTTCCTCAATCCGAAGACGCTGGCGGATGACTACGAAGCGCCTGAGATCGAGCTTGCCCGGGCGACCCGTGAGGAGAAAGAGTTGCAGATCAACAACCTGTGCGCTTTCCAAGCGGAGCACCAAGAGGCGGCCAAAGCGGCGATCCGCTCGCTGAAACAGACGGCGATGAACGGCGGCAACATCTTCGCCGAGCTGATGGAAACGGTCAAAACGTGCTCGCTCGGTCAGATCACCCAAGCGCTCTACGAAGTCGGCGGGCAATACCGCCGCAACATGTAAG
>NZ_JBHUIO010000011.1:0-203066 GCF_042682745.1 Tumebacillus lipolyticus | reverse complement strand
AAACAGAGTGATCACGACGAACGAGATGATCATGATCACCACCGTCAAGGCGAACGAGATCAACAGCTCGACCAGCAGCGGTCCGAAGAACGCGACTTTGCCGGAGACGCCAAACACTTGCTTCAGGAAGTACACGCGCAACAGATACATGTATATCAACCCTAAGAACACGAGAAAGACCAAGAAGAAGGACGGGCTGAGCGGTGCGGCCAAGACGCTTAAAACGGCGCTTGGATAGTAGGTGAACGGGTACAATCGCTTCAGCATCTCCCACTTGGCTTTTCGTTCTTGCGGGTCGAGGGGGAGTCTGTCGGCGGCGAACATCAACAGGCCAAGCCTTGAGGTGAGCACGAACAAAAAGCGCTGCAGGAAATATTGAAGAGGTGGCAACAGCAGCACGCCGAGCCACTTGTAGATCCCCAATGTTTTTTCCAGATACGGTTCGGTGGCAAAATAGAATGCCAGGTTGATCATCAGCAGCACGATCACGACGTTGACAAGGCGGCTTGCCAAATCGAAGTTCGGTTTTTGCAAGATCTTGTGGAGCGTTTCTTGAGGGCGGAACAGCAGTCCCCCGAGTAATGACAACAAGTGAAGTTCCTCCTATCTGCGTCTCTCTCTGCTAAGTATAGCGCAAAAAACAGAACCCGGCATCAGATGCCGGGTCGATTTTTCCAGCGGATCAGCCGCCCTCGAACAGTTCGAGCTCGCGGTTGAGCTGTTCGACAAACAGGCCAGCGTCGGTGACCACGCCGATCGTCTGGGTCGAGCCGCGATCGCTCAGCTTGGCGACGACCGCCGGGTTGATGTCGACACAGATCGTTCGGCAGGTGGCAGGGATCATGTTGGCGGTGCCGATCGCATGCAACATGGTCGAGATGATGATCACCATGTCGGTGTTTTGCACGAGCTGTGAATAGCGATCCTGTGCCCGCTCCAAGTCCATATCCGTATCGGGCAGCGGGCCGTCGTCGCGGATTGAGCCGGCGAGCACGAAGGGGACGCCGTGCTCGACCAGCGTGTACATGATGCCTGAGCGCAGCTCGCCGGCACGGACGGCGTTTTCGATCGAGCCGTGGAAGCGCATCCGGTTGATCGCCGACAGATGGTGGCGATGGCCTCCGGGCACCACATCTGCCGTCTGCGTGTTCACGCCGAGCGATGTGTTGTACAGCGCGTTTTCAATATCGTGCGTCGCCAGCGCATTGCCGGAAAGCAGAGCTTGTACATATCCTTTCTCGACCAGTCCGCAAAAGGGGGTCATACCTCCCGTATGGACGATGCCAGGACCTGCGACAAACACGATGCGCCCTCCGGCATCGCGAATCTGTTTCATCTCGCTTGCGATCCTGCGGATGATCACCGGATTTTGCCGTTCGGAAGACACCTCCCCCTGCATGAAGCCAAACTCCTCTTCGCTTTTGACGGGCAGGTCGAGCAGAGCGATGCGCACACCGCTATGGCCGACGACCACCTCTTCTCCGGCGACGACCTTGCGCATCAGGTTGCAAAACGGGGTGCCATCTTTCTCAAAGGTGATCACGCCATCCATGCGGAGGCGTTGCACCGGAACCCACTCACCCGCTCTGAAGATGAAGGTCGGCTTGTTGGAGGTGGAGTGAAACTCATCGGGCACCACGCCGTCCTTTGGCGCTGGCTTGGTGATCAGCTCGGTCGAGTGAATGCGGATACAGCCTTGCTCGACAAAGAGCGCGCTCACGCGCTCGATCTGCTCCGGTCGCAGATAGACAGAAAAGCGAATCGGCTTGGTGCTGTGCAGTTCGAAGTGGGAATCCTCGCGAGCTGCGAGATCTTCCAGCTCGACAAGAGTCGGGGTTTGCCCGTGCAATTCAAACAGCTCCTGTATGTACATAGGTTCGAACCCTCCTTGAATGGATGCGTTTCTGATCAGAACCGGCTCTCGCGATAAAAGAAATTCCTTCCGGATGCACAGCAGTTTTTGCCGCTGGCAGGTGATTTGCAGATTTTGTCGAATACCCTCCAGAAATGAAGACAGGAAGTCGAGGGTGAGCAGCAGATGCATATGACCGCGACCAGCGCTCTGCAACCTGGAGCGATCTTAGCAAAGCCGATCTACAGCAGCAATGGCAACGTCTTGCTTGCCGCTGGCAAAGAGCTGAGCGCAGCGATGATTCAGCGACTTCTCGACCTGAACGTTTCGCAAGTGTACATCGACGATCCCCGCACGAGCGATCTGATCATCGAGGATGCGATCTCCGAACAGACGCGCGCGCGGGCGATGAAGGTGGTCTACGAGACCTTTTCGCAGATGATCGAGTCGCGCAAATGGGTGCGCTCGATCGCCAACCCGCGCTTAGGCCGGGAGTTTCGCGGCGTGTTTGAAGACATTCTGTATGATCTGCAATCGAAAAAACAGGTGATGTTGCAGTTGACAGGCATCTACACGACCGACAATTACCTGTACAGCCATTCGGTAAATGTTGGGATCTACTCGGCTGCTCTCGGCATGGCGGTCGGCCTGAAGCGCGATGAGCTGATCGACCTGGGGATCGGCGCCATCCTGCACGATATCGGCAAGACGATGGTGCCGATGGAGATCTTGCTCAAGCCGGGGAGATTGACCGAAGAGGAATATGCGACGATGAAACAGCACGCTTTCTTCGGCTATGAACTGTTAAAAGATCATGCGGACATTCCGCTGATCTCCGCCCACTGCGCCTTGCAACATCATGAGCGGCTCGATGGTTCCGGCTATCCCCGCGGTCTGGTCGGCGACCAGATTCACCTCTACGGGCAGATCGTCGGGATTGCAGACGTGTACGATGCGCTCACATCCAATCGCATCTATCGCAAAGCGTATCTGCCCCACGAAGCGCTGGAGATCCTCTTCGCATCGACCGGGCAATTCGATTCGGATCTGATTCGCAAGTTTCGCGACAATGTGGCGCTGTACCCGCTCGGCTTGACGGTGACGTTGAACAACGGAGAGCTGGCTGTCGTCGTCGACATCAACACCAGATTTCCGCATCGCCCCATCCTGCGCGTCTTGAAGGATGCGGACGGCACAGAGCTGACAGCGCCGCGCGAAGTGGATCTCTCGCAGGATCTGACCCTGATGATCGTGGAGTGCGAGGAAATTTTGTAACAGACCGTTTGTGACAGACCATTTGTAACAGATCGAGCAGCGCACTTATTCTTCTATCTTTCTCCGTTTTTTTATTTTGATGACGAGCGGATCATATCCGGTCGGACGTATCAGCGTGGCTTGCTCCTGCCCTTGCAGGAGCTTTTCCACTTCTTGGGTCGCTCCAGCGCGCGCCATTTCAAACCAGGCGTAGAGCGGATTTTGCGTCCCGTAGTAGATGCGCTGGCGAACGCGACGAAACGGCCAGAGCTCGCAGCCGTTTAAGCGGACAGACGAGTCGGCAAGCTCCGCCTCGTCGATCTTCCAACTGCCGCCGAGCAGTCTGAGCGTCGTCTCGCCGAGGTAAGCGCCAGCAGACAGGACGAGCGTCTCGTCCGGCTTCTCCCCAGGCTGGCTGACCAGCGAGATCAATTTGTCCACCTGTTTCAAGCTGTCTTCGCTGTAGTCGAGCAGGAACGCATCGCTGACCTGCCCCCGGAATATTTCGGCTATATCTTGAAAAACTGTCGAAGTCGTCATCAAATCAGTCCTTTCTTTCCAACCATTGTCTGTAGTCTATCATATCATCTGTGGGAAGCTCATCTTTACAAACCGGGGCGATACGAGTAAGTTAGTGGGTAGAAATTTGTCGAAGAGAGGATGCTCCCCTTGTTTAAACTGCGCGACAACCCTTATGTGCGCTATCCGTCCCCGTGGGACGCATACGCGACACTTCCATTTGCGGTGCCGATCTCCGAAGCGCTTGCCAAGACGAAGATCACACCGAACCAGATCACGCTGATTTCTTTTTTCATCGCACTGATCGCAGTGTGGTGTTTCTTCTTGGGCACGCCGTGGATGCTGGTGCTCGGCGGCTTGCTCTACCAGCTCTCCTACATCTTGGACTGCTGTGACGGCTATGTCGCACGCAAGAAGAAGCTGTCCTCCAACTTCGGGTTTTGGCTCGATCACATCTTGGATGAGCTGAAGCTCGCTCTGCTGGTCATCGCGCTGGTCTACGGACAGCAGCGCCTGCAGCAGATCGACGGCTGGCTGCTCACCGCTTCCTGGGTGATGGCCGCTCTGTACGTCTACACGAGAGCGTTTGCCAAAGGCGATCTGCTGATCAAGGAGACGATCGAGCGCAGCAAGAGCGCAGATAGCGATGCTACGAAGGCGGAGCAGCAAGCGGATCAGTCCGAGCCGATCATCATCAACGGCATGGTGATGACCCCCTTCCAAGCTCGCCTGTATCGGAAGTTTATGATCGTCACTCCTTTTTCGGTCATCGAGAGCCAAGCGATCATCTTCTGCCTGCTGCCGATTCTGCAAGTTCCGATCGCAGGTCTGTTCGTGACGCTCGTGCTGACGCTGCTCTGGCACCTGCTGTTTGACGTCTATCGATATTGGAAGCGAGCAGGTTGGCGCTAAGCGCACCTGCAACCACCAGCAACCCCCTTTGGGTTTACTCAAAGGGGGTTTTTTCTGTCATATTCACCAGTGAGGTGAACTATTGATTAGGGGAAGAAGACTGAGTTTGCTGGAAGGGGGAAGCTCTTGTGAAACGCATCAACCTCGACGATGTCTCCCAACTGCAAGCGCACGATGCGGCCGATATGCTCGGCGCGATCTACAAGCTGCCCGAGCAGATGGAACTGGCGCTCGATCTGATGAAGCGCACCGCCGTTTCGCTCGACCGTTCTCGGGTGAAGACGATCCTGATCACGGGGCTTGGCGGTTCGGCAGTCGGTGGCGATCTGCTGCGCACCTATGTGGGCGACACGTGTCCGGTGCCGATCTTGGTCAATCGAGGGTACACGATGCCCTCCTATGTGGGCGACGACACCTGGGTGATCGCGATCTCCTACTCGGGCAACACGGAGGAGACGCTGTCCGCCTATGAGGAGGCGAAAGCGCGGGGCGCACAGCTGACTGCGATCACCTCCGGCGGGGAGCTGGCAGAGCGAGCGCGGCGGGATGGAGTTCCGCTGGTGAGCGTGCCGAGCGGTCTGCAGCCGAGAGCGGCGGTCGGTCATCTGTTCGTTCCGCTGCTCTCGCTTGTGCAGAAATCCGGTCTCGTCGCGGAGCGTGTGGAGGAGATGGAGGAGACGCTGCAGCTGCTGCGCGATATGCGCGATGAGCTCGCCCCGACCGCGCAGACTGCGCACAACCTCGCCAAGCAGATCGCCTTGCGCCTGCATGGCAAGATTCCCCTGATTCACAGTTCGACCGGGTTGACCGAAGCGATCGCCTATCGGTGGAAGACGCAGATCAACGAAAACGCGCAGACGCTCGCTTTTGCCCACAGCTATCCTGAGCTCAACCACAATGAGATCGTCGGCTTTGATGTGCCGAGCGAGCTGATCGAACGGGTAGAGGTGATCGCGCTGTCCTCCACCTTCGATCATCCGCGCGTGCAGAAGCGGATCAGCATCACGATGAGCGAGGTGCTGGCCGATGCGCGCTGCGGTCGTTCACAGTTGGCTGCGCGCGGCGAGAGCGCGCTGGCACAGATGTTTTCCCTGCTGTTGATCGGCGACTACGCGTCCGCCTATCTGGCTGTTCTGTACGGGCTCGATCCGACGCCGGTCGTCAAGATCGAACAGCTGAAAAAAAGGCTGGCCGACTGATCGCGAAGCTCAGTGCAGAGCGGAACTGCGATCGCGCGACCCATGTGCGAGCGCGATGCGGAATCATCCGCTTCGAGACTGGAGCGGCGCGTGCGGCAAAAGAGAAAGTGACTGCATGAGAATCGGTGCCTCAACCAACCCTAACGGTGGATTCGATTGTGAAATCCACCGTTTTTATATTGGCAAAAGGGGCTGGATGTGGCGATGTCGCTGTTTCGCACGAAAAGCATCGAGGAATTGATCCGAACCGCAAATGAGGGACGAACCTTAAAAAAGACGCTGCGCACTTGGGATCTGACGATGTTAGGCATCGGCGCGATCATCGGGACGGGGATCTTTGTGCTGACCGGGGAGGCTGCGCTCACAGCAGGGCCTGCTCTGGTCATCTCCTTTTTGCTCTCCGGTGTCGCCTGCGCCTTCGCGGCGCTCTGCTACGCAGAATTCGCCTCCTTGGTGCCCGTCTCCGGCTCGGTTTACACGTATAGCTATGCGACGCTCGGCGAATTTATCGCTTGGCTGATCGGCTGGGATATGATCTTAGAATATGCGCTGGCCACATCGGCAGTCTCCGCCGGGTGGTCCGGGTATGCGCAATCGTTGCTGAAAGGGTTTGGCGTGGAGATTCCAACGGCGTTTCAGGCGGCGCCTGGCGCGATCTCCGGCGTGACCACCTACTTCAACCTGCCCGCCTTCTTGATCGTCATCGCTGTCACCACGCTGCTCTCAGTCGGCATCAAAGAGTCGACGCGCGTCAACAACATCATGGTGGTGATCAAAGTGGCGGTGGTGTTGCTGTTCATCGCGGTGGGTGTCAGCTATGTCAGACCGGTCAACTGGCAGCCGTTCATGCCGTTTGGCTGGAAAGGTGTGGTCGAGGCGGCAGCGCTCGTCTTTTTTGCCTATATCGGGTTTGACGCGGTGGCGTCAGCAGCGGAGGAGGCGCGCGATCCGCGTCGGGATCTGCCCCGCGGGATCATCTATTCATTGCTGGTCTGCACCTTGCTCTACGTGGTCGTATCGAGCGTGATGACCGGAATCGTCGAGTATCCGCAGTTTGAAGGTGTGGCGCATCCGGTGTCGCTCGCCTTGCAGGTGGCAGGTCAAGACTGGGTGGCCGGCTTTATCGATCTCGGCGCGATCCTCGGCATGACGACCGTGCTGATCGTCATGACCTACGGGCAGACGCGAATCTTTTTTGCGATGTCTCGCGATGGGCTGCTGCCGAAGATGTTTTCCAGCGTTCACCCTAAGTTTCAGACGCCGGTTCGCTCCACGTGGCTGGTCGGCATCATCTCGTCGCTCGTCGGTGGTTTCATCCCGCTCGGGCAACTTGCCGAGCTCGCGAACATCGGCACGCTGTCTGCGTTCACCTTGGTCTCCGTCGCTGTCTTGGTGTTGCGGAAAACGCAGCCCGATCTGCCGCGCGTCTTTTCTGTGCCGGGAGTTCCCTATGTGCCGCTCTTGTCGATCCTCTTCTGTCTGACCTTGATGACTCAGCTGGCGGCGATGACCTGGTATGCGTTCATCATCTGGATCGGGATCGGTCTGCTCGTCTATTTCCTCTACTCGCGCCATCATTCGGTGCTCCATGAAAAATAGAACGCGGGCATGCAGGTGATACTACGGGAGAACTGATCTTGAGGGTAAAGAGGTGTCGTGATGAGCAGAACCAGATGGGTTGCACTGGCGCTTACGGTCGCGCTGCTGTCTGGCGCGACGACCGCTTGCAGCATCTTGCGAACTCCTTACGAGCGGCAAAAGATTCAGGAAAAGGGCGGCTCGCTGAAGAAAAAGGCGGCAGCAGAGGCGGAGAAGGAAAAAGAAAGCGGAAAGGGTGGGGGAAAGCAAGCGGGCAAACCGATCGAAAACATGATGATCGCCCGGGAGAAAAAAGAGGGTGAACAGAAAATTCACCCAGGCCGTGCTGAAAGCAAAGGGGAAAAAAAGGAGCGCGTCAAGGGGCAAGGGTTGATCTACATCTTGCCAAAGGCGACCAAAGAAAAGATTCAGGCAGATATTCGGAAAGCGCAGCGAGCCGGACAGCGCAATCGACCTGTCCAAGAGGTGCAACAGGGAGCGAAGATCGCCGCCGAAAAAGGGCGGCAGGCGGAGATCGTGCCGCAACTGCGCTACAGCCCGGAGCTGTCAGCAGCCGTCTCGCAGCTGGAGGGGGTAGCTTCGGCGACCGTGCTTGTCGATGCGAAGAACAAAGCGTTCGTGGCGCTGCATGGGCAGAAAAAAACGGCAAGCGGGGACAAGCAGGAGCAGAAGGCGGTCGAGGGGTTGCAGGTGAAGGTGGAAGGCGAGATCCCGCAGGCGATGCCCGAGCGGATCGCCAAGAAGTTGCACGCGCTCGACGCGAACATCGAGGTCGTGCACATCACGGCGAACACCGAGCATGTGAAGAGCTTCCAACGCTATTCCGGTCAGGCGAAGAAAGGCGAAGTCAACGAAGGCGTTCATGCGCTGGCCGATCATATTCAAGACATCTGGAAATGAGAAAAGGTCGTGTCCATTTCGACACGACCTTTTTGCTGCGAATTGAAACGCTTGCTGCGAATTGAAACGCAAGGGTGGGGAAGCTCTTCCTCATTTGGCGTCTTCCTCGCCGAGGACGCCCTTCATCGATTCTCGGAACTCGCGCAACCCTTTGCCGATGCCTCGCCCAAGCTCTGGGAGTTTTTTCGGACCGAACAGGATCAAGGCGATGATGAGAATCAAGAGAAAGCCCGGTGCGCCAATATTGCTCAACATCTCGCTCACCTCCGCAGGCAGATTTCACTTTAGCCTGTGCGATCAGGTGGCGGGATATGCGAAAGTGCGCACCATCGACACAAATTCGGCGGTCGCTCGCGACTGAAAGCGCCCGATGCGCTCCAAGACGGACAGCGGGCGCAGATAGCAAAAGCCTGCGAGGTGCAGGCGAGTCAGCGCGCCGTAGCCGATCTCGCGCCGCACGCACCACTTGGAGAGGATCGACAGGCCCATGCCCGCCTCCACCGTCTCCTTGATGCCTTGCGTGCTGCCGATCGTGATCACCTTGCGCGGCTCGATGCCGAGCTGGTGCAAAAACTCTTCCGATGTCGCTCGCGTGCCCGAGCCGGCCTCGCGCAGGATGAACGTCTCCTCGGCCAACCGCGCTGCGCTGATCTCGGTGCAGGTGGCGAGCGGGTGGCCAGGCGAGGCGAGCAATACCACCTCATCGTCCAGATAGGGGGTCAGCGTCAGGTGGCGGTGGCGCAATTGACCTTCTACGACGCCGACGTCGATCTGCGCGTTGAGCATCATCTCGCCGATCTCCTCCGTGTTGGCGATCAACAGGTTGAGCGCAACGTCGGGGAAGCGCCTGGTAAACTCGGCCAGCACATGGGGCAGGATGTACTCGCCGATCGTCAGCGTGGCACCGATCGTCAGCGTCCCGGTCACGCGCCCGATCAGGTCGTCGATCGCTCCTTTGCTGAGCGCTGATAGATCGAGGATCTGCTTGGCATAAGGGAGCAGAGCCTCCCCTGCCGCCGTCAGATCGACGCGCTTGCTCGTGCGCTCAAACAGCTTCGTTCCATAATAATCTTCCAATGTATGAATCTGCTGCGAGATCGCCGGCTGGGTCAGACAGAGCGCTTCTGCTGCCCGCGAAAAGCTCTTCTTCTCCGCGACGGTCGCAAACACTTGCAGGTGCGTGTTGATCACAAAAAGGCCCCCTTTTGGTCCTCTGCCCCTATTGTACCAGAGATTTCGAGGGGGAATGAATCCGCCTCCGTGCAAACTAACCTTGCAAGCTAAGGAGAAGGAGGAGTTGAACGCATGAAAAAGTGGATCAAGACGACCGTAGCTGCACTGCTGATGGCCTCAACTTTTGCCATGCCGTCCGCTCAGTCGACCGCCGGAGCGGAAGCGGCCGTCTCCTACACCGTACAGCGGGGGGACAGCGTCTGGAAGATCGCCGTCAAGTATCAGATCGGCGTCTCCGACATCGTCGGCGCGAACAAGCTGAAAAATCCAAGCTTGATCTACCCGGGGCAAAAGCTGATCATCCCGCGGCTCGACCCGAAGGTCGTGCAGTTCCAAGAGCGCGTCGTGCAGCTGACCAACGCGGAGCGCGCCAAGAGCGGCCTGCGCCCGCTGAAGATGAACTGGGAGCTGCAGCGGTGCGCGCGGGTCAAATCGGAAGACATGCGCAGCCGCAACTATTTTGCGCACAATTCCCCGACCTACGGGTCACCCTTTACGATGATGAAGAGCTTCGGCATTCAATACTCCACCGCAGGTGAGAACATCGCAGCCGGCCAGCAAACGCCAGAATCGGTCGTAGCATCGTGGATGAAAAGCCCGGGGCACCGAGCGAACATCCTCAAGGCAGAATTTACGGAGATCGGGTGTGGGGTCGCCTTTGGCGGTTCGTACAGCGTGTATTGGACACAGCAGTTTATCAGACGGTAGACAGGTGCGCCAAATTCGGAAGCCAGCCGGTGATTCCCCGGTTGGCTTTTGCTGTGCTACTATGAAAACACAACGCAATTCGAGAGGAGCCGACAGATGGCAATCGAAACGGAAGTAAAGTTTCGCATGGAGCGAGCATCTTGGGAGCAGATCAAAGATGATTTTGATCGACTGTACCAACTTGACCATACGGAAGAGCAGTCCAATCAATATTTCAATACGAAGGGCGGCGAGCTCGATCGCCTCCGCATCGGCTTGCGCCTGCGGGTCGTCAAGGGGCGCTCGATCGTCAACATCAAGCGGGACACGAAGGAGTCGCACAAGCGGCAAGAGGTGGAGGAGGTCTATCCAGGCACGCTGCTGGCGCTGCCAGAGCACAGCCCGATCTTGCAAAGCCTGCTCGCGGAGATCGGCTGCAGCTACGGGGAGATCGTGGCTTCTGTCGCGATGCACACCGAGCGCCACGTGTATATGATTGAAGAGAAGACGGTCAAAATCGAAGTGTGTTTTGACGATGTGACCATCACCGGAAACGGCCAAGAGCATCCGCTGCATGAGGTGGAATTCGAGCTGATCGAAGGGGAGGAAGATCGCCTGTTGGAACTTGCGGAAGAGTTTCGGAGCAAGTACGGTGCGCTTGTCGAACAGAGCTCCGTCTCCAAGCTCGCCTATGCGATCCAACTCGTTTTCAGATAAGGTGTTCTGAGCGCAGAAAAGCGTCCCCAATTGGGGACGCCATGTAATTTCCAGTGTGGAAAGCGAGAAGTTCGGGGACAATTTTCATAGAGCATTCTAGCAAAGGTCGACACCCTTCGACAAGGGCTGACCGCTCATCGCAAATCCGCTATATGATACCACATCTTCGGAATGTTTTGCAATTGTCAGACAATACAATTCATAAAAAAGTAACAAATCTCATTGACGAATGTCACAAATTTGCTAGAATGAGAATCAAGTATGTGAAATTCGACACAATTAGGGTGGGGAATCATGGCGAAAAAAGTCGTAATTTTAGGAGCCGGCTACGCTGGTCTCGTCTGCGCACTGGAATTGAACAAGTTGACAACCGCACAAGAAGCTGAGATTATCCTTGTCAATAAGCATGAGTACCATCAACTGGTCACGCAGTTGCATGAACCGGCTGTCGGTGCGAAAGAAGAGAAAGACGTTACGATCTCGATCAACTCGATCCTCGGCGCGAAGAAGATCAAGTTTGTCAAAGACGTTGTCGTTTCAATCGATAAGACGGCGAAAGAAGTAACGCTTGAAAGCGGCAAGCTGTCCTATGACTATCTCGTCATCGCGCTTGGTTCGGAGACCGAGTATTTCGGGATCCCAGGCTTGAAAGAGTACAGCTACACCTTGAAATCGGTCAATCAGGCCAACCGTATTCGCGAACACATCGAGCAGTGCTTCCAAACATACAATCAGGACAAGAAAGACAGCAAGCTGACCTTTGTGGTCGGCGGTGCAGGCTTTACCGGCATCGAGCTGGTCGGCGAGCTGGCAGACATGTTGCCGCAGCTGGCACAGAAGTACAACGTGCCGAAGGAGAAGGTCAAGCTGCTCAACGTGGAAGCAGCTCCGATGATTCTGCCCGGCTTTGATGAAGGACTGGTCGCGCATGCGAAACAGAGCCTTGAAGGTCGCGGCGTGAAATTTATCATCGGCACTCCTGTCGTTCAGGTCGAGCCGGGCATCGTGCATCTGAAGACTGGCGACACCATCCCGACGGACACGATGATCTGGACGGGCGGCGTGCGCGGCATTCCGATCGTAGCTGAGTCTGGCTTTGAGACCGAACCGCGCGGCCGTGCGAAAGTGGATGAGTACATGCGTGCGCTCGGTGAGGAAGATGTGTGGATCATCGGCGACTCCTGCTTCGTCTTGTCGCCGAACGGTCGCCCTTATCCACCGACTGCGCAGATCTCGACGCAGATGGGCGAAAACGCAGCGGTCAACATCTACGCTTCGATGAAGCACGTGAAGAAAGAGGCGTTCGCTCCAGTATTGCTCGGCGCAGTCGCTTCCTTGGGTCGCAAGAATGCGATCGGCTCGCTCGGCAAGAAGATGAAAGCGACCGGCTGGTTGGCGTATCGCGTCAAAGATGCTTCCAAATATCGCTACTTGGCGAAGATTGGCGCATTGCTCAAGTCGAAATAAAACCGAACAAGCTCTTCCTTCGGGAAGGGCTTTCTTTTCCGAAGGAGTGTGTCCGCATGGCCCAAAACGGCGGAAAGAAGCAAAATGTATATAAGATCGATAATTGGAACCAGATGAACATCCACCAGCACGGGCGCCGCTATGTGGTGTCTGAAATCTCTTCGATCGAAGGGGAGCTGACCTATGATTTCGCCTCTCGCCAAGAGATGCAGCGCTGGGCGGAGCACCGCTTTGCTCCGGCCAATTTTGAATGTACGGAAGAGGAGCGGGCGATCATCCTCGACAAGTTTAAACGCGTCTGATCGATGCGAATGACAGAACCCTGCTTTGGCGACCACGCTGAAGCAGGGTTTTTGCGATTCCAGCGATTGTGGTGTTGATTTGAGCGATCAACGATTATCACCATGTTGAAGTACAAATATTTTAATGTCTCCTTATTGACGATTTGATTTTTGTTCGTGTATTTTGTCAATATGGGGGTTCGAAAGGAGCTTCGTTCGAAGCTCCTACCTCACAATAACGATGTGATCATGTCGGTTAGGAGTTTTGCTGATGCAACCGGAAACCACACCTGTACCCACAGCTCCTAAGTCGCTGCTTCGGGAGCGCAACTTTGTCGCTTTGATCTGTGCGCAGCTCGTCTCAAACGTTGGCGATTTTATGAACAGCTTAACGTTGATCTGGATGATGAACCTGCTGACAGAGGGCAATCCATTTTGGCTGGCGATGGTCGCAGTCGCCCAGCTGCTGCCAAAGATCGTCTTCGGCTCGATCTCAGGCGTGTTGGTCGATCGCTGGAATTCGCTGCGCACGATGCGGATGAGCGATCTGATTTCCGGCGGTCTGGTCGCGGTGCTGGCCGGACTGGCGTTCACCGAGCAGCTGTCACCTGCGCTGCTGATCGTCTTGACCTTGCTGATCTCCAGCGCCACCATCTTTTTCACACCTTCCAAACAGGTGCTTTTGACCGGAATCGTAAAAGGGGAGCAGCTGATGACTGCCAACTCCTATTCGCAGACGGTGCAGACGATCTGCATGCTGGGCGGACCTGTCTTGGCTGGTGTGCTGATCGGGCTGTTCGGACCGTACATCGTGTTCATGCTGGATGCGGCGAGCTTCTTTCTCTCCTTCGTCTTCCTGCTTTTCATCCGCTTCCATGAAGAGAAGAAGCCGGCCGAAAAATTGGACCGCAAGCAGTTCGCCAAGGAGTTTGGCGAAGGGGTTCGCGTGATCAAAGAGATCCGCATCCTGCGCGCTGTGATTCCGATGGCACTGCTCTTGAACTTCCTGTTCGCGCCGCTGAGCCTCTTTTTGACCAAGCTGATCACAGATGTCTATCGCGGTGGAGCGCAAGAGCTCGGCTATCTGGAAGCGGCGGTCGGAGCGGGCATGCTGATCGGTTCGCTGCTGGTCGGCCTGCTGTCGAAAAAGTTCTCGAAGAGCGCGATCTTCTTCTTCGGGCTGTTCGGCACCGGGATCGGCATGCTTGGGCTCAGCTTGAGCACCGCCGTCTGGTTGGGCGCCTTGATGCTCTTCGTCGTGGGAGCGACCAACATCTGCACCAACATCACGTTCAGCACGCTGGTTCAACAGGCGGTGCCGCGCGAGAAGCTCGGTCGCGTCTTCGGTCTGCTGACGACAGGGCTGATGGCCGGCCAACCGCTCTCCAACGTGATCTTCGGGCTCGTCCTCGGTTTTTTCATGATCGGGCAGTTGATGATCGCCATCTCGATCTTGATCTTGGTGGTCACGATCCTGATGGTGCTCAGCAAGCCGTTCCCAAAAGATCTGTAAATCCGCGCTTGCCCATCCCCCTGCTACTGCATGTTTCATATTGTGTTACTACAAGGATGAAACGACCTTAGCAAAGGGGTGAATCAAATGTCTTTCGTTCTGACCGGTTGGATGATGTATACGATGTGGGCGGTGCTCGGGCTGATGACGCTCGACCTGCTGGTCAGCGTGTACACGAATTTGAAGAGCAATTCTTTTACACTTGATCAACTGTCCAACTTCTTAGGCGGGATGCTCACCAGCGTCTTCCCCTTGCTGCTCCTCGCCAATCTCAACCTGACAGACCTCGACCCGACAGGCGGCTGGATCTTGTCTGCGCTGTACTACCTGACTGGGATCGGCGTCATCTGGAAGTATCTGATGAGCATCAAAGGAAAACTCTAACCGTTTTACAAGCGATTGGCACCTTTCCGAAGTTGGGAAAGGTGCTTTTTACATAAAAATTACAGTAAAATAAGACTTTAGTCCCATGAGAAAGACGGTCAAGCGGTGTAGACTGGTAGGTATAAATAAATAGATACTCTTTTCTGACAACTGACTGACCCTGTTGATACGGTCATCGTGTGACCGAACCCTGACGAAGAGTGCCGGTCGTAGCGCGTTCACGGTGCTCGAACAAGGAGGTTGTGTCTATGTTTCAGTGTCCTGCTTGTGGCGAGTTGATGGAGATCTTGACGAACAACCATTGTATCAGACATCACGGCATGACAAAAAAGGAACTGATTGACAACTTCGGGGCCCCCAAATACGTGACCCCCACGATGAGTCGGGAAGTACAAAACTGGATCAAAGAGTCAACCATAATCTCAAAAGTAGACTTCGATGTGGCACAGGCGGCGGCGCGCAACCTCGTCAAGCGCTCCTGACGCGCAGCCGCTTACATAACTTCCCTTGCACCCTTTGAGAGCGTTGCAGGGGATTTTTGCATTGGATAACTTTTCTGGGTACTATATAGTCATGCGGGCAAATATAGTATGCCAGATAGCTCGGAAACGGTGAGTAATCATATCCCGATTGGGAATTCGAAAGGATGAATCGTACATGGACCAATTTCAAACCCGTGAGGAACGCGGGATTCATGTTCATGTCTTGCCGACAGACAAGTTTCGCATGAACACGATCGTCGCGACGTTTACGCAAGAGCTATGCGAAGAGACGGTGACGCCGTTAGCTTTGCTTCCCTACCTTTTAAACAGAGGCTCGGAGCAATACCCGACGCCAGAAAAATTGCAGTTGGCGCTCGACGGGCTGTATGGCGCCTCGCTGTTCGCTTCGATCGATAAAAAAGGAGAGCGCCTGGTGGTGGATTTCTCGATGAACGTGCCGAATGAGAAATTCCTCAAGCAAGGAGAAGGTCTGTTTCAGAAGGCGCTCGGCATCCTGTCCGATGTGATGCTCAGACCGCGCACCGAGGCGGACGGCTTCTTGGCCGAGTACGTGCAGGCAGAGGTCGAGCAACAAAAGAAGCGCATCGCTGCGGCGGTCGATGACAAGATCAATTACGCGGGCGACCGATGCACCGAGGAGATGACCAAGGGAGAACCATATGCGATCCCGCGCCTCGGCTATGCGGAAAAGCTGGATGATGTCACGCCCCAGTCGCTCTATCAGCTGTATCAAGATGTGCTGCGCACCGCTCCGATCCATATCTATGTGATCGGCGATGTGCAGCCAGAGGAAGTGTTCGCCCCGATCTTCAGCGTATTCGATATGGAGCGTGAGCCACAGGTTGATTTCGCTCCGGTCAAGATCGTTCATGAGACGAGCGAGATCAAAGAGGTGGTCGATCGCTTCGATGTGGCGCAAGGGAAGCTGAACGTCGGGATCTGGGCAAACGTGGCGTGGGAATCGGAAGACTATGCGGCGATGCAGGTGTTAAACGGCCTGTTCGGTGTGTTCCCCCATTCGAAGCTGTTCGTCAACGTCCGCGAGAAGCATTCGCTCGCATACTACTGCATGTCTCGCTTGGATGGGCACAAGGGGGTCATCACCATCTTTGCAGGTGTCGAGATCGACAAGATCGAGCAGGCGCTCGCGATCATCAAAGAGCAGTTTGAAGCGATCAAGAAAGGCGAGATCAGCCAAGAGGAGATGGAGTTTACGATCGCAGGCTTGGTCAACGCGTACAAGACGGCGATGGACACGCCGACTTCGATCGCCGACTTCCACCTGAACGGGCTGATCGCAGGTCGCATCCGCTCCCGCGAAGAGATGATCGAGAAGTTCCAACGCGTGACGATCGAAGATGTGATCCGGGTGGCGCAAGGCATGCAGTTTGACACGATCTATACGCTGCGCAATGAGGAGGGAAATCACGATGCGTGAGATTCGCAATGAGCAATTAAAACTGTCGGCGTTCTACGATCAGCTTGAAAACGGGCTGGATGTATTCGTGATTCCACGAGCGGGCTTTAAGCAGACCTACGCGCTGTTCGCCACCAAATACGGTTCGATCGACCGCGAGTTTGTCGTGCCAGGTGAAAGCGAAGCGACGATCGTCCCAGATGGTATCGCACACTTTCTGGAACACAAGATGTTCGAACAGGAAAACGGCGAGGACGTGTTCAATACGTTTGGTCGCTATGGTGCGATGACGAACGCCTTCACCTCGTTTGACACCACCGCCTATCTGTTTCAAAGCACCGACAATATCGATCAGAACTTGACCGTCCTGCTCGACTTTGTGCAAGCGCCCTATTTTACCGATGAGAGCGTGGAGAAGGAGAAAGGGATCATCGAACAGGAGATCCGCATGTATGATGACAACCCGGACTGGCGCGTCTACTTTAACTTCATCGAAGGGCTCTACCAAGTGCACCCGATCGCGATCGACATCGCCGGCACGGCGGAGACGATCCAAGAGGTGACCAAGGAGACGCTGTACAAGTGTTACAACACGTTCTACCATCCGAGCAACATGTCGATCGTCGTCGTTGGCGATGTCGACCCGTTGCACACCCACGAGCTGATCAAAAACAACCAGGCAGCGAAAGATTTTCAGCGTCAGCCGGAGATTGAGCGCATCATGGTCGAAGAGCCGCGCGAGGTGCGCCGTGAGCACCATATCGAACGGATGCAGGTGTCGATGCCCAAGCTCCAATTCGGCTATAAGGATATGAGCCGCCCTGTCGGTAAAGAGATGATCATCAACGAGTACGCGACTTCGATCGGTTTGGAAGCGCTGATCGGGAGAAGTTCGGCGCTCTTTAATCGCATGTACGAAGAAGGTCTGGTCGACAAGCGCTTTGGCTGGTCGTACGAGGGAACGCCTCGCTTCGCCCACTCGATTTTCGGCGGGAACACGAAAGATCCGGATCGCGTCTTGCAACTGGTTGAAGCGGCGTTCGCAGATGCGACCCAAAATGGGATATCCGCAGCCGACTTTGAGCGAGCTCGCAACAAGATGATCGGTCAGATGGTCGCAACACTCGACTCGGCGAAAGGCATCGCCCGCTCCTTCTCCTCCTACTTCTTCCGCGATGCAGACTTTTTTGACATCATCGGCGTGATGGAAGGATTGACGCTCGAACAGGTCAACCAACGGTTGCGCGAGCATCTGGTTCCGGAGATGCGCACAGTGTCACTCGTTTTGCCGAAAGAGATGTAAGCATCGGAAAAGCCAGCACGCAGATCGACTCTGCGCGCTGGCTTTTTTTTGTTCAAAAGGCGATTCTTTTATTCTATCAATTATTTGAATAATAAGAAAAGTATTGATTGCTAGTTTTGGTGGTGATATTATTGTAAACACAGAGTTACAAATGAATGAAGGGGGTGGACAGAATGGAGAGATTCTGGATCACGATCGTTGAGTCCTAATCGCTACCAAGGCTGAAAAGAACTTGTTCTTTTCAGCCTTTTTTCAATCAAAATGACCTTTTGGCGTTGTTTAGCTGGACAGGAAGAAGCGCAATGGGGTGCAAGTTCATCCGTTCCAGACGGTTCCTCTGCTCAGCGGTGGCTTATGTGGCAGATCGTTCGCTGGAGCTCAAATTGATTGCTTTTATATAAATTAGAAAATTGAAAAAACACTATTGATCTATTTTATAAGTTCAATATATAATGACATTGTAATAGAAGAACATCGAATATCGAAGGAGGTGAAAGACATGTCGCGCAACTGGATCATCCTGGAATAGTTCAATGTTTTCTCAGGCTGGGAGGAGTCGCTCCCTCCCAGCCTTTCTCCTTTCTGTTAGACTCTTCGAGTTCGCATACAAGAGATTGAGAAGCGTGAAGGTGAAGGAGGATTTTTGATGACTCAGTTGGACAAGAAGGAATTGCCGTTTGTCAGCCTCCCGAAGATGTGGATTTATCTCTATCCTTACTTGCAGCGCACCGAGCTTTCGGTGAACGATGTGCGAAAGTTTTTACAGCAACCAGCTCCTGAGCGAGGGAAGAAAACGCTCTACATGCACGTCCCATTTTGTGACACGATCTGCACGTTTTGCCCGTTCGTTCGCTCGACCAACTATCAGGATAAACTGCAGCCGTATGTGGACGCGCTGATCAAAGAGTTGAAGGCGATCGCCAGCACGCCGCGGATTCAAGGCGTGGCGCTCGACGCGATCTTCGTTGGCGGGGGGACTCCCTCTGTCCTCTCCCCCGATCAGATTCACCAGATCGGCGAGACGATTCACCGCCATTTCAAGCTGAAGCCAGGCTTTGAATGGACGTTTGAGGTAGAGGCGAAGAGCGCAACGGAAGACAAGTTAAGGGCGATGGCCGAAAACGGCGTAAACCGCATCTCCTTTGGCGTTCAGACTTTCAATCCGAAATTCCGCAAGCTGTTCAATCTGACCGCTTCGCATGACGAGATCAAGCGCACTCGCGAGCTGGCGGGCAAATACTTCAAAGGATTTAACATGGATCTGCTCTACCAGTTGCCCGGTCAGACGGTCGATGAGATTCACGAGGATCTGCAGCATGCGGTGGAGCTGAACACGACGAGCATCGACGCGTATCCGCTCGACTACACGATCACTTCGAAAGGGTTTTTGCAGCAGATCAAAAAGGATCGGATTCCCAAGCCGCCCAACGCGCACGAAAAGGTGGAGCAGCAGGAGGCGGTCACCCACTTTCTGGTCGAGCATGGTTACAAGCAGGAGTTTATCTACACGTTCATTCGCCAAGATGCGGAACATCGACGCTTCGTCTTCGGAGAGACGCTGTACGGTCATTATGAGGACGAATGCATCGGCGCCGGCCTGTCCGCCTTCTCGTATCAGGCGGGGATGGCCTATCGGAATTTTGATACGGTCGAGCAGTACATTCGCGCGGTGGAGACGAACGGTCTGTCTGTCGATGTGGCCAACGAATATCATGCGCGTGAGAAAGGCCTGATCTACTTCCCGAAACGGATGGTGATCGACATCGAGGATATCGATCGCCTTGAGCTCGATGCTCACTACTATGAATTGCTCGATCAGTTTGAGGAAAAAGGGCTGATCGTGCGAGAGGGGAACCAGATCAGGCTGACCCGCGAAGGCCAGCCCTGGTATATGAACATGATGGTTGAAATGTTGCCAGATCGAACGCGCAACCTGCACGAGCGAATCGCGTCGACGCTAAACGAGAGAGCCGACTTCACGTTTGATGAGGAGTTGATCATGTTCACGTAAGCGGTTGTGCAGACCAGCATGCAGAATTTTTGACTGCATGCTGGTATTTCGTTGCCCGATTCATAACTACGAAAGGAGCTCGCTTCATGGTACCCGCTGCAGAGCGAAGACCCAGCCTGTTTCGCAACCGCAATTTTACGATGCTCTATCTCGGACAACTGGTCTCTCAATTTGGTGATTGGTTTCGAACGGTGATCATGCTCGTCATCCTCTATGAGCTGCATCCGTCCGAAGCGGCTGTTGGCGGCATGTTTATCGCCAGCACGTTGCCGATGCTGTTCGGCTCGATCCTCGTCGGACCGCTGATCGATCGGTGGAACAAAAAGCACATCATGATCACCGTCGACATTCTGCGATTTTTCACCTTGATGCTCGTCATCTATGGCGTGGAACAAAAGTCACTTTGGATCATCTATATCTGTTCGGCGATCGCCAGCCTCTTCTCATCCGCTTTTCAGCCGGCTCGCACGGCGATCATTCCGGAGGTGATCGACAGCCAGGATACGGTCCGCGCCACCTCTTCGTTTGCGATCCTCACTTCGATCACGATGGTGACGGCAAGCGCTTTAGGCGGTTTTGCTGCCGATCAGATCGGGGCGCTGCCGATCCTCTGGTTTGACGCGATCTCCTATCTGGTCTCCGCGCTCTTCATCAGCCTGATGAGCTATCGACCGCGGGTGCGAGTGGCGAAAGCGCATGTGCCCTATTTTAAACAGATCAAAGAGGGGCTCGATTATGTCAAAGGGTCGCCGCAACTGCTCTCCGTGTTCTGGATCACCTTTGCCCGAGATTTTGTGCTCGGCTTCGTGTACATCCTGTTTTCGATCTTTGTGCTGGAAGTGGTTCAGGCCGGAAATACGGGCATGGGTGTCGGCTACTCGGTGACAGCGATCGCCTATCTGCTCGGAGCTTGGCTGATCAAATGGTATTTTCGGAAGAAGTCGTTCAGCGACGAATCTTTCTTCAAGATCTTCTTCCCTTTCCATCTGCTGTATGGCATCGGACTCGGCGTGATGTTCTCGATGACGAGCTGGTTTTGGTTCCTCTTCGTGTTAGTAGTCGCCTACATCTTCGCCTCAGGTGTCAACATCATCATCGAGACTTCGCTGATGACCTACTCGAAGGCGGAAAACAGAGGGCGAGTCGTCGCCTCTTGGCTCTCGTCGTCTCGACTGGCCTATGCGATCTCGCTTCCGCTCTTCTCGGCGATCGGCGGATACATTCCGACTCATCTCGGCGGTTATCTGCTGACCTTTATCTGTGCGCTCTCCGCGCTGATCCTGTTCATCTGGCTGAGGGCGAAGCTTAAGCAACATCCAACTGCAACAAAACCCGGACTGGAAGCGTAGTCCGGGTTTTTCTTTTGCCTCGTGGATAGGAAAAATTTACATCTCGGTAAGAAAGAATTTTTAGGATGTGATTGAACCTCTGTGTGATAATTTCACTCACCCTTAAATACAGATATAACGAGAGGAAAAAAGGGAGGTGTTGAACATGCGTGAGTGGATCTCGGTTGTAGACGATCCGAAGTAAACGGCAGCGCATCGTACCTGACTGGAAAGGGGGTGACGAGCATGCGTGAATGGCTCCCGGTTTTTGGCGATACAAGTGGCGGTGTTGTTGCATAATCGATCGCAGTTTTTAGTCGACCAGAGCGAGAGAACAGGTAGGAGTCAATGGCTTTCCGTGATCGGAGATCCGGATGGCACCTATTGATCGACACCGTTTCTTGCCTGACTGGAAAGGGGGTGACAGGCATGCGTGAGTGGATCATCGTAGCAGCGTAAAGATCATCTGCAACCGATCGGGGACGGTCAGGTAAAAGGGGCGACAGGCATGAATGGCTCGTGATCGCACCAGCATTCAGCAGTCGCTGTCGCTGGAGAGGAGGTGTCGATCATGCGGGAATGGCTGCCGGTAGTGGAACTGTAGTAAGTCGCCAGTCTGGGGAGATCGCCATCAGCGACTGCCCTCTGCACCATCGCTTGAAGCAGTAGGAAAGAGGGTGTCGGGCATGCGGGAATGGATTCCGATTGTAAAAGCGTAGTCCCCACCGTGAGTCTTTTCGCGCCGATGGTCGCCTTCGATGCGGAGATGATGGTCAGCGACGATCGCATCTTTGCACAGCATGCATTTGAAAAAAGGGAGGTGTCGGGCATGCGTGAGTGGATTTCGGTGGTAGAACTGTAGTCGCCGATGTCGTGCTTTTCGACGCTCCGTTCGAGTAGCCCGGCTCGCCGGAAATGGCGTTCGGTGCGAGTTGAAGCTGCAGGGAACAGCTTTGTTGCTCCGTGGAGGTGTTGGCTATGCGGGAATGGCTGGTCATCAACTGAGGTCATTTTGCGGCAGTCTGTAAGTTCTGATCGGGTGCTGGGAACTCGCCAATCGATCGTGATCGAACTTGAGCGATCCCTGTGCGGCTGAAGCGTTCGGGAGGGCGGAGCGAGCGGAGGAGCGATCCATCATCTGGGTCACAGCGTTCTCTGGTGAGCAGTCTGTTCCGAAGCTTGCGATCAGATCTTCGCTGCTTCACATAGCGGTTGCAAGGCTCTTCACATAATGCTGACAGGGGGAAGCGCCCCTGTCAGCACTGACCATGAAAAGGGGGTACTTACCAAGATGTCGCAGCACAACGCATTGCCCTACAAAAAACTGCCGAACATGTGGAATTATCTTTACCCGTTTATTTCGGCAGGTCCCAATCCGGTGGAGACCGTTAGCCAATTTTTAAACTCGACGCGCACGCCGTTGCCAGGAACGAAGTCGCTGTATGTTCACATTCCGTTCTGTGACACGATCTGCACGTTCTGTCCCTTCATCCGTTCGACCAACTATCAGGATAAGCTGCAGCCGTACGTCGATGCGCTGCTCAAAGAGTTGAAAGTCATCGCGGCAACGCCCTACATCTCCCAGTTTAAGCTGGATGCGATCTATGTCGGAGGTGGCACGCCGTCTGTGCTCTCGCCGCAGATGATCGAAGATCTCTGCACGACGATCCAAGAGAATTTTACGCTGACCGACGATGTGGAGTTCAGTTTTGAAGTCGAGGCGAAGAGCGCTACGGAAGACAAACTGAAAGCGATGGCGGCTAACGGTGTCAACCGGATTTCGTTCGGCGTGCAGACATTCAATCCCTACTACCGCAAAGTGTTCAACCTGACCGCCACGATCGATGAGATCAAGCGAACTCGCGATCTGGCCGACAAATATTTCAAGGCGTACAACATGGACCTGCTCTATCAACTGCCGGGGCAGACGATGGAACAGCTGCATGAAGATCTGGAGCAAGTGCGCCAGCTGGCCACCACCACCGTCGATGTCTATCCGCTCGAATATCTGGTCACCTCAAAGGGCTTTTTGAACATGATCAAAGCGGGGAAAGTCCCCGAACCGCCAAAAGCGGACGACAAAGTGTTGCAACATCAGTTTGTTAACTCGTACCTGCTCAATCACGGGTATGAGCAGACGCATATCTACACGTTTGCTCGTCAAGATGCGAAATACAAAGAGTTCAGGTTCGGCGGCACGATCTACGGCCGCTACGAGGACGAGTATATCGGTTGCGGGCAGGCGGCCGCCTCCTACCTCAGCGGCCTGTCGCACATGAACAGCGCGAAGACGGACGAATACATTCGTGCCGTCGAGAACGGAACGCTGCCCGTCATGCGAGCGAATGAATATCAGGCGAAAGAAAAGGGCCTCATCTACTTCCCGAAGCATATGAAGGTCAGCATGGAATATCTGCGCCAACACGACCTCCCATCCGAGTATTGGGAGAAGCTTGAGAAGTTGGAGACGATGGGCTTGGTCGAGCAGAAAGAGGGAATGTTGCACCTGACCGAGCTCGGGAAGATCTGGTACATGCATGTGATGATCGAACTGCTGCCAGACGATCAAAAGAAGATCTACGACAGCTATGTGGAGACGCTGCAAGAGGATCGGGAGTTTTACGAAAACACAGAACTCGCGGTCATCCAATAGGCAACTGCCAGCATGAAGCGCTCGCACGCTTCATGCTGGCCTTGCGTGCCTACAGCCAAAAGGGAGGGTTGAACATGTCGACCGCAACGCAGGAGAAGTTGCCTTCTCCGTTTAAAAACCGAAATTTTACGATGCTATATTTCGGACAGATGGTCTCGCAGTTTGGCGACTGGTTTAAGACGGTCGCCCTGATCTCGGCGATCTACGCGCTGGTGCCGAAAGCGGCATCGGTCGGCGGCCTGTTTATCGCCAGCGTCCTGCCCGTGCTGTTCGGCGGGATCATCATGGGGCCGCTGGTCGACCGTTGGAACAAGAAGTATATGATGTTCTGGATCGACATCCTGCGGGCGGGCTCGACGATCGGCATCATCTGGGGATGTCTGGCGGCGAACGTCTGGCTGATCTATCTGTTTATCGTGTTGGGCAGCTTTCTCTCCGCCGCCTTCGCGCCGGCGCGAGCGTCGATGATCCCAGAGATTTTGAAAGAGCAAAACATCATTCAAGCCACCACCTCGATGGCGTTGCTCACGTCGACGACGATGGTGGTGGCGAGCGCGCTGGGCGGCTTCTTGACCGTGTGGGCAGGGGCGATCAACGTCTTGTACTTTGACGCATTCTCCTATCTGGTCTCAGCCGTGTTTATCGCCATGATCAAGTACACCCCGCTTGCGAAAAAAGGAGGGCCGCGCTTGCCCTATCTCAAGCAGGTGCGCGAAGGGATCGACTTTGTCAAAAAGTGTCCGCAGCTGGTCAGCGTGTTTTGGCTCCAGTTCTGGCGCGACTTCTGCCTCGGGTTTATCTACATCCTGTTCCCGCTCTATGCGCTCAACGAACTGCAGGCGGGCGACATCGGGGTCGGACTCGGCTATTCGGTGACGGCGGCCGCATATGTGATCGGTGCGTTCCTGCTCAAGCAATACTTTAAGAAGAACAAGTTTGACGACAGCGCCTATTTCAAAATCTATTTCCCCTCGAACATGCTGTACGGCATCGGGCTGGGCGTGATGTTCGTGATCCACAACGTCTATCTGTTTTTCGCCGTCATGCTGCTGGCGAACATCTTCCAATCGAAGGTGAACGTGATCACCGAAACGTCGCTGATGACCTACTCCAAGCCGGAGCTGCGCGGGCGAGTGGTCGCCACCTGGCTTTCCATGTCCCGCCTCGCCTATGGGATCTCGCTTCCGCTCTTCTCTGTGATCGGCGGATACATCCCGAGCAACTATGGCGGCTTTATGCTCGGCGCGATCTGCGTGATCTCGGCGGCGGTGCTGTTCCTGTGGCTAAAAGGCAAGCTGTATCAGAAATCGCTCACCGAGGAAGCGGGCACAGCCTGAGGGAGATCACCTCGAACAGCGCACAAGGCACCTGTGATCTGCTCTGCGCTCCGCAGAAGCGAAAACCCCCAAACGCCACGCGAACGTGGCGTTTGGGGGTTGTTTTGGCTGGGCTGACTCCACAGGCGTCAAGCCAACTTCCAGTCGATCTCGACAGCGTAGGGAATCGGATCTTTCACGCCCGCCTCTTGAAACCCGCGGATGCGCAGCGCACAGGATTCGCAGACGCCGCAGGATGGGTCGGTGCCAAAGTAGCAGGAGTGGCTCAGGTGAAGCGGGGCGCCAAGCTCGGTGCCGAGCTTGACGATCTCCGCTTTGGAAAGGAACTGCAGCGGAGTTTTGATCGCGATCCCTGCACCTGATACACCGGCGGCGGTGCCTTTGTTGATCACTTCTTGGAAGGCGGCGATAAAGTCGGCGCGGCAGTCCGGATAGCCCGAATAGTCGAGTGCGTTGACGCCGATGTACATCGCGTCCGCACCGATCGTCTCCGCGTAGGATAAGGCGATCGAGAGAAAGATGATGTTGCGCGCCGGAACGTAGGTGACGGGGATGTCCTGCTCGTCCCCGCTGCGTCCGGTGGGGATCTCCTTGTCCGCATCGGTCAGCGCGGAACCGCGAATCAACCCTTTCAGGTCGGCGATAAAATGGCGATCTTGCACGCCGTAAAAAGCGCTCGCCCGTTTGGCCGATTCGAGCTCGATCGCCGCCTTTTGCCCGTAGTGGAAGGAGAGCGGGTACAGCTCATATCCGTCCGCTTGCGCCACCGCCATGCAGGTGGTGGAGTCAAGCCCGCCGGAGAGGATGATGACCGCTTTTTTGCTCATGTGCTCACACTCCTCGCTTGTCTTTGTCCCAGACGATCTTGTGCAGTTGCAGTTGGAAGCGCGCATCCAACCGGTCTTCGAGCACCCAGTTGACCAACTCGACCGGCTCGATCTCGCCAAACACGGGGGAGAACAGCAATTGATATCCCTTTTGCGGATCGAGGCCATGTTGATCGATCAGGGCGGTGCACCATTCATAGTCGGCGCGATCTCCGACGACAAACTTCACCTCGTCGCGCTCAGGCACCAGATGTTGCAGGTTCGGCAGGTGCATCTTGTCGCTCATCCCCGAGGAGGGAACTTTCATGTCGACGATAAAGCGTTGGCGCGGATGCAGGTTGAATTTGGAGATGTCGATCGAGCCGTCCGTCTCGATCGACACTTCATACCCTTCGGTTGCCAGCAGGTCGAGCAGCGCTTGCATTTCAGCGCGGGGCTGAATCAGCGGCTCCCCCCCGGTCAGGCAGACGCGCTTGCAGGCGAGGGAGCGAATGCGTTCCATCACGTCCTCCGGCGTGATCGCATCCCCTTCGTAATAGGAGTAGGTCGTATCGCAATAGGTGCAGCGCAGGTTGCAGCCGGTGAAGCGAACGAAGATCGTCGGCAAGCCGGCCGACGATGTCTCACCTTGAATCGAAAGAAACAGTTCATTCAGCCGCATCGTAATCCTCCCGCGTAAGCTCCGCATAGCAGGTCGGCGTTTCCCACAGCCGCACGCGCATCAGTCGGCAGGGAGAGCTGTCGGCGATCTGGCCCAAATAGGTGTCGATCAGCTGGAAAAAATGAAAGACCATGTTTTCGGCCGTCGTGTGAAAGTCCATCAGATCATTCAGGAAGCGATGATCGTATTTGGAGATGATCTGTTCATTTACGATCTGTTTGATGTCGCCAAAGTCGACGACGATGCCGCGCAGGTCGGTGCGGCCTTTGATGGTGACTTCCAATTTATAGGTATGGCCATGCAGGTTTGCGCATTTGCCAACATAGTCGTCCAAGCGGTGTGCCGAGTCGAACGTAAAGATTTTGGTGACCGACACTTCTCGGTTGTGGTAGGGCGTTCTCGTCATCAGGGCTCGTCCTCTCCAAAAAAATAGATTCAACAACCACTATAGCAAAAAGTGGCGAAGTTCGTCACTGGAAAATCGGACTGACTGTAGTATGCCTGAAACTTGTGGTTCTGACCCGATTCTTTCCCTCTTATACTTTACAGTGCGACGAGTGGGTTGCATTCTCCGGCCGATTTGGTTCACAATAACATACGGTAAGAATGAAAGTGGAGGGGAACAAATGGCAGGTACTGCTGAACACGACGCACAGATCCAGGCGTTCGGAAATTACCTGGAAGAGAAGAAGAAATCGCCAGGAACGGTGCAAGGGGTATTGCTCGATCTTGGTCAGTTTGCCGATTTTCTAGCGCGGCGGGACAGAGCGTTCCAAGCGCTAAACGAGGAGGACGTCAATGAGTTTGGCGGCGAACTTCGGCAGGGGGGAAAGTCGGAGAAGCTGATTCATCGCAAGTTCAAGGCGATCAAATCTTTCTACAAGTTCCTCGAAGCGCGTGGGGACTCGGGCGATATGGAGGAGACGATCTCCGAGAGCAGGTCCTACATTCTCTCGTTGCCGCGACCGCTTACGATCGACGAGATGAAACGCCTGATCATCGCATGTTCTGATGTCAGACGCCGAACGATCTTTACGACGATGTACGAGACGGGGCTTCGTCCAGACGAACTGCGCAGACTTGAGCAGGATGATATCAACTGGGATGATCTGTATCTGGTGGTCAAAAACAGAGCGGGTGAGCGAGATCGCTTAGTCTTTTTCTCCCGCAAGCTGAAAGACCTGATGAAAAAATACATTCGCTCCCGCAAGGACAAACTGCCTAACGTTTTTGTCGATGAGAAGGGGCCGGTCCGCATGGCGAAGCTGCAGGTGATGTTTGCGGAGACGGTGAAAGAGGCGAAGATCGAAGGGCATGTCGCCTTGCAATCCCTGCGCCGCTCGCTCGCTCTGCACATGATCGAGCAGGGGATCGACATCGGGCATGTGGCGCAGATGCTGGGGCTTACCAGCACCAACTCGCTTGAGGTGCTCGTGCCGTCTGGCGGCGTGCGCGCCAATGAATATCAAAAGTTTATCAGCGCATTGGATCTCTAATAGTTGGGAGCGTCCACTGGCGATCACCCCCAGGTGGATGTGAGACAGAAACGCACACTCTCAATGTAACTTTTTTTCGGTAGCTCACGTCTAACAGAAGTAGAGAGACGAGAGCTCAGACAAAGACGAGGAGAGGTGTGATTCGACATGTCTTTGGAAGTGTTTCGGTGGGTGATGTATTGTGCCTACATCTTTTTTGCAATCATGGTATTGGTAAAATTCATGTTTTACAAGCGCAAGGACGATGCGCGAGTCGCCGTCTACTTTTGGGGCGGTCTGCTCTTTCTGTCCTTTGCGATCGCAGACTGCACCTCCTATCTGTTTTACAAGACCGATCTTCACTTCTGGCAGGATGTGATCTTCTTTGCGCTCGCCGCTTGGACGATGTACACCTCGGTGAAAAATCGTCGCGCGGTGGGAGAGCTTGCGGTGGAATCGTGATAAAAAGGGAACTGCTCAGCGAGCAGTTCCCCTTTTTTTACATCTTATAGTGGATGCCGCACAGATCGCGAACGACGACAGAGGCGAGGATGAGACCGGCAACAGATGGGACGAAGGAGATCGACGCCGGCGGGTTTTTCGCTTTGCGCGGCGCTTCGCCCTCTTTGACGTGCTGTGGCACGATCGCTTCGGTGACATCGACGCGCGGCGCAGCAGGTTGTTCGAGCGAGCAGACGACTTTCACGCCTTTGTAGATCCCGTAGTCTTTCAGCTTGCGGCGGATGATCTTGGCGATCGGGTCCACTTTCGTCTTGGAGATGTCCATGACGCGAAATTGCGTCGGGTCCACCTTGTTGGCAGCTCCCATCGAGGAGACGATCGGAATGCCGCGCTTCGTGCACTCGACGATCAGCAAGATCTTGGCGGAGATCGTGTCGATCGCATCGACGACAAAGTCGGGGTTGTAGTGGAAGATCTCTTCTTTCGTCTCTTCCAAATAAAACATGCGCAGCGGCACCACTTCGATGTCGGGCGAGATCTCGTGCACCCGCTTCATCATCACATCGACTTTATCCTGACCGATCGTCGAGGTCAACGCTGGAATCTGGCGGTTGATGTTGGTCACATCCACCTCGTCCTTGTCGACGAGGATCAGCTTGCCGACGCCCGCGCGAGCCAACGCCTCGACGGTGAACGAGCCGACACCGCCCATGCCGAGTACGACGACGGTGCTGCCTTGCAATTTTTCAACGCCCTCAGGGCCGATGACAAGTTCAGTTCGAGAATGCCGTGTTAGCATGATCACAGAAACTCCTTTAGGTTGAATTATCCACTTAGAATCCCCCGAAATAATAACATAATTCCGCTCGGAATGGTACAATAGGGATAGCTTGGGGAAAGGAGTCAAAAAAGATGTTTGAGACGAAGAAGATCGAAGGCGACAAGAGCGCCTTTTATAAAGAGCTGAACACGCAGCTTCGCTATCTGCTCGAAGGTGAGGATGATTATATCGCCAACCTGGCCAACGCGGCGAGCCTGCTCGACGTGCATCTGGAGCGCATCAACTGGGCGGGCTTTTACCTGTGGCGCGATGAGCAGCTGATCTTAGGTCCGTTCATCGGGCGCCCTGCCTGTGTGCGGATTCCGCTGGGCAAAGGCGTGTGCGGCACGGCCGCTCAGCGCTTGGAGACGCTGATCGTGCCAGATGTGCATCAATTTCCCGGCCATATCGCCTGCGACGTAGCTTCCCGCTCGGAGATCGTCGTGCCGATCGTCGTCGATGGCAGGCTGATCGGGGTGCTCGACATCGATGCGCCTGTGGTCGAGCGCTTTGACGAAGGGGATCGCGCGGGGCTGGAGGAGTTTGTCGCCGTGCTCAACCAGCAGACCGACTGGAGCAAAATGTAGGGATTTCTCCTCGCTGTACAACGCAAAACAGGTAGTCTGCATGTGCGGGACTGCCTGTTTTGTTTTGTGTTGCCAAGCGGTTGTCTTGTCGTCCCTGAAGGTGTATCCTTTAAGACGAGTATCTCGTATCTATTATCGATTGTCATAGATTCTGTAAAGATTCTGATGGGGGAAAAAGAGATGAACCTTCAAGAGCGTTACCGACAGATCGAGTCGGTTACGAAGTATAGCAACTACTATTTGGGTCGCTGTTATACGTGGCTGTCGACACCGATCACCGAGCTCGCAGCACGAATGGGTCTGCATCCGAATGCGATGACCTTGATCTCGCTGGTCTTGGGCCTGACCGCGTGCGGCTTTTTTCTAAACGGTGATCGCACGTCGCTGTTGATCGGCGCGGTGATCCTGTACGTCTCGTATGTCCTCGACTGGTGCGACGGGCAGCTGGCGCGCTTCACCGGCAAGATGAGCCCGTTTGGCGGCTGGCTCGATCAGATGTGCGACCGGATCAAAGAGTTCGCCTACGTCTTTTCGCTCGCTTACGGCGCCTATCAGGTGACCGCCGATGTCAGCATGTTCTACTGGGCGCTCTGCGCGCTGTTTTTCCTGTTCTTGCTGGAGTATTACGGGCAGATGAACCGGGCGATTCCAGAGTCGAAAGCGGCGCAGGAGACGGCCGCAGCGTCTGAGCCTGCCACGCCGCAGCTGGGGCGGCCATCTGCCGGCCGTCGCAAGCTGGTCGTCGATTTTTCGATCGATGAGCAGTATGCGGTCGTCTGCCTGCTGGCTGCAGTCGCAGGCGGGCGCTGGACGCTGATCGGCCTCGTCCTGATCGCAGCGCTGTTCGCCATCTACAAACCGCTAAAAGCTTGGCTTCGCTATTTTAGAACGAATTGAGGGAGATATAGGCATGAAAGCTGTCATCTTAGCTGCAGGAGTGGGCAAGCGCTTGGCTCCGATCACACAAACCCTGCCAAAAGCATTGTTGCCCATCGGTTCGGAAACCATTCTTTCCCGCCAAATCCGCCAGTTGGCAGAGCATGGGGTGGAAGAGGTCTTTGTGGTGATCGGGTATGAAGGAGAGGCGATCCGCGAACATCTGGCCGCATCTCCCCCGCCCTGTGACGTGTTCCTGATCGAGAACCCCGACTATCGGACGACCTCGACCGCCTATTCTGCCCTGCTGGCAGAGCCGCATGTGGGAGCTTCCCCGTTCTATCTGCTCGATGGAGATGTGGTGGCAGACGCAGCGCTGTTTGAGAAGCTGGCGGCAGAGGATGGAAATGTGCTGATCTATCAGCCGAAGTCGATCTCCTCGCCGGAAGAGATGAAAGTGTCCCAATCGGGCGACAGCGTCTACCTGTCCAAGACGAGCGAAGGGGAGGCGGCGCTCGGCGAGTTTGTCGGCGCGGCTCGCATTTCGGCAGGGGCGGGCGAAGCGTTTTTTGCTGCGCTACGCGAGCAGTCCCAAGGCTACTATGAAGTGGCGCTGAACATGATCGCAGCGCAGTTCCCGTTCGCGCTGGCGACAGTAGAAGAGGGCACTTGGATCGAGATCGACTTTGTGACCGACTACCTGCAAGCGGTGCGGATGTTCACCGAACAGCGCGAGGGGGTCACCCCGCTGATCTCCGAGCAGATCCTGCTCTGCCCAGGCCCGGTCATGGTATCGAAAAAGGTGAAGTCCGCTCTGCTCCACTCGGACATCGGACACCGAGAGACAGAGTTTATCGAGATCTTGACCCGCTGCCGGGCGAAGCTGAATCAGGCGTACGGCGTCACCGGCAAAGACTATACGAACGTGATCATCACCGGCTCCGGCACGTCGGCGAACGAGGCGCTGATCTCCTCCTACGGCCCAGGGAAGAAGCTGCTGATCCTCTCCAACGGAGAGTTCGGCAACCGGCTGATCGACTTGGCGCGCTGCCATGAGGTCGATCACACGCCGCTTGAGTTCGGCTGGGCGAATCCGATCGATCTGGAGCGGGTGGAGCAGCTGGTCGCGACGGGCGAGTACGACGGTCTGATGGTCGTCCATCATGAGACGTCCTGCGGCATGCTCAACCCGATCGATCAGATCGGCGCCCTGCTGCAAGCGTATCAGGTCGACTTTCTCGTCGATGCGGTCTCTTCGATCGGGGCGGAAGCGCTGGCGGTGGAAAAGGCGAACATCACCTTCTGCACCGCCTCGGCAAACAAAGCGTTGGCCTCGCTGCCCGGCCTGTCGTTCGTCTGCGGGAAAAAGTCGGCCTTCCAAGCGCTGAAAGGGCAAAAAGCGCGCACGCGCTACCTCGATCTGTATCGCCATTACGAGTTTGAGGCGCTGTCCTTCCAGACGCCGAACACGCCGGCCGTCTCGCTGTTCTACGCGCTGGAGATGGCGCTGGACGAGCTGTTGCAAGATACGGTGGCGGAGCGGATGAGACATTACGGCTATCTGGCGAGCCTGATTCGCAACCGGCTGAAAAAGCTCGGGCTGCAGTTTGTGATCGAAGAGGAGCAGATGTCGCGAGTGCTCACCACCGTGTACTATCCGGAAGGGATCGACGTGGAGGAGTTTCACGATTGGGTGAAACAGAACAACTATGTGATCTATCGCGGCAAAGGCCCGTTCTTGGGCAAAGCGTTCCAGATCGCCAACATCGGCCATGTCCGCGAAGAGCATGTGCGCTCCTTCCTCGACATCATGGAGCGCGGTTTCGCCCTGACCCAAACAAAAACTTCTGTGAAGCAGTGAGGAGTAGAGAAGATGAGACTCGTAATTTTGATCGCAGGCGTCGGTTCGCGCCTGCGCCCGCTGACAGATGACCGTCCCAAATGCCTCGTCGAGATCGGTGGAAAGTCGATCTTGCACCGCTTTTTGCAACAGGCGGAAGCGGTCGACGCCTTCCAAGAGGTGGTGCTGATCACCGGCTACCGTCATCAGCAGATCGCCGACGCGGTCGAGGCGTGGAAAGGTTCGCACAAGCTGCCGGTGCGACTGGTGCACAACGAGCGCTACGATGTGACCAACAACGGCTACACCCTGCTGTGCGCGAAAGAATACCTGATGGACGGCTTTGTGCTGACAGATGGCGATCTGCTGCTCGAAGAGGGGATCTTGCATCGCGTCGCAACATCGGCAGACTCGCATCTGGCGGTCGACATGCAGATGAAGCTGGACGAAGAGGCGATGAAGTTCGTGCTCGACGAGGCCGGATACGTCACCGAGCTCTCCAAAGAGATCTCGGTAGAGCGGGGCTTGGGCGAATCGATCGGCCTCTGCAAGATCAACGCTTCCGACGCGGGGGCGGTGGTCGAACATCTCGCCAAGCTGGTTGAACAGGGCGAAGAGAACGAATACTATGAGCGCGCGTTTCAAGAGATGATCGGCGAAGGTTGGAAGCTGAAAGTGGTCGATGTTGGCGACCTGCGCTGGGTGGAAGTGGACGATCACGCCGATCTGAAGCGCGCAGAGCAGATCTTCGGCTAAGACTCAAAAAAAGCGGGTGACGCATGATGGGTCGTTTTTTCCTCGGCATCGCGGTGCCGCCGGATCGATGTGGAGAGGCGCTGGTACGGGTGGAAGATCAGCTCGCTGAGGAGCTGGACGTCAAGCGATGGTACAAGCCAGAGCAGTTTCACCTGACCACCCATTTTCTCGGCGAGCTGACAGACGATCAGGTGGCGAGCTTACTGGAGCGCATCTCGCTCGATGTGCAGCAGTTCGCCCCATTTTCTCTGCAGCTCGACCGTGTGGGATCGTTTCCGCAGGCCAAGGTGGTCTGGTGTGGCGTCGGCGGCGATCTGGCCGCTCTGCATCGGCTGTACGACGTTCTGACGGTGCCGCTGCGGTCGTTTGGCGCCGATCGGTTTCTGCATGACCGCTTTCGTCCGCACATCACGCTCGGCCGCCTGCGAACGGCAGACTCAGCTTGGCAGCCTGCCGATTACACCGACCTGTTCGCAGGGGCGCGGTGGGACGTGACGAGCATCCATCTGTTCGAGTCTGTCTCGGCAGGAGCAGCAGGCCCGCACTATCCGATTCGACACACGTTTCATTTCCCGCAATAAAACAGGCTGATCAGGAACCTTCCTGATCAGCCTGTTTTCGTCTGTTCGCTCCAGATCGCTCGATGATCATCAAAGCGACCGGCTTTTTTTCGCATGTTCGCGCTCCAGCACGTAGATCATGCCCTGCGCGTTCAGCCCGATGTCAAGCTCGATACCGCCCAGTTGGTCGACGATATGTCCTTCCTTTGCCAGATCGGCGCGAATGTAGTCGCGAATCGCTTCCGCAAGCACCGATCCGTCCATGCCGGGGGTGAACAGCTCGCGCGCCAAGCGATCAAAATCGTCCACCGTCTTGCGCGTGCGCGCAAAGGCGAGGCTGGCCGGCTCGGTTGGGCCGAAGTGCGTATGAAAGATGCGATCGACGCCTGGCAGACGCTCCAACTTATCCAGCGAGCTGAACACCGCATCGCGATCGAAGTCGGTCGGCGAGGTGGACGGGAAGATGCAGGTGAAGTCCCAACCGGTCAGCTGTTGCACATAGCGCACGCCCACCGTGTCGCCGGAGAAGATCCCCCGTGCGGCCGGGTCGTGGATGGAAAAATGATGCTTGGCGTGTCCGGGCGTATCGTAAAAGGTCAGCAGATGCCCAGCGCCGAGATCGAGCTGCTCGCCCTCGTCGCGGATCAGCAACCGATCTGCCGGCACGGGGAGCATCTCGCCATACAGCCGTTCCAGCGCGTCGCCATAGACGGCGCGGGCTCCTTGCATCAGTCGCGAGGGGTCGATCAGATGTCGGCCAGCTCGCGGGTGCGCGACCACCGTCGCATGTGGGAAATGGGGCAAAATCGAGCCGACCCCGCCCGCATGATCCAGGTGGATGTGCGTCACGATCACATATTCCACCTGGGCGGGCTCGATGCCCAGCTCGTTCAACCCAGCCAAGATATAAGGGCCTGACAACGAGGACCCTGTCTCGATGATCGCGATCTTGTCACCGCGCACCACATAGCAGGCGGATCGACCGCGCTCCTGCTGTTCCATCAGGTCGATCATCTGAACGCCAGACCCGAGATCCTCCACATAGACTTGCATGTCGTTCACCTTCACTTTCAAGATCATGATGTGTGGCGGGCTACTGGGTGATGTTTGCGCCCGCCCGCTGTCGAGACGCTCCCTCTTTGACCGGCGTCTGCACCGTGTAGCGGGAGATATTGAGCAGTATGCCCATCGAGAACATTTTGACCAACAGCGATGTACCGCCGTACGAGATGAACGGCAGCGGCACCCCGATGACTGGCAACAGCCCTGTCACCGAGCCGATGTTCAGAAACACGGCGATGCTGATCAGCGTCGTAAAGCCGATCGCGACCAGAGAGGCGAAGCGGTTGGGCACGTGCAAGGCGATGTGAATCCCGCGCCAGATCAGCACGCCGTACAGCGCGATCAGCACCAGACCGCCGATCAACCCCCATTCCTCCGAGAGGATGGAGAAGATAAAGTCGGTGTGCGGCTGGGGCAGATAGGAGAACTTCTCGATCGAATGTCCCAGCCCGCGGCCGGAAAAGCCGCCCGTCGCGATCGCAAACATCGACTGCACGATCTGCAGGTTGTCATCGTTGATCTCGCCGGCAAACGGATCGAGGTAGGTGCTGATCCGCGCGCCTCGATAGCCGAGCAGCGCGAGCGGGACCAACACGACGATCCCGGCGATCATCGTGTTGCGCAGGTACTTCCACGGGACGCCTGCTGCGAACATGATCACAAACGGGCAGAGCGCAAACGTCACCGCCGTATCCATGTCCGGCTCCAGAATGATCAGGCCAAACCCGATTCCGATCAGGATCATCGGCGGCCAAAAGGACGCTTTCGGGTTGTCGAGGCGATCCTGTTTGCGCGAGAGCAGGTAGGAGATGTGGATGATGATCGCACACATCGCCAGATCGGAAGGCTGGAAGGTGGCAACCCAGAGGTCGATCCACCGCTTGCCGCCCTCGATCTCAACGCCGATCCCTGGGATGAAGCACATGAGAAGCCCGATGTATGACGCGAGCATCATCAGGCGTGAGAGCTTAAACCAACGCATGAACGAGACGTTCATCGTAAACAGCATGACGAGCAGCCCGAGGACGACCCATCGCAATTGCTTCAAGAAGTAGAAGTCGGTGCTGTTGCCCTCTTTGAGCGAGACACTCTGGCTCGCGCTGTAAATGCAGACCAATCCGAACAATGCCAACAGAATGACAACAACGAACAGCACAAAATCAGGACGATGCCTTTCTAACTTCATGCGCTTCCTCCATATCCGTACATCTACTTACAACTTCGACACGAAATTGCGCAAACCTCTCGTAGAATCTGTTATAATACGTATTTGCAAGGAAAGATTTCGGGGGAAAGGGAGTCTTTCATCATGATCGAAATCAGCCAAGAGAACCAATTTGACGATGCGAGGGACAGGTCGAGACGGTACGGTGTGGATCCGGCAGCATTTCCGGAGATGAAACCGCTCACAGCGAAAGAACTGGCTGAACGCATCTATCACAACCGGCTGCTGCTAGAGTCTGCACTCCCCTATGTGGATCAATTATACCGCACGGTGGAGAGCGAGTGCGTCGTCGCGATCTGCGATGCGGACGGCTATCTGCTCGCCACGCGCGGCGAACGATTGCCCGAGTGGCTGTTGCTGCAACACACGACGCCAGGGATTTGCTGGCGGGAAGATATCTATGGGGCGAACGCCTTGGGAACGGCGCTCGCAGAAGGTCGACCGATCCAGATGGTCGGCGAGGAGCACTATATGGAAGCGCTGCACGGCATGTCCTGCGCGGCGACCCCGCTGTATGACGCGCAAGGCAGTCTGGTCGGGGGGCTGGCGATCGGGTCGTATAAATCGGAGCACAGCCCATACATGCTCGGCACGGTGCTGTCGATCGGACATGCGGTCAACAAGACGATGATTCTCAAGTCGGAGCACTATCGCACATTGCTCCTGCAAGAGAAGATCATCCAGACGTCAAACAATCTGATCGTCGTCACCGCGGATGACGGCTCGATCTTGCACATGAACGATGCGGCCCGCAGCATGCTCGCGCCGAGCGGCGCCGACAAGCTGCAGGAGATGTTTGAAGAGAAGAGCGCAGCCCTTGCCGCCCTGCGCGGTCACAAGGAGCTGACCGATTTTTTAGAGGTGGTCAAAAAGCCGGGAACCAGGGAGCAGTGCTACATCTTCTGGGACGCGCACTGGGTTCAAGATGAGAACAACGGGTCGTGTACGCTGTTGCTCGTCGGGCGCGACATGACCAAGTTTGTCCGGATGGAACGCAGCATCCAGCAGGGGGAGCGCCTCTCGACGATGGGCAAGTTCTCGGCGCAGATCGCGCACGAGATCCGCAACCCGGTCGCTGTGATCAAGCTCGCCATGCAGCTTTTGCTCAAACAGGAAAAGTTCTCGGAAAAGTCGGAGAAAAAAGGCAAGATGATCTTATCCGAGTTGCAACGCATAGAGAATCTGGTCAATCATTTTTTAAATATATCGAAGCCGCAGACGCCGACCTTTTGCGACTGCAATGTGGTCGAGACGCTGCGGGATACTTGCAACCTGATGCAAAACACTTTTTTGCAAGGAAACTTACAGCTGATCGAACAGTATGAGCAGGTGGGGATCATCCGCGCCGACTGCGACCAACTGCAACAGGTGTTTTTAAACCTGCTGAAAAATGCGATCGACGCCACCCCGGAGGGCGGAACGATCGAAGTTGTCGTCCAGAAGGATCGCGCGGAGTCGGAGCAGGTGGTGATTCGCATCTCCGACACGGGACAGGGGATTCCAAACGATCGTCTGACCGATGTGTTCGAGCCCTTCTATACGACGAAGAGCAGGGGGACGGGCTTGGGCCTGTCCAACGCCAAGGCGATCATCCAGGCGCACGGAGGCGACATGACGGTGGAGAGCACCGTCGACTGCGGCACCGTCGTTGCGATCTGGCTGCCCTATCGACCTGATGAGCGGGCGATCGGTTCGATTTCTACGACGGTCACTTAAAAGTTTGTCAGTTTTTCGGTATACTAGGAACAATACGCTTTCTTGGAGGACTCTATATGACAGTCGAACTATTCGATTTCAAATCGGCGCTCAAGCGCACCAAGCTCAACCCTGTACAAAAGATGACGCTGTCCAGCCGCTTCAAAGGGCGCGAATTTCCGATCGCGACCGAGCAGGACAACGTGTATGAGGTCACCTTCGGCGAGACGGTGATCAACATTCGCGCCATCGAGAGCGGGTTGACACCTGATGAGATGGACCTGATCGCCGACATCCTCTCCCGCACGCGCAAAAATGAGCAGAAGGCGATGCTCGACATGCTGACGATGATCCAAGTGTATCCGCTCGCCCAAGAGACGATCGACACGCTGATCAAAGAGTGGGGCGAAAACGGAGTGGAAGCAAAGCTGATCGCCGGCCCTGCACTCGAAAGTGTGACGCCGTAAGAATTGGGAAGGATAAAAAGGCATGCAGATACCCTGCATGCCTTTTTAGTGGAAAGGAGGAGGAAAGATGCGACAGTTTGTGATCGTCGTCCTTCTCTCTGTCATCTCCGTCCTGCTGATCTATGCGGCAGGCGTCTGGTTTGACACGCTGATTCCCGAATGACTTATGGCTCGGCTCGCAGGATTTGACGTAAGCAGTGAAATCTGAGCGAAGCAATGGTACGATCAGAGGGCAGGCAGTTTGCACGGAGAGCGAGAGTCGGCCAGCCGTTCGCACGAGTGGGGGCGGATCGACCGGTTGGCTGAATCGCTCAGCGGTTTTGGGGGAAGAGGTGATGCTGTTATCGATCAACATTTGATTTCGATGCTCGATCAATACGGGTACCTGGGGCTGTTCGGTCTGCTCGTGCTCGGGATCGTCGGGTTGCCATTGCCAGATGAGACGTTGCTCACGTTCACAGGCTATCTGGTTTCACAAGGTCATCTGAACTTTACTGGAGCGCTGCTCGCCGCCTTTTTGGGCAGCTCGGTCGGAATCACGCTGTCCTATCTGATCGGCCGCGTGTTGGGCAAGGAGGTCGTCTCCAGATGGGGGCGGCTGTTGCACCTGACAGAAGAGCGGCTTCAGCGTGTGGAGCGCAACATGGAGCGCTTTGGTGGGATCGCCCTGTTCTTTGGCTACTTCGTGCCTGGGGTCCGCCATCTGACCGCGATATCGGCTGGGCTCGGGCAGATGAAATTTCGTCTGTTCGCCCCGGTCGCCTATCTGGGGGCGCTGTTTTGGACGTTGACGTTTTTGTTGCTCGGCATGCTGTTCAGCGATCAATTGCACCATCTGGAGAAAGTTTTGTATCCGTACCGCTTCTGGATCATCGCGATGATCGTCCTCTCGGTGCTGACACCAATTTTGTGGCGCATCGTGAGCGGTAGGCGGAGGAAGGCGAAGGAAGAGCTCAAGACGAGCGATCGAGAGGAGTGAGCGAGGATGGGAATCGGAGTGCGTTCGTTTTCGGTAGATCTGCATAGCCCCTACTTGCCGGTCAAAGAGGTGGCGCTCAAAGAATGGGCGGTTTGCATCGATGCGATCGCCAGCGGTCAACAGGTGGTGCTCGTGCGCAAAGGCGGGATCACAGAGGAGACGAGGGAGTTTCGCTTGGAGGAGACATCCTTTTATTTCTACCCGACCTATGAGCATCAAAAGGCGCACCTGATCAAGCCGGCGTTTCAAGCGCGAGTCGAAAGCAGTCTGCAAGGCGTTCAGCTCCCGCCGGAGGAAGTGATGATCACCCATGCGGCCCACGTGGTGGACGACATCTCGCTGGAAGCGGAGGAGGATCTGAAGAAGCTCGATCCGTTTCATATCATGACGCATGACTATGCGACAGAACGGCTGCAGTGGAAGCATGACAAACCGTTGCATATCTTGACGGTGCGGGCCTATGCGCTGACCGAGCCGAAGCGGGTCAAGGTGGATCGGTCGTACATCGGGTGCAAATCCTGGTTGAAATTGACCGATCCGATCACCGACACCGATCTGGTGCCGGTACTCTCGGTGGAAGAATTTGAAGCGAAGCGTCAATTGATCTTTGACAGACTGGGCTTGCACAAGCCAGAATAGAAGAAATTGGGGGAGAGGTATGGGGGTCAAACCATATTTGAATCTGCCGCGCCCGATGGTGCTCGCCCATCAGGGAGCATCTGCGCACGCGCCATCCAACACGCTGGAAGCGTTTCAGCTCGCGATTCAGATGGGCGCGGACGCGTTTGAGACTGATGTGCACATGACGCGGGACGGTCATGTGGTGATCAGCCACGACGACACGATCGACCGGCTGACAGACGGCAGCGGCATGATCAAGTACAAGACGCTCGCCGAGCTGCGCGAGTTCGATTTCGGCTATCGATTTACGCCAGATGGCGGGAAGACGTTTCCGTTTCGGGGCACCGGTGTGACGATCCCGACTCTGCAAGACGTGCTGACCGAATTTCCGACGATTCGCATCAACATGGATATCAAGCAGTCATCTCCGCCGATGGAAGCGGCGTTGGTCGAGACGATCAAAGCGTGCAAAGCGGAAGATCGAGTGTTGGTCGCCTCGTTTCACAGCGTGACGATGAAGCGCTTTCGCAAATTGGCCTCGTCCCGCATCGCGACAGGTGCGAACACGCGGGACATGGTCCAGTTTATCTGCTACCTGCAATCGGGGCTGCACAAGTTTTACAAACCTCCTGTCGATGCGTTTCAAGTTCCGGAGAAAGGGTATGGCGTGAAAGTGGTCACGCCGCGGATGCTCAAGGTCGCCCACGATCATGGCGTGAAGGTGCACGTGTGGACGATCAACGAGGAACCGGACATTCGGCGACTGCTGGAGTGGGGCGTCGACGGCATCTGCAGCGACTATCCGGATCGCGTGGTCAAAGTGATGAAAGAGATGGGACTGCGCTAGCGCAAGTCTCGCCTGATGGTTGAACCGTTTGTATCAATTTTTGCAATTTTGTATTCAGTTATGATTGGCGGTGTGTTAGCTTTGATGATCTTTTCTATCAGCATGGCGCTTCTGTTCGGCTATCTCGTAGGTTCGACGCCGTTCGCTTTTCTGCTCGGCCAGAAAAAGGGCGCCAACATTTTTAAACAGGGCAGCGGCAATCCGGGCGCTACGAACACGCTGATCCTGTTCGGCAAGCGAGCGGCGGCGGTCGTGCTGATCCTCGATGTGAGCAAAGGGTTTTTCCCGACGATGTTGACCGCGTGGGTGACGCAGGATCAGACGCTCGCCTTCTGGACCGCGGCGGGAGCGGTGCTTGGACATGTGTTCTCCATGTACACCAAATTCCGCGGCGGAAAAGCGCTGGCGACCGCTGGCGGCGCCCTGCTGTTTCTCCAACCGTACCCCCTGCTGATCACAGTGGCCAGCTATGTGATCTTGGCCTTCCTCATCCGTTATATCGTGATTGCGACCACGATTGTGATCGTGGGGGCGCTGTGCGTGTTTCTGTTCACTCCGCAGGTGCTCGCCGAACAGGTCGCCCTGTTCTTGATGGTGGCGGGCGTCTTGTACCGCCACCTGCCCAACTGGGAGCGCATCTTTTTGAAAAATGAGCCGAAGATCGGTCGACCTGTCCATGAGGTGACGCTTGAGCGCTTCACAAAAGAGAAGCAGGAGTGGTTGCAGCTGTCCTATTGGATTACGATCGGCATGATCTTGATGGCGTTTGTCGTCTGGAAGATTTGACCGACGGAAAAAGACCACCTGAGCGGGTGGTCTTTTTTCGTGCGATGCTTTTTGTTTAGATAGCGGGGCGCTTGTGCAAATAGCTGCCAGCCTTCCAGAAGAAGAAGGAGGCGAGCAACATCGGGATCGGCAGCAGCGAAAACGCGGTGAACAGCGAGGTCTGGTCGGAGATGAATCCGACGATCACCGGGCTTGGGATGTCGCCGAGAAAGTGCATCACGAACAGAGCCAGCGCAGCCGCCGTGTTCCAGATCGCCTTGTCGGTCACGTCGAACACCAGAGCGCTCGCAACGCCGACATGCCAGAGCATGAAGAAAGCGGAGAAGAAAAAGCAGACGAAGCTTTCGAACATCAGCCCGCCCCAGAGGAAGATGGCTGACAGCGCCATCGACAGGATCAAGGTGTACGCCCGACCGCGCCCGTTTCGCTTCTGCCAGAAGTCGGCGATATAACCGCCGATCGGCGCGCCGAGCAGTCCGGCGCCCACTTGCAAACCGCCGGCCAGCAAGGTTGCTTTTTCCAGCGAGTAGCCGAAAGAGCGCTCAAAGAAGGTGGGCACAAACAGCACGATCGCGCCGAACGCGAACGAGATGCCCGCATAGCCGAGACAGGTGTACAGATACGGTTTGTTTTTCAGAAGTCGGAAAAGATCGCGAATACTGAATTTTTCATGTTTTTCAGCGGTCGGTTGTTTGGGCAGCGGCAGGCGCCATGCTCGATAAGCGAGGATCAGGCCGGGTACCCCGACGAGAAAGAACGCCCACTGCCAGCCGAAGGTCGCGCCGAGCCATCCGCCGAGCACGACGCCGAGCGCGCCGCCGATCGGCATCCCGAGGTTGAACAGACCGAGCACGCCAGAGCGTTTGCGCTCCGGATAGGCGTTGGAGAGAATCGTGCCTGCTGTCGAGACGTAGGCAGCTTCGCCGACACCGATCAGCGCTCGAAAGATGAACAGGGATGCGAACGACCAGGCGAGCGCCGAGGAGACGGTCGCCAAGCTCCACACCGCCACGCCGATCGCGGCTACCTTGTGCGGCATCCAGCGATCTGACCAAGCGCCAAAGGGGATGGAGGTCAGCGAATAAGTGATCATAAAGGCCGAACCGAGCAACCCCAGCGCTGTATCGGATAACAAAAAGTGCTCTTTTAACAGCGGGAAGACCCCGGAAAGCACTTGGCGATCCACATAGTTAATCACGTTGATCGTCAAGAACAGCATCAAGAGGCGAGACGGGTTCATCGCAGTGACTCCTTTTTTTGTTCAGCATACCATGTTTTTGCCGAAACGTGGAGTTTACTGCCGGTAAATTTAAATTCACAAAAAAATGAGGATACGTTTGCGGAATCTTTACATAGAATTTATAAACTGGTGATAGGGCATTTGGGGAAGGGTGAGCGCGTCATGGAATGGACACGTGCTTTTCAATTTATTCTGGGAGAGAATGGGCGCTACGATGGGGAGCGCGCCTCGATCATCAAGGAAGTGATGCGGTATCATCCGGTGAGCAAGCGGTTGAAGAAGCTGTTGGCGGAGAAAGAGCAAGTTGCTTTTTTCTACTTGGACATCGTTCAGTTCGCCGAGATCGAGCGGCGTTTTGGCGAGCGAACGGCAGCCGAGCTGATCGAATTGGTCGAGACCTGCATTCGGATCATCAGCCACGAGATGATCGACAATGATCGCCTGTTGGAAGTGGAGAACTTCTGGGGCGACGATTTTCTGGTCTGCTATCAGTTGGAAGCGCAGATGGACGAGCAGCAGATGTACGAGTTTGCGGCCGAGTTTCGCAACCGCATCGTGCAGGATGTGAATCAGAAGCGACCGCAGCTGCTGTCCGCACCGCTCGATTTGCACCTCGGGTATGCGGTGCTGAGCGGATCGTATGAGCCGCTCGAACGTCAGCTCTACCGGACGATCAAGCAGGCGGTCAAGATGGCGCGCAAGACGGCAAAGGGCGGGGATCAGCTGCTCCAAGAATTTCAGGAGGTGTTGAACCAGCGCGCGATCCAATCGGTCTATCAGCCGATCATCTCCTGTGAGACGGGGGAGGCGCTCGGATGGGAAGCGTTGTCGCGCGGCCCTGAGGGCAGCCGCTTTCAGCGGCCGGACACGCTGTTCACCTATGCGGAAGAGGCGGGGGAGCTGTACCGGCTGGAGAAGATCTGCCGCGAGCGAGCGATCGAAGGGGCGTCAGGTCTGGCCCAGGGGGCCAAGCTGTTCTTAAACATCAACCCGCGGACGATCCACGACCCGCAGTTTACCAAAGGGGAGACAAAGCGGCTGCTCGACCGCTGTGGTCTGTCGCCGTCGCAGGTGGTGTTTGAGATCACCGAGCGCCATTCGATTCAGGACTACGCCGGGTTTCGCAAAACGCTGGAACACTACCGCCAGCAGGGGTATCTGATCGCAGTCGATGATGCGGGGGCCGGCTACTCGTCCTTGCAGTCGATCGTCGAGCTCTGTCCCGATTTTATCAAGATGGACATGTCTTTGGTGCGCGGTGTACATAACGACCCGGTGAAGCAAGCGCTGTTGGAGGCGTTTGTCGCGTTGGCGCGCAAGATCCGCTGCAAGATCATCGCCGAAGGGATCGAACAGGAGGAAGAGTTCAAAACGCTGTTGCGGCTGGGCATCGATTATGGACAAGGCTACCTGCTCGGGCGTCCCCAGCGGCAGATGACCCTGTTGATTCCGATCAGCGTCATGCAGTCGATCGATCGCAGGCGGACGGAGAAGATGCAGGTGCCGAACAACTCGATGCTGCAGGTCGGCTCGATCGCGACGTCCACATTTGTCGTCCCACCCGATGCGACGGTCAAAGAGGTGCATGAGCTGCTGGAAAACAGACGGCAGATCTCCTCGGTGGTGGTGGCGGGCGCGGGCAGGCCGATCGGGCTCTTGACTCGCGATCATCTCTACGCGATGCTCGGCTCCCAATACGGTGTGCCCCTCTATTACAAGCGCACCGTCGCTGAGCTGATGGACCCCCATCCGCTGACGGTGGAGCAGAACATGCTGATCGATGAGGTGTCGTCGCTCGCCACCGGGCGCAACAACTTGAAGCGCTATGATGATGTGATCGTCACCTCGCAGGGGGAGTATCGCGGCGTGGTGTCGGTGCAGACGCTGCTCGATGTGATGTCCAAGGTGAAGATCGAGATCGCCAAATATGCCAATCCGCTGACCGGCCTCCCTGGCAACCTGCGCATCGAAGAGGAACTGCGGATGTTCGTGCGGCGGGGGGATGCGTTTTCGATTCTCTATGTCGATCTCGACTATTTTAAGCGGTTCAACGACCTGTACGGGTTTGAATATGGCGACCAGATGATCCTGTTTGTCTCCACCCTCTTGGACAGGCAGGTGAAAAAGTATGGGGATCGCCAAGATTTTCTCGGGCATATCGGTGGCGATGATTTTGTGATCATCACCTCGCCGGAGCGGGTCGACCGATTGGCGGAGCGGACGATCCGGCTGTTCGATCGGGCGGTGCGCCAGATCATGGGCAATCTGCGGGAAAGAGGGGAGTGCGTGCAGCTGTCGGTGACGCTGGCTGCGCTCGACATTTCGGCAAACAGCAACCTTGAACCGTCAGAGATCGCAGCGAAGGCTGCGCACGTCAAATCTTTGGCCAAACAGCAGGCGGGCAGCTCGATCGTTCGCAAAAAATCGGCACAGTCCTAAAGGGGACTGTGCCGTTTCTCATGTCTTCTGCTTGCGTCTGATCGGAGCTGCGCTGCGCTCTGCTTGCCGTTCAAGCTCGCTCGTCAGAGGTTTGGCGAGCGGTTGCCAACGGGAGAGCAGAAAGTAGATGCCGCTCAAGAGCAGGCCGAGACCTGCGAAGAGCAACCAGGGCAGGTTGAGGTAGTTGAGCGATACTGCAGTCTGCATCAGCTGGCCTCCCGCGATGTTGCCGAGCGCTTCTCCCGCGCCGAAGACGAACGCCGACACGCCGAAATAGCTTCCGATCCGCTCCGGTTTGGCGAGGTCCGATACGATCGAATCGGAGGTGGGCATCACAAACATCTCGCCCAGCGTGAACAGGACGGCACTGCCGAGCAGGTGCCAGAAGGAGGAGGACAGGGCGACAGAGCCGAGCCCTGTTCCGATCAGCGCCATCCCGACGGCCATCGTCGAGAGCGGGTGCAGATGTTTGGAGAAAAAGCGTGTCACCGACCCTTGAAAAAGGATGACGAGGAGCGAGGTGGTCGTCCAGATCAGGCCGATGCTGCGGCTGGTCGCGAGCTGTTCGGCTCGCAGGGGGAGCGAAAGGGTAAACTGGGTGAACAGCGCCCAGACGAAGATCGTCACGATCGAAAAGAGCAGGAACGGCCGGTCGGACAAGATCTGTCTGATCCCCCCGCGCTCGACCTGCGGGCAATCTTTGCCGATGCATTCTCGCTCCAGCAACAGCAGGTGGGCGACCGCCAAGATCAGATAGACGGTCGCGGCGCCTGCGAACAGCACGGTTGAACTTTTGGTCAACAGATAGGTTCCGAGCAACGGGCCGAGCGTCACGCCGATGTTGGCTGCGATCCCGCGATAGGAAAAGGCGGTCGTCTTGGTGCCCTCTTTGGCGAGCGCTGCGATCCCCGCCTTGGCGCCAGGCGCATAGATGCCGCCGCCGATGCCGGCGACGAGGTTGGTGGCGAGCAGTGTGAGAAAGGAGTATCCCCAGATAAAGCCGAACAGACCGACCGCTCGGATCAGCAGTCCGCCGACCATCGTCAGCTTGCGCCCGAGGCGATCTGACAGGATGCCACCGAGCAGGCTGCCGATCAGAAAGGCGATCGAACCTGCGCCCAGCACAAGTCCGGTGTTGCCTAAAGAAAGCCCTTTTTCGGACGAGAGGATGATCGCGAAAAAGGGGAGCAACATGTACGATCCGAGATGTGTGAACAGGATGCCGCCGAGCAGCACCCAGATGGCGCGACCGAGCGTGGGGAGAAACGAAACCATGCGAGCATCACCTCTGCCTTTACCTTGCCACAAGATGCGAATGGGCATTCGACTTCGACACAAGAGTGTCGATTTTCGCAGGTGGCTGACGTGTGCAGGCGGGGGCAGGTGGTGTATGATAGATTTGGTAAGGTCATCTTCGAAAAAAGTTCCGAAATTCTCAGAGAGATAAGGAGGGAGACGGACGTTGTTTGATGCATCCAATCCGACGTTTATCGTGGCCTTTTTCGCGGGATTGCTCTCTTTCGTATCCCCGTGCTGCCTGCCGCTGTATCCGTCTTACTTAACCTACATCACCGGCGTTTCCTATCAAGAGATGTATGAGCACCGCAATCAACGGGCGGTGCGTCGGAAAGCGCTTACTTATTCGCTGTTCTTCGTGCTCGGGTTTTCGATCATCTTCGTCGTGCTCGGGATGTCGGCAAGCTCGCTCGGTGCGATCTTTTCCAACTATGGGGATCTGATTCGGCAGATCGGCGGCATCCTGATCATCGTGATGGGTCTGTTCCTCGCCGGCTTCATCAAGATCGATTCGCTGCTGAAGACGAAGCAGATGCGGATGAAATGGCGTCCGGCAGGCTACCTCGGCGCTGTGATCGTCGGCATTTCCTTTGCGGCGGGCTGGACGCCGTGCATCGGCCCGATCCTGGCTTCTGTGCTGGCGATCGCTGCCAGCAATCCGGGCAGCGGGATGAGCCTGATGCTGTTCTATTCGATCGGCTTTGCCCTTCCTTTCCTGGTCATGGCGTATACGCTCGGCTCGGTTCGCTGGATGATGAAATACGCCCAGACGATCTCCAGAATCGGCGGTGTCGGCATGATCTTGATGGGCATCCTGCTGTTGACCGATTCGCTGACAAAAATCACAACTTGGCTGATTCCGCTGTTCGGCGGATTTACCGGGTTCTAGGGGGGAATCGCGTTGAATCGCACGATCAAACTGTTGCTTGGCGCGGTCGTGATCGCCGTGCTCGTCATCGCGGCCATCCTGAGCAACGGGGGAGCCAACACAGATACGAAAGAGCAAGAGGCTGACAAGAGCAAAGCGGGCGAGGTGGCGGAGATGCCAGTGGTCGGCTATCGCGCACCAAACTTTTCGCTCGAAACGTTCGAAGGCAAGACGGTCGAACTGTCCGAACTGCAAGGCAAGCCGGTCGTCCTGAACTTCTGGGCATCGTGGTGCGGTCCATGTCGGCAGGAGATGCCCGACCTGGAAGCGGTGCATAAACAGTATGGCGATCGGGTGCAGGTGTACGGAGTCAACTTGACTTCCCAAGACGATCTGGACAAGGCCAAGAAGTTTATGCAAGAGATGGGCGTGACCTTTCCCAGCCTGATCGATGAGAAGGAGAAGGCGGGAAAAGCATACCGGATCTTCTCCGTCCCGATGACCTATGCGATCGACCAGAACGGCATCATCTCGGAGATTCACAAAGGCCAGATCAGCAAAGTGGTGATGGACGGCATGATGCAGCGCCTGGTCGCCAACGCGAAGCAATAGAGGTGCTCGATGTCGATACTACCTTCCGGATTTTATCTCGGCCCGATCGCCTTTGACGAATCGGGGCTGATCGGCTGGATCATAGCCGCTCTCGTCAGCTTGTACTACGCCGGGTGGGCGATCAAAAGGCGCGGAATCGGCGGTGAGAAAGTCACCGATGTGATGGTCGGCATGGCGGCGATCTGGGTGCTGACGCCGCGCATCCTCTCCTTTGTCTACGCGCCGAGCGAGTCGTTTGCCCACCCGATCCTGACGCTGGTCAACGGCGAAGTGCCGTATGGCGGGTGGATCGGGCTAGCGTTTGCGCTGCTCTATGCGCTTTGGCAGCAGAAGAAGCACAACTTTTTCAGCTGGGCAGCGGTAGATGCGGTCGTCAGATCGCTCGTGCTCGGATTTGCCGTCTATTCGCTGTTCTATGCGAAAGCGGGAGCGGCGACCGATCTGCCGTGGGCGGTGACGATCGGCGAGGGGAGCTATCATCCGCTCAACCTGTATCAGGCGGCGATCGCATTCGGACTCTTTGCGCTGCGGCGCCGAGGGCTGTTCACCTTGAGCCTGCTCGGTGGAGCCATGCTGCTGCTCTCGCTGTTGCAGGTGCATCCGTACACGCATTTCGGCTTGGCAGTCGTGCAGTGGCAATGGTTGTTGCTCGCCGTCCTCGCAGGTGTCGTGGATCATTTTTTTGGCGAGAACAAAGTGAAGACAGGATGAAGAAGGCTGCCGCTGGCAGCCTTTTTTGGAAGGGAGGGACAGAGTGTGGCGGAGCGGATTTTGATCGCCGACGATGAGGCGGATATGCGCACATTGCTCAAGATCGCGCTGAGAAGTCAAGGGTATGAAACGCTGGAAGCGGACAGCGGCGCGTCCGCCTGTGAGCTGCTCAGGCGGGAAGCGGTCGATCTGCTGATCCTCGACATCATGATGCCGGAGTTGGACGGATGGCAGGTGTTGCAGGAACTGCAAGGCAAGATGCCCACCCTCGTGCTGTCCGCGCGAGGGACGGTAGAAGATCGGATCAAAGGGCTTGAGCTCGGCGCGAGCGACTATCTGATCAAGCCGTTCGATATGCGTGAGCTGATCGCGCGCGTGCAGGCGTTGCTTCGTCGTCAAGATCCGGAAAACAAGAGCGTCATCCGCCGCGGGCCGCTCTACCTCGACCGCGCTGCCAAAGCGGTGCGCGTCGAGTCGACTCTGCTTGAGTTGACGCCGAAAGAGTATGAGCTGTTCGAGCTGTTGGCGATGCACCCCGGGCAGGTGTTCTCGCGCGAGCAGATGGTCGAGCGGCTGTGGGGATTCGATTACGAGGGCGAGCTGCGAGCGGTCGATACGCACATCAAAAAGGTGCGCGTAAAGCTGCGCGAAGCTGGCGGCGAGGCCAACTGGATCGCCACCGTCTGGGGATTCGGCTATAAGTTTGACGGAGCGCTCACATGAACATTCGCCGCAAAGTGATGGGGCTTCAACTGCTGATCTTCATTTTGGTGCTCGTCCCGCTCACCCTGTTGGTCGATCATCAGGTGCGCGACCTCTATGTCGACCACCTGATCGACGAGCTGAACGAAGAGAGCGAGAAGCTGCGCCAATTGCCTGTCGATGATCAGCAGCATCATCTGCAGAGCATCATCGCCGATCTCGCAGAAGTGTCGGTGCGCGACTACCTGTTGCTCGACCAGCGCGGAAAGGTGGTCATCTCGACGCTGCCGGCCGAGATCACCGAAGAGCTGCTCGACCGCGACGTGGTGCAGCGAGTGCTGCAGGGAGTGACGGGCACCAGCACCCATCCGCCATCGGGGATGGAGGATCTGTTCTATTTTAACGCGGGGCCGATCAAAGGGACGGAAGGCGAAGTGCATGGTGCCCTGCTGCTGTTCGCATCGATGGAACCGGTCAACAAGGCGCTTACAGAATTTCGCCTGATGATGGGGCTGTTAGGAACGGGTGCGCTGATGCTCGCCGCCTGGCTGCTGTATGCGATGGCCGGGCAGATGGTCGCGCCCCTGCTGAAGATGAAAGATGTGACCGGACACCTTGCCAACCGCAATTATCGCGTGCGCGTTGAGGTCGGCGGCGAGGACGAGGTGGGACAGCTCAGCAAGTCGATCAACGAGCTGGCGACGCGGCTGCAACATCACGAGGAGCGACAGCAAGATTTTTTGGCCGATGTGACGCATGAGCTGCGCACGCCCCTCTCCTATCTGCAAGGGTATAGCCAAGTGCTGGAGGAGAACTGGGTGCAGGATGAGGAGGAGCGCAAGCGATATCTGGCGCTGATCGTCCGCGAAACCCGCCGGCTCAAGCGCTTGGTCAGCGAGTTGACCGAGCTGTCCGAAATCGATGCGGACGGCCTGAAGGTCGAGCGGGTCAAGACCGATTTTGCCGAGATCGTGCGGCTGACGGAGGCGAAGCTGCTGCCTGCTGCTGAGGAGAAAGGGATTCGGCTGCGCGTGGAGCGGAGGACGGCAGGATCGCTCTTGGTGATCGGCGACCCCGATCGGTTGGAGCAGGTGCTGTTCAATCTGCTGACCAACGCGATCTCGCACACCGCGGAGGGGGAGCAGATCGTCCTGCGCTATCGAGTGGAGAAAAAGGAGTTACACGTACAGGTGCAAGATACGGGCGCTGGCATTCCGGCGAGCGATCTGCCGCACATCTTCGACCGCTTCTATCGGGTGGAGAAGTCGCGCAACCGCGAGCGGGGCGGCATGGGGCTAGGTCTTGCGATCGCCAAGGGGATCATCGACCGCCACGGCGGTCAGATCTGGGTGGAAAGCATTGAGGGGAGCGGGACGACCTTTTCCTTCACCTTGCCGCTCGCCTAATCCAGAAAGAATCCTTGCTGTGATGGCAGGATTCTTTTTTTATGGACGATCCCAACTCGCTTCGAGATCGACACGATTTCTACACAATTGCTGGGTAACGTAAAGAGATCGAAGGAGCGAAATGGAGGAGTGTGGATGAGAAAAACGATCCTGATCAGCGCCCTGTGTGGGGGTGCGATCATCGCGGCGTCTTTTGTGGGATACAGGCTGATCGAGCAAAAGACGACAGAGGTGATGCAAGGTGTGGAGAAGCAAGATGAGCGTGGAGCCTATCGGGAGTTTGTGCTGAAAGCGCAAGCGGAGAGCTGGCAGCTGAAAGCGGGAGTGGAGAAGATCACCGCCTGGACGTTTGGCGGAACGGTGCCGGGGGCGGAACTTCGCATCCAAGAGGGGCAGCGGGTGAAAGTGGTGCTGCAGAACTCGCTTGCGCAACCGGTGAGCATTCATTGGCACGGCTATCCGGTACCCAACGAGATGGACGGGATACCTGGCGTGACGCAAAATGCGGTGCAGCCGGGGGCGTCCTTCACCTATGAGTTCACGGCGAGCGTGCCGGGCACCTATTGGTATCATTCCCATCAGGACAGCGCCAATCAGGTGGACAGAGGTCTCTATGGTGCGCTGATCGTCGAGCCGAAAGCGGAGTCGACCACGTACGACCGCGATTACACGCTGATCCTTGATGAATGGTCGCCCGAGATGTTGGCAGCCGGAGGAGAGAGCGGTGCATCGGGCGGTGGGATGGATCACAGTCAGCACGGCGCGAACAGCAAGGCGGATCAAGGCGAAGGCAAGCAAGGAGGATCGAGCACAGGTGCAAATGCTGACCACAGCCAACATGGCGCAAACAGCAATGCGGGTCAAGGCGATGGCAAGCAAGGGGAATCGAGTGCAGGTGCAAATGCTGACCACAGCCAGCATGGGGGCAGCGAATCGGCACCTGCAGTCGATCATGATGCGATGATGCAACAGATGTACAACATCTATACGGTCAACGGAAAAGCGGGCGATCAGATCAAGCCGTTGCAAGTCAAAACGGGGGAGAAGGTCAAGCTTCGCCTGATCAACGCCGGTTATCAAACACACCAGATCAACCTGGCGAACCAACCGTTTCGCATCACCCACGTTGACGGTCAGCCGCTTCTCGGAAGTCCAGAAGTGTCAGATCAACTGCTCGCGATCGCGCCTGGGGAGCGATACGATCTGGAGTTGATCTCCAAGGGAGACAACTTCCCGATTCTCTGCGCCAATCGATCGACGGCGAGTCAAGACATGACCGTTCATGTGGAGGTGGATGGCAAGAAAGACCGCGCCTACAGCTTGCCGCCTGGCGAGCTCCCTTTGCTCGACATCACCAAGTATGGACAAGCGAAGCCGATCGATCAAAACGTCGCGTATGACGTGGAGCGCAAGTTGACCCTCGACAACAAGGTGATCGAAAAAGATGGCGCTCAAGAGACGGTCTATACGATCGATGGGCAGGTCTATCCAGATATTGCACCGCTGCAAGTGCAGAAGGGACAGCAGGTGAAGCTGACGATGACCAACGTCGGAACGGTCGACCACCCGATGCATCTGCACGGTCACTTCTTCCAAGTGCTGCGCAAGGATGGCAAGCCGCTGCAGGGCTCCCCCCTGCTCAAAGACACGCTCAACGTGCGCCCAGGTGAAACGTATGAGGTGGCGTTTGTCGCGAACAACGATGGCAACTGGATGTTTCACTGTCACGAATTGCATCATGCGGCGGCCGGCATGATGACAACTGTGCAATATCGCGGCTATCGACCGCATTTTACGCCCGACCCGAATGCGGGGAACATCTCTGAGTGATCGCGATCGCAACCGATCTCCGAGTGAGCGCGAAGAGAAGACCAACGCTTGTGGGAAGCGTTGGTCTTCGTTTTACCACCAGTATCCATAGGGCCGTGCGTAAAACGGCGCCAGAGCCAGCAGGGTAAAGAACGGTAGAAACAGCAACGGAAAGAACACTTCTTCGCCTTCCGCTCGTGTCGCCCGATCTGCCGTTTCAACGTTCAGGCTGTTCCCAGTGGCGGATACAGGTACACCTCTGCCAGAGGAGCGTTCAAGCCAGATACCATCTTGGGTCACATTGCGGACGACGCCGACGTGTCTCGCACCTCTGCAATGAGCGACAACAGTCTGACCAAGGTAGCCTCGTGCATTCGCATAAGAAATAGGCATTTGCAAAATACCTCCTTTTTCTCTTTTATGATCATCCTACGAAACGGTTGGCGTACAAGCATTCCGCAGTTGCTGATTTTTGCTCGTCGAGGAAAAAAATAGACGTGCATTGACAGTGGAGGACAAGTGCGATATGTTATGGAAAACGTATGAACAAATGATCATATATATACATATGTTGAATGTACGAGGAGGAAGGCAAATGGACGCAAAACAAGCGGAATCGAAGGTGGAGACAGCCTGTTGCAATGTGATTCATGAAGACACGGTGGAGCGGGTGAAAGCGGCGGAGCTGCCGGTAGAGCAGGTGGTTGAGTTGGCCTCGATCTTTCAGGCGCTGGGTGACTCGACACGTCTGAAGATCATCCATGCGCTGATGCAGGAGGAGATGTGCGTCTGCGATCTGGCAGCAGTCCTCGGCATGACGCAGTCTGCCGTCTCGCACCAGTTGCGCACCTTGCGCAATCTGCGGACGATCAAGCGCCGCAAAGAGGGCCGCATCGCCTATTACAGCATCGATGATCACCATATCCTCACGCTTTTCAACACGGGCCTCGAACACGTTTCTCACCGCTAGATCACCTTTCGGAGAGGAGGAGATTCGCCTTGAATCACAAACATGGGAACGGGAACCCTGAGCACGATCATGAACAGAAGCATGAACACAATCATGAGCACGATCATGAACACGATCACGGGCATGAACACGGGCATGAACACGGGTATGAACACGGGTATGAACACGGGCACGATCATGCACATGGTGGTTCATGCTGTGCGCCGGAGCGAGGGAGCGACCAGACTGCGGGAGCTAGCAGCTGCTGCTCTACAGGCGACACCTGCTGTTCAGACTCATCTGCGTTTGAGGAGCTCACCTTGCTTCCCGATGGGGCAGAGCGGCGAGAGTCCTCTGCAGATCTAAGAGCGGGTGAAGCGCGCTCCGTCTTTCAGGTGGACGGCATGGACTGCGGCGAGTGCGCGCGCACCGTACAGCGGGTGATGGGCAAGCTGGATGGGGTGCGCGAAGTGCAAGTCAGCTTCAGCACGACCAAGATGGTAGTTGTTCACAACGCATCGCTCGAATCGATTCAAAAGACGGTAAGAGATGTGGGGTATCGGGCGACCGTCCTGCAGACTACGCTTGAGCAGCCTGACGTTCCGGTGCAGGGCGAGGGCACGAGCGCCAAGCCCGCTTTTTGGGAAACATACAAGCGAACTGTGCTGACCGCCATCTCCGGCCTGTTTCTAGGAGCAGGTCTGATCGTCGAATTTGGCGGCTGGAATGAGACGACCTCGATCGTCCTCTACCTGATCGCCATCCTCTCCGGAGGCTTTTATGCGGCACGAGCTGGATTTTACGCGTTAAAATCCTTCACGCTCGACATGAATTTCCTGATGACCGTCGCCGCGATCGGTGCGGCTGCGATCGGCGAATGGTCGGAGGGAGCGACCGTCGTCTTCCTCTTCTCGGTCGGCAACTGGTTGCAAGCGAACACGATGGAGCGCACGCGCCGCTCGATCCGCTCGCTGATCGGCTTTGCCCCGAAAGAGGCGCTGGTGAGACGAGATGGGTCGGAGCGGGTGATCGCCGTCGATGATCTGCAGATCGGGGATCTGATCATCGTCCGCCCCGGTGAGCGCATTCCGATGGACGGGCGTGTGGAAGCGGGCGCTTCCACCGTCAACCAAGCGCCGGTCACCGGCGAGTCGATCCCTGTATTGAAGCAGCTAGGCGATGAAGTGTTTGCCGGAACGCTCAACGAGACGGGCGGGCTGGAAGTGATTGTGACCAAAAAAGTTGAAGATTCCACACTAAACCGCATGATATACTTGGTGGAAGAGGCGCAAGACCAAAAAGCGCCTTCGCAACAGTTTGTCGACCGCTTCGCCGCCTACTACACGCCGATCGTCGTGCTGCTTGCCGTGCTGATCGCGATCTTTCCGCCGATGTTCACCGGAGATCCTTATGGCGACTGGATCTACCGCGCGCTGGCGCTGCTCGTCATCGCCTGCCCATGCGCGCTCGTCATCTCCACGCCGGTCTCCATCGTCGCAGCCATCGGCAATGCGGCGAAGCGAGGCGTGCTGATCAAAGGCGGTTCGTTCCTTGAGAAGATGGGACAGATTCGGGCGATCGCGTTCGACAAGACCGGAACGCTGACCAAAGGCAAGCCGGTGGTCGTCTTTCTCGAACCGCTCGACAGCTTTGGCGACGAGCGGCTGCTGACGGTGGCCGCCTCGATCGAAGCGCGCTCCGAACATCCGCTAGCTCGTGCGATCACAAGCTACGGAGAACAAAAAGGCATCCGCGCGCTGCCGGTGCAAAACTTCCAAGCGCACGCTGGCAAAGGGGCGGAAGCTCGCATCGACAACATCCTCTATCGCATCGGCAAGCCCTCATGGTTTGAGTCGCTCGGCTACTCGGGGATCGACAGGCTGAAGACGATCCTGTCGGTTCAGCACGACCAGGGGCGCACCGTGATGCTGATCGGGGACGAGCAAAACGTCGTCGGGCTGATCGCAGTTGCGGACACGGTCCGCGAGGAGAGCGAAGCGACGATCAAAAGTTTACGCCGCGCTGGCATCGCACATGCGGTGATGCTGACGGGGGATCATGCCCGCATCGCCAAAGCGATCGCGCAAGAAGTGGGCATCAACGAATACCACGGAGATCAGCTTCCCGAGCAAAAATTGGAGCGCATCTCCGAACTGAAACAGCGTCATCGACTTGTCGCGATGGTCGGTGATGGCATCAACGACTCACCCGCGCTAGCAGCGTCAGACATCGGAATCGCGATGGGGGGAGCAGGGACGGATATTGCGCTGGAGACAGCAGACATCGTCTTGATGTCGGATGACATCGGGAAATTGCCGTTCACCGTTCGGCTCAGCCGCATTGCGCTGCGCATCATCAAACAAAACATCTGGTTTTCCTTGCTTGTCAAGCTCGCTTTCTTACTGCTGACCATCGCAGGTCTTTCCAACCTTTGGATGGCCGTGTTTGCAGATACAGGAGCGGCGCTGCTCGTCATCTTGAACGGCATGAGATTGATCAGAGTTCGATAAAGGATTCCCACAAAGCAGGAGGAAGCAGTGACGATGAAAAAGTTGACCAAGATCATGGTTGCCAGCCTGTTGACCCTCACGGTCGCGACAGGCTGTGGTACAACGGAGAAGACCGCGCAGAACGATGAGCATGCAGGGCATGATCATCCTGCGACGAACAACGGCGGAAGCGGCAGCACCGGACACCCTGCCGGTGCACAAGCAGAAGCGTACAAAACGCTGAAAGTTGGCGAGTCTGTCAAGCTGACGACGATCGGCGACCTGCAGGAGGCGACGGCAAACAAGACGAGCCTCCCCGCTTTCCTGATGAACAAAAACGCCAAAATGAAAGACTCGTATAAAGCGGCTGTCGAAAATGTGGACATCCTGCAATACATCCCCTGCTACTGCGGATGCGGCGAGCACGCAGGGCATATGAGCAACGCGGAGTGCTTCGTTCGCGATGTGCGCCCAGATGGCGTGGTGGTCTGGGACGACCACGGCACCCGTTGCGACACCTGCATGAACATCGCGCTGAAAGCGGCGGAGATGAAAGAAGAGGGCAAAACGGTCAAAGAGATTCGCACCTACATCGATGAAAAATACAAAAAAGGCTATGCGAAACCTACCCCCACGCCGATGCCTTCCTAATGGCGAAAAGAGGCTGTTGACCTGTTCAACAGCCTCTTTTTGCGCGCATATCTGAGCGAAGCGCACAGAACTGTCAGGTTGCTCGCTCATTTTTTGACTTGTCTTTCGATTTCAACTCGTCGTATAGTATGTAGCGAGCGATTTATTTTTTCAGAAAGGGGTATTCACCCATGAACATACAATCGGCCGACCGCCTGCGCGGACTGCCCACCCAATTTTTTTCGACGATGGTCGCAAAGGTTAACGCCTCCATCGCCCAAGGTCACGATGTGATCAACCTCGGTCAAGGCAATCCAGATCTGCCGACGCCTGCGCACATCGTGGAGTCGTTGCGACAGGAAGTGCTCGATCCGATCACCCATCGCTATCCGCCGTTCTCCGGCCTCTTTGAGCTGAAGCAGGCGATCGCCGACTGGTACAAGGCGGAGCATGATGTCGACCTCGATCCGGCGACCGAGGTGGCGATCCTCTTCGGCGGGAAGACAGGGCTCGTCGAGATCTCCCAATGCTTGCTCAATCGAGGAGATGTCTGCTTGGTGCCCGACCCGGGCTATCCAGACTACTGGTCGGGTGTGGCGCTCTCCGGCGCTGAGATGGTGATGATGCCGCTGCTGCGCGACAACTCGTTTCTGCCCGACTACAGCCAGATTCCGGCGGACAAGCTGGCCCAAGCGAAGTTGATGTTCCTCAACTATCCGAACAATCCGACCTCTGCTGTTGCGCCGCGCGCCTTTTACGAGGACACGGTGCGGTTTGCTGAGCAGAACAACATCGTGGTCGCCTCCGATTTCGCCTATGGCGCTATCGGGTTTGATGGAGAGAAGCCGGTGTCCTTCCTGCAAACGCCAGGCGCAAAAGAGGTGGGCGTCGAGTTTTACACCCTCTCCAAAACGTACAACATGGCGGGCTGGCGCGTGGGCTTTGCGCTGGGCAACCAAGAGGTGATCCGCCTGATCAACCTGATCCAAGATCATTACTACGTCTCGTTGCCAGCGTTCATCCAACGCGCGTCGGTCACCGCGCTCAGCTCTTCGCAGGAGTGCGTGCGCGAGCTGGCAGCGACGTACCAGCGCCGCCGCGACGTGTTTGTCGGCGGGTTGCGCGAGGCGGGGTGGGACGTCTTGACCCCGCGTGGCTCCTTCTTCACTTGGGTGCCCGTGCCCAAAGGGTTCAAATCGGTCGATTTTGCCAACACGCTGCTCGAACAGGCGCATGTGATGGTAGCACCTGGGGTCGGGTTTGGCCCGAGCGGCGAAGGATATGTGCGCGTCGGCCTGCTGACAGATGAGGCGCGATTGCAGGAAGCGGTCGATCGGATGTGCAGGATTTCCCTCTGATCAATTTTTCGCAAAAGTCATTGACACCGCCCGTCGTTAGCTGTAATATCGTCTACAGAACTTTTCACACATATATGACAACTCTTATCCAGAGCAGGCGGAGGGACTGGCCCTACGATGCCCGGCAACCGGTTTTCATCAGCGTATGATCACACGGTGCTAATTCCTACAGGAAGAATCCTGAAAGATAAGAGGCTGAAGATCAATTTCTGCGCCTCTTTCTTTACATGGAAAGAGGCTTTTTATATTGGAAAAACACCGATAGAGGAGGATGTGCCTCGTGAACGCACCTGAGTTCGTCCACGTCACCTATCTGGCTCACGGCAAGCCAGGCACAGATTGGCAGAAAAAAGCGCAAGGGATCGCGGTCGGCCTGACGGTCGGCTCGTGGACCGACCTTCCGGAAGCGCGCAAAGAGTCGATGCAAAAGCATCTCGGCCATGTCGTGGCGGCAGAGGAGATCGGGGGAGGGGCGGATGGTCAAAGCGCAGCGCTGCTGACCATCGCCTATCCGACGATCAACTTCACGCCAGATGTCCCGGCGCTGCTCACCTCCGTGTTCGGCAAGCTGTCGATGGACGGTCAGATCAGGCTCCTCGACCTGCAGCTGCCCGAACGGTTTCGCCAGCAGTTTCCCGGTCCGAAATATGGGATCGACGGAATTCGCCAACAGCTTGGCGTGCAGGATCGCCCGCTGTTGATGAGCATCTTCAAGTCGGTGATCGGCTATGACATCGATGCGCTGGCAGAAGCGTTCTACCAACAGGCGCTCGGCGGCGTCGACTTGGTGAAGGATGATGAGATCTTTTTTGACGAGACGTACGCTCCGTTTGAACAGCGGATCGAAGCGTGTCGGAAAGCGGTAGAGCGGGCGAGCGAACAGACCGGAAAGCACACGCTCTACGCGGCCAACCTGACCGGGCCGGTCACCGAGATTTTTGACAAGGCGAAGCGGGCGGTGGACGCAGGCGCCAGCGCGCTCCTGCTCAACGTGCTGACCTACGGGTATGACGTGCTGCATCGATTGGCTGCCGATCGGGCGATCACAGTCCCGATCATGGCGCATCCGGCGCTTGCAGGTGCGATGTACCCTTCCGCACAGTACGGGATTGCAGCTCCGGTGTTGCTCGGCAAGCTGATGCGGGCGGCAGGAGCAGATTTTGTGCTCTACCCTTCCGCCTACGGTTCGGTCGCGCTCGAACGAGCGGAGACGCTGAAGATCGCCTCCGCCTTGCGCGAAGAGCAGAGCGGCGTGCATCGGTCATTTCCCGTTCCGTCAGCTGGCATCCACCCGGGGTTGGTGCCGTTCTTGTACGAAGACCTCGGCAACGACCAGATCATCAACGCCGGCGGCGGCATTCACGGACATCCGCAAGGGGCGGCAGCAGGTGGACGCGCTTTTGGGGCGGCGATCGAAGCGGTGGTAGCCGGGCGAACGCTGACCGAGGCGGCAGAGACATCGGAGGAATTGCGCACCGCGCTTACACTGTGGGGCAACCCGAGCACTCGATAGATTCAGAGCGAAATTGAAAGCGAAGGAGTCAGACTATCATGAGCAAATCGATCGCGATCTTCTGTGATTTTGACGGCACGATCACCGAGCGGGACATGATCATCACGATCATGGAGCAGTTCGGCGCGCCCGGTTGGGAGGCGATAAAGGATCAAATTCTTGGACAAGAGGTTACGATCCAAAGCGGCGTCGGACAACTGTTCGCCGGCATCTCCTCCGACAAGCGGGAGGAGATCGCAAGCTACGCGGCAGAAGTTGCGGCGATTCGCCCAGGGTTTCCTGAATTCCTCACCTTTTGCCAAGAGCGGAACATCGACTTTTGGGTGACGAGCGGCGGCATCGACTTTTTCGTCCTGCCCCTGCTCGCTCCCTATCAGATCGAGAACCCGATCTACTGCAACGGAAGCAGTTTTGCGGGCGAGAACATCGAGATCCTCTGGCCGCACAGCTGTGATGAGCAGTGCGAAAACGGCTGTGGGATGTGCAAGCCGTCCGTGCTGCGCAAGTTTCCAGACGAGCGGACGTTCAAAGTGGTGATCGGCGACTCCATCACCGATCTGCAGGCGGCCAAGCAGGCAGACTTCGTGTTGGCCCGCGCGCTGCTCTTGCAGAAATGTCAGGAGCTCGACCTGCCGCATGCGGAGTTTGCAACTTTTTACGATTGCATCAGCGCCTTGCAAGACTTGATCGACAAACTGAAGGAGGAGGTTCTGTCATGAGCCAAACATTTTTTCAAGAAGATCGTTTCCGCATCGCGGAACAGTTGGTGAACGTGTCGAGAAACTTTGCGGAAAAAGGCTGGTTCCCAGCGACCAGCGGCAACCTGTCTGTCAAGCTGAATCAAGATCCTTTGATGTTTGGCGTGACCGCCAGCGGCCGTGACAAAGAGAGCCTGACCATCCACGACATCCTGTTTGTCGACGGGGACTCCAAGGCGCTCGAACCGACTTCGCTCAAGCCGTCTGCCGAGACGCTGGTACACGCCGAAGTGTACAAGAAGATCGGGGCGGGGGCAGGCGCGGTGTTGCACGTGCACACGATCTACAACAACCTGATCTCCGAGGTGTATGCGGAGCAAGGCTCGGTGACCATCACCGACATGGAGCTGATCAAAGGGCTGAACATCTGGGAAGAGGGCGCGACGATCGAGGTGCCGATCGTTGAGAATTTTGCCGATATTCCGAAACTGGCAGCCGAGATCGGCAAGCGCCTCGACCCGCGCGTGCCGGGCGTCCTGATCCGCAAGCATGGCATCTACGCTTGGGGCGAAGATGTGGCGGCAGCGAAGCGCCACGTCCAAGCTTTCGAGTTTATGTTCCAATACCAGTTCCTGTACCAGCAATTCTTGCGCTCCGGCAATGCAGCACAGCTCGCCGTTGCAAACGCGCTGTAGAGCGAATCAAAGATAACCAGGGAATTGAACCACAGAGGAGGAAATCGCATGCCGTCCATCCGCTTTGTTGAATCGAACGAACGCATCGAAGGTGTTGAACAAGTCTCTGCCTACCTGAACACGCAAGGGATCGTCTACGAACATTGGGACATCTCGAAGCTCCCGACCGAGCTGAAAGAAGACTACCAGGTGACCTCTGAGCTGCAAGCGGCGATCCTCGACACGTTCCGCCCGGAGATCGACGCCCTGTCGGAGAAGCGAGGGTACAAATCGTCCGACATCGTCGTGCTGTCCGACCAGACGCCCAACTTGGAAGACCTGCTGACCAAGTTTAAAGACGAGCATCATCACACGGAGGACGAAGTTCGTTTCATCGTCGATGGCGAGGCGATCTTCACGCTGAAAGGGCCGAACGATGACACGTACTATGACGTGTTCCTGTACCCGGGCGACCTGATCTCCGTGCCGACGAATACGCGTCACTGGTTCACCCTGACGGAGTTGCGCAAGGTGAAGGCGATTCGCATTTTTGAGAGCAAGGATGGCTGGGTTGCGGTGTATGATGAGAGCGAGTTGGGGAAGTAAGGCGTAGGCGAATGATTTGGTAAGCGATAGAGTGTTGCTCACCACGACGAAATGAGTCTGAGAATCGCTAGTGCGGTTTGACGGAACGACGAGTTCGTTGGGGGAAGGTAGCGTGTTGAACCCCTCCGAAGGTAAACATCGGAGGGGTTTTTGTGTCGAGGGGATGAGATTAGTCGTAGCTGTGGCGATCGGCGAAATATGCCACTAAATCCAGATGGCTCGTAAGGGTACAGAACCTACGACCCGATCGAAAAGGGATTCGGAAGTGTTTGCTTCCGAATCCCTTTTGTAAAAAAATATTCTAGTTTGCTAGTTGGCTTAAAAACTTAGATATGGATATAGCCTTCGTAAGCCACTTTCGTTTTCTCTCCTACGATTTCAATGGAAGAGATATCGGCGTAGAGCCAACCTTCATAGTTCCCGTCCGTATACCAAATTTTCTCCGGGGCTTTACCAAAATCATAATAGCGAACGACTCTCACCCATTTTTGGACAGCGAGAGGAGTAATTTGAGCAGCCTGAACGCTTACACCAGCTGACAACTCAGGCGCAGTGGTATTCACGGTACCAGCCGCATTGGCGGGCGACGTAAGGACAAGCGCAGAAGTAATCGCAAACAGACCCATGAGCATTTTCTTTTTCAAATCGAAACACTCCCTTTTCAATTATTGTATTACTAATATGATAATAATATAGTTTAATTGAAATATCAATGTATTATCTTGTATGGTGGTTGGGTAAGTAATGCAAGTATCCTCCTATCCTACTTAAAGGGGGGGTTACATAGGTGCCTGAATCTGCTCCTAGAAACTACGGCAAGGAATACAGCGGAGGGGTGCGAGTCATTTTTTATTGGAAAATATACATATGCCCAATTTTTGGACAGCATGTTGTCGATGTAGCGTAGGATCTCCTCGAGGCTATCGGGAACTTGAGCAGCTCGTTGCTCATCAAACGTGAGACGCTTCAGCGCTTTTTCCAAGACTTCGTTCTCGATCGCCTGTGGTATGACAACGACGCCATCCGCATTGCCTACGATAATATCCCCTGGTCAAACCGAAACACCTCCGCAGGAGATCGGAACGTTGACTTCATCCATCCCTGCCTTGCCGGAAGCAGCTACTGTTGCACCCTTGCAAAAAATGGGGAAATTCAGCACCTTGCATCCTCGAACATCGCGAATGAAGCCATCGAGGACGAGACCTGCGATTCCAAGCGTTTGCGCCATACTGAGGATAAAGTTACCTGTAATCGCTCTGTATGCGTCACCTTTGACATCGACCACGAGGACATTGCCTGGTTGGGTTTCCCGGATCTCTTTTAGGAATGCAAATTGTCTCCAACAGGCAACTTGACAGGGAATGCTCGACCTACTATGGTCATGTTTTTGTCAAAAGGCTTGATGGAGGGATTGCGATTGTTCGGCTCCTGCATGGCATCCGACAAACAGGTCGTCGGGATGTTTGCGAATTTTTTCCACGAGACTCATCATGATTCACTCCTTGGTTCGATTTGACTCAAGTATATGCGTACTGAAATTTTCGAAAAATACAAAATATAATATTCGTTTAACAATTCGATAGATCCCGAAGTGATAATTGATTGTCTCGCGATTGTACACGTCAAGAATTGAGAGTAAAAAGAAGAATCGTTCTGTTCCTTCGACATTGCCGTACTTGATGTCTGTCTCCCAAAGCTGGTTTGAGACCCTCTCGTTAGACCGCAAACTTTCGTGGATGTTTGAACTTGATTTGGCGTTGTAGTCGTAGCAAGTCAAGTTCATTGTAGAGTCGATAGACATTCTTTTTGTTGATCATAAGGTCATTTTCATGCTGTAGGCAATCGTTAGCTTGTGATATCCATAGACTTGACCTTTAACAGGACGACCTGATCTCCGTACTGACCGACTCGCTCAAAGTGAAGGTGATCCGCATCTTTGGAAGTAAGGATAGCTAGGTCGCGGAGTATGATGAAAGTGAGTTGCAGAAGCAAGCGTAGGGGAATGTGTATCCTTTCGAGAGTTACTGCTACAGAGAACCGAACGGGGAATTGTTTCGTTTGATTTGACGAAAATGCTGGTTCGTTGTGATAAACCTAAGCACGGGAGGTTTTTCTTATGTCCAAGAAACGAGTCACTTTTCGCAAAGCTACTGCGCAAGAAGCGGGAGTATATATGTCAACATCGAGCAATGGAAATCCAAGAGTGGAGAAATGACATTTAGATTCAAGTAACATTGAAGACCTACTAAGCATCATAATTGTTACCGCCGGAGTATAATTGACCCAGCATAGCCGAAAAAGAAATGACCCACCAAATAGCGAATATCTCCTCGAAAACGGCCAAGTCATCGAGGGGAGACATCCAAATGCTAAGAGGTGGGACTGTGATCAATTTACACGAAATGAAAGCTATGGGCAAGAGTATTCGAGCCATTGTCAGAGAGACGGGATTTTCACGCAATAAAATCCAGAAGTACCTGAGGAATCGCGAACTGACGCAATCCAAATGTACTCAGAAACGGCCATCAAAACTTGACCCCTTTAAGCCCTTTTTGCAGGAGAGTTTTGCGAACGGAATCTACAATTGCGAAGTATTGTTGCGTCTTCTGCGTGAGAAAGGATACAACGGGGGACGAACGATCCTCAAGGACTATGTTCAAGGCTATCGCCCGCCTAGACAGGCGCAAGCCGTTCAGCGTTACGAAACCAAACCAGGCGAACACGCGCAAGTGGACTGGGGATTTTGTGATTACGTAGATGAGAATGGAGAGAAGCGCAAGGTAGCAGTTTTCGTGATGGTACTAGGCTACTCTCGTGCCACATACATCGAATTCACCAAACGTTGCGACATTCATAGCTTCTTGCGTTGTATGATTCATGCTTTCGAGTTCTTCCACGGCATCCCTCGCGTCATGCTGACTGATCACATGAAGACAGTCATACTCGGAATGGGAGATGATAAGAAGCCGCGCTGGCACCCGCTTTACGAAGATTTTGCTACCAGCATAGGGTTGCTGACCAAAGTCTGTCGCGTACGTCGACCCCAGACGAAAGGAAAGGTAGAACGCGCTGTTCGGTTCGTGAAGGAGAACTTTATTCCAGGGCGACAGTTTGTTGATATTGGCGATCTGAATCGACAGGCACGCATATGGTGTGAAGAGATAAACCGTCGAGTTCATGGTACAACAGGCGAACGTCCCTGCGACAGGCTTTCCACAGAGAAACTTCAGTCGCTTCCTTCAGATGATCGTTTGGTCAAATACCGCCGAGAGGTACGACGAGTGAGTCGAGACGGATTTGTGAGTTATGATGGGGTTCGTTATGGTGTCCCTTGGCAATATAGCGGACGTGAAGTGACCGTTCGAGTCTGCTATGGTTGGATCGAGATATGGGTCAATCATCTTCGAGTCGCAAGACATGAAGCCGTTCACCGATTGAGCCATCCGTAATTGTCCCAAACAGTATGCGGGTCTTTCGACTGCAAATGGCAAAACACATCCGCAACCGGCAGCAAAACAGGTCTCACCTGAGCAGGTCGAGGTACGTTCACTCGATGTGTATGAGCAACTTGTGGAGGTGGGCGCATGATCGAGTTAGAACAAGTCCGTGGTCGACTTGAAGATCTAGGAATCTATCAAGGGGCCGCCGCCTTGGATGCTTGTCTTGAGCGTGCGACGCGAGAGCAACCCACCTATATCGGATTCCTGAATGATTTTCTAGGGCAAGAGATCGCACAACGTAAACAACGTAACTTCGAGGTGCGTACAAAACTCGCACACCTCCCCTATCGTAAGACAATTGATGAGTTCGATTTTTCATTCCAGCCAAGCATTGATGAACGGCTTATGCGAGAACTGGCCAGCATGAGCTTTGCGACTCGCACAGAGAACATACTTTTCCTTGGGCCGCCAGGCGTTGGCAAAAGCCATTTGTCGGTGGCAATGGCTATGGAAGCGATCAAGCATGGCTTATCTGTATATTTCGTTACTCTCTCACACCTCATTGAAGACCTGCGAAAGGCACACGAGGAAAACCGATTGGACAAGCGTCTACGAGTATACACTCGGCCCAAGCTTCTGTTGATTGACGAGGTAGGCTATCTACCGATGGACCGTTTGCCGGCAAATCTGTTCTTTCAGGTGATTAGTGCTCGGTACGAACGGGGGAGCATCATCATGACGAGTAACAAGAACTTCAGGGAATGGGGAGAACTTATCGGGGATTCAATATTGGCTACAGCGATCCTCGACCGGCTGCTCCATCATTCGCACATCGTGAATATACGCGGGAACAGCTATCGCTTGCGAGAGAAGATGAAGTCTGGTGCCTACGGGATGCCAAAGAGTGTAGGCGAATAATCGCCGGGGTGGGTCAATTTTGAAACAGCGATAGTTGGTCAAATTAACCCCGGCGTTGACAATAATCGATGGGTCTTTTTATATTCGACCATAAGTAAGCCATCTATTCCATATGGGGGTCAAACTCTAAGAGTAAGGAATTCCTTGAACTATCTGGCATATTTTCGATTCATCATACCAATATTGATAGGTATATTATCATCATGAAATTTGACAATCCAAAGATACGCATCTAATACTCGATATAATTAGCAACGAGAAAAATACTGAAGCATGTCATTATCTAGAAATAATTCATCAGTGTTATTGACTTTCATTTCCAAATTTGATATAAAAGTAAGTGAAGAAAATAAAAAGGAGTGTGTTTATGAATAAGAAAGGATTTTTATCGTTAGTTATGGCTTTTACACTGGTGACTCTAACAACAGGCTCTGCCTCTGCTACAACTTGGAGATTAAACCCTGGTTATTGGCAAAATCCCAAACTTACAGTATACGACACGAGTAATTATTACAACTCGGTGTACTCTGCTGTAACGGGCTGGAACAATCTCGGGACTGCAAATTACTTTTACTACTACGGTGCATCCAATCCGCCTGCTTATCATCAGGTAAGGGTATCTTCTGCAAGATTTTATGATGCAGCATGGGTAGGTGCCACATATGTTACTCTTCAAAACGGCGAGAAGAAGAACCCCGAAACCGCAACTTACGCTAATTGGGATGCAAGCATTCCATATCAATTCGCGTGGATTGATCTAAATGAACAAACTATTACACATGTCCACAACCTAGGAACAGATAAAAAGATAGCAATTGCTGGTCACGAATTGGGCCATTCCTTAGCCGCAGGTCATGATACAAGTAAAACTTTCATTATGTATCCTGATGCAAAATCAGTTACTTCAACTTACGCAGCTGTCAACGAAAAGGCTCAAATGGTGTCGAAATACGGCTATTAACAGGAGGGTGAATTATGAAAAAATTTCTAGTCGGTACCGCAGTAGTGGCTGTAGCAATCATCGGAGTGACTTTTATCACAAGAGGATCTTTAGAATCAACTACTGGAGTGTCAAAGCAAGTTCTAGATATCCAACCCACAACTGAGACAAAATCTGAACAAAAACACACTACCGCCATTGAACTTATGCGTTATCAGGCATATGACAACTTAGACGAACTGATGGAATCACCATATGTCCTTTTGGTAGATTATAAGGAGCCAAAGCTTACTTATAAAATTTCGGGAACAGTACTCACTGAAAAGGTGTTTAAGGTTAGCCAGGTTCTGAAAGGTGAGGAAGAATTGAAGGGTCAAGAAATTGTAATTACTGAAACGGGCGGCACGTATAACGGCGAAACGTTATCGGTTGCAGGAGATGAACCATTTGGCCCAGGAAAGTATTTGGTATTTTTAAGCAAGAACCCTCCACATGAAGAACGGCCGTATCCTCGATATGTCGTTCAAGGGGTTTTCTCAGGGAAATTTAAAATTGAAAACGGAAAAATTAAAGGCTTTGGAGAAGACCTTGTACGTCAAGAAGTCGAGAAACTTTCTGAAGAGTCTCTCATAAAAGTTGCAAAGGAAAAAGTAAAGAATAAATCGAGGTAACCAAGGCGCCTTTGGAACTGTCGTCAGTTACGACGAGTTGGCAATCTCCTCATGGGGAACTTTACGGATGGCTACAGCATTCGCAGGATATTGAGTGTGTAGATGATTACTGGGGAGTAGGGATGCTAACGAGTCGTAATAAAGCCGAACATCGCCAATACTGTTTGACGAAACGAGCAATACGATTTGTTAGTTGAGGTAAGAAACCTCGATGGTACGCTGCTCAAGACCTACTTTGTAGACACCGAAAAACACCTTGTTAGGTTGCAAGCTGACATCTGACTAAACAGATGTCAGCTTTTTTGAGTTCAGTTGGGTTCGTTCTTCATTGCAGAACCAAATGAAACCTCAAATTCTCTTTAGTGCTCCTGTAAAACATTGTATATCATAGCGATAGAGTGCTTCTGCCTTGGGATGGGAGAAGAAGCTCTCGACACAGGCATTGTCTAGGAAATTGCCTTTTCGCGAAATGCTACGCTGAAGTTGCAACTTTTGAAAACAAGTCGTGGTGTTTGTGTGACGTAAACTGGTGTCCGCGGTCACTATGCAGGATGGTCGTGAATGCGTCCTTACTTTTTTTATCGTCTTTTGAACCGTTAAAAGCACCATTGAGTTATCATTTTGTTCGCTCATCTGACAGGGAACCATCTCTCGGTTGAAGAGGTCCAAAATGACCGATAGGTACATTTTTTAACTATGAGCAGGATTTGAGTCACATCTGTCACCCATTTTTGATTGGGTGCAGATGCCTCGAATGAACGGCTCAAGATGTTCTCAGTAACTCTGATGCTGACTTTTGCCTTGGTATAGGCGTTGTAACGAAATTTCCTTTGAATGATTGACTGAAGCCCCATATGCTGCATCAGGAGATGTACTTGTTTGTGATTGATGATCCAGTTATGTTTACGATAGTACTCCCCTCGCATGAGACGACGTATATCTTTCGAATGGATTCTTTGAGTGGTTGATTAATATCTGGTTTTGTTTTTCGCTTAAAATATTTGTAATACCCACTTCGTGGTATACCAAGAACAGAACAAAGCTCTTGAATCGTATAATGTGTGATCAGTTCTTCCACCGCCTTTTGTTTCAGTCGAGTCCCCTCCTTTTCCAGTATTCAAAGACTATTTTTAGTGTTAGATTCTCCATCTCCAATCAGCGGACATAACGTTCCAATTCATATACTTCTCCTGTTTTCCCCTTTGGTCTACAAGACTGAACTCACCGTCCGCTCTAAATTTCCTCATCCAAATCTTGATACGATTCACATCATAAATCCCTAATTTCACCGCTATTTGTTTCTTCGTCATTCCGCGTAAACGCATTTCGATCACCTGTTTCTTAAGTTCCAATGGATACATACAATACTTATGCCCTGTTACTAACATAGAAAAGCATCCCTAAGAATAGATTTTGGAATCTCAAGAGGGTTTTCCTATGTATACTTTAGAGGGTGTTGTTCAAAAGCACAGGAGGTTTTATTATTCTGACCGCGTAGAAGGGAGGTGCGAGAGCCTTACACATGAAACAACTGTCGATCTGACTTTGAGACGGAGATCAAATCATCAGTTGTAAAAATGTCCAAAATAAGGGGAGAGCAGAAGGTATGCGAATCAAACCTTCCAAGCTCTCCCCTGTGTGCATTAGCCTGCCTCGTTCAGTTTATTCATCGCCCGCACATCGGCGGGTTTCTTGCCAAACAGATAGCCGACCACCACGAAAAGTGCCAACAAGCCACCGAGCACGCTAAACATCAGCCCGGGAGATGAGGTGCTGAGGAAGAAACCGTTGACGTTCGGTGCAAGGATGTTGGCAATGCCGAAGTTGATGCTCGCAATCGCACCGGCCGTTGAGATCAAGCCAGGCGGCAGAACGTCTGCCGCGTAGGCGAGGCCGAGCGTATAGAACGAGCCGACTGTGGCACCTGCCACTGCGAGCAATGCCATGAGCGCAGGGATGTTGTTGCTGGCGAGCGGGAGCAACAAAAAGCAGAGCGCACCGGTGCTTGCACAGACCATCATCACCTTTTTGCGACCTACTTTGTCTGACCAGCGTCCGAGCGGCATCTGGAGCACCAAGCTCCCCACGACGAACGAAGGCAGGATCAGGGACACCCATTCGAGGGGAATGCCGTTGCGCACCGCGTAGACGGGAAAATTGACGTTCAGCGCCGATTCCATGTACCCGTACAGGAAGGGCGGGATCAGCGCCAACCAACCGAGGCGCAGGACATAGAGATAGCGGTTTTGCCCCTTCTCGCTCGCTTCCGCTGGCAGCGGGAATGCATTTTTCAGTCGGAACAGCATAATGAACGCCGCCGCGTAAAAAACGGAGATCGCCAAAAACGGCACCCAATCACCAAAGTCGACCAGCAGCATGCCGAGCGGCCCAATCGAAAAGCCAGCTCCATATGCGAAGCCGTAGATCGACATATCGCGCCCGCGTCGCTCGGGGGGAGCGAGAGCAGTCACCCACATCTGGGAGGCATAATGGAGCGCCATATCGCCGATGCCGAGCAAAAGCCGCAGGATAAACCAGATCGTAAAGCCGCGAAACATCGGCAAGAGCAGGGTGCTCACGGTGACGACGCAAAGCCCGATCAAGATCGTATTGCGGTAGCCAAGACGGCGCAAGGGCCATTCCATAAAAGGTGAGACGATCAAGATTCCGATGTACAGACCTGCCGCATTGAACCCGTTGGCCAAGGAGGAGACACCTTCATGTTCGAGCATGACGCTCAACAGTGGCAGTGTCAGCCCCTGACTCATCCCGGCGATCGCCACGACGAGTAGAAGGGTGAGGAAGGTAAAGTGGTTCATACGAGAGGTTGTCATAAGAGCAATAACCCTTTCTAATGATGCGAATAAAAATTCTAGTTGTGTAATCTGACCAAAAAGAAATAGACCTCCTTTGGACGAAAACGGCTAGGAAAAGGTCTATTTCTAGCAACTGTTGTGCAAAGCTTGCCTAGACATCGTCGATGCGATGATGAGCAGTCTCCATTGCACAAAAGCGATCATTTTATGGGGAACGTACAGTTTGATTCTATCATATGCGGGGAGCTAGGCTCAATGCTATCAAATCTCCGAATTGGGTAGGATCAACTCGTTACGCCTGGGTCAGAAATGACCGCCGTTGTGACAAGTCTTCGATCCACCGGTTGGTGAATGGGCGAGACTGCGTTCTACAAGGTGAGTCGAAACTCGAAAGGGGAAGAAGGGCAATTTGAAGACATCAGTCTCGATTTGCAGCAAGCGATCGACAGGTATCCGAAACTAGAGGTAACTTTGCCGGAGTTTTGCTCCGAATTTCCGATGCCAAATCTGGACAATGTCACGTATATCATCAAGTGGGACGGGATTTTGTAGTGAGGAAGTAAGGGTTTCTCTACCGAAGCGCAGAATAACAAAGTGCAGAATACTACAGTGTAGAAGTGTCTGGTTGGCAGTGGTGATGTTTATAGTTCAGAAAAAATCATTGACAAAAATATAAAACTGTGTTATAATTAAAATTTTATTTGACTTGCATACGTATGCCCGCTAAGATATGGGAGTAACGAGAGAAACAACATCTCGTAAGAGACCATGATGCGGAGGGGTACGATGCGGATCGCAAATGGAGTTGAAATGCTGGAAATCTCAGCAAACATGATGGGCAAACAGAGCGTTATCTGTCCCACGCTGCTCTGGGACGAGCAATCGGCAGTCTTGGTCGATACAGGATATCCTGGTCAACTGCCGCTGATTCGCCAAGCGATGGAGCAGGCGGGCATTTCGTTTGAAACGCTCAGCAAAGTGATCCTCACACACCAAGACCTTGATCATATCGGGAGTTTGCCGAACATTCTGACCGAGTCGGAGCAAAAGATCGAGGTGCTTGCCAACGAAATTGAAAAACCGTTTATTCAAGGCGAGAAAAGACTGCTGAAGATCACCGACGAGGCTATCGCTCAAGTTGATGCGAACTTTCCGCCAGATGTGCCGGAGGAGTGGCGCAATGCATTTAAGCGGTTGCTGGAAAATCCGCCGCACGCACAGGTTGATACGATCGTGGTAGATGGAGCGGAGCTTCCCGATTGTGGAGGCATCACCATCATTGACACTCCCGGACACACGCCGGGTCACATCAGCCTGTATCATCAGCCGAGCAAGACGCTGATCGCAGGCGATGCGATGGTCGTGCGGGACGGTCAACTGTTCGGCCCAGACCCACAGTACACGCTCGATCTGGACGAAGCGATGCGTTCGCTGAAAAAGCTCACCCGCTACGACATAGAGACGGTCATCTGCTATCATGGTGGCGCTTTTGGCGATCAGGTGAATACCCGCATCGCCGAATTGGCAGCTGGACACTAAAGGGAGCGGAGAGATCTATCACTTCTAATCGTCTGAGACGGATCGTCGAGGACATAGATTGCAGACCGACGCTTCGCGATCCTTTGTCGCTTTTGAGGCGTCGGTTTACAATCACTTGAAGAAGATTGGATCGAACGGATCGAATGGATCGAATGGATCGAATGGATCGAATGGATCAGAAGAATCGTCCGATCCAACTGCGCGATGATAGTATCTGTTCGATTACAGCCCCTATCTGGCAACCGCCTGCACCTACAGCTGATAAAAGTCGTAAAGCTCAAAGCTCATATTCAAAAACTCCACATTTTAGAAATTGGCAATCTCTATTTCAGATATTGCGGCTTTTAGTCTAACAGTGCCGTGCAACGCGACGTTTGACAGAGGCATTGCATCGGCAAGGGCAAAGAACAGCAGAGAGTTGGACAGGTATTCAGATAGCGATGGGCAAGGGAGCTCCCCCAACAGGAGAGCTCCCTTGCCCATCTTGCGCGTTTCCGCCCCGACAATGAAAAAAGCACCCGCAGGTGCTTTTTTCATGATCCACTTTTCACGTTGAGCAGTGATCACTTCGCGGCAGTTGCCATCTCCGATGCTTCGCCAAACTGCGCTTGATGCAAGGCGCTGTAGATTCCGCCCGCCGCAACGAGCTCATCATGCGGCCCTTCTTCTGCCACACCCTGTTCGGTCACCACAACGATGCGATCCGCATTTTTGATGGTCGCCAGTCGATGGGCGATGACCAGCGTGGTGCGCCCTTCTGACAGCTCGGTCAGCGACTGCTGGATGGCAGCCTCTGTCGCCGTATCCAAAGCGGAGGTCGCTTCGTCCAAGATCAGGATCGGCGGATTTTTGAGGAACATCCGCGCGATGGCGAGGCGCTGTTTCTGCCCGCCAGAGAGTTTGACACCGCGCTCACCGATCACCGTATCCATTCCCTCCGGCTGTTGCAGGATGAACGCTTCCAACTGTGCACGCTTAGCCGCTTGCCAAATCTCCTCGTCCGATGCGTTCAGCTTGCCGTAGGCGATGTTCTCGCGAATCGTCCCGGAGAAGAGATACACATCCTGTTGCACGATGCCGATCTGACTGCGCAGCGACTGCAAGGTCATCTGGCGGATGTCCATCCCGTCGATCGTGATGTTGCCTTGATCGCAGTCATAGAAGCGAGGCAACAGGCTGCAGATCGTCGTTTTCCCCGCGCCAGAAGGCCCGACGAAGGCGACCGTTTCGCCCGCGTGGACAGCCAGGTTGAAGTTGTTCAGGATCTGTTTCTGCTCCTCATATCCGAACGAGACGGAGTCGAAGCGGATATCGCCTTCTAAGTGATCCACTTTCTTCGCATTTGGCACGTCTGCCACATCGGGCTCCGTATCGAGGATCTCCGTGTACCGCTTGAAGCCGGCGATCCCTTTTGGATAGGTTTCGATGACCGCGTTGATCTTCTCGATCGGACGGAAGAACACGTTTGCCAAGAGCAGGAAGCCGACAAACCCACCATAGGTCAGCTCGCCGTTGATGACGAACCAAGTTCCGCAAACCATCACAAACAGCGAGATGAAGCGCATCATCATGTAGGTGATCGAGATGCTTTTCGCCATGATCTTATAGGCCAGAAGCTTGGTCTGGCGGTACTGGCTGTTGTTGACTTTGAACAGTTCTTTCTCGTGATCCTCATTGGCAAACGCTTGAACGACGCGGATGCCGCCGATGTTGTTTTCAACCCGCGCGTTAAAGTCGGCCACATCTCCGAACAAGCGGCGATACGTCTTGGTCATCCGGTTGCTGAAATGGATGGTCAGCCAAGCCATAAACGGGATGATGAGGAAGGTCAACACCGCCAGCTCCCAGTTGATCATCAGCATGAGGATAAAGGCGCCGATCAGCGTCATCACCGCAATAAAGACGTCCTCTGGCCCGTGATGCGCGATCTCCCCGATCTCGTTCAAGTCGTTGGTGATGCGCGTCATCAGGTGACCGGTCTTGTTGTTGTCAAAAAAGCGGAAGGACAGTTTTTGGTAATGATCGAACAGCTTTCTGCGCATATCGGTCTCGATGTTGACGCCCAGCATATGCCCCCAGTAGGTGACGATATACTGCAAACCTGTGTTGAGAACATAGATGGCAAGCAGGGCCAGACAGGCCCACAAGATCAGCCACCAGTCTTTGCTTGGCAACAGCTTGTCAACAAATTGATTGACAGCTAAAGGAAAACCGAGCTCTAAAAGACCGGCGATCACCGCACAGGAAAAGTCGAGCAGGAACAGTCCGCGATAAGGTTGGTAATACGAAAAGAAGCGTCGTAGCAATCGAATCACTCATTTCATAGGGTAATAGTTCGAAATCAAAGAAGAATGAGAATCATTTTCATAATAATATCACATATTCTAGTCAAACGCATTCCGACAAGTCAAGTAATTTATTATGAAACGATTCAGAGTTTGAACAGATCGTTGTTGAGTGATTCGCATCCTTGCCCTCGATCAGCCGTTTTCCTGAATGACGCCCCACATGTTTCCGTTCGGATCAAAAAATTTCAAAACCCAGCCAAAGCCATCGTCCTGATAATGGGTGATCTGGGTGCCGAGCGCTTTCAGATGATCGTGCAGGGCATGGACATCGTCTGTCGCGTACAACAGCACGGGCATCGTATTGCCATCGACGGTGAAATTGGCGGTCGTTTGGTCGGCCGTCTGCCACAGCATGAGCAGCGGGCCGGTGGAGAGGCTGAGAAAGGCGCATTTCCCGTAATGCTCTTTCAGTCCGAAGCCCAAGTGCGTTTTGTACCATTCGATCGATTCATCCAATTGCCTGACGGGGATTTGCATGTGAAACAAAGAGTGGATCCGCGCCTGCACCTTTTTTTCGAACGCATCTTCCAACCGGTTCGAATGCACATACTCTTGAACCAATGTGAACAGCTCCTTTTTCAGTTTTTGTTTGGCTCTGCGCAGACGGCTCTCGACGGTGGTTAGCGGGACGCTGAGCAGCGTTGCGATCTCGCGGGCATGATAGCCGCCAAAATAGTACATCACAACGGCGGTGCGATGTTTTGCATCCAGCGTGTGGAGCGCTTTTTGGATCGCAGCCCGGCTGTCCGCTCGCTCTATTTGGTCATCCAGCGAAATCGGATCGGCGATCGTCTCCAGATCGGTGAGCGCGTGCAGAGCGGGCTGATCTTTTCGCAGCCGATCGATACAGAGACGTCTGGCGATCGCCATCACCCAAAAACAAAACTTTTCCGGCTCGCGCAATCGATCCAGTTTGAACCACGCTTTGACAAACGCCTCTTGCGCGATGTCCTCCGCAAGGTGTAAATCGTTCAACAGACCGATTGCGACGCTGTAGACGGCGTTTGAATACTTTTTGACCAATCGACCAAACGCTTCTTGATCTCCCTGCACAGACTGATGTACCAATTGTTGATCGGCAGGATCATTCATCTGCTCACCTCCTATTGAATAAGACGGGATGACAAGCGAAAAACGGTCAAACTCGTCAAAAAATGAAAGAGCGATCGGCAAGGCCAACACCGGGGCAGGTGCGGGGCGTGTCGATCGCTCTCGACGACCGTGCTTAGGAGAAGCGACGCATCGCTTCGTTCGTCTGCGCGACGAGCTTGCGCATCAGATCGGACGCGCCGATCGACTGGCTCAAAGCGGCCGCCTGTCCAGCCCAAAGCGACATGTAGGCTGGATTGTTTTGCTGTGCGGCCGCTTGGCGAATGTCGCGGGTCAGTGCATTTTGGATCGGATATTCGGGGATGTCCGCATCGTGTGCTGCCAGCTCAGACAGAAACGTGTTGCGAATGCCGCGCGCATATTTGCCCGAAAAGGCGCGGGTCAGCGCGGTGGACTCATCTGTGCTGTTGCGAACCGCTTCTTTGAATTGCGCATGTGCGCCGCTTTCCGAACAGGTCAAAAAGGCGGTGCCGAGCTGCACCGCATCCGCACCGAGCGACAGGGCGGCCGCAATGCCGCGACCGTCCATGATGCCGCCCGCTGCGATCACCGGCACGCTCACCCGGTCGACGATCTGCGGAATCAGCGCCATCGTGCCGATCAGCGCTTGCTCCGCCGAGCTGAGAAACGTTCCGCGATGTCCGCCTCCTTCACTGCCTTGACCGACGATCAGATCAACGCCGTGCTCTTCGAGGACGATCGCCTCCCGCACCGTGGTGGCGGTGCCGCATGTCACGATGCCGCGCTGCTTGAGCGCATCCATCTCTTCGCGGGACGGTATCCCGAACGTGAAGGAGAAGACGGGGACGTTTTCCTCGATGACCACCCGAAGTTGATCTTGGTACGCTTCCGCATATTTACTTGGGAGCTGCGGCTCTGGGATGCCCAGCTCCTGGCGGTGTTTGCTCATGATGTTTTGGATGGTCGCCACCTGCTCCGTATCAGGGGTGGGGATCTGATTGACAAACAGGTTGACCGCAAACGGGCGATCGGTCAGCTGGCGAATCGCTCTGATCGCACCGCGCATCTGCTCAGGAGTCATATAGCCAGCACCCAAAGTGCCAAGACCGCCCGCATTGGAAACGGCTGCGATCAATTCGGGCGTCGTCGATCCGCCCGCCATTCCCGCTTGGAGTATCGGAACTTCAAGGTGTAACGCTTGGGTCACGCTGGTCTGTGTCCACATGTTGCTCACTCCTGTCTCACCCGCTCAAGAATTTTTCTTTTCAGATCGATCAGTCTTGAGGTCAGCGCTCGATCGCTGACTTTTTTCCTTTGCTCTCATTTTAGCGGAAGTAGGTCCAAATCTCAAAATTTGTACGATGTTTTAGGGGGAGCAACGAGCCGGAAACGCTGGAGAAAAGCAATTTTGGTGCGAATGATCAGAAAGTTGTTCCCAATCCTCAAAGGATGTCAAAAGAAGTAATATTTGTATTGCATAGTAATCTAGTTTACAAATTTTTATTCTGGGATTAATTTTGGCGAAAGGATTCAAGCAAGAATCGCGCGAATAGTACAAGTGTTAGGATCAGTTTCTCATCGAATGGAGGATTTGGATGACCAAGGTACAATCTATCATCTACGGAATTACCAATCAGAACGAATTCGAGCAAGCGAGATGGGAAATGAGACAGAAGCACAAGATTTCGATCATCTATCTCGCGCTGTTCTATGGCGCTTCGTTCCTGTATTGGCAGGTGACCTCACTGATTTTCACCGGGAAATTCGAAGAAAGTTTTCTGTACTTCTACTTGCCCGGCTTGGTGATGTTCCTCTTGCTCTGGTTTTTGCATCAGCGGGAGATCGGCGTCTTCTATACCCCTTATCTCGTGCTGTTGACTTTGTTCGGGGTAGAAGGGTCCGACTTTGTCAACAACTTGATGGCAGGTTTTCCAGAATGGTCTTACACAGCAGACATCTTTTTCTTCGTTACGGTGCTCATGCTGTACAATCATCGGTTGATCCTGTCGATCAGCTTGTTCTTATCGTTCGTTATATTTAATGCGTTGATCTATATTCAGCATTCTGCGATCGCAGCCTATGAACAATATGTGAGCGATTCGTTTGCCTTCTATCAGACGTGGGGCTATACGGCGATGATCTTCGCCTTCGCCCTGTCGGCGGTCTACATGCAGGTGGTCGTCAGCAAGCAGTTGAAAGCGAAAGTGCAAGAGCAGAGCGACAAAACGCGCGAGGCGCAAGAAAAGATGTCTGATGTGCTCCAGCGCATCAGACAGACCACATCGACGCTGAAGACTTTCAATTCCACGCTGTCCGAAAACGTGGACGTGACTGGCCGCATCAGTGAAGAGGTGTCACAGGCGTTCTCCGAGGTGGCAAAAGGTGTGGTCGAGCAGGCGGAAAGCTCTGTGCAGATCAGCGATTCGATCCAGGCGGTCGGCCAATCGATCGACTATGTGGGCAGCAACTACGAGACATTGCTCGCCACGAGCTCCGGGCGCAAGGCGAAGCTTGCTTACGGAAGCGAACAGATCCAACAGCTGTCCCAAGCGATGGATCGGGTGTTCGAAATCATCGAAGGCACGGTGCGCTCGATGCAGGAGATGGAACAGCAGAACGAGCGGATCGGCGATATTCTGGTCACGATCAGCAACATCGCCAACCAGACCAACCTGCTCGCGCTGAACGCGGCGATCGAAGCTGCTCGCGCGGGTGAGCATGGCCGCGGCTTTGCTGTCGTCTCGAATGAAGTGCGAGAGCTGGCCGAGAGTTCGCAAAAGTCGGCCAAGGAGATCGCTTCGATCTTGGGGCGCATTCAGGAGACGAGCCGCATCATCTCCGATCAGGTGTTAAAGGGGCAAGAAGCGATTCGTTCGAGCATGAGCGCGACGGCCGAAACGCAAACGTTTATCGGCGAGGTCATCCGCGATGACGAAGAGATGCAGCGCAATTCCGACATGATGGGTGAGCGAATTCATCAGCTGCAAGCGACCTCCTCTGTGATCGTGCAGGAGACCGCTTCGATCTCGGCGATCACCGAAGAATCTTCGGCGGCGATGGAGCAAGTCTCCGCCTCTGTCGATGAGCAGATGAACCGCATCAAAATGATCGTCGACTCGTTCCGCGATCTGGAAAAATTGATCCATGAATTGAACGAACTCGCCCAGATCTCTGTCGAATGATCTCCTGAATGCTGATCGCGCTGCCGAGCTGATGAATTGGATAGCCACAGCAGACGCAGGGTGGTCAACAGCAGGATCAGATCGAAGGGAAAGACCGTTGCGCCATTTGGCGAGCAGCGGTCTTTCCGTTTTTGCGGAGCGGATGATCGTCCTTTCACATAACCGACCGGCAGAGGGGAAGCAGATTGCAGGATTCCTCTTATTTCCATCGTACATATATCTACAGCGAGCACTACGTCCTTTTGAGCGGGCGGGCGCGTGTTGCCAGAGGAGGAACATCGGCAATCCTCTGCGAGTAGATATGTACTGCGAACACGTCTCTCACAGGGGCGGAAAGGCTGGGCGCAGTCGAAGTGAATGGCTGAACTTGCGGAGCGAGCGGATGTGCGAGCAGTCGAAAAGGTGAGAAGGAATATTTTCTGTGCTTCTGTACAGATCGGCCAGAGCGCCGGTTATCAAGAGGAGGGGTGGATCGATGAAAACTTTGATCTTGATCTACGACGGGTATGCTGAATTTGAGGTCAACCTGGTGGGATTGTTTATGAAAGGAAAGGGAGAAGTCGAGATGGTCGCCGATCGCGAGACCGATTTTGTGACCGGAACTGGAAACTTTCGAACTGTCGCGCATGTGCAGCTCTCCGAGGTCGATCCATCCGAGTATGATCTGCTGGCGATCCCAGGCGGCGATCTATCACACTTGCTCGATCAACAGGCCGTTTTGAATCTGATCAGGGCGTTCCATGCCCAGGGTAAACTGATCGGCGCCATCTGTGCCGGACCTGCTCTGTTGGCTGCGGCAGGCGTTTTGGCGGACAGCAAGTTTACCACCTCCTTTACGAAAGAGGAGGAGCCGGCTGCCAATCTGTTCGCTTGGGAGCACTTTACCGATGAAGATGTGACGGTCGCAGGCAATCTTGTGACCGCAAAAGGGAATGCTTATGTAGAGTTTGCCGTTGCGCTCTATGAGCAGTTGAACCTGTTTGAGTCGGAGGCGGACAAGGAGGAGACGTTCGATTATTTTCAAAATCGGCAAAGTTGTCGAATGTGAGGTTCATTACTTTCAAAAAGGAACTAAGGGTATAGACTGAAGCATTATGGGCGACAAGAGGGCCTGCTGATGAGGTGAAACACGTGATGTCCAAGGTGCAAGAAATATTGCCCGCTGAGGTGGCGGAGCGGTTGCGAAACAAGGAAGCGCTGAAGATCATCGACATCCGGACCGATGAAGAAGTGGAACAGGGGATGATCCGAGAGGCGATTCACATACCGATGTTCGAACTGGCGGACAGCTACCAAGATTGGGATCGCGGGGAAGAGATCATCTTTGTCTGTCGCTCCGGTAGAAGAAGTTTGGCAGTCTGTCAAGTTTTGACGATGGAAGGGTTTCGCAATGTGAAAAACATGACGGGCGGAATGCTCGCCTATCCGAATGAATCGTGACGAACCTCCCGTGTGTCGGGAGGTTTTTTTGTCCGAAGTTGTTCTTGGCGAGCTGGGGAAACGTGGTAGAATAGAGTCTACCGAATTTTAAAAGTTCAGTGAAGTTGGATCGAGGTGAGCGATAGTGAAAAGTTTTCCGACGTTGCAGACGGAGCGCTTGGTGTTGCGCGAGTTGCGGATGACAGATGCGGGCGCGATTTTTGCCAATTTGTCAGATGCGAAGACGATGGAATATTTTGGGATGGACCCGCTGACTCGGCTCGAACAGGTGGAACCGATCATCGAGAAGAACCTGCAGACCTATGCGGAAGATCGTGGGATTCGGTGGGCGATCACCTTTCGTGAAGAGGATCGGTTGATCGGCACGATCGGGTATCATCATATTGATCGCGCTTGGTTTCGCTCGGAGATCGCCTATGAGCTCAACCGTTCCTTGTGGGGGAAAGGCGTGATGCGAGAGGCGCTGCTGGCAGTGCTTCCCTATGGGTTCGATCAGATGAACCTCAATCGCATCGAGGGGCTGGTCTCGCCAGAAAATGTCGGCTCGCTTCGCCTGTTGGAAAAATCCGGCTTTACGAAGGAAGGCGTGCTGAAAGAGTACATGTATTTTGGCGGGCGCTTTCATGATGCGGTGGTGTACGCTCTGTTGAAGAGCGAATTCGAAGCGTAAAGATGAGCGTGGAGGTTGATCAGAATGGCGATTCGCAAGATTGAACATGTCGGCCTGATGGTGCAAGATCTGGAAGCATCGATCAAGTTTTATACGGAAGTGTTAAACATGGAATTGGTCGACCGCATCGCGCATACGAACGGCGTGATCGAGCTGGCATTCCTCCGCTTTCCTGGGGCGGAACAGACGCAGTTGGAACTGATTCAGGGGTATGATGGCAACCTGCCGCAAGAGGGCAAGGTTCATCATCTCGCCTTTCAGGTGGACAACCTCGAAGCGGAGATCGAGCGGTTGAAGCAGCATGATGTAAAGTGGATCGATCAGGAGATCACCACGCTGCCCAACGGATCGCGCTACATGTTCTTCCACGGCCAAGAAGGAGAATGGCTGGAGCTGTTCGAGACGAAAGGTGATCTGTAGGAGGAAGGCTAAGTTTATCGCGTGTAGACAGCGTGCTCTTGGTGCGAGGTCTACACGCTTTTTGTTGGTTTTTTGGCAATGCCGGAGGGTGTGTCTTGGCGAGGAGTTGGAATGTGTTAAGATGGAATTAATTGATCATTAAAGTAGAGTTGGATGGGAGTGGACGATGGTGAAAAGTTTTCCGACGTTGCAGACGGAGCGCTTGGTGTTGAGAAAGTTGCGCCAGACAGATGCGGGTGATTTTTTTGCAAACTTTTCGGATGAAGAGACGATGCGATATTTTGGGATGGAGCCTTTGACGCAGCTTGAGCAGGCGGTGCAGACGATCGAGGGGCGCCTGCAAGCATTTGAGGAGGACCGGGCGATCAGGTGGGCGATCACCTTTCGTGAAGAGGATCGGTTGATTGGCACGATCGGGTTTCACCGCTTTGATCGAGAATCGTCTCGCGCCGAAGTCGGCTATGAGCTCAACCGTTCCTTGTGGGGAAAAGGCGTGATGAGCGAAGCGCTGCAGGCGGTGTTGGGGTATGGGTTCGATCAACTGAACCTGAACCGCATCGAGGGGCTGGTCTCGCCAGAAAACGTCGGTTCGTTGCGCGTGCTGGAAAAGGGCGGTTTCACGCAGGAGGGCATCTTGCGAGCATACATGTTTTTTGGCGGGCGCTATCACGATTCGGTGATGTTCTCCATGCTGAAGAGCGAGTTTGAAGCCAAAGCGAAAAGTTGAACGGTAGGAACTGAATTATGATCTCCAGATCGTCGGTGGAAAGCTCTTGTTCAGTCCGTTTTCAGAAAGGGGTTTTGTTTTGCCCTTGGATGGCAATGATCATTTCCACCTTTATTTATTTAGAAAATTACAAAAGGTGCACAAACGCTCAGTTTGGTTATAATGAAGGGAGTTGAGATAGAAAAGAGGAGATTGAGATGATCGAACAACAGGCATCGAAAAGAGCGAGCGAATCCAGAGCGGTCAAAGCGAGCATCGTATTGCCGCCCGATACGAACAACCACCGCACCATGTTTGGCGGCAAGGTCATGGCCTATATCGATGATATCGCGGCGATCTCCGCGATGCGGCATTGCCGCAAGCGCGTCGTCACCGCATCGACCGACTCGGTAGACTTTTTGAATCCGATCAAGGAAGGCGACTCGATCTGCCTCGAATCGTACGTAACATGGACGCACAAGACGTCGATGGAAGTGTTTGTCAAGGTGACGGCAGAAGATCTGCTGACCGGACATCGCCTGCTGTGCGCGACATCCTTTCTGACTTTTGTCGCGCTCGATGATGACAATCGACCGACCCCTGTACCGCACGTGACGCCGGAGACTTCGGAGGAGAAGCGGCTCTATGAGAGCGCTCCGTCCCGTGCTGAAGCGCGTCGCGCCCGTCGCGAGGAGCGGAAAAAGCTGGCCGAGGAGTTCAGCCAGAAAAAGCCGTGGGATCGTTAAAAACAAGAGTCTGGGGATATCCCCAGACTCTTGTCATTTTTCATAGACTGTCTTGCCGCCGATGACGGTGCGGACGACTTTCGCTGCTAAGAGCGCATCAGGCTCTTCGATCATGATGTTTCGGTCGAGGATGGTCAGGTCGGCAAATTTGCCTGGTGCGATCGTGCCCTTGACTTCCTCTTCCCGCGTGGCGTACGTGCCGCCGACTGTAAACAGGCGCACCGCCTCCCGGACGGACAGCTTCTGCTCCGGCTGATAGCCGGCGTGCGTGTCACCTGGCGACCTGCGCGTGATTGCCGCATGCAGGCCGAGCAGCGGTTCGATCGGCTCGATCGGCGCATCGGAGCCGCCTCCGCAGAGCAACCCCGCGTCGAGCAGCGTCTTCCACGCATAGGATGTCGGCAGATGCTCCGCTGCGATGCGCTCCATCACCCACGGATAGTCGGAGGCGACAAAGCGCGGCTGCAGATCGAGCGCCAGCGTATCGCCCAGCTTTTTCATCCGCTCGATCTGCTCGGGGCGCAACACCTGCGCATGAATCAGGCGGTGGCGATGTCCGGCGACGCTGTTTTTTTCGATCGCATCGAGCACCATGTCGGTCGCGCCATCGCCGATCGCATGGACGGCGATCGGCATCCCATGCGCCCGCCCGAGGCTTGCGATCCGCAATAGCTCCTCTGGCGACACGATCGCCGTGCCAAACGTGTGCGGCGCATCCGCATACGGCTTGGTCATCAGGGCGGTGCGCCCGCCCATCGCGCCATCCGCAAAGATCTTCAGCGCGCCGATGTTGACCCATTCATCGCCATCGCCGGTGGTCAGCCCGGTCGCCTTCAACTCGTCGAGGTGCGGATAGTAGATCAGCAGGTTGCTGCGCAGTCGTAGGTCCTCCTCGACGATCAGCTCGCGGTAGAGCTCCCAGGTGTTGACAAACCCGTCCAGCTCGCGGAGGTCTTCTGTGTGCACGCTGGTCAGCCCGCAGGACGTGGCATGCTGAACGCCGCGGCGCAGGACGTCTTTCAGCTCGCTGCGACTGCGCTTGGGAATCAGGTCTTTCAGCAGCTGGGATGCGTTTTCATAGATCATGCCGTTCAGATCGCCAGACGCATCGCGCCCGAAGGAGCCGTCCGCCGGATCGGCAGTCGTCCCGGTGATGCCTGCGCGCTCAAAGGCGAGCGAGTTGGCGAGGTAGGCGTGGTTGCAGACGCGGGTCAGCAGGAGCGGATGATGGGGAGCCGATTCGTTCAGCTCCCGCAAGCTGGGCGGACGGCGATCGGAAAATTGATTTTCGTTCCACCCGACGCCGACCACCCATTCGCCCTGCGGCACGGTGATCACCCATTCACGCAGCATCTTCAACATCTCCGCCACGCAGGTTGCGGAGGTGAAGTCGAGGGTGGATAGCTTGATGCCGTGGTTGGCGACGTGCAGGTGGTTGTCGATCAGGCCGGGCAGGACGGTCGCGCCTCCAAGGTCGATCTCCTCGACATCGGCGCGTCCGCACTGCAAGCGGATGTCCTCCGTCGTGCCGACCGCGAGGATTCGGCCGTTTTCAATCGCCAAAGCGGTCGCTTGCGGCTCGCGGCTATCCATCGTGTAGATCATGCCGTTCGTATAGATCGTCTTCATCAGCAGAATCCTCCTTTTCTCTCAATTGTACAAGAAAATATGCAGGGCGGTAATAGATACCGTTGACCCTTCATGGGCGAAGTTCTACAATACAAGGAAGTAGGACTTGTAGAAATGAGGGAACTGAATGAACGAATATAGCCAAAGACCGTTCGCAGAAGCTTTTACTTTCGATGCACGTCTTGGCATCTATACGCTGAACTCCGATCTGGATTGGAGCCGCTTTACCGAGGAGGAGCGCAAGCGGATCGCCGCCAGATGGGTGTTGATCTGTTCGGCGCTCACCGACCGAGTGGCCGAGCTTGAAGTGATGATGATGGATCGCATCGAAGCGATTTACACGGCACAGGACGAAGAGGAGATGCATCAGCTGAACGATCAGATGATGGATTTTGCCAGCGTCGCCTGTGATTTGAATATTTTAGCTCGCAGTGTGTTTGAAGATTTGGCGAAAGCGCATTTCTAAAGCGGGAAGAAGGCGGTAGAATGAGCAAAGCGTGGGAGTTTGTCCTAGATGAGCGGCTTGGCATCCACTTGCCGCAACTTTCGCTCGACTGGTTGCTGTACAGCCGAGATGAGCAGGAAGTGATGATCGAAGAGTGGGAGCGCATCAAGTCGAGGATTCCAGATCGCGTGCACGAGCTGGAAGCGGTGATCAACAAGAAACAGCTGGCGGCTGCACAGGAAGAGGATTGGGACACCGTCTGCGATCTGTACCAGGAGATCTTTCGCGTTGCGAGCATCATCAATGATCTGAACATCTGGAAGAACGTCGAACAGTACGTTTCGCCAGTTTTCGAAGCGGAAGGCGCAGGCATCGCAGAAGAGCATACCAACAGAGAAAAATAATCGGGAGAGGCAGCGGAATGAAACGCTGTCTTTTTTTGCATGAATGGCGCATAATGAGTAGAGATGATCGTACGGACGGGTAGAGAGGGGATCTGAAAGATGACGCACGAAGAACTGGTGACGATGATGCAGCACACGCCGCTGCCGGAGCGCATGGGCAATTTTGAACGGACTCATTCACCCCAGCAGCCCAAGGAGCTTGCGGCAGGCCTGCTTTTCGTCGAATACAGCCATCTGCTGGAAGATGTGCAGTTTCAGGTGGTAATGCAGGAGAAGATGGCCCTGTTCCAACTCGTGCAAGGTGGCGCGACGATCCCGATGCAACAATTGACGCTCGAAGAGGCAGGTCATGTGCTTCGATCCGATCTGATGATGATCTTAGAAGATCTTGAAGATGAGCTGTAAGAGCTTTAGGAGGCTATACTTTTGCAACTTTTGCTGATCGATGGCAATCACATCATGTATTCGGTCTTGTATCGTTTTATCGCCAAGGCGAAGAAGCGTGGCGACTATGAGGAAGCGACCGCGGAGATTGTGGAAAAGACGTCCGCCCAGTATACGAAGATCATCAAGAAGCTGGTCAGACGCTTTCGACCTACGCACATGTGCGTGATCTTTGACAATGACGCGACCAATTTCCGTCATCAGATCTCGCCGATCTACAAAGCGAACCGCCGCGAGCGACCGAAGGAAGTTCATCCGCTGAAACAGAGCATCTACGCCCAGTTTCGCGAGGAGAACATCCCTTATTTATTCGCGTCCAACCACGAAGGCGATGATCTGCTCGGCACGATCGCCGCGCGGGCGGAAGCGCTGCATCGCTGCCGGAAGGTCATCCTGCTCTCCGGCGACATGGATCTGGCGCAGTTGGTGTCTGCCAAGACTCAGCTGTACCTGATCAATTCGGGCATTTTTACCGGCTCCTGGGTGACGGAGAAAAATGTGAAAGAGCTGCTCGATGTGGGGCCTGAGCAGGTGCCGGCGATCAAATCATTGCTCGGGGATCGCACCGACAACATCAAGGGGATCTCCGGTCTGCGGCGTCCCAACGTGCTGCGCGTGATCGAGAAGTATCCGGACATCGAGCAGTTTTTGGCGCTGGAAAAGGGCAAGAACAAGACGGAAGCGCTGATCTTGCGCCACCGCGACCATGTGGTGAACAACTTGCGCTTGGCTCGCATCATCTGCGATCTGCACTTTCACCTGCGCTGGGAAGACTATCTGGTCAGCGCGTGGATGGATGGGCAGGAAAAGGAGCGCCCGGCGGAGCGGACGGTCGACGGAGCGGACAAACCCCGGCAGAAACTGAAGCGCAAAAAACGGCCGAACAGCGCTCCAAAAGAGGTGCCACAGGCCGATCCTTCCGCCCAACCGATCGAGAAAGTGGAGGACGCGTCTGGTGAAACGGCCGCTTCTTCCAGTGAGGAAAGCAAAAAAAGAAAGAGAAGGCGCCGCTCGCGCAAACGCAAAACGGCTGCTGGCAGCGTCGAGAACTCCTAAGATCCCTGTCCTTAATGGACATGGGATTTTTTGTTGTTCACTTTTACAGGAAGGATTTTTTATGCTAAATGTCAAATTTAAATGGAGTAAATTCTTCCGATGTGGAGGGGAGTAAATGTGGTCGAATCGATCCTTAAGATTTTTTGGAAGGATTTAGGTACTTACATGCAAGAAGATGAGTACCTCTCGTACTCCCAACACGTTCGGGAGTTGATCCATTTTGTGAATGAAGTGATGGCGACAGGCGAGCGGAATGAGCAATCATGGATTCCGTTTTTTGAATATGGGCAAGAGTTTGGCTATTTGATGGGCAGCCGGAACATGACATTGGAGATGGTGTTGGAGCTCGGCACCATGTTTCACGAGACGATTTTCACTCATATTATGCGAAACTATCCGCTCTCGCATGAGGAACAGGAAGCGTTTGGGCGCATGCTCTATCTCTCTGCGAAGATTAACACCTATATGAATCGTATGGTGCTCGGGTTTCATGCATGGCAGGAAGCGAAGATCAACAGGATGATCGTGCAGGAGCGCAACCAGATCCTGGAGCAGTTGCCGTTCTCGGTGACGATCTATGATCAGGAGGGGCGTCTGCAGTTTGCGAACGACCTTGCGATCAAGTCGACCAAGCTGACGCGCGAAGAGGTGATCGGCATGACGCGGGCGGAACTGCGAGTCAGGGACAGCCGTTCTCAGGAGCCGGACGGCACATGGCGCAAGGTGATGGCCGGCGAGCCTGTCAAGCTGCGCACGGAGATGACCTCAGAAGAAGATGGGTTGCTGCTGATCGAAAAAGAGATGATCCCACTGCTCGATGAGGCGGGAGCTGTGACCGGCTCGATGACGATCGTCTATCCGGCGGTCAGCGAGAAGGAGCGGCTGTACAACCTGCACAAGCAGTTTTCTTTTGTGCTCAACTCGATGAACAGCGGTCTGTTGATCTTGAATCAAGATTTCTCGCTGACCGCTTACAACAAAAAGGCGGAGGAGATCTTTGGGCTGTCTGCCGAACAGGTGTTGGGCACCTCTGTGCTCGAACTGTATCAGCGCTACACCGAAAAGGATATGAGCCATTCGAAGCTCTACTCGGCGATGAAGCGCGGGCTCCCGATCAGGAGCCTAGAGTATTCGATCACGCTGAACGGTCGAGGGCTGACGATTCGCATCGACGGCAACCCGATCAAAAATGCGCACGGGGTGCCCGTCGGGTACATCCTGATCATCGACGATCAGACCGAGTTGCTGGCGATGCGCGAGGCGATGATGCGCAATGAAAAGTTTGCGCTGATCGGCCAGTTTGCGGCGGGCATCGCCCATGAGATCCGCAACCCGCTGACCACCGTGTTCGGCTTTTTACAGCTTTTTGCGTCGCGCTCCGTCCAACCGGACAATTTTCATGATCTGACCGTCAAGCTGCTGATCCCGGAGCTCGATCGGGCGAACACGATCCTCTCCGATTTTCTGATGGTCTCCCGCCCGCAAGCGCCGCAGCGACAGTTGGTCGACACGCAGACCTTTTTGATCGATGTGCTGCGCTTGGTCGAGTCGGAATCCAATCTGCGCGGGGTGATGCTCGAAGTGGACGCGCCGAGCGATCTGCCCTCGTTGCACCTCGACGTTCAGCAGATGAAGCAGGTGTTTCTCAACCTCTGCAAAAACGCGTTCGACGTCACCCCGCCGGGCGGCAAGCTCGTCTTGCGCGTCAAGGTGGAGGCGAGCATCGTGAATTTTGAAGTGATCGATGAAGGGCCGGGGATTCTGGCAGAAGATCTGTCGCACATCTTCGAGCCGTTTTACACGACGAAAGAGCATGGCACAGGCCTCGGGCTGCCGATTTCGCACCGGATCATCGAAGGGCATGGCGGCATGCTCACCGTGCGCTCGACAGAAGGGGTGGGGACGATCTTTGTGATCGGCATCCCGTTTGCGCAATGAAGAAAAAGAGCCTCCGCTTAGACGCGGAGGCTCTTTGGCAAGATCAGGTTGGTGACAGCCTGCAGGATGCCGTCATCCTTGACATGGGCGGTCACATGGCGAGCGCAAGCGAGCAATTCGGGACAGGAGTTGCCCATCGCAATCCCCAGGCCGACATGTTGGATCATCTCCAGGTCGTTTTTGCCATCGCCAAACGCGGCAGCTTCCTCGCGGGAGATGCCCAAGCGATCGAGCAACAGCTGCACGCCTGTCGATTTGTTGATCCCTTGGGGGGTAAGATCGAGCGCCCACGGGTGCCAGCGGTGCTGATACAGCTCGTCCGCATAGCGCTCCGTGTAAGGGCTGGCTTCTTCCTCTGGCGCGAACAGAATGCATTGGTAGATCTCCGGCAATCGGCCAGCCTCACTCACCGGGATCGGCTCTAAAAAGCCGATCTCCTCATCCGCTTGGGACAGGTAGGGGCAGTCGGCGATCGAGCTTGTGGAAAAAGTATGTTGGGCACCATAGAGCAGCAGCGTGTGGCCAGGTGTGCGCTGGGCGCGCTCCACCCATTCGTCGATCCGCTCTGTGGAAAACGCAGTGCCCGTCACTGTCTGACCGCGATGACCGAGATGAGCGCCGTTGCAGGTGATCGCCCAGTCGATGCTGAGTTGCTCGCGCAGTTCGTGCAGCTCAAACTCAGGCCGTCCGGTGGCGAGGGCAGTCGTGATGCCCTGCGCTTGTAACAGCGAGATCGCGTGTCGGGTCGAATCGGGGACGACCTTGTCGCTCAGCAGTGTGCCGTCCACATCGAAAAATACGATGCGGATCATGAGGACAACCTCTGCACATACCACTTGTCGCTCATCTCTTGCGGTGCGACTCGGTATTTGCGTCCATCTTCGAGCAGGACGAGGTAGGCGCATTCGAGCATCCGCCCCAGCTCATCCGCTTCCAGCGGGCCTTCCCACAGCATGCCATCTGGCGTTTCGACTTCGAACAGCTGCAGTTCCCCATTTAAAAATGCCACCCGTGCGGTCGCCACCTGCATGGCTTTTTCTCCGCGTGGATGGATGTGTACGGTCGCTTTGTAGGACATCTGTGATTCACCTCGTTGACATGATACCACTTCCACTGCGAGAAGGCATCCGATTTCTGATACAATGACAGGGAAGGCTGAGGAGGTGCGGACATGGGGATGAACGAGTTGATGCGGACGGCAGCAGCCGTGTTGGACCATGTGTACGACGGGGTGGCGGCGATCGACGATCAGGGGCGCATCGTGTACGTGAACCCGGCCAATGAACGGATCACGGGGTTGAAGCGGGAGCAACTGGTCGGTCGGCATGTGAAAGATGCGATACCCAGCGCGCACATCGTAGACGTGCTGGTGACAGGGGAGCCGTGCATCGGCATTCGCACCCAAGTGGGCGAGCATCTGGTCGTGTCGAACATCGTGCCCGTTCGCGAGCAGGGGGAGCTGGTCGGCGTGGTGTCTGTGTTTCGCGATGAGACAGACTTGCGCCGACTGGCACAGCAGCTCTCGAAGGCGAACGAGACGATCGAGCATCTGGAGCGCCTGATCGATGCGGAGGGGCGCGGCGGGATGATCGTCGGCGAGAGCGAAGGCATGCAAAAGGCGCTCGCGCTGGCGACAAAGGCGGCCCGCGTTTCCTCGCCGGTGCTGATCCAAGGGGAGAGCGGCACCGGCAAAGAGGTGATCGCGCGCTACATCCACGAGCAAAGCCCGCGCAAAGGCATGCCGTTTGTGCCGATCAACTGTGCGGCGATCCCGGAAAACCTGTTGGAAAGCGAGCTGTTCGGCCACGAGGAGGGCGCTTTCACCGGGGCGAAAAAGGGCGGGCGCCCCGGCGTGTTCGAGCTGGCGGACGGCGGCACGCTCTTTCTCGATGAGGTGGGTGACATGAGCTTGCACCTGCAGGTGAAGCTGCTGCGCGCCCTGCAGTTTCAGGAGATTCGACCTGTTGGTGGATCGGTCACCAAAAAGGTCGATGTGCGCTTCCTGTTTGCCACGCACCACAACTTGCGCGAGAGCGTCGCTGCGGGAACGTTCCGCGAAGATCTGTACTACCGGATGGAGGTGGTGAGCATCCACCTTCCGCCGCTGCGGGAGCGCAGGGAGGACATCCCGCTCTTCGCTACGTACGCGCTCAACAAGATCACCAAAAAGCTGGGCCTGCCGCCGCTTCGGATCGGCGACAGCGCGATGCAGGCGCTTCGTCGCTACGCTTGGCCGGGCAACATTCGCGAGCTGGAAAACGTGCTGGAGCAGGCGGCGATCTTCGATGAGGACGGACTGATCGACACGCACGATCTCCCCAAGCGCTTCGGGGATCAAGCGGTGGCAGATGTGCCGCTCGCACAGGCGGCGGAACGGACGTTTCCCACGCTGCAAGAGGTGGAAGAAAAACTGTTGCGCCAAGCGCTGCGCACGTTTCGAACCAAAGGGGAGGCGGCTGACGCACTCGGGCTCTCCCGCGCGACGCTGTACCGAAAACTCGAAAAATACGGTTTGTCAGACAATGATGTATCATTTTGATACATCATTGTCTCGTTTTGAAACAAAGCTGCAACTTCTCAAACTCGAAGCTGCAACTCCGTCCACGCCAATCGGCAGAAAAATAGTTGGCATGATTTTTGCATTAACTATTTTTCGACAAAGGGGCAGGAGGAGATGACTTCATGCGTTTGGCAGAACCGTACAAGATTAAGATGGTGGAACCGATTCGTCTGATTCCTCGTGAAGAGCGCGTTGAGAAGCTGAAAGAGGCGGGCTACAACCCGTTCCTGTTGCGCTCTGAGGACGTATATATCGATCTGCTCACCGACTCCGGAACGGGTGCGATGAGCGATGCGCAATGGGGCGCGATGATGGTGGGGGATGAGTCCTATGCGGGCTCGAAAAGCTTTTACCGCTTGGAGAAATCTGTGCAGGATGTGCTCGGCTATCAATACTTGATCCCGACTCACCAAGGGCGCGGTGCTGAACAGGTGCTGTTCCCGCTGATCATCAAGCATTCGGGGCAGTACGTGCTCGGCAACATGCACTTCGACACGACAAAGGCGCACATTGAGCTGGCGAAAGGTCGCGCGCTGAACTTCGTCATCGAGGACGCGTACGATTCTTCGACCTACCATCCGTTCAAGGGCAACTTCGATCTGGCGAAGATGGATGCGTTTATCGAAGAGAAGACGGCAGGCGAGATCGCGTTCATCCTGATCACCGTCACCTGCAATTCGGCTGGAGGTCAGCCGGTGTCGATGGAAAACATCCGCGGCGTGCACGAGATCGCTCGCAAGCATCAGATCCCGCTGTTCTTCGACGCGGCGCGCTATGCGGAGAACGCCTATTTCATCAAGCAGCGCGAAGAGGGATATGGCGATAAGTCTGTGCAGGAGATCGTTCGCGAGATGCTCTCCTATGCGGACGGACTGACCATGTCGGCGAAAAAGGACGGGCTGGTCAACATGGGCGGCATGATCGCGATCAAAGAGGATGCGGAGCTCTACACGAAGTGCCAGTCGATGGTCGTTCCCTTTGAAGGCTTCCCCACTTATGGCGGGCTGTCCGGCCGCGACATGGAAGCGCTGGCGCAAGGTCTGCGCGAAGGGGTGGAAGAGGACTATCTTGCACACCGCATCGGTCAGGTCGAATATCTGGGCGAGCAATTGCGCAAGATCGGGGTGCCGATCCAATACCCGACAGGTGGGCATGCGGTGTTCGTCGATGCGAAAGCGCTTTTGCCGCACATTCCGAACCTGCACTTCCCAGCGCAAGCGCTGGCCAACGAGCTCTATCTGGAAGGCGGCATTCGCGGGGTTGAGATCGGCTCCTTCCTGCTCGGCCGCGATCCGGAGACGCGTGAAGAGCTGATCTCGCCGGTCGAATTTCTGCGCCTGACGATCCCGCGTCGAACCTATACGAACAACCACATGGATTTTATCGTCGACACGTTTGCGCGCATCTTGGAGCGCAAGGATGAGATCGAAGGGGTGCGCTTCACGTACGAACCGGAGATCTTGCGCCACTTCACCGCGCGCCTTGCGCCTGTACAAAATTTGACCGACAGTCACAAATAAGACAAAACTTCGAAACTTTTTCGCCCCTGTATCGTATGATTAACCATATGAGAAAGGGGCGTTTACTTTGTCCAGTGAAGCAAAGATTTTTGCGGTCTTATCCCATGTGTCGTACTTCTTTTTTCCGATCCTGCTGCCGGTCATCTTGATGTTGATCAAACAGGAGGATGAGTTTGTCAAACATCATGCTAAGCAGGCGCTGATCTTCCATGCGTCGCTCTTCGTGGCAGGGATTGTCGCGTGGATCTTGTGCCTCGTGCTGATCGGCTTCCTGCTCTTGCCTGTCATCGCGATCTTCGGCATTGTCGTGACGATCATTGCGATCATCCGCTCGGTCGAAGGCGAATACTACCGCTATCCGGTGGTGGGTAATTGGTTGGACTGAGGGCAAGCTAACTAGCATCCTTGAGCCAAAAAGGGGTGCTGCATCTATGGAGAGCAGGCAGAAGACGCTCGATTCCGTCTGGCAGTCGCTGCAGGAGCTTCCGCGCATGAAGCTGAACGAGCTGTTCGTCAAGCTGGGTCTTGCCAAGTCGATGTATGCCAAGCTCAAGGATCAGGAGGCGAAGAAGCTGTTTCTCGGCCTCGCCACCCGCTTGGACGAAGCGGCGTTGAATCAGGTGGTGCTGCTGCTCCGAGCGTAACACAGGATCGGGGGCGAGCTGTCCCCGATCCCTCCCAACTGAATAGCGCAGGTCGGGCTGCCGAATACTACCTACATCTCGTTTGAGGAGGTGTGGGCAAGTGAATCCATACGCGTGTCCGAGCTGCCACAACAAGATGAGGTTTCATATCTGTGAGCAAAACCCTGTGTCGGTCAAGCTGGACCCGCAGTCGGGAGAGGTCATGGCCTACATAGACCAAGGCGATCCGATGGCACATCCGTACAAAGGGGAGTCTCGCTTGGTCGAATGTGCGATCTGCGGGCAAAGCGGCACTGAAACGCTGTTTATCAAAACGGCACAGCGGCTCTGATAAAACCGCCTCATCTGCGCGAGTTGATGAGGCGGTTTTTGATTGGAAAACATTATGATGCGATGAGGAAAGGTGGACGCTTCTTTTGTTCAAGAACTTATTTATGATTCTTTTCCGCCCGCAAGCGACGGTCGATCGATTGCTTGAGGAGCGCAAATCGGGTCAGTCGTGGGGTGCGACCTGGTTTTTGGTCGGGATCAATCTGCTCTGTCTCGCCGTGGTTGGAATTTTCTTTGCGATTGAATTTAATGAACTTTTCGAAATGGCCAATCAGGTGGCCTTAGAACCGCTCGATCTGACGGTGCTCTATGTGAGCATGGGAATCATCGGCGTGTTCGCCCTCGTTGGGATCGTGCTCACCTATGTGCTCGCTCGATTTTTCTTCGAGTGGCTGGTCGTGCTCGGATTGCGCATGGTCGCTGCGAACGAGTATCCGACCGATCCGGCAGAGCGCTTGGAAAAGCGGCGTCTGTTGGCGCTGATTCAACCTTACACCGCATGGATCTATGTGCTCGCCTCGGTGATCACGCTGCCCTTCATTACGATGTTCTTCGACCTGTCGTCCTTTATCGATCTGGTGGAGCAGAGTGAGATGGGGCTGCTGAGCGACGACGAGCTCGGAGCCGATTTTGCCATGATCATTATCAAGTTGATCATCTGGAGCGCGGCGACACAACTGCTTTCGCTCGGACTGTTCGTCTACATGATCATCGTGCGCGTCCTGGCGATCAAAAAAATCTACAACATCTCCGGAGTCAAAGCGTTCTTCGGCCCGTTCATCACCTATGTGATCCTCTACTTCATCCTGTTTGCGCTCTATCTGTTCTTTGTGATCGTGGTCGGGTTTGTGAGCGATCCGTTCCTCTTGGACCCGCGCATGGTGTAACAGCAAGCTTTACAAACGACAAGGCCGCCCCCATTCAATTGGGGGCGGCCTTCCTTTGTTGTGCTTATGCCAAGCGCTCGCGAACGGTGGTGACGATCTCGTCACGCAACGAGATGATCGATGATTCGATCTGATCGCGTTTTTCCTGATAGGTGGTGCGAAGCTGAATATTTTTCAGACCGGGCAGGTTGATGTCCACTGTCAGCAAGGCGGACTGTGCGGCCGCTTCGAGCAGGAAGGCTGCGATGCCGAGGTCGGAGATCACATTTTTGTTCGCCGTCTTGGCGATCGTCTTCGAAGCTTGCAGCGCGTCGAGGCACAACTGCGCGAGGTTGGTCGGCACTTCGGTCGCGTTTTCTGTCGCTTCCTGCAGCGACTTGGCGCGGATCGCCTTTTGCTCCTCGGTGTCTTTCGGCAGTTTGAGCGCGCTCATGTAGCGGTCGAAGGTCAGCATATCCGCTTCGAGCAACCGTTCAGCACTGGTGATCGCTGCTTCCATCTGCGCGACGATCGCCTTCATCTCCGGCTCTACCTCGCTAAACTTGGCACCTTGCGTCAAGTTGCCGACCATCGAGGTCATCGAAGCGCCAAGCGCGGCGACGAGCGCGGCGACAGAGCCGCCGCCGGGCGTCGGGGCGTCAGAAGCTGCTCTGCTCACAAAAGAGCGAATCGTTTCATCAAACGTTGCCATTGCATTCGACCTCCTTGGCTTGCAGGTTTTGCAGCTTCATCGCCCGCATCAGGTTGGCGAACAGAAGGGCGGTGGTCACCGAACCGACACCGCCGGGCGTCGGGGACATGCCGGCGACGCTGTCGATCACTTCGGGTGCCACATCGCCGGTGATACCTCCGTCTTCCGTCTCGTTGATGCCCGCATCGATCACCAGCAGGTCCGGATGAACCATCTCGGGGGTGATCAGCCGCTTGCGACCGACCGCGACAAATGCGATATCCGCTTTGCGGATGTGCGCACCGATATCGGGTGTGCGCGAGTGGCAGACGGTCACGGTCGCATTTTCGCGCAGGAGCAGGTGGATCAGAGGCAGACCGACCGTCTCCCCACGGCCGACGAGCACAACATCTTTACCGGCCAACGTGTGACCATAATGCTTGAGCAAGCGGATGCAAGCTTGCGGTGTCGCCGGGTACAGTCCGGCCTCGCCGGTGACGGTGGCAAGGCGGTTGTGCGGGGTCAGCCCATCCACGTCTTTGGCCGGGTCGATCGCTGCGGTCGCTTTTTTCGTGTCGATATGCTTGGGAAGCGGCAGTTCCAACATGATGCCGTGCACGCTTTGATCTTCGTTGAGCTGTCCGATCGTCTTCAGCAGTTCGTCCTCTGTCACTTCGGATGAAAAGGTGTGCAGCTCATAGTCGATGCCGAGCTTCTCCGCCGCCTTGCCCTTCGCTTGCGCATAATGGTAGGAAGCGGGGTCGCCTTCGACCAACAGCACCGCCATCTTGGGCGCATGTCCTCCCGCTTTCCAAACTGCCACCTCTTGGATAACCTCTTCGCGGACGAGGTCGGCTACCGGCTTGCCTTTAAATGATTGTGCCATCTTTCGATCCTCCTGAAATAGCGAACAATTTATTCTAGGGTGCAATGCAATGTTCGATTTTTTCTGTTGTTACCGATTATACACGTCCCATTTCTGCTTGTCGACCCTTCGAAAAACGAAAGAATAGTGAATTTCGGAAAGGAAAACGACCTGACTTTGATTAGCGTTTCCAAGTCAGGTCGTTTTTTGCACCGCTTACGAGTTTCTCGCCTTGCCTTTCACGTAGGAATCGGAGAACAGGAACAGCCAGGCGAGGAAGAGCAGGCCGGGGATCAGCACCAGATAGCCGAGCCCGAGCGTCCAGGTGAGAAACTTCGCCATCGTCTGGTTGACATAGGCGTCATTGATGTTGAGCAGCGGATAGAGCAGATAGGGCATGTGCGAATATCCGTATGCTGCGACGGCTGCCGCATACTGCCCGATCACCAGCACAAAGGTGATGCCAGGCCACTTGCCGCGCTGGAGGAACATGTACGCGTTGACGAACAGGAAGCCGGACAGCAACAGCAGCCAGGAATATTCGGTCGCCAGCGTCAAAAAGTGTTCCGGTCGATGGTCGGCCAACGGCAGCAGCAGGAACGCGCCAGCCCCGAGCGCCGGCAAACCTGTGTTCAGCGCCACTTGGCGAAATTTGGCCTGCGCGGACTCAGACCCCGCTCGGCTCGCGTAAAAGTGCAAGAACACGGCGGAGACGAACAGGACGCTCAGCAAGGCGAACAGCACGAACGACCATTGCAAGGGGCTTTTTAACACCTCGCCGAACAGCAGAACCAAGCGGCCGCCCTCTTCGGTGACAAATCCACCTTCCGAGACGGGGATGATGCTGACCAAGACCATCGGCAACAGCAGTCCGGTGATCGCCTGCAGGAAGGTGGGCAGCGGCTTGCGCACTTTTGCGTAGTGAAAATAGGCGAAAAAGGTGCCTTTTATGATCAGCAGGATCAGCGCGATCGACCCGGGCAAGAGCAAGATGGTGCCATAGACGTAGGCGCTCTGCGGAAAGAAGCCGACCAGACCGACCACAAAGGCGATCAAAAACACGTTGGTCACTTCCCAAAACGGAGACAGGTACCGCTCGATCACCTCTTCCACCTCGCGCGACCATTTGCGCCAGCGCGCCCAGAAGAGCAGAAATCCGGCGCCGAACTCGATCGACGCGAGAATGATGTAGGAGAAGAGGAACAGCCAGAGCAGCGAGATGGACAGTTCCGGCCCACTCATTGCGAGATCCCTCCTTCGTGTGCTCCTTCGTGCGCGCGGATCGCTTGATACTCAGGGTCGAGATCGACCGGACGCTTGCGGAAGAAGCGGATCATCACGATGCTGGTGATGATGGCGATCAGGAGATAGACCAGCACGAAGAGGAAGAAGTATTCGCGGATGCCGGTCATCGAGGTGACCGCATCCTCCATCTTCATCACGCCATAGATGATCCACGGCTTGCGTCCGATCTCGGTGAAAATCCACCCGCACTCCATGCCGACGATGCCGATCGGCCCGAGCAGAACGGCCAGCGCGAGCATCCACTTCGACTGCGGGAAATGTTTTTTCCGCCAGATTCCAAACAGGTAGAGCAGGGAGAGCAGGATGCCAAACGTGCCGGCACCGACCATCACTTGGAACAGATAGTGGATTTCCACCGGGGGCTGCACCTCTTTGGGGAACGCGTTCAGCCCGCGAACTTCCGCATTAAAATCGCCGAAGGAGAGGAAGGAGAGCAGCTTCGGCAGCTCGATCTTGTAGTGGATCTCCTGTGACTCCTGATCGATCAGACCGCCGACGAGCAGCGGTGCTCCTTCGGTCGTTTCAAAAAGAGCTTCTGCCGCCGCAAGTTTCTCCGGGTTGTAGGCGGCCATATATTTGGCGGACACGTCTCCGGCAACAGCTGTCAGGATTCCGGTGACCAGCGCAAAAGACATCGTGAGCGTCAGCGCTTTTTTAAAATAGGGAATCCGCTTTTTGCGGATCAAAATATAGAAGGCGGTCAGAGCGACCAGCGCACAGGCGGTGGTGAAGTAGGCGGATGTCAGCACGTGGAACACTTTGCTCGGCGTCGCCGGGTTGAAGATGGCAGCCAGCGGATCGATGTCGACCAGCTTGCCAGCTTCGATCCGAAAGCCTGCCGGAGCGTTCATAAACGCATTGACCGTCGTGATCAGGGCTGCCGACATCGAAGAGCCGATGATCACCGGCAGAGAAAACGCCCAGTGAACCCACGGGTTGCGAAACCGACCCCACGTGTAGAGATAGATGCCTAAAAAAATCGCTTCCAAGAAAAAGGCAAACGCTTCCATCATAAACGGAAGGGAGATCAATTCTCCTGCCAACTGCATGAAGTTCGGCCAGAGCAAGTTCAGTTGAAATCCGATCGTCGTCCCGGTGACGACACCGACGGCGACCAGAATGACGAAGCCTTTTGCCCAACGCTTGGCGAGCAGCAGATACTCTGGGTCTCGCTTGCGAATTCCGATAAACTCCGCAAGTGAAATCAGGACGGGAATCCCCACACCTAGCGTGGCAAAAAAGATGTGAAATCCGAGAGTTGTGCCAGTTAAAATACGGCTGAACAGCAGATCGATCATCAAAGCCACACCCTTTCTCTATCTCATGTAGAAGCGCTTCTGCTTTTAGCATACGCACCTCCAGATGGCGAAACAATGGTGGGGCGAGGGGGAGGGGTGACAACATTGTGAAAAACGTCACAACATGAAAGAAGGACGTTATGGTATGATGGCGAATGAAAGATTGGCATGAAAAATAGAGGCTGATCGATCATTTGTAGACAGAGGAGGTCATCAAGTAAAGATGGGAAAAAAGGATCGCAATCAAGGAAAACGAGAATCAAAACAGTTGCGCCGTGAGCGTGAGCGCCGCAAGAAAAAGCGCTTGCCGATCATCTTTGGCTCCGTCGTGGCTTGCGTCATCATCCTGATCGGCGCTGTTGTGCTGTCCAACATGTATGATGAGACCAAGCAAGAGCAAAAGGCGTTGTACCAAGATGAGATCTCCGTCTCGGAGATGGAGAGCAAAGTTTCCAGCCAGGATGATTTCTTCGCCTATTTCTATCAGCCGAGCTGCGAGCATTGCAAAGTCGTCTCGCCGATGCTGATCCCGATGGCGAAGCAAATGAACGAAGCTCTCTTTCCGGTCAACATCTACGGGAAAAACTCAACATGGGAAAAATACCAAGTGGAGGGCACTCCCGCTTTGATTCACTTTAAAGAAGGCAAGGAGGTAGGTCGCCTTGTCGGAGAGCAATCGAAAACCACATTTGAAGAGTTCCTCAAAAAATAGCATGATCTCTCTGCTAAAGCTCGTCCTGCGTCTCGTTCTCGCCGGCATCTTTCTCTGGTCGGCCATCGCTAAGTTTATGGACATTTTTACATTCGGAGAAATCTTGCGTTCCTACAACCTGTTGCCTGACGCCTCGATCAAGCTGCTGGCGATCTTGCTCCCGATCGTCGAACTGTTTGTCGGAATCGGGCTTTTGATCCCGTTTACACAGCGCATCGCCGCCTGGGGTGTGATCCTGTTGTCGCTCGCATTTGCTGGCGGTCTGCTCTACAACTACGGTGAGATTCTGCCCTACGGTTGTGGCTGTTTCGGTCCGAATGAAGCGCAGGCGGTCGGATTTCTCGATGTGTTCAAAGACATTCTGTTCATCGCAGGCGCCGCTCTGTTGCTCCTGTTGAATCGGCGAAAAACCCTTGCTTAGGCAAGGGCTTTTTTCATTAGAAGATCTTTAGAAGATCTTTTGGCGGTCGCGCTCCTCCTTGAGGATCTCCACCGACTCCCGAAACCGCAGGGAGTGGATCACTTCCCGCTCGCGCAGAAAGGCGAGCCCATCCTTGAGGTCGGGGTCGTCCGTCATGTCGATCAGCCATTGGTAGGTGGCGCGCGCTTTCTCTTCTGCTGCGATGTCCTCATAGAGATCGGCGATCGGGTCCCCTTTGGCGGCGATGTACTGCACCGAAAAGGGGACGCCAGCCGCGTTGTGATAGAAGAGGGCGCGGTCGTTGTTCGCATAATGCTCCCCAAGACCTGCTTCCTTCAATTGCTCAGGGCTTGCATCTTTGACCAATTTATAGACCATCGTTGCGATCATCTCCAGATGGGCGAACTCTTCCGTCCCGATGTCGTTGAGCACGCCGATCACCTTATCTGGCACGGTGTAGCGCTGGTTCAGGTAGCGCAGGGCGGCTGCCAGCTCACCGTCCGCACCGCCGTACTGCTCGATCAGATACTTTGCCATGCGAGGGTCGCACTTGGACACGCGCACCGGGTATTGCAACTTCTTCTCATAGATCCACACGCTGCGTCTCCTCCTTAGACTTGCCAGGGCCAGGGAGCGTCTCCCCACTCGAATGGCGCTCTGGAATAGGAGTTGCCAAACCCCTGCAAGGGGCCGAACTTCGCGTCAAACTGCTGTTTGAGCACCTGCTTTTTCTGCGCATAGAAGTTGAACTGCTCGATCGCCTTGCGGTCATGTGGGTGCGTATTCAGATACAAGTTAAGCTCAACCAAGACAAAGTCGACCGTCTGCAGGTCGTGGAGCAGTTGATAGTATTCATCGGGCATCTGTTTGCTCATCGTTCAACCTCCGGATGCTTTCCTTCGACCGGGCCGTGATAGGGATCGTAATACAGCGGCCAGAGTGTGCCTTTGCACAGGGCGGTGTGGGGATCGAACTGCGGGAGATTGGGCGGTTGCACTTGGATATAGAGCGAGGGGGGCGTCGAATAGGATTTGACAAGGATTGGCTTGCAAGGGTCGAACGGTGAGACGTACGGATGCCAAAACTTGCGCGGGGTGAACATCGGCCACTACCTCCCGTTTGTCGTGTTATCCCCACAGTATGCAGGGGCAAACGCACAGGACACTCACCTAGATCGAATTGGGCGCATGCGGAGGAACGGGCTCGATCAATGCGGTTCGAGCAGGTGCGTGAACTGGTTTTGGAGCAGGCGGGCGGCTCGCTCGCGCACCGGTTGGTTGGAGACAGCGGCAAGACAATGCAGGGCGGCATCGCGCAGTTCGTGCAGGTCGTCCGGCTCCGATCCTGTCAAGGCGGAAGCGGAGCGCTGAGCGATTGCGAGCAGCGCATCGAGCGCTTCTTGCTCCGCGTGCTCCTGTTGCAAAAATCCGCGCAGTTCGGCGATGCGGCAGATCAGTTCGCGCCACTCGAAGATCTGGCGATTTCGCTGTCTCGTCGCCGTGCAGAGCGCAGGCGGCGACCCAGCGATGACAGAGCCGGGCGAACGCCACGCATCTGGATCGAGCGACTCCGCATATTTCTGCTGGCAAAACGGGTCGGATGGCAACAGGTCGATCACCTCGCGGAAGGCGGACACTCGGTTGCGCCGACTTGCTGCCTGGCCCCAAAACGTGTGTTGCTGTTGGTTCTGGATGTAGGCAGAAAAGGATCGTGCGATCTCGATCTCCCTTTCCTGCGCCACCGGATGAGCTGCAAGGATCGCTCGCTTGACCTTGTTGTCAGGGACGGCAGCCTCCCCCTGACCTTGTTGAATCCAGCGCTTGCGATAGAGTGCCAGATCGCGGCCGGTCACCCCGGCTGGCGATTGGCCGCGCAACACTTGGAAGCGATAGTCCCCATACTCCTGATACATCGCGCTCATCGAATAGCCGTCCAGCAAGATCGAGAGGTCTTCCTGCATGCTCATGATCTCAGCGAGCACGATCTCTTCCAAGCAGGAGATCGACGCTTCGAGGTGTGCCCAGATGCTCCACTCCTCTTCCGGCGTGCCCAGCACTCGCGGGTAGAGGTCATGAAAGAGCAGGATATGGGCGATCTCATGAAAGTAAGTATGGAAGGGAAACTTGAGAAAAGTCCCTTGTTCCAGCCGCATCGCTTTTTGATAGATTCGTCCATGTTCAGGTCGGAAGATCTGATATTCCTCTTTTTCGAGATCGAGCACGAGCTCGATCCCAGCGTTGTAGCTGTGAATCCAGATCGTATGATAGGTCGGGCTCAGCAGCAGCGCGAGGCTGTGGTTGGTCACTTGGGCAGGCAGGTTGAACAGCTGGCCGTTGATCTCAGGATGGAGCGACAGCGCGGTCATGCCGACGCATAACGCTTGGTACAGCTCAAACTCTCCTCGCTTGGCAGCCTGGCTACAAAAGCGATGCAGCGCTTGCAGAAGTGAGGTCACAGAGTCTGAGTCGAACGTTTCGGTCTGGTAATATAATTCCAGTCCCGCTTGGAAATCATCCGAATCGACTGTCAGAAAAACGTTTACACCATCGACCCACAGGTCGGACCCTTCCCGCGTCTCAATCCATGCGTCAGGATCGGAAGCGCGCTCTCTTAACAGTTGATAGCGGGCAAACAGGCGTTCATCTAGCATGGGGAGGCACCTCCTCTATTTTAAAAATGGCACCCAGAGCGGGTGCCATCGAAGATGTACTAGCATCTTTCCGGATTGCCGAAATAGATGTCTGTAATGATTTTGCCGCGCATCGCTGCAACAGCCTTGTTTTTCGACATGTTAATTTTCACCACTTTTCTCATGATTACCCACCTCCTTTTTGTAATTATATAACATTATATTAAAAAAGCAAATAAAGCGTTGATAGATTGCCACGTCATTAAATTTCGCATCTGCAATCAGCAAAGCATCTAACTGCTTGTACCTGATAAAATCGTGAATATAAACAATGTTTGTCGCCCGAAACTCCGAGCGTTATAATATTCTGAGAAAATGGAGAGCAGGCGACCTTGCCCGATGAAACTTATGAGCAGTCGATGCCCAACAATCGCTTGCTTCCCTTCGATCCGATCGTTCCACGCAACGATTCGACCGATGAAGAAGTGTGTTTTTATGTTGTTTTATGTATTTTTATACTAATCTCTTTGAGAGGGTGCATTTCTTTGGACGAGCAAACGCTGTGGACGCGAGATGATGGTTTCACGATCAGCACGGAGAAAAGCTATCTCGACATCGAGATGATCTATCAATTTTTGCGCGATGAGTCGTATTGGGCACAAGCGATTCGCAAGGAGCTGGTCAGCGCTTCGATCGAGCATTCGACGCTCTGCTACGGAATCTACGAAGGCGATCCGCGGGAGGGGCAAGCGAAGCAGGTCGGCTTTGCCCGCGTGGTGTCAGACCTCGTTCGATTTTCTTGGCTGGGGGACGTGCTCGTCCTGCCCGAATATCGGGGCAGAGGGCTGAGCAAATGGATGATGGGCATCATTGTCGAGCATCCCAAGCTAAAGGGCACCAGCTTCAATCTGGGAACGAACGATGCGCACGGTCTGTATGCGCAATATGGGTTTCAACCGATCGATAAGGTCGAAAACAGGATGGCGAGACCGGTCGATTGGGACGCGGTCTATGCGGGGCATGGGCTTGAGAAATAGGCAAGCTGCCGGTGTCGAACACCGCACCGGGCGAACAGCTGTGGGCGATCGACCCTTACAGAATGCGGCCAGATCAAAGATGATCAGGTAATGTTTGTCTTGCGGGGATGTGGCGGCTATAATGTATTAGGAATCGTCTCCTGTAACACTCTATTGGGAGTATCAATTTCCAGAGGAGGAACGAAATGAGCGAGAAAGAAGTATTTCTGACCCGCGAAGGGCTCAAGAAATTAGAAGAAGAGCTTGATTTTTTGAAGAGCACCAAACGCAAAGAAGTTGCGGAACGGATCAAGATCGCAGTTTCTTATGGTGACTTGAGCGAAAATGCCGAATACGATGCGGCAAAAGATGAGCAGGCGTTCGTCGAGTCGCGCATCGTGCAACTTGAGAAGATGATGCGCAACGTTCGCATCATCGAGCCGGGCAACGATGATAAATCGATGGTGGCCCTCGGCTCGACGGTGAAGCTGAAAGAGTTGCCGGATGGCGACTTTGAAACGTATGCGATCGTCGGATCCACCGAATCGGACCCGTTCGATGGCAAGATTTCGAATGAATCTCCGATCGGAGCGGCTGTGATCGGCCGCACCGTCGGCGATAAGATCACCGTGAACACGCCGGGCGGTCAGATCGAATTTGAGATCGTCGAGATCGTCTAGGGGAGAGCGCATTTGATCAGAGGAGCAACAGCTGAAGACAGGGCGGCCGTCCAGAGGCTCTACGAGGAGCTCTGCCCCGGTCAGCCCGTTCGCGTGATCGCTTCGCGCATCGAGGCGGTCGCCGAGGACCCGCACCACTTTCTGCTCGTGCATGAAGCGGACGGACAGGTGGATGGCACCGTTTTTGTGAACTTCTGTCCAGACCTGAAGTTTGGCACCCTGCCGTATGCGGTGGTGGAGAATCTGGTCGTTCATCAGGAACGGCGAGGAAACGGTATCGGTCGTCGCTTGATGCAAGAGGTTGAAAACCTTGCCCGCGAGCAGCGGGCGACCAAGATCATGCTGATGAGCAACCGTCAGGAGTCGCATCGTTTTTTTCAGATGCAAGGGTATGATGGCGGTGCGTCCAGCGCGTTTCAAAAGCTTTTAAGCAGTGCAGAAATCAATCATGCATAGTGGAAACGGCTCGGTCGAGTGGACCGGGCCGTTTTTTTGTCCAGAAAAAAAGATGCCCGTCCAGCTCGTTCGACCGAATATCCTGTTACGAACGCTTCGATCGCGTTCAAACTTAAATGATTCAAAGGAGGTCGAGAATGGTCAATTGGAAGAAGAGTTTGCTGATCGGTCTTTTCTCTTCGATGCTGTGGGAACAGAACGCCGTGGCGACGGTCGTCGGGCTGCAGCGGGCAGATCTGCAGATGTCACCCCGCTTCGACTGGGCGAGCAAATCGCCGCTCAAGGGGGGAGCGAGAAGCGATCTCGCGTCGAGAACGGTCGTGAAAGAGCTGTGGCAGGAGCGGTATGAACTGCACCGGCAGCAGTTCATACCGGAGGTGAACGCTGATCTGGCGCAGGGGGTTGCCAGCAGGCTGAAACTCGAACAGTTGGACATCGTAACAAGGAGTGCCGACACGAACGCGCGTCAGCAGGTAGCTGTTCCACCGCTCCTGGCCAGCCGCGGTGGAATGAGACTGCCGACCGCACCCGAGTCAGCAGCTGCGGGATCGCCGCAAGATCGGGAAGCGAAACCGCAACAGCAGACGGGGCAGAAAACGAGCAACCAGCCGCCAACCTTGCAGCCCAATTCGGGCGCGACCGCTCCGCTGGGCGGCAGAGCAGTGTCGGTGGCGATGCAGTATCAAGGGGTTCCCTATCAGTATGGAGGCGTCTCACCGCAAGGATTTGATTGTTCCGGATTTATCCAATACGTTTATCGGCAGGTAGGAGTAGAGCTTCCTCGCACCACCTATGCGCAGTCGAGCGCAGGTGCGCAAGTCGCCCAAGGGCAGCTGCAGCCTGGCGACCTCCTCTTCTTTTCGATCGGAGGTGTGGCGATGTCCCATGCTGGCATCTACATCGGGGGCGGACAGTTCGTTCATGCGGATGCGGATCGAGGGATCGCCGTGGCCGCTCTGTCCAACCCGTACTGGGCTGGCGTGTATCAGGCGGGGGTGCGGATCGGAGGTTGATGTTGCTGCGGCCGGTCGGGTCGGTTCTTTCCCGGCCGGTTTTGTGCTACAATATGTGGGAACAGTCCCTTGATTGGACATGCCTGCAAGGGAATGAAAGGGGCACAAGAATCATGTCAGTTTTGTGGGTACTGATCATCAGCTATCTCCTCGGTTCGATTCCGACCGGTTTGATCGTCGGCAAGCTCGGCTACGGTGTTGATATTCGCACTCTGGGCAGCGGCAATTTGGGAGGAACGAACACATTTCGCACGCTCGGACGCAAAGCTGGGCTGATCGTCACGGTTGTTGATGCTCTCAAGGGCACTTTGGCGGCAAGTTTGCCGTACATTTTTCAGATCGATTTGAATCCGATGGTAGCCGGTCTGCCAGCGGTGGTGGGGCACTGCTTTCCGATCTTTGCCGGATTTCGTGGGGGCAAGGCGGTGGCGACTTCGGCTGGCGTTCTGGTCCTCTATAGCCCGCTCTGTTTTGTGGTGGCGATTTCGGCCTTTTTGATCACTCTTTATCTATCGAAGTACGTTTCCCTCTCCTCCATCGTGGCGGGGATCATCGCCCATACATATTCGATCCTTTTTGGCGATACGACGCTCTCCCTCGTCACCTTCATCCTCGTCATCTTTCTCATCTGGCTACACCGGTCGAACATCAATCGCATCGTCACCGGCACAGAGCGGAAGATTTCCTGGATGTAGATGTAGGGAACGGAACAATCGCGTGAATGGAAAAATGACCCTCAGATCTGAGGGTCATTTCTGTTTTTAAGGAAGCTGACCAAATGTTCTCGTCAACTTCCTTTATTTTGGGGGATCTGGATTTGCTACAATTTGTACTTCTTGAGCGCTTCTTCCTTGAGCTTGTAGAAGTGTTCGAGTTCATGGTCACGCCCCAAAAATTCAACTTCCGAATCAAGAAATGCTTTTTTGCTGGATTCGTGTTGCTTTATTTTCTTTGTCAGCTTCAAGTCATATTTCCCTTGATAAATACCAACGATGATATAGGTATCTTTTCTCGTATTCCATTCGAGGAATAAGAGATACCTCCCATCCTTGTTCATCCATTTGTAGTCTGCGGTGTTCACATAATAATCGTTCTTGATGTAGCTCTCTTCAAACACTGGAATCGTTTCTTTTTCTTTCGCTTCCCCTTTTAGAACTTTTTCGATATTAACTGTCGATTTGGATAGGGTGATTCCTGGACCTCCGTAATTGTCTGGACGATGGAACAATTCCCTTTCACCTGTAAAATTTCCTATCACTACGAGTTCTGACCCTTTTTCCAACTCATCAATGTTATGGAACTTTTCAAACATCGCACTTGATGTTGCGATTTCGATGTTTGCATAAGGGTCTTCCTTCATTAAGGTGAAAATAGTGATCCCACCAATCAGCAGTACGGCAACCGTCGCGGTCAATGCTCTTTTCTTCATCTTCCACCCTCCTTTTTAGTACATGTATTGAAGATTGCTAACATCTAATGGAGACAGATACCAGTAGGTATTCCGATCATCTTGCATGACAGAACTTGTACCTTCAGGTTGATGTCTCATACTCAAAACATGTCCTAACTCGTGAACTACTACTTTTCTGCGTTCATTAGCTACAAAGTTATGTTTATCCATCTTAGCATCATTTAGTTGAACGTCAGTTTTACTCCAAGCAGTACCTTCGTTGACTAAAGGATTTCCATATATATCGTAAGGGGTCATGTGTCCATACCAAGACGTATCTCCGAAATCATCCGCCCAGAACCGCAGTTTTGAATTATTGATCTCGTTAGATGTTGCTCGCCGAAAATTTATTACTGCATTTTCCACTTTGTCAAACTCCCATCTAGCATCTAGGCAAAACCCAGAGTAACCCAAGTCAGAAACTCCTTGCGATTCCCAGTACACAAGTTCAGCGATGGCTGCGTCAGGTAAACCATTTCCCGAAAAAAAAGCATCTCGATTATAGTATGCAGAATATGCAACATCGAGAATTCCAACAGAGGAAATAGCCACCACAAAAGCAACGGTACTCTTCATGCGCTTGCTTGTCATCATTCGACCAATCCCTCCATTTATAATTTTTGTTTTACAATATCATATAAAATATAGATAGTCTACTAGTTTATGGAAGTAAAAATTCTGTATAGCTGTACTACACTTATTTACCTTTCGCATTATGTGGAATCCCCCTAATACACCTTCCTGCACAATTGAAGTTGGACACCCGTTCTCCCTATGGCTGTCATCCCTTCGTCAACTCCCTTTAAGCTCACAGAAGCTCATCTCTATTTCATTCCGATCTTCGCCATCTTCACCTAATCGCGCATCTGAAAGAGGGAACGGTATCGGTAAACAAATGTGAACAAATCGAGCGTTATGCTCATATTTTCAAATAGAAATATATACTTATTATATGATCGTTGTTATAATTGAAATAGGGAGAAAGTTCATATATCTTTTAAGGTGATTAGATATTGTTCACGGAGGGTTCGAATATGTCAACGATTGAACATACAGCAAGTGTAACAATTGGAAAGATACCTTTGGGGAGAAGAATTTCCGAGTTGATGCAAGAAAAAGGGGATGCTTTTTCAATTCGTGCGTTTGCGGAGCGATTAGGAGTCAATCGAGAGACATTTAGACTCACATTATTAGGGGAACGTCCTGTTTCGATAACGCTACTAGAGAATATCTCAAGAGGACTTAAGATTGATGAAGATCGTATACGCCAACGTGATACTTATAAAATGGAAGAAGAATTAATTTCTCTATTGAACACATCTCGAAGAACGAAAGAGACGATGCTTCGCGCCCAAACACTGGCGAGTGAACTTGTGAAAGTGGCGCTGGGTTTTACAGAGCGTTGCATGTGTTGGGCAAATTTGGGTCGCGCACAATATTACCTACAAAAATACGATCTTGCTCACGAGTCATTCTTGACTGCAATGGAATATGCGGAGAAAGTAAATGAGTCGTTTGGTGATAGTACATTGCTTTATCACGTTACTTCCTTTCTGATGGTATCGTTCACTATCAGAAAGGAATACACAAATATCGTACATACATTAAATATTGTTGAGAAAGTCTTTGCAGATGATCCTGAGAAGATGGGCTATGTGCATTACACGCGAATGAAATGGGATGAGCATAGGGGAAACTTCGAACAGGCAAAAACGCACGCATATATTGCTTTAGATTATTTTGCTCAAACGAAAAGCAAAAGTCAGATCGGAAAGGCACAGCTAAACGTTGCTCATTTTGAGTATTTGATGGGGAACTACCAGAAGGCAAAAGAAGAACTGACTCTTGCTATGGATAATTTAAAATCTATCGATTACTTTTACCTACTTGCTGTCAAGGATTATCTTAAAGTGCTGATGCAACTTAATGAGAATGATAAAGCAAGCCAGGTGATTTTGGCGAACTCCACTCTCGCCAGTGAGTACCCCGATTTTATGGGCATGTTTCAGATCATGTACTCGGTCGTACAAGATAATCCGTCGTTTGCAATTTCTGTGAGTGAAGATACAAACATGAGTCGGTGGATTCGTAATATAGCATGTAGATCTCTTATGGATTACTACGCATCAAAAGGTGACGCTGTTTCTCTTATGCGTTACTATGAACAAGTAAGGTCTTCAAGGAAAAATGAATATTTCGAGGAGGGATTTTAGTGAAGAAACTTTTCAAGCTGGGTATGGTGATCGTAGTGATCGCAGTTTCGGTTGTAGCGTTTTCGCCAAACGCCAGCAATTCCAGTAAGGTTGCTTCTACTGCTCCGCCAGATTTAAATTTTATTGTAAAACCGACAGTTTGGTCATAACCGTCATAAGTTTTTGTGTTGCTCGATTGTCACCTAAAGATTTGACATTAAAATGTGCAAGTGAATGCTCAACAAATGATATACAGAAAAACCGCCCTAAATTTTATGGGGTGGTTTATTTTGTTTATAGGATAATTTTTTGGAGGTGATTGATTTGTTCTCGCTTGGAAAAAGAATTCGAGAATTTCGCTTGAAGAAAGGAATTACGCAAATTGATCTTGCAAGAGGTCTTTGTACACCATCCATGATTTCACAGATCGAATCTGATCGAGCGAAGCCCTCGCACAAAATTCTGGTCGCTATCGCTGAAAGGTTGTCCGTTTCGATCGAGCATCTTCTGTCAGACGTAAATCTTGACTTTGAATTTAGAAGTAAGCTCAAAATGGCGGTTGGGTTCGTTCGTGCAAAGGAATTTCGAACTGCAATCCCATTTTTGCAGGAACTTATCGACAGTTCCCATCCTCGAATGAAAAGCAGTGAAATTCATCTTGAACTTGCGACCTGCCATCTGGAGCTTGGGGATGTTGAAGAAGCAATCACACTGCTGAATGGCTTGTATGAGTGGGCAAATCGAAAGCAAGGTCATGAAATGCTCGTCACAACCCTCATGCGTTTGGGGAGCGCTTATCAGAAGAAAGGGGAATCGGCTCTTGCGTTGTTCCACTCCAAACGAGCTTTTGAGGAGTTGGAAAAGGTGGATGAGCATGACCCGATCCTTCGTTCCAAAGTGCTCACTCTCTTGGGAAGCGTCTACGAACAGATGGGAAAGCTTGAAGAAGCGGCAACGTTCTATGAGGGTGCCTTGGGGGAAGGTCAAGGGAAGATTGAAGAACGTGGTCAGTCGTATCTGAAGTTAGCAGAGACGTATCACAAAGCACAGTGTTTCGAAAAAGCGGAGGAGTATGCAGAAAGAGCATCTATGCTCTTGGACGAGTTGAAGAACGTCGAACAGGAACAGGCACTAAAATATCGCCTCGTCAAGCTGAAAAGTAAAAAGGGAGATTGGAGGAAGTCTGTGGATGCATTGTTGCAGATCGCGGAGCATTATCAAGATAGTTCCGAAAAGGAAAAAATCGGAGCTATTTTTGCAGATATCGCTATGATCTGCTCTAAACATGGTAAATATGAAGATGCTTGGGCATATGCGGAGCGTGCAAGATTATCGCTTTCTGATCTTCATCCAGCAATGGGAATCGTCCACCGAGTTCTTGCAAAAGTATATCGTGAGCGCAGAGATAACGAAAAAGTTGAGAAGCATCTCCACAATGCGATCAAGATTTTTCAACAGCATGGCAAAGTCGCAGAGTTTGAAGAAGTGAACAATCAGTTGTGCGAGCATCTGATCGATAGAGGAATGCACAAAGAAGCGTTTGAACTGCTGGCGAAGTTTCAAAGTTTCATGAAGCAAAAGCTCGAACAAAAAGGAATTGTGCTGTAATGGGACAATTGAACTCTCTCGTAGAGGCGAGAAAGGGTAAGAAATTAACACAAGAGCAACTGGCAGGCGCTGTTGGGATTACTAGAGCCTATCTTGCAAATATTGAATGCGGCAGGCATGTCCCCTCGCTTCAAGTAGCTTACAGGCTCGCAATCCGTCTTGGCTATTCAATTGAGATGTTGTTTTTTCATCAAAGGGGTTCACCAGCTCCACTAAAGGGGACATCCAAGAGTTGTCCTTTGAAGCAGCGAGAAGTGAATTAGCGAAAAGCGACTTTTGGGGAAGTCGCTTTTTCTTTGCGAAAGAGGTGCAAGCAAAGATTCTTAGGATGTCTAAAAAGCAAAAAAAGAAAGGGAATAGACTTCCCTTCCTTATCAATGCTTTCGATTTTGACTATCTCTCGAAACGGCAATTTTGATGAGATGCCGAATTGACCAAGCCCGGTCAACACTAGTCAAGGACTTTGGAACCGTCCGGTACCTTGCGCATCAGCCACATGCCGATCAGCACGAACAGGAGCAAGGAGAAGATGGCGATGCGGGAACCGAGGTCGCCATAGTCGCGCAGGGTGTAGGTGATCACCCCCCAGACGAGCGGACCGATGATCGCCGACACTTTGCCGGAGAGCGAAAAGAGCCCGAAAAACTCACCGCGCTTCTCCGGCGGAGACAGCTCGACGATCAAGGTGCGGGTCGACACCCAGGTCGAGCCCATCCCGATCCCGATCAGGATGCCGGTCACCCAGAACAGGGGCATCGAGTTGGAGGTCGCCGCAAGCGTGAGCGCTGCCACCCAGAGCCAGAGCACCAGATAGATCGACCTTTTCGAGCCGATCTTGTCGGTGACAAACCCCATCAGAAACGAACCGATCACAGCAAAGGCGGTCGCCACCAGCAAAAACATCGTCAGCTCAGATGCGGACAGGCCCATCACTCCTTGGGCGTAGACCGACATGAAGGCGATGACCGTGTTGATCGCATCGGTGAAGAAAAAGTAGGCGATCAAAAAGCGAAACAATCCGCGATACTCTTTGGCCGACTTGTAGGTGCGCCACACGCGGGCATACCCTTCTTTGAAGATCGAACCCTGAAATGTCTCTCCTCCGATCGCCTGCTCTCGGCGGTCTTTGACGAGGAAGAAGATCGGTAAGGAGAAGATCAGGAAGAGGAGGGCGGTCGGCACAAACGCATTGAGGTTGACGCCCGCCTTGCTCGCCTCGTCCACAGGCGCGAGCAGCAGCGCGGTCGAGAGCCACTCGGGCACTTTCCCGGTCACGAACGGCTCGATCGACAACAGACCGATGATCGTGCCGACATAGCCCATCGCCACGCCAAATCCGGAGATGCGCCCCATCTCCCGCCGCGAGCCGAGGTCGGTGATCTGCGCGTTGTAGAAGATCAGCGAGGCGTTGTAGGCGAAGTTCGCAAGGATAAAAAGGCCCAATCCTACATATAAAATGGAAGGATGAGTGCCAAGCGCCTGCCCGACCAGTCCGATGGCTGCGGTCGCTGCGATCGAGAGCAGCGAATAGAGCAGCAGAAAGGGGCGCTTTTTCTGCCGCACGTCGATCAGCACGCCGAAGATCGGGGACAGCAAGGCGATCAGGACCATCGAAATCGAGACGGCGATCGAGAACACGATGTCAGGCTGTCCGAGCGTTTCGGTGATGAAGAGCGGGAAATAGCGAGAGACGATGTTCATCGAGAAGATCGTGTTGGCGAGGTCGTACATCGCCCAAGCTAAAATCGGCAACGAGAAGAACAGACTGGCCTGACGGTTCGCACTTCGTTCGATCTGCGGTTCCATGAGGTTCCTCCTTTGAGGAAAAAGTGAAGTTTGAAATCAACGTATTTGTTCAAGGGTGTACGCGAGAAAACCTGCACCGAGAACTGCTTTTTTACAGAAAAATAAAAAAATAACTCGGACGAGTGCGCGCGGTAGGCTCCTCTTGGCGAGAGGACGCGCCAGAGAGATGGAAAAATTAAGAGATTCGAGTATAATTGCTAGTATAAGGGGGAGTCTGCATGTTTTTGTATCGCCTCGAAGCAAAGGGGAAAGGATTCCCCGACTCTCAGGTGTTCGTCCTCGCTGAAGATGAGGAGCAAGCGTTTGCAGGAGCGGAAGCTTTGCTTGAAAAAAACGCGCTCGGCCTCATCGAGATCGCCGAGTTTGCAATTCTTGAGAAAAAGCGGGCCGAAAAAGGGTCCGGCTATGTTGTGGAGTAAACCAACCGACTAAAGGGGGAACCTGCCTTGAGTACTGACAAACTTTTGACCCGCGATCAAGTGGCGGAAGATGTCAAATGGGATTTGGGAAAGATGTACGCGACAGAAGATGCGTGGGAAGCAGATTTTAAGAAGGTGCAAGATCTGCTGAAGCAAGTGGCAGGCTTCCGCAACCGCCTCGGCGAATCGGCGGAGACGCTGTTGCAATGGATGCGCCTGAATGAAGAGATCGGGCTGACGTTTGACAACGTATTGGTGTACGCGCACATGCGCTACCATCAAAATACGGCAGACTCCTTCTACCAGACCGTTTCGGAGCGCGCGTCGATGCTCGGCTCCGAGGTGCAAAGCGAGCTCTCCTTCTTCAGCCCCGAGCTGATCGGCCTGCCAGACGGGACGCTGGAGCGCTTCATGGAAGAGAAGGAAGAATTGAAGCTGTACACGATCTTCTTCGAGCGCCTGCTCCGCGAAAAAGAGCATGTGCTGTCCCCGGAGCTCGAAGAGCTGTTGGCAAAAGTGGGCGAGATCGCAGAAGCTCCGCACTCGATCTTCTCGCTGTTCGCCTATGCCGATCTGAAGATGCCGTCCGTTCAGGACACAGCAGGCGAAGAGCATGAGGTGAACGAAGGTCGCTACCGCAACCTGCTGGAATCGAAAGATCGCACGTTGCGCCAGCGCGCGTTCCAGTCCCTGTTCGGCTCTTACACCAAGTTCCGCAACACGCTCAGCTCCACCTATTACAACAGCATCAAGAAAAACGTCTTTTACGCGAAGACGAGAAAATATGGCTCCGCATTGGAGATGTCGCTGTCTGCAGACAACGTGCCGGTCGACGTGTACAACAACCTGATCCAAGCGAACCACGACAACCTCGACCAACTGCAGCGCTACCTGTCGCTCCGCAAAAAGGTGCTCGGCCTTGACGAGCTGCACTACTACGATTTCTTCGTGCCGATGGTCGAATCTGTCGATATGACCATCCCGTGGGAAAAGGGAAAAGAGATGTCGCTCGATGCGCTCAAACCGCTCGGCGAGGAATATGTCACCACCGTACAGCGCGCATTTGATGAGCGCTGGGTCGATGTCTACCCGAACGAAGGCAAGCGCACCGGCGCGTACTCGTGGGGAACTTACACATCCGCTCCCTACCTGTTCCTAAACTACACCAACACGCTCGACGACGTGTTCACCACCGTCCATGAGCTCGGCCACTCCCTGCACTCCTACTACACGATGAAGACGCAGCCGTTCATCTACGGTAACTACACGATCTTCGTCGCCGAAGTGGCATCGACGTTGAACGAAAACCTGATGCTCTCCAAAATGCTGCGCGAGGAGACGGACAAGAAGAAGCGCATGTACCTGCTGACGCACTCGCTCGACCAGTACCGTTCGACGATGTTCCGTCAGACGATGTTTGCCGAGTTTGAGAAGATCGTGCATGGTCTGGTCGAAGAGGGCCAACCGCTCAACGCAGACCTCCTGTCTGAAGTCTACCTCGACCTGAACATCAAGTATTACGGACCGGAGCTTGTGGTCGATCCGGAGCTGAAGAACGAATGGGCGCGCATTCCGCACTTCTATGACGCGTTCTACGTGTACAAATATGCGACCGGCTTCGCAGCAGCAGCTGCGCTGTCCCGCCAAATTCAACAGGAAGGTGCTCCGGCTGTCGAGCGCTACCTGAACTTCCTCTCCAAAGGATCGTCCGAAGACCCGATCGACCTGCTCAAAGGAGCGGGCGTCGACATGTCTTCTCCGAAGCCGATCCACGATGCGTTCGAAGTGTTCAAAGAGCGCTTGGACGAACTGGAAGCGCTGATCAACGAGCAGTAATCGCTCGATCACCTGCGCGATCCACAGCTAGAAATGAGAAGGAGCCCCGCATGCGTGCGGGGCTCCTTTTTTGCAGGTGATGCCGATCAGAACGATTCGCCGAGGTCGTGACGGAGCTGGTGGCGCACCAAGAACAGATAGAGCAAGGCTTGCACCAGGATGACGAAAAAGGTCACGAAGTAGATCGAATTATAATTGCCGCCGAGCAGCAGATAGCCAGCAAACGCAGAGGAGATCGCACCTGCGCCTGAGCGAAACAGGTTGCGCAGGCCGGAGTGCAGTCCGCGCTCATTGTCCGCTGTCGCCTTCATCATCGAGGAGTCGATAAACGAGTTGAACAGCGTGCCGCTAAACCCTTTGCCGAGCAGGAACAGGTAGAAGGCGTAGACGATCACATGGAAGCCCATGAACAGCATCGTCAGCATGTAGAGCGCATAGGCGGAGTAAAGCGCAAGTCGCCGCCAAGATTTTTTCATGATAAAAGGTGTGAACAGCGAGGAGAGGAACAGCAAGAACGAGTTGAATGCCAGCATATAGCCGATGCTGTTGTCAGACAGCTCGAACCGCTCGCGCAGGATGACGTTTTCAAACGGGCCGATCATCTGCCAGATCAATCCGTTGGTGGTCGCAAACAGCACGTACAGCATCACCTGCCTGCTCGGGATCACTTTCCAGCCAGACTTTTTCGGGGTGTGCTTTTCCGCCTCGGTCACTCGCTTGCTCTTGGCGGGCAGGAAGCAGCGCATGAACAGCATGATCGCAAACGCTCCGGCGATCAGGAAGACGGTGGTCTGATAGTTGGTCGTGCCCACCGGCATGATCGCCGGCAGCTTGGTGCCCAAGATGTTGCCGACGGCGAGTGCGAGCGTAAACGCGGACGTCAGCAGGTTGTAGGCGGTCGTCTCATCCTCCTTTTTCTCACACAATGACATGATGTAGGGGAATTCACAGGCGATGACGAACGAGAAGCCAAACCCCATCACGATCTGCACGAGGTACAGCTGCAGCGGAGTCTCGACCATCCCGAGCAGGAAGTAGCCGAGCACGACGAAGGACGAGCCGAAGATCATCGTAAATTTTGATCCGAAACGGTCGGTGATCATCCCGGCCGGGTAGGAGAGGGCGGCGACCGTCAAGGTGTGACAGGCGACAGCGAATCCGATCACCACCGTGTCAAAGCCGAGCGCCAAATAGTGAAAATTCATGATGACCGCCATGCCGATGCCGATGCCAAAGAGCATTTCTGACAACAGATAGAAAAGGACAGCAGGCGGCAGGGAGAAAATAGAGCGCAAATAGCCGAGCATGAGCGGTAAACCTCCTGATCAAACTGACAAATTCCATGATTTCAAAATATCTTACTACATGGCTGAGAGGTTGTCAGCCTTTTTTTCACCGCTGTCATACATCGATTCGATCAGCTCTCGGTGGCGGGCGAGCAGGACGTGCGTCCGCACTTTGAGCGTTGCGGTCAATTCCCCCGCTTCGAGGGTGAGCTCGCGGGGCAGCAGCGCGAAGCGCTTCGGGATCTCAAAGGGAGCGAACGCTTGCAGAGCCTGTTCGATCTCGCGGGCGTACAGTTCATGTACCGCCTGCGTCGTCAGCAGATCTGGAATCGCAACAGGCAGATCGCGCCCTTCGCAATAGAGCTTTAGCTGGGCGAAATCGGGGACGATCAGCGCCGTCACATATTTGCGACCGTCGCCAAACAGGATCGCCTGCGAGATGAACGCGCTTTGGGCCAGCGCCGATTCGATCGGGAAGGGCGCGACATTTTTGCCGGTCGTCAGGACGAGGATGTTTTTCTTGCGCTCGACGATTCGCAAGTAGCCCGCTTCCAACACGCCGATGTCACCGGTGCGAAACCAGCCCTGCTCGTCAAACGCCGCGCTGGTCGCCTCCTCGTTTTTGTAATAGCCGACCATCACGCTCGGTCCCTTGACCAGGATCTCGCCATCCTCCGCCGTCTTGACCTGCAGGTCGGGCAGCGGGCGGCCAACCGTGCCGACGCGGATCTGGTCGATCGGGTTGGTCGCGATGACCGGAGATGTTTCGGTCAGGCCGTACCCTTCGCTGATCGGAAGCTTGAGCGCCAGAAAAAATTCGGCCAGATACGGGGGGAGCGCTGCACCTCCTGCGACGAGCAGGCGCAAGTTGCCGCCAAGCTTCGCGCGAACCTTCGCAAAGACCAGCCGGTCAAACAGCGGGTGGAGCAGCGAGGTCAAAGGTGTCTTGCGCTGCTGATGCTGTTTGCCGATGCGCAGCGCCGCACGGAACAGCAGGCGTTTGAAGAAGGAGAACTGATCTGCGCTGTTGATGATGCTCGCATAGACTTTCTCGTAGAAGCGCGGCACAGACAACAGCAGCGTCGGTCTGATCTCCGCGATGTTTTGCGCCACTTTCGCCATGTCTTCCGCGTAGGCGATCGCGCCGCCGGCGAACAAGATGGTGAACTGACCGCAAGTGCGCTCGAAGATATGGGAGAGCGGCAAGTGGGAGAGCGTGGTGTCGGTCAGTAAGACTGGAAGGTAGTGATGGAACTGCTCGATGTTCCAGATCAGGTTGTGGTGGGTGAGCATCACGCCTTTAGGCGGTCCGGTCGTACCGGACGTGTAGCAGATGGTGGCGATCTCGTGTTCGCCTACGCTTTCATACGATCGGGGCGTGCCGAAGATCTTGCGTAGCTCGTCCCCCGCCGCCACCAGCTCGCGATAGTCGCGGCACGATGGCGCCTCTTCCGGCGAACCAGCACCGCTCGATTCGCTCGATTCGAACAGGATGATGCAGCGCAGGTGCGCGGGCGCTGCTGCCTTCGCTCGCTCCGCCAACTCCCGCGTCTCTGCAAAGAGGATCTCCACATCGCTGTCCGCCAGAATGAAGCCGATCTGCTGAGCTGTCGAGGTGGGATAGATCGGGACGGAGATCGCCCCGCAGAACAGGATGGCAAAATCGGCGATCGTCCATTCGGGGCGGTTGGTGGAGAGCAGAGCGACCTTGCTTTGGGGAGCGACGCCAAGCTGTAGCAAGCTGTGAGCGAGCGACCCGATCTCGTGCCAGAGCGCAGTATACGTCTGGCGGTGCCAGCGGTGATCTTCCTTCCAGATCAGAGCATCCCGTCCAGGATGCGCATCGACAGTCGCTTGGAGCATGGTGAGCAGATTCCGCATAAGGTCATAACCTCCTCGATCCTGACGCAGGTATGGTGATTTATGTTTACGCCGCAACAGTTTGTACGTATGATAGAACTGAGGATCGAGGAGGGTGAAGATCATGCGCTTTTCACGAGCTGAGCTGTTGGAGATCATCACCCCGCACGTGCTGAGGACGTTGGTGCGACTGCATGGTACGAAAGGCGATGCGGTGACTGCAGAAGAGCTATCGGTTGCGGGGCTGTCCGAACAGGAACAGCAAGCGTTGATTCAGACGCGCCGCCTGCGCGAGTCGGGGCCAGGCATGTATCAGATCGAACTGAACGGGTGAGGATGCAAGAAAAGACGGGCCAGCGGCGCCGTCTTTTCTTGCGGTTGCGAGGAGGTTTACTGCAAGCTGCTGCGCCCGACTTGGCGCCTGATATCGCGCAGCAATTCCGCTTTGTTTTTGCGGACGCGCAGCCCCCCGACTTTGTAGGAAGGATGAATTTGGAGCCGTTTGGCGAGTGCCTGAACTTCTTTGACGCCCAGCTCGCTCAAACTTTCCGCATCGACATTCATGCTTGCCACCCCCAAAGAAAAACCTAGACCGGAAGCTCTGGTCTAGGTTCTACTGTTCCCTATTTTTATTTGCCGAGTACATCGTCTTTCAAGGTGAGCAGGTGGGAGATCACCGTCTGGATGTCCTCTTCGGAGACGTTAAAGTCGCGCAGCGCAGCGGAGAGATGGTTGGCGACCGCCATGAAATGCTCCATCTGCAGGTTCATCCCTTCATGCGCTTTTGCCATGCTCTTGCCTGTATATTGATTCGGACCGCCCAGCGCGAAGGAGATAAAGGATGTTTGGTGGCGGCGCTGTTTCTCCATGTCGGTGTTTGCAAAGAAAGAATTGACCAGGTCATCTTTCATCATGCGCTCATAAAAATTGTCAACGACTGCTGCGATCGCAGATTGACCGCCCAGCTTTTCGAACAACGTCATGTTTTCTTGCATCAGAATCATCCCTTCCAACAGTTTCGAGTTGATCGTTACAGTTGTTAGGATACACTCTTTTTACGATATTCACCGTGCGAAATGTCACACAAGAGGGCATGCTATGTGTCGGAGGTGTGAACAGATGAAAGCATGGTTGTTGATGCTCGCTCTGCTGATCCTGCTGGCGACGCTCACGTTCGGCATCTCGTCCCGCAAAGGAGGGATCTGGAAGACGCTGATGACCCTCTTTGGGATCACCGACGCTGCGACGAAGGGCGCTGGCAGACGATAGAGGGCAAGGTTTCATTTTACCATTGAGAGGAAAGGCTCCCAGCGCAGCGTGCGGGAGCTTTTTCTGTACAGGGGTTCCTTTTTGTCGAGAAATGGCTTACGATTTTGGAAGAGATAAACTGACCAGTGAGTGCAAGAGGAGCGAGGAGAACATGTCCATTCACAAAATTCCACTCCCGACTTCGTTTGAGATCGGGGATGTAAACGTATACTTGCTCCGGGAAAAAGAGTGCCTGACGCTGATCGACACAGGCACGTCGAGCAGCGTGGGGGAGCAGGCGCTGGAGAAAAGTTTGGCCGAGTTGGGGCATTGCGTAGAAGATCTCGATCAGATCGTGCTCACCCATTATCATGCGGACCATGCGGGGCTGTTGGAGCGCTTGGTGAGCCGAAGCGGAGCGAAAGTGTACGCACATCCGCTGACCGAGCGGCTGATCCTGCCGACGGCGGAGAGCTTGGCAGAGCGAGCGAGCTTTTTTGACAGCGTCTATCTGGGGATGGGCATCACCGACAACATCAAGCGCCAAACGGTTGTCGACGAAATTGTCGGGTATCAGGAGGAGATGGGGCAAGCGGGGATCGATGTGGAGCTGCACGAGGGGGATCGCCTGCCCGGGCACGATCGCTGGCGGGTGATCTACACGCCTGGCCACTCGCAGGATCACATCTCCCTGTATCAGGAGCAGGACGGCTTGATGGTGCTCGGCGATCACCTGTTGCAGAACATCTCATCAAACGCGTTTATCGAGCCTCCGTCCACAGCGGGGGAAGAGCGCCCGAAAACGCTGATGATCTATCGGGAAGCGCTGCGCAAAGTGAATGAGCTGGAGTGGAAGGTCGGCTATCCGGGCCACTTTGAAGACATCTACGACTATCGCGCGCTGATCGAAAAGCGCTTTCGCTCGCAGGAGAAGCGGGCGAAGTCGGTCGTCGAGCTGGTGCAGGCGGGCAAGCGGAAGGGGATCGAGATCTGTTCGACCTTATTCCCAAAATCGATGAACTACCTGCCGCTGATCATGTCGGAGACGCTCGGGCACCTCGACTGGATGACCGCAGAGGGGATGATCAAAAAAAGCGTCACCGATGCGGGCGTCTGGGAGTATTCGCCCGTCAAGTAGTTCGGATGAGCGAGTACGATGTGAAAAAGGAAAGCACACTTCGCCGATGCGTTGTGTGCTTTTTATTGTGGAGGGAGGACGATCCAAGCTGATCGCTTCTTCGGAATGCAGAGAGAGTGGCAAGGCGAAAGGTAGGTTGATGTGCAAGGGAAGTAGGTGAGAGGAAGCGTGTACAGTGATTTGAGAAAATAGTTTAGAAATTCTAAAAATATGTATACTACTAGATAGTAATTAATTGAACTTAAATTAATTCTTGATAGTTTTACTATATTTCGATATAATGAAATTGTTGAATCGATTCAATAATTTTGATGGATGAGAGGAGACTGTACAATGAAAAAATTGCTTACAGCAGCTGTGCTGTCCGCGATGCTGATGGCTCCGGCTGCAGTGTCGGCAGCACCGCAAGATGTGAACGCGGTCGTAGCACCGGAAGGGTTTGAGCAAAGGTATGTTACCGAGAACAAAATCCATTATGGTGATTGCAATTCCGCTCCTGGGAGCATCTACTATTCTTCCTTTGACGGATTTACCGGCTGGCTGAGTAAAATCTCTTGCTACGATAACGGTGGGATCACCGCAAGCGTTACCTATACCGGATGGGTAAGCAGATTTAGATAAGATGCTACGACAGACGAACAGGCTGTTGACGATTTTTGTCAACAGCCTGTTGTTATTTCCAGGAAATCGCATGTTGGTCGATCATGCTCGTCAACTAAGTGGTCGCTGGTCACCGCATCCTATCGATTTTGTTGGGAGGGAAATTTGAGATCTCCAAAAATATGCAACCGAACAAAGATTAATTTATAAATAGTTGATATTCTATTAGATATTGATATAATGAAATTATTGATTCTATTCAATAAAATTAGATGTGATGAGAGGAGATTGAACAATGAAAAAATTGCTCACAGCAGCTGTGCTGTCCGCGATGCTGATGGCTCCGGCTGCAGTGTCGGCAGCACCGCAAGATGTCAACGCGGTAGTAGCTCCAGAAGCGACGTATCAACAGAAGTTTCTCATGGGAGAGCAGCGGGTGTTTTATGGAACTTGTGCAAACACTCCAGCTCAGGTCTATCACAGCACTTTTGATGGATATAGCGGGTGGTTGACTCAATACTATTGCTCTGAATCTCCGGAAAATAACCTCGCCTATGGGTATTATCAAGGTTGGGTAGGCAGGTACATCTAAGGCGTATCCGATCCACGCTCAGGCTGTTGACAATCTTTTGTCAACAGCCTGTTGTTATTTCCAGGAAATCGCATGTTGGTCGCTCATGCTCGTCAACAAAGTGGTCGCTGGTCACCGCACCCTCTCGATTTTTCGGGAAGGAAATTTAGAATTTCTAAAAATATGCATACAAATAGTAATTTGTTTTACTTATATTAACTATTGTTATTTCATTAGAATTTGATATAATAAAATTGTTGAATCGATTCAAATAACATGATGTGATGAGAGGGGATTTGAACAATGAAAAAATTGCTCACAGCGGCCGTTTTGTCCGCGATGCTGATGGCTCCGGCGGCAGCGTCGGCAGCACCACAAGATGTGAACGCGGTCGTAGCTCCAGAAGCGTATGATCAGAAGTTCATCTGGGAGTATCAGACGCATTATGGCACTTGTCAAAGCGCTCCCGTTCAGTTCTATCACACCACTTTTGATGGCTATAGCGGGTGGCTGTACAAAGTCTCTTGCTACGAGTCCGGTTCATTCGCCTATGCGACTTATAACGGCTATGTAAGCAAGTGGATCTAAGGTAGTTCCGATCCGCGGTCAGGCTGTTGACAATCTCTTGTCAACAGCCTTTTGCCGTTTCAAGCGGATCACATGTTGATCGCCCCAGCTGTTGTTGTGGTGCAGTCGAGCGCGGATGACGATGCGGTCTCGGTACAGCGTGACGAAGCGCGATTCGCTCTTAAACTGATCGACGCGGAAGGAGGACTCTCCCTGATTCGCCTCGCCGACTGAGCGCTTCTTCACCAGCTCGATCGGCTGATAGACGGAGCCGAGCCCGACAAAGGTGATGCCCTCTTTCTCGACCACCTCGGTCGGGGAGGTGACCGAGACGTGGGAATGGCCGGAGAACCAGACCACCTGCGGGTGCCGTTTGGCGATCGCGAGCAGCTTCTCTGTCTGCACGGCAGACACGCCGGGGTCCGTTTTGCCGACGGTGTTGTCGAGCGGCTGATGCAGAAAGACGAACGTGGGTGCCTGAGATGCGAGCAACGTCTTTTCGAACCATTCGATCTGCTTGTCGGAGAGCCAAGCGGCCTCGCCGATCTGCTTCTGCATCGGCATGTACTGTTCCGGGGAGAGGTGGATGAAGTGAGCGCCCTTCTCAAAATGGTCGTAGTAGAGCTGTTTCAGCCCAAACATCTGCTGGAACTGCGCTTTCGCCTTTTCATCGTTCCACTTCGAGTTTTCCCACTGGTAGTAATATTCGTGATTGCCCATGCTTGGAAAGAGCCGGTAGTTGCCATTCGCTTTCAGAATCGATTTGAGCCGCTTCAAATCCTGCTCCCGCCCGTTGCTCAGATCTCCGTTGATGACGAGAAAGTCAGGTTGAAACGCTTTGATGTCGCGCAGCGCATGGGTGAATTTATGCGTTCTTTTGTAAGGGTCGATGTTCCAAGCGTCCATCACGTGCGTGTCCGAAAAGGCGGCAAATTTTAAGAGCGGGGTTTCGATCTGCACGCTTTCCCGCGCCAGCCCATTCGGCTGGACGAGCAGTGCGGATAGCATCAGCGAGCTGAGGAACGCTGCCAGAAATCGTCTCACTTTCATCACTCCTCCACAGCGAAAAAGTTTTTCGTAGTATGCCACGATTTAGCAGGGAGTATGATACACTGAAAAAAAGTTGAGTTGCGCAAAAGGGGAGACGGAAGACATGTCGATTTATGAGGTTCGTTTGTCCAGAATCAAAGAGTGGATGAAACAGGAGAACGTAGGCGTGACGCTGGTGACTTCGCCGCCGAACGTTTTTTATCTGACCGGCTTTGATTGCCATCCGCACGAGCGGTTTATGGCGCTCTGCATCCAAGCTTCCGGTGAGACAGCGCTGTTCGTGCCAACGCTTGAGCGCGATGCTGCGCAAAAAGCGGGCTGCACGAACATCGTCACCGTGGGGGATACGGACGACCCGATGGCGAAGCTCCGCACGGTGATCGGAGATGGGCCTTACGGAAAGCTTGCGGTGGAGAAAGAGCACATGACGGTGGCGCGCTATGAGCAGTTGCAGACCGTCTTCGGCGAGGAGAAAGCGGTGGCGGCAGAAGAGCTGTTGCTCAACATGCGCCTGCAGAAGGATGCGGCAGAAGTGGCGATCATGAAGAAGGCGGCAGAGATCGCCGACCGAGCGATCGAAGCGGGCATCGCTGCGATCGCGATCGGCAAGACCGAGCAGGAGCTGGTCGCCGTGGTCGAATCGACGATGATGGCGCTCGGCGCTTCCGGCCCGTCCTTTTCGACCACCGTGCTCGCCGGGGAGAAGAGCGCGCTGCCGCACGGCACGCCGGGCAGCCGAGCGATTCAACAGGGAGACTTTGTCCTGTTTGACCTCGGCGCAGTCTATGAAGGGTACTGTTCGGATATCACGCGGACGGTCGTCGTCGGCGAACCGACCGCACAGCAGCGAGAGATCTATGAGGCGGTGCTCGCCGCCAACCTCGCCAGCATCGCGGCGACCAAGCCGGGCCGCCAAGCAAAGGAGATCGACAGCGCAGCGCGCGACGTGATCACCGCAGCCGGCTATGGCGAATATTTTAACCACCGGGTCGGCCACGGCTTAGGCATCGAGATCCACGAGTTCCCCTCGGTGCACGGCAACAACGAGCATGAGTTGGTGACCGGCATGGTTTTCACCATCGAGCCGGGCATTTACCTGTCTGACGTCGGCGGCGTGCGGATCGAAGACGATGTGGTCGTCACGGAAGACGGTGTCGAGGTGCTGACCTCCTATCCGAAAGCTTTGCAGGTGATCTCCGTTTAATGGATGGAGGGGGCTTGAGAATCCCCCTCTCCTTAATCGGCAACCGAAACGAACAACCCCCAAACACCGGAGAGTCAGGGTGTTTGGGGGTTGCTTTCGCTCCTAGAGCAAAGAGGGAGCAGGGCTGAAAAATCTGAAATTTACGGTCGGACAACCTCGCGCTAGGTGGCGAGCGACTGTTGGTGCTGCTGCTCGAATCGCTCTAAGATCTCCAGGTACAGCGCGTTAAACTCGGCAAATCGCTCGATGGTCACAACGTGTGCACACCCTTTCAACAGGTGTAGCTTCGCGCCGTGAATCCACTCTTTCATCTTTTTGACCTGACCGATAAACCAATAGTCTGCATCTCCGGAGATCAGATGGGTCGGCACTCGCAGCTTGCGACAGATCGCGCTCCCGTTCGCCGAGGTCAAAAAGGAGATGATCTTCTCAAACTCCCGCGGGCACAGCTCGCGGCTCGCTTTGATAAACGCCTGTCGCCCCACCTGCTCGCGGCGGCGCGGCATCAGTACTTTCGAGCCGATGCGGACGATGAGGTTGGGCGGCATGATCCGCGTCATCGTGCGATTGAGCGGGGAGATCACCGCTCGGAAGTACCACGGCAGGCGGTAGAATCCTCCGGCGAGCGTGAGCGTCCGCACCATCTCCGGGTACTTGCTGGCAAACGCTTGGGCGACCAGCGCACCCATCGAGAGGGAGCAGATGTGCGCCGTTTCGATGCCTTTCTCCTTGAGCATCAGGGCGAGGTCGTCTGCGTACAGGTTGGCATCGTACGCATCGACTTTGGAGCCTCCCGTCTTGCCGTGACCGCGCAGGTCGTAGAGCAAGACGCGAAACTTTTTTTGAAACATCCGAACTTGTGGCAACCAGGTGCGGGAGTTGCCTGCAAATCCGTGTATGAAAACGACCGGAATTCCCGAACCGTATTCGCTTACATAATGGTTCATTCGCTTTTTTCTACCTCCCAAAAAGGGTACTTCCATACTATCATACTTCTTCTTTCGACAATACCAAACATTTAGTGACAAGGGGAAGGAAATTGATAGAGGGAATTGAATTTCTAACAGAGTTGATGATTTTGAAACAACAGTGGAGGAAACTATGAGTAAGAATTACATGCCGAGCAAGGGTGATTTTGAAAAGCTGGCCCGGATGAAGGCGCCTTACCAGCAGACGATCGATGAGCTGAAAGTCAAGCTGAAAGGCATCAAATATGGCTGTCTGCAAGAAAATGGATATACTCCGATCGAATTTGTCGTCGGTCGTGTCAAATCGACCGAGTCGATGTTAAAAAAGGCGGAGAGCAAAGGGGTACAGCTCGGCGCAGGCAATTGGATCGATGAGGTGGAGAAGCAGGTCAAGGATATTGCCGGCCTGCGCTTGGTCTCGCGCTATATCGAAGATCTGCGCGAAGCGCAGGAGATCTTGAGCCAGCGCGAAGACATCGTGGTCGAAGAGGTGAAGGATTATATCACGATCCCGAAAGACTCCGGATATCGCTCGATCCACATGATCGTTCGCTACCCGACCTACCATGGTGCGGCGAAAAAAGAGGTATTTTGTGAAATTCAACTGCGCACGCTCGCAATGAACTTTTGGGCGACCAACGAGCACGAACTGCGCTATAAATATGATCAAAAGCTTCCCGATGATATGCGGGCCGAACTGCGCAAGGCGGCAGACAGCGCTCATGAGCTCGATTTGCAGATGGATCAATTTCGACGGGAGATCCGCGAGGCGCACGAGCTGAACAAACAGATCGCGCTTTCCAACGAAGTGAAGCTGGAGGAAATTTTTTCGCTCTATGTCAAAAAGGACTACAAGCGTGCCCAGGAGCTGTACCGCCACTATTTTGGCGAAGGGCATGATTTTACCCACGATCCGAAGCTGAAGATGATCGACGACCTGCTCGGTTCGCGGCTCAAACTGATGAAGTGAGGAACGACACAACCCCCAAACCCACGCTCTGCGTGGAGTTGGGGGTTGTTTATTCGAAAGCGGGATCTTCGAATGGAGGAGCTGATCGCAAGGCGCTCGATGAGATGGACAGCTCTTTTTTCAACAATGCTTATGTTATGATTTTTCGCGCAAGGTGCGTTCGATCGAAGTCATCAGCTGGATGCCCACATCGGGTTCGAACGAATCGACCGCAGTCTGCATCGCATAGGTGAAACGGAAGGTGGACGTTTCTTGCAACAGGTCGCGCAACATCTTGCGAGCTGCGGATGACAGTTCTTGCTTCAATACGCCTTCTAGGAATTTTTGTATGTCTGACGTCTCCTGATCTAAGCGAGCGGAGAGATCGGTTGTAATCGACTTTTGAATCGGGGGTTCGGGATGGACAGGTTGGTTGATTTTGAATTGGTGAGGTTGGAGGTCATCCGCCAGATCCAAGGGCTCGGCTGTAAGAACGACTTCTGTCTCTTCTGACAGGGGGGATGCGCTGACTTCAATTGATTCTTGATCGGTCGATCGCGCAGATTCGATGTGCGAAGAAGCTTTCTGTTTGTTTTCCAGTGAAAAGGCGATCTCTCCGGTGCGGCGATCAAATTTATTGATGCGGGCGGTGATCGGCACTTGCTTGTCGATCATCTCCTGCAAGTTGGTCTGCATCACAGAGGACATTTCGCTGTTGTGAATCAATCCGCTCAACCCATCTGAGGTGGAGGCAAAGCAGCCGAAGTCCATAATGCGAAACGGATAGACTTCAATCATCGAACCAACATGGTACTTGCTTAACAAACTGGGTTTCAGGTTATCCCGTTTCGAGCGGCCAAACTGCTGAACATAACGCAAAGTATCCATATAATTTTTGTATTCCTTTCCCTCTAAATTCCCCTACGCGACACGACGAAACCAGCATCTCGCAGTTCGAGTGCTGGAAAAATTTAGTTTTGTAGTGCCGTTCATATTTCAAGTTTACAACTTGCCAGAATAATGTCAAGCTTTCAAACGGAGTGCAAATGGCTGCGCGTAAGTTGACAAGAGGGACGTTTTGACTCAAAACGTCCCCCAGTCAAACGGTTATTTGTTATTTGCCAGTTGGCGCAGCCGATCCAAGGTCGGCATATCTTCAAAGTGATGAACCAACAGGCGATCGCCGCCATTCAAATAGGAAGGAATCGTGTCGATATTTTGCTCAGCCGCCAGTTGCAGATCCGCATCGTACGCGCCTTTTGCCGCCTCTTCGTGAAGCAACTTTTGAAAGGATGCGCCGTCCAGACCGATCTCCTCGGCGATCTGCACCAACAGCTCTTCGCTGGAGATGTCCTGCTTGTTGCCCCAGTGTGCGTGGAAGACCGCTTTCACATACGCTTCCGCATGTCCCAAGCTTTCGGCCGCTTTGGTGGCGATCAGCGCGGGGATCGTCTCCGATTGCACCGGATTGGAAAGCGGGATGTTCAGCTCTGTGCGCAGTTCGCGCAGCTTGGCGGTCGCCGCTTCATAATATCCTTCAGGCTTGGGCGGCGGCGTTGCCGCTTCTGGCATCTTCCAGACATGATAGTCGATCGTCACCCCTTCGGCGCTCAGCTCGCGAACCGTATAGCTCGCCATGTAGCACCAAGGGCAGGCATAGTCAAAGTAGAAATCGAGCTTCGCCATCAGAATTGTCCTCCTACCAACTGGGTGTGCGCGACCGCGATGCATTGATCCATCACGATCTCCACGCCGTTTTGCTTGGCCAGCTCGGCCGCTTTCTCATCATAGACGCCAGACTGTGCCCAGATGCGCTTGCAGCCTGCTTGAATCGCCGCCTCAACGACGCTGTACAGCTCTTCGCTTCTGCGGAAGACGTTGACCAGATCGATCTTCTCCGGCACATCGTCGATCGTCGGATAGGACGTCTCGCCGAGCACCTCTTCGACCATCGGGTTGACCGGAATCGTGCGATAGCCGCGATTTTGCATCGTCTCCGCGATCATATAGGAAGTGCGCTCCGGCTTATCCGAAAGGCCGACGACGGCGATGATCTTCGCTTCTTCAAGCCACTGTTTCAACTGTTCACGGGTCGGTTCTTGATACATGCTCATCATCCTCTTTTCCGTAAGGTTGGTTCTTGTTACCAGCATACCCCGTTTTCGCATAAAAAACTGTTGTGTGCCTTACGTTCATTTAGACAAAAGAGGACAAACGTGATACATTGGGGGCATTGTGAGTCCGATACATAAGGTATATAAGGAGGAGACCGATCATGGCAGAGTCCCTTTTTCTTCAATATCCGAAGTGCGGTACGTGCCGCAATGCGAAAAAATGGCTGGAGTCGCGCGGGGTTGAGTTTGTCGATCGTCACATCGTCGAGCATCCTCCGACGAAGGAAGAGCTGCGCACCTTTTTGGTGAAGAGCGGCCTGGAGATCAAAAAGCTGTTCAACACCAGCGGTCAAAAATACAGAGAGCTCGGGCTGAAGGACAAGCTGAAAGAGATGAGCGAAGAGGAGATGCTCGAACTGTTGGCATCTGACGGCATGTTGATCAAACGCCCGATCTTCGTGCGCGGAGATCGAGCGACGTTCGGCTTTAAAGAAGCAGAGTTTGAAAAGGTGCTCGGATAGGAGCGTGCTAGCAAATTGATTCGGAAGACAGTGTTACCCAATGGGCTGAAGATCCTGACGGAAAAAACTCCATATCTGCGCGGTGCGGTCGCACACCTGCGCTTTGGCGTTGGCTCCGGCCATGAGTCGCACAAGTTCGAAGGAATCGCCCACGTCTTGGAGCACATGGTGTTCAAAGGTACGGAGGCGCTCGATCAGGTGGCGTTCGGCAATGAGATCGCACGGCTCGGTTGCTCGACCAACGCTTCCACAGGCTTTGAATCGACCACCTATGAGCTGGACGGTCCGGCGGAGACCGTCCTGCAAGGCCTCGACGTCTTCGCAAGCGTGATCGCCGGCTTTCATGTGCCTGCCGAGGAGTTTGACAAGGAAAAAGATGTGATTCAGGAAGAGTGGAAGATGATCCAGGACGACCCTTCCGCTTGGGGCGAAGACCTCGCCTACCATGCGCTGCTCGGGGAGTTTGCCCACCCGACGATCGGCACGCCAGAGTCGATCGACCTGCTGACGCGCCGCCATGTTGTCGAGTTCGCCCAGCAGCACTACACGCCGGACAACCTGATCGTCGGCGTGGTGGGAAATGTGGAGCATGAGCAGGTGGTCGAGGTGATCGCCAAACATTTTGGCACCATCGCGCGCAGACGTGCAGCGCTGCCCGATCTATCGCTCTCGCAGATCGATCGATTGCACCGAGCGGAAGATTGCGAGCAGGAGCAGGTGTTTCTCGGCTTTCGCGCGCCTGAGGTCACTCGCCGCGACCTGCCTGCATTCGATGTGGCGATGACGATCTTGGGCGGCGATTCGTGGTCGCGGCTGTTTCAGCGCTTGCGCAATGAGCTCGGTCTCGTCTATCAGGTGGACGGAAGCTACTCCGGGTGGCCGCATGTGGGAACTTATATGATCTACGCAGGATGTCAGCCGTCCGAAACGGATCGCGTGATCGCGGAGATCAGTTCGGAGATCTGCAAGCTGAAGGCGGAGATCACGCCTGATGAGCTGTTCCGCTCCAAGGCGATGCTCAAATCGAGCTTGCTGATGAGCAGTGATCAGCTGGGCAACAAAGTGCACAAGCTGATCGATGATGAACTGCTGTTTGCCACCTATCGTCCGTACGAACAGGATTTGGCGGAGCTGGAAGCGGTCAGCGTGGAAGAGGCGCTGCGCCTCGCCCATGAGGTGCTCGATCTGGAGAAGATGACAGCTGTCACCGTCGGGCCTTATCAACCTAAATTTTCATAATCTACGGCCCAAAACGAAATGTTTTGGGCCTTTTTGCTGCCCAGCATCCAACACCATCCAATGACAGCCTTCCTTCCTTGCGCTATAATACGTTCGTTAAGTAAACGTTTCGGAAATCGAATTATCTGTAGTGGGAGCGTGTTCTTGTGGAACAGGAGAGAAAAGCCAAGTCCTTGCTATTGTTTGTCGTGATCCTCTGGGGCTTGAACGTTGTGATGGTCAAGTACCTATCAGGCTTTTTTCCACCGCTTGAGCTTGCGACCTATCGCATCGGGGCGGCAGCGCTGCTGTTGGCGGTGTTTGTCGCCAAGTCGTACGGGTGGGTCAAGCTGTCGTTGCGGGAATGGCTGTACATCGCAGGGATCGCCCTGAGCGGCATTTTCTTGCATCAGATCACGCTGAGCGCAGGCGTGCAGACGACAGATGCGTCCACCTCCTCGCTGATCTTGGGGTTGAACCCGCTGGCGACCTCGCTGCTCGCCTATGCTGTGTTGCGCGAGCCGCTTTCGGCGCGCAAGCTGTGCGGCGTCGGCCTCGGATTCCTCGGGGTGATGCTGGTCATCTTCGGCGATTCATAGGAGCGGACCGCTTCGATCTCCTTTGGCAAAGGAGAGCTGCTGATCTTTGTGTCGATGTTGGCCTACGTGGTCAGCGGCCTGTTTATCAAAAAGGCGACGGAGAAGACGCCCGTTCTCGTCGTGACCGGATATAGCCATGTGCTCGCCACCGTGCTGCTGGCGCTTACGACGACGGGCGACCATCTGATCAGCGGACAGAGCGTGGTGCTCTCCTCCGACTGGTTCGTGTGGGGCGTGCTGATCTTCTCCGGCTGGGTGTCGACAGCGCTGGGCGCGATCTGGTGGAACTCGGGCATTCGCGTCATCGGGGCGGGACGAACGGCGATGTTTTTGAACGGCATGCCGATCATGAGCTTGGTCTTCTCCGTCCTGCTGCTCAACGAGACGATCACTTGGGTGCACGGATTTGGGTTTGTGCTCGCCTTTTTCGCGATCTATCTCGGCACCTCACAGTCGAAATCAAAACTGCAAAACGGGCGAAAGACAGCAAAAGAGCAGCCGGCCTAGGCTGCTCTTTTGCTTGAGGGGATACGTGCACGCGGTTGGTTACAGCGTTGTGAGCAGCCGCAGGAGCAGCGCGATGCGCCTCGGGATCTCTTCGATCGCGATGTGTTCATGCGAGGCGTGCGCTCCATCGCCGACAGGTCCGAGCCCATCGAGGATCGGGATGCCGGCCAGCGCAGCCACGTTCCCGTCGCTCACGCCGCCGACGCCCTTCTCGCCGAGCGCCAACCCTTCCAAGCGCGCTTGCTCCTGCGCGTGGCGGAACAGGCGCTCCGTGTCTGCTGTGCGCTCCATCGGAAACTTGTCGATCTCGCCGCTGACATGCAGCTGAGCGCCAGAGAGCACCGGCGTGAGCTCGGCGAACAGCTTGGTCACCCGCTCCGACTCGGCTGCCGTCTGCACCCGTACATCGACGACCATCTCCGCCTGTTGGGGGACGACGTTAAAGGTGGTACCGCCGACGATCTTGCCGACAGACAGCGTCGTGCCGAGGTCGTAGTCGGTCCAGCTTTGAATGGTCAAGATCTGGTGGGCGAGCTCCTCGATCGCGTTGATGCCGATCGCATGCTCGTTGCCAGCGTGGGCGGCCTTGCCTTCCGCCCGCACGGTAAACACACCGCCGCCCTTGCGCGATGTCTTCAGGTCGCCTGCACCATAGCTTGGCTCGACCACCAGCGCCAACGCACTTTTCTTCGCCTCTTCGAAGATCGGAGCCGACCCGGACGGACTGCCGATCTCCTCGTCGGTGTTCCAGAAGAACACCAAGCGCTTGCTCGGCTTGAGCCCGTGTTCCACCATCGCCTTCAGCGCGAAATAGGCGAACAGGATGCCCGATTTCATGTCGTACACGCCAGGCCCGTACGCTTTGCCATCCTCGATCCGCCACGGCTCTTGCGCCAGCGTCCCGACCTCTTTGACCGTGTCAAAATGTCCGAGCACCAAGATCTGCTCCGCTCCCTCACCGTATGAGATGCGCAGCTGATCTCCTTGCACCGGCTGCTCGATCTTGTCAACCGCACAGCCAAGCGCTGCAAACCGCTCGGCGATCACCGCGCCGAGGCGGTCGATCCGCTCTTTCTGATCACTCGGCGTCTCCAACTCCACATCGTGCTGCAACAGGGTCAAGATTTCCTCGATCTGTCCTGAAAAATAGGACGTCCAGTTGGTTTCCATCCTCACATTCCCTCTTTCTACATGCTCTTTTGTCTTATCATACCCGCAAGCAAACTATCAGAAAAGTTTTATATATATTTGTAGTATTGCATAAATATACTGATCGGGTGTATGATACAAATCATTATTCGATCTGTACACCTGTCGGCAACGTTCATGAAACGGATGTTTCTAACGCATAGTAAACACAGACTAGGAAATCTGGGAGGTCACCACGATGAAAAAATTAAAAGCTCTTTGCACATTCGCACTGACAGCTGTGCTCGCACTGGGCGCCGTCGGCTGCGGCACTGACAACAATGCAGGTAACAACGCGGGCGGCGAGGCCGGCAAGAAAATCACCCTCGGCACGTCTGCAGACTATCCACCCTATGAATACCACGATACGGCAAAAGGTGGCGAAGTGGTCGGCTTTGACATCGAGATCGCCAAAGCGATCGCCGACAAGCTCGGCTACTCGGTCGAAGTGAAAGATATGGACTTTAACGGGCTGGTTCCTGCCCTGCAAGCGGGCACTGTCGACTTCGTGATGGCCGGCATGACGCCGACTGCGGAGCGCAAGCAGAGCGTCGACTTCTCCGATGTGTATTTCGAAGCGAAAAACACGATCGTCGCCAAAAAAGGAAGCAACCTGAAGCTGGCAGATGATCTCAGCGGCAAAAAGGTGGCCGTGCAGCTCGGATCGATCCAAGAGACGGCAGCCAAAGAGATGAAAGGTTTGAACATCGTGCCGCTGAACAAGACGGGCGAGATCATCCAAGAGGTGAAAGCGGGTCGCGTCGATGCGGCGATCATCGAGGACACGGTCGCCAAAGGGTTTATCGAGGCGAATAAAGATCTGGAGTTTAACGCCATCCCGAAGACGGAAGAGGCGGGCTCGGCGATCGCCTTCCCGAAAAACTCCAAGCTGACGGCCGACTTCAACAAAGCGCTCAAAGAGCTGAAAGACAGCGGCAAGATCGAAGAGCTGATCAAAAAGTGGTTTGAAGCGAAATAAAACTCGGGCGGTGACAAGGGCATGGAACTGAATTTTGATCGCATCGTGCCCTCGATCCCTTATATTCTCGAAGGGATCAAGGTCACATTGCAATATACGCTCCTCTCAGCACTGCTCGGCTTTATCTGGGGGACGGTCTTATCTCTATTTAAAATCTCCAGCGTCAAACCGCTCAAATGGTTCGGCATCGCCTATACGTCGATCTTTCGCGGCACGCCGCTGATCTTGCAGTTGACGATCGTCTATTTTGCCACCCCGCAGTTGACCGGATATCAGATCACAGCGCTCGAAGCGGGCGTGCTCGCCTTCTCGCTCAACTCGGCCGCCTACATCTCGGAGACGATTCGCGCGGGGATCTTGGCGGTGGACAAAGGGCAGCGCGAGGCGGCGATGGCGCTCGGCGTGCCATATCGCCGGATGATGATCGACATCATCTTGCCCCAAGCGCTGAAAAACATCCTGCCCGCGCTGGTCAATGAGAGCATCGCTTTGCTCAAAGAGTCGGCGCTGGTCTCGACGATCGGAGCGGCAGATGTCCTGCGGCGCGCCACGATCGTCGGCGCAGAAAAATATGTGTACTTCGAACCGCTGATCGTCGCGGGGATCATCTACTACGTGCTGGTCATGGCTTTGACCTTCGGCGCGCGCCTGTTGGAGAGGAGGTTGCGACGCAGTGATTAAGGTGGAGAAACTGTATAAATCGTTTGGCAAGTTGGATGTGCTAAAAGACATCTCCACAGAGATCAAAAAAGGGGAGGTCGTGGCGATCATCGGTCCTTCCGGATCGGGGAAATCGACCTTCCTCCGTTGTTTGAATCTGTTGGAAGTGCCGACTGCGGGCAAGATTTACATCGATGGCCAGGACATCACCGCCAAAGAAACAGACATCATGACGATCAGACAAAATGTCGGCATGGTCTTTCAGCACTTTCACCTCTTTCCGCACATGACGGTGCTGGAGAACATGACCTATGCACCGATCAAGGTCAAAGGGGTGGCGAAAGAGCGGGCGAAAGCGTCGGCGATGGAGCTGCTGAAGCGCGTGGGGCTGGCGGAGAAAGCGGACGTCTACCCGACCAAGCTATCTGGCGGACAAAAGCAGCGCGTGGCGATCGCCAGGTCGCTGGCGATGGAGCCGGAGGCGCTGCTGTTCGACGAGCCGACCTCGGCGCTCGACCCGGAGATGGTCAAAGAGGTGCTCGATGTGATGAAGTCGCTGGCACACACGGGGATCACGATGGCGATCGTCACCCATGAGATGGGATTTGCTCGCGAGGTGGCCGACCGCATTCTGTTTCTCGATCAGGGGCGGCTTTTGGAGGACAAAACGCCGAGCGAATTTTTCTCAGCGCCCAGCAGCGAGCGGGCGAAGCAGTTTTTGGAAAAGATGCTATAGTGCATTTCGCCGCGATCGAGCGCTTTAAGCACATCGCGGCGAGCAGGCAGAAGGGCAGGAGATGTTCCTGCCCTTTTTATTATCTTCGGGAGTCGAAATAATTCAGAAAGTTTCGTATAATAGAAAAAAACGGGGGAGGGGGAAGCGAGCTGTGGGAATGGAAAACGGAAGCGAGGAAGCCGGATATTCGTGGCGGCGGACCTTGTGGATCATGGCGATCGTCCAGAGCCTGATGATGATGGCGTTCACCTCCAGCGGTCCTTTTTTGGCCTTATACATAAACGAGCTGGGTGTTGAGAATTGGGATACGGTCGCGATCTGGGCAGGGGTGATCTCCTCCTGCAATTTTTTGATCGCCGCGATCGTCTCCCCGATCTGGGGGGCGATCGGAGACCGCAAGGGGCGCAAGCTGATGGTGATGCGGACGACGTTTGCGATCTCTTTTTTCATGTTGTTGATGGGCTTTGCGCAAAATGTATGGCACCTGCTGATCACGCGGACGATCCAAGGGATCTTCAGCGGGTTTAGCGCCGCCGCCAATGCGCTGGTCGCGACGGTGATCCCAGAGGAGCGGCTCGGCTATGCGCTCGGCTGGCTCGCATCTGCCGGCATGTTCGGCAGCCTGATCGGGCCGCTCGTCGGCGGGGTGCTGGTCGATCTGTTCCACAATTACCGCGTCGCCTTCTTTGTGACGGGCGGGTTCGCGCTGCTCGCCTCGCTGGTCACCTTCTTCTTTGTGAAGGAGCGATTCGAGCCGCCGCAAAAAGGGGCGCAGAAAAAGGGGTCGATCATCGAGCAGTTTCGCGCAGTCAAAGAGCTGAAGGGCGTGCGGACGCTGTTTCTCGTCCTGTTTTTGGCCCAGTTTTCGGTGATGAGCGTCCTGCCGGTGCTTCCCGTCTATATGAAGGAGTTGACCGGGCTTGAGTATCTGGGGATCATCGCCGGGTTCGCGACGGCGGCGACAGGGCTGGCCGACCTGATCGCATCTCCTTTTCTCGGGAAGCGCAGCGACAAGATCGGCTATCGCAAAGTGTTGACGATCAGCATGATCGGGGCGGCGCTGATGTACCTGCCGCAAGCGCTCGCGCCGAACATCTGGGTGTTCATCGCGGCTCGCTTCGGTCTCGGGCTGTTCATCGGCGGCATCATGCCGACCGCAAACGCGATGGTCGGCCGGCTCACACCGAAAGAGCACCGGGGCAGGGTCTATGGATTTTCCGCCTCGGCGATGCTGCTCGGCTCGTTTGCCGGCCCGCTGTTCGGAGGTCTTGGATCGGCCGTGTTCGGAATTCGGGTGATGCTCGGGCTCACCTGTCTGCTCTACCTGCTCAACCTGATCTGGGTGCGGTGGAAAGTGGTGGAGCCAGACCGGAGTTCGCAGAGCGCTTGAAGCGGTAGTTTTTTCGGACGAAAACAGATACAATATTTTGAAGACCTTTTCACTCTGAAGACCTTTTCACTCTGAAGACCTTTTCACAAGGAGATGATCGCAAGTGGAATTGAACCTGACAGGACGAGATAGACACGGAACACCAGATGAGTTGGCGACCCTCTCCGCCGTGCTGATCGATGGCGAGGAGATCTTTGTCGATCAAGGGGCGATTCATGGCAAGAGCCGCGTGGAGCGCGGGATCGATTTTCGCGGTGCCAGCTCGGCTGACCAAGTGCCGGATGGACAGCCGGTCTCGATCGTGTGGGTCACGCTGAAGACCTATGAGCAAGGGCGAGGTTTCTCCGGCATCACAGCGGCGCAGATCGTGATCAACAAAGAGTTGAAGGTCGGCTACAAGCCGATGGCACCGCTGGTCAATCAGATGGACCGCGCGATGAAGGGCAAGGTGGACCTGTCCAACCTGAGCGGGGAGCAGAAGGGGAAGCTTGCGCATTTCCTCGAAAACCTGCGCGCCGATCTCTGGGCGAACACGCCAGATGAAGTGAAAGCACAGCTTGTGTAACGATGCAAAAAACCGCCGTCCTGGCGGTTTTTTTTCGAAGTGTCTCCTCGTTTCGAACACTTGCTGACCTGAACAGCAAAAGGTCGCACACCGCCTCTTGGGAACTGCGCAGAGGGGATGTGCGACCTTCGATCTGCTCGAAATGGGGCAGCACTGTATAAGATCGAGACAGCAGAGCTTCCCCGAACGGTAAGGCAGCAGCTGTCACTTTTTGCATAATATGCATAAATATACGGATGAGTTGAATATTGAAGTTCGGTCGAGTTTGACCGGACGACGATCACGAGAAAGAGCTGATCGCAGGTGACCGATTCCTAGAAGTATTTCTTTTTCCAGAAGATCAGCGTCGTCGCGATGGAAAGAATGACCGACATGAGCATGATGATCGAAAAGGCGTGCGCATTCTCTTGGATGGGCAGCTGCACGTTCATGCCGTAGATGCTGGCGACCATCGTGGGAATCGCGATGACGATCGTGATCGCAGTCAACAGCTTGACAACATGGTTGACGTTGTTCGAGATCACCGATGCGAACGCGTTCATCATCGAGCTCAAGATCGAGCTGTACACTTCTGACATCTTGATCGCCTGCTTGGTTTCGATCATCACTTCGTCGAGCAGCTCTTTGTCTTCCTCATACATCTTCAGGTAGTTGCCGTAGGACAGCTTTTCCATCAGCAGTTTGTTCGTCTGCAAGGCGGTGGTAAAGTAGACGAGGCTTTTCTCCAGCTCCAACATGGAGAAGAGCTCGTTGTTTTTCATCGACACTCGCAGCTGGTGCTCGACGAGCTCCGTTTTGCGATGAATTCGTTTCAAGTAGTTCAGATAGTAGGTGGCTGTCAAAAACAGAATCTGCAGGACGAATCGAGTTCGCATGTGCGTGAAGAAGTTTTTGATCTTGCCTTGAAAAAAGTCGTTGAGCACCGGCGTCTCTTTGAGGCAGACGGTCAGCAGGTAGTCCCCTTTGATCAAAATGCCCAGCGGCACGGTCGAGAACATCTCTTCGTTCGCTTCCGTCTTGGAGATGTAAGGCAGTTCGACAAACAGCATCACCTGCTCCTCATCCTTTTCGATCCGCGCCCGCTCTTCCTCATCGAGCGCATCGTGCAGAAAATCCAGATCGATGCTCAGCTCGGCGACAACTCGCTTCTTCTCCTCTTCGGTCGGATTCATCAGGTGAATCCAACATCCTTTCTCCATCTGCTCCGTCTTGATCAATTTGCCGTCTTTGTCCGTTTGGAAAACTTGAATCACGATGATCACCTTCTTCTTAATTGTCGAGTGAAAGGTGGCGCGCTTCTGCGCTCCCCTTTCTGCAAACTGTCCTCTTCGCTCGTCTCATAACTGCCGATCAGGGTGTCGAAAGCGCGTCACCTCCTTTCCTCAACGATTAAGTGCGAGGGCAACAAAAAAAGCTTTCCCGGGCAAGGGAAAGCTATTGGCGCCATACAAAACAACACCAAATACAACTTCCCCTTGTTGAGTTTTAGCACATGGCAACGTAGAGCAATTGCACTCAGCCACATTAAGTTAAGCCTTAAGCCGGCAGAACCTGTTCTACCCATTGGCGTCTTTCGACGTTTCCGGGCAGTGGCCTATGTTTGCCATGGAGCCTCACCTAACGGGAGTGGGTTCCATATTTGTTATGCGCTTCGATTGTATTGCGGAATCGGCAGAAAGTCAATCTTCTGCCAAATTTCTGACTTTGCTCGCCGAGCGAGCGGTCGAACGCTCCGGATCGATCTATCGTTTGTGAGCTGTCCGTTCTCTTTCTATTCTATTGCGGATCGTAAAGATTGGTGCGAGGGCATGCGGTTGATTTTTGCGTTGGTTTTGACGCTGTGACGGCGGTTCGCGCAGGTTGGGAAGCTTGATCGTGCAGGTGCGAGCAGTCGATCGAAACCAAGCTGAACAGCTCGCTCATTTGTCAGGTTTCAGCCTGATTGAAAGGTTGAGAATCGGATCTGTCACAAACGTTTCGAATTGCGAACATATGCTATGCAAAAAGATTTATTGTTATACAAAATCGGCAATGCAATCACAGAAAAAGCGTGCTATAATTGCATTCGTTATCTTTCTAAACGAAAGGGATTGATCGCGATGCAAAATAAAACTCCACTGTTTACGAAGCTCGTCGAGCACGCGAGCCGGAACCCGATTCAGTTCCACATTCCCGCACATAAAAAAGGTTTCGGCATGCCGAGCGAATTCAGCGAGTTCATTGGCCCGAACGCTTTGTCCATAGATTTGATCAACATTGCACCTTTGGACGATCTGCATTCGCCAAAAGGAATTATCAAAGAAGCGCAAGAGCTGGCAGCCCAGGCCTTTGGCGCTGACCACACCTTTTTCTCTGTGCAAGGCACGTCAGGTGCGATCATGACGATGATCATGTCGGTCGTCGGCCCCGGCGAGAAGATCCTCGTGCCGCGCAACGCGCACAAGTCGATCATGGCGGCGATCATCCTCTCCGGCGCACATCCGGTGTTCATGCATCCAGAGGTGGATTCGAACATCGGCATCATGCACGGCATCTCGGTCGACACGGTGCGCGTCACCCTCGACGCCCACCCGGATGCGAAAGGCGTTCTGCTGATCAATCCGACCTATTTTGGCATCTCCTGCGACTTGAAGTCGATCGTCGAGCTCAGCCATCAGCGCGGCGTTCCGGTCATCGTGGACGAAGCGCACGGCGTGCTGTTCCAGTTTCATGAGCAACTGCCGCTCTCGGCGATGCAGGCGGGCGCAGACATGGCGGCGACTTCGGTGCACAAGCTCGGTGGATCGATGACGCAAAGCTCCGTCTTGAACGTTCGCGAAGGGTTCGTCTCGCCGGCGCACGTGCAGGCGGTGCTGTCGATGTTGCACACGACCTCGACTTCCTATCTGTTGCTCGCATCGCTCGATGTGGCGCGCAAGAACATGGCGGTGCACGGACATGAGCTGATCGACAAGGTGATCCGCCTCGCTCAAGGCGCGCGCCGGACGATCAATGAAGAGATCCCCGGCATGTACTGCTTCGGCGAAGAGATTTTGCAGACGTCTGCCACGTTCGCCCACGACCCGCTGAAGCTGAACATCACCGTCAAGGAGCTCGGCGTCACAGGTTGGGAGATCGAGAAGATTCTCCGCACCGATTTTAATATCGAGGTGGAGATGTCAGACCTGTACAACATCCTCTGCATCGTCACGTTTGGCGATACGGAAGAGACGGTCGAAGCGCTGCTCGATGCGCTGCGCCAGATCGCCGCACGCTTCCAGCTGCAAGAAAAGCAAGAGCTCCCAGAGGTGCGCATTCCGTCGATGCCGCTGTTGGCCGTGTCTCCCCGCGATGCTTTCTACAACAAGCGGACCGAGGTGGTGCCGCTGCGCGAGGCGGCAGGTCGCATCATGGCAGAGTCGGTCATGGTCTATCCGCCCGGCATCCCGATCATCATGCCTGGTGAAGTGATCACGCAGGACAACATCGAGTACATCCTTGAAAATGTGAAGGCGGGCCTTCCAGTGCAAGGGCCGGACGATCCGAACATCGAGTGGATCAAGGTGTTAAAATAACGCAAAATTGGACAGGCTGCCCTGCATAAAAAGTTCTCTTCTTCGGAAGGGAACTTTTTCTTGTTGCGAAATTGGGTCGCGCGCATCGCTGTCCCCGCGCGGGATCGAGCAAACATCTGCATATTCTTCCATTCTATTTCCAGCAAACTGCTAGTGAAAAGGATGCATCATCTGCGCTACACTTGCACTCGACCACAAGACAGGCCGAATCCTCAAATCTGATGAGGAGCGGAGGAACCACAACTGGGGTGAACTCGCAACGGTGCGAGCGGGTAACTTCCTTCACCCGAACCCGTCAGCTAACTCCGCAGGCGATGGAAGGAGTGTTTGAAAGATGATGAAGAAGAAAGTGAACTCTCTGAAACGCTTCGCTACAGCAGCGCTCGTCGCTGTCAGCATGTTGACCGTGACGGTCGTGCAGGCGGAAGCGGCCGGGATCACCGATGGAGTGATCGTGCAAAAGGGGCAGACGCTGTCCGAGCTGGCTTCCCAATACGGAACGTCCGTTCAGACTTGGAAAGCGGTCAACCAATTGGACTCCGACCTGATCTATGCAGGTCAAAAGCTACACATTTCCTTTCCTTACAAAGTGACAACTGGCGATCAACTCGGCTATCTTGCCGAACGATACGAAACGACAGTCGAACAGATCCAAAAGATCAACAGCATGCAGAGCGATCTGCTCTATGCGGGTGAGACGATCATCATTCCGGCTGGCATGACCGGCAAGCCGAAAGTTACGGTGCAGCCTGTCACGAAGCCGGCGATCCCGACCCCGGCAGCGCAGGCGCCTGTCGCCAAGCCGAAGCCGCAACCTGTCGCTCCGACCGTCGCGGGCATGGCGTACAGCAAGGCGATCAACATGACGGCGACCGCATACGGTCCGGCCAATGTGATGTCCGAATGGGGCGGCTATACGTACTCGGGAACGAAAGTTCGCCCGGGCGTGATCGCGGTCGATCCGAAGGTGATCCCGCTCGGCACGAAAGTGTATGTGACCGGGTACAACACGCCGTTGCTTCCGGCTGGCGGCTTTGTTGCCACCGCTGAAGACACCGGCGGCGCGATCAAGGGGAACCGCATCGACATCTACATCGAAGGCACCCAAGCGCAGCTCAATCAGTTTGGCATGCAGAACGTAAAGCTGTATGTGCTCAAATAGTTGAAACGATCACCAGCGACCACCTGTCTACCGCGTAGGCAGGTGGTTTTTTGTCGTGCAAATTGGACAGCATGGGAGGAAGAGTGGAGGTGAGTGCGCGTGGGAGAGTTTCATGTGCTACAGGTGTTGCGTCCGATGCAGGGAGGCATGCGTCGGCACGTGCTCGATCTGATCGCAGGCCTCGTGGAAGCGGGGGTGCGCGTGACGGTGGCCTGCCCACCTGAGCTGCGCAGGGAAGCGGAGTTGAGCGGTGTGCCCTGTCTGCCGCTGGAGCTGGTCGATGGCGTTCAGCTGCGCAAAGATGTGCGGGCGATCCGCCAACTGGTTCAACTGATGCGCGAGCAGAGCTTCCAGCTGGTGCATCTGCACGGAGCGAAAGCGGGGTTGGTCGGTCGGCTCGCCTTGTCCCGACTTTCGATCCGCCCACCGGTCATCTATACGGTGCACAATCAGGTGCTGCCACAGGGGGGGATGGTCAAACGAGTGCTCGATCGGGTGGAGCGTCTGCTTGCGGTGGAGACGGACCGAGTGATCACCGTCTCGCATCGGTTGGCCCGCGACGTGCAAATGCAGCATCGCGGGCCCGCTTGGCGTGCGGTGACGATTCACAACGGGGTCGACCCTGTGCCGATGATGTCGCGCGAGCATGCTCGCCAGATTCTCGGCTGCGAAGGAGCAGACCGGTTGGTGATCGGCGCGATCGGCAGGATGGTCGAGGAGAAGGGGATCGCCACGCTGATCGAAGCGTTTGCCCTCTTGCTCACCGGCGGCTGCGATGCGGAGCTGGTGCTGATCGGAGATGGCCCGATGCTGTCCCACTATCAGCAGCAGGCGGGAAAGATCGGCCTTGCCCGCGTGCGCTTTCTCGGCGATGTGCCCCAGGCCGGTCGGCTGTTCTCGGCGGTCGATGTTGTCGTCCAACCGTCCTATGCGGAGGGCTTGGGAATCGTGCCGATCGAAGCGATGCTGGCAGGTTGCCCGGTGATCGCAAGCGATGTGGGTGGCCTGCCCGAGGTGGTCGTGCACGGCGAGACGGGGCTTTTGGTTCGACCGCGGTCGGCGGAGGAGCTGGCAGATGCGATTCGGTCGCTCTTGCAAAATGCAGATCGGCGCGCGCAGCTCGGCGCGGCAGGCAGACGGCGAGCGGAGCTGCACTTTTCCAAACGGGCGATGATCGAAGCGACACTACGCGAATACCGTGAAGTGATCGCCAAGCGGCAAGGTGTGCTCCTATGAGGGTGATCTGGCTGCTGATCGCGCTGTTGCTGCTGCCCTGTTTTGCGCCTGAACAGTCATCGGCCGCGCTGGATCACAAGGTGGTCGTGGTGGTGATCAACGGCCTGTCGCATCGAGCGATGATCGGGGATGAGCTGCCCAACCTCGCGCAGATGCGAGCGATCGGAGCTGTCGGGGTGATGAACCACAACACGCTGGGCGCGAAGTCGGAGGCGAACTCCTACCTGACGATCGGTGCGGGCGCGAAGGCGAGCGCCCCGCTCGCTCGCGTGCTCGCCTACGGCGCTGATGAACAGGTTCGCGAAGAGATGCTTCCGGTCACCGGGCATGAACTGTATGTGCGCCATCTCGGTCGCACGCCGGAAAGCGAAGTGGTGGTGCCGCAATTGCCGCAGATCAAGTCTGCGATGGCGGAGGTGAAATATCGCGTCCTGCCTGGGCTGCTGGGAAGCGCTGTGCACGATCTGGGCGGCAGAACTGCGCTGCTCGGCAACGCCGACTTCGGCAGTCAGATCGATCGCCCCGCTGCGCTGATCGCCATGGATGAGCGCGGCACGGTGGACAGCGGCAGCCTGCAAGTCCCGCCGCTCGTCGATCGGACGCGGCCCTTTGGGGTGCGCAGCGATCTGGACGGGCTTTATCAAAAATTTTTGCAGCTCAAAGACAGCTCCGATCTGATCGTGCTGGAAACGGGTGACATGGGGCGGTTGCAACAGGTGAAAGACATGCTGACAGACGCACAGGTCGAGCGAATCTACCAGCAGACGATCGCCGAAGCGGATCGGTTGGTCGGGAAGCTGTTGCCCCATGTCGGAGCGAACTTGACGCTGCTCGTGATCTCGCCCGACGTATCCCCGCTGCCGGAAACCTCACAGTTAACGCCTGTCTTCCTCGCAGGTGGCGATGTTGCACCGGGCAGCCTGCTCACGTCGAGCACGACGAAGCGAGCCGGGTTGATCGCCAACTACGATCTCGCTCCGACTGTGGTGCGCGCGCTCGGCGGCGATCCGGCGCGCTACCCGTTTCTGGGACAGCCTGCCTCGACCACCACCTCGCCAGACGAGATGAAGAGCGCGGTGGGGGGGAGCATGATCGAGAAGATGCTGTTGCAAGGGGGCGCTCGAAGTCTGCTCGTCAAGCCGTGGCTGAACGTCTGGATCGGGGTGGCGGCGCTGCTGCTGATCGGAACCGTTTTTCGACAGGCATGGCTGTTCTGGCTGGCCCCGCTCGCCGAATTCCTGCTGCTCTTCCCGCTGATCTGGCTGTGCGTACCGCTCTTCGAGCCGCTGACAAAACAGCAGGTGGTGCTCGATTCCCTCCTGCTCGCGCTGGTCGGATGGGGGGCGCTGCAGTTCCTGCGCGACCGCGTGGTGCGCTTGGGGGTGATCGCAGGGCTGTTCGTCGTCATGATCTTGGGCGACATGCTGCTTGGTGCGCCGTTGATGAAACGGTCGTTGTTTTCCTACGATCCGGTCGTCGGGGCGCGCTATTACGGCATCGGCAACGAGTACATGGGCATCCTGCTCGGCGCGGCGCTCCTGTTGCAGAGCGTTCTGTTCAAGCTGCGTCCAGCTAAGGAAAAGCTGATCACCACACTCCTGTTTCTCGCCATCGTCTACCTGTTTGCAGTGCCCGCTTTCGGCACGAACGCCGGCGGAGCGATCGCAGCAGCTGTCGGAGCAGCATATGTGCTGCTGGCGCGGAGCAAGGTGAAGCTGACCGCTCGCCACTGGCTGTGGCTCGGTGCGGCCGGACTGGGAGGAGCGGTGTTGCTCTTTTTTCTTAACCTCGGAGGAGAGCAGACGCACATCGGCCGCGCAGCATCGCTCCTGCTGACTGGCAACTATGGGGAGCTGTCGCAGATCGCCCTGCGCAAGGTGGAGCTCAACTTGCACCTGTTGCGCGTTTCCGCTTGGGGCAAGCTGTTGCTGTTGATCATGATCACGCTGTTGGTCTGGCGGATGCGCGGGATGCAGACTCCCTTTTTGCTGCACAACGCGAAAGTCCAGCTGGTCACGGCGAGCGCCGCCTTTCTGGTCAACGATTCGGGCGTGGTGGCGGCGGTGATCATCCTGCTGTTCGCGGTAGTGCCGCTGCTTAGCATCAGGGAGCAGAAGTTGGACATACTACCGTCAGAACAGGCTCCACAAGAATGGACTACGAGGTGACAGTTATGACCGATCAATTCACCTGGAAGGTGGGCGGTGCACAAGGCGAAGGGATTGACTCGACTGGCGAGATCTTGGCGACAGTCCTCACCCGGATGGGATATTACATATTTGCCTACCGCCATTTCATGTCGCTGGTCAAAGGCGGCCATACCAATTACAAGATCAGAGCTGACAACGCGAAACAGGTCGATTATCATGGCGACACGCTCGATATTCTGATCGCGTTTGACCAGACGACGATCGACGAAAACGAGGATGAGCTGATCGCAGGCGGCGTGATCCTGTACGACGCGAAGTTTGAAAGCAGCTCGAAGCGCGAAGGGCTGCAGATCTGCTCGGTGCCGATGTCGCAGATGGCGAAAGATCTCGGCAATGTGATCATCAAAAACATGGTGGCTGCTGGCGCCTCGTCCTATGTGCTCGGCATCGAGCCCAATCACTTTTATGAAGTGATCGAGATGCAGTTTGGCAAAAAAGGTGCGGAGCTGGTCGAGCTGAACAAGACCGCTTTTAACAAAGGGTACGACTATCTGAAGGAAAACTATCCGCATGTCCAGCGTCCGGTATCGCCGGCGACCAAGCCGGCAACGCCAAACTTGCTGATGAGCGGCAACGAGTGCATCGGTCTGGGCGCTTTACTCGGCGGATGTCGCATCCTGGCCGCCTATCCGATCACCCCGGCGACGGAGATCATGTATTGGCTGTTGGCCAACATGAAAGATTTTGGCGGCAAGGTGTTGCAGGCGGAAGATGAGATCGCCGCTTGCATCATGGCGATCGGTGCCAACTATGCCGGCGTGCGCTCGATGACCTCAACTTCTGGACCGGGCCTTTCGCTGATGATGGAAGCGCTCGGCATGGCGGGGATCTCGGAGACGCCGTTGGTCATCGTCGACGTACAGCGCGGCGGGCCGTCGACCGGCCTGCCGACCAAGACGGAGCAGTCCGATCTGAACGAAGCGCTCTACGGGTCGCATGGTGAGATTCCGCGCATCGTGCTGGCACCGACATCGATCCGAGACTGTTTTTACCAGACGTTTCATGCGTTCAATCTGGCAGAAAAGTACCAGTGTCCTGTCATCGTGTTGAGCGATCTGCTGATCGGGATGAACAAGATGACCTTTTCTGATCTCGACCTCGCTCGCTTTCAGATCGATCGCGGTGCGTTGGTCAAGCAAGAGCAGCTCGATGCGCTGGAAAAGGGTGCGTTTAAGCGCTATGCGCTGACCGAAGATGGCATCTCACCGCGCTCGTTCCCCGGCATGACCAATGGTCGCTACTGCGCGCTGACCAACGAGCATGAGGAAACCGGCCTGGAGATTGAAGATGTGCCGATGCGCATCGCGCAGATGCAGAAGCGCTTTCGGAAGCTGGAGCCGTTGCGGCGGGAAGTGAACGACTGGGGCGTGGATTACAGCGGGGCGGATTCGCCAGAGGTGCTGCTGATCGGCTTCGGCTCCACACACGCGCAGATCGAAGAGGCGATTCACAGCTTGGAGGGAATGTCGATCGGTCACCTGCAATTGCGCTGTCTGATGCCATTTCCGGCGGAGGCGGTCGACGGGCGCATGGCAGCCGCCAAGCGGGTGGTCGTCATCGATAACAATTTCACCGGCCAGCTGACCGCGCTGTTGCACCAGCAGCTCGGCTATCATGACAAGACAGAAACGCTGACAAAATATGATGGCAATCCGTTTACTGTGGGCGAGATTGTGTCGTTTGTGAAGGGGTGATCAGATCATGGCTACCTTAGCAGATTTTCGATATGAAAAAGCGACATGGTGCCCAGGCTGCGGTGATTTTACCGTGTTGGCTTCACTGCAACAGGCTTGCGTCAAGATGGGCTTAGAGCCGGAGAACGTCTGCTGCGTCTCGGGGATCGGCTGCTCGGGCAAAATATCGCAACACTTTGGCTCCTATGGTTTTCACTCCCTCCACGGAAGATCGCTGCCGACCGCTCAGGGGATCAAGATGGCCAATCAGGAGCTGACCGTGATCGCAGCGGGCGGCGATGGGGATGGGTATGGGATCGGCATGGGGCATTTCATTCACGCCTGCCGCCGCAATGTGGACATCACCTATGTGGTGATGGACAACCACATCTATGGGCTGACCACCGGTCAATCTTCCCCGACTTCCAAAAAGGGCTTCAAGACGAAAACCACTCCGGCCGGCGTTGCCGAAGAGCCGATCAAACCGATCGAACTGGCGTTGACCGCAGGGGCGTCGTTCGTCGCCCAAGCGTTTTCTGGCGATCTGAAGCAGATGACCCAAATCCTGTTCGAAGCGATGCAACACAAAGGTTTTTCCTTGGTCAACATCTTCTCGCCCTGCGTCACGTTCAATCGGGTGAACACGTACGAATGGTTCAAGGAGCAGATTGTGAATTTCGATCAGCTCGACTATGACCGAGCTGACAAATACGAAGCGATGCGTCGCGTGCATGAAGCGCAAGGCGTCTGCACCGGAATCATCTATCGAGAAGATCGTCCCGCCTTTCATGAGGTGGTGCTCGGGGCGACCGAGCATGGTACGGTCAAAGAGAACCTGCAGCTGAGCCAAGAGCAGATGTCCGCGCTGCTCAATCAGTTTCGACGATAGCTTGACGCGCAAGAAGACCACCCGAATGGGTGGTCTTCTTGGCGTTTCGCTGCGGTACCTGAGCGGTGCGCGCAACGAGATCGTGATTAGTTGATGGTGTATACACCGTAGCCGACAAAGTCGGAGTAGTTGTGAGTGGTCGTGCTGTAGCCCGGGTCGTTTACGTTGAACACGGTGCCGCCGTTGTGGTTGGTCAGCAGTACCCAGTGTGCGCCGGAGCGAACGTTTGCGATGATCGCTTTGTTGCCGCCGTCCAGGTAGGAGCGCAGGGTAGCTGCAGACAGGCTGGTGCCGGAAGTGTAGCGGCCGTCGAAGGTGATTTTGCTGGAGAGCTTCGGTACAGCGCCCCATACGAGCAGGTTGCCCGAGTAGCCGCCATTGCTCTTCAGCCAGGTGTTCAGGGTGCCCGGATCAGCAGCAGAGCCGCTGATGGTGATGCCTTTGTGGCGGAGTGCCATCGCGACAGAAGACACGGTGCAACCGGATTTCGTCATCGTGTCGCCGCCGCCCATCAGCGCGGTTCCCCACGGAGAAGCGTTTTGCTTAAACAGCGGTGCAGAGAAAGCAGCTTCCGCAGTTTGCGGAGCAACCATGCCCGGAACTGCTACAGCAGCAGCCATTACAGTTACGGAAAGAGCGATTGAAGCCAACATCTTTTTGAACATTCGATTTAACCTCCTAATAACTAGTAACATAGTATATATAATTCTTAATGCAAGACTATCATGAATCTCATATTTCTGTCAATAAACAAAATTACAATTTAGAGATATTTTATAATGTGTATTTTTCTTACATGAAATTGTTTCTCAGTCATGGATAGGGATAAGAAGGCAAACAAAAAGACCTGCTTCGTTGGGAAGCAGGTCAATAGTTGGCGACGATCCAGGAGAGAAAGGATTGAAAGTCGCGATCTTGCTGTTTGTGTTTCGGATAGGCGATCAGCGTCGGACGGGTGAGCGTCCCCTCAGCAAGATCGTGTGCGATCAGCTGTCCGCTCTCGACCTCCTCGCGGATGACCCGCTCGGGGAGCATCGCGACGCCGAGGTTTTGCATCACCATCTGCTTGACCGATCCGAACGAATCGAGCTCCATGATCACATTGGGAAACACGCCCCGCTCGACCAAAAAGCGGTCGACGCGCTGGCGGAAGGGTGCGGACGCATCGCCAAACACGATCATCTCTTGGGCGCCCCAGTCGGAAAACCCGCTAAAACCGGAGGCCCAACGGTGCTCGGGCGCTACGATCAGCACGATGCGGTCGCTCGGCAGGTCGATCTGCAACAGCTGTGGATGGTAGACTTCGTTGCCGAGCAACGCCATATCGGCCGCTCCGGTGAGCAGCGCGGTGATCGACTCCTCGTACAAGGTCGATTTCACATAGCAGCGAAGAGCGGGATGGTTTTTGCGGTACTGCCCGAGCAAGCGGGGAAGTTCGTAGGAGGCGAACGCTTTGCCCGCAGCGATCGTCAGCGGTTTGAGCAGGGCTGTATTTTGCGTGAAGGTGCGAATCTGTTCGACGATGCTGGTGGCGACTGGAACGAACCCTTTTCCTTCGGCGGTCAACGAAACTCCGTTCGCCGTGCGGACAAACAGGGTGACTCCCAGCTGTTTTTCCAGCTGCTTCAAGCGGTGTGTGACGGTCGATTGCGCCAAAAACAACGTCTCGGCCGTCTTGTTGATCGAGCCAAAGCGAGAGATCATCAGAAACATTTCCAAGTTTTCCAGATTCATTTGCGCCTCGTGTTATAGAATATTTGAATTGGTTGCTATCAATATTCTATAACACAAACTGCCGAATGTGGAGTACCATACAGATCAAGCAGTTGCGAGGAGGTAGCTATCATGAATCGCTTACAAGCATATTTTCGCAATTATCATCCGATCGTTCATTCCATCCTGTTCGGCACGATGATGGCCCGGGTCGCTTCCTCGATGAGCATGCCGTTTCTGGCGCTCTATCTTTCGCGGCAGCTCGACCTCAGCCCGACTTTGATCGGGATCACGATCGGACTCGGCATGTTCTGTGAGATGATCGGCGGTTTTATCGGGGGGACTCTATCCGATCGTTTCGGCCGCAAAAAAATTATGATGAGCGCACTGTACCTGTGGACGGCCGTCTTCACCTGCTATGCGTTCGCCACCGAGCTCTGGATGTTTATCGCCCTGACCGCCCTTCAAGGGTTGTGTCGCGCCTTTTATGAGCCGGTCGGCCAGGCGATGCTCAGCGATATGACCACACCTGAGCAGCGATACAGAGTGTTTTCACTGCGCTATACGTTTAACAATTTCGGTTGGGGCGTCGGACCGCTGATCGGGGCTGCGCTCGGCATGTCGGCAGGCGCGTCCGCCTTTCTGCTCACCGGTGCTGTCTTTCTCGGGTTTGCCGTGATGATGCAGGTGTTGTTGACTCGATTTGAAGTGGTGCAAGCGGAGGGGGAACGAAAGGAGGTCGTGACGTTTCGCAAGGCGCTCTGGACGGTATGGGGTGACAAAGCGCTCCTGCTGTTCATCCTCGGCAGCATCATGGGCACGCTCTGCTACTCCCAGATCACCACCAATCTGGCGCAGCACGTCGGCTTTCAGTTCGAAGCGGGGGTGACGCTCTATGGCATCTTGCTTACCATAAACGCGGTGCTGATCGTCTTGCTGCAGATGCCGCTCTCCGCCTGGGCGGAACGGCGGACCCCGCTGCAAAACATCTGGATTGGCAATCTGCTCTATGCGTTCGGCTTTCTCGGATTCGCCGTCGCGGACGGTTGGACGATGATGATCATCGCGATGGTGATCTTCACGCTCGGCGAGGTGTTGTGCTTTCCAGCCGGAAGCGTCCTGCTCGATCGGCTGGCTCCCGAGGGGATGCGCGGTGCCTATTTTGGCACACAGAACTTTAAATATTTGGGCACTTCGATCGGTCCGTCGCTCGGCGCGATCGCGCTGTCCGGCTCGGGCGCGCAGACATTGTTTGTGATCGTCGCCGTGGTGGCGCAGATCGGCACTCTCTTCTACTGGGCGGGTCAGCGTCAGGCGTCCCATCTGTTCGGAACTGGTAGAAAAAGCGAAACACCCCCTGCTGTCTGAGGGGGTGTTTCTGTGTCATCGGGCGGTTATTTGCCCGGCTTGGTCTCACGTCCGGTCTTCTTCCAATCCTGTCCTTCCAGCTTGTACCGATCGAGGACGAGCTCGCCGTTCTTGCGCTTGGTGCCGATCGCAAACTCGGTAGCATCGGTGCTCAAGAAGATGCCGGGCGGTGCGTCTTCCGGTTGCCATTCGATCCCGGAAATGCCGAGGCTGATCGCTTTCGCCAGCGTGAGGCGCAACTGATCGTCGATCGGCAGCTCCAGCTTGCCGAGGGCGATCCCGGTCAGGTGACGAGTCGAGATCGCGCGGTAGCCGGAGAGGCCAAACGCTTCCTTGATCTCCAGATGCGACTCGTCTGTTGATTCTGGAACTTTATCCTCGCCATTCTCGGCTTCGTTCTGATCTTGTCCTTGGGGGTTCTTCTCCCCTTCGTTCAGCTTGGGCACTTCCGTTTTCGGTTTATCGGTCGATCCGTTGTTCTCAGCTTGTTTGTCACCGCAACCGGTGAGGGCAGTTACGCAAAGAGCGGCCACCAGCAGTGAAGACAGTGCTTTTTTCATAGGTTCATCTGCTCCTTCCCTTCGTTCAAATTATCACAAATCACGGGGGGAGAGCAAGCGAACACTCGTTTAAAGAAAGATTAGAGCCGGATGTGAATCTTGAAAAATCCGGCGTCTCGAAGCGCTTGATAGAGGATGATCAGCGTGGGGCCGACGATCAAGCCGATGAAGCCGAGCACCATGAAGCCGAGATACATGGAGATCAGCGTGGCGAGCGCAGAGATGCCGAGCGAGTTGCCGAGGATCTTCGGCTCGATGATGCGCCGGAAGATGAGGATGACCAGATAGAGGACCAACAGGCCGATCGCAAGCGAGCTGTTGCCTGTCGCGAAGGCGTACAGCGCCCACGGCACGATCACAATGCCTGTGCCAAACACGGGAAGCACATCGACGATCACGATGATCAGAGCGATGGCGAGCGCATATTTGACGCCGAGAATCCACAGGCCGACCAGCACGAGGTCATAGGTGAGAAAGGAGATCAGCACCTGTGCCTGCAAAAAGCCGATGATCGCGCGGTTGAGGTTGTTCAACACCAAGCGCACTTTGGCCTGTGTTTTTTCCTCGAACAGATCGAGAAAACTGCGCACCAGCGCTGGCAGGTCGAGCGAGAAGAGGAAGAGCGCCATGATGTAGACGACGGCGATCACCATCAGGTTGGGCAGCGAGCCGATCAGGCCGACCAGCCCGTTGAGCAGGTAGAGCGTCAGATCGTTCAAGGAGTCGATCGTCTTGGTCAACGTGCTCTGCAAATTTTGCACCGATCCGGGCGGCAGCGAGGAGAAGTAGGCCTGAATGTTGTTGGCCCACTCTCGCATCGGGTCGGCCAGATTGAGCACGAAGCCGGGAAGCCAGCGGGACAGCTCGACCACTTCGATGACGATTCGCGTGGTGATGAAAAACAACAGACCGCCAAACAGCAACAAAAAGCTGGTGAAGGAGACGATCACCGCGTAGATTCGCTTCATCTTGAAGAGGCGTTGCAACAGCTTGACGAGCGGCTCTAAGACGACGGCGGTGATCAGGGCGGCAAGGATGGGAAAGCTGTGAGGCAGAATGAAATAGCCGGCTGCGATCAACAGGAGTATCCAGAGAGCTTTCAGGTAAGGGTTCATCGAGGTCTCCCTTCTGGACGGGTTGTCTATTGCTACTATATGGCTATGTTCCTCACTTCTTGTCTGCTATTTTATCGACGATCAGAAAATCGAAGGCGCGCACTTTTTGCAAGGACTTGAAGGTGATGATCAAAAACGGCGCCAGCAAAACGCCGAGGAATCCGATCGCCTGATAGCCGGCATACATGACGACCAGCGTGACCAGCGGATCGAGGCCGATCGATTGTGCGAGAATTTTCGGCTCCAGCAGCTGACGCACGGCGACGATCAGGCCATAGACGATCAAGAGGCCGACAGCCAGCTTCACATGGCCGGTGACGAACATGTAGATCGCCCAGGGAATGAACAGCGTGCCTGTCCCGAGCAGTGGCAAGATGTCGAGAAAGGCGGCGAGCACCGACAGCGAGAACGCATAGTCCACACCGAGGATCAGCAGTCCGACCAGCACTTGGCAGAAGGTGATCGAGATCAGGATCGCCTGCGCGCGCACATAGCCGAACGTCGCTTTGCCGAGGTCGTCGAGCACGACATCCCCTTTTTGACGAACGCTCGGATGGATCAGCCCGAACAGGCGGCTCTGCCAGAGCGGAAAGTCTTTGGACAGAAAGTAGGAGATCAGCAGGGAGAGCAAAAAGATCGTCACAGCGCTCGGGACTTGGCCGAGCACGTTGAGCACCCAGTCGGATACGTCCTTGCCGATCTTGCCGAGAACTTCGCCTAGCTTGCCGAGGTTCTCCCGCACCTTTTCGCTCATCTCCGGGGACAGCGAGCCGTAGAAGGCGACCGCCTCATGCAGCAGATCTGACCCTTTTCCAACCAAGCCTTTCGTCATCTCGGGCACGCGATCTTTAAAGTGGGCGAGCTCGATCATCAGCTTGGCGCCGAGCAGGAGCAAAAGGGTGGCGCCTCCGCCGAAGAAGAGGATCAAGGTGGTCAGCGAAGCGATCCAGCGCGGCAGCTTGACCTTGAGCAGCAGCTTGACCACCGGCTCCATCAGAATGGTGATCAGGATGCCGAAGATCAACGGTAATACAAAGGGCAGGGCGAAGCGCAGTCCGAGATAGACCAGCGAGAAGAACAGCGCCCACAGCGCAAAGTTGATCAATGAATAGCGGTGTTTCAACACGAAGGAAAGCATACGTCCGCTCCTTTTATCTGATCGATCTCTGTTTAGGAAGTCTCTGTTTAGGAAAAGGATACCAGATCGCGCAGTCTTTTGCGATCTCACCCTATCGTCACCGATTGCTCGTCGAGCAGGCTGGTGAGATTGTCGAGAAAGCACCTTGAGGTGGTGTCGTCCAACTGGCGCAATGTTTATCTGTGTGTGGAGGAAACTTTGTGAATGAGAACTTGGAGGGAGCTGTTTGGTTCAGGATATCAGGCAAGTCTGTGATGATCGTATCGACATAGCCACCGGCAGGAATCGATATTCGTTGGATCGCTTTTGCAAACAGCGAGCGGACGCCCTTGTTGCCGATTATCTTTTGCATTTGAAAAACGCGTTCAGGTGTGAGTGATGTCGTAGGAGTCGAAAGGTGTGCGGAGGGCAACTTCTGTCGCCCTCCTGAAGAGGATGTCTGTACCTTTTGAATGAGGAATGCTTCATCATCTGCGATCAGCTGCTTGTCACATCGCGGAGCACCGCTTCGACATGGCCTTTGACTTTCACTTTGGCGTAGATCTGCGCGATGTTCCCCTCTTTGTCGATCAGAAAGGTGGTGCGCTCAACGCCCCAAAACTTTTTGCCGTACATGCTCTTTTCTTTCCATACCCCGTAGAGCTCACAGATTTCATGATGCTCGTCGGCGAGCAGCAGAAACGGCAGCTGATGCTTTTCGATAAACTTCTCATGTCGCTTGATCGGGTCGGGCGAAATGCCCAGGATGACCGCGTCGACCTGTTCGAAGGGCGCGTGTGCATCGCGAAAATCGCACGCCTGTTGGGTACATCCTGGCGTCATATCCTTTGGATAAAAGTAGAGCACAACGTTTTTTCCCCGGAAATCGCTCAGTCGAACATGATTTCCGTCGCTTGCCGGCAGTGTGAAATCTGGTGCTGGAACGCCAACGGCGATCTCTACCATGTGATCTCCTCCGATCGGGTCGTAATCAGGTGGTGTAAAGCGGTCAGCGCGATCAAACCGCTCCGCTTAGCGGTCCGCCTCCTCGTTGGCATGCAAAAGGGAGTGCAGCGTGTCGGCCACCTCTCCGGTGAACAGCTCGGAGTCGGGCTCCGCTTCGAAGATGCGCTTCAGCTCATAGGCGGCTTCGAGCGTGTACATCGTCTTGGCTGCTTGGCGAGACTTGGCGTTGGAGACGGAGTCGAGATACGGGTGGAAGGCGACATAGCCGAGCTCTAAGCGCGGTTGGAAATGTGTCGCCACCACCTTCTTCAAGGCGTTCAGACACATCCATTCGCGGCCGAGCGTCTCTTCGAGCGCCGGATTGAGCGTCGTCTCCCCCGCGCCTTCTGCCGGGCGCGGCATGTTGTTCCACATTTCCATCAGGTTGAGCAGGTCCTGTTGCTGCTCTTCTGTCAATCGATCAAACAGATACGTCAGTCGGTCGTGTTTATTCATCGTTCTTAGTACCCCTTTGAACGCAAGTAGTTTTGTCTTGATCCATGATTATTATAGAAAAGATTAGTGAAAAAAACCATGCCTGTCAGAAAAGACTCCTTGTAGGTTATGTGATTTTCAAAGAGATATGATATCCTTCTCCTGAAGGACAGACAAGTTTACGGGAGGATTTTATGGTCGAATGGGTCGACAAAGAGAAGGTTTTTAAAGATCCGGTGCATGATTACATCTATGTGAAAGACCGCCTGATCTGGGATCTGATCAACACGCGAGCGTTTCAGCGCTTGCGCCGCATCAGGCAGTTGGGCACATCCTTTTTGACGTTTCACGGTGCGGAGCACAGCCGGTTTACCCACTCGCTCGGGACGTATGAGACGATGCGCAAGGTGCTGTCCCATTTTGATCGCAATTTCGGTTGGCCGGGCGATGAGCGGGTTCGAATGCTCGCCCTGTGCGCCGCTCTGCTTCACGATATCGGACACGGTCCGTTTTCCCATACGATCGAAAGCGTCTTTCCCTTTCATCATGAGACGTGGACGCAGCGCATTCTGATCGAGGACCCGGAAGTGAATGACATTCTGAAGCGAGTCGATGATGCGTTCGCCTTAGATGTTGCCAGCGTGATCGCCAAAAAGAGCAAATATCCGCTGGTCGTCAAGCTGATCTCTTCTCAGCTCGATGTGGATCGGATGGATTATCTGCTTCGCGATGCGCTGAACACGGGCGTGACCTATGGGACGTTCGAACTGGAGCGACTGATCCGCATCATGCGCCCGCACGGCGATGATGTGGTGGTGAAAAAGTCGGGCATGAAGACGGTGGAGCAATACATCCTAGCCCGCTATTTTATGTATTCGCAGGTGTACTTGCATCCGGTGACGGTCGGCAGCGATGTGCTGTTGCGCCATGTGGTCTCCCGCGCCCAAAAGCTGTGGGAGCGAAACGAGGATCTGTTTTTGCCGGATGAGCTGAAGCCGTTCTTCTCCGGCGAAGAGATCACCGTCAAGGAATATCTCGAACTGGACGAGAGCGTGATGACCTATACGCTGCAGCGCTGGATGCGGGCGCAGGACCCGATCTTGCGCGATCTTGCCGACCGTCTGACCAACCGCCGCCTGTTCGGGTCGGTCGATACGCGGGCGCTCAAAGAGGTGGAGCGCGAGACGATCGCGGAGATGTTCCGCTCGCACGGCGTCGATCCGGACTATTACCTGTCGTTTCAAACGGCGACGACAGACGGATACCACATGTACATGCAGGGCATCAACCTGATCGATGAGCAGGGGCGCCAACTGGACGACATCTCCAAGCATTCCGCCCTGGTGCGGTCGCTGGTGCCCGAATCAAAATTTCGCATCTTCTGCCCGAAAGAGGTTTTGCGCGGGGAAGGAAACTACAAGCCGATTCGCGGCTGGCTGGATGCGCTGAGAGATTAGAGAGGGGAACGGCAGCATGAACTACAAGATGATCGTATCTGATATCGACGGCACTTTGCTCAACTCGCAAGGTCGCCTGACAGAAGGAGTTAAAAGCGCGGTGCGCAAACTTCATGCGGAAGGGGTGATCGTGACGCTTGCGACCGGGCGCAACCTACGGGGCGTGCTCCCGCTGGTCGAGGAGTTGGGCTTGAACGTCCCGGTCATCCTCGGGAACGGAACGGTGATCGTCGACCCGCTGAAGAAAGAGACGCTGTTGCACCGTCCGCTTCCGGTGGATACGGCGCACAAGATCTTAGACGTGATCGCCGGTCACGGACTGTGGTCGAGCATCTTCGTCCACACGTTCGAAGGCATCGACACCTACTATGATCGCGACCCTGGGTTTGACGCAGCCTATCTGTTTGTCAATCGCGACCCGAGCATCTCGCGGCAGGTGGAAGATTTCCGGCAGCTGACCGGAATCGACCCGTTGAAAGTGCTCCTGATCGATCGGCCGGAAAAGGTCAATCCGTTGATCGAAGACCTGAAGAAGATCGACGATCACAAGTTTAGCATGTTCGTCTCGACCTATGATTTCCCAGGGTATACGTTCTTGGAGATGTTCGATCACGCGTCGAGCAAGGCAGCTGGCATCGATCATCTGGCCAAACAGTTCGGCATCGCCGCCGAAGAGGTGGTCGCGGTCGGTGACAACTTGAACGACATGGAGATGATCGAGTATGCAGGTCTTGGCGTCGCGATGGCGCAAGGTGTGGAAGAGCTGAAGCGAGCGGCCGATTGGACGACGAGAAGCAATGATGAGGATGGCGTCGCCTACCTGATCCATGAGCGCATCTTAAAATAGTGAAAACTCCATTCTGAATTCTCCTCTTTGTCAGATTTAAGGGAGGTAAAAGGTGGCAGGTGTAGAAATACTATCCTTGGGTCTAAAGTCATGGGCGAGGGGGAGTCCAGAATGGGGAGTTCAATCACTACTAAAATATTGCTCACTATTTTTATCCTGCTTTTTGTCCCGCTCTCCGCAGCGGGCCTGTGGTTTTATCAAGATCTTCAATCGAGTTTGAACGACATCGAGTCGGAGCGCGGGGCAAGCAATTTGCAAGCGGCCCACCAGATGTTCGACTATGTTGGTGAACAGTTAGCGTCGAGCGTGAAGAACAATGCCTTCTGGGCTGAACATCATAAGGCGATCGCCGAGAGGAACCGCGCGTTTCTTGAAGAGAGCGTGCTCTCGGTGCTCGATGTGGTCGGGACGCTCTCCTCTGTCTACATCACCGATCTTGAGGGTGATCTGATCATCAAGCGGGAGCACCAACCGTTCTTCCTCGATGCGCAATTGCCGAAGATGGTCGAGCAGATGGGCAAAGAGATGGGGATGATCGGCCTGATCCGAACGGAGCGCGGCTTGCAGATGGTCTCGTTATCGAAGATCACCAACGAGGAGGGCACCGCTCCGACAAACGGAGTGCTGATCTTTACCCGCAGTGTCAATGAAAACTTTTTGGAGACGGTGCGCGGTGTCAACCGGACGGACATCACAGTCTTTGACGGGGAGAATGTCGTTTCGACCAACAAGGAGTTCGATGTGAGCCGAGCGCCGCTGTTGGCCTCCGAAGTGCGTGCGACCGAACAGCCGCAGATCACCTCGACCGCCTCGAAGTCTGGTCAGCACACGGAGAGCGCCGACAAGCTGGTCGACATCTTCGGCGAGCCGATCGGCTTCTTGGCCTCAGAAACTGTCTCGGCGACGGGCGCACAGGTGCGCGCGAACCTGCTGTTGGTCGGCTCGGTGGCGATCGGCCTGCTGGTCGTCATCGGAGCATTGCTCTCCTGGCTGTTCTATCAAAATCTATCGCGTCCTCTGCGCCGCATCAGCGGGGAGATGGCGCGAGTGGCTGCCGGCGACCTCACGCAGTCGGACGACAAGCGCTCGTCGCTGAAGAGCGATCGCAAAGATGAGATCGGCGAGATCACCCGCGCGTTTACTGCGATGACGGAGGGGTTGCGCAAGCTGGTCGCCGGCGTGCACGAAGGCTCCGACCGAATCGCGGAAAACTCCCGCGAGTTTGCCGCATCGACCGAGGAGGCGCGCAGTTCCCTGCAGCTGATCGCCGCCTCTGCCGAAGACATTCGGTCGCTGGTCGACCGCTCGTTCACCCAGGTGGAAGAGGCGGCAGCGCAACTGCACACGCTGTCTGAGCGGGCGCAGACGATCTCTCACCACGCGCAGACGACCGTTCTCGCAGCTGGCCAGATGAAAGAAGCGGCCGGCAAGGGGCATCAGGAGGTCGATCGCTCGATCGGCACGATGGGGATCATCAGGTCGTCCGCACAGGAGAGCGAGCGCAAGGTGCTCGCTCTGCAGTCGGTGGCAGAAGAGATCGTCATCATGGTGGAGCAGATCAAAGCGATCTCCAAACAGACGGGGATGCTCGCGCTGAACGCGTCGATCGAAGCGGCGCGAGCGGGGGAAAACGGCCGTGGATTTGTGATCGTTGCCAGCGAAGTCGGCAAGCTGTCCGACCAGACTCGCATCACCACCGAGGAGATCGAGCGGCTCGTCGAGCGCATCAAGCAGAGCGTGGTCGATGTGTGCGATACGACCGGACATTTGCATCTTCGCCTCGAAGAAGGCGTGGACGCTGTGCATGCGACGCGGGCAGCCTTTGCGGAAATCCTGCATCGTATCGATGAGGTGGAGAACAAAGTTGTCGACATCGGTCAGGGCGCGAGCGAGCAGGAAGCGATCACCGGAGTGGGCGCTGAGGCTGTGTTCTCCGTCAAAGAGATGGCATCTGAGATCGTGGCGAGCGTCGAGGAGACGACAGCTGCGACCGAGGAGATGGTCGCGATGGTGCACACGATCGCCGAAAACTCGAACGGGCTGGCCGAGCTGGCAGAAGAACTACAAAATGATGCGGACAAGTTCAAACGATAGCGTTTCATCCAAAAAAGGCACAGCTGCCGATCGGCAGCTGTGCCTTTTGTAGCGTGTCGACTATTTTCCCGCCTCGCGAATCGAGGCGAGCGCTTCTTGCATCGAGGTGACGCGCGCGTCGCACTCAAGCCCCTGACCGATGCCATGCGGATCGATGTAGATCGTCTGGCAGCCGAGCTCATGGGCGGGGAGGATTTCGTTCACCCAGTTGTCGCCGACGGAGAGGAAGTTTTCGTACGGCAGGTCGAACTGCTCGTGGATGCGTGCAAACACCGCTTTCGTACCCGAGGGTTTGCGAGCGGTAAACACTTTGAGGTCGAACGAGTCGAGCAGGCCGAGCTTCTCCAAGATTTTGGTCGAGTCGACCTCTGGCGAGTTGGTGACGAGCACCTGCTTCACGCCGCCTGAGCGAGAGGTGGCGATCGATTCGATCAGGCCTGGGATGCGGTTCATCTGGAAATCGGGGCCCATCATAAACTCGCGGGTGGCGAGAAACGCTTCGCTCGTCCCCGCATCTTGCAGCCCGTAGTGGCGCGCCATGCAACCGGGTACCCACCACATGTCGCCGATCGAAAACATATCTTCGAGGTTGACGGTGACTCGCTCCGGGTAGAGCTTGCGCACCTCATCAGCTGGAAGCTCGGTGCCGTCCCAGTGGAACGCCTGCGTGACCTCGCCCTTCAGTTGCACGAGGATCAGATCTCGATTGCTGTCATATGTACGGCCGATGCGGAGCGGGTGCTCATCCTGAAGCGCAGCCTCGTAGTCGGACTGAAACTTGCCCTGCACATCTTGATGCAAACGCTTCTTTAACTCGTTTGCGTAATAGTCGAAATGGTGAGTATCTTCATAGAGAGTTCCGTCCAAATCATAGACGATCAGATTGACGCGTGAAAGATCCATTGGGTCATCCCATCCTTTCCTAGGCTCTATTATAGCGCAAACGAGAGGTAAGACATCTGATTTGCGCACATATCGAGAAAAAAATATACAAAGTATGTCTTTCTTTTGAAAGCGCTTTTCGATACAATTGAACTTGCCTTTCGCTGGATACACTCTAACGTTGTTGCCGTATAGACACCTGTCCATTCGCATGAAGTATCCACTAGTCAAAATATGAGACCGAAATGAAAGTTGGGAAGAGAATGATCGAATTTAAGCAAGTGAGAAAAGTTTATCCCAATGGGACCGTCGGCCTGGATAATATCAATCTGACCATTCATCCGGGTGAATTTGTTATTATTGTTGGGCTTTCTGGCGCAGGGAAGTCGACCCTGCTGCGCTCGATCAACCGCTTGCATGAGATCACCGATGGCGAGATCCTGATCGACGGCAAGTCGATCACCAAGGCGAAGGGCCAAGAACTGCGTCACTTCCGCCGCGATATCGGCATGATCTTCCAGAACTTCAACCTCGTCAAGCGCGTCTCCGTCATTCGCAACGTCCTCTCTGGGCGCGTCGGCTATCATGGCACGATGCGCACGCTGCTCGGGCTGTGGCCGAAGCGCGACGTCGAGCTTGCTCTCGATGCGCTCGATCGGGTCAACATCCGCGAAAAAGCGTATGCGCGTGCGGATGAGCTGTCTGGCGGTCAGCAGCAACGCGTTTCGATCGCGCGTGCATTGGCACAGGAAGCGAAGATCATCTTGGCGGACGAGCCGGTCGCTTCTTTGGACCCGCTGACCACTCGTCAGGTCATGGACGACCTGAAGCGCATCAACCGCGAGCTCGGGATCACCACCGTCGTCAACTTGCACTTCTTGGATCTGGCTCGCGAATACGGAACTCGCATCATCGGTCTTCGCGCCGGCAAGGTCGTGTTTGACGGTCCGGTCGAGCAGGCGACAGACGATGTGTTCTCCGAGATCTACGGCCGTAAGATCAAGAAGGACGAACTGCTTGGCACCACGGAGGAAGGGGTATGAGCCAAGCGCAAAAAAAGATCAAGCCTCCATCGAAGCTGAAGTATACGATCGCATTTTTGATCCTCGCAGCTCTCTATGTGGTCTCTTGGCGGGGCGTGAAAGGTGACATCGGAGAGCTGATCGACGGACTTCCGAACATCGGGGACATGATGGCGCAGCTCTGGCCACCCGACTTTAACTATTTTATTGAAATTCTCGATCCGATGCTGGAGACGATCCAGATGGCGATCCTCGGGACGACATTTGGCGCCTTGCTCTCCATTCCGATGATCTTGCTCGCTTCGAGCAACATCTTTGGCCGCAAGGTGGTGCTGATCACCCGAGCGATCCTCAACGTGACCCGGACGATTCCTGAACTGCTCTTCGCAGGTATCTTTGTTGCGATCGTAGGCTTGGGGCCGTTCGCGGGCATCATGGCGCTCACGCTGTTCTCCTTCGGGATCATCACCAAGATGACCTACGAGTCTGTCGAGACGATCGATCCAGGCCCGCTGGAAGCGATGACCGCAGTCGGGGCGAACAAGCTGCAATACATCGGGTTTGCCGTCGTGCCGCAAGCGCTCCCCGCGTTTGTCGCTTATGTTTTCTATACGTTTGAAGTTTGTGTGCGCGCTTCCGCGATTCTCGGTCTTGTCGGCGCTGGCGGGATCGGTCTCGTATTGAATACGGCGCTTGCGATGTACCAATATACGCATGTCGCATCGATCATTCTGTTCACCTTGATCATCGTGATCTTGATTGACACGATCTCTACTAGAATTCGGGAGAAATTGATATGAGCCAACAAAACAAGCCATTGGCAGCGCCGCCAAAGACACTCTTTCAGAAGATTAAGCTCGCCCTCTATGTGATCTTCTTCATCCTCTTGTACGCCTGGTGTTTTTCGGGCATCGAATTGGATACGAGCAAGATCAAGGAGAGCTTGCCTGTCGCAGGTCGGATCATCTCGGACATCTTCGACGTCGAGTGGTCGTTCATCCCCGAAGATGAGGGCGTTATCGACAACATGTTCATGACGATTGCGATCGCGCTGCTCGGGACGACGATCGCTGCGACCCTCGCCATTCCGTTCGGCTTCTTGGCTGCGACGAACATGAGCAAAAAGAATCGCTGGATCTCCTCGGTGGGCAAGCGGATTCTCAACGTGATCCGGACGCTGCCGGAGCTGATCGTTGCGATCATCTTTATCGTCGCCGTAGGTCCCGGTCCGTTTGCCGGGGTTTTGGCGATCGGTTTCCACTCGATCGGGATGATCGGCAAACTGTACTCTGAGGCGATCGAGAACATGGACGAAAGCCCGATGGAGGCGATGAACGCCTGTGGTGCGAACCGCATCCAGACGCTATGGTTCTCCGTCCTGCCGCAAGTGTTGCCTGAGTTTATGTCCTATGCGCTCTACAAGTTTGAGATCAACGTCCGCGCTGCCTCCGTCCTCGGGATGGTAGGAGCCGGCGGTATCGGTACGCCGTTGCTCTTCGCTTTGATCGGGCACGATTGGAATCGCGTAGGTGCGATCTTGATCGGGATCATCCTTGTCGTCATGGCGATCGACACGATCTCCGGTGCGATTCGGAAGCGCTTGGTATAATCTTCTCACGCCGAAAGCCCGGTCCTCGACGACCGGGCTTTTCGTTTGAGTGGCAGAGAGCGGGCAAGTAGTCTACAATAGGGAAGTACATATTGAGCAAGCGGTCGTGTAGATCAAAAGGAGGCTTCTGTCGTGTCCGGAATGTTTATGCTGTTCACTTGGGGCGTTGCGATCGTCTGCGCTCTGATCGCGACGATTTTATTGAAAGCGCCCAAGCTGTTTTCGATTCTGTTTGGCGTGATTTTGGCTCAGGGATTGATGTTTGTCGGCGGTCATATGCTGAAACTGTACGTTGGACCCATCATCGAGATCGGGGGTACGTCAACGCCAGTTTTGACCGATATCGTCTTAGCGCTGATCGGTGCGTTCCTCGGCGCATTCGCAGCGAAAGCGCTCCGTCGCGGACGCTAATCGTAACGAGCAAGAAAGGGTGTAGAGAAGGTGAACAAGAAAGCGCTGGGCATTTTGTTCGCAGTCATGTTCTTGGTCATGCTCGGGTTTGGCATCATCATCCCGGTCATGCCGTTCTTCGCGGAACAGTTGGGCGCGACGCCGTTTCAACTGGGTCTGCTGATGGCCTCCTACTCGGTGATGCAATTTCTGTTCGCCCCGTTCTGGGGAGGCATCTCCGACCGCATCGGCCGCAAGCCGGTCATCATGATCGGGATCTCCGGTCTGTCGCTGTCGTTCTTCCTCTTCGCGTTTTCTGATCAGCTCTGGATGCTGTTCGCCTCGCGCATCCTCGCCGGCTTCCTCTCCTCGGCGAACATGCCGACCGTCATGGCGTATGTGGCGGACATCACCTCGCCAGAAAATCGCGGCAAGGGCATGGGGATGATCGGAGCGGCAGTCGGGCTCGGCTTTATCTTTGGCCCGGCGATCGGCGGCGTGTTCTCAGCCGAAAGCTACTCGACGCCATTTTTGATCGCAGGCATCGTGTCGGCGATCACGTTCCTCTTCGTCGCGTTTGTGCTCAAGGAGTCGCTGCCGCCTGAGCGACGCTTGAAAAAGGGCGGGGCGCAAGAGTCTCGCTGGAGCGCGTTTTCCGGCTCGCTTTCGATCCTGTACGTGTTGATGTTCTTCGTCTCCTTCTCGCTGGCTGCACTGGAAGGCACGTTCGCCTACTACGCTGCAGAAAAAGCCGGTCTGGACACGGTGCATCTGGGCTACATCTTCATGATCATGGGTCTGGCTGGCGCTTTTGTGCAAGGGGGTCTGGTCGGTCGCCTGATCAAGAAGCGCGGGGAGAGCTTGGTCATTCAACTCGGCCTGGTGGTCTCCGCTGTGGGCTTTGGACTGATCCTGCTCACCGACAGCTTCTGGACGGCTGCCCTCTTCCTGTCTGTCTTCGGGATCGGCAACGGCCTGATCCGCCCTGCTGTCTCCGCGCTGATCAGCAAGCGCACGAAGGTCGGTCAGGGGGCGGCAACAGGTCTGCTCTCCTCCTTCGAGTCGCTCGGCCGAATCGTCGGGCCGCCGCTGGGGGGAGCCGTCTTCGCGCTCTCGATCAACTTCCCATATCTCGGCGGGATTTTGCTCACCATCATCGCCTTTGTGCTCTATCGCATCTACGTGGGGCGTGCGGGTGACGCGAAGCCAGCCGCCTAGAAGAAAGACGAAGAAAAAAACCCGCGCACTGCCATCGAGGCAGGCGCGGGTTTTGCATTTGGATTAATGTGCGATGCGTGTGCGCAAGCTTTTGTAGACAAACCAGAGGATCGCGAGGATCAGCAGGGCCAAAATGCCGTAGGAGAACGGCTTGATGTACGGTTCGATGCTCGCCCAGTTGGCGCCCAGTTTAAATCCGGACCATGTGAGTGCCAAGTTCCAGGGGATGCAACCGATAAAGGTGAAGATGGTGAACTTCCAGAAGTTCATCTGGGCGATACCGGCAGGCAATGAGATGAACGTGCGAATGACCGGCAGGTTGCGCCCGAAGAACGCAGCCCAATCGCCATACTTGCTGAACCAGCGGTCGGCGGTGACGATATGTTTTTCGCTGATCAGGATATACTTGCCATACTTGAGCAAAAAGGCGCGACCGCCGCTTGCACCGATCCAATAGGTGAGCACAGAGCCGACCAGATTGCCGAAGACTCCAGCCCAGACGACAGGCCAGAAGGAAAGCAGGCCCTCTTCCGCTTTGAAACCGCCGTAGAGCATGATCACTTCGCTCGGCAGCGGGATGCATGCGCTTTCAATCAACATCCCCCAGAAGATACCCCAGTGCCCCAAAGTTTCGATCAGCCCTGTCGCGATGCTCGAGAGCCATTCGAGCAGTGAATGCAGCATGTGTACAATACCTCGCTTGTCTTGTTCAATCTGCTACCTATTGTACACGTTTTTCGAGGAGAATTGCCCATTTTTTCAAAAATTCATCAGTCTGATACATTTCGTTCACAGCAGGGTGCCATTTGCGCAGTGCCTTTTCCAAAGGGCGATCCGCTTGCTGCTTGTATTTGTGTAGTTCTTTATACGCCTGATGAGGGAAGCTGAGCAGGGCGAGCAGCACTTCGATCTCGGCTGGCGCGACAGGGCGTGCGCGGTGGTAGGCAGCCAAGATGTCGAGCGCATCTTCTGGTGACCAGTTCAAGCCGGGAAGCACGTTTTGAAATAGGTTGACAAGGTCGGACGCAGGAACGTCGAGCCGAAACGCATCAAAGTCGATCAGCGAGACCTGACCGTGAGCGTCGATCGCGAAGTTCTCCCCCTTGACGTTGCCGTGCACCAGCGAAGGCATCCGCTGCACCTTTTGCACCATTCGCTCGTAGTCGGATCGCATCAGCAGGTCGGTCGCACGCTTCGCTTGCGACAGAATCTGTGCAGCATCGCGGCGAACCACATCTTCAAAAGCGTTTTGTGGTCGCTCAAGCGTCGCAAGCGCAAGCTGCAGCTCTTCGGTGCGCTCCGCAAAGCGGCGCGTCCATCTGCTGGAAAAGAAGACCGCAGTGCTTTGCGGCGGGAGGGAGAGCCCGCTGGACAGCTGATGAAAATCGCCAAGCACAGCTGCTGCGGCGAGCCATTCCGCTTTTGCGTGCGGGTTGAGCGGACGGCCTACCCAGCGGGTCAGGAAAAAGTTGCCGTCGTCCGTCCGATTGATCGCTTCGCCGTGAACGGTGGGGATCAGCCGAGGTGTGCGGGTGAATCCTTGTCGCCACAGATATTCGATCGCATGATGATCGAACATCAGGCGCGAAAGGCTGCGTTTGCCGCGCTTCAAGCAGAAGTCACCCTGTACAGCTTCGATCTTCCAGACAGGGCCGACTGGGATTACCTTTTCGACGGCGAGCTGCCAGTGCGTTTCAAGCAGATGTTGAACTGAGAGCAAGCGACGCTCACCTCCGCATTCAGTAGAGCAAACTTTCTACAATGTATGGTGCGAGCGTCAGGAAAATTATAATGATCTGCGTATACTTGTCCTGCAAAGGCATATCTGTTATAGTAGGTTAGCATGTGTTTTCGAAGAACAATTGCAGTTGACAGAAACTGATCTTCTCAATCAAAATATGGTTGAGAGATGCAACCATCAAAAGCGAGGGAAAACTTACATGAGCATATTAGGAACTCTGGCGGACGGTGCATTTATTGCACTTCAAGGTTTGACGGGTGCTTTAAGTGCTTATCAGGTTGGCGTATCCCTTTTCGGCTACAGAAAGCCTAAAGATACGATAACTCATGCGCCGAAGAAGTCGTTTGCGATCTTCGTCGCGGCGCATAATGAAGCGGAAGTAATTGAGCCTTTGATCGAAAACCTGCATCAGTTGGAATATCCGAGAGAGCTCTATGATATTTTTGTCATCTGTGACAACTGTACGGATAACACGGCTGAGATCGTTCGCAACGCCAATGCGCTCGCATTTGAGCGCTTTGATGATACGAAGCGCGGCAAAGGGTATGCGATCGAATGGATGCTGGAACGCCTGTGGGAACAGGAGAAGAAGTACGATGCGGTCGTCATGTTCGATGCGGATAACTTGGCAGCCAAAGACTTTCTCGTACACATGAACGAGAAGCTGATGAACGGCGACAAGGTCATCCAAGGGTACCTGGGCACGAAGAACCCGAACGACACTTGGATCACCGCTTCCTATGCGATCTCCTACTGCATCGCCAACCGCACGTGGCAGTTTGCCCGCTACAACTTGGGGCTTGCGAACGCGCTGGGCGGTACGGGGATCTGCATCGACGCAGATTTGCTCAAGGAAATGGGCTGGGGTGCTCACTCCTTGACAGAAGATGTGGAGTTTACCGCTCGCTGTGTCGAGCGTGGAATCTATCCGACCTGGGCGCACAACGCGAAAGTGTTCGATGAGAAGCCACATACGATGCGCGCTTCTTGGCGCCAACGGCTGCGTTGGATGCAAGGTCACTTCGACTGCGCGTCCCGCTATTTCTGGCCGTTGATGGGCAAGAGCATCAAGAACCGCAATTGGGCGATGCTCGATGCGGCTCTCTATCTGTTCCAGCCGATGCGCGTGCTGATCATTCTGTTCACCACGATCATTCTGTACTTGCAGTGGATGATGCCATCTTGGTGGGCGATCACCGACATCCAAGATGTGATGCTGCCGACCCCATATTGGGTGGTGATCAACATCTTCTTGTATGCGCAACTTCCGCTCTCGATGATCTTGGAAAAAGCGCATTGGAAGTCATACTTGTATTTGCCGATCTTTCCCATCTTCTTGCTCACATGGTTCCCGATCACGCTGTTCGCTTACTTTACGAAGAACAACAAGAAGTGGAGCCATACGGAGCATACCCGCGCGATTCGCTTGGATGAGCTGAGCAACTAAGCAAAATGAACACCCCCCGCGAAAGCAGGGGGTGTTTCTGTGTATCCTTTGTGGGGAAAAGTAAGGAGGAACGCCTGTCAGTTCATCTTCGCCTCGCCGTCGAGACCGAGCATGATCTTGATGGCGTCGCGACCGCAAGTGCCTGGGACGATGCCCAATTCTTGCGCCTTGAATGTGGTCGATTCAAGCGGTGCTGCCAGCAGTTCATCGAGCGTCTTGACGCCGACCGCCCGACCGGCGATGATCTCGCGGCTGGCGAGCTTCTCGTTGAGCAGCCCGACATCGAGCGCACCACACATGATGTATCCTTTTTCGGTGGTGACCATCACGAGGTTGGTCTTTGGGAGTACAACCGAAATTCCAAGTGCGATGCGATCCTCGAATGGGATGGGAATGACGTTGATCATCGAACTCCTCCTTGTCAAAGGTGCCATTCACTAACACGATATGATCAGGGCAGGATCACTAGAAGTCACGGAGGAACGAAATGAAAATTGTGCTGGCAACTCTCAATGCAAAATATATCCACGCCTCACTCGCGCTGCGCTACCTGCGCGCCTATGCAAAAAAAGATTTTCCAAACATCGATCTCTGCGAATATACGATCAAAGACCAAGCGATGAACGTCGTCGCCGATATTTACAAGCGCAAGCCGGATGTGATCGGGTTTTCTTGCTACATTTGGAACATCGAAGAGACGATCCCGATCGTGGAGATGCTGCGCAAAGTGTTGCCCGATGTGAAGATCGTCCTGGGTGGGCCAGAGGTCTCCTATGATTCGGAAGAGTGGATGGCGCGCATTCGCGAGGTGGATGCGATCGTCGTCGGCGAGGGGGAGAAGACTTTTCACCATCTGCTGCAGGCGATCGAGCGCAACGATCGGTGGGAGACGGTGCCTGGAATCTTGTATCGCGAGGAGACGGGCGCGGTACGACGCACCTTTTTCCGGGAGAAGTTGGAGCTGGATGAGATCCCATCTCCCTTTGAGGAGGAGGACATCCCCACGCTGGTCAACCGCGTGGTCTATTTCGAATGCTCGCGCGGATGCCCGTTCTCCTGCTCATACTGCTTGTCCTCGATCGAGACGGGCGTTCGCTATTTCGATCTGGAGCGCACTAAGGCGGACTTGAAACGGCTGATCGACGGTGGGGTGAAGACGATCAAATTTGTCGATCGCACATTTAACATCCACATGCGGTATGCGCTGTCGATCTTCGAGTTTTTGATTCAAAATCATCAGGACACGGTGTTTCAATTTGAGATCACAGCAGACATCTTGAAGCCGCGGGTGGTCGACTATCTGGCCGAACATGCGCCGCCCGGACTGTTTCGCTTTGAGATCGGCGTGCAATCGACGAACGATGTGACCAACGAGTTGGTGCAGCGCAAGCAGAACTGGGAGAAGCTGACCAACACGGTGCTCAGCGTCAAGCGCACCGGCAAGATCGATCAGCATCTGGATCTGATCGCCGGTCTGCCGATGGAAGATTATCAGTCTTTTAAAAAGACGTTTAACGATGTGTTTGCGCTGGAGATCGAAGAGTTGCAGCTCGGCTTTTTAAAGATGCTTCGCGGTGTCGGGGTGCGGCTCGATGCGCAGAAGTACGGCTATCATTTTATGGACAAGGCACCTTATGAGATCTTGAGCAACGATGTCTTGCCCTTCGACGATGTGATCCGCATCAAGCGGGTGGAGGACGTGCTGGAGAAATATTGGAATGCGCATCGCACCAACCGCACGGTGCGCTATCTGGTGGCAGAAGAGTTTCCCTCTGCGTTCGACTTCTTCCAATCGTTTGGCGACTATTGGGAAGAGCAGGGGTGGAACCGCATCGGACATCAGGTGGAAGATCTGTTCAGGCGCCTGCACCAGTTTCTGCAGGTACACGGCTTGAAACGGGCGGAGGTGGTGCTCGGCCTGATGAAGATCGACTATCTGATCGGCTTCAAAAACAAGCCGCGCGGCATCTGGTGGGAGCGCACGCTGGACAAGCGCGCGACTCAGCAGTACATCCAATCGTTTGTGGCCGACCCGAGCGTGCTCGGTAAACAGTATGAGCAGCTGAAGTTGAGCGAGCAGGATATTCATAAGCACTGTCTGCTGGAGACGGTGCCGTTTCAACTGCTCGACCAGAAAGGGCTCGCCTTTGAGTCGGGCGAAGAGCACTTGCTGCTCACCTACTATGAGCCAGGTCAGAAACAGGAGCCGCAGTTTTTCACCTGCAAGAAGAGTGCGGTCAAATCGCTGCAGCTGCAGGGATGATCAAATTCAACCTCGATGATCGATGTGAAACGAAAAGACGCGCCTCTTAAGGGCGCGTCTCGTTTTCTTTCACTATATGATCGCTGATCGTCTCTTCAAGCTTTTGAATCAGCGATTCTCGGTCCTGTTCGGGAACTTGAAGGAGCCGGTCAGGCAGGGTGAGCAAAAAGCGCTCGACCGGATCAGCAGCGGAAGGCTGCTCCACACGGCCAGCTTGGTAGCGACCTTTTGACTCCTTGAGCAGAGAGGAAGGTTCTGCTGCATCGGTTCGCCCCAGCAGGTAGTCGTACGTAACATCAAAGAAATCGGCGAGTTTCTTCAGGGTGTCCAAGCGTGGGATGCGTTCGTCGTTCTCTTCGCTATTCTCATAATGCGAGATGGAGGTGCGGTCGATCCCAACCTCTTTGCCCAACGATTCTTGGGACAATTTTTTGCTCTTGCGGAGCTCTTTTAGACGCTGTGGAAATCCCATAGCTTGTTCACCTTCTTTGATCAAGTGCTATCTTTCATCTTATCATTCACCGTGCGGAATAAAAACAGTGCGTCTAGCGCACGATCTGTTGACATCGTTGAGTGAGGAAACGTATGATAGTCTGTGAGAGTGCGAGTTAAGCACAAAATTCTGGAGGGGTGTTTTCCATGGCGACCGAGATGCAGGTACGGCAAGCACTGATCAACGCGCGGAAGGGAAAACGGATGACACAGGAGCAGCTTGCAGAAGCGGTCGGGATCACGCGCGCTTATTTGGCAAACATCGAGCGGGGGAAACATGCGCCGTCGCTTCGCGTTGCATTCGAGATCGCGCGGGTGTTGGATCGAAAGTTGGAAGATCTTTTTTTGGAAGACAAGGTGCGAAAAACGCACGGTATGTAAATGGGATAAAAATAGCGATAGTATTCTGATTGTTCTAAGTTTAACATAAAATCGGTAGCGTACGTCATTGTTTTGCTTTCCGAAACGATTTTGAGATGGTACGATGGAAGTGGTAAGCTTGGGGAAAGAAAAGGGGGTTCTACAATGGATGAGCAGACAAAGATGATAAAAGAGCTGTGCGATGCGGACGGTGTGCCAGGTTTTGAGCGAGAGGTCAGAAACAAGATGCGCGAACTCCTGACTCCCGTTTCAGATGAGATCCTGACCGATCGTCTCGGCGGGATCGTCGGCAAAAAGGTCGGGGATGCGAACGGCCCGAAGATTCTTTTTGCAGGCCATCTCGATGAGATCGGCTTCATGGTTACATACGTGACGTCAAAAGGCTTTTTGCGCTTTCAAACGATGGGCGGCTGGTGGCCGCATGTGGTTTTGGCCCAGCGGGTGAAGATCAAAGGTCGCAAAGGTGACATCGTGGGGATCGTCGGATCGAAAGCTCCGCACGTGTTGGCTGCGAAAGATCGCGAGCGCGTGCTGGACATCAAAGAGATGTTTATCGATGTCGGCGCAACCAGCAAGGAAGAGGTCGAGGAGATGGGCATTCGCCCTGGCGACATGATCGTCCCGCTCTCCGAGTTCACCACGATGCGCGGCGGCGATCTCTGGGTCGGCAAAGCGTTGGACAACCGCGCAGGCTGTGGGCTGGCGGTCGAAGTGATGAAGCGCCTGCAAAATGAGTCGCACCCGAACGTGCTGTACGGGGGCGCAACGGTGCAGGAAGAGATTCAGCTGCGCGGTGCAGGTGTGCTCGCCAACCTGGTCGAGCCGGACATTGCGTTTGCGCTCGATGTTGGCGTGGCGTATGATACGCCGGGCTTTGAAGGCTACCAGCAGACATGCAATCTCGGCGAAGGCCCGCTCAGCTTTATCTACGACCTGTCGATGATTCCGAACGTGCCGTTGCGCGACCTGGTGCATGACACGGCGAAGGAGCTCGGCATCAACCTGCAGGTGGACGCGCTGACCGGAGGCGGTCAAGATGGCGGCAAGTTCCACATCTCCGGCATCGGTTGCCCGACGATCGCGCTCGGCTTTGCGACTCGCTATATCCATTCGCACACGGCGATTCTTTCGAAGAAAGATTGGGAGCAGGCGGCAGATCTGCTCGTCGCTGTGATCAAAAAGCTCGACCGCAAGACAGTGGACGCGATTCAGAACTGGTAGGCAAAAAGGCAAGACGTTAAAAATCCCTGATCCGACGGATGAGGGATTTTTTTTATTTTGCCCATACTACGAGGGGAAAGGAGTGAAGAACCTGTTGGGCGTTCTGCACAATTACCCGCTGGTAGCAGCCCTGTTGTCGATCATCGTCGCACAGGTTTTAAAGATTCCCCTGCACTACCTCTATCACCGCAAGTGGGACTGGCGCCGAATCGTCGGGGCGGGTGGGATGCCGAGTTCCCATTCTGCTGGGGTGACCGCGCTTGCCTCGGCGATCGGCGTGCAGGAGGGGCTCAGTTCCACGTGGTTCGCTTTGGCTGTCGTCTTGGGGCTGGTCGTGATGTACGATGCGATGGGAATTCGGCGTCATGCGGGCGAGCAGGCGATTGCGATCAACGATTTGACGATCGAACTGAATCAGCATCTTGAAACGGATGATCCGAAGTTCTCGCGCGCCCATGCGCGAAGCAGAAAAAGACGGCTAAAGGAATTGCTCGGCCACCAGCCGATCGAGGTGGCGGGGGGAGCTGCATTTGGGATCGCCTTTGGGCTTTTTCTGCACGGGTACTATTGAAGGGTACTATTAACGGGTACTATTGATAGAACTGTTGAGCGAACGGGAAGGAGTTGATCGCGTGACGCGCTTTGATCCTGATCTGGTCTTCTTCGAGCCGAAAGCGCTCGAATATCCGGTGGGAGATGCGCTCTACCGCCGATTGAAAAAGACGGGCATCCCGATCAAGGTCACCCCTTCGCACAATCGTGTGACGGGGATACCTGGCGATACTCCGGCAAAAGCGTACGCCAATGCGAAGCGCACGCTTGTCGTCGGCGTGAAGCGGACGATGAAGTTGGATACATCGAAGCCATCGGCCGATTATGCGTTGCCCGTTTCAACTGGCTGCCCAGGCCATTGCCATTATTGCTACCTGCAGACGACGATGGGCAAGAAGCCGTATGTGCGGGTGTATGTGAACATCGACGAGATCTTAGACAACGCGCAAAAATATATTGAGGAGCGAGCGCCTGAGCTTACGACATTTGAGGCGGCCTGCACGTCAGACCCGATCGCGGTCGAACATCTGACGGGCAATCTGAAGCGAATGATCGAGTTTATGGGGCGGCAGGAGCGCGCAAAGCTGAGGTTTGTTACCAAATATGACGATGTGGATCATCTGCTCGATGCTGCTCACAATGGGAATACGCGCTTTCGCTTCTCGATCAACTCACGGTATGTGATCAAAAATTTTGAGCCGGGTGTCTCCGCCTTCGACTCGCGGATCGAAGCGGCGGGAAAAGTGGCGAAGGCTGGCTATCCGCTCGGTTTTATCGTCGCTCCTTTAATCATCTATGAGGGGTGGGAAGACGGGTATGCAGAGCTGTTCGAGCGGATGAGTCGAGAGCTGATTCCAGAGGCGAAGCAGGATTTGACGTTTGAGCTGATTCAACATCGCTTCACGGCGGCGGCCAAGCGAATCATCTTGCAAAACTATCCGGCGACGAAGCTTGAGATGGAGGAAGAGAAACGAAAATATAAGTATGGAAAGTACGGACGGGGGAAATGGGTGTATCAAGGCAGCGATGCGGATCGGCTTAACTTGCACCTGCGCGGGCTGATCGAGGAATATTTCCCCGCGTCAAAGATCGAGTATTTTACATAGTGGACATGCGCTCAAGAGTTGTTCTCTTGCAGGCTTGGCAAAAAGAGTGATGATTCATGAGGGGCGCATTGCTTCCTTTTTTTGAACACACGTTATTGGAGTTCAGTTGGAGCCGTATTGGAGTTTCTTCGGAGTTACGGACTCGCTTGACAGGGTACTATGGTAGTAAGGAAATTCAGTCAGAAATTCTCGATGGATGGCGAAAGCATAGCCGAATGACAGACATTTGATCGAAGCTCTTCACTCTTGTGATGAGCTTTTTTGTTTGCCGTCTGTTTTTCGATCAAAGACAAAAGGAGGGGAAGTAGCGATTGCGATTCGCTGATCACTTGTGACAGACGATTAAAATCACGGAGGTGCGAGAGTGCATGCCATACCAAAGTAAAACCAACTGGAAATTCGATGACGTGGTAACTGAACAAGACTTGAACCGTATCGAGGGTGGAATCGTAGAGGCGCTGGAGAAAGTAGACTCGCATACGAGTCGAATGGACAATCCGCATGGCGTTACACCTGAGCAGATCGGGGCAGAGACGCCAGGGGGAGCACAGACAAAGGTAGACGTTCTTCAGCACGTGATCGAAGCTGACTTGTCAAAACTGAAACGAACCCTAGACGGCTATAGTGCCTATCGAAGCGCTCCTGACGAAATGGGGCAATACACGGTCGTCGAGTACAAGCGAGAAGACGGTACGTTGTATATGCAATCGACGCTCAGCAACCCAGATCCGAACTTCAATTACGGAACTGCTCTCTGGCAGTTCTACAACGATGCAGGCACCTCGGTGATCTCCGCGATCCGGTGGACGATCACCTATGATTCCAACAACAAGATTGTAAGCGAGGTGATGGCATATGAGTAAGCTCTCCAGTGTGCTGCGTGATCACGGAGTTGGTGCGGTTTCTGGCAATAGCAATGCGCCTTATTTTGGTACAGGGGCTGATGGAGACCTCACCATTACCGCCCCTACGCTCACGGTGGCCATGACTACTGCGCCAATTGGAGGTAACGTAAATAACTTGTACGACAACGATCGTGCAACTATCTTCAAAACAAACGCCACAAACACAGCACGGCCTACAGTAATATCCGTAGATCTAGGGTCAGTGCGTTGGATACGCAATATGTGGTTCTCTGGATGGACAGACCCTAATTTCTCCATTTCGTTCAGCGAGCGTTATGCGGTACGCACCTCTGTAGATGGAATCAATTGGAGTATACCTAAAGACGGTTTTACTCCGGTAGATGGGGGCACTAACCAGCTTCCGGTGTATCCCAGTTCGGTCAGGGAATTTGTCGCGGTATTTGCACCTGTTCAAGCCCGTTATGTTGCTCTCGTCTTCAATGTAGAAAGTTATTCCTCAAGACCTCATTGGATCAATAGTTTTCGGATAGGCTCTGCCCATATTATAAGTGTGCCAACCGAAGATGTAACTACAGTAGTCAAGAACTACGAAAATCTTTCTATCGGAGCTGACTGTGTACTCACTGTAGATAAACGTTGTCGTGGTCTAATTGTGTACGCCCGTGGGAATATAAACATCGCTGGAACTGTGGATATCTCTGGAAAAGCTGCATATATCGATACGGCCAATCTCCCTCAAATTACTTTTCCAGTAGCTATGCGCCACGTTATGCAATTTGATCCCGCAAATAATAAAGTGATTGTAATTCCTAACGGAGGTGCCGGGGGCACGGGAGGAAATGGGGGAACTACACTTTCCGGTAGACTTGGCGGAAGGGGCGGTTTCGGTGGTACTGGTACTTGGTATGGTGGAGGTGCTGGCGGGGGGGGAGGTGGCGGATCGGCTGATAGTGATTCTGGCTCTATTCTAGGCGGCCTAGGAGGGAAAGGTTCTGCAGGGGGTGGTGCCGGTGGAGCTGCGGTAACTTACAATACATTTAAAGCGGGTAATCTAGGACAGCCTGGGGCCGGCGCCAGCGGTGCGGTAGCTTGCGGATCGAACGGACTCGGCAATTGGCAGGCCACCAGCGGTGCCGGGGGTAATAGCCACTCTGGCGGAGGCGGAGGTGGCGGCGGTGGTGCGTCAAACGGAAACGGAAATAGCACGCCGATCGCACAAGCGGGTGGTCCCGGGGGTAATTACGGTGGCGGCGCCATTATCCTTATATGCCGTGGAAACATTTCCATAGGGGCAACGGGGACAATTTTGGCCAATGCTGTGGGAAGTGCTGGAAAAGGTGGCGATGGTAAAAGTCTTGGCGGTAGCGTCCATGATGTTAGTGGTGGCGGCGGTGGTGGTGGAGCCGGCGGGGGTACTGTGACCCTTATCCATAAGGGCACGTATTCTAACTCTGGGAGTATACAAGTGAATGCCACCAGTGGTGCCGCCGGGGGTGCCGGTTTTTACAACTCCGCCCCAGCAGTACCAGCTGGTGCCGGGGCTGCGGGAACGATAGGATCCATTAATGTGTACGACCTTAACCTACTTTAAGCGAGGTGTTTGAGTGATGTACAAATTGTTGTTTATCGAGAACCCACATGATGCCAAAAGTCGCGATATTAAAGACGCACTTCAACGGTCAGGACTACAAGAGGAGACCCATTTTCTCCGCTTCGACGAAATTCAAGGTCTCCCCATCCAAGCTGCACCATGCGTATTCCTCGTAGGTATTCCGGATCTTTTGGATACATTCACCTCGGAAGAGGTACTCACACAGCTTCAATTTATCAAAAGCAAGCAGCAAACCGAAGACCGCCTGAACTATCTCGGGCAACTTGCTGTTCGGGCACGATTGGCAGGTGTTAAGTAATGAACGATTACGAGTTTTGGAAGATGTGTTTCAAAGAACAGTGGGCCACCGAGTCTGACATGAAGCAAGCGGTGGAACTCGGTCAACTTACAGAAGATGAGTTCGAGCAGATCGTCGGGCTCGAACCATCCCTGCACTCGGTGCTCCCTTCAGAGCCTATCACTTAAGTAGCACAACAAAGGCCTCGTTCTAACGAACGGGGTCTTTTTTTGCTTTCACCAATCATGCATTTTCGTAAACAAGGTTGCTAACAATATCGCTAACATATTAGGCACACGCGATACTACAGGATGGGAACCGTCCCTTTTTCACGTCAGTTGTGGAAGGCTCGTAGCAATTAAACAAAAGATGTTGCCCAAAAAGATGTCGTTGAAAGTAGATTTATCACGCCAAAAGTACATTACAGTCGAAGCCAAACTACATAGGAGTGATCAGAATGAAAAAGCAGGATCACATTCGGAGCGCTTTGCAGGCAGAGTATGAAGCGGAGACGGAGGGGAGCTTTACGTTGAAACATCGCGCGGCGAATCGACAGGAACAAGTGGTGAGTCAGCAGGGGAAAAGCTCTTCGCGGGAGAAAGAGTTCGGCATCAACACAGGGCACGATGATGATGACGGAGACGGGCAGCCGTTGGCAGCAAGAGATGGATTTCGCTACGATTATGATGACAGCTCCGATCGCTAAAGCAAACGAAAACCGCCTTCTCTGTTCAGAGAAGGCGGTTTTTGATTCAAACTTGAACGTGAGAACTAGAATTTGATGGTGATGGTGATTTCAATGCTTCCGTTGCGCTCCATGAAAGGCACCTCCGATCAAGTAAAAGTTGTGTTCAAGCGTGGTCAAAAGAGAACTAGAATTTGATGGTGATGGTGATTTCGATGCTTCCGTTGCGCTCCATGAAGGGCACCTCCTATCGATTAAGAGTTGAGATCATGCGGGCAAAGAGAGAACTAGAATTTGATGGTGATGGTGATTTCGATGCTTCCGTTGCGCTCCATGAAGGGCACCTCCTATCGATTGAGAGTTGAGATCATGCGGGCAAAGAGAGAACTAGAATTTGATGGTGATGGTGATTTCGATGCTTCCGTTGCGCTCCATGAAGGGCACCTCCTATCGATTAAAAGTTGAGATCATGCGGGCCAAACGAACATTACAGCTTGATTTTGATGGTGATTTCGATGCTTGCGTTGCGCTCCATGAAGGGCACCTCCTATCAATTGAGAGTTGTGTTCATGCGGGCAAAACGAAGATTAGAACTTGATGGTGATGGTGATTTCGATGCTTACGTTGCGCTCCATGAAGGGCACCTCCTATCAATTAAGTTGTGTTCCTTTAGGCGGAAATCAAATTAGAACTTGATCGTGATCGTGATCTCGATGCTTACATTGCGTTCCATAAATTACACCTCCTAATAATTTCAATATTGAGATTGATAATATTCATGAAGGTTGTAACTTGGTGTTGACTACATAATGCCATGAAAAAAGTTCAATTACAAGTATTTTCTGAAAAATTTATTTAGTGTATAATTCTGGTTGAGATAAGCAATTTGTTTACCTGTTAGAATAGATCAATTTTATTAATAATAATTTTTACCTAAGAAGAAAAGGAGCTGGATGGAGATGGCAGAGGTACAGATGACAACCCAATCGGCAGAGCCGAAACCGATCGGGTACAAACAACTGCTTTCAATTCGCAACTATTTTTATCTATTATGTGCGCAGTTTGTCGCCGATCTAGGAGATGGCATTTATCGCATCGCCTTGACATGGGCGATGATGCAGCTGACAGGCTCTGCGGTGATGATCTCAGCCGTGCTGATCGCACAGCTTGTGCCGACCATCGTGCTTGGGATCTTCGCTGGCGTGATGGTGGACCGCGGCAACAAGCGCCGGTATATGTTGTTGGCCGACTTTTTCCGCGGAGTGGTGGTCGGTGGAGTCGGCCTCTTATGGTGGGGTGGGCTGTTGCAGCCGTGGATGTTGATCGTGGCTGCGGCGATCCTTGCCTCTTACACCGCCTTTTTCACTCCTGCAAGGGCTGTCGCGGTGCGATTCTTGGTGCCAGATGATGCGCTGATGCAGGCGAAGTCGCTTTCCACTTCGCTTAACACGATCGTCATGCTGGTCGCGCCTGCGATCGGGGCTGCGCTGATCGCGATCGATCTTTCGCTGGCGTTTTTCTTCAACGCGGTCACCTTCTTCCTGTCGCTCTTGATGATCTCGTTCATCCGCAATGAGGAATTGGTACAGGTGGTGGCCGGCAAGCTCAGCCTTTCCGTATTCAAAACGAGCTTGTTAGAAGGCTACCATACGATCATGAGATCGAAAGTCTTACGTTCGTTGGTCTACTATGTCGTCTTGTTAAACTTGCTTTTGGCACCAAGCAGTGTGCTGATCCCGATCTATGCCTTCGAGGTATCGGGCATGGGAGCGACCGGTTTGGCAACGTTTGAAATCGCCTTTTTTCTCGGCGTGCTGTTAGGCTCGATCGTGCTGGGCTGGCTGACCCGCTGGCCGAAGATCGCGCTGGTGATCAGCGGTGTATCGCTGATCTTGCTCTCCTTCTTCGCACTCGCTTTTGTCGAGAACTTTGTGATTGCGATCGGATTGATGTTCGTATTGGGTGTGGGAATGCCGATGACCAATGTGCCGCTTTCGACGATGTTTGCGCTGAAAGTGCCACGCGAGCAGTTAGGACGCGCCTCCAGTGCGATCGGCGTCCTGACGATGAGCTCACAGCCGCTCGCCCTGTCCCTGTCCGGAACGGTGCTGGCGATGGTGTCGATCAGCGCGTTCTTTATGTACATCGGCGCTTTCGGCATCCTGCTGGTCGTGATGATGCTGCTCAACCCGACCATTCGCAAGTCGGAAGCCTGATCAGAATCGGACAGAAAAAAGGAACGCTCTGCCCCGTCGAGAAAATAGAGGGAGGTGGAGTGTTTTTTTCTGTCCGATGGGGTAAAAGAAAAGCAGATGATGGCAGAAAAAGCAATGATTAAAATCAGTAAATTATTTCTGTATAATTGAGCTAGGATTGCTAGAATGGGAAAAAAGGAGCTTGTTTCGTGAAAAAAGCATGGATGATCGCCCTCTCGATCGCGCTGTTGATCGGGGGAAGTGGATGCAGTTCAAATCAGGGTGCGCCAAGCGACCCGAACCCGCAAGAAAAACCGCCGGAAGTGGTGAAGGAGCCAGAAGAGGTGAGATCGCAGGCGACGCTCGCTGCGATCGGGGATATTTTGATCCACTCTTCGTTGTATAAGGATGCGCAAAAGGCTGATGGGAGCTATGATTTCCGCTATCAGTTCGAGTTGGTCAAGCCCTACTTGTTGAAGCCTGACCTCGCCATCGCCAATCAGGAGACGATGATCGGCGGTGTGGAAGTCGGCCTATCCGATTACCCGATGTTCAACAGCCCGTATGAGGTGGGCGACGCGCTGAAAGATGCTGGCATCGATGTGGTATCGATCGCGAACAACCATTCGCTCGATGCGGGGGAGCGCGGGATTCGGAGCGCAATCAAGCATTGGAATGAGCTGGGGATTCCTTATGTGGGCGCGAACGAGTCGCAGGCAGACCAGGATCGGATTCGCGTGGTGGAGAAAAACGATATCAAGTTTGCGATCTTAGCCTATACGTATGGAACGAACGGAATTCCCCTTCCGGAAGGGAAGGAATATCTGGTGAACTTAATCGACCCTGAAAAGATGAAAGCGGCGGTGCGCAAGGCGAAGGAGATGGCCGATGTGGTGATCCTGAACCTGCATGCTGGCAACGAGTATCAGCGTTTGCCAAGCGACGAGCAAAAGGCGCTGGTGAAAGAGATGACCAAGGAAGGCGTCGACATCGTGCTCGGCCATCATCCGCATGTGTTGCAACCGGTGGAGTGGATCGACAATGGGGATGGCAGAAAATCATTTGTCATCTATTCGCTGGGCAACTTCATCTCGGGACAGGATGAGATCTATCGCGAGATCGGTGGCATTTTGGAGCTTGAGGTGGAAAAGGTAACCAAAGGGGATGCGAAGCAGATCATTCTGAAAAACCCAGCCTTTTTGCCCGTTTGGACGCACAAGCGCAATTGGCGACAATATAAGGTCTACCCGCTGGCAGATGTGACACCGCAACAGTTGCCCAAGGCGAAAGAGCTGTATGAGGAGATCAACACTCATATGAAGCAATGGGTGCCAGAATTGAAAAACACGCTGCCGAAGCAATGATCTACCTCGCTTGATCGACGAGGGGAGAACGATGAAAAGCACCTTCTTCTACGAAAGAGAAGAAGGTGCTTTTTTGCTTATTCGCGCTCAATCTTTTCCATGACGACAGAAAGTGCGAGGGCGCGCGAGACGGTGATGTTGCTGCCGTAGACGATCAGCTTGTCCCCGCCGATCGGGGTGCCGATCGCATAATATTCGCCTTTAAGGTTCTCATAGACTTCGATCAGAAAGTCTCCTTTTTCGGTCTGGTACTCGTATAGCTCTTTGCGAAGCAGGGTTCCCCCTTCTGGGACTTCCGCTTCGGTCCATTCTTTCGGCATTTGCATTGCGTGACTTCACTCCTTTTCGCTTTCTATTGTACATGATTGCTTCTTTCTTCACAGCTTTGACAAAACGGTTGTGCTATGATTGAAGAACAGGTAAAACTTACCGATCGGAGGGGGTTGAATGAGCTTTACGCAGTTTCGAATCAAACCGATGCAATGGTTTTTCCTCTTGGCGATCTTGATCGCGGGTGCAGACTATGCTGCTTTGCAGGTTGTCGCCAAGTTTCCGGGGGAAGAAAGTGCTGTCGCGCTCGGCGTGGCGCTCGACCTGACCTTTACGATTCCGCTGCTCTACTATTTTCTCATCGTTCGCAAACATAAAAAATCGTGGCTGACGGTGCTGCCGATCTTCTTTCTGGGCACGCTCGTCGGCAAGTATATCCTGCCCGCCTCGCAGCGGGAGTTTTTCGATCTGCTGATCTATCTCGCACCGGCGATCGAGGCGGGGCTGTTGATCTTTCTGCTGCTGAAGATCCGCAAGCTGATCGATCGATTTCGAGTCTATCGGCAGACCGAATTTCATGGGCTGGATGCGCTGCGAAAAGCGTTGGGCGATGTTTTCGGCAAATCGCGGCTGGTGGAGATGCTGGCGATGGAGCTTGGCATGATCTATTATGCATTTCATTTTGGCAAGCCACAGCAGGTACAGCGAGATCGCGTGGAGGCGTTCACCTATCACAAAGACACCAGCATCAAGGCGCTGGTGATCGTCTTTGTCGGCATCACCCTGCTGGAGACGGTGCTCTTCCACTTGGTGATCGAGCTGTGGAGCGTTGTGGCAGCGTGGGTGGCGACCGCTTCCAGCCTGTACGCGATCCTGTTTTTGATCGGCTATTACAAGTCGGTCAAACACAGTCCGATCCTGGTGAGCGAGGAGGTGCTTTACCTGCGCATCGGCTTTACCTCGCATGCGGTGATCGATAAGCAAAACATCGCGTCCGTTCAGCGCATTCCGTTCAGCTATGAGGAAAAGCGCGACAAGCAAGCGTTTTATGCGGTGCTGTTTTTCGAAGAACCACAGCTGGAGATCAAGTTGCACCAACCGGCGATTGTGCACGGGCCGTTCGGCATGCGGACAGTGGTGAGTCGAGTGTTGCTCAAAGTGGATGATTCGGCCCGATTCCTGCGGGCGCTAGAAGAAGGGAAGGGCGCTTAGGCCCTTCCCTTCTTGTTGGCTGCGACCTGTGCGTGATCGCAAAATGAAAGTTGTATGCCCGTCTGCAAACTGCTGACAGGCTGGCAGATCACAACATTTTGTACATCAGAATGTCGTCCACATATCGTCCGCTCAGATAGAACTCTTCGATCAGACGGCCCTGTTCCTGATAGCCACAACGCTTGTAGAACTCGACCGCGCCCTCATTGCTCGCCAACACGCGGAGCGTGAGCTTGCGATGTCCCTCTTGCTTCGTTTGCGCTTCCAGCGCTGTCAACAGCTTCTTCCCGACGCCTTTGCCTTGATGCTCCGGATGGACGGCGATCACCAGCTCCGCCACATGGGAGTTGCTCGGCAGCGGGGTGACTTTTTTGCTGTGCGTATAGCCACAGATGATCCCGTTCTCCTCGGCGACCAGCTGGGAGCCGGGCGGGCAGGATGAGAGATAGTCCTCTGTTGAGTCCCAATGGATCGGAACTGGATTGATATCGTCCGCCCAAGCGATGTTGTCGAGGGCGACCAGTTGCGGTATATCTTCCAAGGTGGAAGGACGGATGATCAGCATCAGGGGAAACCTCCTTTTTATGATACAATAGCGGAAAGCGAGTCGTTCGACAAGAAGATTTTAACAAGATTTTGTAAATTCATTCAAAAGGGGAATCGAAGTTGAGCGAGTTGATTCGGAACGAGTTGGCGAAGCGGTTGCGCGAGCAGGGAAAATTGACGTTCGCCGAGTTTATGAGCATAGCGCTGTATCATCCGACGGCAGGCTATTACAACCGCCAAGCGATGACGATCGGCCCGGGCGGGGATTTTTACACCAGCCCGATGGTGCATCCGATTTTCGGAGCGTGTGTGGCCCGACAGGTGTGGCAGATGTGGAATCTGCTCGGCAAGCCCGACCCGTTTTTCGTCTTGGAGATGGGAGCGGGCGTCGGGACGCTCGCGGTCGATTTTTTGCAGATGGCGGAGCGGGACGCGGCGTTTTTCGCTGCCGTTCGCTATCAGATCGTCGAGCAGGGGGCGGTGCTTTCCGAACGCCAGCGGGCAGCAGCTGCCGAGCGGGGCTACCTCGGGAAGATAAAATGGTACCAGACGCTCGATGAAGTGCCGGGGAAGCAGGTTGGGGTCATCTTCAGCAACGAGCTGTTCGACGCCCTGCCTGTGCATCGGCTGGGCAAACGGGAAGCGGGCTTTGTGGAGTATTATATCGTCGAGGATGGAGCTGGATATCGCGAGGTGGAAGGGGCGCTGTCCGATCCAGCCTTGCTTGAGCTGATCGATGCCACGACGCAGGAGCTGTTGCAGGTCGGGGAGCGATTGGAAGTGTGTCCGGCTGCCGGCGCTGTGATCGAGCAGATGGGAAGTTTGCTCGAAACGGGATTTGTGCTGACGATCGACTATGGCAACCTGGCGCCAGATGTGTATCTCCGGCATCGCAAAGGGACCGGAGTGCGAGCATTCTGGAAGCAGAAGTTGGTCGATCCATTGGAGCGGGTCGGCGAGCAAGACTTGACAGCAGATGTCGACTTTTCGCTGCTGGTGCGCCGAGGCGAACGGGCGGGACTGTTCGAGGTCGGCTTTACCGATCAGATGCATTTTCTCGGCGGAAACGGATTTTTGCACAAAGTGGCCGAGCTGCAAAATCGCTCTCGGCAACAGTTCGATCTGATGGCAGATGAGGAACTACATAAGATGCTCTCGCTGTTCATGCCGCAGTCGCTGGGCGAGGTGTTCAAAGTGTTGATTCAAGCAAAGGGCATGGAACCGGCTGCAATCGAAGGAAAGCTTGGGGCTCTTACATTTACGCTGGATGAGTGACGACAGGGAGGGCCTTTTGGTGGAAGTCAAGACCTTGCTAGTAGACATGGACTCGGTGATCGTCGATCTGATGACCGAGTGGTTTCAACGGTACAACGAGGAGCATGGGGACGATCTGTCGGTGGAGCGGCTCCAGTGTTGGCAGACAGAGAAGTATGTGAAGGCAGAATGCGGCAAAAAAATCTATGACTATCTGGATGCGCCAGGTCTGTTTCGCGAGCTGTCACCTCTGCCAGACGCGGTGGAAGTGCTAGAGCGGCTGGCGAAGCGGTACGATATTTTGATCGTGACCAGCTCGCGAACATACGCGTACACGGAGAAAGAGCAGTGGGTGAACGAGCATCTGCCGTTTATCGGCAGCGCCAATCTGATCTTCGCACATCGCAAGGACATGATCGTAGGCGATCTGCTGTTCGACGATGCTCCGCACAATCTGACCGCGTTTCGGGCGTCGGGAAGGCTTGCGGTCGCGATGGACTATCCATACAATCGCTCGATCGATGTGCCGCGCGTATCCGGGTGGCTCGAATTTGAATCGCTGTTGGCCGAGCTGGCCGAACGCGAGGAGGGGAGGAGAGCGGTTGAAGAGACAACATGATGTGGTGATCCTTGGCGGTGGCCCAGCCGGTATGGCGGCTGCGATCTGGTGCCAGCGGCTCGGTCTGTCGCACCTGCTGATCGAGGCGGAGCAGCGCTTGGGCGGGCAACTGTTTGCGATCCAAAACGAGGTGATCGACTATCCTGGTGTGTCCGCCGAGAGTGGACATGATGTGCAGGCGCAGTTTGAAGCGCATGTGCTGCGGCTCGGCTGTCAGCTCCAGCGAGGGGTGACGGTACGCGATGTTGATGTGGCGCGGCGGCTGTTGACGGTGCAAGGGGCGGACGGTCGAGCGGAACAGATCGCCTATCGCGCGCTGATCGTGGCGACGGGCGCTGCGGAGCGCAGGCTCGGCGTGCCAGGGGAGCTTGCGATGATCGAGCGAGGAGAGGTCTACTCGGCGACACGGGATCGCAGTCTGCTTGCCGGTCAGCGAGTCGCGGTGGTCGGCGGCGGGGATCGGGCGCTCGAAGGTGCGCTTTTGCTGGCGGAGCGCGGGTCGGACGTGCTGTTGATCCACCGATCGGATCGCTATCGGGCGCGTGAAGAGTTTGTTCAACCTGTGCTCGCTCATCCACGGATCGAAAGGTGGAACCACGCGCGCGTTCAACAGATCTTTGGGGACTCGGCGGTCGAGGCGATCGAGGTCGTTTCGGCTGATGGGTCGTCACATCGCGTAGAAGTGAAAGCGCTGCTGGTGCGAATTGGCGTCGAGCCAAACTCGCAGCTGTTGCAGGGGCAGGTCAAGGCTGACCCAGATGGGTATCTGTTGACCGACGCCACCGGGCGGACGAGCGCAAAAGGTGTCTATGCGATCGGAGATGTGTGCACCCGGCCGCTGTATTCGAGTATTGCGTCTGCTGTCGGGCAGGCGATGGCGGCGGTCAAACAGGTGTCACTCTCGATGGAACAGAGGGGTGAGGGGCGATGAAGCACACGTTTGCCGGCTCGTACGCCGGACAGCGAGTTCGGCTGAGCTTCGATCTGGAGGATCTGGTGGAGGCCGGATATGTGCTGGTCTTCGCTTTCTTCGAAGGGAAGCTGTTGATGACACGCCACAGCAAACGGGGCTGGGAACTGCCTGGTGGCACGCGAGAGCCGGGCGAGTGGACACTGCAGACGGCGATTCGCGAAGTGTATGAAGAGACGGGAGCCGAGCTGACGGCGATCGAACCGATCGGACAGTATGTGATCGAAGCGGACAGCATGGAGCCGATGGTCAAGACGATCTATGTGGCAAAGGTGGGACAGATGCACCCCTTGCCGGACGGATATGAGACGGAAGCGGTGCGGCTGTTTGCGGAGCCACCCGCCGCCGATGAGGTGAAGGCGGATGCAGCATATAGCCTAATCTTGAAGGACGATGTATATGCGCACGCCTTGCTGCGGGCGCGGGAACATCGGTATGCGAGGTGAGCGCAGGCAGGCTGGCGTTCGCTCGGGAAAACGTGAGCTTCTCGACAGAAAAACCTGTTGACCGCTGAGGTCAACAGGTTTTTTGCAATCGTTTACGGAACCCATTTTGCGTTCTCACGCAACACGCGTGCCGGGTTGCCGCCGACGACCGCGCCGGGGGCAACATCTTTGGTGACGACCGCGCCGGCGGCGATGACCGCACCATCGCCGATGGTGACACCTTTCATGATCGTGGCGCGGGAACCGATCCACACGTTGTTGCCGATCGTGATTTTCTTCGTGTTCGCAGCACCTGCTGCGATCTTATGAAAGTCGGTGTCCATCAGTTGAACATCCCACGAGATCGCGCAGTCTGTGCCGATCTCCACTTCCGACTTGACGATCAGCTTGGAGTTGGCGGTGATATAGCTGCGATCCCCAATTTTCAGCCGCGCTTTCGGGCCGACGAGAATGCGCACACCAGGGCCGAAGCGAACTTTGCCGTCGATCTCAAGCGTCGCTTGTTCTCCGACTTGAATCACATTGCGGTCGATGCCTTCCTGACCGTTTTGGCCGATCTGCGTGTTGAGACGGCCGACGATCAACTGCTCCTTGACGACGACGGTCGCCGTTTTCGCGATGCTCCAGCGCGTCTTCCAATGCGTGAAGACGCGCAGCGGCATGGAAAACGTGTTGGTGATCTTCGACGTCCAATAAATGCTTTTCATATAGTTCAGGGCATCCCCTGTAAGCAACCTGATACACACTCTGGCGAAGCGCATCGCTTTTCCCTCATGTTGTGACGATGTGGAAGAAAGTGTGCTTTTGTAATCGGACAAGGTTAGTATCCTCCCTTTTTCCTTCTATCTCTCTCATTGAATACGTCCCAGAACGCTTCTTTTTGTCCGTATGGAGTGAACATAATTCAATGATACGCTTCAAATGTGGAAGGAGTATGTAAAAACAGAGGGGAATATAAGGAAAATAAAAAGGCGACCCGATCGGGTCGCCTTTTGGCATGCAGGATGCCGTCTTACGCGTATTCTTTCATCACTTTTTCGAAGTCTTCAGCAGACAGTTTCAGATCGTGGTGGACGATCGCTTCTTCGCGATAGCCCGGGATCAGATCTTCGTATGCTTTGATCTCGTCGTTGCGGTAGATGATCCCTTTTACCAGGCCGCGGTTTTCCAAGACGGTGCTCATCGCTTGGATGCGGTTGGTCGGATCGTAGCCTTCAACCTCTTCGAGGTTCACGAGGTGCTCTTTGTACCAGTCGTACGTGTTCACCTTGTTGTAGGTGACGCACGGCGAGTACACGTTGACCACGGAGAACCCTTTATGCGCGATCGCCGATTTGAGGATCTCGGTCAGCTGTTTGATGTCGGAGGAGAACGATTGAGCGACAAATCCAGCGCCTGCTGCCAGCGCGACTTGGGTCGGAACCAGCGAGTTCTCGATGTTGCCTTCTGGAGTGGACTTCGGGTTCTTGAAGCCGTGTGCAGAAGTTGGCGAGGTTTGACCTTTTGTCAGACCGTAGATTTGGTTGTCCATCGTGATGTAGGTGATGTCCATGTTGCGGCGCGCCGCATGCATGAAGTGGTTCAAACCGATGCCGTAGCCATCGCCGTCGCCGCCAGAAGCGATTACGGTCATGTTGCGGTTGGCCAGCTTGACGCCTTGTGCAACCGGAAGCGAACGGCCATGGATCGTATGGAAGCCGTAGGAGTGGATGTAACCGGAGATACGACCGGAGCATCCGATCCCGGAGATGACTGCGCACTCTTCCGGCTCTTTGCCGAGTTCAGCCAGTGCGCGTTGAATGGCCGCTTGGACGGAGAAGTCGCCGCAGCCCGGGCACCAGTTCGGACGTACATTGTTACGGAAATCTTTTACTGTCGCCACTGTTAGTTCATCTCCTTGACAAAGTTATAGATCTCAGACGGCACGTACGGGTTGCCATCGTATTTGACTTGCGATTGGAAGTCGCCTTTGATGCCGTTGAAGCGCATGATGTTCAACAGCTGACCGGTCGCGTTGTTCTCGATGACGAGAATTTTCTTCGCGCGATCCACATAGGATTGAACAGACTTGGTCGGGAACGGGTTGAGCGCTTTCACATGCAGGTGAGCCACTTTTTTACCGTCCGCGTGCATTCTTTCCATCGCCTCTTCGATCAGGCCAGCGGTAGAACCGATGCCGATCAGCAACAGTTCGTAATCTTCGTCGCCTTTGAACGAGTAGGAGTTCGGCAGTTCGAGGTTGGCCAATTTGCCCAAGCGCTTATCCATCATCTTGGTACGGATGCCCGCATCCTCGATCGGACGGCCCACTTCGTTATGTTCGACGCCGGTCACGTGGTGGATGCCACCTTTGCTGCCCGGGAACACGCGCGGGGAAATGCCGTCTTCGGTGAACTTGTAGCGCTTGAACAGCTCGCCGTCCGGAGTCGCTGCGAGCTCTTCAGCAGTTGCCAAGCGACCGCGGTCGATGGTGATCTTGCTGTAGTCGAACGGCTCGACCGTCTGGTCGGCCAGCGACAGTGCCAAGTCGGTCAGGACGATCGTCGGAACTTGGTACTTATCCGCATAGTTGAACGCTTCTGCCGTCATGTAGAAGCACTCTGCTGCGTTGGACGGGGAGAGTACGATCTTCGGAATCTCACCGTGCGTTCCCCAGAGGGCAGCGTACATGTCAGACTGTTCATGCTTGGTCGGCATCCCGGTCGATGGGCCACCGCGCTGCGTGTCGAAGATGACCAGCGGCGTCTCGGTGATCCCAGACAGGCCGATCGCTTCCATCATCAGGGACAGACCTGGGCCGGACGTCGACGTACAGACGCGTGCACCGCCGAAGGAAGATCCGATACACATGGTGATCGCAGCGATCTCATCTTCGGTCTGGATCACATGGCCGCCCACTTTCGGCAGCTTTTTAATCAGGTATTCCATAATATCGGACGCAGGCGTGATCGGGTACGCCGGCATCAGGCGAGCACCGGCTGCCAAAGAGCCCATGCCGCATGCATCGTTACCGGTCAGGAACAGGCGTTCCTTGCCGTCACCTTTTGCCAACTCAAGGTCGGACAGGTCGATGCCTTGGTCGATGATGTATTGCATGCCCGCTCTCAGAGCATCCATGTTAGCGTTGACAACGTTTTCACCTTTGCGCAGGAAGCGGTCTTGAATGACGGACAGGAAGGTGTCCGGGTTGATCCCGAGCACAGCAGCAGAAGCGCCGACAGTTACCATCGTACGCATGATCGCCGAACCGTTGTCTTCTGCGATTTTCGTCAGCGGCACGGAGAAGAAGCGGATGTTCTTCCCTTCCGGTGCGACCGGGTTGAACTTCGCATCGGCGATCAGAACGCCGCCATCGCGCAGCTCGTGTGCGTTGAAGTCGATCGTCTCTTGGTCAAAGGCGATCAGGATGTCCAAGTAGTCCGCATTTGCCAAACGCTGTTTGGTTGCGATGCGGATCTTGTAGTTCGTGTGGCCGCCTTTAATACGAGACGAGAAATGACGATACCCGTAGATGAAATAACCGTGACGGTTCAGAGCGGTTGCCAATACTGCGCCGGTGGAGTCGATCCCCTCACCTTGCTGGCCCCCAACTTTCCAAGAAAGCTGATCTAACATTCTTAGTTCCACTCCTCGTTGATTCGAAAGTGATTGAATCCTACAGTCTCGAATGCGCTGTCGACTTGCACAATGCTATTGGCGTCGTAAATCTATCAAAGCGGCGCGCAACAAATTGATCGATGCTACATCCGGCTTGTAAACAAATTCGATGATCTCCTGACGCCTGTGCGCATATTGCTCCACTTCGCGGCGCCGTCCGGGCGAGCAGATCACAACATCGAGCTGTGATAAGATCTCCGTGATCGGCGCTTGAGAGGACAGGCTGGCGAACACTTCGATCGCCAAGTTGTCGATCCCCGCATTTTTAAGCGCCAGTAATACTTTGCCCGCAAAATTGTCAGATTTACACACCAGGCCGATTTTTTTTCCGGCTGGGATGCGAGCGATGCGAACGATCGTCTCAATCTGTGGGTCGAGCGCGATCGCGAGCACGTTTTTACGCACTCCTAACAATTCTTTAACTTCATCATAGTGAAAGAATGTGGTGATGACAAGGTCGGATGATGCGACGGTCGGTTGCCAACGCCCGACATCCTGCCGGAAATCATCCAGCACGAGCGGGGTGATCGACACTCCCGAGTCTGTCTGCAAGCGTTTGGCGAAATATTCGACCTGCTCGCGGTTGCACTCGATGAAGACGACGCGCACCTGACGCAATAAGTCTATCTTTTCCTTCGCACGAAGCGCTGTCAACTCCACAAACTCTTCCAGTGTGAAACTGAGTTGCATGCCTTCCTCCATCGCGACATCGATGATTTTCAGCAGCAGTTCTTTGCGATTCTCCAAGCGTACAGCGTTGTCACGGTCGCATACAAAAGTACCACGTCCTTGTACGGAAGATAGAATGCCTTCCGCTTCAAGTTCCTGGTATGCTTGAGATACCGTATTGCGGCTGACCTTCAGCTTTACGGAAAGCTCTCGCTCCGTCGGCAGCTTGTCGCCCGCTTTCCACTCTCCACGCTTGATCTCAGCTAAAACTGACTCCTTCACCTGGATGTAGAGGGGAGTTCCGCTTTTTCGGGTGATCGGAGAAGACATGTGCTCACCTCGCGAAAGTGAATCTGATCCACTTTCGTCACTCTTTCGTCAATAATTTGCTTCGCCAACATTATACACCCGCAAACCTTTTACGGAAAGTTAAATTTGCAGATTGGGCAACATTCGGCATAATTAAGAAGAGATCACGAAGAAAAGGGTGCTCGTATGACCAAACGGAACCACAGAGTGTTAAATCTCGCACATCGGGGCGCATCCGGGTATGCGCCGGAAAATACGATGGCTGCGTTTCGCCTCGCCAAGGAACTTCAGGCGGACGGATTGGAGCTCGATGTGCAGATCACCAAAGATGGCGTGCCGGTGGTGATCCATGATGAAACGCTCGTGCGAACGACCGGCGCACAGGGCTATGTTTTTCAGCATACGTACGAAGAGATCTGCCGCCTCGATGCGGGCGGCTGGTTTGATGCGAAGTTTCAAGGCGAAAAAATCCCCCGGCTGGAAGATGTGTTGCGGACGCACGGAGATCTGCTGCTCAATCTGGAGTTGAAAAATTCGTATTTTCGCATGCCCGGCTTAGAAGAGAAAACGATCGAGCTGATCCGCGCCTACGGTCTGGAGCAGCGGGTGATCGTCTCCTCTTTCCATCACGGTTCGATGAAAGCTGTACATCGGTTGGCGAAAGAGATCAGGACCGGGCTGTTGTACGATTGCGTTCTCGAAGATGTCATTCACTACGCGCGGGCGATCGGCGCATCGGCGCTGCACCCCTACTATGCGACGGTCACGTCCGAACTGCTCGCCACCGCTCAGGCGGCAGGGCTGATGGTGAACGTGTGGACGGTCGATGATCTAGCTCAGATGCGCGCCTGTGTCCAGGCTGGTGTCGATGCGGTGATCACCAACTTCCCAGATCGGTTGCACGGCGTGCTGAACTCAGTTTTGGAATGAACTTGATCTAGTGTTTCTAAGCCTGTTGCTAGACAATATAATAGGAAGCTTTTCAGATTCTACCGAGCGTTTGACACATATTTTTTTGAGCCAATTTGGAAATGGACTCGCGCGAGTCGCAGGCCGGCTAGGGCGGCTAGGGCGGACGGATCGGCAGGGCAAAACGAGGGATAATCCTGACAGGTTGGAGGACAAGCGGATGCCTTTTTACAGCGGATTTCTCGGAAAGTATGATCAGCGCTACTACGAGGTCTATCGAGATCCGACCCCAAGCGACCTGAAAGAACTGGCCAAGCAGACGGAGTACCCTGATAAATGCAGAGTGCTGCTGACAGAGCAAGGGGTCTTGTACGCGTTCACGATCGAGCTGTTGCATGATCTCGCGATGGCAGAGCTGCAGGAGGAAGGGCTGTCGGTCGTCTGCTTTTTGGCGGAGGACAAGATCGAAGTCGCCGATCTTGGGGAGTTGGAGCTGGAAGAGATGAAATGGGCGGTGAAACATGCGGAGGCAGGGTTTTGCCAGATGGGGTTTGATGACCAAACTGCGGTGCGATTCATTCTCAACAAAGGGCTGTGGGGAGATGAGACGATCAGCTTGGAAAAAGTTGTTCGCGGTGATTGGAAAAAAGTTCGCACGTGAGAAGGTTTTGCTGTATAATGATTAGTTGAGTGAGCACACAAGGCCGGGAAGAGCTCCAAATGCTCTTCTTTTTTTCTGCACAAAATGGGCATACTACGACCAGCAAGGTTTTTGAAAAATAGGAGGAACTAGAATGGCAACATTTCAAGAGTTAAATATACGGGAAGATATCATGCGTTCCCTTGAAGAGATGGGGTTCGAGCAAGCGACTCCAATCCAGAGCGAAACAATTCCGCTCGCCCTCGAAGGGCACGATGTGATCGGGCAGGCGCAGACGGGCACCGGTAAGACGGCCGCCTTTGTCATCCCGACGATCTCGCGGATCGATATGGAGAAACGAGCGATTCAGGTGCTGGTGTTGGCGCCGACGCGCGAGCTGGCGATCCAGGTATCGGAAGAGACTTCCAAGCTTGGCAAATACTCGCGAGTGAACGTTCTGCCCGTCTATGGCGGCCAACCGATCGAGCGTCAGATCAAGGCGCTGAAGCGTGGCCCGCAGATGATCATCGGTACGCCGGGTCGTCTGCTCGACCACATTCGCCGCAACACGATCAAGCTGAACGAAGTGCAAGTGGTCATCCTCGACGAGGCGGATGAGATGCTCGACATGGGCTTCTTGGAGGATATCGAGTCGATCCTCGCAGAGATTCCGACCGAGCGCCAAACGCTGCTCTTCTCCGCGACGATGCCAGACCCGATTCGTCGCTTGGCCGAGAAGTTCATGACCAGCCCGCAGATCGTCAAGATCCAACCGCAAGGCGTGACCGCGCCGAAGATCGCTCAGATCTACTACGAAGTGGCGGAGAAGAACAAGGTGGACGCGCTGACCCGTCTGCTCGATGTCGAATCTCCTGAGCTCGGCGTGATCTTCTGCCGCACGAAAAAAGGTGTCGATGAGCTGCAGCGCGTTTTGCAAAGCCGTGGTTACCTCGCCAGCGGCTTGCATGGGGACATGACCCAACGCGAGCGCGATCAGGTGATGCATCAGTTCCGTCAGAGCACGATCGACCTGCTGATCGCAACCGATGTGGCGGCGCGCGGCTTGGATGTGGAGGGCGTCACGCACGTCTTCAACTACGACATCCCGCAGGATGTTGACTCCTACGTTCACCGCATCGGCCGTACCGGTCGCGCCGGACGGGAAGGCAAGGCGCTGACTCTGATCACCCCGCGCGAGTTCAAACTGCTGCGCATGATCGAGTCGGCGATCGGCAAGCGCATCCACAAGTCGCTGTTGCCGACGCTGATGGAGCTCAAAGAGCGTCAACAAGCGCGAATCATGCAAAAGGTGCTTGCCGAGATCGACGAGACCGGCTCGCAGTTTGAAGAGCTGGCTGCCGAATTGCTCAGCCAGCACAACTCGGTTGCCGTGCTGGCAGCTGCCCTGAAGATCATCGGCGATGATCTGGTCGGCGACCAAGAGCTGTCCTCGATCGACAAGAGCTTGTCCGAAGTGATCGACTTCTCCAAGCGCTTCCGTGAACAGCGCCAACAAAACCGCACGGGCGGCTACGGTGATCGCGGTGGTTATGGCGATCGTCGCAGCGGTGGCGGCGGCTATCGCGGCGGTGATCGCGGTGGCTATGGCGATCGTCGCACCGGAGGCAGCGGCGGCGGTGGTGGCTACAAGAAGAGCGGCACCGGCACCGGCTACAACAAAGATCGTCGCGCATCTGGCGGCGGTTATGGCAGCGGGTATGGCGAGAAGCGCGGTAGCTATGGCAGCCGTGACGGCGGCGGTTATGGCAACCGTGACGGCGGTGGCTACGGCAACCGTGAAGGTGGTAGCTACGCAAGCCGTGACGGTGGTCGCGAAGGAGGCCGCGAGGGCGGCAATCGCGACGGCAGAAGCGGGCGCCGTCGCACCCACTTCTAAGATCGACGAAGCACATCCTTCCTTTGGGGGATGTGCTTCTTTATTCGCAACGACGTGGAGGAGATTCGAATGACGACGTTAGAATCCCTGCTGATCGAACTGATCGATGGTCAGAAGCTCACGCAGGCGAACTTGAGCAATCTGCGGCAGAAAGACCAAGTTTCGTTTCGCAAGGTGACCGTCAAGCCGGTGCTGGTCAAACAGGAGCTCAAATATCAGTTCACCTATCATTTCGAGAAGAAGACGACCAATGAAAACCTGACGCCATCGGAGGCGCATGCGAAGCTGCGCGATCTGCTGCAGACGGTGTTTCGGCAGGCGATGCTCCACAGCCAAGCGGCGGATCATCAGGTGCTGATCTCGAAGAAGGAGAAGGTGACGATCCTCAAGCAGAAGGCGACAAAAGCGAACGTCGAACTTGTCCATGACCGCAAGAAGAAGTATCTGCTGGCGGAGGGCAAACCGGTCCCGTTTTTGATTGAGCTCGGCGTGATGAATCAAGAGGGGAAGGTGCTGGCGAAAAAGTATGATAAATTTCGCCAGATCAATCGCTTTTTGGAGATGATCGACGATGTGGTTCCTTTTCTGAACCGAGAGCGCAGATTGAACATCGTCGATTTCGGCTGTGGGAAATCGTATCTGACCTTTGCCTTGTACCACTTTTTGAAAGAGGAGCAAGGGTTTGATCTGAACGTGATCGGATTGGATTTGAAGGAAGATGTGATTCGGCATTGCAACGCTTTGGCAACCTCGCTGCAGTACGATAACTTGAACTTTTTGGTCGGGGACATCAACCGCTACGATCAGTTGGAGCAGGTCGACATGGTCGTCACCCTGCACGCTTGCGATACGGCGACAGACGCGGCGCTTGAGAAAGCGGTGCGCTGGGGCGCGGAGGTCATCCTGTCGGTCCCCTGCTGTCAGCATGAGCTGTTCGGACAGATAGAAAATGAGACGCTCTCGCCGCTGTTGAAGCACGGCATCCTCAAAGAGCGATTCTCCGCGCTGGCGACCGATGCGGTGCGTGCCCAAATTTTGGAGTTGGTCGGCTATCGAGCGCAGATTTTGGAGTTTATCGATCTGGAGCATACGCCGAAAAATTTGTTGATCCGCGCGGTGAAGCAAAAGAGCAAAGGCGATGTCAGCAAGCTGGCGGAAGAATATCGCGCCTATTGTGAGCTGTTGCAGATCGAACCGTATCTGGAATCGGCGCTTCACGATCTGCTCGCTCCCCTGCTTGCACAGCGCAGCTGATCTTGCATCAGGGTAAATCACCAAAAGAGCGCTCTGTCGAAAGGGATCGACGGAGCGCTCTTTTTTCTGCGGATGGGGCAGTCTAAATGCTGTGCGTAGGAGTCGTATCTGCCGTCTGTGGAACGACCTTGCGATCGACCGCAAACGGCGTGAGATCGACAGATGGCGCGTTGCCGGTCAGCAGCTCGGCGATCACTCGCCCGGTGATCGCCGAAAGCAGAACACCGTTGCGGAAGTGACCCGATGCGAGATACAGTCCCTCGATGCCGGGAACAGGGCCGAGGAATGGCAATCCGTCGCGAGAGCCCGGGCGAAGTCCAGCCAAGGGAGCTGCGAACGGCAGTTGGCCGATCGAGGGGAACAGGTTGATCGCTTGCGTGGACAACACGGCGAGCGATCGAAGGTTGGGTCGGCGATCAAAGCCTGCCTGCGGCTCTTCGGTCGCCCCGACGTACACCTGTCCGTTTCGCTTGGGCAAGATATAACAGCCGTGCGTATAGATCGTAAACGGTGTCGGCGGCGCGAACGAGTCGAGCAAGAAGGACTGCCCTCTGACCGGATAGATGGGAAGTTCAAGCCCGAGCTGGTTGGCGATCAGACCTGTCCACGCCCCGGCCGCCAGGATGACGCGGTTGGCGCGAACCTCGCCTTCGATCGTCTTGACGCCGACGACAGCGCCGTTTTCCTCAAGAAATCCGACCATCGCCGTCTGCTCGATAAACTGGACGCCAAGCCGCTTCGCAGAGGCGGCAAGGGCGAGCAGCAGCTGCGGGTTGCGAACCTGATGATCGTCCGGCAGGTAGAGCGCGCCAAATTTTGGCGTGAGCAGGTCGCCCAACTCGCTGCGCAATTCCTCATCTTCAAACCACACGGCGCGTTGACCGGCCGCCGTCTGCCAGCTTTGGCGGGCGAGCAGCGCGGCGCGATCCGCTTCATCGACCGCGACGCGGAAGATGCCGGGCGTCTGCAACTCCATATCGATGCCCGAAAGTTCGCGGAGCTCTTCTTGCAGGTTGGGGAACAGGGCGCGACTTTTGATGCCAAGCTCGAAAAAGGGGCCGGGTTCCATCATCTCCACCTGCGCGCCGAGCATGCCCGCTCCAGCGCGCGTCGACTGAGAGCCGAGCGTCTCCTTTTCCAGCACGAGCGCCTTTACGCCCGCTTTGGCAAGCTCATAGGCGATCGCGCAGCCGATCACGCCGCCGCCGATGATCAAAGCGTCCGTCTGGTATCTAGTTCCCGTCATGATGAAAACTCCTTTCTACTTACAGCCGGGCAGAGCGTAGCGCGGTCGATGGAGCGAAGCGTCCATCTTCTCGCGCAGTGCTCGCGAGGCGCGCTCCGGGTCCTGATCTTCCATGACCGCCGAGATGACGGCGATCCCCGCCACACCTGTCGACAGGACATCGTCGATGTTCTCCGTGGTGATGCCTCCGATCGCCAGCACCGGAATGTTTACCGCCGCGACGACGCTCTGCAGGGCATCCAGCCCGCGCGGAGGCAGGCCTGGCTTAGAACCTGTGGCGAACACGTGCCCGTAGGTGACATAGGTGGCGCCGAGCCGCTCCGCTGTCACTGCCTCTTCGACGCTGTGAACGGAGCATCCGACCAGCTTGTCAGATGTTTGGCCGAACAGAGGGCGCACAGCGGAGATCGGCAAACTTTTGGCTGCCAGGTGAACACCGCCAGCATCTAAAGCGAGCGCAACATCGACGCGGTCGTTGATCAACAGGCGTCCCCCCTCACGACGTATCTGAGGTTGGATGCTCTCGCCGAGCCGATAGAGGTCGAGAGCGGGAGCCGATTTATAGCGAAGTTGAATGACGTCAGCGCCGCCGTGTACCGCTTTGCTGACGATCTTTTGCAGTTCTTCCACCGAGCGTTTGCCGTCGGTGATGACATGTAGCTGGAATCGTCCGTTTGTCGACAAGCGAGCTACCCACTTTCTACGATGAAATTCGGGCACAAAAAACTGCCGCCATTGTACCACTCTGCTAAAACACCGTCAATGAAGCGACAATCGGCGTCACATGGACTCGAAAGCGTTTTCTCGGTACAATAAGGAAATGAACAAAATTTTTCAAAGGGGGTTCAAGTTGCAATGTTTATTACAGATCAACATCGTTCGCAGATTCGCAGCCACCTTGACGTGATGGATCGACAATCTGCTATCCTCCGCACCTTGCAATCTCACTCGCAAGAAGAGTTTCAAGCACAGCCTGTGTTGCAGGCGGCTGCGGAGCGCGCCTTACATATTGCGTTGGAATGCCTGACAGATATCGGCAACCTGATCATCGACGCGCTGATCATGCGCGATCCGGCCAGCTACGAAGACATCTTTTTGATCTTGACGGAGGAAGGTGTGTTTGAAAAGGGGTTTGCCGATCATTTTATCGACGCGGTTCGCTTCCGCAAGTTGCTGGCACATGACTATCGCGAGCTGTCCACAGACGGTGTTTACGCGATGGTGCAGGCGCATGCGACAGACTTCGATACGATCAAAAGCTCGATCGCAAGCTATGTGTCACTGACGTAGCGCTCGCCTGACGGGGAGCAGGGATTTCCAGATGGGGACTTCCAGACGGGGATTGCCAAATCGCCACAGCTTTTTTCGCGCAGCATGCGGCCGATTTTTGCTCAAAAAGGTGTGCGATCCTCTGTCGGATCTATTGCCTAGTTAACCGATCGTGATACAATGAAAAAGGGAGCCTTACGACTCCCTTGGACCTTCTTCTAGCACGTACACCATTATATTGTTTTTGACACCAAAGTTTTGTGCGTCTTGATCATCATTGTAGAACACGTCGATGTGGTTTCCGATGACAGCCCCACCTGTATCTTCGGCGTACCGCACGCCGATGCCGGGGATGTAGACTACGCTGTGCATCGGAATCACCGCTGGATCGACAGCGATCGTCAAACCTTCTTTGCTCGCGCGACCGCTCGCAGTGATGCCATAGCCAGGATCGCCAGGATGCTTGCCGGTCGATTCGAACGAGTTGGTGTAAGCGGTCAGTTTGCAGGGAATCTTTCTACTATAACGGTTTGGCTCACCTGAAGAGGAGAGCACCATCTGATCGGCAGTCTGCGCTTGTTCTTCGCGCGTTTTGGCTTTTTGAACTGTGTTGGCCGGAACTTGCAGAACAAGCCCTACTGTCAACGCCTGCGGTTCGACCTTCGGATTGTGGCCGATGATGTGTTCGATTTTGGTGTTATAGCGTGCGGCGATGCTATACAAAGTATCCCCTGCTTGCACGGTGTGCTCAACAAATAGCTTTTGAGGCGCTGCTTGAGCAGTTGAAAGGTTGGGAGCCATCAGAGACGGTAACGTCCGGTCCGACTCGCTCGCGTGATGGCCGCTTGTAACCAGTAGCGTCAAAGAGGTAAAAGCGGCCATCACCATACTTCGTGGTTGCATGGTGATGTGTCACTCCATTCGAAGTGTAGGTTGTACAGCTTGAAATAGCTTGCCCAACATGTTGCACCATGATGCAAAAAGAATCGTTTTTTGTTGAAAAAGATGATTATTTCCAAGGAAATAGTCGAGAGGAGCATTCAGATGAAAAAGCACGATTTTTCGAAGCTTGGTTATTCGACGAGAATTTTGCACGCGGGACATCAGGTGGACCCGACAACAGGGTCGCACAACATGCCGATCTACCAAACGTCAACTTTTGTGTTCGAAAATGCGGATCAAGGAGCGGCTCGCTTTGGCGGTACAGACCCGGGCTACAAGTACAGCCGCTTGGGCAATCCAAATACAGATGCGTTGGCCGAAAAGATTGCCGCGTTAGAAAATGCAGAGGCGGGACTTTGCTTCGGTTCGGGGATGGCTGCCATCTCGACGGTGATGTTTCATCTTGTGAAAACGGGCGATCATGTTGTGGCAGCAGATGCGCTGTACGGTGCGACTTTCGCTCTGTTCGAAAAGACGCTGAAAAACAAATATGGTGTTGAGATCGATTGGGTCGACACATCTGATGTACAAAAGGTGAAAGATGCGATCAAGCCGAACACGCGTGTGATCTATTTGGAAACGCCGGCGAACCCGACGCTGAAGATGGCAGACATCGCAGCGATCGCCGAGCTGACCAAAGGAACGGAGATCAAAGTTGTGGTGGACAACACGTTTATGTCCCCCTATTTTCAGCGTCCGATCGACCTCGGAGCGCATGTGTCGATCCACTCGGCGACCAAATACATCGGCGGGCATGGCGATGTGGTGGGCGGGATCGCGGTCGGTTACAGCGACATCATCAAGCCGCTCTTTGCTGACCTCAAGGAGATCGGGCCGATCATGGGGCCGTTCGATGCGTTTTTGTTGAACAGAGGGGTGCGCACGCTGGCGCTGCGGATGGAGAAGCATAATGAAAATGCATTAAAAGTGGCCAACTTTTTGGAAGCTCATCCAGAGGTGACCGCCGTCTACTATCCGGGACTTGAAAGTCACCCGCAGCATGAGCTGGCGAAGAAGCAGATGAGCGGATTTGGCGGCACGCTCGCATTTGAAGTGAAGTCGTTCGAAAAAGGGAAATCGGTGATGAACAATGTGAAACTCGCCCATCTGGCAGTATCGCTCGGAGATGTGCACACGTTGATTCAGCATCCTGCGTCGATGACGCACGCGATCATGCCGAAGGGGGATCGCGAGGCGGCGGGAATCACCGACGGCCTGATCCGTCTGTCGGTCGGCATCGAGGATGTGGAGGATATCATCGCCGATCTCGATCAAGCGCTGCGCGCCTAGTGAAGAGCGGGCGGAAAAGACCTCGGTTGAACCGAGGTCTTTTTTTGTTGGAAACGGTGATACAGAAGGTGTGGAAGGATGGCACTGGCCTGACCGATCAGTACAAAAAAGCAGGGAAAACAGCAAAATCTCTTTTTTTGTGTGCGAGCCTATTCTATTTTTGCTATACTGTTGATACAATGGAACAGATGCTGTTTCTTCACTGATACAGGGTTGTTATCCATAAAGTTTTATAAACAGGGGTGAACCATCGTGATCAAAGATTTAGGCTGGAAAGTAGGCGGCGCACAAGGCGAGGGCATCGACTCCACACAGGAGATCTTCGCACTGTCGCTGTTCCGACTCGGTTACTATGTTTCCACGTATCGTCACTTCATGTCCTTGATCAAAGGAGGACACACGAACGGTAAAGTTCGCGTAACTTCTGATCTCACAGGGCATCATGGCGACGATCTGCACATTTTGCTCGCGTTTGACCAAGAGACGATCAACCACAACTTCCACGAGCTGGTGGCAGGCGGCGTATTGATCTATGACACTGCGATCAAGGATGCATCTGTACCGGAGAACGACAAAGTGAACATCTGTCCGGTTCCGCTGACTGAGATGGCAAAAGAAGCGGGCAGCCCGATCATGAAAAACATGGTCTCGATGGGCGTGACCGCGGCGATCATCGGCTTGACTCCAGAAGATTTCCGCTCGGTCGTGCTCGACAAGTTCGGCTCGAAAGGCGACGAGATCGTCGAGAGCAACATCGCTGCGATCCAGAAGGGCTATGATTTCTACAAAGAGAACTTCTCCGCACAGCTGGAGCTGCCGGCTCGTCCGGTACTGAAGCCGGAGCGCCTGTACATCTCCGGCAACGAAGCTGTTTCGCTCGGCGCGATCGCTGGCGGCTGCCGTTTGCTCGCACAGTACCCGATCACTCCGGCGACAGAAGTCATGTATCAGATCATCAAGAACTTCCCGCAAGTTGGCGGCACTGTCGTTCAGGCGGAAGATGAGATCGCAGCAGTCATGATGGCGATCGGTGCAAACTACACCGGCGTTCGCTCGATGACCGCAACTTCCGGCCCGGGCTTCTCGCTGATGATGGAAGCGCTCGGCCTGGCAGGCATCTCCGAAACTCCGCTCGTCATCATCGACGTTCAGCGCGCTGGCCCTTCGACCGGCTTGCCGACCAAGACGGAGCAATCTGACGTCTACACGATGATGTACGGTTCGCACGGCGAAATCCCGCGCATCATCTTGACGCCGCGCAGCGTGGAAGAGTGCTTCTACTTCACGATGGAAGCGTTCAACCTGGCAGAGAAATACCAATGTCCGGTCATCGTGGCAACCGACCTGTACATGGGGATGAACAAGCAGACGATCTCTTCGATCGACTATGATAAATTTATGGTCAACCGCGGCAAGCTGATCTCTGACGAGCAGCTGGCTGAACTGGAAAAAGGCGCGTTCAAGCGCTTCGATGTCACCGCTGAAGATGGCGTTTCTTTCCGCTCGATCCCGGGCCAAAAGAACGGTCGTTTTGTGGCGATGGGCAACGAGCATGATGAAGTGGGCGTTGAGATGGAAGAGCCGGAACTGCGCGTGAAGCAGATGGAAAAGCGCGCGAAGAAGCTGGAGAACTTTGCAGATCTCGCGGGCGTTTCCTACGTGGGACCGGAGAACGCAGAGCTTCTGCTCGTCGATTTCGGCTCGATCACCGGCCCGCAGCGTGAAGTGTATGAGGAACTGACCGCTGAAGGCGTGAGCGTTGGGCATCTGAGCTTGGCTCGCCTGCTGCCGTTCCCGGCTGCGGAGATCGCACCTTACATCACCAATGCGAAGAAAGTTCTCGTGACCGAGATGAACTCGCATGGTCAGTTGAAAAACCAGCTGCGCCAATTTATCAACGGCGACCACAACAAATACGAGTCCTGCCTGAAGTACAGCGGTGATCCGTTCCTGGTGAACGAAATCTACGCGAAGGCGAAAGCTCTTGCGGACAGCTTGAAGAAAGAGGTGACGCTCTAATGGCAACTCTCGTTGATTTTCGTGCTGAAAAACCGAACTGGTGTCCTGGATGCGGGGACTTCACCGTTCTGGCAGCTCTGCAGAAGGCGGCTGTCAACATCGGCTTAGAGCCGGAGGAAATGGTGACCGTATCGGGTATCGGCTGCTCGGGTAAACTGTCTCAATACATGGGTTCCTACGGCTTCCACTCCTTGCACGGTCGCTCGTTGCCGGTGGCAACCGCTGTGAAGCTGGCCAACCGCGATCTGACCGTTGTAGCTGCTGGCGGTGACGGTGACGGCTACGGCATCGGGATGGGTCACTTCGTCCATGCGATGCGCCGTAACATCGATATCACCTATCTGGTCATGGACAACCATATCTATGGCTTGACCACCGGTCAAACCTCTCCGACTTCCGATAAAGGGACGAAGACCAAGACAGCTCCGGAAGGATCTGTTGAGGAGCCGGTACATCCGCTGCAAATGGCGCTGATGGCAGGCTGTGGCTTTGTTGCTCAAGGCTACTCGGGCAACCTGAAACAGCTGACCGAGCTGATCGAGAAGGGGATGAAGCATCGCGGATTCTCCCTGATCAACATCTATTCTCCTTGCGTCACCTTTAACAAGGTGAACACGTACGACTTCTACAAAGCAAACCTCGTCAACGTCGACGAAGATGCTAGCTACGACAAGACCGACCGTTTCGGTGCGATTCACAAGATCGAAGAGCACGAAGAACTGGTGACGGGCGTTCTGTACCACAACCCGGAAAAGCAAGCGTACGACGAAGTTCTGCGCGGCTACCCGGAGCAAGCGATCACGAAAAACGATCTGAAGATCTCTCGTGACCAATGGGATAAAATCGCTTCCCAATTCAAGTAAGATCTCGTTTCGAAAAGGCTTCCGCATCTTGCGGGAGCCTTTTCTTATTGCTTTTGTTGATCTAGTGTTTGCGGGCGGAAATGCGCGCATCTGGCGCGTATCGGTCGCTCTTCTAGCGCGATGTGTGAATTTGTTTTGGTTTCTGCGAAACGGAGGATTGTGATGGGACGGATGCCGTGATAAGATAGTCCCTGTCGCCGCAAACGAAGCTATGAATGATGCGGATAACTTACCAGTTGACTTGATAGCGGCGATGTGATAATCTATGAAACGTCGCCACTGTGGCGAAGATGATTGATCCTTGAAAACTAAACGAGTGTTATGAAGAGAGATGCGAGTCAAGATACAAACTTT
>NZ_JBHUIO010000010.1:0-5452 GCF_042682745.1 Tumebacillus lipolyticus | reverse complement strand
GATGGTACTTGGACCGCAGGGTCCTGGGAGAGTAGGTCGCCGCTAGGCGTGATGAGACCCGATCTGAAGGATCGGGTCTTTTTTTATTTGTATGCGAAATGGAAATAGAAGAGGCGTCGCGTTCGAAGCGGAGTGGAGAACCACCGAGGTGAAAGTGGATAAATGATAAGTGAACGGTGGCGCTTTGGAAGAGTAGGACGGCGGCAGGCGTGATGAGATCCGATCTAAGAGATCGGTTTTTTTATTTGCCTGAAAAAGGGGAATAGAAATGGCGCCGCGTTCGATGCGGTGCGGAGAACCACTGAAGCGAAAGCGAAGGTCGGGTACTTAAATCGTGGTGTTATGGAAGAGTCAGTTGCCGCTAGGCGCGGTGAGACGCACTTAAAGGATCGGGTCTTTTTCTTTTTGCAAGTGAAAGGGGAGTTGGAAGGGCGCCGCGTTCAAAGCGGGGTGGAGAACCACTGAGGCGAAAGCGGAGAGATGGTATTTGAATCGTAGCGTTCTGCAAAAATAAGCCGTTGCGAGGCGCAAAGAGAGTGGGCCATTTTCTTTTTGTATGCGAAAGGGCACTAGAAAAAGTTCCGTGTTTGAAACGGAGCGGAGAGCCACTGGAGCGAAAGCGAATATTTGGTACTTGGGAGCGTAGCCGATTAGGGTATAGGTGCAGGCGAAACGTTGAAAGTAAATGTAGAACCTTTGGGCGAGAGAAAACACGCGCTTGGAGCACACACAGCTTGACATAGTGTGTTGCTGCCGCGCAGGAGAAGGGGTGATCTAGCAGAATGTTATTTCTCCATGCAAAAAACAGAAGATTGCTAGGTTCGAAGTGAGGCAGAGACTCAGAAACAAAGGTGAAGACGCAGTAATTGGACTGTGGAAATGGACGGCGGAATTTTGAAAAGTAAGACGTTGTGAGGCAAGCTGAGACCTGATCGGAACGATCGGGTCTTTTTTATGTGCAAGGGAAAACTGATCTTGATAGAGGAGGAGTTGTGAAAAATGGTGACGCATCAAAAGATAATATTCGAAAAAAGTTGAACTATAAATTCGTTTGTTTTAGAATGGAGAAAAGCACATCGCAAGAGGAGGCATTTCGATGCGACACCTAGAATCGCCACAGCAGACCGAAACGATTGCGCTGAAGGTGGAATACTCGCCTGTTTGGGAAGTAATTCTTGGCATTGCAGGGTACACGCATACCCAGCTTCGCCATACGTTTGATCTGGATGAAGAATGGAAAGTGCACCAAAACTCAATGCCGGCATCGCTTGTACAGCATCTGAAAGGGATTGAGCAGACCAACTTTTGGCACGCGATGATCATGCTTCAAGACAAATTCTCTGCAACATCGATTCAAGATTTTTCGAACCAGTTATCACAACTGCCACACGATCACCTCTATGAAACACTTTTGCCATATGGGAATCGCGATCTGGAGCTTCTGCGAAAAACGATCGCAGCTCAACACGATCAGGTAGATTTGTTTGAGCAGTATGCGGCCCACTTTGATCAACACGAATACTTAGGCGGCTATGTTCGCAATGTGGGTCACTATTCGGTTCAGGAGATGTGCGACCTGTTCAACCATACATTGAACGAATGGTTCGAGTGGGTAAGCCAACAGGAAGAGTGGGAGAAGTGGATGCAGGCGCTCGCTTTTGAACAGAAGCAGTACAGCTCGGTCGATCACACGAATCCTATTGAGGAAATCGAAAAAATTACAGGTGGAATCAAGTATCTCCCCGAGCCTTCTGTCTGGACGGTCAAACTGATCCCGCATGTCTCCTACCGCCCTTGGATTTTAGAAAAGCGCACACCAGAGACGAAGCTATTCTTCTATCCGCTAAAGGAAGAGTATTTGTTGGAGCCGGGCACCCCTTCTACCAACTTAGTTCGGGGACATAAGGCGCTAGGGGATGAACTTCGACTAAAACTGCTCTATCAGCTGCTAAAAGGACCTTTATCGCTCCTTGAGATGAGCGTGCAGTTCAACACTTCGAAAACGACGCTACATCATCATCTCTCCCTTTTAAAAGCGGCCAAGCTCATTCGTGTTGAGAAGGGGATCTATTCGGCAAATCCAGCTCAGATCCAAGCTTTTTCCAGAAGTCTTGCCGAGTACCTCGGAGATCTACGATGAAAAAGTATTCTCCATCGTTTAAAGCGCTTTGGGCAGGCGAAATCGTATCAGAGTTTGGCGGAGCGGCCGGTGGGATCATCAACGGGTTGCTGCTGTATGAGCTGACAGGATCGAAAGAATGGATGGGAGCATTATGGCTCATCTACTTTATTCCCTCTCTGATCCTGCAAGGCATCAGCGCTCCCTTCCTCAACCATGTTATCAAGGAGAAGATGATCCGAAAGATTCAATTGGTTCGCGCTGGTGCTTATCTGCTTCCGCTGATCGGGTATGCGATCGGAACGGATGTGGGAACGATTATCGGTTTGATTCTCTTGCAATGCTTGTTGGGCTTGGTGCAACCGATCTACGCAAGCTTGTCGTTCTCACTTCTACCTGAAATCTGCAACGAGAAAGAGCTTGTGGATGCGAATGGTTTACTGGATGCTACCATTCGATTGATGAGCTTTCTCGCCCCTGGTGCGGTTTCTTTGCTACTCTTGTTCAGCCCGATGTACTTGATCTACGGGCTATCCGCTCTGATGTTCCTCCTCAGTTATTTCGCACTTGCGCGCATCCCGCAGTTGAGCACCAAGCGGGTTGCCACTTGGACGAGAAAGTTTTGGTGGGCAGAGCTAGTAGAGGGCTATCGGACATTTTTTCAATTCCGGCACCTGTTGCGGCTCACCGTTCTCTCCTCGACTGTGCAATTTGCAGTGGGAGCGGCGATGGTGATCAGCGTACCTTTTATTCGCGGAGATTTGGCAGGCCATGCTTGGGAATACGCGATCTTTTCCGGTGCGTTCCCTGTGGGGTATGCGCTCGGGATGCTCCTGCTTGCGAGGTTGCCGAAAGGGAAGCGAACGATGTACCTCGGCTTGATCGGAGGAGGTCTTTCGTTCGTCCTCCTGTTTTTTGTTCACTCGATTCCGCTCGCCTGGATGTGTGAGCTGTTCGGAGGCATCATGTTTCCCCTTTTCAATGCACAAAGTGCAGCCGCTTTTCAGCGTGAAGCACCTCGGGATCGTTTGACACAGCTGAGTGCCGTTCGATTGCTCTTTCTTCGAGTTACGATGCCGCTCGGGATCTTGTTTGCGTCTACATCGGTTTTAGATCTCACGACACGTCAAACGTACGCGATCATCGGCTTGGTAATTCTTCTGCCAGGATTGTTTTACTTGCTTGTCGCACCTGCATCGGTCAAGTCCAAGCTCCACCCGCACCATGACCATCAGGTGAAAGAACGCTAGCTATGCTGGATCTGCTCAAGAGGAGAATCGCGTGGTCGCAGTCAAGCGGATTGGGTTTTCTTCGCGATCACCGCTTCTTTGAGCTGATCAAGCGAGTGCCATTCGAGACAGTTGTCAGGCAGATCGGTCAGGTCGTGGTTGAGGAGAGCTTGCAGCAGATGGTCAAGGTTGTCGAAGGAGGTTGGACGGTTTCTCATTTCCAACAAGGCATTATAGGGCTTTTCCCCATCAACATCGTGACCAAAGTAGGCAGACTCAAAATTAGGGACAGAGGCGAGCAGGCGCACTTTGGACGGATCGGGGTGGTTTTGAACTTCTTGATAGATCTTGATGTTGTGCGCCCAAGCGGGATTGGCCATCTCTTTGCCTGTGCGGGTGACGATCGTCGGCGAGTCGCTGTCATGGAGAACAGAGTATCTCGTCCCGAAATGATTCAAAATCTTGATCAGCGAGATGATGGTCGCTTTGCCGCGCGCACGGATGATATGAACATCTCTGAACTGTTCTGGCTTGGCGGCGATGATATGTTTGAAAGCGGTATATTCGGTATCGCCTTCGACCACGAGAACGCTGCCGCCGAAGAAGAACTCGCCAACGTGCGGATCGCAGAGGTTGAGCAGTTTGAGCTTCTGTTTATCGTCTTCGTCCAGCTGTGCGCGCTCGGGGCGAAAGAGAGTGGTGCCTTTGATCGTTCCATCTGTGCTGCGCTCGACCCGAATGATCGTCGTATTGTCGCGCGAAAGATCAAGAAAGGCGGGGGAATGAGTGGTCACCATCACTTGCCATTCACCCGTCTTCGGCAGATCGTAGAGCACGCGACAAGCTTCTCGAACCGCGTTTGGATGCAAGCACAGCTCCGGCTCATCCAGAAGCAGAACGTGCGGACGTGAAGTTGGTGAGTCGATCGCTTTTTTGCTACGGGCTTTGGGTTTGTCATAGCCGCTTTCCGAAATGTAGCGAAGGGCGGCCCAAAGCATGGTGCGCCGCGCACCGCTGCCTTGGCGGTCGATCGTGCTTTGAAAGCCGTCCCGCGGGCCCATCAGCAGTTGCGGAACTTTAAAAAACTGGATCGCTTTGTCCAAGTCGTCTTCAGGGCGAGCGTCAAAGCGAATCTGGTAATCGGGGAAGACTTGGCTGAACAGTTCGGAGACACCCGCTTCCACAGCTGCGATCTGCGTGTGGGACTGTTCGACGATCAGTTTCTGCACCTCAGCCATCTTCTCAAGCAGAAGCGTGTAATCTGTCTGTTTGATCCGCTCATTGAGGACGGAGAGGAGCATGGACATAATCTTGTCGGACTGCTCCTTGGGATTGGTGAAAGCATCCACCCGGTGCGGTTGCGGGCGACGGGCGTTGGCGACGTTTGGCGCTCCCCAAGGCACTTGCTCGGCCCAATCGCCTTTTTCCACATCGAAGCCTCTGCGCACCGGTTCTCCCACATCGGGCCAGATCCATTTTTCGCGGACGACCATCTCGCCAGTCTGTGGGTCGATTTGAATCCACCGCCTTCCAGGCGGATCGTCGTACACGACGGTGTGCAGTTCGATCTCCGGCAATGTGTCAGGCGTAATCTCACCGTTTGGAAAATCGTCGCGGGTCAATCTGCCCGCTTGAGAACCTTCAGACATGACGACTTCGTAGGCGCGCAGGATCGAACTTTTCCCCGCGTTGTTCGGACCGACGAGCACGACGATATCATCCAGTTCGATGACGACTGGGGTGGAGCCGATGCAGCGAAAGTGCTTGATGATCAGTTTGCTCAGGCGTGGGCGCAGCAAAGTGACACCTCCTCAAGTGGGTTTCTCTTCTTATGATCTCCAAGGAACAGCAGTTGCAACCTATCGAGATTCTCAGATCAGTTTTAAAAGGCGGCGAGAGAAGGAGTGTGAGAACAAAATAGAAAGGTACTACGAGTCTATTCAGCAGAATGGTCGTATTTGTTGACTTTATCGCAAATATGATGAGAATCTAGGTTGTGACAAGCTGTTGAACCGTGATAAGATAGCTCTTGTCGCCGCGAGAGAGCGGCCGACGCGAAAGAGCAAAACGATTGATCCTTGAAAACTAAACGAGTGTTATGAAG
>NZ_JBHUIO010000009.1:330239-440034 GCF_042682745.1 Tumebacillus lipolyticus | reverse complement strand
AATCGGTCGAGGGCTTATCCTAAGTTCTTTTTCTTCGACTCACATTCGCATCCGGTTTTCAGGGAACATCATTTTGCCGATGTAGCTCAGTTGATAGAGCAATCGATTCGTAATCGATAGGTCGCAGGTTTGAGTCCTGTCATCGGCACCATTTATCATGCGGTCATGGCGGAATTGGCAGACGCGCAAGATTCAGGTTCTTGTGGGGGCAACCCTGTGGAGGTTCAAGTCCTCTTGACCGCACCAAACGATAAAAACCCATTTCTCTTGAAGAAATGGGTTTTTTGATGTAGAAATGTGTGTGCGTATCGATCGAGCGGTTGCAAACATTTTCGAAGTCTGAATGACTTGGCTCAAGGATCGCTTCACACTAAAAAACGGCCATCGCAGGGCCGCTTTTCTTATTTCCAATAGAATGCTGTAGAAACGATCCATGTCACGAAGCCGACCAAGAGCAGGGCGATAAAGACCTGCGAGTAGGGAATGACATAATCGAAGAGCATTTTCGACAAGAAGCTTGCAAACAGTTCGACTCCCCCGACCCAAATCATAATGGAGGCCAGGGAGCGTACAGTGTGACGGCGCACCTGACAGACTCCTCTCTAACCGACAAATAGACGTACGGACATCAATTCTATTTTTCATCATACACCTGATAAAAGCGCTACCTCAAGGCATCCTTGTTCAAAACTGTGACAATTTTGTGCCTTCCTGTGCACAACTTCCAAAGATCGCTCAACATGGGGAGCCTTGCGATGGGGAATAGTAGCGATATGCAGGAGGGGATTGATCATGGGGAAGCATCCGCTTGGCCAAACGCGTCGAACGGAACGAGTGTCACCCGAGAACAACCAGCCGCTGCTGGAAGACAGAGTGAAACTCTTGAGCGAACAGGTCGAGCGGCTGGCGATCCACATGGAAAAGGCGAACTTTGCCGACTATATCGTGATGCTCAACAGACCGCGGCGCATGATCTTTTACAGCTTGCTAGGCGGCGTTGCCCGCGGTGTAGGGCTTGGTATCGGGTTTTCTGTGATCGGTGCCACTCTCGTCTACCTGTTGCAAAAATTGCAGTTGCTAGGCTTGCCGCTGATCGGAGACTATATAGCTGAGCTCGTGCGCATCGTCCAATCCAATCTGGGCAATCCATATGTGCGATAAATACAAAAGCAAAACAGGAGGGTGCATATACGATGAGTTTAACTGGAGGCCAGATCAAACGGTTGAGACATCAGCTCGAAGGAGAGATCACCGACATTCGCCATCGACTGGATGAGAATGATTCGTACGGTCTACAGCAGTCACTGGAAGAGTCGATCAGTGAACTCTCCCATTATGACAACCATCCTGCTGATATCGGCAGCGAAGTGTTTGAGCGCTCCAAAGATCTGTCGCTTCGCGATGCGGATAGTTTGCGCCTGCAAGAGATCGATGATGCGTTGGAGCGAATGGAGGACGGGGAGTTTGGAACTTGTGCGCAGTGTGGCACAGGCATTCCCTATCTTCGACTGGAAGCGAATCCGGCTGCGCGACACTGTATCGAATGTCAAAAAGAGTTGGATGAGGAGGATTACATCAGAGATCGGCCTGTGGAGGAGGAATACCTTCATCCAGGCTTTGGGCGATCGTTCCTCGATAATGAAGATGACTACAACGGCTTTGACGGGGAAGACGCCTGGCAAGCGGTAGCGCGGTACGGGACGGCAGCAACCAATGATGAAAATCCGCAGTCTGCTCATCCGGTTGACAACTATTATGAAGCGAATGAGCGAATCGGTTATGTGGAAGATATCGAAGGGTTTATCATCACCGATATTGAGGGAAATCCTGTAGACGATCCGCAGTTCGTCCGCAACGATGCGTATCGCAGAGCGTGGAATGAAGCGAACGAAACGTATTGATGGTCAAAAAGCTCTGTGCTGCCAGATGGCACAGAGCTTTTTGACTCGCGGAAGCCCACCGAATCATAGTGATCAGATTTTCCCGCTGGTCGACAAATGGATGCGAGTCGCGCGCGCAGCAGGTGTTCTCCAGCGGCTGGCGAACTTGTCACTCACTGGGGGATATGCTACAATGGGCAAGCAAAAAACGGGCTTTTTGCCCTTCGAGGTGACAAGATGTTGTTCTATCTATTGATCGCTCTGGTGGTCGCGCTCGACCAAGTGATGAAATACTACATACGTCTGAACATGGAAGTCGCACAGTCGATTCCGCTGTTGGATGGATTGATCAATCTGACCTCACACCGCAACCAAGGTGCCGCATTTGGCATCTTGGAGGGACAGCAATGGTTCTTCATCTTGAGCACGCTGGTTGTGATCGTTGGCGCAATCTATTTTCGCGCCAAAGGCGAGCTAAAAGGTCGCCCGGTCAGAGAGATCAGCTTAGCATTGCTCTTGGGTGGTGCGATCGGCAATGCGATCGATCGCGTGTTGTTTGGCGAAGTAACCGATTTTTTTGATTTGCAGTTTGTTGATTTTGCAATTTTTAACATTGCGGATGTTGCGATCAACATCGGGGTGGGGCTGTTGGTGCTCTCGATGCTGGCCGAATGGATTCAAGAGAGAAAGAGGGTCACTCGTAAGGAGGAAGCGTGATGGGGGAAATGCGCAAGCCCGATCTTGATCTCGGGCAAGAAGGCGATCTTGAAGAGCGCGAGACGATGTCGTGGACGATCGAGGAAGAGGCGGGCGAGAGAGTCGACAAGCTCCTGCCAGCATGGGTCAGCGATCTGTCGAGAACGCAGGTTCAAGATCTGATCGACGGGGAGTCGATCCTCGTCAATGGAAAGAAGATCAAATCGAACTATAAAGTCCGTCAGGGGGATGTGATCACGCTCGATCTGCCAGATCCGGTCGAAGTGACGCTCGTGGCGGAAGACATCCCGCTCGACGTTCGCTATGAGGATCAAGATGTGGTGGTGGTCAACAAGCCGCGCGGCATGGTCGTTCATCCGGCTGCTGGACATGCGAGCGGCACGCTGGTCAACGCGTTGCTCTTTCATTGTAAAGACCTGTCGGGGATCAATGGGGAAGTGCGCCCAGGGATCGTTCACCGCATCGACAAGGATACGTCCGGTCTGCTGATGGCGGCGAAAAATGATCTTGCACATCGCCATCTGGCGTCCCAATTAAAAGCGCATACGGTCACTCGCAAATACATCGCGGTCGTGCACGGCGTGTTGCAACATGATCTCGGCACCGTTGAAGCTCCGATCGGACGCCACCCGGTACATCGTCAGCAGATGGCTGTCATCCGTGAAGGCGGTCGTGAGGCGATCACCCATTTTCAAGTGCTGGAGCGCTTGGAGAAGCATACGGTGGTCGAACTGATGCTGGAGACGGGCCGCACCCACCAGATTCGCGTTCATATGGACTTTATCGGACATCCGCTCGTCGGCGATCCGAAGTATGGCAACCAGAAGCGAAACCGCTATGACGAGATTTTAGAAGGACAAGCGCTGCACGCACAGGTGCTCGGCTTTGTGCATCCGCGCACAGAAGAGTACCTTGAATTTTCCTCAGATCTTCCGGAAGAGCTGGTGCGGTTGATCGACTTTTTGCGACAACAGGCTTGACGAGCCTCGCGAATCTTGTTATTCTTCAATAGAACTGAATAGGTCCTTTAAACTGATCCTGTGAGATCGGAAAGGAGTCGGTATTTGGAGGCTGAGGTGCTTGCGAGCATCGTCGGCACTCTATACTCTGCTGTATGCGTACAAACGGTAGACTTCTTCCCGCCTGGGAGGAAGTCTTTTTTGTCGGCAACAGGGGACACTATCAGCAGATTTTGTGAGGATGGGAGGAACCACGATGGAACTGACAGAGAAAACGCAGCTGCTCGATGCGGAAGCCATTCGACGTGCCCTGACGCGCATCGCCCACGAAATTGTCGAGAAGAACAAAGGAACGGAAGGGCTCGTGATCATCGGGATCAAGACGAGAGGCATCCATCTCGCCAAACGGTTGGCAGACCGCATCGCCTCGTTTGAACAGGTTCAGGTTCCAGTCGGGACCCTCGACATCACGCTGTATCGTGACGACCTGAAACAACGCGGCGAACAGGCGGTGGTGAACGGCTCGGAGATCGATTTTGCCATCACCGACAAAACGGTCGTGCTGGTCGATGATGTGCTGTTTACCGGTCGCACCGTTCGCGCGGCGCTCGATGCGCTGATCGATCTCGGCAGACCGAGGCAGATTCAACTGGCCGTCCTGGTGGATCGCGGGCATCGCGAGCTGCCGATTCGACCAGACTATGTGGGGAAAAACGTTCCGACTTCCCGGGAGGAAGTCGTCGCGGTCAACCTCGACGAGATCGAACAACAAGACAAAGTGATCATCTTAGAAAAAGCAAACGCTCTTTAATCGGGTCCTGTGAGGCGCGAAAGAGTGAGCTGCTTGGTGACAGGGCATGTTCTGCCCCGCGTTGCCAACACCTCCTCTCCGACGGCGCCTGCGGAGAGGTTTTTTATTCCCGGAAGTTTGCATCAAGGGGGAAAAACAGCATGAGCCAACAACGAATTGTCGATGTGAACGAACGCTTGCCGCTTTTGCAATCGGTACCACTTAGTCTGCAACATCTGTTCGCCATGTTCGGTTCCACGGTGCTCGTCCCATTTTTGACCGGGTTGAACCCGGCGATCGCCCTGCTGACCAGCGGGATTGGCACCTTGATCTACATTCTGTTGACCAAAGGGATGATCCCAGGGTATCTCGGGTCTTCCTTCGCCTTCATCGCACCGATCATCGCCGTCTCGAAAGCGGAAAGCCCGGAGGCTGCCCTGTTCGGATGCTTGGTGTCAGGTCTCGTCTACATCATCGTCGCCTTCATCATTCGCGGTGCAGGGATCGGGTGGCTGAACAAGCTGTTGCCCCCGGTCGTCGTAGGTTCGATCGTCATCGTCATCGGGCTCGGCCTTGCGGGCGTTGCGGTCAACATGGCGGCTGAAGACTGGACGGTGGCGATGGTCGCGCTGATCGTCGCAATCGTCGCTTCTGCCTTCTTCCGCGGGTTTCTCGGGGTCATTCCGATCTTGCTCGGCATCATCGGCGGCTACATCTTCGCGGTGACGCAAGGCATGGTCGACTTCACAACGGTGGCAAAGGCGGACTGGATCGCACTGCCTGACTTCCAAACTCCGAAAGTGTCCTGGACTGCGGCGCTCTTGATCGCGCCGGTCGCGCTGGTCACGATCGCCGAACATGTCGGGCACCTGCTGGTGACAGAAAACATCGTCGGTCGACCGCTGATGAAAAAGCCAGGTTTGCACCGCTCGATGCTCGGCGATGGCGTCGCGACTGCGATCGCAGGGGCGGTCGGCGGTCCTCCTTCCACCACCTACGGGGAAAACATCGGCGTGATGGCGATCACTCGGGTCTACTCGGTCTGGGTGATCGGCGGAGCGGCAGTGTTTGCGATCCTCTTCGCCTTCATCGGCAAAATATCGGCGCTGATCTCCACGATTCCCGTTCCGGTCATGGGCGGCATTTCGATCCTGCTGTTCGGGATCATCGCCTCTGCCGGCTTGCGCATGCTGGTCGAAAGCGGGATCAACTACGGCAACAAGCGCAACCTGATCATCTCTTCGGTGATTCTGGTGCTCGGCGTTGGCGGTGCGAAGATTCATATCGGTGAGCTGCCGATCGAAGGTATGGCGCTGGCGACGTTCGCCGGGATCTTGCTCAACTTGGTTCTGCCCAAAGGGATCAATGAAGAGGGTGCGGCCAAGGAGAGCTTGGAAGCGGCTGAGCATCAAAAAAAGTGAATAGGTGAAAATAGAAACGTTCTGTTCCTCACAGCACCTTTAAACCAATACGAGAGATTGGTAAGGTCTGCTCTATCGGACGTGTAGTTTACGCTGTCTGCTGGACTCCCTTGCCATCGCAATGGGAGTCTTTTTTAGGAAAAGAAACGGGAGGTAGCTCTGATGTATCATGTGCTGAGTGCTCATCAATTTGACCGGAATCAATTGGATCAATTGTTCCGCATGGCGGAGATCATGGAATACACAGCAGCAAACGGTGGTTCGAACCTGTTAAACGGCAAGATCATGGCAGCCCTGTTCTTCGAACCGAGCACGCGGACGCGCTTTTCGTTCGAATCGGCGATGATGCGCCTCGGCGGGAAGGTGATCTCGACCGAAAACGCGTCGCAGTTCTCCTCAGCGATCAAAGGGGAGACGCTCGAAGACTCGATCCGAGTGATCTCGTCTTACGCAGATGTGATCGTGCTCAGACACAATGAAGTCGGCGCTGCCACGCGGGCCGCGAAAGTATCGAGCATCCCGGTGATCAACGCAGGGGATGGCGCGGGTGAACATCCGACACAATCTCTGCTCGATCTGTTCACCATTCAAAAAGAGCGTGGGAGCATCGACAACATCCGCATCGCGATGGTTGGCGATCTGACCTACGGTCGCACCGTCCACTCGCTCTCCTATATGCTGGCGAAGTACAAAAATGTGACGATCTACTTCGTCTCGCCAGAAAATTGCCCGATTCCGAAAAAGGTAAAAGACTACCTCGATGAGCAGGGCGTGACCTACTTTGAAGAAAACGATCTGCATGAAGTTGCCGCCAAGGTGGATGTGCTGTACATGACGCGCATCCAAAAGGAGCGCTTCCCGAGCGGAGAAGAGTATCTGAACGCGGCGGGGCGCTATGTGATCGATGAGAAAGTGCTCAAGCTGATGGATGAGAAAGCGATCATCCTGCACCCGCTGCCACGAGCGGGCGAGATCTTGCCAGAGGTGGATGCTGACCCGCGAGCCGCATATTTCAGACAGGCGAAAAACGGTGTCTACATTCGCATGGCCTTGCTCGCCTACTGCCTTGAGGGCAAACAGGCGGGTGCAGAACTGGAAGCGTTGGCAAAAGTGATGGTCTGAGAAAGGTTCACTAGAGGAGGATGACGATGGGACTCGTACTGAAAAATGGACGACTGCTGAATCTGGAGACGGGTGAGTTGCAGGCAACTGACATTCTGATCGCAGGAGATCGGATCGAAGCGGTGGCCGAGCAGATCGAAGCGAGCGGGCATGAGGCGATCGACCTGCAAGGCAAGGCGATCCTGCCGGGCTTTCTCGATATGCACGTGCATTTGCGCCAGCCAGGTTTCGAAGCGAAAGAGACGATCGAGACGGGGACGGCTGCGGCTGCTCGCGGCGGGTTTACCACAGTCGCCTGCATGCCGAACACCCGTCCGGTGATCGATTCGCCGGAGCTGATCGGCTATATCTATGAGACGACAGCCAAAGAGGGCTCCTGCACAGTGCTTCCGTACGGTGCGATCACCAAAGGGGAGCTTGGCGAAGAGCTCACCGACATCGCGGCGCTCAAAGCGGCGGGCGCGATCGGCATCACCGACGATGGTGTCGGCGTGCAGTCCTCCTCGATGATGAGAGAGGCGATGCGCATCGCCGCCAGCCTCGATCTGCCGGTGGTGATCCACTCTGAGGATGAAGACCTCGCCAAAGACGGCTGCATGAACGAAGGTGTCGTCTCCAAGCGCCTCGGCCTGCCGGGCATTCCGGGATTGGCCGAAAGCGTGATGATCGCTCGCGACATCCTGCTCGCCGAAGAGACCGGCGCGCATCTGCACGTCTGCCATATCTCCGACGCTTGGTCGGTCGATCTGGTGCGCTATGCGAAAAGCCGCGGACTAAAAGTGACAGCAGAAGTGACCCCACATCATCTGCTGCTGACGGAAGAGATCATCGACAGGACGGACGCTCAAGATGCGAACATGAAGGTCAACCCGCCGATCCGCACCGAAAAAGACCGTCAAGCCTGCCTGCGCGGTCTGCTCGACGGGACGATCGACATGGTGGCGACCGACCATGCGCCGCATACGGAGGAAGAGAAGAAACGCCCCTTTCAAACGGCGCCGTTCGGTTTTGTCGGACTGGAAATCGCCTTCCCGCTCCTGTACACCGAGCTGGTTGAAACGGGACAGATTGCACTGCATGAGCTGGTGAAAAAGTTTACGATCAACCCGGCGAACGTGTTTAAGATCGATCGCGGTGTGATCGCCGTAGGCAATGTGGCCGACCTGACGATCGTCGATCTTGAGGCGGAGCGCACCGTCACGGTAGAAGAGTTCAAGACGAAAGGCCGCAACACCCCATTTTTGGGCAAAAAGATCAAAGGCTGGAGCGTGCTGACGATCAACCAAGGTCGCATCACATACCGCGGCAACTGAGTACGGACATGAGAAAGGTGGAGGAGCAAATGCGAGCAAGGCTGATCTTAGAAGACGGAACGGTGTTTGAAGGCAACGCGTTTGGCGCAGAAGGGGAATCGTTCGGAGAGGTTGTGTTCAACACGGGGATGACCGGTTACCAAGAAGTGCTGACCGATCCGTCCTACTATGGGCAGATCGTCACGATGACCTTCCCCTTGATCGGCAACTATGGGGTGAACGTGGACGATATCGAGTCGAACCATCCGCATGTGCGCGGGTTTGTCGTGCGCGAGTGGTCAACTCATCCGAGCAACTGGCGGAACATGGGCAGTCTCGATCAATACTTGAAGACGAACAACATCATCGGCATCGAAGGCATCGACACGCGGATGTTGACCAAAAAAATCCGCGTTCACGGCACGATGGCGGGCGTGATCACCACGCAGGACTTGCCGGTGGAAGAGTATGTGGCGAAGCTGAATGCGTCCGGACTGCTGCCTCGCGATCAAGTGGCGCAGGTGACCACCAAGTCGACCTACAGAAGCCCAGGCAAAAATCGCCGCATCGTCGCGATGGATTTCGGGATGAAGGCGGGCGTGTTGCGTTCCCTCGTCGCGCGCGGCTGCGATGTGACCGTCGTGCCTGCACACACGTCGGCAGAGGAGATTCTGAACTGGAAGCCGCACGGCGTGATGCTCTCCAACGGCCCTGGCGACCCGGCCGACCTGAACGAGATCATCGAGACGGTGCGCCAACTGATCGGACAGGTTCCGATCTTCGGTATCTGCCTCGGTCACCAACTGATCTCGCTCGCCTGTGGAGCGAAGACGGGCAGTCTCAAGTTTGGCCATCGCGGAGCAAACCATCCGGTCAAAGACCTGCTCAACGGGAGATGCTACATCACATCGCAAAACCACGGCTATGTCGTGCTTCCCGAAACGTTGGAAGGCACGGGGCTCGAACTGACGCACATCAATCAGAACGACGGATCGGTCGAAGGTGTCCGTCACACCGAACATCCGGTCTTCTCCGTGCAGTACCATCCGGAAGCGCGTCCAGGTCCAGATGATTCTGACTACCTGTTCGACCGTTTCATGGAGATGATTGAAGATCACTGGGAGGGGAAATAAAATGCCATTGCGTACAGACCTCAAGAAAATCCTCGTCATCGGTTCTGGTCCGATCGTCATCGGACAAGCGGCAGAGTTCGACTATGCGGGCACTCAAGCGTGCCATGCTCTGCGCGAAGAAGGAATCGAAGTGGTGCTCGTCAACTCCAACCCGGCGACGATCATGACCGATATCGATACAGCAGACAAAGTGTATGTGGAGCCGCTCACCCCTGAGTTTGTCGCTCAGATCATCAGGCAGGAAAAGCCGGACGGGCTGCTCGCGACGCTCGGCGGCCAGACCGGGCTGAACTTGGCGGTAAAGCTGCACGAGATGGGCGTGCTGGAGCAAGAGGGCGTCGAACTGCTCGGGACGGCACTCTCCTCGATCAAGCAGGCGGAAGACCGTGAGGAGTTCCGCTCGCTGATGAACGTGCTCGGAGAACCGGTACCCGAATCGGAGATCGTCAACACGTATGAAGAGGCAAAGGCGTTTGCTGAAGAGCTCGGCTTCCCGATCATCATCCGCCCTGCCTACACGCTGGGCGGGACTGGTGGCGGCATCGCGAAAGATTGGGCCGAATATGAGGAGATCGTCAACCTCGGCCTGCAGCTCTCGCCGATCTCGCAGGTGCTCGTCGAGCGCTCGATCGCAGGGTTTAAAGAGGTCGAATACGAAGTGATGCGTGACAAAAACGACAACTGCATCGTGGTTTGCAACATGGAAAACTTCGACCCGGTCGGCATTCACACAGGCGACTCGATCGTCGTCGCACCTTCACAAACGCTGTCTGACCACGAATATCAGATGCTGCGCACCTCGGCGCTGACCATCATTCGGGCGCTCGGCATCGAAGGCGGATGCAACGTTCAGTTCGCTCTCGACCCAGATTCGTTCCAATATTACCTGATCGAAGTCAACCCGCGGGTCTCCCGCTCCTCCGCCTTGGCATCGAAGGCGACCGGCTATCCGATCGCCAAGATCGCGGCGAAGATCGCCATCGGCTACACGCTGGATGAGATCATCAACCCGGTCACCAAACAGACGTACGCTTGCTTCGAACCGGCGCTCGACTATGTGGTGACAAAGATTCCGCGCTGGCCGTTCGACAAATTCGTCTCGGCCAAACGGGTGCTCGGCACGCAGATGAAAGCGACAGGCGAAGTGATGGCGATCGAGCGATCGTTTGAAGCGTCGCTGATGAAAGCGGTGCGGTCGCTGGAGATCGGTCTCGACTCGCTCGATCTGCCGGGAGCTGAGGAACTCGATCAGGAAGCGTTGGAAAAGCGCCTGATCATGGCGGACGATGAGCGCCTCTTCCTGCTCGCCGAAGCGTTCAAGCGCAACTACACGGTGGAGCAATTGCACGATCTGACCAAGATCGACGAATGGTTCCTCGTCAAAGTGGAAAGCATCGTCCGACTCTTGCAATCGATCGCTGAGCAGGGGCTGAACGAAGAGAACTTCAAGCGGGCAAAAAAGTGGAGCATCACCGACAGCACGATCGCGCGCTATGCGAACATCAGCGAAGAGGAAGTCTATGCGTCTCGGCTCGCGCTCGGCCTGCGCCCGGTCTACAAGATGGTGGACACCTGCGCAGCCGAATTTGACGCGGCGACACCGTACTACTACTCCGCCTACGAGCAAGAGGATGAGGTGGCGGAGAGCACCAACAAAAAAGTGGTGGTGCTCGGCTCAGGTCCGATCCGCATCGGACAGGGCATCGAGTTTGACTACTGTTCGGTTCACGCCGTGTGGGGGCTGAAAGACGCGGGGTACGAATCGATCATCATCAACAACAACCCGGAGACGGTTTCCACCGACTTCTCCACCTCCGATCGCCTCTACTTCGAGCCGCTGCACATCGAGGATGTCATGCATGTGATCGACCGCGAGCAGCCAGAAGGTGTCATCGTGCAGTTTGGCGGTCAGACGGCGATCAACCTGGCAGCCCCGCTGGCGAAGCGCGGTGTGAAGATCCTCGGCACGCAGCTTGAGGATATCGACCGAGCGGAGGATCGAGAAAAATTCGATCAGCTGCTCACCGACCTTGATATCCCGCGCCCACAGGGCAAGACGGTCTTTACGGTCGAGGCGGCTGTCGAGGCGGCCAACGAGACAGACTATCCGGTCGTCGTGCGCCCCTCCTACGTTCTGGGCGGCCGGGCGATGGAGATCGTCTACAACGAGCAGGATCTGTTGCACTACATGCACCACGCGGTAAAAGTGAACACCGAGCATCCGGTGCTGGTCGACCGCTATCTGACCGGGCTTGAGATCGAAGTGGATGCGATCTCCGACGGCGAGACGGTGCTGATCCCAGGCATCATGGAGCATGTGGAGCGCGCAGGCGTTCACTCTGGCGACTCGATCGCCGTATACCCGACACAAAAGCTTTACCCGCACCTGAAAGAGACGATCATCGAATACACGACCAAGATTGCGCGCGCCCTGAAGATCAAAGGGCTGCTGAACATCCAGTATGTGGTGTCAAAAGATCAAGTCTACGTGATCGAGGTCAACCCGCGCTCCTCGCGCACCGTGCCGTTCCTCTCCAAAGTGACCGGCGTGCCGATGGTGGACGTGGCGACGCGCATCATCTTCGGGACATCGCTCGCAGAGCAAGGGTACCAAAACGGGCTCTGGCCGGAGCCGAAAGAGATGGTCGCGGTGAAAGTTCCGGTCTTCTCCTTCGCTAAGCTGCGACGTGTCGATGTCACGCTCGGCCCGGAGATGAAATCGACCGGAGAGGTGATGGGGCAGGAGCGAACTTTTGCCAAAGCGCTGTATAAAGGTCTGCTCGCAGGCGGGATCGACATTCCGGAGTATGGGACGATCATCGCCACCGTATCGGATAAGGACAAGGAAGAAGCGCTGCCGATTCTCAAGGGCTACGCAAACCTCGGCTTCCGCTTCCTCGCTACGCAAGGAACGGCCGCACTGCTTCGCGAGCATGGCATCGCTGTCACCGAAGTGAAGAAGTTGGCTGAAGGATCGCCCAACCTGGTCGACCTGCTTCGCCAAGGCAAAGCGGACATGGTGATCAACACGCTGACCCGCGGCAAAGAGACGACTCGCGACGGCTTCCGCATCAGACGGGAAGCGGTAGAGCATGGCATCCCGTGCTTGACTTCGCTCGATACTGCCGAAGCGATGCTCGAAGTCTTGCAATCGATCCGCTTCTCGACGATTCCGCTCGGAGCGGTCAACTACTAGACGACCAAAGGAGGCTTTGATGAATGGCACGGCTTACGATCCTCGAACATAAAGAAATCGCCCGCAACATGATGTGGTTGGCGTTTGAAGCGCCGGAAGACCTCATCTACACTCCCGGTCAGTTTTTGCACATCCGCGTGACCGACGGAGTGGATCACCTGCTCCGACGGCCGATCTCCCTGTGCAAAGTGCTCGGGGAGAAGACGGGCATCGGCATCGCCTACCGCGTTGGCGGCAAGGGCACCAAACTGCTGCAAGCGAAAAAGGTGGGGGATGTTCTCGATGTGCTCGGCCCGCTTGGCAAAGGCTTCAAACTGCACGAAACCGATCGGCACGCGCTGCTGATCGGCGGCGGGATCGGCGTGCCTCCGATGGTTGAACTGGCAGATCAACTGACCCAAAACGGGGTGAAGGTCACTTCGATCATCGGGTTTCAAAGCCAGAATGTGGCGATTCTGGTCGATGAGCTGAGCGCGTATGGTGAAGTTTTGGTGGCGACCAACGATGGGTCGCTCGGCAAGCAAGGATTTGTCACCGACTACATGACAGATGAGCTGCTGGCCAGCGCAGACCGTTTTTACGCCTGTGGCCCGACGCCGATGTTGCGAGCGGTGCAGCAGAAGATGGAAGGCAAAGTGGACGGCTATCTGTCGCTCGAAGAGCGGATGGGATGCGGAATCGGCGCCTGCATGGCCTGCGTCACTTCCTGCGTGATGGCGGACGGCACGATCGGCTATAAGAAAGTGTGCAAAGAAGGGCCAGTCTTTTCGGCGGCGGAGGTGGTTTTCTAAATGAAGGCAAACGTAGATCTCGCGGTGGAAATCGGCTCCCTCAAGCTGAAAAATCCGGTCATGACCGCATCCGGTTGCTTTGCGTTCGGCAAGGAGTTTGCCGACTATTATGATCTGAGCACGCTCGGTGCGATCACCGTCAAAGCGACAACGCTCGAACCACGGCTGGGCAACCCGACGCCGCGCGTGGCAGAAACGCCGGGCGGGATGCTCAATGCGATCGGGCTGCAGAACCCTGGTGTGGAAAAGGTGATCGCCGAAGAGCTGCCGCACCTGCGGAAATATGACATTCCGGTCATCGTCAACATTGCCGGCACGACGGTCGAAGATTATGTGGCGGTCACCGAACGATTGATGGACAGCGAAGATGTGGATGCGATCGAAGTGAACATCTCCTGCCCGAATGTGAAGTGCGGCGGCATTCAGTTCGGGACCGATCCAGAACAGGCGGCACACGTGACGCGCGAGGTCAAGCGCGTTTCGAAAGTGCCGGTGATCGTCAAACTGTCCCCGAACGTCACCGACATCGTCGAGATGGCAAGAGCGGTCGAGGCGGCAGGTGCGGATGCGATCTCGCTGATCAACACGCTGGTCGGCATGTCGATCGACCTGAACAAGAAAAAACCGCTGATCGCCAACGGCGTCGGCGGGTTGTCAGGGCCTGCGGTAAAACCGGTCGCCGTGCGCATGACCTATCAGGTGGCACAGGCGGTCAACATCCCGCTGATCGGGATGGGGGGAATCATGACCGGCGAAGATGCGATCGAGTTTATGATGGCAGGAGCGGCTGCTGTCGCGGTCGGCACGGCCAACTTCGTCAACCCGCTTGCCTGTCCGGAGATCATCGAAGGTATTCGTGAGTTCTGTGAACAAAATGGTGTGGAGCGCGTGCGCGACCTGCAAGGAGCAGCGTGGAAGGAGATGGCGCGATGAGAGCCAACTTGCGACCGGAGGAGAAAATTTTTGTGGCGCTCGACTATGACAACATGGACGATGCGCTGCGCATGGCAGAGCGGCTTGGCGATACGATCAAGACGATGAAAGTCGGCCTGCAGCTGTTTTTCAAAAGCGGACCGGAAATCTTACATCGCTTGCACGAGATGGGCTTTCAAGTGTTTATGGACTGCAAGTTTCATGACATTCCGAACACGGTGGCAGGTGCGTCCGACTCGGTGACCGCGCATGGTGTCTACATGTTTAACGTCCATTGCGCCGGCGGTCTGGAGATGATGAAGCGCGCGAAAGAGGCGGCGATCAAGCGTGCAGAAGCGTCTGGGATTCAAGTTCCCAAGCTGATCGGAGTTACCCAGCTGACTTCCACCTCGCAGGCGATGCTCAACGAGGAGATCGGAATTGCAGGCGATGTACAGCGCTCCGTGCTGCACTATGCCAAACTTGCCCAGCAGGCTGGATTGGACGGCGTTGTCGCATCCGGCCATGAGATCGCAGCGATTCGGGAGGCGTGCGGAGACCAGTTTCTGACTGTGATTCCGGGCATTCGACCCGCCTGGGCGGCGAGCGATGACCAGAAGCGGATCATGACACCAGCCGCAGCGCTTGCGGCAGGCGCGCATTATCTGGTCATCGGCCGGGCGATCACGCATGCGGACGACCCGAAGGCGGCAGCATTGCGGATTTTGGAAGAAGTAAGATAATCGAGGAGGCGTACGTTCCATGACGATCACGACCATCGGCAACAAAATTGCAAAAGCATTGCTCGACATCCAAGCGGTATCCCTGCGCCCGAACGAGCCGTTCATCTGGGCTTCCGGTATGCGCTCGCCGATCTACTGTGACAACCGCTTGACCCTCTCCTACCCAGAAGTGCGCGATCTGATCGCAGAGGGGTTTGCCGAGTTGATTCAAGAGAAGTATGGCGAGGTGGACATCATCGCAGGCATGGCGACAGGCGGGATTGCACATGCGGCATTTGCTGCGCAGAAGCTGAACAAGCCGATGATCTACATCCGCTCCTCCGCGAAGAAGCATGGCAAAGGCAACCAGGTGGAAGGCGCCTTGAAACCGGGCCAAAAAGTGGTGATCATCGAAGACTTGATCTCCACAGGCGGCTCTGTGCTCGACGGCGTGCAAGCGGTGCGCGAAGCGGGGGGAGAGGTTTTGGGCGTTGCGGCGATCTTCTCCTACCAGTTCCAAAAAGCGTCCGACAACTTCGCAGCGGCCAACTGCCAGTTTGACACGTTGAGCAACTATTCGGCGCTCCTGCCGATCGCGGTGGAACTGGGATACGTTTCTGCGGAGGATCTGACCCTCTTGCAACAATGGAAAGAAGCGCCTGAAAAATTCTAACAGCATGAAGAAATCGATGAGATGAGAAAAGGGATCAACCGATGAGCGTTCGGTTGATCCTTTTTTTGTTGTGTGCAAGTGGACAAGCTGTCTAAAACTTTCAAACTCTCGACCGAAGCTCTTGCAGGTGAAGAGCTGATGCGTGAATGAACAAGTTGGGCAAAGGATACTGGATAAGCGCCCCTCCTTTTTATGAAAACGAAAAGAGTGATGTCTCTCAGAGAAGCATGGGGAGCGGCTCTCCAGAGAGTTGAAGAATGAATAGAAAGGTCGGATAGAATTTCGAGTAATTATCACGCGTTCAAATTTAACTGAATAATTATAAAATTCATATTTTATATTGACTTGTTAATGATTATCTATTATTATGTGTGTAAAATAAAATAATATAAAGGAGTCGAAGGGCTGTGTACATACTTTTTTCATTTTTCTTCTCAATGGTGGTGGCAGCCATTCTGATCTTCCTGAGTCGATGTAAAAAAACGCTAGGGGAAATCGCGCTGCTACCTCGATACGGAACGGGAGCGGTGGATGTTCATCCATTAGTCGGTAAACACATTTCGCATATCGATACACGCATCCCTCTACCTGAGAATGTGAAGGCGGGGTGGGCAATCGTGATGTTGATGTCTGCGACTTGTCCTTATTGTCTGAATCGTATGGAAGAGTTTCACAAATTGTATCTTCCCCAGTACTCGTTGCCTCATGTTTGCTTAGTTCAAGTTGAAGAGGAAGGACAACTTCAAAAGTTTCGAACGGTCTATGAGAGATTGCCTTTGATACCTGTATCAGGAATGATGTTCCAAGAGCTAGAGCTCAATCTCATCCCAGGCTTTTTGCTTGTCGATGAGAAAGGTACGATCGTCGTCGCAGTGTCAAGGATCGGGGATTTAGAAAGTGAAACGGCGAAGTTCTTGAGGGCACATGAGCAAATCGCAGATGATCTGATCTTGACTTGATCAGAGTGCTAACTTCCCAGAGGATTAACCTCGTTGAAAGGAGGTGAAAAATATGTTAAAGCGCCTTGTGGGCAAAATGGCAAATGTAGAAGCTTCAGCACAGCCTTGCTCCAGTACTTATCAGGATGCACAATGTATCTTGATCTGCACAGGTATAGGCGGGTACAACAGAGCGCGCGTCTACTACTATGACAGCTCTACTGGTCAATCCTGCGGCTATCGTGATATGGGAGTTTGCGGATGCCCAACTTAGGATGAGATGGAGGCTCGACTGGAGTCGGCCTCCTTTTCCATTTCTCATGCCCAATTTTGATCCCTTGTCAAGGGAGGTACTCATGGGAATTCGATATTTATTTTGTGCGATGAGCTTGGTTTGGAAGAGTGGCAAGTGGTGGGTGATCTCATCGATCTTTCTGCACATCCTGATCGGGTCGCTACCCCTTGCGACGATCTGGGTGACGAAGGAGTTGGTCAACTCCGTTTCAGCGATCATCCAAGGTGAGGTACATGAATACGGACCGACGATCTGGCTGCTGCTGTTAGAGTTTGGGATTGCGGTGGTCGCAGTCGCACTCCGCAACCTGCAAAGCTGGCTCGATCAAAGGATGGAAGTGTTGTTAAACCATGACCTACAAAAGAAAATTTCGGAAAAACTTGTTTCTGTTCCGCTGGCGTACTTTGAGAACCCGCAATATTATCATCATCTTACTCGCATTAATTCTGGAGCCGGGGGTCGTTTTCTCGCTCCTGTGAGAAATACATTTGAGATTTTTCAAGCATGTATTAGCCTCTTTTCACTGCTCGGCTACCTGTTGACGCTACACTGGAGCTTTTTGTTGCTCAGTTTGCTCGGTGCGGTTCCGATGCTGATCGTCCACGCAAAGTTTGGACAGCAAAAGTTTTGGCTGATGCTTCATCAAACTCCTGTGGCACGAGAAGCATCCTATATGTCGCAGTTGATCATGGATCGACAAGGAGCTAAGGAGATCCGATTGTTTGGCTTGGGTAGCTATCTGATCAATCGGTGGTCAAAGAGGTATTTGAAGAATGCGAGGGAAGCGCTGCACCTGATGCGCAAACAGCAGGGGATCGAAATCGCGCTGGAAGCGGTGACAGCTGTCCTTTATCTTGGAGCGGCAGGCGTGATGATCTGGTTGATGCGCGTCAAGTCGATGCAGATCGGTGATTTTGTTTCGATGGGGCAGGCTGTGCATGGCACGCAAAGCAGCATCAATCAAATTTCGTTTCGTCTCGCCGGAATTTTTGAAGAAACGCTGTATATCCGCGACTTCTTCCAGTTTATCGACCTTGAGGAACCGGCAGGTGGCCTATCCTCTGTGCGCGGTGATCTCCCCTTCCCGAAGCAACTGCAAGAAGGGATTCGATTTGAAAATGTGACATTTCGATATCCTGATACGGAGCGACGTGTGATCGAAGATGTCAGCTTCCAGATACAGCCTGGCGAAAAGATTGCAATCGTCGGAGAAAACGGCTCGGGGAAGACGACGTTGGTGAAATGTCTGATGGGGCTATACCATGTGGACAAAGGCCAGATCATGTTTGACGATCTTGAACTTCGGTCGATTGAAGAACGAGACCTGTTCCGAAACATCACGGTCATCTTCCAAGACTTTATGAAATATTCCTTGACGGTTCGCGAAAACATCGCGTTCGGTGACATCGACCAACTAGATAATCTGGAAAAGTTAGAAGAGGTGGCCCGACGAAGCGGTGTCGATCGATTGGTGCAACATTTGGAGGATGGTTATGCAACCAATCTCGGTCGCACGCTGTTCGATGGTGAAGACGTGTCGGGCGGACAATGGCAGAAAATTGCGATCGCCCGCGCGCTGTTCAGCGGAGGTCAGATCATGATCTTGGACGAGCCGACAGCTGCGCTCGATCCGCAAGCGGAGATGGAAGTGTTCCGCCAGTTCAAAATGCTGACAGCAGGGAAGACAACCCTATTTATCTCCCATCGGATGGCGGCTGCTCGAATGGCAGATCGAATCTTTGTGTTGAAAGAAGGGCGGTTGATCGAATCGGGGACGCATGAGGAGTTGCAGACGCAAAACGGAGAGTATGCGCGGATGTACCGCATGCAGGCGCAATGGTATTCGGAGGAGATAGAAGGATTGCAGGAGGCGGTAGCATGGAGGAGTTGACACTGATCTTTCGGGTAATCTTGGGGGTGATGTTTTTCAGCAGTGGCATCTCCAAACTAAAAAAGATGCCGGAGCATTTTTCGATCTTGAAAGATTATCGCATTTTGCCAGCATCGCTGATCAAACCGTTCGGGTGGTGTGAAGTCATCGCAGAGGTTGCGGTAGGATTGCTACTGTTGAGCGGTTTCTACCAATCGATTGCCGCCTGGACGACGATGAGCTTGCTCGTCGTGTACACCTTGGCGATTGCGATCAATCTGCTTCGGGGGCGGCGAGAGATCTCATGTGGCTGTGGGGGAGTTGCGGGCAATCATCATTTGTCATGGTGGTTAGCAATACGCAATACAGTGCTGTTTCTGATCGGCGGTTGGTTGACAGAGTACACGGGCACTTTGGGACATTTCGATCTTTTGTTCTCAGGTGTCTCACTCAGCGAGGTGATCGGTGGGCAATATTGGATCACATTGCTGATCGGATTATTTAGCCTGCTGTTCTACATGAGCATGACCACACTGTTCGGCATTGGCAAGCGCATCGAATCGCTGCTGCCATCGAGATGAGGAGGATATCGAATGGAAACATTTCTGGTGATCTCTAACATCGTTTTGTGGATCTGTATGATCGCGCTGATCGCCTGTTTTTTTTATCTCGCGCGCATGGTCGGGGACTTCTTAAACCGCTTCCGTATCAAGGATGGGAAGCTCGATCGGACAACGCTAAAGGTTGGGCAACAGTCACCGTTCTTTCGCTTGATCGATCAGCGTGGAGAGATGGTGAGGCTTCCCGCGCCAGAGAATCGATACACGGCGATCCTGTTTAAAAATTCAAGCTGCGGCACCTGTCTTGACATCACGACAAAGCTAGCCCAGCTGTCAGACCATTATTTTAGCATGCGGCTGGTGCTGATCGATGAGGGCGAGGAACCGGAGGCGAAAGCAGTCCTGCCAGAAGGGATCTCTCTGAGCTACTCGTCAGATGTGTTCCAGAGCTACTTTGTGGACAAAGTGCCGATGTTATTCATCATCGATCCGAATGGTGTCATTGTTCACTTTGATTATATCGATAATTATTTGCACATGGTCAGCTTGTTAGAGCGCTCGTATCAACAAGCGGTCTAAAACTTTCAAGTTCTCGCTCGAAGCGCTCGCAGGTGAAGAGCTGATGCATGAGCAAGCTGGCAGATTGGCTGTTCTGGAGGGCCAGATTCGTTCAACGTTGACTGAAGATAATGCTACTCTCACTCCTTTGCAGGGAAATTGGTGAATCATGTAGAAGATATTAAACTAATCAATAACATTTCTTAAGAAGACGGGATGAGGTAGGAGCGATGAAGGTCACCAACCTGATGGAGCAGATCGTGGAAGATGTCATGGAAGAGCATTGGAAGAATCTGAAGATCGAATGTACCTGTCAACTCTGTAAAAATGACATCTTGGCTGTCACACTAAACGCTTTGTCACCTCGTTATGTAGCACACGACAAAGGCAGAGTCATCGTGAAGGCGCGGATGATGGACGAGCAGATGCAGGCGGATGTTTTGCGAGAGATCGCGCGGGCTGCAAACATCGTCTCGGCCAAGCCGTCTCATGAGTGAGCAATCACAGCAGGCTTCTCATCGACTGATGAGAAGCTTTTTTTCATCGCATCCTGATCGGTCGAACGAAGGGCGACCAACAGATCGCCCATTGGCGGCTCGCGCTTTTTATCTTCTGTCAGCTTCGAGTAGTAGCAGTTTCTGATGTGGGGAACCTATTGATAACCGAGCGGATCGCGGTCACAACCTTTTCGTTTGTTGCGTGATTTTCACGTTGCGAGGAGCACCTTTCTGTGATACTTTATAAAAGTAACTAATATGAGACTGAAGATCCTGAGATGAGGAGGGCAGTTGCCATGAGCAATTGTGAAATCTGCTACCTCGGTCAATATGAGCTGTTCAAGGACCTGAACGAAGATGAGCTTGACATGCTGGGACGCGGCAGTCAGTCGACGATCATTCCGAAGCGGGAGTACATTTTCACGCCGGATGAGCCGAGCAATCAGGTATATATGTTAAAGTCGGGTCGAGTGCGCATCTCTCGTCTTTCAGAAACCGGAAAGCATTTTACATTGGTGATCTTGGAGCCGGGTGATGTGTTCGGAGAGAACGCTCTTTTTGCTGACGAGCCGCGCCGGAACTTTGCCGAGGTGCTGGATGATGCGCAGATCTGCGTGATCGATAAGAAAGATTTTGAAAAAATCGCGTTGCGCAATCCGAGCGTATCGCTGAAGTTGGCACAGATCGTCGAACATCGCTTGAGCGAAGCGCAAGAGCAGATCGAACATCTCGTGTTTTACGATGTGCAAACGCGCCTGGCACGCCTGCTTCTGAAGTTGGCCGATGTTCATGGTGAGCGCGTCGATGGCGGTGTACAGGTCGGGATCAAGCTGACCCACGAGGATATCGCCTCTTTGATCGGATCGACAAGAGAGACGACGAGCAAAATTTTAAACGAGTTTAAAGCGAACGGCTGGATCGATGTGAAAAAACGGCATATTATACTTCTCGACCAGAAAGTATTGGCCGAGATGAAATAAGGGAGCGGGGGGATACCGCTCCCTTTTTGGACTATTGTGCATCATACGTATGGACGTTGGCAGCGCGTTGACCCTGTGGGCGAATGCGGCGGGGCTTGATCACAGCTTTGGAGACCGTCTTCTTCGGTCGAGCGAATTGGGTGACGAGGAAAATGATCCCGACGACCTCCGCAAGACTTCCGGCGATTCCGACAGCATCCCGGATGAGGTAAAACATTCTGTCTTCCATGTCAGCTCCCCCTGTTCGACCGTTTTGGTGCGAGTATATGGAAGTTGGACATCATGCAGAACAACCAGTGCCGATCTGATCAAAGGGGAGGGAATGGAATGAGCGGTGTTCATACTCAAATTTTTGCGGCGGAGCAACCCGCAACGCTTACGGCAGTGCTCGTCCACGGCGCATCCGATCACAGCGGTCGCTATGCGCATGTGATTGAAAAGTTGAATGCGAGCGGCATCTCGGTCATCACCGGAGACCTGCCCGGTTTTGGCCGTTCAGCAGGTTTGCATGGACATATCGATCGCTTCGATCAATATCTGGATGCGGTCGAGCAGTGGGTGCAGCAGGCGAAAGCGCAAGGCGGCACCACGGGACATGTGATCCTGATCGGCCACAGCATGGGGGGATTGGTCGTCTTGCGCTTTTTACAAGAGCGAGGGCATGATCATCCGCAACTTGTCAAAGCGGTGCTTTCCTCCCCGCTCTTGCGAGTTGCTGTGGAGATCCCGCCTTGGAAGCGAACGATCGCCAAAATGCTCGATCGATTGCTGCCCAAATTGCGCATGCCAAGCGGGATCGATACTGAGTTCCTCTCCCGCACACCAGATGTGGTAGCCGCCTATGCGCAAGATCCGCTCTGCGGCGGAGTGGTCAGCGCACGCTGGTATCAGGAGATCGTGCGCGCTTCAGAATCTGCCCGCAACCGCGCCGGAAAGGTCGGTGTGCCGATCCTCCTGATGCAAGCGGGGCAAGATCGGCTGGTCGCACCGGAAGAAGCGGAGCCATTTTTTCAAAAGGTGCCAGACAGAGAGAACAGCAGATTTATCCACTATCCGCAGTGCTACCATGAGCTGTTCAATGAACCTGAGCGGGAAGAAATCATGCGAGAAATGATCGAGTGGGTTGCCAAACCCTAGCGTGTTCCCATATACTAACTCTGTAATACATTCCCAACTTCACGAAAGGTGGCATCGAGATTCTACATGATCAACTAAGTTTGCAATTCGACCTTCACCAATCGAATCGGTGAACAGAATTCAAACGCAACTATCTGATAGTTGCGAGAGCGGGATAGGTCTGTCCTATTCTTAAACTCTCGAAGTGGACCCATGTAGAAATGATCGCACGCTCACCAATCTATGAGTACAGACGATCAAACAGGGAAGAGCGTTGCTTTTTCCGTTTGATGTTTTGTGGGAATGGAAGAGTGCAGATTGTTCGAAGCTGTGGTCCGATATCGACCACAGCTTTTTTGTGTGGGTGCCCTTCGAACAGATGGAGGGATTCACAATGCATGCTGTAAAATTGAGCGGTTTAAAAAAGATGTTTGTCACGAAGACCGTGTTTGAAAATGTGACAGCGAAGATCGCGTGGGGCGAAAAAGTAGCGATCGTCGGGGCTAATGGAGTTGGCAAGACCACCTTGTTTCGAGTGATCACCGGAGAGCTGACACCTGATGCTGGTTCAGTGATCTGGGATGAGCGAGTGTCCCGCGAGCAGATCGGGTTGTTGACACAGCAGCTCGTCTGTGCCGACGATTTGACCACAAGGGAGTTTGTCAGACAGGCGAAGCGGGAGTTGCTTTCGGTCGAAATGCAGTTGCGCTCGATCGAAGCGGAGTTGTCGAATTCTATTTCTCGGGAAATAAATGAGCAGGAGCTGCTCATTCGCTATGGTGCCTTGCAAGAGCGTTTTGAGACGATCGGCGGCTACTCGTATGACAGCGAAGTGGAGCGCGTGTTGCGAGAGGTGGGGCTGCCTCCAGATGTTTGGGAGTTGGAGCTGAGCATGCTGAGCGGTGGTCAGAAGACGAGAGCTCAGTTAGCAAAATTGCTGCTGCAAGAGGCACAGATCTGGTTGCTCGACGAGCCGACCAACCACCTTGACGAAGCGACGATGGATTGGTTGGAGGCGATGATCCGCAAATTTCCCGGTACGGTGGTGACCGTTTCACACGATCGTTACTTTCTGGATCGCGTCGCAACGCGCATCTTGGAGTTGAGCGCCGTACAGCTCGCTTCCTATCCGGGGAACTACACCGCCTATGAGGGACAAAAGGAATTGGAACGTCGTACACAGCAGGTGATGTATCAGAAGCAACAGGCGGAGATGCAACACTTAGCAGAGCTGATCAGCATGTACAAAACATGGTATCTCCGCGCGCATGATGCTGGCGGTGCGAACCGGGAACGGACAAAAGGGCACATTCGCAGGATGCGCAACAAGGAGAAACAGCTGGAGCGTCTGCAGGCGAACCGGGTCGAGCGGGTCAAAGAGGTGCGGTCGATTCGCGTTTCGTTCGATACGACAGATAAATTGGCGAACCGCCTGTTTTTGCTGGAGGACGTTGCGGTCAAATTTGGTGAACGGCTGCTGTACGATCGGGTGAATTTTGCGGTCAGACGGCAGGAACGGTTGGCATTGATCGGACCGAACGGGGTTGGAAAGAGCACGCTGCTCAAAGTGATCGCAGGTGTGCAGCGGCCAACCGCAGGCTCGGTGCAGATGAGCTCACAGGTGCGAATCGGCTATTTTGGTCAGGAGCTGGAGTCGCTCGATCTGTCGAGGAGCATTTTGGAGGAAGTGTTGGCGGGAGAGACGTTGACGCAGACAGAAGCGCGGACTGTGCTGGCGGGGTTCCTGTTTCGAGGAGAAGATGTATTTAAAAAAGTCGGTGAGCTAAGCCAAGGGGAGAAATGCAGAGTGGCGTTTGTCAAACTGTACTTCTCTGGCGCCAATGTGCTGGTGCTCGATGAGCCGACCAACTATCTTGATATCGAGTCACGCCGGCAGATGGAACAAGCGCTGCAACACTTCCCGGGTGCGTTGTTGCTCGTCTCGCATGACCGCTATCTGGTGCGGCGGCTGGCGACAAGTCTGCTGCATTTTACATCGGGCGAAGTCTGTCACTTTGCCGGAGGATGGGAGGAATGGCGGGAACATCAGCAGCGCAAGCGCCTCTCCTCCCAGGACTTGCAACAGCATGAGCAGCGGATGATCCTGCAGATGGAGCTGTCTCGTCTCGCTGCGATTCTTGACGACCGATCGACACGACCGGAGGAGCGAGCGCGGGCAACGGTGTTGTTGACAGCCGTCCAGCAGGAACTCCGGGCAATGCCTTGATCAAGGAAAAAGGGTGGGTGACATACCCGTCACTAAAAATGCCGTTTCGGACCTTTCCGAAACGGCATTTTTCTGTAGAGCAACCAAAAAATGCATGGGTTGATGGAATCGTGGAAGGCTATTAGCACGATACGCTGGTAAAAGGGGTGATCTGTCATGACGTTCTGGTCGAGGGTCGGCCGTCTGTTGACAGTTGACGATACGATTTTAGACGAAGGTTTTTCTCTGATCGAGGATGAGGATGATCATATCGAGGACGATGACAAACCGGATCGACCCAACAGCCGGAAAGAGGAGCGACAGGACGCAAAACAGGTAAAAGAGAAGCGACCGAAAGAGGTTGCCAAAACGAATGGTTCGCAGAAAGAAGACTCGCAATCTCAATTGAATGAAGCAAAGCCAGCAAAACCAAGCCGACCTGCCCGCAGCAAGCACGGGTTTGTCAAACCGCGACAGGTCGGCAGGCGGTACGATACCCCAAACGATCCTGCACAAGATGGGAAGCGCTCAATGGAAGCGACGATCGGTGAGCAAAAGGATGAGCAGAGCAAAGGTGCAGATGAAGTTTTGCCAAAGAGCAGCCCGAGCGAAGATCGGACGAACGGGCAGGAAACAGAGCGGAGCGCGATCAGCGAAGGGGCTGAGCGACCTGATGGTTTGGGACGGCAAGACGGCCAAAGCGAAGCGGAGTCGGACGAGCAGATCAAAGAGCAGGGACAAACGAGTAAAGGTACAGATCGCCATAAAGATTTGAACGATCGCGACAGCCAAAGCGCGGTGCAGTCGGAAGAGGGGACGACAGGTCAAAGAACTGCGAGCGGTGGCAGAGATCGCCAGCCTATTTTGAGACGGCGCGACAGCCAAAGCGGAAAAAACGCGCAATCGAACCTGCAAGCAGATGAGCAAGAAAGTGAGCAGAAGCAGGAAGACGGGAAAGCTGCAGGCCTTCCGCGAGACAGCGAAAAAAATCGCGGGAAGCGGACAGAGGAGATACCAGAAAAGCTCTCTTCCGAACTGTTTATCAATCGTCAGGTGGTCGAAAAGATCTTCTTCCTGCCGAAAAATGCAGATGTGATCATCCGCGACTTTACGATCGCTTCGACACCTCCGATCAAGGCGGCAGTCGTCTTCTTGGAAGGGATGTCAGACAAGACGATCATCAACTCGAACATCTTGGAGCCCTTGATGCTGTTTGCCGGACTCCCCCAACATGACACGACAAAAACTCGACTTCAGCTGGTCAAAGAGCGATTGGTGCCTGGCAACCAAGTGATGGAGTTTCAAAACTGGGAAGATGTGAAAAAAGGGGTGCTCAGCGGTTCATCTGCACTCCTGATCGATGGGGCGGAGAAGGCGCTGGTGGTGGAGACGAAAGGGTGGGAACATCGCAGTGTGAGCGACACCAAGACGGAGACGGTCGTGCGTGGGCCACATGATGCGTTTAACGAAAACCTGCGCACCAACACCGGTCTCGTGCGCTCTCGCTTTCGCTCGGAGCGCCTGATCACCGAGATGTTGCAGGTGGGGAAGCTGGCACCTACCGATGTGGCGATCATGTATGTGGAGGGCTTGACCAATCAAAAGCTGGTCCGCGAGGTCAAACGGCGAATCAGGTCGGTCGATGTGGATTTTCTACAGGACAGCGGGACGATGGAGCAGATGATCGAAGATCCGCAACCTTCGCTCGTGCCAAAGCTGATGGCCACCGAACGGCCTGACCGCGTCGCAGCATTTTTGTCCGAAGGGTTTGTTGCGATCTTTGTCGGACACAGCCCCTATGTGATGATCGTGCCCTCGCTGCTGATGTCGATGATTCACACGGCAGAAGATGCGTACATCCTCTATCCGTTCGGCTCGTTCATCCGCGTCATCCGCCTGATCGCTTTTGTCATCGCCATGCTGTTACCTGCCGCATACATTGCGGCGACCAACTATCATCCAGAGATGATCCCAACCGACCTGATGTTGACGATCGCTTCCGCAAGAGAAAAAGTTCCGTTTCCCGTAGTGATCGAAGTGCTGCTGATGGAATCTGCGCTTGAGCTGATCCGCGAGGCGGGGATCCGCATTCCCAACGTGATCGGCCCGACGATCGGCATCGTCGGCGCTCTGATCTTAGGCCAGGCGGCCGTACAAGCTGGGGTGGTCTCGCCGCTGCTGGTCATCGTCGTGGCGGTGACAGCGCTCGCGGCGTTCACGATGCCCAATTACAACATGTCATTCGCGGTGCGAACGCTGCGCTTTGTGTTCATCTTTGCGGCAGCTGGGTGGGGGTTTTACGGGATCACGCTGATGGTGATGTTTACGCTCTCGCATTGGGCGACGTTAAAGTCGTTCGGCGTTCCGATCATGTCACCGCTCGCGCCTCACCAACAGTCGTCCTCCGATGTCATCCTGCGTGGGCGTGTTTACTACAATGAGGTGCGCCCGCTGTCGCTGCGACCGCAAGACCCTGTGCGACAAAAGCGCTTGATTCGCACCTGGGCGGCAAACGTGCCCCGTTCGAAAGAAGCGAAGCAAAGGATGATCGCCGATATGAACAGGCCAACTCTTTTTCCAGATCATGATGTAAAAGTCCCGCCCGAAATGAACGAAGAAGAGGAGCAAAGCGATCATGATTAAAACGGGTCATCTAGGTCGGATCGAGCTCCTCTCCCTCATTTTTATCGCCTCGATCGCCGATGCAGCGCTGATCTATCCGCAGCAGCTGGTGCACTACGGTTCTTCGGCTGGCTGGATGATCCCGTTGATCTCCATGCTGATCAGTTTCGGGATCTGGGCTTGGGTCGGTCCGGTCCTGGTAAAAGCAGGGCCGAAAGCAGATTTTGTCTCGCTGGCCAGGCGGTTTCTCGGGCCGTTTTGTCTACCGATCCTCCTGATCATCTCGATCTATCTGCTGCTCGATATGACCGCGTTGGTGCGCGGTTTTGTCGAGGCGGTGATCTCGACCGTCTTGCCTCGCTCGCCGATATCGTTCGTCACCATTCCCTTCATGCTGATGGTCCTTCAGTTTGCCTATACGGGAGTGGAGGGACTTTCGCGCGTTGCGTGGCTGATGACTCCGCTCACGATGATCTCGTTTCTCGCCTTGTTGGTCTTGAACACCAACTGGTGGACGGTCGAGTACCTGTTCCCGTTCTTTGGCAATGGAATCTGGATGTTGCTCAAGGGCGGGGGGATGTTCACCTGCGTGTTTACCAATCTATTTTTGTTGATGGTGCTGCTCTCCCGGCTGCGCGATCGAAAAGATGCGATTAGAATCGGATATTGGAGCATCCTGCTGGTCGCACTGGTCTATACGGTGATCACCTTGGTCTTTATCATGGCGTTTTCGCCAGATGGCGCATTGCGTTCCCCCTATCCGATGTATCAGCTGGGACGGTTGATTTACATCGGCCGATTTATTCAAAGGCTGGAAGCGCTGTTCGTGTTCGTCTGGGTAACGCTTGCCCTGATGAAAGCATCCGTCTTGCTCTGGGCTATCTCCTATCTGATCGCTTCGGCCTTCCGCATGCCTGTGAACCGCCCGTTGGTGTTTCCGCTCGGCGTGATCGTCTATTCGCTGATGTTCCTCCCGGCGAGCTTTGTCGAAATGCTTGAGCTGAACAACTTGTACATCGTCCAATGGGGATTTCTGTTTATCATCGTGCTGCCGCTGTTGACGATGATCTTTTTCCGCATTCGACTAAAAAAGGAGGCGCGCGCGGATGCAGAAGTTGAAAAAACCGCTTAGCTTCCTCCTGTTGATCGCGCTGATCAGCCCCTTGTTGATCGGCTGTTATGATCGAATCGAACTGGAGGGTATCGCGTTCGTCGTGGCGATCGGGATCGATAAAGGCCCAAACGAGACGCTCGATCTCACCGCACGAATCGCCATACCGAGCGAGATGAGCGGGGGGACAGCGGGCGGGGATTCGGGGAAAGGGAGTCAGAGCAGCAAGCCGATCACCGTTCGAGCCCATACGTTTTCGGAGGCGGTCACGTTGCTCAACACGACGGTTGAACGGCGAGTTTCCTTGTTGCACCTCACCTCGATCCTGATCGGGGACTCGTTGTCGAAGGATGGGCTGTTCGCACAGCTGCGTCCCCTGCTGCGCAACCGAGAGCTTCGCAGGACGGTCACGGTCGCGTTTACGCCTGGGAGCGCACGAGATGTGTTTTTGTTCAATGAGCCGGTGATGGAAAAGTCTGCATCGCGTTGGTATGAGGCGGTTCACGAAGTTGGCCGCTACACTGGGCTCGGTGCACCTCGCAATCTACACGACTTTTTTGTGTCGATCCAATCCCCGATGGAAGATGCGTTCGCACCGGTGATCGCTGTCAACAAGGCGGTGCAAAAGCAGAGTGAACAGAAGAGCTCTGGCTCAGCCAAACAGGCCGAACTGACGATCAAGCAAGCGGAACCTTCGTTCATTCCGGGGAAGACGGCGAGAATCGGTGGAAACACGCTCGAATTTTTAGGAGGTGCTGTCTTTAAAGAAGGAAAGCTTGTCACCTACATCGACGGCATTCAAACGAGGATGATGTTGATGATCCGCGGAGAGTTGACTCGCACGCAGATGGATTTTTCAGATCCGCTGGAAAAGGGAAAGTATGTCGCGCTGGAGATAAAGCATGCGCGAGAACCGATCGTCAAAGTGGACTATTCGAAACGACCGGTGGAGGTCAATCTGGTGCAGAAGTTGGAGGGCGATCTGATCGGGGTGCAGGGGGCGAGCGATTACACCGTCACGAAGAATTTACACATTTTGGAACGGGTGATCTCCAGCAAACTGAAGGAGAAGCAGCTCGATTTGATTCTGGAGATGTTTCATGAACATCAGGCTGAGCCATTTGGCATCTTTAAGAAAACGAGATCGCATTTCCTCACGATGCAGCAGATGAAAGAGGTCGATTTTCGCGAGCTCTTAAAAGATGCCAAAGTTTCATTAAAAGTTGATCTTAAAATGAGACGCCTCGGCGTGCAGTTAGGGCCGGCGCAAGAAAGATAAGGGGAGGATGCGATGCGCTGGCTGATCATCTTGTTACAGCTTGTCGTGCCGGTGATGGTGACGATCTATACGGTGAACTTTGGGCGGTGGATGAGCAGGCGCAAGCATCTTATGGGAGCGATCGGCGCTTATGCGGTGGCTGCCGTCTCGATGTTGCTCGCCGTATGGTCGGTCGTGCGCAACAGCGTCTGAACGATCTGTGGGTTAGCAGTGAAGGCGTGCCTCATGGCACGCCTTCACTGCGTAGCTGTCCGGTTCTGCGCTCACGCCGCTTCCACTTCAGACTGAGGATGCCGGGGATCAACCAGATGGTGATCTCCTCCAACTCCATGTTCATGAAGCGCATACGGTGTCACCTCCACAGAGGATAGGCGACCGCAGGATGACCGGTTTCTCACTCTCGATCTATCCTTATGAAACTTTTGAGATCAACATGACAAAAAAATCGATCAAGCGCAGCGAATCGAACGTCATTCCCAGCGGCAAACAGAGTCCGAGCGCAATGAGCGACACGCCAGCAAGCATGGGGCCATACTCTTTCATTCGACGATGCATCAGCTCGACCATCCCTTCTCTACCATCGCTCATTTCATAAGACGCTCCGACTGTGGAAAAAGTTTCAAGAGAACGTTCGCAAAAAAACTTCCCGCCGCAAAACGGAGGGAAGCCTTTCGGAAGATCATTCTGTCCGGCTTTCTACAGCCGCTTTGATGGCGCGTCCGACGTTGATCATGCCATACCCGTAATATTCGTCATGCCCTTCCGGCCCAAGGTCGTCAGCCGTCTGTTCGAGCAGGCTGCGTACCTGATCGGGCGTGAGATCCGGATTGATCGAGCGGATCAGAGCGGCGACGCCTGCGACGTGCGGCGATGCCATCGAAGTTCCTGACAGAGCGGCATAGCGATTGTCCGGATAGGTGCTGGCGATGGCGACACCCGGTGCGGAGACGGAAGTGTGGGCGCCGTAATTGGAAAAGGTGGCCGTCTCGTTTTGCTCATCGTTGGCCGCCACGCCGATCACTTCCTGATAAGCTGCCGGATAGCTGGGATCGGAGATGCCATCATTGCCCATCGCAGCGACGAGCACCGCACCTTTCTGATAGGCGTGACGGATCGCTTCGTGCAGGTAATCGGAGTCTGCATATTCGCCGAGCGACAGGTTGATCACCATCGCGCCATGATCGGCCGCCCAGACGATTCCGTCTGCGATGTCGAGAACAGAGCCTGACCCATCTGCGTCCATCGCTTTGATCGGCATGATCTTGCCCGCCCAGTCGATGCCAGCAATTCCTTCCAGGTTGTTGGTTCTGGCGGCGATCACGCCGGCGACATGCGTGCCATGACCGTTGTCATCCTGCGGCGGGGCGCTGTTGTTCAACATGTTTCTCCCCTGGACGAGCTGCCCTTTGAACTCGGGATGGTTGAGATCGACGCCTGTGTCGACGACGGCGATCGTCACATGCGGGTCGCCCGTGGTGATCTCCCACGCTTTGTCGGCGGAGATCATCGGCAGGTTCCATTGATTGCTGCTGTAGAACATGTCGTTCGGTTGCTCGGTCGCGCGGTTGATGGTGGCAGGTGCCGTGTTGGGGCGCAACTTGATATGCTGTTCGGCGAGGATCGCCCCTTTGCTCTTAAAGTAAGCGATCGCCTCCGCAGGTGCGATCGAGAAGCTGAAGAGGTACGTATGGCGGGAGTTTTTGCGCAGCAGGCTTCCCCCGATCTCCTGCGAGTACCGCGCGATCTGAGCATCGGTCAGGTCGTGGGCAAAGCGGACGAGCAACTCGTTGTGCATCACTTGCGCCCGCTTGGCTCCACGCTCTTGCTGTGAGCTGACGTTCACTTTCCACGCGGTGCCTTCCACATTCGATTGCGCCTTCTTTTGGTTGACCTGTTGAATCTGAGTGCCGCCTTGCGGGCCCGATTCGGTCTTTTTTAACATCTCATTTTTGCCGTCCATGCCCAACAGTTTCGTGCGGGTGCCCATCTGGCTGTCCTGCAGGGAGATCACGCCGCCGAGGTGGCCCATCTCGACATCTGCCGAAAGCGACCCGGTCACATGTGAGTCGCCGACCACCGGAACGCCGACGGTCATCGAAACTTTCTCTTTTGCATCCGCTTGGTGTTTTTTGGTGTAAAGATCGGAGACATAAAAATCGTCATGTTTCGTCGTCCGATGCGCTTGCTCCTGCAGATCCTTTCGCAACACGCGCCCGACGGTGATCGCCTCACCGCTCTGCTCTTTCAGGGTCAGCGAGACGAACTGCGGGTGCTGGGCGAGATGGTGGAGCATCATCTCCCGCTTCTTTTCCGGTGTGCTCATATGGGCGAGCTCGTTGGTGATCTCTGTCAGCATGATGCGACAGTCGCGAACGCAAAGTGCAGCCGTCCGTGCGATGTCATTGGCGACGACGCTTTCATTGCCAGATTTTTTTTTGGCGAGGAGGCGTTGCACATGTGCGGTTCGGGCGCTATCAACTCCCAGCGGTCCGATTGGGCCTGCTTCCGACTGTCGAGGGGGAGACGGTTGCGCGCCATGCCAGTATAAAGGAACCATCAGCAAGGCTGTAAGCGCAGCAATCACACCCCATCTCGCGCGCTGGTTCATCTGCATACCTCCCTAGTTTTTCGCTACGCGATTAGTATCTGCGCTCTTTTGCGAGAGTATGATACGCGAGGATGCGGATACTATTGGCAGATGTGCAGGACTTGAAAAAGGTGGAGAGGGAGCGATGAAAACTACATTTTCTGTACTTGGCAAAAAGCTTTGGAATCGGCATCTGTTGCACGCATCGCTTGCAAATTCGCTCTTTCAATTGCTCGTCTCGCTCTGTGTGATGGCAGTAGTCTTTCGCTTGACCCCGCCGTTTTTTCGCGGTGATCTGGAGACGGCGAGGAACTATCTGTCGACGGTCGCCTCTACGCTGGCGACGATCTTGGCGCTGTCGTTTTCGATGATCATGGTGGCGATTCAATTGACAGCCAGCAAATACACGCACCGCGTGCTCGACTTTTTTGTTCGCTTTCCGTTCAATACGACGTTGCTCTCCTTTTACTTCGGCACGATCTTTCATGCGATCTACCTGCTCTCGCTGATCGCCGATCATCCGGGAGATCGACCGGCAGACTGGCTTGCGCAGGGGATGAGCGCCGATCTGATTCTGCTGATCCTCTGCTTTCTCGCTCTGATCACCTATCTCTATTTTGTGATCCAAATGCTCAAGCCGGAGACGATCGTGCAGGCGATCACCCGCGAATATGTGGCCGCCTATCGGAGCGGCGACTATCAGGATGCGCTCGATAAGGTGGAGCAGATTTGTGACATCGCCAAAAAGGCGGTCTCGGAGATGGACGCGGTCACCGCGGTGTTTTGCGTGGAGAATATTGCGGAGATGATGCATGGTGCCAAGCTGCCGAGCGAAGATGCGGATGATGTGCTCTGGTATCACGAGAAGATTGTCGGTCAGCTGCTCAGCATCGCCTCGATCTCCTTTAAGGAGCGAGAGACGGCCGTCTCCGGCATCATCTTGAATGAGCTGCACGAGATGGGGATGCGCTACGCGGAGAGTGGGTCGCTGCAGGCGGCGAGCACCGTCATCGACGCGTACGCCCTGATCGTGCGGAACAACCTGATCGGACAGCAGTTGATGAACATGATCCAGCAGGCGGTCGAGCAGATCTTTTCGATCACCTGTCAGGTGGTAAAAAATCGGGAGATGACCACGGAGACGGCAAAATTTGTGCTGGCATCGTTTCAAAGCCTCGGCGAGATCGGCAAGCTGGTGATCAAGAACGAAGCGTACGGACATAGCTTCGTCGCGACTTGTATCGTGTCGCATGCGTTCGGGAAGTTGCTCAGCACGATCATCGGCCCACAGGGGCAGAAGACGTTCGGCGTCGTCCGCGGGCTGCTGTTCGAATACATGAAGCTCGCCAAAAAATTGATTTTGAAAGGCGAGATCATCGACATCGTGCAGATCACCACCTGGTTGCGCAAAGAGATGATCCCCTATCGCGATCAGCAAGAGCGCATCTTTCCTTATCGCTACCTGTTTTTGCTGATGACCGCAGAGGCGCTGTATCTGCGGCGCACCGACATCGTGATGCTGTTGATCCGCGCGGTAGGGAAATACTCCGTCCCCGACCAGCATCTGCTGCAGGCGCTCTGCAAAAGCAGGTTGGAGATCAGGCGCTTCTTCGACTATCACGAGCCGGAGCGATATCTGATCAGATCGTTTGTGCTTTGGCGAGGGTATCATGCGTATACGGAGCAATATCCGGCAGGGCCGAAGCGCGAGATCGAGCTGACGTCTGCCATCGAGGATCATCAAGTGTGGCGCGACCTGTTCGACGGCCTTGATCCAGAGCTGTATTTGGGCGGTGAGATTGCACATTAATGGAAGTTGTTGCAGGATTTTGACAAAAAAGATCGAATCGTAGGAGGGGAGATTGAGCATCCGAAATGGGATTGCTCGCATAAAGGAGAGACCGGACATGCGCAACATTGGCACAGGGAAAGTGGAGTTTTTCTTAGCGGATGGCAGCATCCGCGAGTATGAGGGCGAAGTGGAGATCAACGCGGATCGCGTCGTGGTGACCGAGATTATCAACATCAACGGGAACCCGGCTGGAGCGCGGGAGATCAACCTGCCGAAAGGGCAGTGCGTGGTCTTCTGGGTGCCTGAAGTATACGAAGCGGTATAGTTCACAAGGTGGCATACCCCATCGCGGGAGGTATGTCATTTTTGTTGGAAGTATAGCGGAAAAGTGGCAGGCAGAGCATACGCTCGGCTGGGATTTGCGGACATCGGGATGTTCGCCATGGCGGATTTCGAGCCAACGGCATAGCGAAGACCGGCCAGATCGAGCGGCGGCCGGTCGTCCACGATGATCTATGTAGGTCACTAAAATGAGGTGTGGCGGGCGAAGTGGTCGAGGAGGCGCGGCAGATCTTCTTGCCAGAAACCCCACGTGTGGTCATGATCGTATTCGCCATACTCGACATCGACGCCGCCGCTCTGCAACAGATCGCGCATCTTGCGGTTGAGAGCCAGCAGGTCGATCACTTTGCCAGAAGCGGATTGAAAGCGATCTTCCTGCAGACCGACCACCTGATAGATCGGCACGGTGGCAAGCTCGCGCCCCTTTGCCTCGACCTGCTGAAACGAGCTTTCGTGAAACGCTCCAGATTGCAGCGCCAAGTAGTGAAACTTGCGCGGGTAGGTGAGCAAGGTGTGTAGAGCGGCAACCGCTCCGAGGGAAGAGCCGACGATGCCGCGCGCAGGTCCCATCGGGAACGCCGCATACCGCTCTTCGATCAGCGGGATCAGCTCATCGGCAAAAAAGCGCACATACGCGCTGTGCTTGCTGCCCTCTGGGTGATACTCGTCACGGCGGACGCTCTTGTCGACCGGCACGAAGACGACGAGAAAGCGTCGGGCGTGGCGATCGGCAAAGCGATGGTTGAGCAACGAGATCATGCGTCCCATCGATTCGTAATCGGACCCATCGTTAAAATAGAGCACCGGATATTTGTAGAGCGGTGAGTAGTTGTGTGGCAGATAGATGTGAACTTCGCGAGACTGCTGTAAAAAACGGCTTTGAATCTCCACGCGTTCTACGCTGCCGGTCGGTTGTTTCTCGATCGACATGAACATTCCTCCTCGTTCGATTCCTCATCCAGTATACCAAAAGACAGGTTGGAGCGCTCCAACCTTGACTATTCTCAAAGTTTGGAGATTATAGTATGCTTGTACAATCGTTTGCAAACGGGTCTCTAGGGGGTAAAGTGGGATGAAGTCATTTCTCAGAATTTTTCCGTATATCTTAGTTTTTATCGTCGTCTTGTTGCTGCAGGTGAAGTTGGATGCGGACAACCGCGTGTTGCCTTATCTGGAACCGTATGGCCGTGAAACGGTGTTCAGCACGACGACGCCGAACCGCCCAGTTCAAGTGTTGGGAGACAATCGCTATGCATGGCTGTCTGGCACAGAGCTGGTGATCGGAAGCTTGAATCCGGCGAAGCAAACGACCGAGTTGGAACGGCGACCGTTGCCCGCTCAGGATATCTACACGACGACCACGTTCAAACTGTCCGGCTCAGACTTGTACTGGGTGGGCGAAAAGCGAGTCCTGAAGCATGCCAGTTGGCAAAATGGTGCGTGGAGCCCCGCGAAAACGTTCGACACCGGGCTGACTGCGCTCGATCTGGTACAGGTTGGCGGTCAGCAGTACCTGCTGGTCGGAACCGAAAAAGGGCTGAAGATCTATCAAGCGGTAGGATCGCAGCTCACAGAAGTTCGTTCCTACCAGACGCAACGCGCCGCCTATGTGAAAGCTACGCTCGATGCGCGCGGGATCGTCCACATCGGATTGATCGAACAGCTGGGGATGGAGAGCTACATGCTCAACTATCTGACGCTCGATGCTGGGCAGAATAAAGCGACCGATCTTCAACAGGTCAAGCAGCTTTCTGTCGGCACGTCCAACCTGATCGATGACTCGACGTTTGGGATTGATGAAACTCATGGTTACTATCTGATGACCTATAAATCGTCGCGCAAATCGACCACCGAACTGCGCGCGGTCTCCTTCCCGCTCAACCAGCCGTCGCCCGAAACGGCTCAGGATATGAAGTTGATTCCAGATACTGCGATGGGGGAAGCAGCCCCGAACTCAAGCGCGGCTTATGTACGGCCTGTGCAAGAGAATAGCTTGCAGTTCGCCTTTGTTGCCGATTATGCGAAAAACCCACGCATCTCGGGTAAAGAGGTATTTCTTTCGACCTTGCAAGGGGGTCAATGGACGAAGGAGTTGCAACGCGTCTCCAACTCGAACGGTCTGGGCAGCAACCCGGTGTTCGATAAGCAAGGAGATGTGACCACGTTCGTCTATGCCGTATTTGCGAAACTGAACACTTATGATGTGCTGTACAACTCGAATGATCCGGCATATATGGCGGAGACGAACAAGATCGGCAAGTCTGACTATACGCGGGCAGCGATGGAAGTGCCGCGATACCTCGGCATGTCGATCATGATCCTCGTCATTGGATTTGCTTGGCCGATGTTGCCGTTTGGCTATCTGTTCTTCTATCTGTTTCGCAAGGAGGATGCGCTTTACGAGCAGCCGAACAGACATCTGTTCATCTCGGTTCTCCTCTATCTGGCGACACAGATCGTCGTGTTTTTGGAGTATGGGAATCTCGACGCGCTCTATTCCTACTCGCCGGAGTGGATGCATTCGAGCTTCATGGTATCGATGCTGTTCGTGGTGATGGCGGTGATCTCTTATGGCTTTACCGCTCTGTATGCCCGCACTCGCTATGAGCGAAGCGCATTGGGCGAGTTCTCTTATTTCCTCGGGATCAACCTCTGGATCGTGATCTTGACGCTGTCCTACTATATGGCAGGTTAGCAGAATCGAAACCCTTGTCCGCATTGGCGGATCAAGGGTTTTTTTTGTTTCGGTTCAGCCGAGACGATCATAGAATAACTAGAGAAGTGAGAGGTGAGAGATATGAGACTTGCCCCAGGCAGCAAGTGGAGCAAACACCAGATCGTCTCCCGCCATCCGAGTCTGAGAAGATACCTGCCCGAGACGAGACGATACTCGAAACAAGCGCTCTCGGAGATGCTCGACCGGTATCAATTGGTGTTTGTCAAGCCGGAGTATGGTGGTGGGGGGTATCGCATTTTTCGAGTGAAGAAGTTGAACAGTGGGCACTATCAAGTCAACATGGAGCATCGAAGCCGGAATATAGCAACGCGTGCAGAAGTCTACCGATGGATTGAGAGCGTGCGCCGAGGGACAAGGTTTCTCGTCCAGCGGGGAATCCCGCTTGCCCAGTGGAATCGGCGACCGGTCGATCTGCGGGCGACGGTGCAGAAGAATGAATCGGGCCGTTGGGAGGTCACAGGCCTTTTTGCCAAAGCGGCGGGGAGAAATCTCGCCGTGACGAACGTGATCATCGGGGGCAAAGTGATTCCGCTGAAAACGTACCTGAGGGGGATCGGCTATTCGGGGAAACAGGTCGAGAGTCAGATCGTTCGGATCAAAGCGATGGCAGTGCGAATCGCCCGTCAGTTTGGCAGTCTCTATTCGAATGCGATCTACGGATTGGATATCGGGCTGGATCGAAGCGGCAGGCTGTGGCTGATCGAAGTGAACACCGCGCCGGTGTTGAAAGTGTTCCATCGAACCGATCTGAGCAAAGCGCAGCGAAGGTCGCTCAAGCTGTGGATCCTGCACCGCACGATCAACAGGGCGGCAGAAGTGCATCGGGGCAGTTGGAGAAGGCGGTGGCGATAGGCGAGGAAGGGGTTTTTACAGCCCCTTCCTCGTTCGCATGTGCTGATAGAGAGCTTGGAACTGCTGGGCGGTCTTGCACCAAGAAAATCTCTGCTCGACAAAGCGGCGGCCTGCCGTTCCCGCTTGGCGGCGAAGCTCTGGCGAAGCGAGCAGCGTCTTCAGCTCGGCAGCAAAGGCGGCTGGCGTTCTGTACGCTTCCACGAGACGTCCGCCTGCGTTCGCTCCGACCGACTCGATCAGCCCCCATCGTCCGCTGGCGATGACGGGCAGCCCGGCTGCGGCCGCCTCCAGGTTGACGAGACCAAACGATTCAGCCTGCTGCGAAGGGCAGACGAACAGGTCGGCCGCCGCATAAAAGGCGGGCAAGTGCGCTTGGGGGACATGGTTGAAAAATCGCACAGGAAGCGATGCTGCCTTCGCGATCAACGATCGGACATAGCTGTTCTTATGGTCGCGAGGTCGTCCTCCGACGATCCACAGCTCACAGTTTGGCCGTTCGGTTTGCACGATCTGAAATGCGTCGATCAATTCGGCAATTCCTTTGCGTGGGGCCAGCCGAGCGACGGAGAGCACGACCGGTCGATCGGGCCCAACGCAAAGCTGCGCCCGCATCGTGGAGCGAAGCGCAACACCTCGCTCCGAACAGGGGTCGGGGAACTGGGCGAGGTCGATGCCAGGATTGATCACCGTCACTTTTTCTTTTGGCAAAAAGGAATAGCGCGAGAGCAAGTCCGCTTGTAGATAGTTGCTGTTGAGCACCAAAGCGTCAACGCATCGGAAGCTTTTTTGAACCAATTCTTGGGGCAATGATCGCAACAGGACGTTCGAGTGGAGGTTGAGCAGGATCGGTGTGTCGGGAAATAGCCGCTTCAGGGCAGGGGTGTAGGAAAGTCTGTTTTCGACGTGAAATACGCTTGGCGAGCAGGTGTGATCGGCCACATTCTGTCGCAGGTCGGTGAGCAGAGCGCGCAGGTAGGTCAGGCTGTCTGTGTGCGGAAAGGTGTGCAGGGTGAGGTTTCCTGTCGCGGTGCGCCCTTCGTTTGCGGTCGCATGTCCGTAGAGCAGAACCTGTTCTTGTTTTGCCAACTCGCGGGCAAGGTGCCAGAGGTAGAGCTCAACAGAGGTGCATCGAGCAGGGGGAAAGGGAAAGCCGCCAGGGGATAGGCAGCAGAGAACCAACTGGCACACCTCCCTCGCAGGACTGTTTGTAAACAGTATACGAGGGAGGTGCAGTCGGTGCGCTCAAGAGCCGGTGCTCTGGTATTTGGTGATCCCGAAATTCCACATGCGAATCGCCAAAAGCGTCAGCAACAGGGCGACGAGCGGGGTGAACCAGGTCAGAAAACCGAACGGGACCTGGTCCTGCTTGTCAAGAAAGAGCAGGGAGGGGTAGTAGTTCATAAACGCAAAGGGCAGGAGGATCGTGACGATGCCTCGCAACGCTTTGTTGAACATGTCGATCGGATATTGCTGAACCACGCCCCAAGAGAACAGCGAGGCAGCGTTGACGATCGCCCGCGAGCGCGTGGTGAAAAAGGATGTGCAGGCGAGAATCAAGGTGAGCGCAGCCTCTACGAGCGCCGAAGACAGCGCGATGACGCCAAACCAGAGGAACATCCACCAGCTCCAGTCAAGGTGCAGGTTTTGGTAGCTGAGGGTGAGCATCGACAAGGACAGCAGGATGTCACCGACGCCCAAGTAGTGAACTTCTCGGCCGAGAAACTGGACGAGCGGATTGGCAGGTCGGGTCAGCAGCTGGTCGAATGTCCCTTCGACGATAAACTGTTCCAGCATGTTGATGTGGCGGAAAAACACAGCGCGAATGCCGTGACCGAGCAACCAGAGATTGTACAGGAAGACGATCTCCCAGAATATCCAGCCGTTCAGATCGTGGAAGCGGCTGAGCAGCACCCAAGAGGTGGCCAGCGTTCCGGCGTTTAAGATGAAAACGCCGGCGATGCCCATCAGAAAGTCGGCTCTGTATTCTAAGCGGGCAAGGACGGCTGCGCGAAGCATCGACAGGTAGACGGTAAAATGTTCTCGCATCGGGCTCAACCTCCTTGCACGACCAGATGGCGGTGGATTCGCGTCCAGATCAGCCGAGCGAGCACCCACAGCCCAAGAATCCACGCCGTCTGGATCAGCAGGCCCTGCCAGATCTGCTCACCTGCAAACACGCCGGTGAAGATGCCGAGCGGTGTGTAGAAGATCGCTTGGAAGGGTAAGGCGTACAGGAGCGGCTGCAACACATCCGGGTACATCCACAGCGGGATGATCTGCCCGGAGGCGAAGCGCACGAGGGCAAAATAGGTGAACATAAAGCCGAGCAGATCGAGCGTTTTAAACGAGATCAGGCCGAACAAAAAATTGCAGAAAAAGAGGATGACCCAAGCTTGCAACAGGGCGAGCACGAACGCGAGCGTCTGAAGCGGGCCGGGCAACATCAAGTCAAAGAGAAAGTAGGCGACGACGAGCGGCGGCAAGAGGAAGAAGCAGATTCGCGTCACCATCAGCCCGAAGTTGCGCGCCATCATGTGCAACATAAAATCGACAGGCTTCATCAGATCGGAGGTGATCATGCCCATGCGGACTTGTGTCTGTATGTACGTATGGACGCCCTCATCGATCGACAGCACCGAGCCGATCAGCATGCCGAGCACCGCGTAGGTGATCATCTGGTCGAGCGTCATCGATTCGAAAGAGGCAGGTGTTTGATTGAACAGCACGCGCCAGAGCGTGGCGACAACATATAATTGCAAAAACAGGCCGAGCATCTCCATCCAGAAATTGAGACGATAGGCTGACTGTTGAAAGAAGAGTTGGCGGCTAAACGTCCAGAACAGCGACATGCGGCTCCTCCTTCTGGCGGGTGGTCATCCCCGTTTCGTAGATCTCTCGAACGATCGATTCGATCTCCGGCTCCTCGACGGTCAAGTCGCGGATCGTGTGCCCGGCAGCGACTTTCATCATCACATCGGATGCGGAGAGTCGATCTCGATTGTAGGAAAGCCAGATGCGCGCTCCTTCTTCTCGCAACACGCGGGTGTCGGGGATGTTGAGCGAATAGGGTGCGTCATCCAACTCGATGATCAGCGTGCGCTCGCTGCCGAACTGAGATTTCAGATGGTCGATCGAGCCGTCGTACAGAATTTTGCCGTCATCGATGATCGACATCCGCTTGCATAGCTTCTCGATGTCTGTCATGTCGTGGGTGGTCAGCAGCACCGTCACGCCGCGGTCGCGATTGATCTCGCGAATAAAGGTGCGCAAGCGCTCTTTGGCGAGCACGTCGACGCCGATCGTCGGCTCATCCAAGAACAGGATGCGCGGATTGTGCAGCATGGCGGCCGCCAAGTCGGCACGCATGCGCTGTCCGAGCGAAAGTTGGCGCACCGGCGTGTTTTCGAACTCGTGGAGCTCCAACAGCTCGCGAAACGTGTTTAGATTTTTTTGGTAGAGATTGTCTGGAATCTTGTAGATCGTCTTGAGCACTTTGTAGCTTTCGATGACGGGGATGTCCCACCAGAGCTGCGTTTTTTGTCCGAAGACGACGCCGATGTTCTGCGCGTGCTCCTGCCTTTGTTTCCAAGGGGTAAGGCCGGCGATCGAAATCTCGCCGGCAGTCGGAACGAGAATTCCGGTCATCATTTTGATCGAGGTGGACTTGCCGGCACCGTTTGGGCCGATGTAGCCGAGCATCTCTCCCTCCTCGACTTGAAAGGTGATGTCATCCACCGCCACATGTGTGTGATAGTTTGTATTCCACAGGTTGCGGACCCCGGAGAGAAAGCCCGTCTTGGGAATCAATCGCTTAAATTCTTTTCGCAAATTGCGAACTTCGATCAGTGCCAATATCATTCGCCTCCATTTCGTTATGATAGCACAGCGGGAAAAAACAATTCTGTGAGCGCGGTCGCGAAAAAAGACCCGTTCCTCAGCGGAGAAGAACGGGTCTGGCGCTTTAGGCGGAACGGGTCGCAGGAGCCAGGTCAAACGCTTGTCGCTCCTGCGAGCGCCGTTTGAAACAGGTGCGTCTTGGCCGATCACATCGGCGCGACAGGCGTTTGCGGCGTCACATAGAGCGTTTTTTGGTTGTCGTACAGCACAAATCCCGGCTTGGCCCCGTTCGGCTTCCAGACATGGCGGATCAGCGTGTAATCGACCGGAACTTGGCTCGATTCACGGCCTTTGCTGAAAAAGGCTGCCAGTTGCGCCGCTTCGAGCAAAGTGCGCTCGGGGACTTCTTTGGCGCGGATGACAACATGGCTGCCAGGGATGTCTTTCGTGTGCAGCCATGTGTCGGTGTTGTGGGCGAACTTCATCGTCAAATATTCGTTCTGACGGTTGTTTTTGCCGACGAACAACTCGATGCCGTCAGTGGAGAGGTAGCGCTCGGGCTTGATCGGTGCCTCTTTTTTCTTGGCGGGCTTCCTTCCTTTGGGGAGCTGCTTTTGCTTGATCTTCAGATAGCCTTCCGCCTGCAGCTCTTCACGAATCTCCTCGATGTCGCTCCAGGTGGCGGTGGAGAGCTGCTGAAGGATGTTTTCCAGATAGGCGATCTCCGCTCGCGTCTCCTCGATCTGTCGGTGCAGGATCGGGATCGACTTTTTCACCTTGTTGTACTTCTTGAAGTAGCTCTGCGCGTTCTCGTTCGCAGAGAGCGCCGGGTCGAGCGGGATGGTGAGCATGCCCAGGTCTTCGTCATAAAAGTTTTGCACGCTGACCGATTGGCTGCCTCGCTGAATCTGATAGAGGTTGGCGGTGATCAGCTCGCCGTAGATCCGGTACTGCTCCGCTTCGGATGACTCGTCGATCATCGCTTCGAACTTGGCGATCTTGTTGACGTTCTTCTGCAGTTCGTTGTTGACGAGCCGCTCCAGGTCTTGTGAGCGCTGGCGAAGCGCATCACGCCACGCCTTCTCCGAATAGAACCTCTCCACCGCCTCGCTGATCGAGGCGAAGCTGTGTGATTCGCCTTCGACATGCGTGAGGGGGATGCAGGAGAACGCCTTTGGCCGCTCCGCAAGGTATACGATCGTCGGCAGGTAGCGATGCTCCCGACAGGAGGTGATCACTTCGGCAAACGCTTGCCATTCTTCGTTTCGTGTCGGGGTTGCGCTCGCTAGTCGAGAGGCGATCTCTTTGGCGAGCAGCGGGGAGATGCCGGTGAAGGAGGCGACGAGAAACTTATCAAAAGCGAGGTCGGCTCGCTCGTCGCGCAGAGATTGAAAATTGCCGAGCGAGACGGAAAACGGGTTGTCCTTGCCCTGCTCCGGCGGGTTTACATAGGTGCGCCCAGGCAGCACTTCGCGGTGGCGAGACGTGCCGAAGTTGACATGGACCAGCGAGTCGAGAATTCGATTTTCGGCAGGGTCGAGCAGGATGACGTTCGAATGCCGCCCCATGATCTCCACGACGAGGATGCGCTCGGTGAGATCGCCCAACTCATCGCGGTTCTCGATGGCGATGTGGAGAATGCGCTCATTGTCGATCTGCTCGATGCGCGTGATGCGGCCACCCTCGCAATGTTTGCGCAGCAGCATGCAGAACATCGGCGGTTCTGCAGGGTTTTGCCCCTGGTACTCGGTGACCAGATGCGCGCGGGGAAAGGTGGGGTTGGCGGTGAGAAGCAGCTTGTAATTGTTGCCGCCACGGCGGATGTGCAAGAGCAGGTCGCGCTCAAGCGGCTGATAGATTTTATCGACACGACCGGTCAGAAGCGATTCGGTCAGCTCGCGCGTCACCGCGCGGAGAACGATGCCGTCAAATGCCATGAAAATCACCTCGATATGAAAAAAGGCACTTCCTCGTTTGGGAACGTGCCAGCATTTTAGACATTATACTTGGGATTAGGTGGAATGGCAATGGAATCCTTTGCTTCTGCACCCCGCAGGGCGGACATGTTGCCCGCTTGTCATGCTTGGTCTACCTCCGATCGATCGAGCATAGACATGTTCTCAGGACAACGATGTGGAAAAAGGGGTGGCACCTGGTGCAGAAGAATGATTGGCATACGATGGAGGTACATGATGTACTCCAGATGCTCTCCGTGCCGGTGGACGGTCTGACAAACACAGAGGCGGACAAGCGGCGTGAACGATTCGGGGAGAACAGGCTGAACGAAGCAGAGCAGAAATCATGGCTGACCTTGTTCCTGAACCAGTTCCGAGATTTTATGGTGTTGGTGCTGCTCGGCGCAACCCTGGTATCAGGATTGCTCGGGGAGCACGCAGATGCGATCACGATTATTGCGATCATCATCGTCAACGGAATACTCGGCTTCTACCAAGAGCTGCGAGCTGAAAAGTCGCTCGCTTCGCTCAAGCAGTTGACCGCGCCGAGCGCGCTGGTAAACCGCGCGGGGGAGAAGCGGACCATCCCTGCTGCTGAGCTCGTTTTGGGCGATGTGATCTTTTTGGAGAGCGGCGATCGCGTCCCCGCAGACGTCCGGGTGCTTGAGTGCGTCGGATTTGAGGCGGAAGAGTCTGCGCTGACGGGGGAGTCGCTGCCGGTGCAGAAGTCGAGCGGATGCATACAGGAAGTCAATGCGGCGCTCGGCGATCGCAAAAACATGGCCTACATGGGCACGATGATCACCCGCGGGAAAGCGAAGGCGGTCGTCGTCGCCACCGGCATGACCACCGAGATGGGGCGGATCGCCGACCTGATCCAAACGGCGGAGGAGACGGAGACTCCGCTTCAGCGCAGGCTCGATCAGCTCGGCAAGATCTTGGTCTACGTAGCGCTCGGCATCACGGCGATCGTCGTGCTCTTCGGCATCCTGCACGGCAATGACATGTATACGATGTTCCTCGCCGGCGTCTCGCTCGCCGTCGCGGCGATTCCAGAAGGGCTGCCGGCGATCGTCACCGTGGCGCTCGCCTTAGGCGTCCAGCGCATGATCAAACGACGCGCCATCGTGCGCAAGCTGCCCTCGGTGGAGACGCTCGGATGTGCGACCGTCATCTGCTCCGACAAGACGGGCACCCTGACCCAAAACAAGATGACCGTGCAGCGGATCTGGACAGGAGGGCAATATTATGAAGTGACAGGAACCGGATATGATCCGACTGGCGAATTTTATTGCGCCGGAAAAAAAGCGGAGCTCGCCCGCCGACCCGACCTGTTGCGCCTGCTGGAAATCTCCGTGCTGTGCAACAACGCTGTGCTCAGACAGGAGCAGGTGAAAAAGCAGGTCGATTGGGTGGTGCAAGGCGATCCGACAGAAGGCGCGCTGATGGTGATGGCAGCCAAGGCTGGGTTGCATGGCCCGGACATGGAAGCTCAACAGCCGCGCTTGGCCGAGATCCCGTTCGACTCGACGCGCAAGATGATGTCCGTGTTGACCCGCGATCAGAAAGGCAACCTGTTCATGCTGTCCAAAGGTGGGCCGGATGTGCTGCTTGAGCGATGCGGGTACATGCTGGTGGACGGCGTAGTCACGCCCTTGACCCGCGCGATGCGCAAGAGCATCATGCAGGCGAACTATATGATGGGAGCGGAAGCTTTGCGCTGCCTCGCCGTCGCCTATCGCCCGCTGCGCAGTGAAAAGCAGTTTCACGGTGAGGACGCGGAGCGAGATCTCGTCTTTGTCGGGCTGACCGGGATGATCGATCCGCCGCGACCAGAAGTGATGGAGGCGATCAGTCGCTGTAAACGGGCTGGGATCAAGACGGTGATGATCACAGGCGATCATCAGGTGACCGCAGAAGCGATCGCCAGACAGCTCGGCATCCTGCCGTCTGGCGGTTTGACAGTCAACGGACACGATCTCTATAATATGTCTGATGAAGATCTGAAGGCGCGCGTCGAGGATATTTACGTATTCGCTCGCGTGTCGCCTGAACATAAATTGCGAATCGTCAAAGCGCTGCAAGCGAACGGTCATGTGGTGGCGATGACTGGCGACGGCGTGAACGACGCGCCGGCGATCAAGGCGTCAGACATCGGCATCTCGATGGGGCAAGGCGGGACCGATGTGGCCAAGGAAGCGTCTTCCTTGATCCTTTCGGATGACAACTTTGCGACGATCGTCGCTGCGATCGAAGAAGGTCGGGGCATCTATGAGAACATCCGCAAGTTCGTCCGCTATCTGCTCGCTTCCAATGTCGGGGAGATCGTGACGATGTTCCTGGCGATGATGATGGGGATGCCGCTGCCGCTGGTGCCGATCCAAATCCTCTGGGTCAACCTGGTCACAGACGGATTGCCGGCGATCGCGCTCGGGGTTGACCAGGCGGAAAAGGACATCATGCAAAAGCCGCCGCGCAACGTGCGCGAATCGATCTTTGCCCGCGGGCTCGGCTTCAAGATCCTCTCGCGGGGCATTTTGATCGGCGTCGCGACGCTGGCCGTGTTCTGGTTCTCCCTGCAGATGGAGCCCGATGATCTGATCAAGGCGCAGTCGATGGCTTTCACCACCCTCGTCATGGCGCAGCTGATTCACGTGTTCGACTGCCGAAGCGTCGAAGGGGGCATCTTCTCGCGCAATCTGTTTGAGAACAGATGGTTGGTCCTCTCCGTGATCTCTTCGATCGGCCTGCTGCTCGGCGTCATGTATATCGAACCGTTCCAACCGGTGTTCCGCACCGTTCCGCTCGGACTCGTCGATTGGATGATCGTGCTGATCGCCGCCGCCATCCCGACGTTCGCCCTCGCGGCGCGCCGCGTCACCCGCAGGAGCACGGCACAGCTCGGGATTTCGGGCGCTAGGAGGAAATAGAGAGATGAACTTTACGAAAATGCATGGTCTCGGCAATGACTTTGTGGTCGTTGCCGAGTTTTCTTCCGTTCCAGACCGGATCGACTCGCTGGCCCAAAGCGTGTGCGACCGCCACTTCGGCATCGGGGCGGACGGACTGGTGTTGATCTTGCCGCACGAGCGGGCCGACTTCGCGATGCGAATCTTCAATGCGGATGGCACGGAGGCGGAGCAATGCGGCAACGCGGTGCGCTGTGTCGCCAAGTACGTGTTTGACAAACAGCTGACCGACAAGGAAGAGATCCTGCTGGAAACTCGCGTCGGCATCCAGCGTCTGAAGCTTGTGATCGAACGAGGAGAAGTCGCGCAGGTGACGGTCGACATGGGAGAGCCAAAGCTCGCAGGTCGGGAGATTCCGACGCAGGTGGAAGCGGAGCGAGTGATCGATCACCCGATCTCGGTCGCAGACGGAGAGTTTCGGTTCACCGCCGTCTCGATGGGCAACCCGCATGCGGTGATCTTTGTCGAGAGCCTGGAAAGCGTGCGGCTGCACCAAGCGGGCCCGCAGATCGAAACCAATCTGTTGTTCCCGCGCCGGACGAACGTCGAGTTCGTGCAAGTGCATGGGCCGGACGAGGTGACGATGCGCGTTTGGGAGCGCGGATGCGGTGAAACGCTCGCCTGCGGGTCGGGCGCGTGCGCCGTCGTCGTGGCGGGCGTGCTGAATGGGCGTACGTCCCGCAATGCGGTGGTGCACTTGCAGGGCGGCGATCTGCAGATCGAATGGCGCGAGTCTGACAATCGCGTCTACATGACAGGTCCTTCGAGGATCGTCTTCGAGGGCGTGTATTAAAAACGGGGATCGCTTCGCCGCACGCACACATTTTCGCGGCGCGCGATCCTTTTTGCTTGCATCTTGGCAAGAAATTGCGTAATATGAGCAGGAAAAGCCCGAAAAACAGTGAAAACTGTTTCTTGTTACATATTTCCGTAGTATGATAGAGGCGAAAGAAGGGAATCTCGATGCTCAGAAGCATGACGGGATATGGTCGAGCTGAAAAGATCGATTGCGGCTACCGCGTTCTCATCGAGATCAAAGCGGTCAATCATCGCTATGCGGAAGTGGTGGTTCGGATGCCGCGCGACTATCTCTTCGCAGAGGACAAGATCAAGAAGGTCATCTTGGAGCGCGTGTCGAGAGGCAGGCTTGATTGTTACATAACCATCGATCGGGTGGAGCGGAGCGGAAGCGCAGTCATTCTGGACGAAGAGCTGGCGGCGCAGATCAAGTCGGCCGCCGATTCGCTGGCCGAACGCTTGGGGATGTCGGAACGCCTGAGTCTGTCCGACCTGATTTCGCAACCGGATGTTGTAAAGGTCACTCAAGCACAGGAGGATGCGGAGCTTTTGGGAAGCATGCTCGTGCAGCTGGCAGCAGATGCGGCAGACGATCTTGTCATCATGCGGCAAAGCGAAGGAAGCAGACTGGCTCAGGATGTCAGAGGTCGCATCGACAAGCTTCGCGCGATCAAGGAAGCGGTTTCAACTCGTGCCCCCCTTGTCGTCAGCGAGATTCGCGAGCGGTTGGAGAAGCGGCTGAAAGAGCTGCTCGCAGGCGCGGTGCTCATCGAGGAAGCGCGCTTGCTCACCGAGGTCGCTCTGCTCGCAGATCGCGCGAGCATCGTCGAGGAGCTGGTGCGGCTGGACAGCCACTTCGAACAGTTTGAAGACATGCTCGGAGCAAGCGAGCCGATCGGTCGCAAGCTGGACTTCTTCGTGCAGGAGATGAACCGCGAAGTGAACACGATCGGCTCGAAGGCGAACGACTTGCAGATCGCCCAACACGTGGTGGAGATGAAGGCGTTGCTCGAACAGATTCGTGAGCAGATTCAAAATGTCGAGTAGATCCCGATCTGGTATCAGAAGAATCCTTCCTGGCAACAATGCAGGCAGAGAGGGTAGTGAATTTAGGAGGAATGGGTCGTGAGCATTAAGCTAATCAATATCGGGTTTGGAAATATCGTTTCCGCCAATCGCATCGTTTCGATCGTCTCTCCAGAGTCTGCGCCGATCAAGCGCATCATTCAGGAAGCGCGCGATCGCGGCATGCTGATCGATGCGACGTACGGACGCAGAACTCGCGCTGTGATCATCACCGACAGCGATCATATCATCTTGTCGGCTGTTCAGCCGGAAACTGTGGCACATCGTCTGGTAGCGAAAGACAACAGCCAAGACGACGAAGAGTAAAACCACAACGTCCGGAAGGAGAAAAAAGATGATACAAAAAGGGTTGCTCATCGTCTTGTCAGGGCCGTCTGGAGCAGGTAAGGGCACGATCTGCAAGGCGTTGTTGCCGACGATGAATACCACTCACTACTCGGTCTCGTGCACGACGCGCCAACCGCGCGAAGGGGAACTGGAAGCGGTCAACTATTTTTTCAAATCGGTCGATCAGTTTCAAGAGATGGTCAAGCAGGATGAGCTTTTGGAGTGGGCCGAAGTATACGGCAACTATTATGGGACGCCGCGCAAATACGTCGAGGAAACATTGGCTGCCGGAGAGAATGTGCTGCTTGAGATCGACATTCAAGGCGCCTTGCAAGTGAAGGAAAAATTCCCGAACGGCGTGTTCATCTTCCTGATGCCGCCTTCGCTCAATGAGTTGCGCAGCAGGATCATCGGTCGTGGATCGGAGACGGAAGAGTCGTTCAACCGTCGCTTCGGTGCGGCGTCCGATGAGATGAAGTACATCTCCGAATACGATTATGTTGTGGTCAACGATGTGGTGGAGAACGCCTGCAACAAAGTTCGCAGCATCATCACCGCTGAGCGTTGCAATGTCTCTCGGAACTTAGAATATTATAATTGTTTGATTCAGGAGGGTGGCAAGTAGATGATTTATCCTTCCATTGACAAGTTGATGCACCTTGCAGATAGCAAGTATTCGCTGGTGGTCGCCGCTTCGAAGCGCGCGCGCCGCATTCAAGATGGTGCAGAGAAGATGATCACCGTTCAGAGCAACAAGAACGTTACGGTGGCGCTGAACGAGATCTCCGAAGAAAAGGTGCGATTCGTGCGCACAAAAGATGGCATCAAGTAAACAGACGAGAAACAACCTCATTGCGGGTTGTTTCTTTTTGTAACAAGACAGGAGAGGAGACGGTCACCATGCTAAAAGGGAAAACGATCGTGCTTGGCGTCGCAGGCGGAATCGCCGCTTTTAAAACGGCATCGCTTGCCAGCCTTTTGACAAAAGCGGGTGCGAACGTGCATGTCATCATGACCGAATCGGCGCAAAAGTTTATCACCCCGCTCACCTTTCAAAGCCTGACCAAACGGCCGGTGCATCTCGACACGTTCACCGAGCCAGACCCGTCCGAATTGGCTCATATCGCCCTCGCAGACAAAGCAGACCTGATCGTCGTCGCTCCGACCACCGCCAACGTGATCGGCAAGGTGGCAAACGGCATCGCAGATGACATGCTGACGACGACGATCATGGCGACGACCGCACCTGTGCTCTTCGCGCTGGCGATGAATGTGAACATGTACAACAACCCGATCGTTCAGGACAACGTCAGCTACCTCCGGGAAAAAGGGTATCAGTTTGCGGAGCCGAACGAAGGCTATCTCGCCTGCGGGTGGACGGGAAAAGGCCGCTTGATGGAACCGGAGGAGATCGCCGCATGGATCGAATCATTTTTCACTGAGCGGGACAAGCCGCGCGATCTGGCGGGAGTCCGGCTGTTGGTCACCGCAGGGCGGAACGCCGAGCCGATCGATCCGGTGCGCTATGTGACCAACCGCTCCACCGGCAAGATGGGATATGCGATCGTCGAAGCGGCGCTTAGGCGCGGGGCTCTCGTCACGCTGGTCACCGGCCCGTCCGAGCTTGCGCCGCCTTCGGGCGCTACGACCGTTCAGGTGCAGACTGGGCTTGAGATGTACGAAGCGGTGATGGCGCGAGTTGAGGAGCAAGATGTGATCATCGGGGCGGCGGCAGTTGCCGATTACCGACCGAAGCTGCGCCACGAGCAGAAGCTGAAGAAAAAAGAGGGCAATCTGCTGATCGAATTTGAGCGCAATCCGGACATCCTGCTCGAAGTGGGGCAGCGCAAGCGCGACGACCAATTGCTGGTCGGATTTGCAGCCGAGACAGAAAATGTGTTGGAGAACGCCAGAGGGAAGCTGATGCGAAAAGGGGCGGACCTGTTCGTCGCCAATGATGTTTCGCAGTCGGGCGCCGGTTTTGGCACAGATACCAACATCGTCACCCTCGTCGATCGGGAGGCGGAGATCGCGCTTCCGCTGCTCTCCAAACTTGAGGTGGCAGATCGAATCCTCGACCATGTGTTGAACATGCGAACGAGGCGATCTTCCCGATGAGCTCGAAGCGATTTGCTGAGGTGATCGTCGAGGTAAAATCTTCGGGGGTCGACCGACCTTTTCACTATGAGGTGCCAGAAGCGATGCGCGACCGCGTGCACATCGGGACTCGCGTGTTAGTTCCGTTTGGCCCGCGCCGATTGGAAGGCTACATCGTGGGTCTGGCAGAAGCTGCCGATGTGACGAAGACGAAGGCGATCTTGGAAGTGCTGGACGACGAGCCACCGCTCACGCCCGATCTGGTGGAGCTGGCAAGCTGGCTCTCGGAGCGGTATCTGTGCACGAGAGCGGCTTCCGTCCAAGCTCTGCTGCCGAGCGGGATGCGAGCCAAGGCGAGCACCAAGCTGCAATTGGTCGACGAGCCGCCCGCCGTGACGCCAGGTTCGCTGGAGGCGGAGCTGCTGCACACCTTGCAGGAATCTCCGAACAGGACGAAGGAGCAATTGATCGCCGAACATCCGCGATGGAGGTCGATCCTTCGCGAGTGGACGGCGAAGGGCATCTTGAAGGAATCGTATCAGGTCAAGCAAGGAGCGCAGATGAAGACGGTCGTCTACCTGACCTGTGCGGTACAGGGAGAGTCATTTCAGTCTGCGCTCGCAGAGCTCGGCCGTGCCAAAAAGCAAAAAGAGGTGCTCGCCTATCTGTTCGATCAGGGAGAGCCGGTGCTGATGAAAGCGGTCTTGAGCGAGTTGAACGCCTCGACTGCGACGCTGAAACCTCTCGTCGAAAAGGGGTATGTGCAAAAAGAGCTGCGCGAGGTGTTGCGCGACCCGTACGGCATCGAGCATGGCCGATTGGAGCAGCCGTTGCCGCTCACACCGCTGCAGCGATCCGCTTACGATCAGATCGCAGCGGCGGTTGCGAGCGAAAAGCCGGAGACCTTTTTGCTGCATGGAGTTACAGGATCTGGAAAGACGGAAGTGTATCTGCAGGCGATCGCCTCCTGTGTGCAACAGGGAAGGCAGGCGATCATGCTCGTCCCGGAGATCTCGCTGACTCCCCAGATGGTCGAGCGCTTCAAAAAGCGCTTCGGAGATGCGGTGGCGGTGATGCACTCGCGGTTGTCTGCCGGTGAAAAGTTTGACGAGTGGCGGCGAATTCGCCAAGGGGATGTGACGATCGTCGTCGGCGCTCGCTCGGCGATCTTTGCACCTTTTCGATCGATCGGACTGATGATCATCGACGAAGAGCACGAAGCGTCCTATAAACAGGATGATCATCCGAAATACCTTGCACGCGAAGTCGCGATGTATCGCGGGCGCCAGCATGGTGCGACTGTCGTTCTCGGCTCGGCAACTCCGGCGCTGGAGACGCGCTGGTGGGCGCATCAAGGACAGATCGGCCTGCTGGAGATGTCTGACCGCGTGCTGGGACAAAACCTGCCCAAAGTCAGAGTGGTCGACATGAGAAACGAGTTGCAGGAAGGCAACCGCTCGATGTTTTCCTCCTCGCTGAAGCAGGGCATCGAAAAGCGGCTGGAAAAAGGCGAGCAGATCATCCTGTTTTTGAACAGGCGCGGCTTTGCCACGTTTGTCCTCTGTCGCTCTTGTGGCTATGTCGCTCGCTGTCGGGAGTGTGAAATTCCGCTGACCTACCACAAAGCTCGCGGGTTGGAACAGCTGCGCTGCCACTACTGTGGCTATGCGGAGCGCATGCCTCACGTCTGCCCGGACTGCGGAGGGGATCATGTGCGCCATTTTGGCACGGGGACGCAGCGGGTGGAGGAAGAGCTCAACCGCGTCTTCACAGGTGTGAACGTGATCCGCATGGATGTTGACACCACGTCGGGCAAAGGATCGCACGCCGATCTTCTGCAGCGCTTTCGCAACCGGGAGGCGCAGATTCTGCTCGGCACGCAGATGATCGCCAAAGGTCTCGACTTTCCGAATGTCACGCTCGTCGGCGTGATCTCCGCCGATACCTCCCTGTTCGTTCCCGACTTTCGAGCGGCGGAGCGCACGTTCCAACTGCTCACCCAGGTCGCAGGTCGCGCAGGCCGTCACCAGCTGCCAGGCGAGGTGATCGTGCAATCCTACAACCCCCAACACTACGCGGTTCAATTTGCGAAACAGCAAGATTATGATCGCTTTTTCCAACATGAGATTCGCGTGCGCTACGGCGTGCACAATCCACCTTTTTGTGAGCTGACCGCCTTTACTTCGGTCAATGTGAACGAGGACGAGTCGCTGCGGATCGCGCGCAAGCTAGAAGAGCGATTGCGCAACGCCTTTGGCGGGCGAGAAGATGTCACGCTGCTCGGGACTTCGCCCGCCCCGCTATCCCGACTGCAAGGAAAGTATCGCTTCAATGTCGTGCTCAAGTATGGGCGGTTCAAACAGGTCGCCGAGCAGATTCGCTCCGTCTATCAAGAGCTGGCTCAAGAAGCGCAAAAGGCGGGAGGATACCTGTCGATCGATGTCAATGCGCAAATGATCCTCTAGGGGTAAATCTTCCCTTTCGAAACGAGTGATCGTTTGGTATGATGAAAGATGGTTCTTTTCTTTTGGGTCAAGGAGGGAGACTGTCTAAATGGCGATTAAAATCATCCGTTTGGAAGGAGACCCGGTGTTGCGCCAGGTCGCCAAACCAGTGCCGGAAGTGAATTCACATATACAAAAATTGCTGACCGACCTCGCGGATACGATGTATGATGCCGGGAATGGGGTCGGGCTTGCCGCTCCGCAGATCGGCATCCTGAAGCGCTGCATCGTCGTCGATGTGGGGGAAGGTCTGATCGAGCTTGTCAACCCGGAGGTCATCTCGGAAGCAGGATCGCAGGTCGGCCCGGAAGGCTGTCTGTCGATGCCCGGGAAATCGGGCGAAGTGATGCGCGCCAACCGCGTGGAGGTCAAAGCGCTCAACCGCGACGGTGAGGAGTTTACCGTCGTGGGCGAAGGGCTGCTCGCACGCTGTCTGCTCCATGAGATCGACCATCTCGACGGCATCTTGTTCACCGACCGCCTGCTCCCGGCAGGTGCTGTGAACAACAATCGAAACGGGAAAAAACGTTGAAGGAGGTGACCGGGATGAAAATCTTGTTTATGGGAACGCCAGATTTTGCGGTACCGTGTCTGGAAGCGTTGATCGAAAGCGGATATCAGGTCGCAGCGGTCGTCACCCAGCCAGATCGACCGAAAGGGCGCAAGGGAGAACTGACGCCTCCGCCGGTCAAGGTGGCGGCGCTTCGTCACAACCTTCCGGTGCTCCAACCGGAAAAGGTGCGCACCGAAGAGTCGCTGCAGGCGCTAAGAGCGTATGACGCCGATCTGCTGATCACCGCAGCATACGGGCAGATCTTGCCAAAAGCGCTCTTGGACATGCCTCGACTCGGCTGCATCAACGTGCATGCATCGCTGTTGCCGCGCTGGCGCGGCGGCGCTCCGATCCACCGTGCGATCCTTGAAGGCGATGCCAACTCTGGCGTCACGATCATGCGGATGGTGCAAGCGCTCGACGCGGGCGACATGATTTCACAGGTGGTCGTGCCGATCGATGAGGTGGACACCGTCTCCTCTCTGCACGACAAGCTGGCGGCGGCAGGCTCGAAGCTGCTGATCGAAACGCTGCCCAGCATCGCAGCCGGTACGCATACTGAAACGCAGCAGGACGAGTCGTTGGTCACCTACTCGCCCAACATCTCTCGCGATGATGAGCGCATCGATTGGAGCCGCGATGCGCGGACGCTCTACAATCAAGTGCGCGGACTAAACGCATGGCCTGTTGCATTTACAACGGTTGCTCATAAAGTGATGAAGATATGGCAAGCTAGGATTGATGAGGAAGAATCTGCACCGACCGCCCTGCCTGGCACCGTTTTGAAAGCGACAGACGATGCGATCATCGTGCAGTGTGGCAGCGGCAGATTGGCGCTGTTGGAAATTCAGCCTGCAGGCAAACGCCGCATGCTCGCCTCCGAGTATCTGCGGGGCGTGAAGCTTGAACCGGGCACAAGATTTGGGGAACGGGAGGAATAGGTTCATTGGCTCAGACAGCAAGAGATATCGCTTTGGACGTGCTGCTCGCCATCGAGGAGAGAGGCGCCTATAGCAACTTGGCACTGGCGAACGCCTTGAAGCGGGCGAGGCTCAGCGCGCGTGATGTCGGGTTGACCACCGAGCTGGTGTACGGCACGGTGGGGCGGCTCAACACGCTCGACTATTATTTAGCACCCGCGCTCAAAACACCGCTGCACAAACTGGAGCCCTGGGTGCGCAACCTGCTTCGTCTGACCGCCTACCAGCTGTATTTTTTGGAGCGAATCCCTGCGTTTGCTGCGATCAACGAAGCGGTGGAGATCGCCAAGCGCCGAGGTCGCAAAGCGAGCGGATTTGTCAACGGCGTGTTGCGCGGAGTCTTGCGCAACCAACAGCAGGTGAAGCTCCCTTCGAAAGAGAAGAGTTGGGTGCGCCATACCGCCTTGCAACACTCCCATCCGGAGTGGATGGTGAAGAGCTGGGAGCGGGCGTTTGGCCGCGAGGAGACGGAAGCGCTCTGCGAAGCGAACAACGAGCGACCAGCGCTCAGCCTCCGGGTCAATTCGCACCGGCTCACCCGCGCGGAGTTGCTTCAGGAGTTGCAAGAGCAGGAGATCGCCGCACACCCATCGCCGGTCACACCATTTGGAATCATCTTGCACGAGGGGCTCGATGTCACCCGATTGCCAGCCTTTCAAGCGGGCCGTTGCACCGTTCAAGATGAAAGCTCGATGCTGGTCGCGCAGGCGCTCGATCCGCAGCCAAGAGAGCGAATCCTCGACTGCTGTGCGGCGCCGGGCGGCAAGACCACCCATCTCGCCGAGCTGATGGGTGACGAAGGGGAAGTGGTCGCAGTCGATGTGCACGATCATAAGATCGAGCTGATCGAAAACGTCGCCGCTCGCCTCGGGCTTACGTCGATTCGCACCTGGGCGGGCGACATCCGCCGCGTGGTGACAGAGGCGGGCACGTTCGACCGCATCTTGCTCGATGCTCCTTGCAGCGGGCTTGGCGTGATCAAGCGCAAACCAGACTTGAAGTGGAGGAAATTCCCGGAGGATATTCACGAGATCGCCTCCTTGCAGCGCGACCTGCTGAACACGGTCGCCAAAGCGCTTCGCTCAGGCGGGGTGCTCGTCTATTCCACCTGCACGATCATGCCGGAAGAGAACATCGAAGTGGTGCGGAGCTTTCTCGCCGCTCATCCCGACTTCGAGGCTGACTCGATCGCCGAGCATCTTCCCGCAACTGTGCACGGGGCGATCGTCGACGGGTGCGCCGTGCAACTGATGCCGCAACAATTTGACAGCGATGGATTTTTTATCGCACGCTTACGCCGAAAGTAGGTGAACACCATGGAAACGATCAAACTGATCGACGACAAGCAAACAGATTCGGATGCTGGAAAACGCGTGCATCTGTTGCAATTGAAATACGATGAGATGGAAAAATGGGTGCAGAGCATCGGGCAGCCGAAATTTCGCGGCAAGCAGATCTTCACTTGGCTGTATCAGGACCGCGTCAATAACATCGCCGACATGACCAATCTGCCGCAAAAGTTTCGTGAGCAGCTAGCGGAGATTGCGACGATCGATACGATGCGGGAAGTGACGCGCCAAGTTTCGACGGACGGCACGATCAAATGGTTGTGGGAGCTGTACGATGGCTCGACGATCGAGACGGTGCTGATGCGACACGATTACGGAAACTCGGTCTGTGTGTCCACACAGGTCGGCTGTCGGATGGGTTGCACATTTTGTGCCTCCACGCTGGGCGGATTGGTCCGCAATCTGACCGGTGGCGAGGTGGTGGAACAGCTGCTGAACGTCCAGCGCTTCCTCGATCAAGAAGCGAAAGGGGAGCGCGTCTCCTCAGTCGTGCTGATGGGTTCGGGCGAACCGATGGAAAACTATGACGAATCGATGCGCTTTATCGACATCGCCAACGATCAAAACGGATTGAAGATCGGAGCGCGCCACATCACGATCTCCACATCAGGTCTGGTGCCGGCGATCAAGCGCTTGGCAGATGAAAAGCGGCAGATCACGCTTGCGATCTCCTTGCATGCGACGCGAGATGAGATCCGATCAGCCCTGATGCCGATCAACAGGCGCTGGGGCATCGCCGAGCTGCTCGACGCCTGCCGCTATTACATCGCAGAAACTGGACGTCGCGTATCGTTCGAGTATGCTCTCGTCGGCGGGAAAAATGATGATCTGGCACATGCTCGCGAGCTGGCTGATTTGTTGGCAAACATCGATTGCCACGTCAATCTGATCCCGGTCAACTATGTGCCAGAGCGAAACTACACGCGCACGCCCAAAGATCAAATTCGCGCGTTTGTCAACGAGTTGAACCGTCTGGGTGTAAATGCGACGGTCAGAAGAGAGAAGGGACACGATATCGCTGCTGCCTGCGGACAGTTGCGTGCGGAGCAGGGGAAAATCTGAGGTGATGGAGATGCAGTATGCGGCGAGAACTCACATTGGGCTCGTTCGTCAACTCAACGAAGACAGCTATGCGGTGGAGGCAGGTCTGCGTCCGTACGGCGTAGCAGTTGTAGCAGACGGAATGGGCGGTCATCTTGCGGGTGAGGTGGCAAGTTCTCTGGCGATTGAAACGGTTTTAACCCAGCTTAAAAATTCATCATTCGAGGCGGAAACAAACGATGTTTCCGATCTGCTCGTCGACGCGATGCAGGTGGCAAACCGCATCGTGCACGAGCGCGCTTCCACTTCGTCTGGACTGAGCGGAATGGGGACAACGCTCGTTGTGGCGCTGTTTGATGAGCGGGAGTTCTATCTCGGCCACATCGGTGACAGCAGAGCGTACCTTTTTCAACAGGGTGAGTTGGTGCAGCTGACCGACGACCATACGCTGGTCAACGAGCTGTTTAAAAATGGGCAGCTCACAGAGGAAGAGGCGAGCGCTCATCCGCAGCGAAACATTGTGACGCGTGCGGTCGGCACCGATGAGACGGTGCAGGCAGACCTTCATCATCGGACGTGGGCAGAAGGCGATATTCTGCTGATCTGTTCGGACGGTCTGACCAACATGGTGCAATCGGACGTTTTGTCAGACATTTTGTCGGGAAGCGATCAGCTGGAAGCGAAGGTCGATGCGCTGATCGATCGCGCGCTGGCAGCCGGAGGTCACGACAACATCACCGCTGTAGCCTTACATAATCTGTCGGAGCGAGGTGAGGCGCGTTGATCGGACGAAACCTTGGTGATCGTTACGAAGTGATCGAACGGATCGGCGGCGGCGGAATGGCCGTGGTCTATCGGGCGTTGGACACGTTGCTCAACCGCCACGTCTCGATCAAAGTGCTCCATGCGCAATTTTCGACAGATGAAGATTTTGTTCGCCGCTTTCGGCGGGAAGCGCAGGCGGCAGCTTCCCTCTCGCATCCAAACGTGGTCAACATCTATGATGTTGGGCAAGAGGGGGCGGACTATTATATTGTCATGGAGTTTGTCGACGGTCTGACGCTCAAAGAGGTGATTCAAGACCGCGCTCCGCTTCCGGTGGCCGAAGCGATCGACATCTCCAAACAGATCTGCTCGGCGCTCGGACACGCGCATGAGAACAATATCGTCCACCGGGATATCAAGCCGCACAACATCCTGATCGGCAAGGATGGTCGGGTGAAGGTGACCGACTTTGGCATCGCCCGCGCGATCACCTCCAACACGATCACGCAGGAAGGCTCTGTGCTGGGATCTGTCCACTATTTCTCACCGGAACAGGCGAGAGGCGGCATCACCGATGTCAAGTCGGACATCTATTCGCTCGGGGTCGTGCTCTATGAGATGCTGACCGGTGAGCTTCCCTTCTCGGGGGAAACGCCGATCTCCGTCGCGCTCAAACATCTGCAAGACCATTTTGTCGAGCCGCGTCAGATCAATCCCGCCTTGCCGCAGTCGGTTGAGAACATCATTTTGAAGTCGCTCGCCAAAGATCCTGGCGTTCGCTATCAGAGCGCGCGGGAGATGGGGCGCGATCTGGAGAAGGCGTTGCTCTATCCGAATGTGGCGAAGTTTACCGCTCCGCTCTTCGATGAACAGAGCACGATCCAGATGCCAGCCGTCGGGCTGCGCAGCAACAAAACGATCCCGGCCGCCGGGCAACCGCAGGAAGCGAAAGAGGCTCCTGTGAGCGGCGAACCGACCAAAGTCCCACAAGCGGAGGAAGCGGACGGAACGAAAAAGAAGAAAAACTTTTGGCGGCCGGTGATCTGGCTGTTTGCAATCTTCCTGCTCCTCGGCGTCGGTGCGGTCACCGCGTACACGCTCGTCACCAACTACATGGGTGAAAAGGACGTGACGATGCCCGACGTCGTCGGAAAGTCGTACGATGATGCGGTCAAGGATCTGCTCAACGCAGGCTTGGATATAAACAACATCAACAAAGAAGAGGAATTTGATGCGGAGAAACCGGCTGGAACTGTGGTCAAGCAGGACCAGTACGGTGGCAAGACGATCAAGGCCAACCGCGAAGTGACGCTGACCGTCTCCAAGGGGGCGGAGCAGGTGGAGATGCCAACTGTCACCGACCTCAGCAAAGAGAAGGCGCTGGAGAAGCTCAAGCAGGTCGGAATCGGCGCTGACAACGTCACCTTTAAAGAGCAAGAGGACAAGAACAAGACGGCAGGCTCTGTCCTCGCGCAAAATCCGGAGACCGGCGTGATGGTCAACAAAGATACGAAAGTAACGCTGACGCTCGTCAAAGCGATCGAAAAGGTGAAAGTCCCGCAACTGGTCGACATCTCGCTCGCCGATGCAAAAGCAAGGCTCACTTCGGCCGGCTTCACCGTCGGGGAAGTGATCACGCAGTTCTCAAACGATGTCGCGGAGGGCAAAGTGATCGCCACCTCGCCTTCCTACACGCCTGGCACAGAGCTTGCCAAAGGGGAGACGATCTCGCTCGTCGTATCGAAAGGTCAAAAGGATGAGCCGAAGAAGAAGTCGTACGATGTGCAGATCCCGATCGAAGAAGGCGAGAAGAAAAAGGTGAAGATCGTGCGCAACGATGCTCAGGGCAGCGCAGTCGTCGTGGATGAAACGATCGAATCTGACAAAACGTTTCGCGTGGAGCTGACCGTCAAGAAGGGTGAGCTGGCGTCGATCAAAGTGTACTTGGACGGTAAAGAAGAAAGGACGATTCCCGTATCGTACGAAGATTAATCTTGAATTTTCGAAAGGTTACGGTGGCCATATGCCGGAAGGAATCATCACCAAAGCAATTTCAGGGTTTTATTACGTGCAATCGGAAGATGTCGTGCGCAGGTGCAGAGCGCGCGGCGTCTTCAAAAAGCAAGGGATCACACCTCTGGTCGGCGACCGGGTGAACTTCACGCCGATCGGCAGTGAAGAAGGGGTGGTCGAAGAGCTCTTTCCTCGCCAAAACGAACTGGTTCGCCCGCCGATCGCCAACATCGACCAATGCGTGCTGACCTTCTCCAGCAGAGAGCCAGATTTCAACTCCAAGCTGCTCGATCGCATGATCGTACAGGTGGAGCGCGAGAGCTTGGATGCGGTGATCGTGTTGACCAAGGTGGACTTGATGGAAGACATCGAGCAGGCGGAAGCTTGGTTGCATCCGTACCGGGAGATGGGCTATCTGACAGCAGTTGTCTCCACGCGGACGGGCAGAGGTGTCGAAGAGGTTCGTTCGCTGCTTCGCGGCAAGCTGTCCGCCCTGGCAGGCAACTCTGGGGTCGGCAAATCGACGCTGCTCAACACGCTTGTGCCAGGGCTCAACCTGACGATCGGGGAAATTTCGCAAAAGCTTGGGCGCGGGCGACATACGACGCGTCACTCGGAGATCTTTCGCATCTTTGAGGAGACGTATGTCATCGACACGCCGGGCTTTGCCACCCTCGAATTTGCCGGTATGGAGCCGCAGATTCTCCAGCAGTGTTTTCGCGATGTCTGGGAGCTGTCGCAAGCGTGCAAGTACAGAGGTTGCCTGCATGAGCGCGAGGACGGTTGTGCGGTGCGTGAGGCAGTGCAGGCGGGGCGAATGAACGGAGACCGCTATCAGCACTATCTGGAGTTTTTGGCAGAGGTAAAAGAGGCAAAAGAACGGAGGTACTAACCGCATGGAGATCAAAATAGCACCGTCGATCCTCTCTGCCGACTTTTCGAAGTTGGGGGAGGAGATTCGCTCGGTGGAAGAGCTTGGGGCCGATTTGATTCACGTCGATGTGATGGACGGCCACTTCGTGCCAAACATCACGATCGGGCCGCTGGTTGTCGAAGCGATCAAGCCGCACACGAAACTGCCGCTTGACGTGCATTTGATGATCGAAGACCCGGATCGTTACATTCCGAGCTTTGTCCAGGCGGGCGCGGACATCATCACCGTGCATGTGGAAGCGACTCGTCATCTGCATCGGACTTTGCAATTGATCCGTTCCCACGGTGTCAAAGCGTCTGTCGCGCTCAACCCGCATACGCCCGTCTCGATGATCGAGCATGTGCTGACCGATCTGGACATGGTGTTGCTGATGACGGTCAACCCGGGCTTTGGCGGGCAGAAGTTCATTCCGAACGTTCTGGAAAAGATCAGCGAACTGCGCCGCAAGCTCGATGCGATGGATCTGCACCATGTTGAGATCGAAGTGGATGGCGGGATCAATCAGGAGACTTCTCGCTTGGTGCGCGAAGCGGGGGCGAACGTGTTGGTCGCTGGCAATGCGGTATACAATGCGCCCGATCGCGGCGCTGCCATTCGCAACATTCGGGGCTGAAGTAGCTTTGAACTGAAAATCGCGCCTGTCCTCACGTCTAAAGCCTTTTTCACGGCATAGGATGTACTAACGGGAGGGCGGTTAACGGTCACTCCCACGCTGTGTAACATGCGACGGGGTGGCCGTTTTTTGTTGCACAAATAGAACTCATACGAATATATATAATACCGTACCGTCGAAACATGGGCGAAAGTCTAGGCGGGCGAGGAGAGGGTGGCTCAACTTTGATCGGATACCGCAGGCGCAGTTTGAGAATGGGGGCGAAGCGAGGCGTCGGGATTGCGATTGCTGGATGCGGGCTGTATCTGACCGCTCGTTACCTCCCGCCTGAAATGTGGGTATCTCTGATCGGCCTTTCCCTGATCTGGACCGGATGGCTCCTGTTCAAGGATTGAAAGCGCGCAGGCTGAACTAATAACAAGGGGGGGTCACTTTGCGATTTTACACGATAAAGTTGCCTCGCTTCCTCGGCGGAATCGTCAAAGCGATGTTAAATGCATTCCAGAGGGAAAAGTAAACTGTTGAAAAAAACCCTTGGTAGAAAAGGGTTTTTTTCTCTAAGTGAGCTGCCTTGCTAACATTTTGCTAACCATTGACTCTAAATCGATGCGTTTTGTAATATTTCGCCCCATTTGTCACTCGCTACTTTTTTCCGATCTTGCAGAAAGTGAGTGTAGGTGCTGAGCGTTATAGAAGGGTTAGCATGACCTAGTCTCGTTGCTACGCGGGTGATCGGTACGCCGGCCTTGATCAGCAATGATGCGTGAGTATGTCTGGTGTCATGCAGCGAAAAATCCGGTCGTCCAAAAGCTACGAACTCTTTCGGAACCAGAGTGACACACCAGTTTGCCCCATTGGGCGACCGTCTGGCGCTACAAATACCGGGCCTTTATCTCGGTGACGAGCGCCGAGTTTGATTTTTTGCTTGTTCCGTAGCTTGATTTGTCGCTGCAAAACACGGATTTCATTTTCATGGATCGTGATGGTTCGCCTGGTCGAATCGCTCTTTAGCGATTCCTGAACGACGGGCGGGCCTTGAATGCTTCGGACAACTGACTGACGGAAAGCACTAAAAGCTCTCCACGGCGCGCTCCGGTTCCAAAGGATAGAGTCGCCAAGTTCAAGTACACCTCGGTATTTTCGGCCTTTCTCTTGATATTTTCTCAATAGTGGAGATGTCTTTGCGCATAGCTCCGACACCCTGAAGCCTGTATTTGCTCCAAATTTCTTCGACATTTTTCTCGTGATGCCCAAGCTCTTTTACATGACTGTCCTATAATCCCTCGAATGAGACGGATTTCAAGTAAGATAACATCTCTTTTGGAGACATGATTACGAGTTCTGTTTTAGCAGTCCGAGGAAGCTCTACAAGATCGCACAGATTTTCATGTATTAACATTTGTCTCACAGCCTTTCTGAGAGCTCTGGAGAGCAACTTCAGATAAAGTCTGGCCGATGAAACACAAGCCTATTTCGTATCGTCTCATCCATCTCCTGCTCGATGTGATGAGTGTTGAGTTTCGCGATTTGTATATGATACGTGCTGCAAGAAGCAATCGAGTGCCAGCTACCGGTGGCTGGCACGTCGTTCGATATATTTGAGGATTGGGCAGAGGTCGGTATGCCGGCGAACAGGAATGGTGGTCTTTGATTGAAGACCAGATAAGGGAACAAGGTCGATCGATATATGTAGGGGTTAAGGATCAGCATCACTCCAAGGTGACACTCTTGGAGTTCATCTGGAGTCACATAGGAGTTTCTTCGGAGATTTGACCGCTCTTGACAAGGTAATATGGTACCAAGAAAGTCAGCCGACAATCTTCAAGGTGATGGCAGACACAACTGAATGGCAGACATCTGGTAGAGGCTCTTCACTTATGTGATGAGCTTTTTTGTTTGCCATCGGTTTTTCGAACAAAGGCGAAAGGAGGGAAGAAAAGATCGTGAATCAATGACCATAGGTCATTTGAGACAGTCGGAAAAATCAAGGAGGTGTAAGATACATGCCTTACCAAAGTAAAACTAACTGGAAATATGATGACGTGGTAACTGAACATGACTTGAACCGTATCGAGGGTGGAATCGTTGAGGCGCAGGAGAAGGTTAACTCTCACGCGAGTCGGACAGACAACCCGCACGGAGTTACACCCGAGCAGATCGGAGCGGAAACGCCCACCGGCGTGCAGGCGAAGGTAAATGCGCACGCAAATCGGACAGACAACCCGCACGGAGTAACTTGCGAACAGATTGGCGCCATTAGAGTCGACCCATTTGATGCGTTCCGTGATGACTACGACGCTATACAAGGGCTGTTCTGCACGGTAGAGTTGCGGCGAGCTGACGGCAAGCTTTATCAGAAGGCTGTCCAGTCTAACCCCGACACTAATGGGAAATATCAACGCCTGATGGTCAAAGAATACGATGAAACGGGTGAGGTTGTGATAAAAACCAAAAACTTAGAGCTGATTCATGATCCGAATGTGAAGTTTCCTTTATGGCGGGAGGTATAGGAATGAACGTGGGAACTTTTTTGAACCTTATGGGATACGGCAATAGATCCACAAACAACCAAGGCTTAATAAAGGAGTTTGTAAAAGGGGTCGCAACTCCTCAACGTGTCGCGCAAGTTCTTAATGACGGAACTTTGGCCGATTTGCCATTGAAAGATATGGCGAATTCGTTACCTACTGATCAAGCGGGGGTTGTGACAAATCCTTTAATCGGCGTGACTGGTTTGTGGCACAAAATCATTCAAATTGACGCGAAGCGATACGGGCTTCTGTACGCAGACACTCTGAATAGCAACTACCTAAGCTTTGTCATGATTCGATTCAACAATGACAGCACAACAACACTGTCGACAAAATATAACATCGTTTCTTCTGCTTCTGTTGGTATGGATATGTCAATGTGCATGGTGAGTGCTACGAAGCTTATGATTGTGTACACGTTAGGGACTACAATTTATCACAAGATTTATAACATCTCTGACGACCCTAATGATCTTTCTTTGGTTTCTCAATCCACAGGACTATTATATGACGCGACGGCGACTTCGAGTTTTCCAAATGTAAACAACCTTGGTGATGGGAAAATCTTACTTACTTTCATTCACGGTAGCAACTTACGTGGCATGGTAGTAACAGTCCCGGATAGCGGATCGCCAACTTTGGGGACGCCTACAAGCGCAACCACAGGTCTAGATCCTTACTATCTCATTGTGCGGGAACACATGGACGGAAACTTTTTTTGGGCATACGGGGGGTACCATTCAGGCAGCTCCACAGGTTCGTTATATGTCGGAAGCGTGATCTATAACCCTTTGAATGATACAATCACCTTTCCATCTGCACAGAGTCAACCATTTACACAAGCTCAGCCGAACCGACCTTTTGGCTTCGATTATCAGCCAATCGACAAGAAGACGGGGATTTTGTATTACTACCAATACTCGGCTAAGGTTGCAAAAGTGACCTTTGATGATTCGGGGGCCGTTTCAGGCAAAACAAATGAGCACCCGATAAACAACACAACCTCATTGGGTGTGAGTGGTGACGTTGGCTATTTTGTCGCGTGCTACGGAAACGATAGAATGCTTGTCACAAGAAGCGGGACGAAACTGAAAGGTTGGAACATCAGGTATGATCCTGCCGTCTCCCCTTTGCCGTATGCAACATCACCGGCAGTCACACTCGCGGCAAGTGAAGATATTCAGCAAATCATGCCTTGCCTACCTGACAAATTCGAAGGAAATCGGAAGAAAGTAAGGTTGTTCTATCTTCCGCCTCCTGGAAATACGCCAAAACATTTGTACGTTGAGGGATTCTACGGAAAGCCAATTGGTGTATGTCTGACCTCAAACACCGTCACAGTGCAAGGGATTTCGTCTAATCACAGTACCTTAAGTGCAGGTGAAACTTACTATTATGACACAAACGGATTAATCACAACCGACTCTAGGGGTATCCAAATCGGTGTGGCATTGTCTGATACTGATATTTTCATGAAAGAACCAATCATTTAGAGAGGAGATGGGTAACATGATGGTTTTAATCGCCAAGGAAACTAAAGTAGTAATTGCAAAAGGTGCAGAAATTCAAAGTCTGTCTTTTGGCTATCTAGTAGAGGGAGATAGTATTTACTCACCTGCTCAGGACTACAACGCCTATACGTTAGATGAAGTACATGCTGCTGAGATCAAGCCGCAAGAATACTGCTATGATTCAGCAACGGGCTTGTTCTACAAAAATCCCGACTATGTACCATATGTTTCACCAGAAGATCATATTAGGGAACTTGAGAATGAGATCGATAACCTTCGAAAGTTGACAGCTGACCAGCGATACAGAGATCTGGACTTGACAGTCACGCCACTCGAATGGATCAAAAAAGCAAAAATTGGCCAGTTGAACGAGGCATGCGAAGCCACGATCTTGCGAGGCTTTTCTTCCGCGACGACTGGTCATTTTTATTCCTTCGGTGTACACGATCAGACAAACTTCACACAGCAGATGCTCTTGCTTGTTGCGGGTACGACTGACGGGGATGTGACGTGGCAGACCGAGGATGAGGGAGAGGTCGACCATTCCATGAAACAGTTCCTAGCCGTTTGTGCAGAAGCGGAGCAACACAAGCGCACAAACATCCGTCAGTATCAAAAACTAAAAGCACAAGTAGAGTCAGCGGACACATGGCAGCAGGTGGATGCGATCTCATGGAACTGAACCTGGAGACATTAAACTCATGCGAGGCATAGACCAGCATCGATCGGTGCGTTTCGATGACGGCACATCAGATTCAGTTAGGAAGAGGTACGTCTCTTCCTAATCAAGAGAACAGCATATAAAAGACCCCGCTCGAACGATCCCTCTTGTGTAGACTGTAGGAAGCAAGTCCGCTTACTGTTACTACACAAGGGGGATTTTCTTTTGGAAAGACAGCGAGGAAACGGAAAACGTACTCACGGGAAATCAAGTTCATTGCGGTAAAGATGTAAAAGAATGGGCTATAAATCGGTCGCAAATGAGCTGCAGATCCCCGACCACAAAATGGTTAAGAAATGGGTCAAAAACTACAAAAGATGGGGATGGCTTAGCGGATCGCAGAGGAGAGACGAGCACATCGTTCACTGGTCGCCCGAGAAAAATAGGAGTCACTTCAGAGTTCTGGACTCTTAAGACAAAGTAATATGATATCAAGGAAGTCAGCCGGCAGTCCTCAAGGAGATGGCTGAAGCAAAACTGAATGGCAGACACTGGATAGAAGCTCATCACTCATGTGATGGGCTTTTTAGATTGTCATCAGCATTCCGAGCAAAGTTGAACGCCATAAAATCTAGGAGGTGTAAGATTGCATGTCATACCAGAGCAAAACCGACTGGCAGCATGATGAAGTGGTGACTGAGCAGGACATGAATCGGATCGAGGGCGAGATTGAGGAGTCCCACCAGCGATTGGATGCGCTGACTTCTGAGCAGATCGGCGCGGAGACACCAGCAGGTGCTCAGGTGAAGGTCGATGAGCACGCTGGTCGGGCGACTGGTGCACATAAGGCAAGTGCGATTCACATCGAGGATGCGGGCGGGCATTTTATCTCGACCGATGTGGAGGGTGCACTAACAGAGGTTTTTACGCATGGCGTTGATGGCAAAGCACAGGTTGCCGCTGCGATCAACGCCAAAGGAGGGACAGTACCAGGGAGTGCGCCTCACAGTTTCGCTGAGTTGGCGGCGGGGGTGGGGGGGATTGTAACGGGGAAGAGGTGGGCGAGCGGAACAGTGACGAGCTCATCAACTAACATTATTACTGTAAGGGGGCTTATGTTCAAACCATCCTTACTAATACTGTTCTGGAGAGGAGGACAAGAATACTACCGGAAAGTGTATCACCCTCATACTGATTTTCCAGTTTCGTATTATGAGTCTGGTACAGGCTGGGTGATGAAAAATATCAACCTCAATTGGGCGTTTGGGAGGGCAGATTCGTCTCCAGGTTTCAGTCCGGGGATCTGGCAATCAAATTACTGGACTATTTTTAATGATGGCTTTGAGACGTACATTGCCTTTTCGAATACAAGTGTCACTTGGTACGCCTACGAATAAAGGGAGGAGAAGAGCGATGCAAATCGGGCGGAAAATCTACTACGATAAAGCAATAGGCAACGTACTGGTGGACACGGGCGAGCGTTCAGGCAATGTGGTTGAAACCACGATCGAGCAGGACTTCGCCGCCTATTTTGCGCTGGCAGAACGAGTGCCAGAGACGGTAGGAATGCTACAACTCCAATACGGCGAGCACGCTGACAATTTCGCTCGCTACCTGTACCGGATCGATCCAGCAACTGAGACGATCATCTGGGACATGCACGGCGCGGGAATGGATCTTGATCAGTTCAAAGTGGAAAAATTCAGTAGCCCAAAGACCTCGCTTAGGCAGCTACTGACAAGGAGCGTCAATTTCGTTTCGAGTTGGAGGAACAGGCAGAGCCGAAAGAATAGCAAATGAAGACTCTGCGAATGATCGAGAAGTTCCTTCTAGGAGAGTTCATAGGCTTTCTGCTTCCTATAATGAGAGCAACATGAAAAAGACCCCGTTCGCTTGAGCGGGGTCTTTTTTGCTTTCAACAATCATGCATTTCATAGCATGTCATCACTAACTGCGTTGCTAACAAAGCAGCTAACAGTATGGGCAACGCGCCATGTCGCAGGATGATATCTGTTTCCTTATCCATCGCACTCAAACGAGACGGGGCAACAACGGAAAAGACGTTGTTTGAACAGGTGTCACGCTCCCGATCAAAGGAAAAGTAAAATAAAAAAGCACCTCGCGAGGTGCTTTTTTATTTGCAATGATTGCGGAAAGCGGGCGAATGTTAGATCGCGCGCTTTACTTTGCCAGCCTTCAGGCAGCGGGTGCAAACATTGATACGCTTTACAGAGCCATTGATGTTCGCGCGAACTTTTTGAATGTTCGGGAGCCAACGGCGTTTGGTCAGGATATGGGAGTGGGATACTTGGTTACCCGTTTTCGGGTCTTTCCCACAGATTTCGCAACGTTTAGCCACGAGCGTGCACCTCCTTAACAACATAGTCCCGAGACACATCGCGAGAATAAGAGCGATAGGTCGCAAATACTCAATTATCTTATCACACGCCCGTCCGACTTTGCAAGCGTTGATCAGCAAGTCGCTAACAATTTGCGGGAGAGCGAAGCGAGGGTCAGTTTGTTGAACAAACCTTAGCTCTCCTTAGCAATCCTGAGTTTACTTTCAAGGTTAGAATGTAGTAAACTTTAAGGTGCTACTGTTCGAGAACTACAGGGGGTGTGTCATCATGCCAAAAGACATTCGCAATGAACTGGGTACGATTACATTCGATGAGAACGTGATTGCCACTGTAGCTGGCTATGCAGCGCTTGATTGCTACGGTCTCGTCGGCATGGCGTCCCGCAAACAGGTCAAAGACAGCATCAGCGAACTGCTCGGTCGGGAGAATCTGGCACGCGGCGTGGATGTTCGTATACAAAATGATGATGTGATCGTAGATATGTATATCATCGTAAGCTACGGAACTCGAATTTCTGAAGTCGCACACAATGTCATGGACAAAGTGAAATACACGCTGGAGCACTTCTTAGGGCTGAAAGTAGAAAAGGTCAATGTGATCGTTCAAGGCGTTCGCGTGACCGGGGAGAGGTAAAAGGAGGTTTCCATCTTCATGAGTCAGGTCTTAAACGGTGCTTTGTTCGTGCAAATGGTTTTGCAAGGTCATGCGAGCCTCGAACAAAACATGGACCGGGTCAATGCTCTGAATGTATTTCCGGTTCCTGATGGCGACACGGGAACGAACATGAACCTGTCGATGACGTCAGGTGTCAATGAGTTGAAACGATACATAGATCAGCCGCTCTACCGCATCGCGGAAGCGGTTTCAACAGGGCTTTTGATGGGAGCGCGCGGCAACTCGGGCGTGATCTTGTCACAGCTGTTCCGCGGCTTCGCAAAAGGAGTTGCGAAAAAGGCGGAAGTGGATCCGAAGGAATTTGCGGATGCATTTCAAAACGGGGTGACCACCGCCTACTCCGCTGTGGTCAAGCCTGTGGAAGGCACGATCCTCACCGTGTCCAAAGATGCGGCACAAGCTGCGCAAAACGCGGCCAAAGATCGCAACGCGACGATCCAGTCGGTCATGGAAGCGGTGTTGTACGAAGCGGAGCGCTCGCTGGAGCGCACGCCAGACCTGCTGCCGGTCCTGCGGCAAGCGGGCGTCGTCGACTCGGGTGGACAAGGCTTGCTCTACATCTACCACGGTTGGCTGGCTGCGATCAAAGGTGAGAGCGTCTCGGTCGGCACTGCTCCTGCGGGCGGCATGACGGCAAAAGTTTTGACTCCGGCTGCTGCACACGGAGATGGTGAGAGCGAATATGGATATTGTACAGAGTTTATCATTCGCCTGCCGCTTGCGAGCGAAGATGAGAAAGCGACCGAGGTGAAAGTGCGCGATGCGCTGATCCCACTCGGCGATTCGCTGCTCGTCGTGGCGGCGGACGACATCGTAAAGGTGCACATCCACGCATTGAAGCCGGGTCGAGTTCTCGACCAAGCGCAGGAGTTTGGCGAGCTGACGCGGATCAAGATCGACAACATGACCGAGCAGCATCATGACCTGAAGCTGATGGACGCGGGGACCGTGGCGGAGGCGACAGACGACCTGCAAGCGGATCTTCCGACCAGCGCGCAGAAGAAGCCGTACGCGATCGTCACCGTGACCGTAGGCGAAGGGCTGACCGAAGTGTTCCGCTCGCTCGGAGCAGAAGGAATCATCGAAGGTGGACAGACGATGAACCCGAGCACGGAAGACATCGTCAACTCGGTGAAAGCGCTTCATGCGGAGCACGTGTTCATCCTGCCGAACAACTCGAATATCATCATGGCGGCAGAGCAGGCGAAAACGGTGCTCGGCGACGCGGTGACCGTCATTCCGACCAAGACGATTCCGCAGGGAATTGCGGCGGCGATCTCGTTTGATGCCGGCCTCGACCTTGAGGGGAATGTCGAGAACATGCGCGTAGGGATTTCGCGCGTGAAATCGGGTCAGATCACCCAAGCGGTTCGCGACTCGAACTTCCAGGACCTCGAAATCAAAGAGGGTGATTTCATGGGCATGCAGGAAGGGAAAGTTGTCACGCTTGGAAAAGAATTGGATTTGACTGCAATCTCGTTGCTTGAGAAAATGATAGAGGACGAGAGCGAAGTGGTCACGATCTTCTTCGGTGAAGGTGTGACGAGCGAACAGGCGGCACAACTGCTTGCGGACGCTCAAAATCAGTTTGACCACTGCGAATTCGAATTGCACTATGGCGGGCAACCGCTGTATTCCTACATTTTCTCTGTAGAGTGATAGATCGCATCAGCCCAGAAAGAATCCGTCCTGTCGTACATTTTCGGCAGGGCGTTTTTATCGGGCAGGGAGGAGAGTCGATATGTCTTCTTTTCGCCATTCGTTTGACATCATCGGACCGGTGATGATCGGGCCGTCCAGCTCGCACACCGCAGGTGCTGCGCGCCTCGGCCGGAGCGCTCGTTCGATCTGTGGCGCACAGCCGGAGCGGGCTGAGATCATGCTGTTCGGCTCTTTTGCAAAAACGTACAAAGGACATGGTACAGATGTTGCGCTGGTGGCCGGATTGCTCGATTTTGAAACGCACGATTCGCGGATTCCCCGCTCGCTAAAGATCGCAGAAGAGGTGGGGATGGAAGTGCTGTTTCGGATGGGCAAGCCGAATCCAGACCTGCATCCGAACACGGTGCGCATCCGCTTGACGCAAGGGGAGCGTGCTTTCGAACTGATGGGATGCTCGATCGGCGGCGGCGCGATCGAAATCTTAGAGATCAACCAGTTCAAAGTAAAGATCACCGCCGCCTATCCGACGCTCGTGATTCCACACGTGGATCAGTTTGGTGTCGTCGCGGCGGTCACGGCGATTCTGTCCAAATACCAATTGAACATCTCGGCGATGGAAGTGGCGCGGCGCGGCCGCGGCCGTGAAGCCCTGATGGTGATCGGGATGGACGAACGGCCGTCTCAAGAGGCAGTACAAGAGATCGTAGCTTTGGAAGCGGTGCATGATGTCTCGATCATCACCCCTTCCTAGGAGGAATGCATCGTGAGATTTAACAACTTAGCAGAACTTATCGAGCTGGCAGAAAAGGAAAGCAAGCCGATCTATGAGATCATGATCGAAGAGCATGTGCGCGAGACGGGCGAAACGCGGGAGAAGGTCGTCGCGCAGATGACAGAATCGTTTGACGTGATGATGGCGTCTGTGCAGCGCGGGCTGAAGGAGGACATCAAGTCGTTCTCCGGGCTTACGGGCGGCGATGCGAAGCGCGTCTACGAATATGCGCAACAGGGCAAGACATTGCTCGGCAAACAGGCGACCGAAGCGGTGGCGATGGCGCTCTCCACGTCGGAGGTCAACGCGGCGATGGGGCTGGTGGTCGCGACGCCGACAGCAGGCTCCTGCGGCATCCTGCCGGGCGTTCTGTCCTCTTTGAGCGGATCGTTGGGGCTGGAAAAAGAGCAGTTGGTGCTCGGCATGTTCACCGCAGCAGCGGTCGGATATGTGGTTGCGAACAACGCTTCGATCTCTGGAGCGGGCGGGGGCTGTCAGGCGGAAGTCGGGTCGGCGACCGCGATGGCGGCCGCCGCTGCGGTGGAGCTTGCGGGAGGATCTCCTGCGCAGGCGATCCAAGCGGCCGGCTTGGCGCTGAAAAATGTGCTCGGCCTCGTCTGCGATCCGGTCGCCGGTCTTGTCGAAGTCCCTTGCATCATTCGAAATGGGTTTGGTTCGGTGTTGGCGCTGGCCGGCGCTGACATGGCGCTGGCGGGTGTGCGCAGCGTGATTCCTCCAGATGAGGTGATCATGGCGATGTACAACATCGGCAAAGTGATGCCGGTCGAGCTTCGTGAGACGGCGATGGGCGGTCTGGCCGACACGCCGACCGCTCGCAAGATCGAGCAGCAGATCTATGGAAATGAGTTGAACGAAGCGTGACCTTGGGGACCACTCCGGTCAGCGTCTTGCCAGGTGTAGGCCCCCAGCGACTTCGGACGCTGGGGCTTCTTGGCATTTCCACCCTCCTCGATCTGATCACCTACTACCCATTTCGATATGAGGATCGAAATGCACAGCCTGGCCGAGAGCTGGTGCATGGAAGTCGTGTCACCGTTCGCGTCACGGTGGATGGTGCTGCGGGCGTCAAGTACAGAGGGCGTCGCGCCTCGACGACGATCGCGCCTGTGGTGACCGAAGATTATCGCCGTCTGCACGCCGTTTGGTTCAATCAGCCCTATGTGAAAGATCAACTGAAGCCAGGGCGCAAGGTGACGATCACCGGCAAGTACGATGCGAACCGCCGCTCGATCACGGTGGCGACGCATGATTTTGTCGTAGCGGGGGAGACGGTGCACAGCGATCGCATCGTTCCAGTCTACAACGTGAAGGCTGACATCACGCCCAAGCTCTTGCGCAACCTGATCGCCCAGAGCGTGAAGACATACGGAGGGGAGATCCCCGAACTGATCCCGCTGCAGCTGCGTCAAAAGTATCGCTTGATCGACCGCTTAGAGGCGATTCGCGAGATCCATTTCCCCCATACGAGCGACACGCTGCATCAGGCGCGACGCCGATTGATCTTCGAGGAGTTTTTCCTGTTTCAGCTGAAGCTCCAAGCTTTTCGCTGGGTCCATCGCCACGAACAGCCCGGTGTGGCGCACGATGTCACAGAGGAGGCGTTGGCACAGTTTGCGGAAACGCTGCCCTTTGCGATGACAGGCGCCCAGCGTCGGGTTGCTCAGGAGATCGTGCAGGATATGCGCGGCAAAACGCCGATGAACCGCTTGGTGCAGGGGGATGTCGGCTCAGGGAAGACGGTGCTCGCCTTTTTAGCCGCCTATATCGCGTTTCTGTCCGGTCATCAAGGTGCGATTCTCGTGCCGACCGAGATCTTGGCAGAACAGCACTTTCGAGCGGCTGCTGAACTGCTCGAACCGCTCGGAGTGAAGTGTGCGCTGCTCGTCGGCTCGCAAAAGGACAAGGAGCGCAAGGAAGTCTTGGCCGAGATCGAAGCGGGAGCAGCGAATGTGATCATCGGGACGCATGCGCTGCTCGAAGAAGGGGTGCGCTTTCATTCGCTATCTGTGGTCATCACCGACGAGCAACACCGCTTCGGTGTCGAACAGCGCTCGATCTTTCGGCAGAAAGGGCATGCGCCCGATGTTCTCTTCATGTCGGCGACCCCGATTCCGCGGACGCTCGCCATGTCGATCTTCGGCGATCTCGACGTGTCGTTGGTCGATGAGTTGCCGGCTGGACGCAAGCCGATTCAGACTTTTTGGATCACGCCTGACAAAGAGGAGCGCTCGCTGCGCTTTGTTCGCAGCGAGCTGGCAAAAGGAAGGCAAGCATATGTCGTCTGCCCGCTGGTGGAAGAATCGGAAAAGATCGAAGGGGTCGTCAACGCCACCGATCTCTATGAGATGCTAAAGGATTGGTTTGCCGGATTTCAGGTCGGTCTGATGCACGGCAAGTTGCGGCCAACCGAAAAAGAAGATGTGATGCGGCGCTTTGTCGACAACGAGATTCAGGTGCTCGTCTCGACAACTGTCATCGAGGTCGGCGTAAATGTGCCCAACACGACGGTGATGATGGTGTACAACGCGGAGCGATTTGGCCTCGCCCAGCTGCATCAGCTGCGCGGGCGTGTCGGTCGGGGGGAACATGCTTCCACCTGCATCCTGATGTCCAAGCCGGATACTGAAGCGGGCGAAGAGCGGATGAAGGCGATGGTGGCGACGCAAAACGGCTTCGTGCTGGCGGAGAAAGATCTCGAATTGCGCGGCCCAGGCGAATTTTTTGGCGTTCGACAAAGCGGGATTCCCGATTTTAAGATTGGCGATCTGCTGCATGATGCAAAAATTATGCAGGTGGCGCGCGATGAAGTGCAGAGCTGTATTCGCTCTCCCGAATTTTGGACGCTGCCGAACTACTCGCAACTGGTCGAGTATCTCAAACAGGAGAAAGTGTTGCTTGAGCGGGCGGGAGATTGACCGAATAGGATCGACCGCTTGCGCTCAACCTAAGCGGAGATCAACAATGCGAAGGGGATGGCAGCGGTGAGCAAAAAGAGACCGACCTGTGTGCGCGGCACAGCAGAAGCGATGCAGCGCTTTCGCTATGAGATTGCCAAGGAGATCGGAATTGGCACTTCTCCTTATGAAAAGTCTCCCAAGCTGCTAAAAGATCAGGTGATCACCGATGCGGTGTCCAAACGAATGATCGATTTGGCGGAGCGGCAGATGTGAAAATGACGATCCTACTCAGGATCGTCATTTTTACCACTTTAGACCCTTACCGAAAATGGAAATATGATTTATATTGTACTTATGGAAAATATTGTGGACGGTAGCAAGAAATCCACGCGAGCGACGTACACTAGTGGAAAACAGCCATCAGAAGGGTAAGGGTGTTTGGTGATGAACTGTATCTCAGGGCAGATCGAGACACTTCGGCAAAAACTGAACGAAACGGTCGACAGTTACCGAGGTGATTTTTTGCACCCGAATGTGCTGCGCGTCAGTCAGGAACTGGATATGCTGATCGTGAAGATGCAACACTTGAAGCGAAAAAGTGGAGAGTCTGAGTCCAGACATGCCAACCTGTAACCCTTTTCATTTGTGATGAGAAGCGGAGGTGGACTTGTGGCAACACCGATCATGGGCACTGCGCAGGTTTCGGCATACCAGATGCGCCAATTTTTGCGAAATGTCAATCCGGATGCACCAGACTACTCCTCGCTCTATCTCGACATCGGAGCAAAGTATGGCGTGCGAGGGGATCTCGCGTTCGCCCAGTCGATCCATGAGACTGGGTATTGGCAGTTTACGGGGACGGTGCGACCCTATCAAAACAATTTCGCGGGCCTCGGGGCTGTGCGCTCCGATGTCCAAGGCGCGACCTTTGCGACACCTGCGCTCGGCATTGAAGCGCAGATTCAGCATCTCTACGGCTATGCCACGCAAATGCCTTTGCCCGCTGGGGCGAAAGTGGTCGATCCGAGATTTGGGATCTTGGAGCAGGCAGGCTTGCGCGGCGTTGCACCGACGTGGGAGCAACTGAACGGAAAGTGGGCGGTCCCAGGCACTGCGTACGGACAGCAGATCGTCAGCTTGTGGCAGGGGATGGCGCAACTGCCAGCGACCCCGCCTGCTCAGGAACCGGATGGCAGCTTTCTCGACCTGAAAGATGTGCTGTGGGCAGAGCCGTTTATCAGACAGGCGGCAGAGCTCGGGCTGATTCATGGCTATGAGGATGGCACCTATCGGCCGGCCAATCCGCTAACCCGTGCGGAGCTTGCGGCGATCCTTACCAACTTGAAAGAAAAGCTGAGGGAATAGCCCTCAGCTTTTTTGTCGTATCATCTCTTATGGTCATCTTTTGGTGGCATCAAGATCATGATGAAAAATTGGAACAGAATGATTCCAACGAAGATCAGCGAAGCGAGGATCGCCACGAGTGCTGGGGATAACGTAAACTCCATCCTGCTCACCTCCATCGTCTGTGCGCTCAGATCTGGCTGATTTCATTGAGCGCTTCTTGCACGAGCGAGCCTAAGTTCAGCTGTTCTTGGGAAAGCGGCGGGGCGTTTCCGTGGTGGATCACATCTCCGATCGTTTGCAGTTCTGTTTCCAGCGCTCGAAGCGATTGCTGAAGACGAATCCCAAGGTGTTGCAACTCTGGCGGACCTTGAAGCAATCCTTTCGAGAGAACTTCAAGTTCACCGCAAGCGATCTCAAGCCGGTGCACCGACTGCTGAATGCATCTCAACCGCATCAGTTCGGTCGACATCATGAGGATCACTCCTTCAAAACCTAGTATGCGTGCCGAGCGAGCCAAGAATGTCTGGAAAAAAGAAAAACCCGCGTCCGGGTATACGCGGGTTTTCGCTCGCCGTTCTCACGACAAGCACTGGGAGAGGAGAAACCGGAGGAAGAGCTTATGGGGAAACCTAAGTCTTCTCCGCGGTTGCCTGCAACAGCTCTCGCCGTTGCTAGTCGATATGATTGCCATTCTTCTCCTGCTTTATACATCGGCGATCATTTTTTGTGAACGGGTGGGGTTGGCTCAGGAGTGGTCTTTTATGGTAAAGTAAGGACTAAGGAGTGAAGTCACCATGCGCGTTATCTCAGGCGACTACAAAGGAAGACGCTTAAAAGCGGTTCCAGGTACGAACACCAGACCCACGACAGATAAGGTCAAAGAATCGATGTTTAACATCATCGGCCCCTATTTTGACGGGGGGTGGGCGCTCGACCTGTTTGCCGGCACCGGCGGCCTTGGAATCGAGGCTTTGTCTCGCGGTATAGAGCGAGCGGTCTTTCTCGATACTGACTACAAGGCGATCGCGACCGTCCGCGAAAATGTGGGCGCCCTTCAGTTGGAAAAGCGGTCGGAGATTTACAAAAACGATGCTCGTCGAGCGCTGGATGCGCTTGCGGCGCGCGAAATTCAATTTGAACTGGTCTTTCTCGATCCACCGTATAAATTGACTCATCTGTACGAAGAGATCATCGAAAAGATGGATGCGCTCCATCTGTTAAACGATGGTGCACTGATCGTCGCAGAACATGATGCCGACTTGGAGCTTGCGGAGAATTTTGGTCGGATCGAACGATTTCGGTATGCGAAGTACGGAGAGATCGCCATCAGCTTTTATGCGGTGGAGCAGACAACGGAGAAGACAGGAATGGGGACGAACGAATGAGTGGAATCGCAATCTATCCGGGCTCTTTTGACCCGATTACCTTAGGGCATCTGGACATCGCAGAGCGCGGTGCGAAAGTGTTCGAAAAAGTGATCATCGTGGTGATGGTCAACCCACACAAAAACCCGCTCTTTACGATCGAAGAGCGCAAAGAGCTGATTCGTCAGGCGGTCCGACACTTGCCGAACGTCGAGGTGGACAGCTACACCGGGTTGCAGGTCGACTATGCGCGCGAAAAGAGTTCGAAAGTGATCATCAAAGGGCTGAGAGCTGTCTCCGACTTTGAGAGCGAGCTGCAGATGGCATCGCTCAATCGCCATATGTATGAAGATGCGGAGACGCTGTTTATTCCCACCAATCACAAATATTCCTATCTGAGCTCATCGATCGTCAAAGAGATCGCACGCCACGGTGGGCCGTTTTCCGATCTGGTACCAGCAGACGTGGAGATCGCGATGCGCGAAAAATATAAAAATCTGAGCTAGTCGGATACATAGCAGCAACCAAATGAGGCGGAAGGCACGGGGAGGGGAGCCTGGTGCGGCGTAGACCACGAATCGGATTGGCGCTAGGAGCTGGCGGAGCGCGCGGCTTTGCCCATATCGGCGTGTTGCAAGTGCTGGAGGAGATCGGCGTGCCGATCGACATGATCGCCGGAAGCAGCATGGGCTCACTGATTGGCGCCTTTTACTGCACGGGGATGGAAACTCGCTATATGGAGACGTTGGCGATCAACTTGAAGCGCCGGCATTGGATCGATTTTTCGGTCGTGCCGAAGATGGGCTTTGTCAACGGGGCGAGAATCATGGAGATGGTGCGCTTCTTGACCAAGGATCAAAACATTGAAGACTTGCCCATTCCGTTCGCCGTCGTGGCGACCGATGTGCAGAAGGGGGAGCGGGTCGTCTACCGCGAGGGGGCGGTGCACCAAGCGGTGCGCGGCTCGATCTCCATTCCTGGCATCTTCATGCCGCATCGCTACCAAGGGCGAATGCTGATCGATGGAGGAGTGGTCGATCGCGTGCCGATCAACGTGGTTCGCGAGATGGGCGCAGACCTTGTCATCGCGGTCGATGTCGGCCTTTATGACCGAGAGACGGAAGTGAAGAGCATCTTCGATGTGATCTTTCAGTCGATCGAAATTATGGAGCGGGAGATCTTGCGCACGCGCATCCTCAACGCGGATGTGATCGTGCGACCTGATGTGGGGCACATCTCCTCGACAGCGTTTACCAACATTGAGGAGGCGATCGCATGCGGTCGTCAAGCGGCGGAGCGAGTTGCCGAACTGATTCTGAAGACGATTGCAGAATGGCAGGAAGGGGAGTGTGCTGATGGGATCGAAGCGTGAGGACAGCGCTCGTTTTTTTGGCAAGCGAAACATCCGTGGTGCGGTGATCACCGTTTTGCTCGCCCTCTCCTTTTTCATTCCGACGCCTTACTACCTCTACCAGCCGGGCAGCGCGGAAGAGCTCGCTCCGATGGTGACGGTCGAAGGCGGGGATAAAGCGGAAAAAGGCGCGCTGATGCTGACCACCGTGTCTTCGCTGAAAGCGAGCAACTACTATTATCTCGCCTATGGGTACTTCGCGCCGCACACGGAGATCAAGCGTGAGAACGAAGTGCGCGGCGATCTGAGCGAAGAGGAGTATTCTCGACTGCTTGCGCACATGATGAAAAGCTCGCAGCACAACGCGATCGTAGCGGGACTGCGCGCGGCAGAGCAATCGGTGCAGGTGCGAAACGTCGGCGTGTTTCTGAGCGATTTTGTGGAAGGATCGAAAGCGAAAGGCATTTTGCAGGTCGGGGATATTCTGCACGCTGTCGACGGGAAGAAGCTGGTGCAGGTACAGGAGCTTTCTGAATACATCGCTCAGAAAAAGCCGGGAGAAAAGGTCGAGGTCAGCTTCACCCGCGATGGCAAGGAGCTAAAAGAAAAGGTCGAGTTGGTCGAGTTTATCGTCAAGACGACCGCGGGGGATGTCAGGCGCACGGGGCTGGCCGTGCATCTTGAGAACGAGACGGAGATCGACCCAGCTCGCAACGTGAAGATCAACGCGGACGATATTGGCGGACCATCGGCTGGACTGATGTTCTCTTTGGAAATCTTCAACCAGATCGTGGCGGAAGACATCACGAAAGGGTACCGCATCGCAGGTACTGGGACGATCACGATGGACGGAGAGGTCGGTCAGATCGGCGGCATCCGGCACAAGGTGGTCGCAGCGAGCGACGAAGGGGCGGAGATCTTTTTTGCTCCGAAAGATATCAAACAAGAGTATGACACCAATGCGCAGGAAGCGGCAGATGAGGTGGAGAAGCTCGGCCTGCCATTGAAGGTCGTGCCTGTCGCTACCTTGCAAGAAGCGATCGACTATCTGAAGAAATTAGATGTGAAATCGTGACGACAGAGCGCCGAAAAAAACGTCTCACCGCTCGATGCGGGAGACGTTTTTACTTGCTTTTTCAATGAGGACGGGCAGTGTGATGTCCCAACTCTCCGCGCCAGGCTGCCAGACAGGATAGCCTTGTGAGTAGATGCGCGTCGCTCGCAGATCGAGTTCGAGCATCTTTGGTTTTTCCTTGTGCAACTTGGTCAGAATAGGAACGCTGGACTGAGCGGAAGCTTGTCGTAAGAGCTCTTGACCTCGCTCTGTAAACCCGAGCACTCTGATGTAGCTCGGCCCAGCTGCCAGATGCAGCTCAGACTGCTCCTGCCGAGTCAGACCGAGCAGGATCGAAGTGAGCGCCCGTTGGATCTTCGTCCAGGTGAATCGTTTTGTCTTGGTCTGTTCGATCAGGTCATGCACCGTGTTGGCCTGCATGGCGGCTCGCAGCAGGCGGTGTTCCAGTCCCTCGTCGACGCCGACAAACTCGGCGAGCGATGAGGGGGTGGCGCGGTGCAGCAGTGTAAACAGCGCCTGGCGGTAGTTTTCCCACGCGATCGGGCCGCGGCCTGCTTGCCACTCCGCTTGCAAGATGGAGAAGGAGCTTCTGGGCAACAGGTGTTCCGCTGTGTCGATCCCCGTTTCAAAGGTGGCTTTGCGTATCGCCGTCGCCGAGGCGATCGACGGGTGGGTCACCGTCTCTTGGTGGTAGCCAGACGCGATGCGAGTGATCGTCGCCGGCCGAATCTTGCTGTTCAGTTTTTTCAGCGCAGCCAGATATTCGAGTCCGAGCATGTTGTTTGGCTGCTGAGCAAGGTGAGAGTCGATCGACTCGTCTTGAGCGGCATAGCGGGCGAGCGCATCAGATGCGGCGCGGGGATAGGAATGCCCCTTTTTCAATTCCTCCCGCAACAGCGCTTTGAACTGCGGAGGTTCTGCGACCAAGATGTCGCTCAAAGCGGTGAGCGAGCGGATATCACCGCTTTCGCTGCCGAAGCAGATCGAGTCGACGATGCTGAGCGCATCGAGCACGGCGACAGATCCAAAGGCGAACAGCGAGGCGCTCTGCGCAGAATAGGCGACAGGCAGCTCCAGTACCAGATCGACACCCTGTTGCAACGCCATCTTGGCGCGGGCCCACTTGTTGACGATCGCAGGCTCACCACGTTGCAGAAAGTGGCCGCTCATCACGGCGACGATCGCATCTGCGCCTGTCGAACGCCTCGCTTGTTCGACATGATAGAGATGTCCGTTGTGCATCGGGTTGTACTCGACGATCACTCCGGTGACTCTCATAGGAACACCTCCGAGATAGCCGTATTTTTGGTCATTATAACAAGCATGAACTTTATTGACAATTTGCCAATCACTAGATATAATGAACTCTGTTGCTTACGAGGTGATATCGTTGAAACTGAGTTGGCGTGAATTGCGAGAGCGATCCGAAGGCGTTACATTGCAAGAAACGGTTGAACTGCCGAACCTCGTCAAAGAGAATCGTCAATTGATCAAGCTTGAACCTGTCCATGTCAATCTGCATGGCACAGAAGCATCTGGCGTCGGACTTTTGCAGGGTAGCCTGCAAGGGAAGGCGGTATATCGCTGTTCACGCTGTTTGACCGATTTTTCCGAGGAATTGCATGTACCATTTGACGAGCATTTCATGCAAGTGACGGAGGACAAGCTTTCTGCAGCGGAAGGTACTGATTACGATGACGATCGCAATGTGATCGTTGGAGAACAGATCGATCTTGTACCTTATCTCGAGCAGGCGATCAATCTCGCCTTGCCGTATCGTCCACTTTGCAATCAGGATTGCGCTGGATTGTGTCCGCAGTGCGGCGTCAACCTCAATGAGGCGAGCTGTTCCTGTCAGACAGAACGAATCGATCCTCGGTTGGCAGATCTAGCTAAATTTTTTGAAAAAGACTCTTAAGCTTTCTTTTTTCTCTGTTAAGGAGGTGGATCCAAATGGCAGTACCGCAAAGACGTACTTCTAAGACCCGCAAGCGCATGCGTCGCACCCACTTCAAGATCTCGGTTCCGGGTATGGTGGAATGCCCGCAATGCCATGAGATGAAGCTGGCTCATCGCATCTGCAAAAACTGCGGCTCCTACAAAGGCCGTACCGTTGTAGAAGCTGAATAATTTGCCCATAAAGGCAAGTGCCCAGATCTGGCACTTGCTTTTTTCGTTTTCGCGAAAAAAATGAGTTGTGGAAGCCAGCCTTTTTTTATATACTTCTAATAGCACTAGGTACTAAGAGCGACTAAACATGAAAGCGACTCGATTGCGAAAGGAGGATTCGAGGAAGATGGCAGCGCGAAACAAGAAACAAAGACAACAGGAATTGACAGCACTGATCGACTCGGAGCCTTTCTTGACCGATGAAGAGTTGGCAGATCGTTTTGAGGTGAGCGTCCAGACGATTCGTCTCGACAGGCTTGCGCTCGGCATCCCTGAGCTTCGCGAGCGCATCAAAGCGGTAGCAGAGCAGAACTATACAGAAGTGCGCTCCTTGGAGAGCAGCGAAGTGATCGGAGAGCTGATCGATCTCGACTTGAACAAGTTGGCGATCTCGATCTTGGAGATCGGTCCGGAGCATGTGTTCTCCCGCACGAAGATCGCGCGTGGACATCATCTGTTCGCACAGGCGAATTCACTGGCGGTCGGGATCATCGATGCGGAGACCGTCTTGACCGGTACGGCCGAAGTTCGCTACAAGCGACCGGTCAAACTGGGGGAGCGGCTCGTCTGCAAAGCGGTGGTCAAAGAGTTTCGCGGCGAGCGGGCACATGTGGATGTGACGACGAAAGTGCGAGATGATCTTGTGTTTGAAGGGCAGTTTGTCGTCTTTACAATGTAGGTAACTGCAGACGAGAAACGGGGGAGACCGATGAGAATTGCGATAGATGCGATGGGAGGCGACAATGCGCCACAGGCGATCGTCGAAGGAACGCTCGATGCGGCCCGCGCCTATTCGGATGTCACGCTGATCTTGGTCGGCGATGAAGCGCAGATCAAAAAATATGTGGGCGCAAACCCACCTCCCAATATTGAATTCGTACATACTACAGAAGTGATCGAAGCAGAAGATGAGCCGGTGAAAGCGGTGCGGCGCAAGAAGGATTCCTCGATGGTGGTGGCAGCTCGCATGGTCAAAGCAGGCCAGGCGGATGGCATGGTATCGGCAGGCAACACCGGCGCGTTGATGACCGCTGGGCTGTTGCTGGTCGGTCGAATCAAGGGGATCGAGCGCCCTGCACTCGCTTCGATCTGGCCGACGATGACCGGAGGCAGCATGTTGACGCTCGATGTGGGGGCGAACATGGATGCGGAGGCCAACCATCTTTATCAGTACGCGTTGATGGCCAATGCGTACGCGCAGATCGTGCTGGAGCGAGAAAAGCCGCGCATCGGCCTGCTCAACATCGGCGCGGAGCCAGGCAAAGGCGACAAGCTGCGCAAAGAGGCGTACCCGTTGCTGGAAGCAGGCCCGTTCCACTTTGTGGGCAACATCGAGGCGCGTGAGACGCTTAACGGAAAGTGCGACGTTCTTGTCGCCGATGGATTCACTGGCAACAACATGTTGAAGCTGATCGAAGGGTTTGGCCTCGGCATCTTTGGCGAGTTGAAAAAGGTGTTTCTGAAGAACGCCTTGACGAAGCTGGCTGCGGCTGTACTAAAGCCTGGACTCGCTGCGTTCAAAAATAAATTCGATTATGCAGAATATGGCGGTGCGCCTTTGCTGGGCATCGATGGCGCTGTGATCAAAGCGCACGGTTCGTCAAATGCAAGAGCGTTTCGCATGGCGATCCATCAGGCGAGAGCATTCCTCAAAGGGGATGTGCTTGGCAAGATACGCACCGATTTATCGGGAGAAGGAGAAGAGACATCATGAGCAATCTTCCTGTCGGCATCTTAGGCACAGGGTCAGCAGTTCCCGAAAACGTGGTCACCAACGATGATATGGCCAAGCGAGTCGATACGAATGACGAGTGGATTCGCACTCGTACTGGGATTCGCGAGCGACGCTTTGTCGATGATCAAACCGCATCTTCCGATCTGGCAGTGCGGGCAGCAGAGCGCGCGATGGAAGCGGCAGGCGTGACTGCCGATCAGATCGATCTGGTCATCTGCGCGACCGTAACCCCAGATATGATGTTTCCGGCGACCGCCTGCTTAGTGCAGGATCGGATTGGGGCGAAGGGGGCGGCTGCGTTCGACCTGTCTGCAGGGTGCAGCGGCTTTTTGTACGGTCTGTCTTGCGCGGTGCCGATGATCCAGGGTGGCTTGTACAAGCACGTGCTGGTCATCGGTGTTGAGACGCTGTCGAAAATCATGGACTTTGAAGACCGTAGCACCTGTGTGCTGTTCGGAGATGGCGCAGGCGCTGTCGTGCTCGGCCCGACCGCAGAAGGACGCGGTTTCCTGTCCTTCGAACTCGGTGCTGACGGCTCGGGTGGCAACCTGTTGAAACAGGAGGCGGGCGGCTCGCGCAATCCGGCGACGCAGGAGACGGTGCTTGCGCGCAAGCATTTCATCTCAATGGCTGGCAACGAAGTGTTTAAGTTTGCTGTGCGAATCTTGGGCACCGCTTCCGAATCTGCGCTGAAGAAGGCAGGCTTGGGCAAAGAGGATATCGACTATCTGATTCCGCATCAAGCGAACATCCGCATCATCGAATCTGCGATCAAACGGCTCGACCTGGCGGAGGAAAAGGTGTACATCAACCTCGATAAGTATGGCAACATGTCATCCGCTTCGATTCCGGTCGCCCTCGATGAAGCGGTTCGCGCTGGCAAGATCAAGGAGAATGACACGCTTGTACTCGTTGGCTTTGGCGCAGGGCTCACATGGGGCGCCACCGTCTTGCGCTGGTAGAACTGCATGCACGAAAGGAGCACGACATCATGAAAAAACTCGCATTTTTGTTCCCGGGTCAAGGAGCTCAATCTGTCGGCATGGGAAAAGAGATGGCAGAACAATACCCGCAGGCAGCAGAAGTGTTCAAGCGGGCAGACGCTGCGCTTGGCTTCTCGCTGTCGGACATCATCTGGAACGGTCCGGAGGATGAGCTGCGGTTAACCTATTACACACAGCCGGCGATCTTGACGACGAGCATCGCCTTGTTGGAAGTGCTGAAGGTGGAAGGAATCAAGCCGTCCGCTGTGGCAGGTCACTCGCTCGGTGAATATTCGGCGCTGGTAAGCGCTGGTGCGATGACATTTGAAGATGCTGTGCGCGTGGTGCACGCCCGAGGCAAGTTTATGGACGAAGCGGTGCCTGCCGGACTGGGTGCGATGAGCGCCGTCATGGGTGCCGATCGTGAACTGATCCTGAAGATCTGCCAAGAAGTGTCTCAGTCGCACGGTCCGGTCGAGCTGGCCAACGTCAACTCCCCAGGACAGGTAGTGATCTCTGGCAAGGCGGAAGCGGTGGCAGAAGCTGGACGCGTGTTGAAAGAGAACAAAGGGAAGGTCACCCCGCTCGTCGTCAGCGGTCCGTTCCACTCCTCGCTGATGCAGCCTGCTGCAGATCAGTTGGCAGCGGTGCTTCAAGGGATCGCGATCCAAGATGCGCAGGTTCCTGTCATCGCCAATGTCACCGCCAAGCCGGTGCAGACGGGTGCCGAAATACGCGACAGCCTGACCCGACAAGTGTCTTCCTCTGTGCTGTGGGAAGATAGCATCTTGACGATGAAGAACGATCTGGGCATCGAGACGTTTGTTGAGATCGGCCCAGGCAAAGTGCTGTTTAACTTGCTCAAGCGCATCGACAAGACGGTACAGGGCTATCTGATCAACAGCCCGGAGACGTATGCAGCGACTGTGGCTGCGCTAAAGGGGGAAACTACCACATGTTAAGCGGAAAAGTGGCGCTGGTGACCGGTGGATCGCGTGGAATCGGCCGTGCGATCTGTCTGGAGCTTGCGAAACAAGGCGCAAAAATCGTCGTCAACTATGCAGGAAGTCAAGGGGCGGCTGAAGAAACGGTAAACGGAATCAAAGCGCTCGGCGGGGACGCGATCGCCGTTCAAGGCGACGTGGCGTCGTATGAAGATGCGGAGAAGATGGTGGCGGCGACCGTGGAAGCGTTCGGTCGCATCGACATTCTGGTCAACAACGCAGGCATCACCCGCGACAACCTGTTGATGCGGATGAAAGAGGAAGACTGGGATGCGGTGATCAACACGAACTTAAAAGGCGTGTTCAACTGCACGAAGGCAGTATCCCGCCCGATGATGAAGCAGCGTTCGGGCCGCATCATCAACATCACCTCTGTCGTCGGACAGATCGGCAATCCCGGCCAGGCGAACTACGTGTCGGCAAAAGCGGGCGTGATCGGTCTGACCAAATCGAATGCGAAGGAGCTCGCCTCCCGCAACATCACCGTCAACGCGATCGCCCCAGGCTACATCGAGACGGAGATGACAGACAAACTAGGTGATGAGATCAAGACGAAGCTGTTTGAGGCGATTCCGCTCGGCAGAATGGGACAGCCTGAAGATATTGCAAACTTGGTCGCATTTTTGGGATCAGACAAGGCCGCCTATATCACCGGGCAAATTATGAATGTGGATGGCGGCATGGTCATGTAGCATGGTAGTATACTTTGAGAGGAGGTGAGCAGCATGTCCACAGATATCTTTGCACGCGTAACTAACATCATCGTCGAACGTCTGGGCGTTGAAGAAGGTCAAGTTAAACTTGAATCCTCTTTCAAAGAAGACCTTGGTGCCGACTCTCTCGATGTTGTTGAGTTGGTGATGGAACTCGAGGATGAGTTCGATATGGAAATCTCTGATGAAGACGCAGAGAAGATCAACACCGTAGGTGACGTTGTGACCTACATCACTTCGAATAAGTAAGGAATCTTTACTGGAGTGGGGAAGTCCCGCGACGCCTCGTGCACCGGGACTTCTTTTCTCTTTGACTGCTAACTCTAAAAAAGAGAAGGTGAATCTGCGTGAACAGACGTGTCGTGATCACCGGCATGGGAGTTATCACCCCAGTTGGGAATGACGTGGATACTTTCTGGAACAACTTGATCGCAGGAAAATCGGGAATCCGGACTATCGACCGTTTTGACACCACCGGTTTCGCCACCACGATTGCCGGTCAGGTCGACTTCAATCCGGAAGACTTTATCGATAAAAAGGAAGCGCGCCGCATGGACCGCTTCGTGCAATATGCGGTCGTTGCTGCTCGTCAGGCGATGCAGCAGGCAGGATTGCAGATCACGCCAGAAAATGCGGAGCGCATCGGCGTTTACATAGGCTCTGGAATCGGAGGTTTGGAAACGCTTTGCGACCAACACTCCGCACTGGTGGAGAAAGGTCCGCGCCGCGTCTCTCCGTTCTTCGTACCGATGATGATCGGCGATATGGCATCCGGTCAGGTCTCGATCTTCCTGGGAGCCAAAGGGCCGAACTCCTCGCCGATCTCCGCATGTGCCACCGGCACGAATGCGATCGGCGATGCGTTTAAGATCATCGAGCGCGGTGCTGCCGATGTGATGGTGTCCGGCGGTACGGAGGCGGCTGTGTTGCCGCTGACCGTGGCGGGCTTCAACTCGGCAAAAGCGCTTGCGACCAGCTTCAACGACACGCCGGAGAAGGCGAGCCGTCCGTTCGATAAGGATCGCGATGGTTTTGTGCTCGGCGAAGGTGCTGGCGTGGTGGTGCTTGAGGAGTTGGAGCACGCCAAGAAGCGCGGTGCGACGATCTTGGCTGAGATCGTTGGCTATGGCATGAGCGGTGATGCGTATCACATCACGGCGCCTGCTCCAGAAGGCGAAGGGGCGGCGCGTGCGATGAGAGAGGCGATCCGCGACGCGGAGATCGAACCGAGCGCGATCGGCTACATCAACGCGCACGGCACATCGACATCGCTCAACGATTCGTTTGAGACGATGGCGGTCAAAAACGCATTTGGTGAGCACGCCTACAAGCTGGCGATGTCCTCCACCAAGTCGATGACCGGTCACCTGCTGGGCGCAGCGGGCGCGATCGAAGCGGTAGCATGCGTGCGAGCGCTGACCGATGGCATCTTGCCTCCGACGATCAACCTCGATCAGCCGGGAGATGACTGTGATCTCGATTATGTGCCGAACGAAGCGCGCAAAGCGGATGTGGAATACGTCATGTCCAACTCGCTTGGCTTCGGCGGGCATAATGCGTCGATCATCTTAAAAAGATATAGAGACTAAGAAGGCAATGTCCCCTGGCAGCATGCTCAACTGGCTGCCAGGGTATCTCCTTTTCTACGGGCAGGTGAACATGTGATGGGTGGTTCCTTCGACCAATTGCTCCAAAACTTAGACCTACAGTTCCAGAACAAAAGGCTGCTCAAACAGTCTTTCACCCACGCGTCCTATCGCAACGAACATCGCACAGAAGGTGGGCAGGATAACGAGCGGCTTGAATTTCTTGGCGATGCTGTCCTCGAACTCTTGGTCAGCGAATATCTGTTTCTCAAATACCCAAAGCTCCCAGAAGGCGAGCTGACGCGCCTGCGCGCAGCGATCGTCTGTGAACCGTCCTTGGTGCGGTTTGCCACGCGGCTCGAATTTGATCGCTACATTCGACTCGGGCGCGGAGAGGAAATCTCTGGCGGCAGAAAGCGACCTGCGTTGCTCGCAGACGTGTTTGAAGCTTTTGTCGGGGCGTACTATCTCGATCAAGGTCTTCAGGCGGTGAAAGATTTTCTGCACAGGTATGTGTTTCCCGAACTTCAAAGCGTCGGCACTCCGCTGTTGCAAGACTACAAGACGGCTTTGCAGGAGTATGTGCAACGCGAAGGGCTCGGACAGCTGTCCTATCAGATTCTCGAAGAGCGCGGTCCTGCGCACAACCGGGAATTTGTGGCGATGGCGATGCTCGATCAAAAGTCGATGGGCGAAGGGGTCGGGCGATCGAAGAAAGAGGCGGAGCAGCGAGCAGCACAGATGACGATGCTGATGCTCGGGAAAATCTGAGCAAGGCTTCCTGTAGTGATCAGGTTGGTGACGAGAGGCTGAAAGAGACTTGGTCGCTGGAGGAAGCTTTTAGGGATGGGTATCGAACGAGTGGGGAGCTGTGCGCACCCGCTCGCGAAGGTTGTGAAGTTCTAGTTGTAGCGATTCGTTCTCAGAGGAGAGCTGTGCGATCTGGCAGCGAGAGCGGTGCAGATCACGGTAAAGACCTGGCGCGAAATGGCGGGCGATCAGCTCGTCGACTGCGGTCAGGTCTTTCTTGTCGAGAACGATCGGCTCCAGCCGTTCCAGCTCTTCAGGGCTGAGGTGGCGATCATGCTGGCTTTTGGAGAAAAAGTATCCGAGGATGCGGCGCTTGTCGATCACTTTGACCGCGTCGAGTTGGAGGGTGGAAGGGCTGTCGAACGGGTAATGGAGCGGGAGGTCGTAGTGGAGGGCGATCGGGTCGCCATATTTCTTGGAGGTCATCGGGGCGACGAACGCCCAGTTGCGTCCTTCGCAGAGGATCAGGCAGGGGTGGCGATAGGACGTTTCCGAGCCGATGTTGAATGCGCCGAGGTCGGCGTAGACGATGCGACCCCGCTTGTAGCGCGTATGATTTTCGGCATAGTGCGATCGCTCCAACCAAAATTCGCTCCACAGCACCAAGGGGATGCTGCGCCGCAGCGGGGAGTCGATCAGATAGAGGAGCAGTTTGCCGATCGCTTTCATCATTTCGGGAAACAGACCTTGCTGACGAGCAGAATTCTCTGGATGGGAACGGTAAAACTCCAACAGCATTTTTTTGTTGATCATCGCGGGGACTCCTTACGTGGATTGTAGTGGGGGAAATGCGAGGGGAAGATGAAGACAATTTTCCACAATGGCGTTTAAGAAGTCAAGAGCCATTTGAAAAAAAGATGCCGCTTCTGACAGCGAAGCGGCGAAAGAAAAGGTGGGAGGGAATATAGATTTTGCAATCGGTCGGGAGTTACACGACAGATTGCAAAGAGCTTGCGCGGTATTTTTCGTACTGGACATCGTCTGGGTGTAAGGAGATCAGTTTGATCATTTTTTCGATCAGCTGTTTCACGGCGCTTGCGCCTCCTTATCGGTTGTTAATCTTTACAAGGCAATCATAACCGATCATTTTGAAGCTGGTGTGAACGGCGGGTGAAGTTTCACCACTCGCCCGCAAACAAAAAGTATATGATAAAATAGACAGGTTGAATGTCGACCAGCTTGGAGGGGGAAATGGGTTGTATCTGAAGCGGATAGAAGCGATCGGATTCAAATCGTTTGCCGATCGCACCGAACTTGAATTTGTTCCCGGCGTGACCGCAGTCGTCGGCCCCAACGGGAGCGGCAAATCGAACGTGTCCGATGCGATCCGCTGGGTGCTCGGCGAACAGAGCGCCAAGAGCTTGCGCGGAGCGAAGATGGAGGATGTCATCTTTGCCGGTTCGGACACTCGCAAGCCGGTCAACTATTGTGAAGTGTCGCTTACGCTCGACAACAGTCAGCACGAGCTGGATCTGGCTTTTCAAGAGGTGGTGATCACCCGGCGGGTCTATCGCTCGGGTGAATCTGAATATATGATCAACAAGCAGTCCTGCCGGCTCAAAGATATCACCGAACTGTTTATGGATACCGGGCTTGGCAAGGAGGCTTATTCGGTGATCGGTCAAGGCCGCATCGATGAGATTTTGTCCAACAAGTCGGAAGATCGGCGGATGATCTTTGAAGAGGCGGCAGGGATTGTCAAATACAAAACTCGGAAAAAAGAAGCGGAGAAGAAGCTGGATGAGACGACAGCCAACCTGATTCGCATCGGCGATGTGATCGGCGAGCTGGAGGTACAGATCGGTCCGATCGCAGAACAGGCGGCGGTGGCCGTCAAAGCGAAAGAATATAAAAAGCAACTTGAGCGATATGAGGTCGCCCTGTACGTTCACGAGATCGAGGACCTGCACGGCAAGTGGTCGGCAGGCACCGCGGAGGGCAAGGCGCTCGCCGAGGAGCATCTCGACCGCTCTGTGCTGGTCAACAAGCAAGAGGCAGACTTTGAAAAGGTGCGCTTTGAGATCGGTCGGATCGAGCAGGAGTTTGATCTGGCGCAGGCCGCGCTGGTCGAAGTCGTGCAGGAGTTTGAGAAGGCGGAAGGTCGCCGCGAAGTCCTCCGCGAGCGCGAGCGCAACCTGTTGGTGACCAGCCAGGACATCGAGAGCGCGCTGAGCAAGCTGCGGCGGGAGCAGGACACCACGTTGGAGCTGCATCGGGTGGAAGCAGATAAAGCGTCAGGTCTCGCTGCCAAGATTCAGGTGTTGCGCCGCGAGCTGGAGGAGAAGCTCAACCTGGCCAAAGGGATTTTGGACAAGGTGGGCAGTGAGGACGAAGTGGAGCGCCTGAAGAGCGAATTGATCGAAAAGCTCAATGACAGCGCTTCGAAGCGAAATGAGTTGAAAAACTTACAGACGACGCTCGAAGCGCTCGACCGGCGCATCGCCCGCCAAGCGGAGGAGGAGGGGGAGCTGAAAGCGCGGCTTCAATCCTATCGGGCGACGCTTGCCGATGTGCAGAAGGAAAAGGGCGACGATGCGTCACAAGAAGCGCTCGCCGCGGAGCGACAGCAGGCGCTGAGAGCGAAGATCGAGCGGGAGGCGCAAGATCAGGAGAAGCGCTCCGCACTGCTGCGCTCGTGGCAGACTGAGCACGCCTCCGCCCGCTCGCGCTATGAGCTGATGCGGGATATGGAATCCCAGTATGGCGGCTATCAGGTCGGTGTGCGCAACGTGCTGCAAGCGGCGCAAAAGGGGCGGTTGAACGGAACGATCGGAGCGGTGGCCGAGCTGGTGCAAGTGCCGCAACAGCTGGAGCCTGCGATCGAGACGGCGCTCGGCGGTGCGATGCAGCACATCGTCGTCGCGGATGAGCGAGCGGGGCAGGAGGCGATCCGCTTTCTGAAGCAGTCGAGCGGCGGGCGGGCGACCTTCATGCCGCTCGATGTGATCAAGGGGCGCAGCTTGGGTCGCTCCGAGCGGATGGCGATCGAAGGCCACAGCGGCTATGTGGGCATCGCGTCTGAACTGGTTGCGACTGAGAACCGCTATCAGAACATCGTCGACAATCTGCTCGGTTCGGTCATCATCGCCAAGACGATCGCCGATGCGAACGCTTTAGCTCGCCTGCTGCAGTACCGCGTGCGCGTCGTCACGCTGGAGGGCGATGTGGTCAACCCCGGCGGCTCGATGAGCGGTGGCTCGATGCAGAAAAAGGGAACCTCTCTGCTCGGGCGCACCCGTGAGATCGAAGAGATGGAAGCGATGCTGCGTCAGCTGGAAAAAAAGATCGGCGATGCGGAGATTGTATTTCGACAAAAAGAGCAAGAATTGGAAGAGGCAAAAACGGAGCTGTCCGATCTGAACGGGAAGCTGGAAGCCTATCGAGAAAAGCTGTACAAGCAGGACTCGCAAATTCGCGAACTCCAGATCCAGCAGGCGGGAATCGAAGAGCGACTCGAACTGGTCGCGCTCGAACTTAGGCAGTATCGGGCGGAGGAAAAGGAGAGTCGGCTGAAGCAGGAGCAGGTGGGGGCAAGCCTGTCCAGCCTCGACGCGCAGGTTGCCGCCCTGCAGCAGACGATCGAAGAGAAGCAGGATGCGCGGAAAGCGCAGCAGCTCGCGATGAACGATGCGAACGAAGAGGTGACCGAGTTTAAAGTTCGCCTCGCCGCCATCGAGCAGGAACACCAAGGGGGGCTCGCCAACGTCGAGCGCTTGCTTGGACGCCTCGCTGAACTGGAGCGGGAGATCGGCGGCAAGGAACAGGAGCTTCAGGATGCGGCGCTTCGTTTGGAAGAGATCAGAAAAGAGCTGGGAGAAGCGCAGTTGTTGCTCACCGGCTTTGAGAGCGCGCACAAAGAAGCGGAGCAGAAGCTTGAACTGCTTCGCCAGACGAGGGCGCAGATGGCGGGCAAGGCAGGCCAACTGGAGCAGCAGTTGCGCGAGGCGCGCATCCTGCTCAAAGCGATCGAGCAGAAGGTGCACACAAACGAGGTAAAGGTCAATCGGCTGGACGTCGAGCTGAACAACGCGCTGACTAAGCTTGCGGAGGAGTACCGCCTGTCGTTCGAACTGGCGAAGGAACGCTATCCGCTACCAGCGGAGATCGAGCAGACCAGACTGCAGGTGCGCACGTTCCGGCGGGAAATCGAAGCGCTCGGCGATGTTAACTACGGTGCGATCGAAGAGCATGTGCGGATGCAGGATCGCCTGAGCTTTCTCAGCGAACAGCGCGACGATCTGGTCAAAGCGACCGAACAGCTCTATGAGATCATCGGGGAGATCAACGCGGAGATGTCGAAGCGTTTCCACGAGACGTTTGAGGCGATCCGCACGCATTTTGTCGATGTGTTTGCCGCACTCTTCGGCGGTGGACGAGCAGATCTCACCTTGACCGATCCGGAGCGTCCGCTGACGACCGGCATCGAGGTGTTGGCACAACCGCCGGGCAAAAAGTTGCAAAACCTCAATCTGCTCTCCGGCGGAGAGCGTGCGCTGACCGCTTTAGCGCTGCTGTTTGCGATTCTGCGCGTCAAGCCGGTGCCGTTTTGCGTGCTCGATGAGGTGGAGGCGGCGCTCGATGATGCAAACGTGGTGCGCTATGCGCAGTATCTGCGCGAGTTTTCCAAGCAGACGCAGTTTATCGTCATCACGCATCGCAAGGGAACGATGGAAGGCGCGGACGTCCTGTACGGGATCACGATGGAAGAGTCGGGCATCTCCAAGGTCGTCTCCGTTCGTCTGGTCGAAAATGAGATCGCGAGGTTTGGAACTTAGCGAGTTGAGAGAAGGAGATGTTCGGATATGGGTTTTTTTAGCAAATTCAAAGAAGGTCTTGCCAAAACGCGCGACGCGCTGATGGGCAAAGTCGAATCGCTGATCTCGTTCGGGCGAAAGATCGACGAGGAGTTTTACGAGGAGCTTGAAGAAGCGCTGATCATGGCGGACGTCGGTGTCAACACGGTGATGGACATCATGGATGAATTGCGCGTGGAGGTAAAAGCGCGCAAGCTGACAGACGCAGAAGAGCTGCGCCCCGTCCTCAAGAATATTTTGGTCGAGCTGATGGGCGAGCAAAACAACGAGTTGAACATCGCGCGAGAAGGTTTGACCGTCATCCTCTTCGTCGGGGTCAACGGCGTCGGCAAGACGACGACGATCGGCAAATTGGCGCATCATTATAAAAGCGAGGGCAAGAAGGTGGTGTTGGCTGCAGGCGACACCTTCCGAGCAGGAGCGATCGAGCAGTTGGAGGTCTGGGGGCAGCGAGCAGGCGTGGACGTGATCAAGCAACAGGCCGGTTCCGATCCGGCTGCCGTCATCTTCGACGGCATCCAGGCGGCGCGCTCCCGCAAAGCGGACGTGCTGCTCTGCGATACGGCAGGTCGTCTGCAGAACAAGGCCAACCTGATGGAAGAGCTGAACAAAGTCTATCGCGTGATCAAGCGCGAAGTGCCGGACGGTCCGCACGAGACGCTGCTGGTGCTCGACGCGACCACCGGGCAGAACGCGCTGCAGCAGGCCAAGCTGTTCGGCGAATCGACCGGGGTGACCGGGCTTGTGCTGACCAAGCTCGATGGCACGGCAAAAGGCGGCATCGTCATCGCGATCCGCAAGGCGCTTTCCATCCCGGTCAAACTGGTCGGTCTCGGCGAGAAGATCGACGATCTGCAGCCGTTTGAATCGAAAGATTTTATCGATGCGCTGTTCGCAAGCGGCGGGGAAAAGGCACAAGAGTAAGATTTTTTCTAAGAGAGTTGACAAGCGGTTGTCTTTTGAGTAATATATCGTCTGTAAAGGTTCTCGACTTGACAGGCTGGGGGTGGCTCGATTGTTAGAAAAGACTACCCAGATGAACCTGCTGTACGACTTTTACGGTGTTATGCTCACCGAGAAGCAACGGCAATTTGTCGAGCTGTACTACTTGGATGATCTTTCGCTTGCGGAGATAGCCGAGCAATTTGCGATCAGCCGTCAAGCGGTTCACGATAACTTAAAGCGCGCCGGCGCGCAGCTCCTCGAATATGAGGTCAAGCTGCGCCTTGTCGAGCGTTTTCTGCGCCGCAAGGAGATCGGACAGCAGGTTATGGAACTGCTCTCCGATGTGCCTGAGGAGAAGCTTGCCCAGCTCGCTTCGCTCCTCGATGAGCTGATCGAAGAATAACCGAAGCTCGACTTCGGGAAATAAGGAGGATGGCAATGGTCTTCGAAGGATTAGCGAACCGATTGCAAGATACCTTCAACCGCCTGCGCGGAAAAGGGAAGCTGAGCGAATCGGACGTAAAAGAAGCCATGCGGGAAGTGCGACTGGCCCTGCTCGAAGCGGACGTCAACTTTAAGGTCGTCAAGGACTTTGTTGAGAAGGTGCGCGAGCGTGCAGTCGGACAGGAAGTCCTGCAAAGCCTGACTCCGGGACAACATGTCATCAAGATCGTCAACGAAGAATTGACAGCCCTGATGGGGGGCGAGCAAGCGAAGCTCGCCGTCACCAAGCCGCCCACCGTCGTGATGATGGTCGGTCTGCAAGGTGCGGGTAAAACCACTCATGCGGGCAAGTTGGCGCGACTTCTGCAAAAAGATCGGAAAAAGCCCCTGCTCGTCGCTTGTGACATCTACCGTCCGGCTGCGATCAAGCAGTTGCAAGTGCTCGGTCAACAGCTCGAAGTGGAGGTCTTCTCGCTCGGCGATCAGGTATCGCCGGTGGAGATCGCCAAACAGGCGCTGCACCATGCGAAGATACACGGTCATGACTACGTGCTGGTCGATACGGCAGGCCGTCTGCACATCGACGAAGGGCTGATGGAAGAGCTTCAGCAGGTGAAGGCGGAGGTCAACCCTGACGAGATTTTGCTCGTGGTGGATTCGATGACAGGACAAGATGCGGTCAACGTCGCAGAGAGCTTCCACAACCAGTTGGAAGTGACAGGCGCGATCCTGACCAAGCTCGACGGGGATACTCGCGGCGGTGCTGCGCTCTCCATTCGAGCGGTGACGGGGATCCCGATCAAGTTTGCCGGCATCGGCGAAAAGATCGACGCGATCGAGCCGTTCCATCCGGATCGGATGGCATCTCGCATCTTGGGGATGGGCGATGTGCTCACCCTGATCGAAAAAGCGCAGCAGAACATCGACAAGGACAAGGCGATGGAGATGGAGCGCAAACTGCGCAACGCAGACTTCACGCTCGACGATTTCCTCGATCAACTGCAACAGGTCAAACAGATCGGTCCTCTCGATCAACTGCTTGGAATGATGCCTGGCATGAACAAGCTCAAAGGCATGCAGAACGTGAATGTGGACGACAAGCAGATCGGTCGCGTGGAAGCGATCATTCGCTCGATGACACCGCTTGAGCGCATCGAGCCGAAGATGATCGACTCCTCACGGCGCAAGCGCATCGCGAAGGGCAGTGGAACGACCGTTCAGGAGATCAACCGGCTGCTCAAGCAGTTTGAGGAAATGCAGAAGATGATGAAACAGTTCTCCGGAATGGCCAAGAAGATGAAAAAAGGGAAAAAGGGCAAGGGATTCAAACTCCCGTTCATGCAATAATCCCAAGATACTTACTGACGGTAAATCTTTTCGTTCCATCGGAACGAGATTTATGATAAGATATGATTTTGTGATGGAGGTGAAATTCAATGGCAGTAAAGATTCGTCTGAAGCGTATGGGTCAAAAGAAAGCTCCGTTCTACCGCGTAGTCGTAGCTGATTCCCGTTCTCCGCGCGATGGTCGTTTCATCGAGGAGATCGGTACCTATAATCCGGTAACTCAACCGGCTCAGATCAACATCGACGAAGAGAAGGCGATCAAGTGGCTGAACGACGGTGCACAACCGTCCGACACCGTGAAGAACCTTTTCTCGAAAACGGGTATCCTCAAGAAAGTCCACGAAGCGAAATCTGGCAAGTAATCTCTCTTCCTAGGGAGGATTTGCTATGAAGCAATTGGTTGAAACGATCGCCAAAGCACTCGTGGATCGCCCGGAGGAAGTTCGGGTAGCAGAGATTGTGACCGAGAAGGCAATCGTGTTTGAATTATCGGTAGCCCCATCAGATATGGGGAAAATTATCGGCAAGCAAGGACGGGTTGCAAAGGCGCTCCGCACCGTCGTGTCGGCAGCCGCTTTGCAAGAGCAAAAACGTGTCACGATTGAAATTGTCTAACCGAAAGGCTAGGAGCCTCATGACTCCTAGCCTTTTTGTGGTATAATAGCTATAAATACGAAGGAGTGTGAATTAATGTGTTAAACTTACGAGTTCCGGTACAGATAAAAATAGTTCTTACAGAAGAAACGAAAGCGCAGATCACCGGCGAGATCAACCAGGCGATCCAAGGCGTTCAGCACGAGTTGGAGCAAATTGATTTCCAATCCCGCAAGGCGTTGCAAGATGCGGAAAAGAACGGCCCGCAGGCGGTCAATTCGGTGCAAGCTCGCATCAATCAAGAGGTCGGAATGCGCATGGAGCGCCGCGAGCAGATGATGCAACAGCTGGTGCAGATCCAACAAAGCCCGATCGGCTCTGAGATTCCGGGTGGACAGGTCGACACGAACGTTGAAGTGCGCGTCGGCGATGTTTGGGAAAATGTGATTCAAGGTACCGAGATCATCCTGAAAGATGGGATCGTCGTCGAAATTCGTCGTGAAGGTGATGAAGTTTGAGTCAAGGACAGAACATGATCCTCGTCGGACATCTGGTGAATACGCAAGGGGTGCGAGGAGAAGTTCGGGTACTCTCGCGTACCGATTTTGAAGACGTTCGCTTTAAAAAGGGATCGGAGCTCTACTTGGTACAACCGAATCAGCCCACACCGCGTCTGTTGACCATCGCTTCCGCTCGCAAGCACAAACAGTTTATCCTGTTGACGTTCGAAGGGCATCATTCGATCAACGATGTAGAAAGATACAAGGGCGGAGACCTGATGGTCTACGAAGAAGAGCTGATGGAACTACCTGACAATACATATTACATCTATCAACTGGTCGGCTGTGAGGTAGTGACAGATCAAGGGCAAGTGCTCGGGGTGCTCAAAGAGGTTATGCAGCCGGGGGCGAACGATGTTTATGTGGTCAAGCCTCCGAAGGGGAAAGACATTCTCCTGCCTGTGATCCCCGATTGCGTGCTCGATGTCGATGTGCGCAACAAAAAGATCATCGTGCACATCATGCCAGGTCTGCTCGACTAACGTGGAGGCGAATTTCGAGTGCGAATTGACATCGTGACCATCTTTCCCGAGATGTTCGAACCTGTGATCGGGGGGAGCATCGTCGGGCGGGCCAGAAATCAGAATGCGGTTGAAATCAACCTGATCGACTTCAGAGACCATTCGAACAACAAGCACAACACGGTGGACGACACTCCTTATGGCGGGGGTGGCGGCATGGTGTTGAAGCCGGAGCCGATCTTTTTGGCGGTGGAGTCTCTGCTGCAAGAGGGCAAGCGACCGCGCATCATTCTGACCTGTCCGCAGGGGGAAGTTTACAGCCAGAACAAAGCGCTAGAACTCGCGCAGGAAGACCACCTGATCGTGATCAGCGGCCATTATGAAGGGTATGATGAGCGGATTCGCGAGCACCTGATCACCGATGAAATCTCGATCGGCGACTATGTGCTGACCGGAGGGGAGTTGCCTGCGATGGTGATCGTCGATTCGATCGTCCGCCTGTTGCCAGGCGTGCTGGGCAACGAGACTTCTGCTGAGCTCGACTCGTTTCGCGAGCCGCTGCTCGAATACCCTCATTATACGCGCCCAGCCGATTTTCGCGGCTGGAAAGTCCCCGACATCCTCATGTCAGGCCATCATGCGAACATTGAATCGTGGCGCCGCAAAGAGTCGCTTAGGCGCACATTGCTTCGTCGGCCTGATCTTTTGGCACAGCATGAGCTGAGCCCACAGGATCAAAAGCTGCTCGCAGAGGTGAAGCGCGAGGAAGGCGCAGAATGACAACAACCCTGCTCTGTGCGGGCAGGGTGTTTTTTCTATTGACAGCGTTGATGCTGTGTGATATATTGAGTTTCGTTGCTGAAAGATTTCAGTGTGTTGGGGAGTCGCCAAGCGGTAAGGCAACGGACTTTGACTCCGTCATGCGAAGGTTCGATCCCTTCCTCCCCAGCCAACTTGCCGGAGTGATGGAATTGGCATACGTGCGCGACTCAAAATCGTGATTTTGTGGGTTCGAGTCCCACCTCCGGCACCATCTTCTTCTAATCACTTTGGGGGTATAGCTCAGTTGGTAGAGCACCTGCCTTGCAAGCAGGGGGTCAGCGGTTCGAATCCGCTTATCTCCACCAAGATTCCTCGATAGCTCAGTTGGTAGAGCGCCCGACTGTTAATCGGATGGTCACAGGTTCGAGTCCTGTTCGGGGAGCCAGTTTGCCTTCATAGCTCAGTAGGTAGAGCGCATCCATGGTAAGGATGAGGTCATCGGTTCGATTCCGGTTGAAGGCACCACGTTTGGCCCGTTGGAGAAGCGGCTTAACTCACCGCCCTTTCAAGGCGGCATTCACGGGTTCGAATCCCGTACGGGTCACCATTTTTGATCGAGTAAGGTAGTCCAACTAAGAACGCGACGTCCTGTCGCAACGTTGGACGCGGTGCAGTGCAAGAGGTGGTCCAACTAAGGGCGCGACGTCCTGTCGCAACGTTGGACGCGGTGCAGTGCAAAAGGTAGTCCAACTAAGGGCGCAACTTCCTGTCGCAACGTTGGACGCGGTACGTCCTGTACGCGGAAGTGGCTCAGGGGTAGAGCATCGCCTTGCCAAGGCGAGGGTCGCGGGTTCGAATCCCGTCTTCCGCTCCATTGTTCTGGTGGCATAGCCAAGTGGTAAGGCATAGGTCTGCAAAACCTTGATTCCCCGGTTCAAATCCGGGTGCCACCTCCAACTTTTTTTTCTCTTTCCACATGCGAGTGTGGTGGAATGGCAGACACAACAGACTTAAAATCTGTCGGGGGCAACCCCGTGCCGGTTCGAGTCCGGCTACTCGCACCATACATTTTTGTCGATGGAAACCTCTCTTGCTGAGAGGTTTTTTTATTTTCTAGGGCGTGATCTTTACCGCAGTCCCGACCGATACTCGCTTTGCTAAGTCCTCCACATCCTTGTTGTACATCCGAATACAGCCTTTGGACACGTAGTGACCGATTGAGGAGGGCCGGTTGGTGCCGTGAATCCCATATCCTTTTTTGGACAACCCCATCCAGTAGGTTCCGTAGACGGTGAGCGGGCCTCCTGGCCGACGCCCAGGGTTGGGCACTTTGCTCACGATCGTAAAGTTGCCGCTCGGAGTCTGGGTCGCTTTTTTTCCCACGCCGATCGGATAGCTTTTGATCACTTTCCCGTCTGACTGTAGGTAGAGCCTGCGCTTCTGCAGCGAGATCCTGATCGAGACTGCCATCGCCATCTCCCCCATTTCACCGTTTGCTACTTCAAGGGTATGCAAGTTTGCCTACGCGAGGAACCTGTGCTACACTTCCTACTGTAAATACCCATGATTTGGTGGGGAAGAGAGGACGGATTTCGAATGAGACTTGGCGCAAACGTATCGATTGCGAAAACAGGCCTGCTCAAGGCGGTCGACGAGTCGATCAGCTATGAAGCGGACACCTATATGATCTACACTCGCTCCAACCGCGGGGGCAAGGCAAGACCGATCGAAGACTTCAACCGTGAACGGGCATATGAGCTGATGAAAGAACACAACTTGGCCGATCCGGTCGTCCACGCTCCCTATCTGATCAACCTCGCCTCCAACAAGGAGGATACGTGGAACTATGGGATCGAACTGCTGCGAGAGGACATCAAGCGCACCGAATATCTCGGCATTCGCTACATCGTCTTCCATCCGGGCGCGCATACGGGCGCAGGCGTCGAATATGGCATCAAGCGGATCGCCGAGGGCTTGAATGAGATCTTGACGGGCGATGAGCAGCTCACCGTCTGCCTCGAAGGCATGGCGGGCGATGGTTCGAAGCTCGGGGTCAATTTTGAAGAGTTGGCGGAGATCATCTCGCTTGTCAAACACAAGGACAAGCTCGGCGTCTGCTTGGACACGTGCCACCTCTACTCGTCCGGCTATGACATCGTGGGTGACTTTGATGGCGTCATGCAAAAGTTTGGCGACACTGTCGGTTTTGATCGACTCAAAGTCTGGCATATCAACGATAGCAAAACACCTTTTAACTCGCGCAAAGACCGCCATGAAAACATCGGCTTAGGCTCGATCGGTGGGGAGGCGCTCAAGCGCATCGTGCATCATGAGCTGGCAAAAGGTAAGCCATGTATCTTGGAAACGCCGGAAGGAAAGTACAAAGAAGAGATCGCTTTTTTGCGCAGCTGATCGGACGGCTGCAGACAAAGACCTGCCTTGTGCAGGTCTTTGCCTTTTCTTCCACCTATTGCTTCGATTTGAGTGTTCGTGCCCGCCAAACAATATCTGCATGGGGTCGAATCTTAGATTGAGGTGAGGAGAAGATGACGATTCGTTCGAAGAAGAGACTCAGTCTGATGCTCGCAGCCGCTTTTGCTCTGATGCCATTGCCGGCGTTGATGGACGCGCAAGCTACTTCCGCCCGTGGGGGCGCGGAGGTTCAAACGGTGCCCACCAGCACGTTTACCGGGGTCGAACGCGCAGGTGTTGCGATCAACGGCGTGATGAAAGCGGCGATCGATCCGATCATCGTCAACCATGCGTACTATGTTCCGTTTCCAGATATGGCCCATATTTTGGGCTACAAGGATGTTGCTTACAGCTATCGCAGCAAAACGCATGTGGCGACAGATGGATCGGTGACAGTCAAAGTCTCCGTCGGCAACACATCTGCTCAAAAGGGCGATGAGCGCGTGAACATCGATCCGCCGATCCACCTGAAAGGGAAGACCTACATCTCGCTGGGTTCGGCGAGCGCCGTCTTCAACACGTATACGTGGTTTAAGGCGGAGAACGGTTCGATCCAAGTGCAGCTTCCCGCTCGTCAATACAAGGTGCAAAAGGGCGATACGCTGTGGGAGATCGCGCAGGCGCATCACACGACGATCGGCGCGATGCGCGTGGCAAACAACATGAAGAGCGATGCGGTCACTCCCGGTCAGATGTTGCGCGTGCCGCCAGAGTATCAGACTCGCGAGATGGAGCCTGCTCGCCAATCGTCGCCCGCCAAAGAAAATAATGCGGCGGCAACTCCGGTGCAATCATCATCCACCGCAGCAAAGGCGCAGGCGATCATCGCCACCGGCAAAAAGTATATGGGCGTGCCGTACAAGTTTGGCGCGAAATCTTCAGAAGCCCCTCGCCGGATGGACTGCTCCTCGTTCACGCAGTATGTGTTCAAACAGCACGGCGTCACGCTCCCGCGCGACTCTCGCCAGCAGTCGAGCGTCGGCACTCGCGTGGCAAAATCGCAGCTGGTCGCGGGCGATCTCGTGTTCTTCAAGTATCCGGAGCGATACTCGGACGGTCGCGTGGGACATGTCGGGATCTACATGGGGAATGGGCAGATGCTTCACACCGTGCCGAAGTCGGGCGTGACGATCACCAACATGTCGAAATCGGGGTATTGGACCCGCAACTACCTGTTTGCTCGTCGCGTCTTGCGCTGAATGATCGGTCGATCAAGGTAAATCGCTTGTCATCCTCCTCGATTTTGTGCTATACTTTCATTTGTTATCAAGGCGGTCCTCTTTCTGGTGCTCACAGATAGCCCATGTTATGAACGCCTGTAGGGAGGAGGTCTACACATGAACCAAAATTTGCTTGCAGCAATTACTGCTGAACAGATCCGCCAGGACATTCCTCAGTTCAAAGCGGGGGACACCGTGCGTGTTCACGTTAAGGTAAAAGAGGGTAACCGCGAGCGTATCCAGGTCTTCGAAGGCGTTGTGATCAAACGTCGCGGCGGCGGTATCAGCGCAACGTACACCGTTCGTAAGATTTCTTACGGCGTAGGCGTTGAGCGTACGTTCCCGCTTCACACTCCGAAGGTCGACAAGATCGAGGTGACCCGTCGTGGTCGCGTGCGTCGTGCGAAGCTGTACTACCTGCGCAACCTCACCGGTAAAGCAGCTCGTATCAAAGAAATCCGCTAACAAAGTACGGGGACTTGTTGAATTGACAAGTCCCTTCTTTGTCTTTCATATCGTATATGACGTCAGGCTGGGAGGCACAGTAATGAGTGAAGGAAACTCTCAAAACGAAGCAATCCAAGACACTGCGGGTGAAGAGAAAAAGAAAAAGAGTTTTGGACGGGAAGCGTGGGAATGGGGAAGATCGCTGCTGATCGCGTTTCTGCTCGCGCTGCTCATTCGTCAATTTGCCTTTGCGATCTTCATGGTGGACGGGCACTCGATGGTGCCCACACTGGATGACAAAGAGCGTCTGGTCGTCAACAAGATGGTCTATCGTTTCCATGCACCCGAGTATAACGACATCGTGGTGTTTCAATATCCGGAAGACACGACGAAAGATTTTATCAAGCGCGTGATCGGCCTGCCGGGCGACAAGATCGAAATTCGCGACTACAAAGTATTTCGCAACGGGGAAGAGCTGAACGAAGAGTATATCGCCGAGCCGACCGCGACCGGCGGTGGAGAGTTTGTCGTGCCGGAGGATACGATCTTCGTCCTCGGTGACAATCGCAACGCTTCGAAGGACAGCCGAGACTCGTTGGTTGGCTATGTCCCGTATGACTTGGTGATCGGCCGAGCCGAATTTGTCTGGTGGCCGTTCGGGCAGTTCCGCGGCATCTAGGAATCAGAGCTGAGCGTAAAGGGGCTAACGGAAAGATGACGATTCAATGGTTCCCCGGCCATATGGCAAAAGCGCGTCGGGAAGTAACCGAGAAATTAAAATTGGTCGATATTGTGATGGAGCTCGTCGATGCGAGGCTCCCGCTTTCGAGCCGCAACCCGATGATGAACGAGATCGTCCAGAACAAGCCGCGTCTGGTGTTGTTAAACAAAGCGGACTTGGCTGATCCTCGCGTCACCGACCAATGGATGAGCTATTTTCAAAAACAGGGATTGGCATGCGTGTCGATCAATGCGTTAAAAGGGGAAGGTCTGCCCAAGGCGGCAACCGAAGCGAAGCGGTTGTTTGCGCCGAAGGTAGAGGCGATGAAGAAAAAGGGCATTCGCCCGCGAGCGGCACGCGCGATGATCCTTGGCATCCCGAACGTCGGGAAGTCCTCCCTGATCAACCGGATGGCGAAAAAGTCGATCGCCAAGACGGGGGATCGACCGGGCGTTACGCAGGCGCAGCAGTGGATCAAAGTCGGCAAGGATTTTGAACTGCTCGATACGCCGGGCATTCTCTGGCCGAAGTTTGAAGACCCGGAAGTCGGGCTTCGCTTGGCGGCGACAGGGGCGATCAAGGAGGAGATCATCGACACCGAGCCGGTGGCGATCTTTATCGTTCAGGTGATGACCTCGCGCTACCGAAACGTTTTGGAAGAGCGATTTAGCATCTCCGATCTGCCGACCGACCCGCGAGAAGCGCTGGAGGCGATCGGTCGAAAGCGTGGATTTTTGCGGGCAGGCAACGTGGTCGATCTGGAAGCGACGTGGAAATTGATGATCCGTGAGTTTCGTGGCGGTCAGTTTGGCCGCATCTCCTTGGAAAGCCCGAGCGATTTTGAAGTCGAAGGGTCTGAGGAAGCGTCAGTTGAGCAAGACCAACAAGAATCTTAACTTCTACCACCGTGGCGACACGGTGGTTTTTCGTTTCGGGACAGGATTTACAGGGCGAGTGGCGAAAGGGTTAGTACGAAGAAAGGGGTTCCTCAAGAGACATGGTGCGCACAATCGATTTTGCCACGCTGACCGTCGGAGAGATCAGAAGTTGGCTAAAGCAGGCTGAACCGGATCAAAAGCAGACAAAACTGCTACTGTCAGATGCGCGAATTGGCGTTCGCAAGCTGATCGAAGCCAAGCTGCGCGAGCGGATGAAGTCGGAAGCGACTGCTGCCTGGCAAGAGCAGATGTGGCAACATGAACGGGTGGCGCGAGCAGAGGGCTTTCGTCTGATCGCAGGCGTTGATGAGGCGGGCCGTGGGCCGCTCGCAGGTCCGGTTGTCGCAGCTGCTGTCATCCTGCCAGAAGGGATTGAGCTACCAGGCCTCAATGACTCCAAGCAGGTGGCGGAGGAGCACCGTGGACGGCTGTTCGATCTGATCAAAGAAGCGGCGGTCGCGTATGGCATCGGAGTGGTCGATGTGCCATATATCGACCGCTATAACATCTTGCAAGGAACTTTTGAAGCGGCGAGACAAGCGATCGAACGGATGAACGAAGCGTTTGCCATCCAACCCGATTTCCTGTTGACCGACTATTTAAAAATACCCGAATGCAAACAGCCCTATCAGGCGATCGTCAAAGGGGATGCTAATTCGTTTTCGATTGCAGCAGCCTCGATCTTGGCGAAGGTGACGCGCGATCGTCTGATGGAAGAATATGCGAACGAATATCCGCAATACGGCTTTGATCGACATAAAGGTTATGCATCACCAGAGCATATGGAAGCGTTGCAGGCACATGGGCCTTGCCCGATCCATCGCGCTTCCTTTGCGCCGGTGCAAAAACTGCTGCAAGGGTCGCTGTTCGATTTTGTAGACCAGTAAAGGAAGTGGGAGGGAGAGACATGCGAATCAATGCAGGGCAAGTGAGCCAACTCGTCCTTTCGACACTGCAAGGTGCGAAAGATTTGGAGGGCAAGCTGGAGCTCAAGGTAGGCAGTGTGGTGCGGGCCACCCTGTTGGAGCAAGCGGGGAAAGACGAAGTTTGGCTCCAGATCGGCGGGAAGAACCTGAAGGCTCGTCTCGATGCCAACCTCAAGCCTGGCGATCAGGTCGATCTGCTGGTGACGGGTGAACAGAAGCAAGGGGCAATGGAGCTCAAGGTGGTCGGTCAGCCGATCCGCGGCGGTGAAGGCGGAAAACAGCTGGATATCGCAGGTCTTGTCCGCGCGCTCGGCTTGCCGGAAACGGAAGAGACGAGGGCGTTGGTACAGGAGTTTGCAGCAAGAGGTATTCCGCTCAAGCAGGAGACGATCCGCGCCGCGCTTGCCGTCTTGCGTGGGGTGGCGCAAGTGACGCCATCTCATATCGCCACGCTGGGCAAGATGGCCGAGCTCGGGATTCAGATCTTGCCGAGCACCTTCGAAGCGATGCACGCGCTGGAGACAGGACCCAAACTGCACGAGTTGCTCACCAAGATTCAAACAGCGCTGCAGAACCTATTTCCTCCTGGCAGCTCCGACTTGGGCAGCGAGGGGAAGGTTCCGACTTCCACGGCAACGGTTCAACAGGGAATCGCTTCAGAGGCGGAAGCAAGCGCTCCGAAAAGTGTTAGCACGCCAACACAAGCAACGACAAGCCAAGCGGCTGGGGCGAACGCATCGACGCAGGGCACTGCTGCTGCTCAAGCGGGAGTGACGACACCGACACAAGGAGCGGCGAACACTCAGAAGGGTGCGACGACTCCAGCGCAAGGAGCGCTCAACACTCAAGCGGAAGCGACCTCCACGCCACTGCCAGATCGAGCGGCTACCGTCGGTGTGGCACAGAAGCAGCAAGACGCTCCGACCACGCGAGCTGGGGAGTCGAGCGGAACGCCGATTGCGAGTCGCACTACTGCTGCAAGCAGCGAGTCTGTACAGAGTGCGAGCGGCCCGACTCCACCGGCAAGCAATCTTTTGACTGCGCGAGTGGCAGTAGCTCTTACTCAACAGGATGCAGTTCATTTCCCGGAAAATATTCCGCCTACGCCATCCTCAACGCCGCTTGGCAATCAACAGCTGACCGCATCGACGCGCACTCATTTGGAGCAGCTGTTGCAAGTGGTCAATCAACTGTTGCACAGTGCGGACGATGCGGCACCAGCAGCTCATCATCTGGCGGAGAAAGCGAAGAGCCTCGGGTTGAATTTTGAAGAGCAATTGGCCCACGCGATGCGGAAACTTCCGGCCGATAGCGATCCGGTACAGATCGGCAACGCCTTGCAACAAGCGCTCAAATCTGCAGGCGAACAGGGGTCGTTGAAACATGCGTTGCTGCTCACACAAGCGATGGCGAAAGAGCTTGAGACGATCGGACTGGGCTCGCTCCAACAGGATGTGAGCAGTTTGTTGAAAAATGTGACCGGTCAGCAGTTGATGCAGACGGCAGCGGGTGACCGCGCCGACCTGTTCTTTCAATATGCTGCCGTCCCGATTCGCTTTGGGAGACAAGAACAGACGGTCGAACTGCACGTCATGTCCAGAAAAGGCCCGGGTCAGAAGGCGATCGATCCGGCCAACTGCTATGTATTGTTTCATTTGGAGATGCCCAATCTTGGTGACTTAGACATTCATCTGCACATCGTGGATAAGATCGTTGGCGTTCGTTTTCTTGCTGAAAATGAGGCGAAGGTCGCGCTTACCGCGTCCGATCAGCGCGACCTTCGCGATGCTTTGCAAAAGGTTGGCTTTCATCTCGGGGTGTTAAAGGTGGAGGACAAGAAGCCACCACAGCCGGGGGAACATCAGCCGTTGCTTCCCCCGATTTTGACCCAGCGTCAATTCGATCTGAAGATCTAACGGCATATCATAGAGAGGAGCGAGCCTAGATGAACGAAACACCAACGAAGAAAGCGGTCGCCATTCACTATGATCAGAATAAAGATGTGGCGCCGCGCATCGTTGCCAGCGGGAGGGGCGCGATCGCCGAGCAGATCTTGGCGGTGGCTTCTGAACACGACGTGCCGATGCACGAAGACCGCGCGCTCGTCGAAACGCTCCTCGCCTTTGAGATCGGAAAGGAGATACCTCCCGATCTCTATCTGGTGGTCGCAGAAGTGCTCGCATTTGTTCAACGCCTCGACAAAAGGGAGCGTTGAACTGTGTACAAGCATCGCTCACGAAAACAGATCGGAGCCCGCGGTGAACAGATCGCCTGCGATTGGCTCGTTCAACAAGGATATCGCCTTCTCGCACGCAATTGGCGCTGTCGAGAGGGCGAACTTGATATTATCGCCCAAGAAGGTGATACGCTCCTTTTCCTCGAAGTCCGCACACGCACCACTTCCAACCGCTTTGGTACAGCTGAAGAATCGATCGACTGGCGTAAACAGCGCCAGGTCCGTCAGCTCGCTACTCGCTTTCTTTCCACCACACCCCAAGCTTTCTACCGTTTCCGTTTCGACGTGATCGTCATCTATCTCGATCGAAGCACCGATGAGGTGCAGCAGCTTCGGCATATACGAAACGCTTTTTAAAACTTGATGATCTATGGTATCATGATTGAGAAGGAAAGATGTAGGAGGATACATACGCATGGTGACCACACTAATCGCAATTGGTACATTATTGGTAGGATTGATTCTCGGCGCTCTTGGCGGCGTGTACTACCTGAAGAAAAAGATGCAGAACATGCAAATGTCTGACAAAGAGGTTCAAGCGATGGCTCGCTCGATGGGCATGAACCTCAATCAAAAGCAACTCGCACAAGTAACCAAGCGGATGCAGTCTGCGAACAACGCGAAGCCGAAAAAGAAAAAATAAAGTGCAAAAAGAGAGGGCAGCGAAAGCAGACCCTCTCTTTTTTGATCTACCAGAATAGCAGGCTGGAAAGCGCGAGGATTGTCAAAAACGGGACGAAAAATGCTGCCGGGTTGCGGAAGCCATAGCCATAGCCATAGCCCCCATAGCCGTAGCCGCCAAAACCTCGATAGCCTCCGTAGAAAATATGCTCAGCTTGCAGTTCTGGAGCGGTCAAGTCAAGCGTACCAAATTGATTTTCCTTCACACCGGAGGCCATGCCGACCGGACGCAGATACAAACCGTTGCGTGTGATGCGATCCACAACGCCTCGATGGTAGGTATCACGAGTTTGAACCTGTACCATCTGGCCGACGTACTGCTTGCAATTGCCTGCGTGATAACGGCACATAGGTGTACCTCCTTTCAAGTTTGCTCTTTAGCAGTCTATGTGATGAGCGCGTACAGGCACACGGCAGGAGTGGAGATGGAAGGAAAGATAGACGGTCGTCTTCTCGCATACAATTGTAGGGAGAAGGAGGCGAGCATATGAAGATGGGGTCTCCCCTGTGGAAAGTTCGCTATTCAACCCGCCGTCATCCCTGGCTGATCTTGCTTCCCGTTTTGCTTCTGATCGTGCTCTTCTTCGGCAGTTGCGCCTTGTTCGGAGGGGGGCGCGACAGCCAGCAGCCGGTCGGCAACAACGCTACTCCACCTTTGTTGGAACAACGATCGTTGTGGGCAACCTGATCTTCCGAGGGGGATCAGGTTGCTTTTACGTTTGCTAGCGACGAGCGAGCCGGAGAGAAGCGACACGTTGGAACGCCTTTTTCAACTGTTCGAAAAAGTGTGCTGAGTTTGCGGGACGATTGATCGCTGGTGGCCAAGCTTTTTGGTATACTGGGGAGGAACAATCAACAGATCAGGAGAGAAGAATGATGAGATTTGATGGGGAACGCAACTGGATGTTTATTGCGATCGCAGCCGTATCGCCGTACATCTGGATCAACAATGCCATTCAAAAAACAGATCCGACCACCGTATCGATCGCAGCAGGGTTGAGCGTGCTGGCGGTGATGTTGCTCGTATTTTTGTTGCGCAAACAGTACATTGAGATCGATCACAACCAGATCAAATTGCAAAGCATGTTTAAACGACGTGCATTTAGCCCGGAAGAATTTCAAAAGATCGTGATCGAAGATCAGTTGATCACCGCTTATGATCGCAAAGGCAAACCACAGCATTTGATGATTCCCTTAAAAAAGGGAGAGCTGCCGAAGCTGAAAGATGC